>NZ_VSRQ01000005.1:0-745029 GCF_008121305.1 Actinomadura decatromicini | reverse complement strand
ATAGGGCGGGCTGTGGTCACCAGCCCGGCCGCCCGGCGATCGACTCAGAGCCACGGGGCCGTGGCCACGAGTCCCAGCCCGACGATCGACCCAGAACCATAGGGCGGGCTGTGGTCACCAGCCCGGCCGCTCGACGATCGGCCCAGAGCTACGGGGTCATGGTCACCAGTCCCAGCCCGACGATCGGCCCAAAGCTATAGGGCGGGCTGTGGTCACCAGCCCGGCCGCCCGGCGATCGACTCAGAGCCACGGGGCCGTGGCCACGAGTCCCAGCCCGACGATCGACCCAGAACCATAGGGCGGGCTGTGGTCACCAGCCCGGCCGCTCGACGATCGGCCCAGAGCTACGGGGTCATGGTCACCAGTCCCAGCCCGACGATCGACCCAGAACCATAGGGCGGGCTGTGGTCACCAGCCCGGCTGCCCGGCGATCGGCTCAGAGCTACGGAGGCGTGGTCACCAGTTCTGGCCCGATGGTCGGCGGTGGGTTAGGGGGCCGTGGTGGGGACGATGTCGGGGGCGCCGCGGCGGCGGGCGTCGGCTTCCTGGTCGTCTTCCTGGGTCTGGGAGGCGCGTTCGGCTTCGACGCGCTTGCGGTAGTACTCGATCTCGCGGTCGCGCTGCTTCTTGGACCAGCCGAGGACGGGGCCGAGCAGGTCGGCGGCCTCCTGCGCGACGCCGACGCCGCGGTCCCAGGTCTCGATGGAGATGCGGGTCCGGCGGGCGAGGACGTCGTTCAGGTGCCGGGCGCCCTCGTGCGACGCGGCGTAGACGATCTCGGCGCGCAGGTAGTCCTCGGCCCCGGCGAGCGGCTTGCCGAGGTCGGGCTTCTCGGCGATCAGGGCGAGGAGGTCGTCCACGAGCGTCCCGTAGCGGCGGAGGAGGTGCTCGATGCGGGCGACGTGCAGGCCCGAGCGGGACGCCAGCCGGTGCCGCGCGTTCCACATGGCCTGGAAGCCGTCCCCGCCGACGAGGGGGACGCGGTCCGTGCACGACTCGGGGATCTTCCCGTCGAGACCGTGCGCGACGGCGTCGATGGCGTCCTTGGCCATGACCCGGTACGTCGTGTACTTGCCGCCCGCCACCAGGACCAACCCGGGCACGGGGTGCGCGACGACGTGCTCGCGGGAGAGCTTCGACGTCTCCTCGGTCTCGCCGGTGAGCAGAGGCCGCAGCCCCGCGTACACGCCCTCGACGTCGTCGTGAGTGAGGGGCGTGGTGAGGACGGAGTTCACGTGGTCCAGGACGTAGTCGATGTCGGCCTTCGACGCGGCGGGGTGGGCCTTGTCGAGGTCCCAGGCCGTGTCGGTCGTGCCGATGATCCAGTGCCGTCCCCACGGGATCACGAACAGGACCGACTTCTCCGTGCGCAGGAGGATGCCGGTCGCGGAGTGGATGCGGTCCTTCGGGACGACGAGGTGAATCCCCTTGGACGCCTTCACGTGGATCTGCCCGCGCCCGCCGACGAGCTGCTGGATGTCGTCCGTCCAGACGCCGGTGGCGTTGACGACCTGCTTGGCGCGCACCTCGCTGGTCGTGTTGCCCTCAAGGTCGCGGATGCGCAGGCCAGTCACGCGCTCGCCCTCGCGCAGGAAGCCGAGGCACTGGGTGCGGGACGCGATCTGCGCCCCGTACTCGGCGGCCGTGCGCAGCGCCGTCATGACGAAGCGGGCGTCGTCGACCTGCGCGTCCCAGAGCTGGATGGCGCCGACGAAGGCGTCCTTGCGCAGGGACGGCGCGAGCCGCAGCGCGCCGCGCCGGCTCAGGTGCCGGTGGTGCGGGACGCCCCGCGTGTTCCCCATCTGGAACGCCAGCACGTCGTACAGCGCCACGCCCGCGCCGAAGTACGCGCGCTCCCACACGCGGTGCGTGGTCGGCAGGATGAACGGGACGGGACGCACCAGGTGCGGCGCGATCTGCTGGAGCAGGTGGCCGCGCTCGGTGAGCGCCTCCCGGACGAGGTCGAAGTTGTACTGCTCCAGGTACCGCAGCCCGCCGTGGATCAGCTTGGACGACCGCGACGACGTCCCCGAGGCGAAGTCCCGTGCCTCGACCACCGCGACGGACAGGCCCCGGGTCGCCGCGTCGAGCGCCGCGCCCGCTCCGACGATGCCGCCGCCCACCACGACGACGTCGAACTCCTCGCGGGCCATCCGATCGAGCGACGCCGCCCGTTCGGCCGGACCCAGCCGGGAGGTGCCCAGCCCCGTCACAGGTGATCCCGTCATCGCGATTCCCCCCACAGCGGTCGGTTTCCGAGCGTTACCTACCCAAGAGTAGGGAAGGCCCCACACTCGGAACGACCAATTCTGGGTGGGTTCGCTCTCAGTCGCTCGACTTGCGGTGGGCCACCACGACCTGCACCCGCTGGAACTCCTTGAGCTCCGTGTATCCGGATGTCGCCATCGCGCGGCGCAGCGCGCCTATCAGGTTCATCGAGCCGTCCGCGACCCGGGACGGGCCGAACAGGATCTGCTCCATCGTGCCGATCGTGCCGAGTTCGAGGCGGGTGCCGCGCGGGACGTCGCCGTGGTGCGCCTCGCTGCCCCAGTGGTAGCCGCGTCCCGGCGCCTCGGTGGAGCGGGCGAACGGGGAGCCGACCATGACCGCGTCGGACCCGCACGCGAACGCCTTCGCGATGTCGCCGCTGTTGACCATCCCGCCGTCGGCGATGACGTGGACGTAGCGTCCGCCGGACTCGTCCATGTAGTCGCGGCGGGCGGCGGCGACGTCGGCGACGGCGGTCGCCATCGGGACGGCGACGCCGAGGACGGTCCGCGTCGTGTGCCCGGACCCGCCGCCGAACCCGACGAGCACCCCGGCCGCGCCGGTGCGCATCAGGTGCAGCGCGGCCGTGTACGTGGAGCAGCCGCCGACGATGACGGGGACGTCCAGGTCGTAGATGAACTGCTTGAGGTTCAGCGGCTCGGCGCGGCTCGACACGTGCTCGGCGGACACGGTCGTCCCGCGGATGACGAACAGGTCGACGCCCGCGTCGATCACGGCCTTGTGGAACTGGGCGGTGCGCTGCGGCGACAGCCGCGCCGCGACGGTCACCCCGGCTTCGCGGACCTCGGCGATCCGGCGGCCGATCAGCTCCTCCTTGATCGGCTCGGTGTAGATGTCCTGGAGGCGCTGGGTGGCGCGGACGGTGTCCAGCGAGGCGATCTCGGCGAGCAGCGGCTCGGGGTTCTCGTAGCGCGTCCACAGCCCTTCGAGGTCGAGGACGGCGAGCCCGCCGAGCCGTCCGACCGCGATCGCGGTGGCCGGGCTGACGACGCTGTCCATCGGGGCGACGACCAGCGGGATGTCGAACCGGTAGGCGTCGATCTGCCAGGCGACGCTGACCTCCTCGGGGTCGCGCGTCCGCCGCGACGGCACGATGCCGATGTCGTCGAAGGCGTACGCCCGCCGGCCGCTCTTGCCCCGGCCGATCTCCACCTCAGCAGCCACTGCGCCCTTCCTCCACGTGGTCCGGTGTTCCCGCAGGCGGCGGGAACGAGCCCCGGACGAGCTTACGTCAGCCCCGGACACACCGGGCTACCGCGTTCCCCCGGACGAACGACCGGTCGACGCCGCGAAGCCGCGCGAAGGCGCTTGGGACCTCAACCGCTCCGGCGATTGGACGCGTCAGCCTGCCTGGGGCCTTACCGGGCCTGGGCTTGGGGCTTAGCGGCCCTGGTAGTTGGGGGCCTCTACGGTCATCTGGATGTCGTGGGGGTGGCTTTCGCGCAGGCCGGCCGCGCTGATGCGCATGAGCTGGCCGCGCTCCTGGAGCTCGGGGATCGTGCGGGTGCCCGCGTACCACATCGACTGGTGCAGCCCGCCGACGAGCTGGTGCGCGACGTTGGCGAGCGGCCCGCGGTACGGCACCTGGCCCTCGACGCCCTCCGGGATCAGCTTCTCCTCGGCGGACACGTCGGCCTGCGCGTACCGGTCCTTCGAGAACGACGCGCCGCGCTCCCGGTTGCGCATCGCGCCGAGCGAGCCCATGCCCCGGTACGACTTGTACTGCTTGCCGTGGACGAAGATCAGCTCGCCCGGCGACTCCTCCACCCCGGCGAGCAGCGACCCGAGCATCACCGTGTCGGCGCCCGCGACCAGGGCCTTCGCTATGTCGCCCGAGTACTGGAGGCCGCCGTCGCCGATCACCGGGACGCCCGCCTCCCGCGCCGCGCGGGCCGCCTCGGAGATCGCGGTGAGCTGCGGGACGCCGACGCCCGCGACAATCCGGGTGGTGCAGATCGAGCCCGGCCCGACGCCGACCTTGACCGCGTCGGCGCCCGCGTCCACCAGCAGTTTCGCGCCCGCGTAGGTGGCGATGTTGCCGCCGACGACCTCGACCCGCGCGCTCGCCTTGATCGTGGCGATCGTGTCGGCGACGCCCTTGGAGTGGCCGTGCGCCGTGTCCACGACGATCACGTCGGCGCCCGCCTCGATGAGCGCGCGGGCGCGCTTGATCGCGTCCTCGCCGACGCCGACCGCGGCGGCGACGAGCAGGCGCCCGTCGGCGTCCTTGGTGGAGTGCGGGTACTGCTCGCTCTTGGTGAAGTCCTTGGTGGTGATCAGGCCCTTGAGGCGTCCGTCGGCGTCCACCAGCGGGAGCTTCTCGACCTTGTTGCCCGCGAGCAGCCGGAACGCCTCGTCGCGCGTCACGTCCACCGGGGCCGTGACCAGCGGCATCGGCGTCATCACCTGGCGGACGGGACGGGCCGGGTCGGACTCGAAGCGCATGTCCCGGTTGGTCACGATGCCGACCAGCACGCCCCGGACGTCGGTCACCGGGACGCCGGAGATCCGGTAGTGGGCGCACAGCTCCTCGACGTCGGCGAGCGTCGCGTCCGGCAGGCAGGTCACCGGGTTGGTGATCATCCCGGCCTCGGAGCGCTTCACCCGGTCGGCCTGGTCGGCCTGCTCCTCGATCGGCATGTTGCGGTGCAGCACGCCGATGCCGCCCTGGCGCGCCATCGCGACCGCCGTGCGGGCCTCGGTCACCGTGTCCATGGCCGCGGAGACGAGCGGGATGCGCAGCGAGATCCGGCGGGTGAGCCGGGTCGACGTGTCGGCCTCGCCGGGCTGGAGATCGGAGTACCCCGGGAGCAGGAGCACGTCGTCGAAGGTCAGGCCCTGGGGGAGGAACTTGTCGGACTCGGCGGCGGGGTTCATGACTACCTTCCCGTGGTGGTGGCGGCATCGGGCCAGGTCATGGTGGACCCTGTTCCCATGGTAGGGGCTCACCCCGCGCCGGGACGGCCCGTTGCGCGGCACGGCCGCGTGGTCTTCGTGACATCTCCCAACACGCGGGACGCTCCCGTCGATTCCCCCGTCCATCCCCTCCCGGCGTTGACTCCGCGTGATTGTTCGCGCACAGAGGAGACAGGGGGGTGCACCACTCCGGGCGCGGAGCAGTAGCGTGGGGGTGTGCACGACGACGCTCCGATCGACCCGTTCGCCGGAGACCCGGAGGATCCGGCGGCGGCGCTCGGCGACCTCGGCGACGACACCGCTCCGCTCAGCGTGACGGAGCGGGAGGACGTGCTGGCCGACCTCGCCGACCTGGAGGTCTTCCGTGCCCTGCTGGAGCCGCTCGGCGTGCGCGGGCTGACCGTCGACTGCGGAGACTGCGGCAAGCTCCACTACATCGACTGGGAGCTGCTGCACGGCAACCTGCGCCACCTGCTCGACCAGGGGCTCCCCCGCGTCCACGAGCCCGCCCTCGCCCCCGACCCGGTCGACTACGTGAGCTGGGAGTACGCCCGCGGCTACGTCGACGGCGTGATCGACAGCGAAGAGGGCCACGACGACAACTGACCGCGCGGACGTATCCGCGCGGCGTCCCGGCGCCCCGCCCAGGCGACCTGCCCGCTGAGCCTGGAGACTCTGCCTAGACGACTCGTTCCGGGACGGCCTCCGCCAGGACGGCCTCCGCCAGGACGGCCTATGCCAGGACGGCCTCCGCCGGGACGCCTCCGCCAGGAGGGCTATGCCGGGGCGGCCTTTGCCGGGGCGGAGGTCAGTCGCGGCCGGAGTACGGGTCCGAGTAAGGGTCGCGGTACTGGTCGAAGCGCTTCTGGGGACGTTCGTTCGGGTCGGCGAAGCCGGGCCAGCCGTTGCCGCCGGGGTACGGGTCGTCCGAACCGCGCATCGGGAAGGTCCCGAGGGGCGGGGGACGGTCGTCGTCGGCCGGACGGCGGAAGCGCGGACGGTCCGGGAACGGGTACCGCGGGCGCGTCCTGATCGGGTCGTACTCCCGCGCCGGCTTGCGCGTCGCGGGCCGTTCCGGCAGGGGGCGGACGACCGGGGGCCGCCGCCGCTCGGCCACGGCCTCGATGTCGCCGCCGGCCTGCTTCTCCGCCCCGTCGGCGACCCCGGTCACGCGCGGGGCCTGCGACGACGACGCGGCGGGGTGGTCGGCGGCCGCGCCGCCCGCCGCCGCGACCCCGCTGCCCGCGAGGACGGCCCCGGCGACGCCGAGCGCCACGATCGTGCGGGGGCCGCGCCGCCGCGGCCCCGTCCCGGGACCGGACGGCGGCGGCGGCGCGGGCTCGGACTCCGAGCCCTGGTCGTCCACGTCGATGATCAGCGCCCGCAGCAGCCGCACGGCGGGATCGGGCTCGTCGGCCTGCCGTCCCCGCTCGTCGGCCTGCCGTCCTCGCCCGCACTCGCTCCCGGAGCGCTCCGCCGCGGCGCCCGCGGCACCCGCGGGCTCCAGCGGCGCCGGGGCCGAAGCACCGCACGGGCTCGGGGATTCGGACGTCTCCGCAGGTGAGGGCGCTTCAGGAACCGTCGCCGACGGGACGGTGAGCCGCCACGCCGCCAGGGACTCGATGATCGCGTCGCTGCGCCGTACCGCGCTGAGGTCGGCGGTGGGGAGTGTCGCCGCGCCCGGGGGGCCGCCGGAGGTCGAGGGCCCGGCCGGACCCGGGGCGCCCCCTGAGCCGGTTCGGGGGCCTCGCTCCGTCAAGCGATCGACTCCTCTCTGGCCATGGCCCGGAGCCGGGCGAGGGCCCGGTGCTGCGCGACCCGTACCGCCCCCGCGGACATGCCGAGGACGTTCCCCGTCTCCTCGGCGGACAGGCCCGCCACCACCCGGAGCAGCACGAGTTCGCGCTGGTGCTCGGGCAGGCGGGTGAGCAGGTCGCGGGCGCGCTGCGCCTCGATGTAGCGGACGACCGTCTCCTCCGGCCCGGGCCGGTCGTCCGGCCCGTCCGGGAGGTCCTCGGTGGGCACGGCCGCGCGGACGGCGCTGCGCAGCGCGTCCGCGATCTTGTGGGCGGCGATGCCGAAGACGAAGGACGCGAACGGCCGCCCCATGTCCCGGTAGCGGGGCAGGGCGGACAGGACGGCGATGCAGACCTCCTGGGCCACGTCGTCCGCGATGTGGTACTGCCCGGAGACCCGGCCGAGCCGGGCCCGGCAGTACCGGACGATCATCGGCCGCACTTCGCCGATGAGCGCCTCGATGGCCCCCGGGTCGCCCTGGACGGCGAGGTTGGTCAATTCCCTGAGATCGCCGTCGGCGGCCTTCGCCGCGCGCAGCACCCGAATCCCACGGCCGGTGTCGTGGGCTGGAGGGGCGAGCCCTCCCGAGGGTTCGGCAGTGCGCGCGGTCATGGTCCCGGCGTAGCTTCCCTCGGTCACGTCAAGCATGATGCCCAGCAGTCCCGGGCGTGTCTCCACCGCCGAGTACAACAGAATGGTCACAGTGCTGGACGAACCCTGGGGATACTACGCATCGCGGTCTGTCCGCTGCGCCCCGTGCCCGGTTATCCACAGGTCGCCCACAGAAATGACGAGGCCCCCGTCCATGGGACGGGGGCCTGTCGATGATCACCAGGCGGGGCGAGCCGCTCGCCCGCGCCCGGCGGGGCGATCAGAAGCGGATCAGTGGCCGTGCCCGTGGCCGTGTCCGTGACCGCCGCCGGCGGTGGCCTCTTCCTCCTCCGGCTTGTCGACCACGAGCGCCTCGGTGGTGAGGAGCATGCCCGCGATCGAGGCGGCGTTGGTCACCGCGGAGCGGGTCACCTTAACCGGGTCGATGACGCCCTGGGCGACCAGGTCGCCGTACTCGTCGGTGGCGGCGTTGTAGCCGTTGCCCGGCTTCAGCGCCTGCACCTTGGAGACGACGACGTAGCCCTCCTGGCCGGCGTTCTCGGCGATCCAGCGCAGCGGCTCGGCGAGCGCCTTGCGGACGGCCTCCGCGCCGGTGGCCTCGTCGCCGGACAGCCCGAGCGTCTCGAAGCCCTCCTTGGCGACGTGCACGAGCGCGCTGCCGCCGCCGGAGACGATGCCCTCCTCGATGGCCGCGCGGGTCGCCGAGATGGCGTCCTCCAGGCGGTGCTTCTTCTCCTTCAGCTCCACCTCGGTGGCGGCGCCGACGCGCAGCACGCAGACGCCCCCGGCCAGCTTGGCGAGGCGCTCCTGCAGCTTCTCCCGGTCCCAGTCGGAGTCGGAGTTCTCGATCTCGACCTTGATCTGGTTGATCCGGGCGCTGACGTCGTCGGCGGAGCCCTCGCCGTCGACGATGGTGGTGGCGTCCTTGTCGACGGTGATGCGGCGGGCGCGGCCGAGGTCGTCCAGCCCGATGGAGTCGAGCTTGAGGCCGATCGCCTCGCTGACGACCTGGCCGCCGGTGAGGGTGGCCATGTCGCCGAGCATCGCCTTGCGGCGGTCGCCGAAGCCCGGCGCCTTGACGGCGACGGACAGGAAGGTGCCGCGGATCTTGTTCGCGACGAGCAGCGCGAGGGCCTCGCCCTCGACGTCCTCGGCCACGACGAGCAGCGGCTTCTTCGTCTGGGCGACCTTCTCGGCCAGCGGCAGGAACTCCTGCACGTTGGAGATCTTGCCGTCGACGATGAGGACGTAGGCGTCCTCCAGGACGGCCTCCATGCGCTCGGCGTCGGTCACCATGTGCGGCGACAGGTAGCCCTTGTCGAACTGGAGGCCCTCGGTGAACTCCAGCTCGAGGCCCATGGTGTGGGCCTCCTCGACGGTGATGACGCCGTCCTTGCCGACCTTCTCGAACGCCTCGGCGATCAGCTCGCCGATCTTCGGGTCCTGCGCGGAGATGGTCGCGACGTGCGCGATCTCGCCCTTCTCCTCGACCTCGCGGGCCGACTTGAGGAGCTGGTCGGACACGTACTGGGCGGCGGCGTCGATGCCGCGCTTCAGCGCGAGCGGGGACGCGCCCGCCGCCACGTTGCGGGTGCCCTCCCGGACCAGCGCCTGCGCGAGGACGGTCGCCGTGGTGGTGCCGTCGCCCGCGATGTCGTTGGTCTTGGTCGCCACTTCCTTGGCGAGCTGGGCCCCGAGGTTCTCGTACGGGTCCTCCAGCTCCACCTCGCGGGCGATCGTGACGCCGTCGTTGGTGATCGTCGGCGCGCCGAACTTCTTGTCGATGACGACGTTGCGGCCGCGCGGGCCGATCGTCACCTTGACGGCGTCCGCGAGAGCGTTGACGCCGCGCTCAAGAGCCCGGCGAGCGTCCTCCTCGAACTCCAGGATCTTCGCCATGCGGATACTCCTCTTTCACGCGATCCGCCCCGGCAGCCCCGCCGAAGGCGGCGCCGACCGGGGCGGGTGCATCACGTTCTCGGTGATTACTTCTCGATGACCGCGAGCACGTCGCGGGCCGAGAGGACGAGGTACTCCTCGTTGTTGTACTTGACCTCGGTGCCGCCGTACTTGCTGTAGAGCACGACCTCGCCGACCTTGACGTCGACCGGGACGCGCTCGCCCTTGTCGTCGACTCGGCCCGGGCCCACCGCGATGACGGTGCCCTCCTGGGGCTTCTCCTTCGCGGTGTCCGGGATCACCAGGCCGGAAGCGGTGGTGGTCTCGGCCTCAAGCGGCTGGACGACGATACGGTCCTCAAGCGGCTTGAGAACAACCTTGGTGGCGGTCGTCACGATCTGACCTCCCCTTCGATTGGTCCTCGGCCGACCACATCGGGCCGGCCAGCACATGTGACAGAAGAGGCGACCCTGGACCGGCCTGCCGTCGCGGGTGCCAGACCGACCTTCGTCGCTGTATTGGCACTCTCGTATGGAGAGTGCCAGTCATGGAGACTATTCCGTGCCCGGTAACCCGTCAACATGGACACGGACCCACACGTCAGCCGTTCCTGCGCGTTCACCGGCCGCTAACTTCGGCGCATGGACATCGCGTTGTTCGCGGCCCTGCGCGGGCCGTCCGGCCGGGCGGTCCTCGCGGAGGCCGCCGGGGCGGACGTGAGCGAGGGCGGCCTCCTCGCGACGGCGTCCCGGCTGCGCGAGCGGCACGACCCCGCGCTCGTGGCCGCCGCGCTGACCCAGGTGCGGCTGCGTCAGCGCGCGCGGGTCAAGTTCGGCGCGGACGCCGACCGCATGTACTTCACCCAGACCGGACTGGAGCAGTCGACCCGCGCGAGCGTGGCCTCGCACCGTGCGCGGCGGTTCGCCGACCGTCTTCCTGGGGCGCGCGTCCTGGAGTTGGGGTGCGGCATAGGCGCGGACCTCATCGCACGGGCACGGGACGGTCTCCCAGGCGAAGGTGTGGAAATCGACCCGCTGACGGCTGAGGTCGCAAGGGCGAACGTGTCCGCGCTGGGGTTGGACGGTCTCGCGTCCGTCCGCGTGGGGGATGCGACCAAGGAAGACCCGGACGGATACGACGCCGTGTTCGCCGACCCCGGACGTCGCACTGCGCGGGGCAGGGTCTTCGACCCGCGTTCCTATGAGCCGCCCTTGGACGCCGTCCTGGAAAAGGCCGGGCGGGTGAGGGCGGCCTGCGTGAAGGTCGCTCCGGGGATACCGCACGAGGCCGTCCCGGACGGCGCCGAAGCGGAATGGGTGTCGGTCGGGGGCGACGTCAAGGAGGCGGCCCTGTGGCTGGGCGAACTGGCCGGGGACGTGGGGCGCCGAGCCACGCTGCTCACGTCCGACGTCGATCCACAGGTGTGGACGCTGACTCCGTCTGGACAGGACGTCCCCGACGTACGCGATTGGGGCCGTTATCTGTACGAGCCAGACGGAGCCGTCATTCGCGCCCATCTCGTAGGCGAAGTCGCCGAGTCGGTGGACGGCGGGCTAGCCGATCCGCACATCGCGTACATCACGTCCGACGCGCTGCGCCCCACACCTTTCGCATCCGCGTACGAGATCGAGGACGTGCTGCCCTTCTCGGTCAAGCGGCTGCGCGCGGAGCTGCGCCGCCGCGAGGTCGGCGTGCTCACGGTGAAGAAGCGCGGGTCGGCGGTGGACGTCGACCGCCTGCGCCGCGACCTGGGCTTCGGCGGGCGGCGTCCCGGCCACGGCGCGGCCGAGCTGACGCTGGTGGTCACGCGGGTCGGGCGCGACCCGGTCGCGCTCCTGGCGCGCCCGGCGGCGCAGGCGCCGCCGGGCTGACCCGCCCGGAGCGGCGGCCGGGCGCCGATCAAGTCCAAAGATCTCCCCGCGGCCGGAGCACGCCAAGCGGGGCCGGGCGACGCGCCATGCGCGGGCAAATCCTCGGCCTTTTCGGCATTGTGTTCGCCGGTGATTGCGGGCGGCGGGCAAGGCGTCCGCCGGGCCCGGGAATCGGCGCGCCGGGATCGGCCGGAGCGGGAAACACCAAGGCAGGTTCAGCGGCGGGACTCCGGCGTCCCCGAATGCGCCGCCGAAAATGGCCGGGACCCGCCGCGCGGCGGCTCCGCCCGCCGACGCCCGCCCGGCCGCGCGCATCCCCCGGCGCCCCGCGAACGACCGACGTTGGACGAGATGTACGGATAGATCGCCGTCGAGGGGCCGTCCCGTCCACCCCCCATCTAGGGACATAACCCCATCAATCACCGCAATAGCCGCGAAGCGGGAATAAGGCTGATCCATCACCAAGACTCACCAACCGCCTCTGCCGGATAACAGGCGCATTCCACTGAACTCACAATGTTCTCTGCTAGCCGTTATCGGCGCCCTCCGCACGCACTACAGTGGCCTCTCCAGATTCATTGCCGTGCGTCAATTCGTCGCGCCGGCACACGAAGGAGCGTCGGGTGGAAACGAATCACAACTTCCTGCAGACGGGGGGTCAACCGGTCTCGGATCGGATGCGGGAGTTGCTCGCCCGGGCGGCGCAGGACCACGTCTATGAACAGCGCTCACAGGGCCAGGTCCTGGACGAGATCCGCCAGCGGCTCGAAGGCATGGAGTGGCTGCTGCGCGAGGTCCGGGAGCGGGAGCTGACCGGGCTGACCGGGCAGCTCGACACCGTCCGGGGCCAGGTCGACACCGTCCGCGGGCAGGTGGACGAGATGGTCGGCAAACCCCCCGAGTGGGCGGAGGGGCTCGCCGAGCACATCGAGACGTTCGGCGAGCGGGTCAAGCCCGTCGCCGAGCTGCCCGCGCTGTGGGCCGACGTCGGCGTCGTCGCCGAGAACGTCGACGAGGGGCTCACCCGGATCCAGGCCGTCCTCGACTCCGCGCAGGCGATCACGGACGCCACCCAGCAGGCGTCCGCGCGCATGGACGAGATGACGAAGCGGCTCGACAAGCTCCAGGGCAGCATGGAGGCCGCGTCGGTCCGCTTCAACCGGCTCGACAAGTCGCTCGCCGAGCTCGGCCACCGCTCCGAGCGGCTCGAACACTCCGTGAACGGCGTGACGGCCCGGGTCGACCAGGCGCTCGGCGAGATGGCCGAGCGGATGGAGCAGGGCCTCGACGCGATCGGCGGGCGCGTCGAGGGCGTCGGCGGCCGCCTCGACGGCCTGGACGGACGGCTCGACGGCGTCGACGGACGCCTCGAAGGCGTGTCCGGCAAGCTCGACGGCCTGGACGGCAGGTTCGAGGGCATCGACGGCCGGCTCGACGGCGTCACCGAGCGGATCAACCGGCTCCCCGCCACCCTGGAGATCGCGGAGCTGCACCGGCTGCTCGGCGAGCTGGCGCGGCGCCCGGCGGCCGACTACGGCGACCGGTTCGACGCCCTGGAGAAGCACCTCGCCGACGCCGTCGACCCGCTGATCGAGGAGCTGCGCACCCGGCCGGACCGCGACGAGGTCAAGGCCACGATGTCGGAGATCGCCGAGTCCGCCTACAGCGACGTCGCGCGCCGCATGGACGAGTTCTCCCGCCGCTTCGAGGACGTGCACGACGACGTCCGCAAGCGGATCGAGGGCATCCACGAGCAGGTCGCGACGCGGATCGACGGCGCGCTGGAGGAGTTCACCGCGCAGGTCGACCTCGTGTCCCGCAGCGTCGAGTCGGTGCACGCCGACGTCGCGAAGCAGGTCGAGTCGGTGCACCAGGAGGTGACGCGGCAGGTCGGCGGCGTCCACGACACGGTCGGCAAGCGGATCGGCGACATCCACGCCGACGTCACCCGGCAGGTCGGCGTCATCCACGAGGACGTCGCGAAGCAGGTCGGCGCCATGCAGGAGGACGTGGCCCGCCAGGTCGGCGGCGTCCAGGAGGACTTCGCGCGCCGCGTGGAGGGCATGCAGGACGACGCGGGCCGCCGCGCCGACGCCGCCCAGGCCGAGTTCGCCAAGCGGGTCTCGCACGTCGAGGACGAGGTCGGCCGCAAGGTCGACGGCGTCCACGACGACGTGTCGAAGCAGGTCAACGCGGTGCACGAGGACGTGTTGAAGCGCCTGTCCAACCTGGAGGAGACGATGCTCGCGCTCGCCGAGGCGCTCCTGCGGCCCCGCCGCGACACCAAGGACTGACCGGCCGGAGCCCGGCGCGACGATCGGGGCGGGGCCGCTCAGGCGGCTCCGCCCGGACGCGCGTCACCGGGACCACGGAATCCGTGCCGTCGATACCCACCGGGATCCGCGACGTTTGTCCGGCAATCTGGTGAGACCGCCGAAAGTACTCCGTCACGGCACCGCGATGACGTGCAATTTGTTACGTTCCGTCTTCGCAAAATCACTCCCAATACCCTTCGGAATCCGTTTTCATGGATCAGGTGACGCATACACCGGCTCCCTGCCTGCCGACCGGCGCTCCACCCGGACGCAGCACGCTGCGCTGGGTCGAGGAGTGTCTGGGCCGGGGCGCCGAGGTCCGCATGGTGCGGCCGCTCGCGGGCGGCGCCGCGCACGCCAACCACGCGCTGCTCGTGAAGAGCCGCTCCGGCGAGGCGCACCGGCTCGTGCTGCGCCGCTGGACGGCCCGCGAGCCCGCGCCCGCGCGGCGGCACGGCTCCGAGTTCTCCCCGGAACGCGAGATCGCCGCGCTGGCGCTGCTCGCCGGGTGCGAGATCCCGACCCCGGCCCTCGTCGCGGCCGACCCGGCGGGCGCCTACTGCGACGTCCCCGCGCTGCTGATCACCCGGCTGGGCGGGCACCCGCCCCGGCCGTCCCCGGACGACCTGCCCGAATACCTCATCCAGCTCGCCGCCGCGCTGCTCGCGGTGCACGCGCTGAACGGCGCGGCCACGATGCCGCCCTACGTCCCGCACAACCGGCTCGACGCCCGCGTCCCGCCGCGGCACGCGCTCCGCCCGCGGCTGTGGGAGCGCGCCTTCGAGATCGCGTCCCGGCCCGCGCCGGAGGCGCCCGCCCGGTTCATCCACCGCGACTACCACGCCGACAACACGCTCTGGTCCTACGGCAAGCTGACCGGCGTCGTCGACTGGTCGGACGCCTCGTCCGGGCCCATCGCCGTCGACATCGCCCGCATGCGCCGCGGCCTCGCCCTGCGCTACGGCACGTCCGTCGCCGACCGCTTCCTCGCCGCGTTCGACCAGGTCTCCGGCGGCCACCCGCACG
Source organism: Actinomadura decatromicini (assembly GCF_008121305.1). Lineage (NCBI taxonomy): Bacteria > Bacillati > Actinomycetota > Actinomycetes > Streptosporangiales > Thermomonosporaceae > Actinomadura > Actinomadura decatromicini. The sequence goes on along the minus strand of NZ_VSRQ01000005.1, from coordinate 730,304 downwards.
ACCCGTACTGGGACGTCCGCAGCGTCCTCGACCTCCTCCCGGAGGACGGCGACCGCGTCATGGACGAGGCCCACGTCCCCCTCTACGAGGACTACCTCTCCAACCTCCTCGCCCACTCCTAGCGCCGAGCGCGCGCGAGGCCCGTCTGGTAGGCGATGACGACGAGCTGCGCGCGATCGCGGGCGCCGAGCTTCATCTTGGCGCGCTGGACGTGGGTGCGCGCGGTCAGCGGACTGATGAACAGCTCCGCGGCGATCTCCGCGTCGGACTTCCCGTCCGCGACGAGCAGCGTCACCTCGCGTTCGCGCGCGGTGAGGGCGGCGACCTCGTCCGGCGACCCGAGGCCCGCGCCGGGCTCCGGCGCGGCGAGGAACCGGCCGATCAGCGAGCGGGTCGCCGCGCCGGACAGCAGCGCGTCGCCGGCGGCGACCGTGCGGATCCCGGCGAGCAGGCCGTCCGCGGAGACGTCCTTGCCGAGGAACCCGCTGGCCCCGGCGCGCAGCGCGCGGGCGACGTGCTCGTCCGTCTGGAACGTGGTGAGGATCAGGACGCGGGTGGACGCGAGGTCCGGGTCGGCGCAGATCGCCTCGGTCGCGGCGAGGCCGTCCGAGCCCGGCATGCGGATGTCCATGACGACGACGTCGGGACGGTGGACGCGCGCCAGCTCGACGGCCTGCCCGCCGTCCGCGGCCTCGCCGACGACCGCCATGTCGTCGGACGAGTCGATCAGGATCCGGAAGGTCGCCCGCAGCAGGGTCTGATCGTCGGCGAGCAGGACGCGGATGGTCATCGGGTTCCTCAAGAATGGATGGGCAGTTCGGCTGTGACGGCGAAGCCGCCTTCGGGACGGCGGCCCGCCCGGAGGCGTCCCCCGGCCGACTGGGCGCGCTCCCGCATGCCGATCAGGCCGAACCCGCCGCCGGAGGCCGCCGGACCGGGCCCGGCGCCGCCGTCGTCGCTGACCGTGACGGTGAGCGTGTCGGCGTCGTACGAGAGCGTCACCTCGGCGGTGTCCGCACCGGCGTGCTTGGCGACGTTGGTGAGCGCCTCCTGCACGATGCGGAACGCGGCCAGGTCGACGCCGGGTGAGAGCGGCCGCCGCTCTCCGTCGACCGTGACGGTGGCGTGGAGCCCGGCCGAGTCGAACGCGGAGACCATCTCGTCCAGCCGCCCGAGGCCGGGGGACGGCTCCAGCGACTCGGGATCGCCGGATCGGCGCAGCAGGCCGACGGCCGCCTGGAGCTCGCGGAGCGCGGCGGCGGTGGTGCGGCTCAGCTCGCCGAGGATCTCCCCGGCCTGCTCCGGGTCGGTGCGGACGATGTGCGCGGCGGTGCCCGCCTGCGCGTTGGCGAGGGCCATGTGGTGGGCGACGACGTCGTGCAGTTCCCGCGCGATGCGGACGCGCTCCTCCGCGACCCGGTGCCTGGCCTCCTCCTCGCGGGTGCGTTCGGCGTGCTCGGCGCGGGCGTGGACGGCGTCCAGGTAGGCCCGCCTGCCCCGGACGGCCGCGCCGGAGACGAGCGCCACGATGACCCAGAACGCGGGGGCGAACGTCGCGACCTTCTGGGCCTGGTCGTCCTCGACGGCCCGCTGCGCCGCGACGGCGAACGCCACGATGGCGATCACGCCGTACACGCGCGCGACCCGCTCGGGAGCGCGGACGCCCAGCGCGCAGAACGCGACGACCAGCGGAAGCATGTACTTGTGGCTGATCGGATAGCCCGTGCCGCCGGTGACGACCGTGCAGAAGACGACGAACGAGGCGACGGCGCCCGGGTGGCGGTTGCGCCACACCAGGGAGAGGCAGGCGGCGGTCGCGGGGAGCGTCCCGGGCCACCAGCCCGTGGCGGTGTCGAGGTACTGCCCGATGGTGATCACGTACACGAGCAGCAGGAGGCCCGCCTCGGCGACGCGGGGATGCTGGTCGGCGAACCGCCGCCAACTCGTGGTCATGAGGTCGTCTCCCGGATTCCTGTACTCCCCATGGTGGGGCACGGAGCGGTGGGGGCCGTCCACGAGGGACGGCCCCCACCGCCGAGCGTCAGACGCGCGCGGTCCGCTTCTCGGGGACGGCCGTGCGCGGCGGCACCCGGTCATGCAGCGACTCGCCCTCCACGTCAACGCGCGGCAGCAGCCGGTCGAGCCAGCCCGGCAGCCACCAGGCCCGGCCGCCGAGCAGGGCGAGGACGGCGGGCACGATCACCATCCGCACGACGACGGCGTCGAACAGGACGGCGGCGGCGAGGCCGAAGCCGACCATCTTGATCATCATTCCGGCGCCGGTCATGAACCCGCTGAACACCGCCATCATGATCAGTGAGGCGGCCGCCACGACCCGGCCGCTGTGCCGGAACCCGGTGACGACGGCCCGGCCCGGCGCCTCCCCGTGGACGTGCGCCTCCCGCATCCGCGAGACCAGGAAGACCTGGTAGTCCATGGCCAGCCCGAAGCTGATCCCGACCAGGAAGATCGGCAGGATGCTCATGACCGGTCCGGGCTGGTCGACGCCGAAGATCCCGGCCCCGTGCCCGTTCTGGAACACCGTGACGAGCGCGCCGAACGCCGCGCCGACCGACAGCAGGTAGCCGAGCGCGGCCTTGAGCGGCACCAGCACCGAGCGGAACACCAGCAGCAGGAGCAGGAACGCCAGCCCCACGATCGTCGCGAGGTAGGGGAGCAGCGCCTTCTGCATCTTCGCGCCGACGTCGATGTTCAGCGCCGTGGTGCCGGTGACCTCGAAGGTCGCGCCGGCGGCGGACTCGATCGCGGGGCGCCCGGCCCGGATGTCCCGGACGAGGTCCTTCGTCTCCTGGGCGGTGGGCGCCGTGGCGGGCGTCGCGGTCAGCACGGCGGTCGTCCCCGCCTTGTCGAACTGGGGCGGGGAGACCGACACGACGCCCTCGGTCGCGGCGAGCCTCGCGCCGATCGTCGCGGCGGCGGCCTTCGGGTCGCGGGCGTCTTCCGCGTCCACGACGACGGTCAGCGGCCCGTTGAATCCGGGGCCGAAGCCCTTCGCGAGCGCGTCGTAGGCGCGCCGCTCGCTGGTGGACGTGGGTTTGGCCTCGTCCCCCGGCATGCCGAGCCGCATGTTCAGCGACGGCGCCGCCAGAGCGCCCAGCACGGCGACCGCGACGAGCAGCACCGGCACCGGCCGCCGCACGACGAACCGCGCCCAGCGCGCCCCGAGCCCCTCGCCTCGTCCGGCACCCCGCCCCCTGCGGACACGGCGCGCGAGGACGGAGTCCGGCAGGAACCCGAGCAGCGCCGGGACCAGCGTCAACGCGACCAGCACGGCGACGGCGACCGCGCCCGCCGCGCCCATCCCGATCCTGGTCAGCATCGGGACGCCGACCACCGACAGCCCGATCAGCGCGATGACGACGGTGAGCCCGGCGAACACGACGGCGGTCCCGGCGGTGCCCGCGGCGAGCCCGGCCGCCTCCCCGGGCTCGTGGCCCCTGCCGCGCTCCTCCCGGTAGCGGGACACCACGAACAGGGCGTAGTCGATGGCGACCGCCACCCCGAGCATCATGGCCAGCTCGCCCGTCGACGGGGACAGGTCGAACACGTTCTGCAGCGCGGTGATCGACATGAGGCTGACGAACACCCCGATGATCGCGGTGACCAGCGACAGCCCGGCGGCGGCCAGCGACCCGAAGGTGATCAGCAGGACCACGGCGGCGACGCCGATGCCGAGGATCTCGCCGGCCCCGCCCGCCGGGTCGGCCTCCAGCGCCGACCCGCCGACCTCGACCGTGAGGCCCGTCCCCCGGGCCTGCTCGACGGCGTCCCGCAGCGCGTCCCTGCTCGCCTCGGTGAGGTCGTCGGTCGTCACCCTGTAGGCGACCGTGGCGAACGCCGTCGACCCGTCCTCGCTCACCGCCCCCTCCTCGAAGGGGCTCTCCACGCCGGCGACCTGCGGGCCCCTCGCCACCCTGGCCACCAGCGCGTCGATCGGCGCGCGGTTCCCAGTGATCTTCCGCCCCGGCGGGGCGGTGAAGACGACCCGGGCGTCCGCCCCGTCCGCCGCCGCGCCCGGGAACTTCTCGCTGACGTGGTCGAACGCCCGCTGCGACTCGATCCCCGGCATCGAGAACGAGTCGGACGGGGCCTTGCCCGCGCTCTGCGCGCCGACGAACGCGGCGGCCAGGGCGGCGAGCCACAGCAGCACCACCCAGCGGCGCCATCTGAAGGCTCCGCGCCCAAGCCGGTACAAGAAAGTCGCCATGGAGGGTCTCCGTAACTGGTGTCGGGAACCACACCAGGCTTTCCGGAGACCCCCTGCCGCGTCGTCGTGCCCGTCAAGGCATTCGGACTACTGAATTCCCAGTACGAGGCTCAGAGGGTGATGGACTCGATGGGGAGGCTCGAGTCCGCCGGAAGTTCGAGGTCGGACGGAGCCGCCCCGGTGGCCACCAGTTCGGCGCCGAGCGCGGCGACCATCGCGCCGTTGTCGGTGCACAGCTTCGGGCGCGGGACGCGCAGCCGCACCCCCGCCGCGTCGCAGCGCTCCTTGGCCAGCGCCCGCAGCCGCGAGTTCGCCGCCACCCCGCCGCCGATCAGCAGGTCGTGGACGCCGTTGTCCTTGCAGACCTTGAGGGCCTTGCGGGTGAGGACGTCCACCACGGCCTCCTGGAAGGACGCCGCCACGTCCGCGATCGGGACCGCCTCGCCCGCCCGCTCCCGAGCCTCGACCCAGCGCGCCACCGCCGTCTTCAGACCCGAGAACGAGAAGTCGTAGGTGCCGTCGTCGTACTTGCCGCGCGGGAACGGGATCGCGGCCGGGTCGCCGTCGCGGGCCGACCGGTCGATGATCGGCCCGCCCGGGAACCCGAGCCCGAGGACGCGGGCGACCTTGTCGAACGCCTCGCCCGCCGCGTCGTCCACGGTCGCGCCGAGCGGCCGGACGTCGCCCGCCACGTCCGGGACGAGCAGCAGCGACGAGTGCCCGCCCGACACCAGCAGCGCCACGCACGGCTTCGGCAGCGGCCCGTGTTCGAGCTGGTCGACGCACACGTGCGCGGCCAGGTGGTTCACGCCGTACAGCGGCTTGCCGAGCGACAGCGCGTACGCCTTCGCGGCGGCCACGCCCACCATCAGCGCGCCCGGCAGGCCGGGCCCGGCCGTCACCGCGAACGCGTCGACGTCGGTGAACGCCACCCCGGCGTCGGCGAGGGCCCGCTCGATCGTCGGCCCCATCGCCTCCAGGTGCGCGCGGGACGCCACCTCCGGCACCACCCCGCCGAACCTGGCGTGCTCCTCCACGCTGGACGCGATCGCGTCGGCCAGCAGCGTGTGCCCGCGCACGATGCCGACACCGGTCTCGTCGCAGGACGTCTCGATGCCGAGCACCAGCGGCTCGTCCGGAATCACGTGTTCCCACCTTCCAGCGGGAGGCGCCTCCGCGTCGCGGCGGTCACAGCGCCTCCTTGTTGAAACCCATCGGCGGACGCTCGCGGAGCTGGCGGCACATGACGACCGCGTCCACGTTCGCGGGCTGGTAGTAGCGTCTGCGGACCCCGACCTCGTCGAACCCGAACCGGTGGTAGAGCCGCCGGGCCGCGTCGTTGTCGGCGCGGACCTCCAGGAAGACGGCCTCGCTGCCGCGCCGGGCCGCCTCGTCCAGCAGCTCGGTGAGCAGCAGCGCGCCGACGCCGGACCGGCGCCGGTCCGCGCGGACGCCGATCGTCTGGACGTCGGCCTGCCCGCCCGCCGCGGCGAGCCCCGCGTAGCCGACGATCTCGCCGCCGGGCTCCACCGCGACCACGTAGTGCCGCGTCCGCGGCTGCTCGTCGAGTTCGCCGTTGAGCAGCTCCGTGCTCCAGGCGTCCTCGGGGAAGAGCGCCTTCTCCAGCTCGTGGACGGCGGGCAGGTCCGCACGCCCCATCGCGCGCAGAACGACGTCGCGCGGACTCAAATCTGCACCTCGCCGGGAGCCAGCCCTTCGCTCATACCGGGGTCACCTTCTTCCGCGGCCCTGGCTCCCTGGCGTCCGGCCTGCGGAGATACAGCGGCTCGGGCGGCAGGAGGGCCGGGCCCTTCCGCCCGGAGAGCCGGGCGACCGTCAGCTCCGCGAGCGCGCCCGCGGAGGGCAGCAGCGGCTCGTGCCCGGAACCGCCGAGGACGTCCGGGTACAGGTCGGCGCCCTCACCGATGACCGGCAGCCCGGCCGGAACCCCGTCCAGCACGGCGGACGCCGGGCCCACCGCCGGACCGGTCGCGCGCACGCGGCACGAGTCGTACCGCGCCCAGTAGACCTCCTTGCGGCGGGCGTCCGTCGCGACGGCGAACGGCTCCTCGCGTCCGCTCGCCCAGGCGATCACGTCCAGCGTGCAGACGCCGTGGACGGGGACGGCGAGCGCCTCCCCCATCGACCGCGCGGTGACCAGCCCGACGCGCAGCCCGGTGTAGGGGCCGGGGCCGACCCCGACGGCGATGGCGCTGAGGTCGTCCGGCGCGGCGCCCGCCACCGCCATCACCTTCGCGATGGATGGCGTGAGCAGCTCCGTGTGCCTTCGGCGGTCGACGGTCTCGGCCACGGCGCGGGGGACCGCCCCTTCGCCGGGCGTCCATTCGTACAGCGCCACGGTGATCGCGGCGGTAGCGGTGTCGAAAGCCAGGACCAGCACGGGTTGAAAGCCTACCGGCCGCGCGGCCGGTCGCGTCACGACTGGTCGAGACCCCGGAGGGCCGCCTTCGCGACCTCGACGGCCCCGTCCGTCGCCGCCCGCGACGACAGCGGGTCGCCGCGGTCCGAACCGGAGTAGTGGATCGTGATCAGGACGTTCCCGGTCCGGACGTTCCCGATCGCCTCGCCGGACCCCTGCTTGTCGTCCACGCTGTAGACGACGTAGCCCTCGTCGCCGACGCCGCTCAACCGGGTCTTCTCGGCCAGCTCCTGGCCCGCGAGCAGGCCCTTGCCGGACTCGTCGGCCGTCCGCTCGGACGCGAACGTCCCCCGTGCCGCGTCCGTGGGCGTCCGGGCCCCGCCGGTGTCGGTGATCGCGCGCAGCTCGACGGTGAGCTGCCGCTTCGCGGCGCCCGCGTAGGTGCCCCACACGCACTGGTTCTGGTGGTCGTCGCTCTGGTAGTTGTCGGCCTCGGTGCGCTCGGCCTTCGGCGCGAGCCGGTCGACGAGGCCCTGCCCGACGATCGCGCAGGAGTCGGGGACGGCGGTCCGCTCCCCCTTGGCCGCGGGCGTGCGCTCGGTCGCGCCGCTGCCGACGACCCGCCCGGCGTCGTCGCCGCCGCTCGCGCCCACGCCGCTCAGGACGGCGTACGCCGCGAGCACGCAGATGCCGACGCCCACCCCGACGACGCCCAGGATGGCCGCGAGCCGCCGCCCGCCCCGCCGCTCCCGGACGACCCGGTGGCTCCCCGTACGGTACTCGCCGCTGCGATGGCTACCACTCACCGGATCCCACTCCTGCTTAGCGGAAATCGATATGTCGCGAAAGTGAGGTTCGTTCCGGCAAAGAGTACGACATGTCGCCGTAAAGTGGTTTAGCCAGAAGGGGTCAACCCGCGTGAAGATCCAGGTCCGACCAGCGGCGACCCACTCCGACGATCTTTACTTCGCGCTCTTCACCGGGTCCGTCCCCGCGTGAAATGATCATTTCCAGGCGGTCGTCGGCGAGGCCCTCGGCGAGCCCTTCTCCCCATTCCACGATCGTCACGGATTCGTCGAGAGATGCGTCCAGATCGAGATCGTCCAACTCCGCGAAACCGCCGAGCCGGTAGGCGTCCACGTGCACCAGCGGCGGACCGGCCGCGAGCGACGGATGCACCCGCGCGATCACGAACGTGGGCGAGGTGACGGGGCCGCGCACCTTCAGGCCCTCGCCGATGCCCTGGGTCAGCGTCGTCTTGCCCGCGCCGAGATGTCCCGTCATCACCACCAGGTCGCCCGGACGCAGCAGCCCGGCGAGCCGGACGCCGAGCTCCCGCATCGCCTCCGCCGTGGGCACGGTGACCGTCGTCGCCTTCACGCGGTGCGCTCCTCCTCGTCGTAGCGGGGCCGTTTCCGCGGGGAGCGGCGGCCCTTCACACCCTTCACATTCTTCGCAGGCTTCGCGCTCTTCGCCGGCTTCGCGGGCTTCGCGGTCGCGGCGCCGGGGGCGACGCCCTCGATCAGCCGCCGCAGCCCGCCCGTGACCACGCCCGGGTACTCCAGCGGCAGGACGTGCCCGGCGTCCTCCACCTCCACCAGCTCGGCGTCCGGAAGCGCCTCGGCCATCCGGCGCGAGTGGACGGCCGGGGTCAGCTTGTCCTGCCCACCGGCCAGGATCAGCGTCGGCGCCGCCCCGAAGACGCCGAGGCACGCCTCCTTGTCGTGCGCGATCAGCGCCGGGTAGAACTCCGCGATCACGTCGATCGGCGTCCCCCTGATCATCTCCTCCAGGAAGCCGACGACGGTGGGGCTCACGTGCGGGTCGGCGAACGCCATCTTGCGCGTCACGACGAACGCGAGGTCGGCGCCGAGCCCGCGGGCCCGCTCCACCAGCTCGGCGCGGCGGCCGAGGCCGCGCAGCGTCCGCGGGGCCAGCGGCCGGACGAGCTTCGCGAGCGCCAGCGGCAGCCCGAGCGTCATCTCCGCCATGTCCCCGCAGGACGTGTTGACCAGCACGACCCCTTTCACCTGCCGCTCGAACAGGTCGGGATGACGGTCCGCCAGCGCCATGATCGACATGCCGCCCATGGAGTGCCCGACGAGGACCACCGGGCGGTCCGGCGGGACGGTCGCCTCCAGCACGGCGCGCAGGTCCTCGCCGGTCTGCTCGATCGTCGCCCGCTCGGGGGCGCTGCGCCCGGAGCGGCCGTGGCTGCGCTGGTCCCAGAAGACCATCCGCAGCGAGCCCCGCAGGTCGCGGCGCTGGTAGTGCCAGGAGTCCTGGTTGAGGGTGTAACCGTGGCCGAACACGACGGTGAGGGGGGCGTCCTCGGGGCCGTCCACCTCGACGTGCAGCGGAATGCCGTCGTCGGCCTCGACCGGGACGACCTCGCCGCGCAGCTCGCCGAACGGCTCGCCCGCGTCCGGGTCGGGACGCAGCCGCACCCGGCCGACCGCGATGTGCCGCAGCCCGACGGCCGCGCCCACGCCCGCCGCGCCCGCGCCCGCCACCGCGCCCGCGAGGCCGAGCCCGCGCCTGCTGATCGTGCCCATCCACGCGCCCCCTACAGCGCCCCTCCCGGGTACGCCCTCGGTACCCGGGACCCGATGCGGGTGACGATCTCATACGAGATCGTTCCCAGCGCGTCCGCCCACTCCTGCGCCGTCGGCTCGCCCCGGTCGCCCGGGCCGAACAGGACGATCTCGTCCCCCGCCGACAGCGGGTCGTCGCCGAGGTCGATGACGAACTGGTCCATGCAGACGCGGCCGGCGATCGTCCGCCGGCGGCCGCCCGCCAGGACCTCCAGCAGGTTCGACCCGTGCCGGGGTATCCCGTCCCCATACCCCACGGGCACCACGGCAAGAGTCGTGTCCCGCGCGGTGGTGTAGGTGTGGCCGTACGACACGCCGCTGCCCGCCGGGACGCGCTTGACCAGCGCCGCGTCCGCGACCAAGGTCATCGCGGGGCGCAGCCCGAACGTCCCGAGCCCCGGGATCGGCGTCAGCCCGTAGATCGCGATCCCCGGCCTGACCAGGTCGAACCGGGCCTCCGGCACCGTCAGCGCGGCCGCCGAGTTCGCCAGGTGCCGGACCTCGAACCGCGCGCCCGCCTTCTCCGCGTGATCCGTCATGTCGGCGAAGACGCCGATCTGCGCCGCGATGGACGGGTGGCCGGGCTCGTCCGCGCAGGCGAAGTGCGACATCACGCCCACCACGCGCACGTGGCCGAGCGCCTCCTCCGTCAGGGCCGCGTCGACGAGCTCCTCCCAGTCGTCGCCGCCGCGCGCCCCGCCCCGGGACATGCCGGTGTCGGCCTTCAGATGGATCCGCGCGGGACGTCCCGCCCGCTCGGCGGCCCGGGCGACCTCGCGGAGCGTCCACATCGCGCCGACCATCAGGTCGACGTCGCGGGCCACGGCCTCCTCGTACGGCTCGCCGGGCACGCCGACGCAGGCCAGCGTCCGGACGGCGATGCCCGCGTCGCGCAGCCGCAGCGCCTCGCCCAGCTTCGCGACGCCGAGCCAGGTCGCGCCGCCCGCGAGCGCCGCCCGCGCGGCCTCGGCCAGCCCGTGCCCGTACGCCTCGGCCTTGACCATGGCCATGACCTCGGCGCCCGCCGCGCGCTCGCGCAGCAGCCGGATGTTGTCGGCGATGGCGCCGAGATCGACGCGCGCCTCCGCTGGAACCTTCATGAACACCAAGTGTGCCGTCCTAGCGGCCATGCCCGGAGCACCATCGCCCAGCTCATGGCCGGTTCGTCCGTTCCAAGAGCGCCGAAGTTGACCCTCTCGTCCAATAAGACACGAATACCAGCCCCCAGGTTCAACCCCGCCGCGCCACCCACCGAGCCCCCCCCGCCCGGAGCCCGACCGGAGCCATAGGTCGCGCGGCCGGAGGCGCCCAGCGCCGGAGGCCGCGCGACCCGCCGCGCGGAGGGCCGTTTCACGAGACGTGCCCGCGGCTCGTGAAACGGCCCTCCGCGCGTCACGGGGGTTCCAGGGGGGCGCCTCCCTGGGAGACACGGAACGCGTCTGGGAGGGCTGTGATCACGTCATACGCGCTGATCGGGCTCTCCGGGCCGGGGACGGGGGCGGAGGCGAGGCGGGCCGCCAGGCCGTGCAGGTAGGCGCCCGCGGCGGCGGCGTCGAGGGCGGGCATGCCGCCCGCGAGCAGCGCCCCGATCAGCCCGGACAGGACGTCGCCCGTCCCCGCCGTCGCGAGCCGCGGGGTGCCGGTCGGGTTGACGCGGACGGGCCGGTCCGCCTCCGCTACCAGCGTGGTGGACCCCTTCAGCAGAACGGTCGCCGACAGCTCCGCCGCCGCCCGCCGGACGTGGTCGAGCCGCGCGGCCTCGATGTCGTCGCGTCCGGCGTCGACCAGCCGGGACAGCTCCCCCGCGTGCGGGGTGAGGACGGTCGGGGCGGCCCGGCGCAGCAGGTCGCGGCGGCGGGCGAGGACGGTGAGCCCGTCGGCGTCCACGAGGACGGGCAGGTCGGTCGTGAGCGCGGCCTCCACCAGCGACTCGGCGGCGTCCCCGGTGCCGAGCCCGGGCCCGACCACCCACGCCTGCACGCGCCCGACGCGCTCAAGGACCTTCGGCTCGTGCGGGCCGGGCGGCAGGACCGTGGTGACGGCCTCCGGCCAGCGCTGCCGGACCAGCTCCACCGGATGCGCCACCGACGCGAACCGCACCATGCCCGCGCCGCCGTGGACGGCGCCCCCGGTGCTGAGCACGGCGGCCCCGGTGAACGCGTCGCCGCCCGCGATGATCCCGACGACGCCGCGCCGGTACTTGTCGGACTCGGGGCCGGGCTCGGGCGGCTGGACATCCGCCGGCCGGGCGGCGACGACGTCCGGGTCGGGCAGGTCGGGGCCGAGCCCGATGTCGACCAGCTCGACCACGCCGCAGTACGACGCGCCCGGGTCGATCAAGAGGCCCGGCTTGTACGTGCCGAAGGTGACCGTGACGTCGGCCTGAACCGCGGCTCCGTCGACGCGGCCGGTGCTGGCGTCCACGCCGCTCGGCACGTCGCACGCGACGACGAGGCCGGGCGATCCGGACGCGAGCGCGGCGTACCGGGCGTGCGGGTCGCGGAGGCCGCCGGTCCCGCCGATGCCGGTGAGGCCGTCGACGATCAGGTCGGCGGCGGCGATGGCGGCCTCGGCGTCCGGCGCCTCTACCAGGCGTCCGCCCGCCGTGCGCAGCGCCGCCAGCCCGCCCTCGTGGATCTTGGAGCCCGCCTGGACGGCCCGCACCCGGGCGCCGCGCCGGGCGAGCCGCGCCCCCGCGTAGAGGGCGTCCCCGCCGTTGTCGCCGCCGCCGACCAGCAGGACGACCCGCGCCCCGTACACGGCGGGCAGCAGCCGGGCGCACACCGCGGCGAGCCCGGCGGCGGCGCGCTGCATGAGGGCGCCGTCCGGGAGCCGGGCCATCAGCGCCCCCTCCGCGGCCCGCACCTTCCCGACCTCGTGCGCGTACCTCATCGGCGGCTCCCCACGTAGATCACACTCTCAGCGTCCCACGCACACGTCCCGTCCAACCCGCCTCTCCCGGTGGCCGCTCCCGCAATTCGCACGTTGCGCTGCAACTTTCGGTGTCATGTGCGCGAAAGAATCATCGGTCGTAGAATCTTCCACAGTCGGTCCGATGTATTCGCACTGCGGCACTCAGGTGCGGCAGAATGCGCCCAGATCAGTCCGTCGGGACTGGAGAGGCCCCAGCCAATGAGCACTTCCCGAGGTCCCTCCGTCCGGCAGCGGCGGCTGGCCGCCGAGCTGCGCAGGATGCGCGAGCGACGGGGGCTCACCGGGGACGAGGTCGCCGACCGGCTGGCCTGGTCCACCGCGAAGGTGTCGCGCATCGAGAACGCGCGCACCGGCGCGAAGATCGGCGATGTGCTGCGCCTTCTCGACCTTTACCAGATCGACGGCGGCCGCCGCGAGGATCTGATATCGCTGGCGCACGACGCGGCGCAGCGCGGCTGGTGGGAGGAATATCGCGATCTGCCGAGCGAGCTCGCCGACTTCATCGCGCTGGAGGCCGAGGCCACGGCCGTGCGGGAATGGGACAGCACGGTGTTCCCCGGTCTGCTCCAGACCGAGGAGTACGCGCGGAATGTGATCGGCGGCTGGAGCGACCTCGCGACACTGCCGCCGCAGGAACTCGAACGCAGGCTGGACGTCCGAATGCGCCGTCGCGACCTGCTCCGCCAGGCGCGTCCGCTGGAACTGTCCGTCGTTCTCGACGAGGCCGTTCTGCAGCGCCGGATCGGCGATCGCAAGGTCATGCGGGAGCAGCTCGACTATCTCTGCCGGATGACCGACCTTCCGAACGTCACGGTACAGATCCTGCCCTTGGACGTCGCGCACTCGGTGTTGGCCGAATCGTTTATCCTGCTGGAATTCTCACCGGTGCACGACATCGTTTTCCCTGATATCGTGCACACCGAATCACTGACGATCAGCCACTTTGCGGAGGAGGCTGTTACGTATATGTACAGGCTCGCCTATACAAGCCTGGCGGACCAGGCCTTGGACACCACCGAATCCCGGCGGCGCATGGTCGAGGCCAGAGACGCCTGGTGAGGCGTCCGCAAAGGGGCTCAATCCTTGTGAAAGGCACCTGGTGTCCCCTTTCGCCACTTCTGCTCCGCGTTGGCGGAGAAGCGCCCACTGCGGGGCGAGCAACACCTGCGTAGAAGTCGCAACATTGGCGGGTTCGTCCCATTCGATTGGGGCGCGCGACGCCAAGCACGGAGCGCAGAGCCCGGTCCTGTCGTTCTCCCAGGGAGAGTGGCGGGAGTTCGTCGATCGAGCCAAGAAAGGCGAATTCGATTTGGGCTGATGAGAGCCTGATTCGTCCCGTCTGACGCCTCACGAGGGCGCCCGGGACGCCGCAGCGAACGGGCCGGGTCCGCATCGGACTCGGCTCGTGGTCTGCACACCGGAAACTCTGCTGCTTCTTCGTCACTTCCGCCACAGGTGCACCGTGCAGACCGCGTGTGATCAGAAGTTTTTTGCGATCTTGTTACCGTGTGCTTGGCACCGGCAGCGCGGCCGCGGGCAATGCAACTTTCGAGGCAGGAGCCGCCATGAGTTTCCAGGGAAGACCGCCCGCCCGATGGCGAAAGAGCGCCCGATGCGGCGCGACGAATGGGTGTGTCGAGGTCGCGAGACTCGACGTCGGCGCGATATCCGTCCGGGACACCGAGGACATCACCGAGCATCTGTCGTTCGGCCTGGGCGAATGGCGCAAGTTCATCGAGGATGCCAAGGGCGGACGTTTCGACCAGTCCTGACCCCACCGCCGGGTCGTCCCCGAAACATTCTCTGCAAATTGCATCTGGACTGAGATTCTCAAGACGGTCGAGAATTGCGCACAATGGCGTGCGCATTTCACGCGACGCGAACGCCTCGCGGCACCCGGTAAAGGGGCGTGCGGAGCCGGGCGGCGGTCAGCCGCAACGCCCCGCCGGCGAGCGCGAGGTCGAAAAGCAGACCGTACGGCCAGACGCTGCTCCCGCCGCGCTCCTCATCCGAGTAACCGTAATTGGGGCCCCTGCGGGCGTCGCGCACGTCGTGGCTCAGCTCGCCGAGCGGGTCGGACGCCGGCGCCCGCTCGTACACCTGGTCGCCGACGATGATCTTACGCTTCGGCAGCCGCGGCGCGGCGTCGGCGAGCACCACCACCGGGTTCGGCGCCAGCAGCCACCAGACCCACTCGCTGTGGTGCACCGTGCTTTCGGAGTCGCCCGAGCCGCTGTGCTCGGCGGTGAGCGGGAGGCTGATCGCGTACAGCAGCGGCGTCCCGACCAGCAGCGCGAACACCGTCAGGTACGACAGCAGGACGGACGTCACGCTGCGCGCCACCAGCGCCGACCACGCCTGCGACACCGCGCACACCACGCCGATCAGCAGCGCCATGACCGCGAGGACGACCGCCGCGCGGCCCGGCCCGACCGCGCCCTCCGCCACGGGGAACAGCACGCACGGCAGCGTCAGCAGGAGGGTGAGCAGGCCCGTCCCCCAGGCGGCGGCGAGCTTGCCGAGCGCGATGTCGCCGGGCGTGAGCCGGGTGACCTGGAGGGCGGCGAGCGTCCCGCGCTCCCGGTCGCCGTTGATCGACTGGCCGCTCAGCGCGGGGGTGACGAGCAGCGTCAGCACCAGCACGCCGAGCAGGACGCCGCCGAACATCGGCACGCCCTCCGAGCCGAAGTCGGACGTCCCGTCCGCCTCCAGCGCGAGCCGGAACAGCAGCCCGAGCCCGTTGACGATCACGAACCAGACGGCGAGCAGCGTCTTCCAGCGGCCGGTCCGCAGCCGCGTCCTGATCTCCTGCCGGGCCACCAGCCCGGCTCCGCGCGCGGTCATCGCGAGGTCACCTCCGACTCTCGGTCATCGCCAGGTACGCCGACTCCAGCGCGCTGCCCGCGGGCGTAAGCCCGCAGACCGGCACTTTCTTGGCGACCAGCTCGGCGAGCAGCCCGGCCGCCTCGGCCTCGGTGAGCGGGCCGACCTCGATGGCGCCGGGCAGGTCGGCGGCGGGTTCGAGGCCCGTCCGGCCGTCCAGCGCGGTGGCGAGGGCGTCGGCCAGCCCGTCCGGGTCCAGGGAGCGGACCCGCCAGCGGACGCGCGCCGCCGCGGCCGCGAGGTCCGCCATCGCGTGGTCGCCGGCAGTGCGGCCCCGGTCGACCAGGACGACCCGGTCTGCGATCTCCTCCAGCTCGCTGAGGATGTGGCTCGACACGAGCACGGCGACGCCGTCCGCTGCGAGCGAGCGCAGCAGGTCGCGCAGCTCGATGCGGGAGCGCGGGTCGAGGCCGGACGCGGGCTCGTCGAGCAGCAGGACGCGGGGCCGGTGCACGAGCGCCCGCGCCAGGCCGAGGCGCTGCTTCTGCCCGCGCGACAGCGCGTGGACGGGCTGCCCGAGCTTGTCCTCCAGGTGGACGAGGCTGAGCAGCGCCCGGATGCGGCGCGGGGCCTCGTCCTTCGGCAGCTCGTAGGCGTCGGCGAAGAACGCGAGGTACTCGTCGACGGTGAGCTGGTCGTAGACGCCGAACGTGTCGGGCATCCAGCCGAGCGCGTCGCGGGCCCGCGCCGGGTACATGAGCGCGTCGTGGCCCGCGATCCGCACCGTCCCGGAATCGGGTTTGAGCAGGGTCGCGAGGATCAGCAGCAGCGTCGTCTTGCCCGCGCCGTTCGGCCCGACCAGGGCCGTGACCTGCCCGTACGGGACGGTGATGGCGAGGCCGCCGAGCGCCTGCACCGAGCCGAAGCTCCGCGTGACCCCGTACGCCTCGACCCCGAGATCCCCGCTCCCCGCCCAGTCATCGTCTCCCGCCACGCCGCCTCCCGGGGCCCGTTCCGATCTTCATCGGACGATCCCGGCGGACGGAAAGTTCCGGGGTTATCCACATTCCCGGGTTCGGGTTCACGGGCTGAGCGGGGGGGGTTGACGATGGAGGTAGCGGGTCCGCCCCCGGGTGGGAGGGGCCTGCTTTTCTCAGGGCTACTCGACTGTTACCGACTTTGCCAGGTTGCGCGGCTGGTCCACGTCGTGGCCCTTCGCCGTGGCCAGTTCGCACGCGAACACCTGCAGCGGCACCGTCGTCACCAGCGGCTGCAGCAGCGTCGGCACCGCCGGGACGCTGATCAGCGTGTCCGCGTACGGGCCGACCGACTCGTCGCCCTCCTCGGCGATCACGATCGTCCGCGCGCCGCGCGCCCGGATCTCCTGGATGTTCGACACGATCTTGTCGTGCAGGACGGCCCGCGCCCGCGGCGGGACGACCACCACGACCGGCAGGTCCTTCTCGATCAGCGCGATCGGCCCGTGCTTCAGCTCCCCGGCGGCGAAGCCCTCGGCGTGCATGTACGCCAGCTCCTTGAGCTTCAGCGCGCCCTCCAGCGCGACCGGGAACCCGACGTGCCGCCCGAGGAACAGCACGCACCGCTCGCCAGCGAGCGACCGCGCCAGCTCCCGGACGGGCTCCATCGTCTCGAGGACCTTCTCCACCTTCTCCGGCATCCGCTCCAGGAGCTGCACCATGGCGAACACCTCGTCGCCCCACTTGGTGCCGCGCACCTGCGCGATGTAGAGGGCGATGAGGTAGACGGCGACGAGCTGCGTCAGGAACGCCTTCGTGGACGCGACCGCGATCTCCGGCCCGGCGTGCGTGTACAGGACGCCGTCGCACTCGCGCGGCAGCGTCGACCCGTTCACGTTGCAGATGCCGAGCAGCTTGGCCTTCTGCTCGCGGGCGTGCCGGACGGCCATCAGCGCGTCCATCGTCTCGCCCGACTGGGAGATCGCGATGACCAGCGTCGTCGGGGACAGGATCGAGTCGCGGTAGCGGAACTCGCTCGCCAGCTCCACCTCGCAGGGCAGCCCGGCCCAGTGCTCGATCGCGTACTTGGCGATCAGCCCGGCGTGGTAGGACGTCCCGCAGGCCACCACGATGATCTTGTCGACCTCGCGCAGCTCGCGGTCGGACATGCGCATCTCGTCCAGGCGGAGGCGGCCGTCCGAGCCGATCCGGCCGAGCAGCGTGTCGGCGACCGCGCGCGGCTGCTCCGCGATCTCCTTGAGCATGAAGTAGTCGTAGCCGCCTTTTTCCGCGGCGGAGACGTCCCAGTCGACGTGGTACTCCTGCACCTCGGCGGGACGTCCCTCGAAGTCGGTGACCTGCACGCCGCCCGCGCGCAGCTCGACCACCTGGTCCTGGCCGAGCTCGATCGCGTCGCGGGTGTGCGCGATGAACGCGGAGACGTCGCTGGCGAGGAAGTTCTCGCCGTCCCCGACGCCGACGACGAGCGGCGAGTTGCGGCG
This sequence comes from Actinomadura decatromicini, assembly GCF_008121305.1. Lineage (NCBI taxonomy): Bacteria > Bacillati > Actinomycetota > Actinomycetes > Streptosporangiales > Thermomonosporaceae > Actinomadura > Actinomadura decatromicini. The sequence continues at coordinate 712,866 of NZ_VSRQ01000005.1, read as the reverse complement.
GGCGCCGACCACGACGTCCGGGTCGCCGGTGTGCACCGCGACCAGCGTGAACGCGCCCTCCAGCCGGCGGCAGACGCGGCGCAGCGCCTCGGCGAGGCCGCCGCCCGCCTTCAGCTCGTCCTCCAGCAGGTGCGCGACGGCCTCGGTGTCGGTGTCGGAGCCGAGCCCGTGCCCGGCCTCCTCCAGCTCGGCGCGCAGCTCGGCGAAGTTCTCGATGATCCCGTTGTGGATCACCGCGACGGAGCCGGTGCAGTCGACGTGCGGGTGCGCGTTGCGGTCGTTCGGCGGGCCGTGCGTCGCCCACCGGGTGTGGCCCATGCCGAGCGTCCCGGCGGGCGGCGGCTCCTCCTCCAGCGCGCCGCGGAGGTTGCCGAGCTTGCCCGCGCGCTTCGCCGTCGCCAGCTTCCCGTCGGCCAGCACGGCCACCCCGGCCGAGTCGTAGCCGCGGTACTCAAGCCGCGCCAGACCCTCGACGACCACGTCAAGCGCCGGCTTCGCACCTACGTACCCCACGATTCCGCACATGGCCGCAACTCTATTCGGTGTCCCGTCCAGGGCCCACCCGCAAGGGACGTAGCCGGATGGCACGGAGATGGACGGCGGGTTAAAACCCCGTGACCGGCCGGACACCCCGTTACTGTCAGATCATGACGAGCGGATGGGACAGCGTCCCGAGCCCCTACGTGGAGCTCTCGCGTGAGGCGTGGCGGGGGCTGCGCGAGAACACGCCGCTCCCGCTCACCCCCGGTGAGCTGGACGCACTGCGCGGCCTGCGCGACCCGATCGACATCGCCGAGGTCGAGGAGGTCTACCTGCCGCTGTCGCGGCTGCTGAACCTCTTCTTCCTCTCGGACGGACGGCTGCGCGACACCGTCAGCGACTTCCTCGGCGGCGAGGTGCGCCCCACCCCGTTCATCATCGGGGTCGCGGGCAGCGTCGCGGTCGGCAAGTCGACGACGTCGCGGCTGCTGCGGACGCTGCTCGCCCGATGGCCCGAGCACCCGTCCGTGGAACTCGTGACCACCGACAGCTTCCTCTACCCGAACTCCGTGCTGTCCGAGCGCGGCATCCTCGACCGGAAGGGCTTCCCCGAGTCGTACGACCGGCGGGCGCTCGTCCGGTTCGTGTCGTCGATCAAGTCGGGCGCGGAGCACGCGCGGATCCCGGTGTACTCGCACCTGGAGTACGACATCGTCCCGGACGCGGAGCAGACCGTCGCGCGGCCGGACATCCTGATCGTCGAGGGGCTGAACGTGCTCCAGGCGCCGCCGCCCGGGACGCTCGGCGTGTCCGACTTCTTCGACTTCTCGATCTACGTGGACGCGCGGGTCGAGGACATCCGGCAGTGGTACGTCGACCGGCTGTTCGCGCTGCGCCGCACCGCGTTCACCGACCCGCGCTCCTACTTCCACAAGTACGCGAACGAGCTGGACGAGGACGAGACCGCCGCGTTCGCCCACGGCGTGTGGCGGGACGTCAACGAGATCAACCTCGTGTCCAACATCCTGCCGACGCGGGCGCGGGCGACGCTCGTCCTGCACAAGGACCGCGAGCACGCCGTCCAGCGCGTCCGCCTCCGCCGCATCTGACCCGGCACCGCATCTGACCCGGCCTCTGACCTGGGAAAGCCCTACTCGCTCTTTGCTCTAGCGGCACGCCCATCGGGCAGTACGGCGCTGGAGCGCGATCACCCGAGCGGGAGGCGGTGCCATGGGCGGCGGCGAGGACGACCCGCGCGCGGGGCTGGAGGGCGAGAAGGCCAAGCACCTGGAGGCGAAGCTCACCGACAAGCGCTACCGGGAGGAGCTCCGCCGCATGCACCGGCTCGGCCTGCCCCCGGCCGACTCCATCGAGGACAAGGAGCTCGCCTCCACCTTCCAGCGGGGCGAGCTTCCGCACTTCTCCGGCATCAACACGTTCCTGAAGGCGCCGTATCTGGAGGACGTCAACCGCGTCGGCGAACACGAGGTCGCCGTCGTCGGCGCGCCGCTCGACACCGGCGCGACGTACCGTCCGGGGCCCCGGTTCGGGCCCGAGGCGATGCGGCGCATCTCCTCCCTCTACTCGCCCTACTACTTCGAGAAGGGCATCGATCTCCGCGAACAGCTCGACATCGTGGACGTCGGCGACGTCTTCATCACCCCGGCGAACATCGAGAAGGCGTTCGACCAGATCACCAAGGGCGTCGAGCACCTCGTCGCGCACGGGACGTTCCCCGTGGTGCTCGGCGGCGACCACTCGATCGGCTTCCCCACGGCCAGGGGCGTGATGAACGCCTTCGGCAGGAAGATCGGCGTCCTGCACTTCGACCGGCACCTGGACACCCAGAGGCGCGACCTGGACGAGCGGATGCACACCACGCCCTGGTACTGGGCCGCGCACGAGCACCACTTCGACCTCGGGAACCTCGTCCAGATCGGGATCGGCGGCTGGCAGGTCCCGCGGCCCGGCGTCGGCCCCGCCCGCGACGGCGGCTCCCTCGTCATGACCGCCGAGGACGTCGAGCGGCTCGGCGTGGAGAGGGCCGCCGACCTCGCCCTTGAGGTCGCCTGGGGCGGCGGCGCCGAGGGCGTGTACCTGTCGTTCGACATCGACGCCGTCGACCCCGGCTTCGCGCCGGGGACGGGCTGGCCGGAGCCCGGCGGCCTCTACCCGCGCGAGGTGCTGAAACTCGTCCGCCGGTTCGCCGCCGAGGGGCTCCTCGGCATGGAGGTCGTCGAGGTGTCGCCGCCCTACGACCAGTCGGACGTGACGAGCCTCCTCGGCGTCCGGCTGATCTGCGAGGTGCTGGCGTCGTCGGTCGCGTCGGGCAGGCTCGGCCGGGACCGCGACGGCACCCCGCAGACCCCCCGCGCCCGCGAGATCGAGGAGCGCCGGAACGCGGCACCGGACAGCGACGCCTGACGCCCGGCGCCGTCGTCCCTGCACACGGCTGTGCGCGCCGACGGGGCCGGCGAGGGACTCCAGGGTCGCTACTGCGGCCGGTCGGCGTAGGGGGCGAGGCTTCGGATGTCGTCGTGGCCGGAGAGGTCCATGAGCATCGCCGCCGTCCAGCCGTCCTCGCCCAGGTGGGTGAGTCGTGAGTGGCGGAGTTGGTGGAGCGTGCAGCCGCGCCCGTCCGGGTCGAGGTCGCGCGTCGCCCGCTTGAACAGGTACGCGGCCCGCTCGTAGGAGAGCCGGGCGCGGCCCGTCACCGGGCACAGGTCGGCGGGGTCCGGCATGCGGGCGGGCGCGGGCCGCCGCGCGGTGAGGAACAGCGGCCCGCACGGACGGCCCGCCGCCAGCTCGGCCAGCCGGCGGGTGGTGGCGGGCTGCCAGCGCACCCAGCGGAGCACGCCGTCCTTGGTGGCGCGGGCGCGGTTCGCGGCCAGGTCGAGGTCGGTGACGTCGAGCGAGAGGACCCGGTCGGCGCCCGCCGCCGACTCGTACAGCACCCGCCAGAGCGTCCGGTCGCGCGGCGGGACGTCGGGCCGCTCCAGCAGCGCGGCGACGTGCCGCCGGTCGAGGACGCGGGCCCGGCCGCGCGGCTCGGGCCGCCGCGCGATCCCGGCGGCCGGGTCACCGAGGTCCCAGCCGCGCCGCGCCGCCCAGGTCGTGAACGAGCGCAGCGCGGCGCGGTGCCGGTTCCAGGTCCGGGCGGCGGCGCCGCCCCACGCGGCGTGGAACGCGGCGGCGACGCGGTCGGCGGTCATCCGGCGGAGCGGCGCGCCGTCGCCGAACTCGCGGCGCAGCCACCGCATCGTCTGCGCATAGGTCCGCAGGGTGTCGGGGTCGAGGTCGCGGCGGCGCAGGAACCGCTCCGCCGCCGCCTCCACCGAGACGCCGGCCGCCACCGAGACGCCCGCGGGCGTGCTCGTCTCCGCCGTCGGGCACACCGCTCCACCTCCGGGTCGTGACGAAAAGGGACCTCGCCGATAAAGCCCGCACGGGCGGCCGAGGTCACCGTCGTGAAAGCGTGCCCGGCCCCTCACCGGAGGAAACCTCGGACACCGGGAAATGGCTGCGACGACACATCGCGACCCCGTCTCCGGACATTTTGCGGCGGCTTACGACAGGGAATTGAATATTCCCTGTCACATCATCCCGGAGCCGGACCGGCCGGAACTGCCATGGCCATTACTTTACCGTCCCCTGGTTCTCCACAATGGAATCCGCTGCGTACCGTGAGGACCGGCTGAAAAGCCCGGCGCAATTCGCGGAGCACGCAATAACGCATGAAATAACCGCGCCTGCGCCCGCGCGGACGATCACCTGGAGACGCACAAAGGCGCTCTGTCGCCGCGCTCACGAGAAAGGCGAACTGATGGCCACCTACAGTCTGACCGTCGTCAACGACTCCGAGCTGGCGAAGGGCAGCCCGGCGTTCTCGGTCGTGGCGGAACTGCCCGAGGCGAGGGCCGGCGGCGCCCTCAGCACCGCGTGGCTCACCCAGGTGATCCACCCGGGCAACCGGTACACCTTCACCTGGGACGTCACCTGGGGTTTCGCGTGGTCGGCGAGCGGCATCGCCAAGGACTACCAGTGGCGCGCGAACGGCGGCATCCCCGCCGACCCGACCTCGTCGTCCCTGTGCGCCGCCACCTTCGACTACACCAACGGCGACTTCGAGCTCTCGTACGCGACCCACACGCCCGCGCCGAACCACGACCAGCTCTACATCGAGAGCACGCGGGCGGTCCCGAAGCCGAGCGTCCAGCCGAGCTCGCTCGGCATCACCCTGAACGGGCTGCCCGCCTGCGTCGTCGACGCGGGCCCGAACCTGCAGTACATCGCGACCCTGCACCCCACCTACTACATCGTCGCCGGGAGCCTCAAGCAGAGCCAGATGGTCGACGTGGCCACGCTCACGCAGACCGAGGTCCTGTCGTACGCGACGGGCGTCGCCGACCTGACCGCCGTCCTGGACGACGAGAACAACTGGCACGTCTCGCGCAGCACCGAGGCCGATCTCGCCGCGGTGATGCGGCCGTGACCGCCTTCGGCGGGCGCTAACCAGCACTGACCAGCACTGACCGGCACTGACCGGGCGGCGTCCCCGCGCGCCCGCGCGGGGACGCACGCTCCCCCGGCACGAGCACAGCCTGAAAAGGAGAAACGCGATGGTGCAGTTGTTGCAAGGCAGGCCGCACACCCTCGACCGGACGAACCGGGCCGTCCGGCGGCAGATCAACGACCAGGCCGCGGACATCGAGTTCGCGGACCTGTGGCGGGACGGCGGAAACGTGATCCCGCCGACCGGACGCAATCCCGTCCGCATAGACAACCAGGGGACCGGCTTCGACGTCGTCGACAACGTCGGCACGAATTATGGGCGCGGACGGCAACTGGCCGCCAAGGGCGGAAACGCGACCTACGCGGTGGTGTGCGTCGCGGACAGCCTGAATTCCGACGACCGGGACGACGATCCGCGCCGGCGGGCCGACTCGGTGACCGCCGCCGTGCAGAACGCATTGAGGCTGAGCGCGAGCAGCGATCCCGGTTGCGTCTACATCATCGTCCCGTAGGCCGGGATCCCACATATTTGAGAAAGGCGTTGAATCATGAGCAATAACAGTTCGGGCGGCCGGGGGTTCATCCCCCCGCCGGAAGGCATGCGCACGGATTTCGCGGCCGAGGATCCCAGGGTGTACTTCCAGCCGCCGCCGGGGGCCGCGTCCGGGGCCGCCGCCGTCTCCGGGGCCGTCCTGGACGTCCGCGACGAGATCGGCGCGGCCATCCGGAGCGGCGTCCAGGACCGGGCCGCGTCCTGGAACGCGCTGCCCGGCGGGACCGGGGACGCCGGGAACGTGCAGGGCGTGGCGATCGGGCTGGGCGACCCGCACGACGGCGGGACGCCCGGCGAGCCGATCCTCACCGTGTACGTCGCGGAGCCGGCGTCGGCCGACCGGGTGCGGACGGCGGTCGTGGACGGCATGGGCGTCCGCGCCGCCGCCGACGTGCCGATGCGCGTCGTCGCGGGCGGGGTCGTGGACGCGCTGTCCAACCGGGCGCTCGTCCGTCCGGCGCCGGGCGGGTTCTCGGCCGCGCACCCCGCCGTCCTGGACGGCACCCTCGGCTGCCTCGCCACCGGCAGGGAGCAGCCGCGCGACGACATGCTCCTCGCCCTCGGCAACAACCACGTGTTCGCCGACTCGAACCGCGCCGCGGGCGGGGACTGCGTCTGCCAGCCCGCGCCCGCCGACGGCGGGACGTGCCCGGCCGACCAGATCGCCGCCCTGGAGAGCTTCGTGCCGATCGACTTCGCGGGCGGCACGAACCTCGTGGACTGCGCCACGGCCTGGTGCTGGCCCGACCGGGTGACGCCCGAGCTCGGCGTCCAGACCGCCGAGGGGGTCCGGCGGTTCCGCATCGGCTCGGAGATCGAGACGCCCGCGCTCGGCATGATCGTGGGCAAGACGGGCCGGACGACACAGCTCACCCGGGGCATCGTCACGGGCGTGCGCTGGTCGGGCGTGATCGACTACGGGACCGCCGGGCAGGCGTTCTTCGCCGATCAGGTGGTCGTCGAGCCACTCGGGGACGGCCCGTTCGGCGCCGGCGGCGACTCCGGCTCCTGCGTCTGGACGTGGCAGGACAGGGAGCCCGTCGGCCTGCTGTTCGCCGGTACGCCGGCCTTCTCGCTGGCGAACCCGATGAGCCTGGTCGCCTACGCGCTGGACATCGACCTCTTCACCTGAGCACGGCGGCGGGCAGAAAAAAATTCATCGCGGCGGCGGCCCACCGCAGGCCGCCGCCGCCACCCCTAAGGCCCCCAGTCCACCTGGAAAAGCAATCTGCCCGATGCATTTGGCGCGCTCTAAAAGGACATTTCTCCGCCACAATGGGACACCTTTGTTGAATGTCTCGTTGAAGATTGAATTATTCGCTCGTCAACCCTTTGCATACCCAGTTTGGGTCTGTGCTCGGAGCCCTTTCTTTTTGCTCGAACGCGTGGTTATCCTGACGCCGTCAGTTAGTCAGGGACCGGGAATACCCCCGGAACCCGCAGTCCTGGAAAGGTGAATATGCATACCAAGGCAATGGCAGTGGTGGTCGCCGCCGGAATGTCCCTGTCGACGTTCGCCGTCGCCGTCCCCTCCGCCTCCGCCGCGCCGGCGGCCCCGGCCCGGCACTCCGGCCCCGTCTGCGACCCGCACAACGTCGCCAAGATCGTCACGAAGAAGAAGTTCAAGAAGGTCAACGAGACCGACGTCCTCTACAACCGCACGCGCGACACCATCACGCGCAAGGTCCACTTCGAGCGGACGACCAAGTTGAAGTACTCGGTCTCGGGCGGGATCGAGGCGTCCTTCAACGCCTTCGTCTTCGGCGAGGTCAAGGCGAAGGTGAACGCCGGGCTCGACAAGGAGTCCACGGTCAAGAAGGGGTACGCGGACACCGTCAAGATCCGCAAGGGCTACAAGATGACCGCGTCCCAGGGCTGGGAGATGCAGCAGGCGAAAGGCTACGTCTACCACGTCTACAGCAATTGCCAGGACCGGACGGTGGGCTACTTCACGCTGAACGCCCCCTGGCACACGTTCGTGTCCTACTCCGCCACGAAGATCTGATCCCCGGAGAGTGAACCGGAAATGAATTCGGCCGACCTCCGGAGGGGGAGATCGGCCGAATTCGGCATGCCCTTTTTTCTATTCGGCGCTCGCGACGGTCAGGGAGCGGAGCCGGAAGGCGGCGAGGAACGTCCCGACGACGGTGACGGCCACCAGCAGCGTGATCGCCACCGGCAGGCTCACCGTCGACTCGACCGGCGAGGCGCTCGTCAGCTTGTCGGTGACCGACATCGCCCATTGCTGAATGGACGCCTGCTTGGCGCCCGGCGCGAAACTGCCGAGCAGCGACTCCCACACGAGCGCGTAGAGCAGGCCGATCGTGACGGCGTTGCGGCTCATGACCGCGAGCGCCACGAACACCGCGCTGTAGGCGACGCCGCCGACCAGGACGCCGATCGTGAACGCGGGCGTCAGCCCCGCCGTGGTGCCGGTCAGGACGAACGCCGCGAGCAGCGTCGGGACGACCGCGAACGCCGTCACCAGCACGATCGCGACCGCCAGCTTGGTCAGCACGACCACCTGGCGCGGGATCGGCTTCGTCAGCACGTACATGATCTGGCCGTCGTCGATCTCCGGCCCGATCACCCCGGTCCCGGCGATCAGCGCGAGCAGCGGCAGCAGCGCCGCGAGCGCGACCTTCTGGAGGACCTCCGTGGACACGTCCAGGTCGTCGTTCCCGGTCGCGCGCAGCACGACGGCCAGGACGAGCATCACGAGCGGCAGCCCGAGCAGCAGCAGCGCCCGCCTCCGCCCGAGCATCGCCCGGAACGTGATCATCGCAATCGTCGCATTCATCGCGCCACCAGGTAAGAAAAGACGCTTTCCAAGGACTCGTCCGCCGGGGAGACCTCCCACAGCCGGACGTCGGCGTCCCGCGACACGCGCGGGAGCAGCCAGGTGAAGCGCTGGAAGTCCACCGCCTCGATCTGCAGGCCCTTGTCGGTGAGCTGGACGCTGCGGGCCGACCCGTCCGCGATGATCGCGGCGGCGAGCGCGCGGTCGTCGGACGAGCGGACGAGGAAGATGTGCGGCCGGTCGGTCATCAGCCGCCGGATCTTGCGGAAGTCGCCGGACGCGGCGTGCCGGCCCGCGACGATCACCTCGATGTGGCTGGCGAGCCGCTCCACCTCCTCCAAGATGTGCGAGGAGAACAGGATGGTGCGGCCCTCGTCGGCCATCCGGCGGATGAGGTCCATGAGTTGGAGGCGCTGCCGCGGGTCCATGCCGTTGAACGGCTCGTCCAGCAGCAGGACGGGCGGGTCGTGCACCAGCGCGGACGCCATCTTGATCCGCTGCTTCATGCCCTTGGAGTAGTTCCCGATCGGGCGCCCGGCCGCGTAGTCCATCTCGACGAGCCCGATGGCGCGGCGCGCCGCGGCGGCCGGGTCGGGCAACTTGTGCAGCTTCGCCATCGCGACGATGAACTGCTCGCCGGTGAGGAAGTCGTAGGCCGCCTCCCGCTCCGGGACGAGCCCGAGCCGGCGGTACACGTCCGGGTTCTGCCAGATCGGCGTCCCGTCCAGGGTGACGGAGCCGGACGACGGCGCGAGGAACCCGCCCATCATGTGGATGAGCGTCGACTTGCCCGCGCCGTTCGGCCCGAGCAGCCCGGTGACGCCGGGCCCGACCCGCATCGACACGCCGTTGACGGCGACGACGTTCCCGTACCAGCGGGACACCTTGTCGAGGATCAACTCACTCTTTCCACCCGTGGGGGGACGACCCCCCACACCCCCCGGTTCGCTTCGCTCATTCATGAGAGGCCCGCCTTCCGGAACCTGCGGTACAGCACCGCGACCGAGCCGACGACGATGACCGCGCACTCCGCCAGCGCGACCACGCCGCCGGCGACGCCGGGCGCGATGCCGGGCGAGGACGACCGCGCGCCGAGCAGGCGCACCTGGACGATGTCCACCAGGTTGAACGGCGTCCCGAGCCCGATCCAGCCCTGGAGGGTGAAGTTCGTGTTCGCCTCCGCGATGCCCTGCACGGCGCCGACGAAGGCGGTGCTCAGCATGAAGACCGCGATGACGGCGGCGACGCCGAACCCGCGCCGGGGCGTGAACGCCGCGACCACCATCCCGATCGCCGAGAGGACGAGCGCGTACAAAACGCAGCCGACGAGCGCGCCGAGGTACCGGAGCAGCTGCTCGCCGGAGTCGGGCGCCTTCGCGACGAGCCCGCCGACGTACAGGACGGTGACCGGCACGGCCATCAGCGCGAACAGCGCGGTCGCGAGCGCGGCGGCCTTCGCGAGGACGAAGTCGAGATGCCCCACCGGACGCGAGAAGTACAGCGGGATCACGTGGAACCGGATCTCCCGCGAGGCCAGCACCGGCGCCTGCGTCGCCAGGAAGATCGCCACGATGACCTGCATGATGTTCGCGTAGGAGGCGTAGCGGATCAGCGCGTCCTCCTGGTCGGTGACCGCGAACGCCGCGACCGACCCGATCGCGGGCAGCAGCATCAGCGCCGCCACCAGGAACGGCATGATCTTGGCGCGGGCGGGCCTGCCGAGGCCGAACGCGGCGCGCAGGTTGTGCACGTACAGGGACCGCAGCACGTAGGCGCGGCCGCTCCGCCGCCCCTCGTAGTGCCGGTACCCGATGTCATGGATCGTGCTGATGCTCATCGGGACGCCTCCTGCGGGACGACTCCGGTCGCGGGCGGCCCACCGGGCGGCTCGGGGCCGGTCTGGAAGACCTCCTCGATGTGGTGGCGGCGCTGCTCCATCCGGATCAGCCGCAGCCCGAGGTCGGCGACGCCGTCCCGGATCAGGTCGTAGGTGTTCTCACCGGCGATGTCGACGACGAGGAACCGGCCCTCCGGGTGGACGGCGACGCCTTTGTCGTAGAGGTGCTGGCCGAGGGTGTCGCGTCCCTCGTCCACCTCGACGGTGAGGACGCCGCTCGCGGTCGTGTACGCCTCGACGGCCTGCGAGCGCAGCAGCTTGCCGCCGTCGATGATGACGACGTGGTCGCAGACCCGCTCCAGCTCGCCCAGCAGGTGGGACGTGACGAGGACGCTGATCCCGAACTCGGCGCCGATGCGCCGGATCAGGTCGAGCATCTCGTCGCGTCCGGCCGGGTCGAGGCCGTTGGTGGGCTCGTCCAGGAAGACGAGCTTCGGGTCGTGGACGAGGGCCTGCGCGAGCTTCACCCGCTGGCGCATCCCGGTGGAGTAGCCCCCGATGGGACGGTAGCGCTCCTCGTACAGGCCGACGTGCCGGAGCGTGTCGGCGGCGCGTTCGCGGGCCGCGGTGGGCGGAAGCCCGCACATCCGGGCCATGTGGACGACGAACTCCGTCGCGGACACGTCCGGCGGCAGGCATTCGTACTCGGGCATGAACCCGACGGTCTCCCGGATCCGCAGGCCCTCGCGCGCGATGTCGAGGCCGAGGACGGTCGCGGTGCCGGAGGTCGGCGGCAGCAGCCCGAGGAGGATCTTGATGAGCGTCGACTTGCCGGCGCCGTTGGCGCCGACCAGTCCGACGACGCCCGGCTCGACGGCCACGGAGAGGTCGTCCAGGGCGGTCACCCGGGGGAACCTCATCGTCAGCCCCTGGGTGGCGATGATCGGCATGTTCCGAACCTAGTGGCCGGGACGGCGCGGCACGTCACCCTGAGGTGCCATCCGTCTCAGCCATTCGGCCATATCTCGGTCGACCTAAGTACGCCCGCGGAGGGTCGTCCGGCCATCGGCGCCCGCGATCCGCGGGCGCCCGCCGCGCCGCAGGATGATCGCCCACACCGCCCGCTGGACGAGCAGCGTCGCCGTCCCGGCGATGACCATCCCGACGATGTTGACGCCGAGCTGGAGCGCCGAGCCGCGGATCTCGCTGCCGTGCCGCAGCGCGGCGGCCACCGCGAAGTTCCCGGCGGCGGGCACGGTGGTCACCGAGATGAACACCCCGACCAGCGCGGACGACTTGCCCGCGGTCAGCGACAGCACCCCGGCCGCCCCGGCGAGCAGCGCGACGATGAACGACCAGCGGTCCGGGCTGTAGATGAACGCGGTGAGCGGACGGTCCGTCGGGAGCCGGTCGAGCTCGATCACGCCCGTCCACCTGCTGACCAGCGCGCACACGTAGGTGATCAGGATGGCGACGGCGAACCCGACGGCGAGTGCCCGCAGCGCCTGGACGATGTGCCACGGCCGCCCCCGCACGATCCCGTAGCAGATCGCGGCGACGGCGCCGAACTCCGGCCCGAGCACCATCGCGCCGACCACCAGCACCGGCGAGTCGATCAGCGCGGCGATCCCGGCGAGCTGGGTGGCGAACGCCAGGAACGCGATGAACGAGAAGCTCAGCGCCGTCCCCTCGGCGACCTGGTTGTCGAGCTGCTCCCAGACGACGGCGTCGTCGCCGTACCCGGGGGCGCGTTCCATCGCCTCCTCGGCGGTCTCCGACAGCGACAGGTCGATCTTCTCCAGGGCGATCGAGCCGTCCCGGTCGACGCCGAGCGCGCGCAGGGCGTCCAGCACCTCGTTCACGGACTCGCGGGCGACGTCGCTGTTCACCAGGTCGCCCTGCGGGGACCGGGCGGCGCCGGGGAAGACGACGACGTTGGTCGCGCCCGCGCAGTCGCCGAGGGCCTTCAGGACGGTGTCGGTGCGGTCCGGCGGGACGATCGCTCTCAGGTGTAGCACGTCAGACATGGTGCCGCATCCGGCCACGTAAGCGATCACCAGCGGTGCGGTTGATCGCGTGGCGCGTCCCAAGTAGGTATATATCGTCATAAATTGCGGGCGGTGAGGGGATGCGGGTGGACGGGACGAAACGGACCCCTGGACGTGGACGCCTGGTCCCGGCGGCGGCGCTCGCCGTGGCGCTGGTCGCGCCGGCGGGCTGCGAAGGCGACGTCGGCCTCTCCGAGGCGAGCTCAACCCCCAGGCAACCGGGGTCCGGCGACGGCAGGCGGGCCCGCGCCGACCTTTCCGGGCTGAAGATCGCGTCCGAGGGCCGTAGCACCGGCTACGCCCGCGACGAGTTCGGGACGCGCTGGAAGGACACCGACCACAACGGCTGCGACCAGCGCAACGACGTCCTCGCCCGCGACCTCCAGGACGTGGAGAAGAAGGGCAAGTGCGTGGTGCTCGCGGGCGTCCTGCACGACCCCTACAGCGGAAAGACGATCACCTTCGAGAAGAAGGACGCGGCCAAGGTGCAGATCGACCACGTCTACCCGCTCGCGCTCGCGTGGCGGATGGGCGCGTCCCGGTGGAGCGAGGACCAGCGCGAGCGGTTCGCCAACGACCACGCCAACCTGCTGGCCGTGTGGGGCGTCCCGAACCGGCAGAAGAGCGACTCGGGACCGGGCGAGTGGAAACCTCAGAAAGACTTCCAGTGCGCCTACGCCGTGAAGTACATCGCCGTCGCGAAGAAGTACTCGCTGCCGGTCACCGACCCCGACCACGACGCGCTCCAGACCTTCCTCGGCCGCTGCTGACGCCGCGCGTAGGCTCGTCGCATGACCAGCGAACACCCTGAGAACGTCGACGAGAACGCCGCTGAGAACCTCACCGAGGACGAGCTCTCCCGCGTCAGGACCGAACGCGGCGTCGGCGCGCGGGCGACGGGCGCCGAGGTCACGGGAGCGTCCGCGACCGGGCTGACGGTGCGGGGCGGCACCGGTCTCGGCTCGGTCGCCGTCGGGTGCATGGCGGTCGGCGCCCTGGCCCTCGGCGCGCTCGCGATCGGCAAGCTCGTCGTGAAGCGCGCCGTCGTCGGCCACCTCCAGGCGGGGACCGTGGAGATCAAGCACCTGAAGGTCGGCCGCCTGGAGATCGACGAGAGCTAGCCGAGAGCTAGCCGAGCACGGTCCGCACGACGCCCGCGAGGTGCTCGGCGACGGACCGCGCCTGCCCCTCCGACGCCGCCTCGACCATCACGCGGACCATAGGCTCGGTCCCGCTCGGCCGGATGAGGACGCGCCCGGTGTCGCCGAGGTCGGCCTCCGCCGCGGCCACCGCCGCCGCCAGCTCCGCCGACGTCTTGGCCCGCGCCTTGTCGACGTCCTTCACGTTGATGAGGATCTGCGGGAGGCGCGTCATCGACTTGGTCAGCTCGTCCAGCGAGCTGCCGCGCCGCACCATCGCGGCGAGCAGGTGCAGGCCCGTCAGAACGCCGTCGCCGGTCGTCGCGTGGTCCAGCATGATCACGTGACCGGACTGCTCGCCGCCGAACGCGAACCCGCCCTCCTTCATCGCCTCCAGCACGTACCGGTCGCCGACCGCGGTCTCCACCACGGTGATCCCGGCCTCGCGCATGGCGAGCTTGAACCCGAGGTTCGACATCACGGTCGCGACCACCGTGTCTGCCGCGAGCGCGCCCGCCTCGCGCAGTTCGAGCGCCAGGATCGCCATGATCTGGTCGCCGTCCACGACCTCGCCGGACGACGTCACGGCGAGGCACCGGTCGGCGTCGCCGTCGTTCGCGATGCCCGCGTCCGCGCCGTGCTCCTTGACGGCCTCCTGCAACGCCTCCAGGTGCGTGGACCCGCAGCCGGAGTTGATGTTCAGGCCGTCCGGCGCGGTCCCGATGGTGATCACCTCGGCCCCGGCGCGGCGCAGCGCCTCCGGCGCCACGTCGGACGACGCGCCGTTCGCGCAGTCGACCACGACGCGCAGGCCGGCCAGCGACACCGGGACGGTCGACAGCAGGTGCGCCACGTACTGCTCGACGGCGCCGTGCGCGTCCCTGACCCGTCCCACCCCGGCGCCGGTCGGCGGCTCCCACTCCTCGCCGAGCCTGGCCTCGATGCGGTCTTCCAGCTCGTCCGGCAGCTTGTGGCCGCTGCGGTCGAAGAACTTGATGCCGTTGTCGGGAGCGGGGTTGTGCGACGCCGACAGCATCACGCCGAGGTCGGCGTGCAGCTCGTGCGTCAGGTACGCGACGGCGGGCGTCGGCAGGACGCCGAGGCGCAGCACGTCCACCCCGGAGCTCGCGAGACCCGCGACGACGGCCGCCTCCAGGAACTCGCCGGACGCCCGCGGATCCCGTCCGACCACCGCCAGCGGCCGGTGCCCCCGGAACGCCCCCTGCTCGCCGAGCACCCGCGCCGCCGCGACGGACAGGTCCATGACGAGCGGTGCGGTCAGGTCGCGGTTGGCGAGCCCTCGCACGCCGTCGGTCCCGAACAGACGAGCCACAGTTCAACTCCCGGATTTCAACGACAACCGCGCGGACGAACCCCGCCCGCTCCGCCCGCACAAATCTAGTAGGAGCCGCACCCCACCGTGAGAACCAACCACCCTACGAAACCCCTCCCCTACACCCCACCAACCGAACACCCCCACCCGGACAAAGTCCCACCCGCGACAAAGACGCCCCACCCCACTTGGACGTGCAACACCTACGCCTCTTAGACGGGACCCAAGCCGGAGACACGTGTTGGGCGGCCTTCGGCGCCCCAGCGCCGAAGGCCGCCCAACACGCCGAACGGCGGGGTTCCAGGGGTCGCCCCCTGGGAAAACACGGCCCCGCCGTTCGTGACGGGGGTTCCAGGGGGTCGCCCCCCTGGGTAAACACAGCCCCCCTGGGAATTACCTCTTGCTGTACTGGGGCGCCTTGCGGGCCTTCTTGAGGCCGGCCTTCTTGCGCTCGGGGACGCGGGCGTCGCGCGTCAGGAATCCGGCCTTCTTCAGGGCCGGGCGGTGCTCGATGTTCGCGAACTGGAGGGCCCGGGAGATGCCGAGGCGCAGCGCGCCCGCCTGCCCGGTGGTGCCGCCGCCGCCGACGCGGGCGAGGACGTCGAACTGGCCCTCGAGGCCGAGCAGCACGAACGGCTCGTTCACGATCTGCTGGTGGACCTTGTTCGGGAAGTACTGGTCCAGGGTGCGGCCGTTGATCTTCCACTTGCCGCTGCCGGGGACGATGCGGACCCGCGCGATGGCCTGCTTGCGGCGGCCGGTGCCGGCGGCCGGGCCGGTGGCGACCGGCTGGCCGAGGTAGCTCTCGCCGGCGGCCTCGGGGGTCTCGGTGCTGTACTCGGACGGGGCGTCCTCGTACGAGTCGAGCTCTGCGCCCGTCTCGGTGATGTCGTCCACGGTTCTCCTCGGTTTTCTAGCCAGGGCGGCGGACCCGTGAGGACGGGCGCCCCGGCGGCCACTTTTTCAAGGGTGCGCCCGGAGGCGCGGGGCTCACTTCTGGATCTGGCTGATCTGGGTGATCTCGAACGGGACCGGCTTCTGCGCCTGGTGCGGGTGGTCGGGCCCGGCGTAGACCTTCACCTTGCCGAACATCTTCCGGCCGAGGGAGTTCTTGGGCAGCATGCCCTTGATCGCCTTCTCGACGGCCCGCTCGGGGTGCTTCGCCATGAGGTCGGCGTACTTGACCGACCGGAGGCCGCCCGGGTAGCCGGAGTGCCGGTACGCCTTCTTCTGCTCCAGCTTGTTGCCGGACAGCGACACCTTGTCGGCGTTCACGATGACGACGAAGTCACCGGTGTCGAGGTGCGGAGCGTAGATCGGCTTGTGCTTGCCCCGGAGCAGCTGCGCGACCTGACTGGCGAGACGGCCCAGCACGACATCGGTCGCGTCGATGACGTACCACTGACGCTGGACGTCGGCGGGCTTAGGGGTGTACGTGCGCACGGTCGTCAGCCTTCGTTTCTCGTCGACTTTCAGCGGTTTCGATCCTCGCCCGGCCCAGCGGACGGGCGCCATCAGCGGAATTCCTGCTCGCGCCGATCAGAGGATCGTCCGATCCGGCGCTCCGGGAGCCGGGGCCCGGACCGGCGGCCACGCCGGCAGACGCGGACACCACGGGGAAACACCGGCACGTCGTCGCGTCGTCTCCCGCCCGCCGGACGGCGCGCGTCGACGCACACAACAAACACGCAGGATACTCGCCCGCGCGCCCGAGGGTCAAAACGGGACGGCGAGTCGTCCCGCACGCGCCTCCCGCGCGACGGCCCCCGTCCTGGAAAGGGAACGGTCAGCGCCCTCCAGACTACCCGTCGTAGTTGTTCAACACTTTTCAGACGATCTTTCATAACAGGGGGTGTATGCCGGGATATGGTGCCGGGCGACCGGTCCACGCCGGCTCAGGCCGGCCCGCACCCGGGAGCCCCCGCTGTCCACTCCCCGCAGACCAGGTGACCCCGCCGGACGCCGCCCGCCCGCCTACCCCGGGCCGCGCGACGCCGCGTCCCGGCCCGCCGCCGCCCGCCGCGCCTCACTCCCCCAGGACATGCTCGTCGCCAGAGGGCCGCGCCGCACCGCGTCCCAGCACGTCGCGTCCCATGGCGGCACGCCTCGTCCGGGCCGTTCCGCCCCGCCGCCGGGCGGCGGCCCCCGGCCGGGCAGGCGCGGACGCGAGCGGTCCCGTGGCAGGCGCGTCACCGCGATCGTGGTGGCCGTCACCGCGTCCGGGCTCGCCGTGAGCACGGGCGTCCTGCTCGACCGGGCCGTCCTGCCAGGGCTGAGGTCGGAGCGGACGGGCGCGTCCGGGCCCGGTTCGGGACCGTCCGCGCTGGTCTCGCCCGGCCCGCAGAGCGACGAGACCACCACCACCGGCGCGGAGACGGGCACGGGCGCGCCGGGCGGCGGGACGAAGCCCGGCAGCACCCCCGCCCCCGCCTCGCAGGAGCAGGCGCCCCCGCTGAAGCCGATGCGCGCGCCGGGCTCGGCCGTGAAGCCGTCGAAGCCGGACGCGCCGTCCACCCCGGACAAGCCGCCCGCCGACACCGGCACCCCCGGCGGCGGGACGACGGGACCGTCCGGCCCGGAGACCGCCGTGGTCGCGCTCACCAACGCCGAGCGCGCCAAGGCCAAGTGCAGGCCGCTGCGCGTGGACGAGCGGCTCGCCACCGCCGCCCGCAAGCACTCCGCCGACATGGCCGCCAACGACTACTTCGACCACACGTCCCGCAACGGCGACAGCCCGTGGCAGCGGATGGAGGACGCCGGGTACCCGAGCCCCGGCGCGGAGAACATCGCCAAGGGCTACCCGACGGCCCAGGCCGTCATGGAAGGCTGGATGAACAGCCCGGGCCACCGCGCCAACATCCTGAACTGCGACCTGCGGGCCATCGGCGTCGGGCGGGCGTCCGGCTCCGGCGGCCTCGTGTGGACGCAGGACTTCGGCTGGAAGTGATCGTCGCGCTCCGGGCGGTGACCTTCGGCGAACCACGCGCGCCCGGTTCGCCCCCATGTCATGGTGGGTGTCTCGAAGGTCCAGAGCCCTGAACGAGGAACGGTAAGGTCCAAGCCATGGGTTATCCGGGCGATCAAGGCAAGCCCGGCGACCGGCCTCCGGGCCGGCCGCCGCACGCGCCGTACGGACCCGGAGCCGAAGCGCCGCCGTACGGCACCGACAACGACGACCCCTTCCCGCCCCGCGGTGAGGCCGCGTCCGGCTACCGCGACGAGTCCTCCTTCGCGCCCCGCGACGAGGGGCCCG
Organism: Actinomadura decatromicini; assembly: GCF_008121305.1. NCBI lineage: Bacteria > Bacillati > Actinomycetota > Actinomycetes > Streptosporangiales > Thermomonosporaceae > Actinomadura > Actinomadura decatromicini. The sequence goes on along the minus strand of NZ_VSRQ01000005.1, from coordinate 694,911 downwards.
GCGGGCAGCAGCAGTACGGCGGTGAGCCGTTCGCCGGTCCGGCCGCTCAGACCTCGTCGTGGACGGACGAGACCCCCGCGTGGTCCGAGCAGCCGTCCGCCTCCCCCTGGGCCGAGCAGCAGGCAGGCTCCGCCTGGTCCGACCAGAAAACCGACTCCGGTTGGTCCGACCCGAAGACCGAATCCGGCTGGTCTGACCAGAAGACCGAGTCCGGCTGGTCCGGTCAGGAGGGCGACTCCGGCTGGTCCAACCAGCACCCCGGCGGCGGTTGGTCCGACCAGCCGGTGGCCGGGAGCGCGCACGGCCAGGGGGACGACCCCTTCGGCTCCCCCGACCCCTACGGCGGCTTCGAGCCGCCGCCGTCCGGCCCGCTCCCGGAGTCGTCCGGATCGGGGTCCGGCGGGACGGGCCGCCGCAGAACGCCCCTGATCATCGGCGGCGCGGCGGTCGCCGGGCTGCTCCTCATCGGCGGCGGCGTCGCGCTGTCGTCCGTCCTGAAGGACGACTCCAAGCCGAAGAAGCCGACGCCCTCCACGGCGGCGGCGCAGCCGCAGGCCACGCCGAGCCCGACGCAGCCCGTCCTCGCGCCGGTGAAGCTGCGGAGCCGCACCACCGACCCGAAGCCGCTGACCCTCAAGGAGGTCTTCGGCAACGGCAAGTTCAAGGTCGGCAAGTACCAGTACGTGCGGACGGCCGCGAACGCCCAGAAGGGCTGCACCGCGATCGCGGGCGGCGCGGCGCTCGACAAGGCCCTCAAGGGCGGCTCCTGCACGCAGGTGCTCCGGGCCACGTACGCGCTGAGCAACGGCTCGCTGATCGGCACGGTCGGCGTGTTCAACCTGGAGACCGAGGCCGCGGCCAAGAAGGCCGTCAAGGCCGCCGCCGCCAAGGACGCCTTCCTGCTGGCGCTGCCCGGCAAGGGCGTCTCCAAGACCAACGGCAAGGGCGAGGCGCTCGGCACCTCCGAGGCCCGCGGCCACTACCTGATCATGACCTGGGTACAGCGGCCGGACGGCAAGCGCATCGCCGCCAAGTACCATGCCGCCGTCCGCGTCTTCGGCACCCAGATGGTGAAGGGCAGCAACCTCGCGCTCGCCCTGCACTACAGGGAAACCGAAGGCAAACCCCTCCAAAAGTAACCGGCTTGAATACTCTCTCTGCCTATGTCTGCACCTAGAGACACACGGGACACCGCCGAGCCCGCGGGGACGCCCACCGTCCCCGCCGCCCCGGCGGAGTCCGCGGCGCCCGCCTCCCTCAGGCCGCCCGCGTTCGGCCTGGAGGCTCCCTGGTGGGCCGCCGAGTCCGCGGCGGACACCGTCCCGCTCACCGGCGCCCCCGCGACCCCGCCCGCCCCGCGTCCCGCCCCCGACGACGCGACCGCCGAGCCCGCGCCCGCCGACGACGCGCCCGCCGACGACGCGCCCGCAACGGACGCAACCGGCGAGGACGCGACCGGCACCGCCGCAGGCAGCACGGACGCGCCCGGTACGGACGCGACCGCGACGGACGCGGGCAGCGCGGATGCGGGCAGCGACGGCGTTCAGGCCGCCGCGGAGACGCCGAGCGCCCCCGGAACCGCCGGACCCGCCGCGCCGCCGCCCGGGACGCTCGTCGCCGGGCTCGGCGTGCCCAGCGTCGACTCGCGCCGCGCCGTGCCCGCCCTGCCGCTCGTGAAGCCGCCGCCCGCGTTCGGCGAGACCGACCCGGACGGCTTCCCGGCCGTCCGCCCGCAGGACGACGCCACGGACGACGTCCTCGCGGACGAGCCCGCCCCAGCGCCCCCGGAAAGTTCGGAAACCCGGGTGGCCCAGGCCGAGCCCTCCCCGGCGGAGGCTCCCGGCGTCGAGGAGACGGCCGTCGACGACACCGCCGTGGACGAGTCCGCCTTCGAGAAGGCCCGGCGCGCGGAGGACGAGTCGTCCGCCTCGCTGGCGCCCGTCCTGGTGCCGGACGCGATCCTGCCGCCCGGCGTCGTCCCGCCCACCGGCAGCGGCCCGTTCCCCACCGGCGGGGAGCCCGCGGCGGTCACCGCCGAGCAGCACACCGTGATCACGCCCGTCTACCACGCCGAGGGCGGCGTCCCGATCGACACGCCGCCGCCCCCGGGCGCCCCGCCGCGCCGGACGCCGCGCGGCGGCGACGGCGGCAACAAGAGCCGCATCGTGCTGATCGGCGGCGGCGCGGCGCTCATCCTCGCCGCGGCCGTCGGCCTCTTCGCGATCGGCGCCGACTCCGGCGGTGGAAAGAACGGTAAAACCTCCGGGTCGCCCGCCACGCAGGCGGCCCCGGCGGTGACGCCGTCGTCCGCCACCCGGGCGCCCGTGGACATCAGCGACGAGAAGACCGACACCCAGGACCTCACCTTCCGCGACGTGTTCCCCACACAGGTGATCCAGCTCGGCGGGCGCACCTACTCCCGCGAGCGCTGGTCCCTCAACCGGGACGTGTCGTACGCGGCGCGCGGCTCGATGCTGCGCGCCCTCCTCCAGGAGCAGTGCCGCAAGATCGTCCGCGCGACGTACATCGACAAGGGCAGGGCGCTCGCCGTCACGTCCGGGATCGCGGTGCTGCCGACGAAGGACGCCGCGCTCCGCATCAGCAAGGCCGGAAGCCCCGCGAAGTACGAGTGGTTCCGCGGCATGGGCGGCAAGCACGCCCCCGACCTGGACCGAGCGGGCGGCTACGCGGCCGCCACGGTACGCGGACGCTACGTCGCCTATGCCTACGTGCAGTGGGCGGACGGCAAGCAGGCCAAGCCCGGCGACCCCGTGATCAAGGAAGCGGCCCAGCAGTTCCTGGACTACGACCTACGCCCCATCCTCGCCCGCGCAGGCGGCTGACCCACCCCGGTCCCTGCCGCCTCGCCCGCGACCTGCGTCGCCGCTGATCAGGAGGCGCCGCGCCAGGCGGCGTTCTCCGGGGTCTCGCCCAGCTCCTCGGGTTCCGCTCGCGCGGCGGCTTCGGCGGCGGCCTGGACGGCGGCGGCGGCGTTCAGGGTCCGGACGCGGCGGGTCTCCTGGGCGCGCTTGGCGAGGCTGTCGTCGTCCGGGTAGCGGATCTCCTCCAGCGACAGGCCGTGCGCGGGCGCGACGTTCACCCCCGAGTCGCGGACGCGGGCGGCGAGCACCTCGGCGGGCCACTCGATGTCGCGGCGGCCGTCCCCGACCATCAGCAGCGCGCCGACCAGCGCGCGCACCATCGAATGGCAGAAGGCGTCCGCCTGCACGGTCGCGAAGGCCAGGTACGGGTCGCGGTCGTCGCGCGTCCACTCGTAGCGCAGCAGCTCCCGGATGGTCGTCGCGCCCTCCCGCTTCCGGCAGTACGCGGCGAAGTCGTTCTCCCCGACCAGGAGGCGCGCGGCGGCGTTCATCCGGTCCAGGTTCAGCGGACGCGGGTGCCACAGCACGTCGTGCCGCCGCAGCGGCTCAACGCCGAACGGGTTGTCGCACACGCGGTACACGTAGCGGCGGGACAGCGCCGAGAACCGCGCGTCGAACCCCTCCGGCGCGACCGACACCCGCCACACCCGGACGTCCGGGGGCAGCAGCCCGGCGAGGCGGCGCGGCATCGTCCCGTTGATCGCCGAGTAGGCCGCGACGGGCACCACGAGGTGCGCGACCTGGCCCTGCGCGTGGACGCCCGCGTCCGTCCGGCCGGCGACGGTGAGCATGGGCGGCGGGTCCAGGCGGAGCATGCGGGCCAGGGCGTCCTCGATGACGCCCTGGACGGTCCGCTGGTTCGGCTGTCTCGCCCAGCCCGCGAAGTCGGACCCGTCATAGGAGATGTCGAGCCGCAGTCGTACCAGTGCGGTCATGTCAGCCGAGCTGTCCTTCTGCACGGTGGCCGTTCCGTTCTCCTCTGAGCGCTCGCTCCGCTACTGGCATGACCATGCGATCAAGTGTGGCAAAGATGCGGGCCCGCCGTCCCGGAGGGGAGCGGCGGGCCCGTTCATCATGTCGGCCGAAACCGTAAATGCGATTGCCAAGTCCTACTTGGCGTCGCCGTCCTCGGACTCGGCGGCCGTGTCGGTCGCCGAGTCGGTCGCCGTGTCCTCGGCCTTGGTCTCCTCGGCCTCGGTCTCGGTCTCCGCCTTGGCGGGAGCCTCGTCCTCGGTCGCCTTGGCCGGGGCGGCCTTGGCGGTCGAGACGGCCGGCATCTCCTCCTGGACCAGCTCGATGACCGCCATCGGGGCGTTGTCGCCCTTGCGCGGCCCGAGCTTCGTGATCCGGGTGTAGCCGCCCGGACGGTTCTCGAAGCGCGGCGCGATCTCGGTGAAGAGCCCGTGCACGACGGACTTGTCGCGGATCGTCCGGGCGACCAGGCGACGGTTGTGCAGGTCGCCCTTCTTGGCCTTGGTGATCAGCTTCTCCGCCAGCGGACGCACCCGCCGGGCCTTGGCCTCGGTGGTGGTGATGCGGCCGTGCTCGAACAGCGCCGTCGCCAGGTTCGCCAGGATGAGGCGCTGGTGGGCGGGGCTGCCGCCGAGGCGGGGGCCCTTGGTGGGCTTGGGCATTGCGGTTCCTTCCTGCACCGGCCGTACCAGGTACCGGTGTCAGCTGGTCCGCGGACGGCCGGGGAACGCGTCCCCGGCCGCCGCGGATCGGGTTTCTAGTACTGCTCGGTCTCGGCGTAGCTCTGGTCGTCGTCGCTGTAGTTGTCGGCCGCCGCGCTCGGGTCGAACCCGGGCGGGGAGTCCTTCAGCGACAGGCCCATGTCGTTGAGCTTCTGCTTGACCTCTTCGATCGACTTGGCGCCGAAATTCCTTATATCGAGAAGGTCCTGCTCGGAGCGGGCGACGAGCTCGCCCACCGAGTGGATGCCCTCGCGCTTCAGGCAGTTGTAGGAGCGGACCGTGAGGTTCAGCTCCTCGATCGGCAGGGCCAGGTCCGCGGCGAGCGCGGCGTCCGTCGGGGACGGGCCCATGTCGATGCCCTCGGCCTCGACGTTCAGCTCCCGGGCCAGCCCGAACAGCTCGACGAGGGTCTTGCCGGCGGACGCGACCGCGTCGCGCGGCAGCATCGCCTGCTTGGTCTCCACGTCCAGGATCAGGCGGTCGAAGTCGGTGCGCTGCTCGACTCGGGTCGCCTCGACCTTGTAGGTCACCTTGAGCACGGGCGAGTAGATGGAGTCGATCGGGATCCGGCCGATCTCCTGGCCGGGCTGCTTGTTCTGCGCGGCCGAGACGTAGCCGCGGCCGCGCTCGACCGTCAGCTCCATCTCCAGCTTGGCCTTGTTGTTCAGGGTGGCGATGTGCAGGTCGGGGTTGTGGACCTCGACGCCCGCGGGCGGCGCGATGTCGGCCGCGGTCACCTCGCCCGGGCCCTGCTTGCGCAGGTACATGACGACCGGCTCGTCGTGCTCGGACGAGACGACGAGCTCCTTGAGGTTCAGGATGATGTCGGTGACGTCCTCCTTCACCCCCGGAACGGTGGAGAACTCGTGGAGGACGCCCTCGATCCGGATGCTGGTGACGGCCGCACCGGGAATCGAGGAGAGCAGGGTACGACGCAGCGAGTTGCCGATCGTGTAGCCGAAGCCCGGCTCCAGCGGCTCGATGGTGAACCGCGACCGGTACTCGTCGACCTGCTCTTCGGTGAGAGTCGGACGCTGAGCGATGAGCATTGTGGTACCTACTTCCCGCGGTGCCCGCTATTTGACTACCGCGTTCGTGAGTGTTCCCCGTCCCGCCGGAATCCCACGCGAGGACCCCGGCGGGGCGCGTGAGCCTTGATGAGTAATTTTCGTCCCAGGACGTGCCGTGCAGTTCAGCTCTGGCGCGCAGGACGAAAATCACTCACTTCGAGTAAAGCTCGACGATCAGCTGCTCCTGGACGGGAGCGTCGATCTGCTGCCGGACGGGCAGCGAGTGCACGAAGATCCGCATCTTGTCGCCGTCCACGCCGAGCCACGCCGGGACCGGACGGTCGCCGACCTCGGCCTTGGCGACCTGGAACGGCGTCATCTCCAGCGACTTCGGCTTGACGTCGACGATGTCGGACTCGCCGACGAGCGCCGACGGGATGTTGACCTTCTTGCCGTTGACCCGGATGTGGCCGTGCCGGATGAGCTGGCGGGCCATGTCGCGGGACTTGGCGAAGCCGCCCCGGTAGACGACGTTGTCGAGCCGCCGCTCCAGGAGGGCGAGCAGGTTGTCGCCCGTCTTGCCCTGCTGGCGGTTCGCCTCGACGTAGTAGTTGTGGAACTGCCGCTCCAGCACGCCGTAGATGCGCCGCGCCTTCTGCTTCTCGCGAAGCTGCAGCAGGTACTCGGTCTCCTTCGGCCGACCGCGTCCGTGCTCACCCGGCGGGTAGGGACGGATCTCGATCGGGCACTTCGGGCCCTCGCACTTGCTGCCCTTGAGGAACAGCTTCATCTTCTCGCGGCGGCAGAGCTTGCAGTCCGCACCGGTGTAACGAGCCATTTGTCTAGATCTCCCCTGCCTCAGACCCGACGACGCTTGGGCGGGCGGCAGCCGTTGTGCGGAACGGGCGTGACGTCCTGGATCGAGCCCACCTCAAGGCCGGTCGCCTGCAGCGAACGGATGGCGGTCTCGCGGCCCGAGCCCGGGCCCTTCACGAAGACGTCGACCTTGCGCATGCCGTGCTCCATCGCGCGCCGGGCGGCGGCCTCGGCGGCCTGCTGCGCGGCGAACGGGGTGGACTTGCGCGAGCCCTTGAAGCCGACGTGGCCGGACGAGGCCCAGGAGATCACGTTGCCGTTGGGGTCGGTGATCGAGACGATCGTGTTGTTGAACGTGCTCTTGATGTGGGCGTGCCCGTGAGCGACGTTCTTCTTTTCCTTGCGGCGCACCTTCTTCGCGCCTACACGGCTCTTAGGAGGCATCTGCTCTCACTTTCGAGGTCATCGATCCGGAGGACCGAACTCGGCTTGGTGCCGGGGGTCCGGCGGACTACTTCTTGCCGGCCTTCTTCTTGCCGGCGACGGTCTTCTTCTTGCCCTTGCGGGTGCGCGCGTTGGTCTGCGTGCGCTGGCCGTGCACGGGAAGCCCGCGCCGGTGCCGGATGCCCTGGTAGCACCCGATCTCGATCTTGCGGCGGATGTCCGCCTGGACCTCGCGGCGAAGATCACCCTCGATCTTGTAGTTCGCCTCGATCCAGTCGCGGAGCTTCACGAGCTCGTCGTCGCCGAGCTGGTGGACCCGCAGGTCGCCGCTGATGCTGGTGCCCGCGAGGGTCTCCAGCGCCCGCGTCCGGCCGATGCCGAAGATGTAGGTGAGAGCGACCTCCAGGCGCTTTTCGCGCGGGAGGTCGACGCCGAGGAGGCGTGCCATGTGGGCAGTTCCCTTCATTCTGCGGAGGTATGGACGCACCGCGTCCGCACACACCCTGCCCGGGTGGCGGCCCCGGCCTCGCGCGGTCCGGGGGTGGGCCCTCACACGGCTGTGCCGTACGAACCGTCCCAGGCTCGTACGGCTACCCGCGTGAAGACTGCGATGCGCTTTTCTGTGTCGCCGCGCCCGGGCTCAGCCCTGGCGCTGCTTGTGGCGCGGGTCGGTGCAGATGACCATGACCCGGCCGTGCCGCCGGATGATCCGGCAGTTCTTGCAGATCTTCTTGACGCTCGGCTTGACCTTCACTGGGTCTCCTAATGCTCAGGGTCACCCCCGCGCCGCCACGCACGGGGAAGGCAACCCCAGTGGGTGCTACTTGTAGCGGTAGACGATCCGACCGCGCGTGAGGTCGTAGGGGCTCAGCTCCACAACGACGCGGTCGTCCGGCAGGATCCGGATGTAGTGCATCCGCATCTTGCCGCTGATGTGGGCGAGCACCTTGTGCCCGTTGTCGAGCTCCACCCGGAACATGGCGTTCGGGAGGGACTCGATGACGGTGCCCTCGATCTCGATGGCCCCTTCTTTCTTGGGCATGTCCTCCGCGCTTCGCTGATCGGCTCATTGGACTCGGCCCGGCTCTCCGGAGGAGAATCGACCGCAGTCCACACCGCGACGCGGAAGGCGTCAGGAAGGGGAATCGAGCGGTCGACGACGGACCGACAAGGGAGTCTACGTCAACCGGGCGTCCAATGCGAAATCAGCGCATGACACGGCACCGGAGACCGCTCCCGAGCCAAGCATACATCGCCGGCGCGTTGTACCTTCGGGGAGAGATACGTCGGAGGAGGGTCAGCATGCCGAGCTATGACTTCGCGCTGATCCTCAGCCGTCCCCTCTACGAGGACGAGCTGGACCCGCTGTTCGACCGCACCAACGGGGCGGTCACCGTCTCGATCATCAGCGAGCCGCAGCACGCCGAGCGGCCGGGCAACGCGTCCTGCTCCTGGACGGGCCGCACCCTCGCCGTCGCGATCATGGAAGTGGTCGAGCACGTCGAGGCCAGCGCGCCCGGCCTGCACGTCCTCCAGGTCGAGGCCGACCCGCTGCTCACCATCCGCGACATCGCCGAACGGGTCGGCCGCTCCCTCGACTCCGTCCGGCACGCGATCACCGGGGCCCGCGGCGCGGCGGGCTTCCCGCCGTCGGAGATGTCGACCGCCGGGCACCGGCTGTGGCGCTGGTCCAAGGTCGCCGCCTACTACGGGCTGGACGACCCGCAGCTCGTCGAGGCCAAGCCGACCGTCCAGGCGATCAACGGGTGGCTCGCGCTGCGCGACGTCGTCCCGGACGTCGCGCCCGCGCCCGAGGAGGTCACCTCGGCGCTCTCCCTGGTGATCCCCCACGTCGCCTGAGCGGCGCCCGGAACGGAGCGCCAGCGGAGTTGGAGGGCGGCGCTCAGGCGACGAACCGGGCGGGGGCGTGGGGATCCCCCCACAGGCGACTCGCCTGAGCCGACTGCGCGCGGCCGACCCGCCTGAGCGAACCGGCCGGGGGCCTGAGTCGACAGTGCGGGCGCGCGGGCGCGAAGATCGTCCCGGCGCCCGGGCCGCGGGGTGTCCGGACCTGGGACGCCGTGGTGTGCTTGGGCTAGGGGAGAGGGATCGATGGCGATCATCGCGCAACTGAGCGACATCCACCTGGCGGCCGGACGGGACGGCGAGGTGGACGACGGCTCGGGCCCGGTGCGCGCGCTGCGGGCCGCCGTGTCCAGCCTGCTGTCGCTGCCCGCGCGGCCGGACGCCGTCGTCCTCACCGGCGACCTCGCCGACGCCGGGAAGCCCGCCGAGTACGCCCGGCTGCACGCGCTGCTGTCCCCGCTGCCCATGGCCGTCTACCCGATGTGCGGCAACCACGACGACCGCGACGAGATGCGCAGGGCGTTCAAGGACCACCCGGTGATCGCCGCGACCGGGACGTCGGCGCGGGCGCCCGTCCAGTACGCCGCCGACGTCGCGGGCGTCCGGCTCGTCTGCTGCGACACCACCGTGGACGGCCACGCCCACGGGCACCTCAGCGAGGAGCGGCTCGCCTGGCTGGACGCCGTCCTGCGCGACGCGCCCGACACGCCGACCGTGGTCGCCACGCACCACCCGCCGTTCCCCATCGGCATGCGCTTCATCGACGACCTGCGGTTCGTCGACCCGGCCGGGTTCGCGTCGGTGATCTCCCGGCATCCGCAGGTGGTGCGGGTGATCTCCGGGCACGTCCACCGGGCCTCGGTCGGGTCGGTCGCCGGGACGGTCAGCACCACCTGCCCGAGCACCTACCGGCAGCTCTTCCTCGACCTCACCAAGCAGGGGCGCGCCGCCGTCACCGGGGAGCCGGCCGGGTTCGCCATCCACCTCATCGGCACGGACGGCACCGCCACCACGCACTTCGCGCCGACCGGCAACTACCGCCCGCTGATGGACGTCGACGTCGAGTGACGAAGGGTCGACGTCGAGTGACGAGGGCGGGTCAGTAGTCCCGGCGCCCGCCGAGGACCGTCCGGACGAGCAGGAGCGCGCCCCACGGGCCCGCGATCCACACCCACCACGGGTAGACCATCCCGGACGACACCACGATGATCAGCCAGATCGCCAGGTTCAGCCCGCTGATCGCGGCCCACGCCGCCCACATCTGCGGCGCCCGGCGCGGTTCGAGGTCGCGGGACGGCGGCCGCGCCACCGACGCGGTGCTCTTCGGCTGCGACGCCGGGACCGGAAGCTGGTACAGGTCCTCCTCCGGCAGGTCGTGGGTGACCTCCTGAAGCTGCCCGAGGGTCTTCGCGCCGTACACGGCCTCGAGCCGCTCCTGCAGCTCGTCCATGCTGATGCGGCCCTCGGCGCAGTGCTCCCGCAGGCTCTCCGCCACCCGGTCGCGGTCGGCGTCCGACGCCCGGATGTCAGGGTTCGGCGCCATCGCTACCTCCGCTCCTCAGGACGTGACGTTTCCTTCATTCTCCGCGACGCGGAGCCTTTCCAGCCACTCCCGGCCCTCGTCAAGGGCGGTGAGGACGCGCGGACCGTCCTCCGTCACCGCGAAGGTGTGCTCGAAATGCGCCGAGACGCTGCCGTCGACGCTGACGACCGTCCAACCGTCGTCCAGTTCGGCGGTGTCCTTGCCGCCTAGGTTCACCATCGGCTCGACCGCGAAGCACATCCCCGGGAGCAGCACGGGCCCGTGCCCGGCCGGGCCGTGGTTCGGGATCAGCGGGTCCATGTGCATCTCGGTGCCGATGCCGTGCCCGCCGTACCCCTCAACGATGCCGTAGGGGCCCTGAGAGCGGATGTGAGCCTCGATCGCGTGAGACATGTCCGAGAGTCTGGCTCCCGCCGTTCCGGCCGCCAGGCCGTGCCACAGGGACGCCTCGGTCACCTCCAGGAGCCGCCGCCGCTCGGCGGTGATCTCCCCCACCGGGACGGTGATCGCCGCGTCGCCGTGCCAGCCCTCGACGATCGCCCCGCAGTCGATGGAGATGATGTCGCCGTCCCGCAGCGTCTTGTCGGGCCGCGGGATGCCGTGGACGATCTCCTCGTTGATCGACGCGCAGATCGTCCCGGTGAATCCGTAGTAGCCCTTGAACGACGGGACGCCGCCGTTGTCGCGGATGTGCCGCTCGGCCAGCGTGTCGAGGTCGAGGGTGCTGATCCCGGGTTTCACGGCGTCGCGCAGGAGCTCGAGCGTGCGGCCGACCAGCAGGCCCGCCGCACGCATCAGCTCGATCTGCTCCGCGGTCTTCATCTGGATCGCGGGCTTGCGTCCTCTGAACATGTCCCGTCAGTCTTCGAGCGGGCGGAGCGCCGACAGCGCGCGCTTCGTGACCTCTTCGACGGGCCCCGTGGCGTCGATGCCGACGAGGATGCCCTCGTCGGCGTAGAACTGCACCAGCGGCGCCGTGTCGTGCTGGTACACCTCCAGGCGATGCATGACGACCTCTTCCTTGTCGTCGTCGCGCTGGAACAGGTGCCCGCCGCAGTCGTCGCAGATGTCGTCCTGCTTGTCGTCGAAGTCGACGTGCCAGATCCGGCCGCAGCGGTCGCAGGTGCGGCGGCCGGACAGCCGGCGGACGACCTCGTCCTCGTCCACGACGAGTTCGAGGACGATGTCGAGCCGCGTGCTCCACTCGGCCAGGATCTTCTTCAGCGTCTCCGCCTGCGGGACGTTGCGGGGGAAGCCGTCCAGCAGGAAACCGTCGCGGGCGTCGTCCTCGCCGAGCCGGTCGCGGACCATGGCGATCGTGACCTCGTCCGGGACGAGGTCGCCGCGGTCCATGTACTGCTTCGCCTGCCGGCCGAGCTCCGTGCCCCCGCTCACGTTGGCGCGGAAGATGTCACCTGTCGAGATCTTCGGGACGGACAGATGAGACGCGATGAACTGGGCCTGTGTCCCCTTGCCCGCACCCGGGGGGCCCACCAGGACGATACGCACTACCGGAGGAAGCCCTCGTAGTTGCGCTGCTGGAGCTGACTCTCGATCTGCTTCACGGTATCCAGTCCGACGCCGACGATGATGAGGATGCTCGTGCCGCCGAAGGGGAAGTCCTGGCTCGCGTTCAGGAGTGCGAACGCGACCATCGGGATCAGCGACACCAGCCCCAGGTACAGCGCACCGGGTGTGGTGATCCGAGTCAGCACGAAGTCGAGGTATTCGGCGGTCGGCCGACCAGGACGGATACCTGGGATGAATCCACCATACTTCTTCATGTTGTCGGCTACTTCAGTGGGGTTGAACGTGATCGCCACGTAGAAGTAGGTGAAGAAGATGATGAAGACGAAGAAGATCGCCATGTGCCAGGCGTTGTCCTGCTGGAGGTACGGCTGGACCTTCTGCAGCCACTTCGTGTTCGGCCACAGCTGCGTCGCGAGCACCGGTAGGTAGAGCAGCGACGACGCGAAGATGATCGGGATGATGCCGGCCTGGTTGACCTTCAGCGGGATGTAGGTCGACGTGCCGCCGTACATGCGCCGTCCGACCATCCGCTTGGCGTACTGGACGGGGATGCGGCGCTGCGCCTGCTCGACGAACACGACGCCCGCCATGATGGCGAGGCCGACGATGAGCACCAGCGCGAAGACGAAGCCGTTCTTGGACTTGTAGATGCTCCAGAACTGGGCGGGGAACACCGCGACGACCTGGGTGAAGATCAGGATCGACATGCCGTTGCCGACGCCGCGGTCGGTGACCAGCTCGCCCAGCCACATGATGACCGTCGTGCCCGCCACCATGCAGATCACCATGGTGACGATCGGGAAGATGCCGGTGTCGTAGAGGATCTCGCCCTTGCCGGACACGCTCTGGAAGAGCTGCCCGGTGCTCGCCATCGCGACGATGCCGGTCGCCTGGAGGATCGCCAACCCGACCGTCAGGTACCGGGTGTACTGGGTGATCTTCGTGGTGCCGGCCTGGCCCTCCTTCTTGAGGGCCTCAAGGCGCGGGATCACCACCGTGAGCAACTGAAGGATGATGCTCGCCGTGATGTACGGCATGATGCCCAGCGCGAAGATCGAGAGCTTCAGGAGCGCTCCGCCGCTGAACAGGTCGACGAGCCCGTAGAGCTGGTTGCTCTTCTTGGCCGCGTCCGCGGTCTCCTTCAACACCTCCACGTTGACGTTCGGCGTCGGCATGATGGAACCGAGCCGGAACACCAAGATCATGAACAGCGTGAAGAACAGTTTCTTACGCAGGTCAGGCGTACGAAAAGCCCGTGCGAACGCGGTCAGCACCATTCCTCCTGCGTGACTGGCGAGTTCATGGCCGCCGAGGGCCGGTTAACAAACTCCATGAGTTCGGGCGGAGGATACCGGGTGAGAGGTGGGAGTGTGCAATCTCACGCGAACACCTTCGCCGCAGTGACTCTAACAGCAGATGCGACCGGGGCCGCCCCACGCGACCCCGCGGCCTCTCGGCCCCGGGGGTCTCGCGAGCACGGCCCCGGCATCGGAAGTGATCCTTTTTACAGCTCGTCGGCGGTTCCACCGGCGGCGGCGATCTTCTCCTTCGCGGATCCGGAAAAAGCGTGAGCCTTCACCCGAACCGCGACAGAGATCTCGCCGGTGCCGAGAACCTTGACCGGACGCCCGCGGCGCACCGCGCCACGGGCCGCCAGATCGTCCGCCGTGACCTCGCCGCCCTCGGGGTAGAGCGCGGCGAGCTTGTCCAGGTTCACGACCTGGAACTCGACCCGGTTCGGGTTCTTGAAGCCCTTGAGCTTCGGAACCCGGCGGATCAGCGGCATCTGGCCGCCCTCGAAGCCGACGGGCACGGTGCCGCGGGCCTTCGTGCCCTTGGTGCCGCGTCCCGCCGTCTTGCCCTTGGACGCCTCGCCGCGGCCCTTGCGGGTCTTCTTGCGGTTGGCGCCGGGGGCCGGACGCAGGTCGTGCACCTTCAGCGGAGTGCCCTCCGCCTCCGGGGCGTCCTGCTTGGAGAGATCAGCCATCTCAGTCGACCTCCTCGACGGTGACGAGGTGCGCCACCGTCCGGATCATGCCGAGCACCTCGGGGCGGTCCTCGCGGACCACGCTCTGCCCGATCTTCTTCAGGCCGAGGGTGCGCAGCGTGTCACGCTGGTTCTGCTTCTCGCTGATCACGGACTTCTTCTGCGTGATCCTGAGCTGGCTCATGACGCCGCCGCCTCCGCCCTGGGCTCGCTGCCCGCGGCGCGGGCGCGCAGCATCGCGGCCGGGGCGACGTCCTCGATCGGCAGGCCGCGCTTGGCCGCGATCTCCTCCGGACGCTTCAGCGCCTTCAGCCCCGCGATCGTCGCGTGCACGATGTTGATCGCGTTGTCGCTGCCCAGCGACTTGCTCAGCACGTCGTGGATGCCCGCGCACTCCAGCACGGCGCGCACCGGGCCACCCGCGATCACGCCGGTGCCGGGGCTCGCCGGACGCAGCAGGACCTCGCCCGCCGCGTCCCGCGCCTGCACCAGGTGCGGGATGGTGCCCTGGATCCGCGGCACCTTGAAGAAGTGCTTCTTGGCCTCCTCGACGCCCTTGGCGATCGCCGCGGGCACCTCCTTGGCCTTGCCGTAGCCGACGCCGACGGTGCCGTTGCCGTCACCGACGATCACCAGGGCGGTGAAGCTGAAGCGACGCCCGCCCTTGACGACCTTGGCGACACGGTTGATCGCCACGACCTTCTCGATGTACGACTGGCCCTTGTCGGCGCCACCGCGGCGGTCGTCGCGGCGGTCGCGACGGTCGCCACCCTGACCGCCTCCACGCCTCTGCGCTGCCATCAGTGGTTCCTCTCGTTCACCTTGGTAAGGGCCATCAGAGCTCGAGGCCCCCCTCGCGGGCGCCGTCCGCGACCGCGGCGATGCGCCCGTGGTACTTGTTGCCGCCGCGGTCGAACACGACCGCGGACACGCCGGCCCGCTTCGCCCGCTCGGCGACGAGCTCGCCGACCTTGCGGGACTTGGCCGTCTTGTCGCCGGAGTCGGCGCGCAGGTCGGCCTCCATCGTGGACGCGCTGGCCAGCGTGTGGCCCTTGTCGTCGTCGATGACCTGGACGAACACGTGCCGGGTGGACCGCGTCACGACCAGGCGGGGACGCTCGGCGGTGCCGAGGACCCTCTTGCGGACCCGCAGGTGCCGGCGCCTGCGGGACTTGGCCCGCGCCGACGTGGCCTTGCCGGCCAGGGTCTTCGTGCCAGCCATGACTACTTACCAGCCTTTCCGACCTTGCGGCGGATCTGCTCGCCCTCGTACCGCACGCCCTTGCCCTTGTACGGGTCGGGCTTGCGCAGCTTGCGGATGTTCGCGGCGACCTCGCCGACCTTCTGCTTGTCGATGCCCTCGACGATCAGCTGGGTCGGGCGCTCCACCGTGAAGTTGATGCCCTCGGGCGGCTCGACGACGATCGGGTGGCTGTACCCGAGCGAGAACTCCAGGTTCTTGCCCTTGGCCACCACGCGGTAACCGACGCCCTGGATCACCAGGGTCTTCTTGTAGCCCTCGGTCACGCCGACGACCATGTTGTTGATCAGCGTCCGGGTGAGCCCGTGCAGACCGCGGACCTTGTTGAGGTCGTTCGGCCGGGAGACGACGATCGAGCCGTCCTCCTGCTTGACCTCGATGGGGTCGGCGACGGTGTGCGACAGCGTGCCCTTCGGCCCCTTGACGACGACCTCACGGCCGTCCAGGGTGACCTCGACACCGCCGGGCACGGTGATGGGGCTGCGTCCGATTCGAGACATTGGTCAGAACCCCCTCACCACACGTAGGCGAGGACTTCGCCGCCCACGCCGCGCTTGCCCGCCTGCCGGTCCGTCATCAGCCCGGAGGACGTCGAGATGATCGCGACGCCCAGGCCGCCGAGGACCTTCGGCAGGTTGTCCTTCTTCGCGTACACGCGCAGACCCGGCTTCGAGACGCGCTTGATGCCGGCGATCGAACGCTCCCGGGTCGGTCCGAACTTGAGCTCGATCATGAGCTCCTTGCCGACCTTGGCGTCCTGCACGCTCCAGCCCGAGATGTAGCCCTCCTGCTGGAGGATCTCGGCGATGTGCGCCTTGATCTTCGAGTACGGCATCGCCACGGAGTCGTGGTACGCCGAATTCGCGTTCCGCAGACGTGTCAGCATGTCTGCGATCGGGTCGGTCATCGTCATGGCCTACTGGCCCTCCCTCGCCACGGTTTCCTCGGCCCGCTCGGCCCGTGGACCTTTGGCGCGGTCATGGGCATCCTGGTCGGATGCCCGGTCGGTCATTACTGGCCGGTGTCCGCGTCCCGGGGCGGCAACGCCGCGGGCCCGGGACGGCGGTTCACCAGCTCGACTTCGTGATGCCGGGCAGCTCGCCGCGGTGCGCCATCTCCCGGAAGCAGATCCGGCACAGGCCGAACTTCCGGTAGACGGAACGCGGACGGCCGCAGCGCGAGCATCGAGTGTACGCGCGCACGCCGAACTTCGGCTTCCGCGCGGCCTTGGCGATCATCGACTTCTTCGCCATGCGCTCAGTTCTCCTTGAAGGGGAAGCCCAGGTGCTTCAGCAGCGCCCGGCCCTCCTCGTCGGTCTTCGCGGTCGTGACGACCGTGATGTCCATGCCCCGCTGCCGGTCGACCTTGTCGGGGTCGACCTCGTGGAACATGACCTGCTCGGTCAGCCCGAACGTGTAGTTGCCGTTGCCGTCGAACTGCTTCGGCGACAGGCCGCGGAAGTCACGGATGCGGGGCAGCGCCGTGGCGAGCAGCCGGTCGAGGAACTCCCACATGCGGTCGCCGCGCAGCGTCGCGTGCGCGCCGATCGGCATGCCCTCGCGCAGCTTGAACTGCGCGATGGACTTGCGGGCCCGGTTCACGGCCGGCTTCTGGCCGGTGATCAGCGACAGGTCGCGGATCGCGCCCTCGATGAGCTTGGCGTCCTTCGCCGCGTCGCCGACGCCCATGTTGACCACGATCTTGGTCAGCGTGGGGATCTGCATCACGTTGGCGTAGCCGAACTGCTCGCGCATCGCGCCCGCGATCTCCTCGCGGTAGCGGACCTTGAGCCTCGGCGTCGGGACGGGACGCTCGGTCACGGTCTCAGTCATCGGAAGCGGGCTCCTTCGCGGCCTCGGCCGACTCGTCGCTCTCGGCCGGCTCGGCGGGCTTGGCCGCCTTCGCGGGCTTGGCGGACGACTTGGCCTTGCTCGCCTTGCCGGACGCCTTGGCCCGGCTCTTGTGCGGGCGCGTGACCCGGACCTTGTTGCCGTCCTCGTCGAACTCGTAGCCGATCCGGACCGGCTGCCCGTTCTCGGCGAGCGCGACGTTGCTGACGTGCAGCGGCGCCTCGACCGTGACGCGGCCGCTCTCCTTGCCCGCGCGCTGCTGGTCGGCCTTGATGTTCTTGGTGATGAGGTTGACGCCCTCGACGACGACCCGGTCCTCGCGCGGGATGACGCGCAGGACCTTGCCGGTCGCGCCCCGGTCCTTGCCGGCGAGGACGATGACCTCGTCGCCCTTGCGGATCTTCATCAGAGCACCTCCGGCGCGAGCGAGATGATGCGCATGAACTTCTTCTCGCGCAGTTCACGGCCCACCGGGCCGAAGATTCGGGTGCCCCGGGGGTCTCCACCGTCCTTGATCAGGACGGCGGCGTTCTCGTCGAAGCGGATGTAGGAGCCGTCCGGACGCCGGCGCTCCTTGCGGGTGCGCACCACGACCGCCTTGACGACGTCACCCTTCTTCACGCCCGCGCCGGGAAGGGCGTCCTTCACCGTCGCGACGATGATGTCGCCGACTCCCGCGTAGCGCCGACCCGAGCCGCCGAGAACGCGGATGCAAAGGATCTCCTTGGCACCCGTGTTGTCGGCGACTTTGAGTCGCGACTCCTGCTGGATCACGTTGACTCCTGTTCGTCACACCGGTTCTGATCGCGTTGGCCCACGGCCGCGGGCGATCAGCCTGGTGGAACCGGTAATTACTTGGCCTTCTCGAGGATCTCGACCACGCGCCACCGCTTGGTGGCGGACAGCGGCCGGGTCTCCATGAGACGGACGCGGTCGCCGACGCCACACTCGTTGGCCTCGTCGTGCGCCTTGTAGTTCTTCGTGCGGCGGATCACCTTGTGGTACTTCGCGTGCTTCACGCGGTCCTCGACGGACACGACGACGGTCTTGTCCATCTTGTCGCTGACCACGAGGCCCTCAAGGATCTTGCGGCTGCTCCGCGCCGCGGTCTGCTGCTCGGTCATTCGCTCTCCTCGGCGTCCTTGACCGTGACGATGCCGAGCTCGCGCTCCTGCAGCACCGTGTAGATGCGGGCGATCTCCTTCTTCACGGCACGCAGCCGCCCGTGGCTCTCAAGCTGGCCGGTGGCGGCCTGGAAGCGCAGGTTGAACAGCTCCTCCTTCGCCTCCTTCAGCTTGGTGTGCAGGACGTCCTCGGGCTCGGTCCGCAGGTCGTCGGCGGTAAGACCCTTGGCCATCAGGACTCACCCACCTCTCGCTTCACGATCTTGCACTTCATGGGCAGCTTGTGGATCGCGCGCGTGAGCGCCTCCCGAGCGACCTGCTCGTTCGGGTAGGAGATCTCGAAGAGCACGCGGCCCGGCTTGATGTTGGCCACCCACCACTCGACCGAGCCCTTGCCGGAGCCCATGCGGGTCTCGGCGGGCTTCTTGGTCAGCGGGCGGTCCGGGAAGATGTTGATCCACACCTTGCCGCCGCGCTTGATGTGGCGGGTCATCGCGATACGCGCGGCCTCGATCTGCCGGTTGGTCACGTACGCGCTCTCGATGGCCTGGATGCCGTACTCGCCGAAAGCCACCCGCGTGCCGCCCTTGGCCATGCCACGGCGCCTCGGGTGGTGCTGCTTGCGGTGCTTGACCTTGCGAGGGATCAGCATCGGTTACTCAGCTCCCCTCACCCTGCGGAGCAGCCTCGGCCGCCGGGGCCTGCTGCTCGGAACCCTGCTGCTGCTTCTGCTCGCCGCCGCCGCGGCCGCCGCGCTCGCCGCCGCCACCGCCGCGACCGCCGCGTCCACCGCGACCGCCGCCGCCGCGGCGCTCGCCGCCGCCACCGCCGCGGCGCTCACGGCCACCGCCGCCGCCGGCGGCGCGCTGCTGCGCGGCCTTCTGCTCGCGCTCGGCGCGCGTCGCCGCGGCCTCGCCCTTGTAGATCCACACCTTGACGCCGATGCGGCCGAACGTCGTCCGGGCCTCGTAGAAGCCGTAGTCGATGTCGGCGCGGAGCGTGTGCAGCGGGACCTGGCCCTCGCGGTAGAACTCCGACCGCGACATCTCGGCGCCGCCGAGACGGCCGCCGCACTGCACCTTGATGCCCTTGGCGCCCGACTTCATCGCGGACTGGATCGCCTTGCGCATGGCGCGGCGGAACGCGACGCGGCTGGACAGCTGCTCGGCCACGCCCTGCGCGACGAGCTGCGCGTCGATCTCGGGGTTCTTGACCTCGAGGATGTTCAGCCGGACCTGCTTGCCGGTCAGCTTCTCCAGGTCGCCGCGCAGGCGCTCGGCCTCCGCGCCGCGGCGGCCGATGACGATGCCCGGCCGGGCCGTGTGGATGTTGACCTCGACACGGTCACGGGTCCGCTCGATCTCCACCTTGGAGATGCCCGCCCGGTCCATGCCCTTCTGCAGCATGCGCCGGATCTGGACGTCTTCCTTGACGTAGTCCTTGTAGAGCTTGTCGGCGAACCACACGCTCTTGTGGTCGGTGGTGATGCCGAGCCGGAACCCGTGCGGGTTGATCTTCTGACCCACTAGCGGGCCCTCCTCGTCTTCCGACCGCCACCGGACGCGGAGGCGGCTTCGTCCCGCGACTCCACGACAACGGTGATGTGGCTCGTGCGCTTGTTGATGCGGTAAGCCCGGCCCTGGGCGCGGGGACGGAACCGCTTGAGCGTCGGTCCCTCGTCCACCCACGCACGGCTCACGACGAGCGTGTCCGAGTCGAGCTTGAAGTTGTGCTCGGCGTTGGCGATGGCGCTCGCCAGCACCTTGCCCACCGGCTCACTCGCAGCCTGGGGGGCGAACCGCAGCACCGCCTGAGCCTCCGCGGCGGAAAGGCCGCGGATGAGGTCCACCACGCGGCGGGCCTTCCTGGGCGTGACGCGGATGAACCGCGCCTGGGCCCTGGCTTCCATCGCTGTTCCCTCTCTGCTCTGCCTGGTCAGCCGCGACGGCTGCGGCGGTCTTCCTTGACGTGGCTGCGGAACGTCCGCGTCGGCGCGAACTCGCCGAGCTTGTGCCCCACCATGGCGTCGGTGATGAACACCGGGACGTGCTTGCGGCCGTCGTGCACGGCGATCGTGTGACCGATCATGTCCGGCACGATCATGGAGCGCCGCGACCACGTCTTGATGACGTTCTTGGTCCCCTTCTCGTTCTGGACGTCCACCTTCTTCATGAGGTGGTCGTCCACGAAGGGGCCCTTCTTGAGGCTACGTGGCATGACGAGCGTCTCCTACCGCTTCTTCTTGCTGCGACGACGGACGATGAGCCGGTCGCTCGGCTTGTTCGCCTTGCGGGTGCGGCCTTCCTTCTTGCCGGCCGGGTTCACCGGGTGCCGACCACCGGAGGTCTTGCCCTCACCACCACCGTGCGGGTGGTCGATCGGGTTCATGGCGACGCCGCGGACGGTCGGGCGCTTGCCCTTCCACCGCATGCGGCCCGCCTTGCCCCAGTTGATGTTGGACTGCTCGGCGTTGCCGACCTCGCCGACCGTCGCGCGGCAGCGCACGTCCACCATCCGCATCTCGCCGGACGGCATGCGCAGCGTCGCGTACTTGCCCTCCTTGGCCAGCAGCTGGACGCCCGCGCCCGCGCTGCGGGCGATCTTGGCGCCGCCGCCGGGGCGAAGCTCGATGGCGTGGATGACCGTACCGGTCGGGATGTTGCGCAGCGGCAGGCAGTTGCCCGGCTTGATGTCCGCGCTCGGCCCGTTCTCCACCCGGTCGCCCTGCTTCAGGCCGCGGGGGGCGAGGATGTAGCGCTTCTCGCCGTCCACGTAGTGCAGCAGCGCGATCCGCGCGGTGCGGTTCGGGTCGTACTCGATGTGCGCGACCTTCGCCGGGACGCCGTCCTTGTCGTGCCGGCGGAAGTCGATCACGCGGTAGGCGCGCTTGTGCCCGCCGCCCTGGTGCCGGGTCGTGATGCGGCCGTGGTTGTTGCGGCCGCCCTTCTTGGGGAGCGGACGCAGCAGCGACTTCTCCGGCTCGCTGCGCGTGATCTCGACGAAGTCGGCCACGCTGGAGCCGCGACGCCCCGGAGTCGTCGGCTTGTAGTTACGGATGCCCATCTTATTCGTTCATCCCTTGTCTGCTTCGGGACGCGGCCGTCAGGCCGTGCCGCCGAAGATGTCGATCCGCTCGCCCTCGGCCAGGCTGACGATGGCGCGCTTGGTGTCCTTGCGCTTGCCGTAGCCGAACCGGGTGCGCTTGCGCTTGCCCTGCCGGTTGAGGGTGTTCACGTTCGTCACCTTGACGCCGAACACCTTCTCGACCGCCTGCTTGATCTGGGTCTTGTTGGCGTCCGGGCGCACGATGAACGTGTACTTGTTCTCGTCCAGCAGCCCGTAGCTCTTCTCCGAGACGACCGGCGCGATGATGATGTCGCGGGGGTCGGCGATCTTGTTCATTCGACCCTCCTTACTTCTTCGCCGCGCGCGAGATGAACTCGTCGTACGCCGTCTTCGTGAAGACCACGTCGTCGTTCACCAGCACGTCGTAGGTGTTGAGCTGGTCGGAGACGAGCACGTGCACGCTCGGCTCGTTGCGCAGGCTCTTCCAGGTCAGCTCGTCGTCGCGGTGCAGGACCAGGAGGACGCGCTTGGCCTCGGTGACCTCGCGCAGCGCGGTCAGCGCCGTCTTCGTCTTCGGGGTGTCGCCCTCGATGAGCTGGTCGACCACGTGGACCCGGCCGTACCGGGCGCGGTCGGACAGCGCGCCGCGGAGCGCGGCGGCCTTCATCTTCTTGGGCGTCCGCTGCGAGTAGTCGCGCGGCTGCGGGCCGTGGACGGCGCCGCCGCCGGCGAACTGGGGCGCGCGGGTCGAGCCCTGGCGGGCGCGTCCGGTGCCCTTCTGCCGGTACGGCTTCTTGCCGCCGCCGCGCACGTCGCCGCGCGTCTTCGTGGCGTGCGTGCCCTGCCGGGCCGCGGCCAGCTGGGCCACCACGACCTGGTGGATCAGCGGCACGCTGGTCTTCGCGTCGAAGACCTCCGCGGGCAGGTCGATGTCGAGCTTGGTCGTCACTTGCCCGTCCCCTTCACTGCGTCGCGGACCAGCACCACGCCGCCGTTGGGACCGGGAACCGCGCCCTTGATCAGCAGCAGGTTCTTCTCCGCGTCGACGGCGTGGACGGTCAGGTTCTGCACGGTGGTGCGGGCGTTGCCGTGCCGCCCCGCCATGCGGAGGCCCTTGAAGACGCGACCGGGGGTCGCGCAGCCGCCGATCGAACCCGGGGAGCGGTGCTTGCGCTGGGTGCCGTGCGAGGCGCCGAGGCCCTTGAACCCGTGGCGCTTCATGACACCCGCGGTGCCCTTGCCCTTGCTCGTGCCGGTCACGTCGATCTTCTGGCCGGCCTCGAAGACGCTGGCGGTGATCTCCTGGCCGAGTTCGTACTCGGTGGTGTCGTCCGCCCGCAGTTCGACGAGGTAGCGGCGCGGCGTGACGCCGGCCTTCTCGAAGTGACCCGTGCGCGGCTTGTTCACCTTGCGCGGGTCGATCTGCCCGAACCCGATCTGGACGGCGCTGTAGCCGTCCTTCTCCTGGCTCTTGAGCTGGGTGACGACACACGGCCCGGCCTGGACGACGGTCACCGGGACGATCCGGCCCTCATCGTCGAAGACCTGGGTCATGCCGAGCTTCTCGCCCAGGACGCCCTTCCTCTGCGTACTCATTGTCGGTGCGTCCCTCAGAGCTTGATCTCGATGTCAACGCCGGCCGGAAGGTCGAGCCGCATCAGCGAGTCGACCGTCTTGGGCGTCGGGTCGATGATGTCGATCAACCGCTTGTGCGTGCGCATCTCGAAGTGCTCGCGGCTGTCCTTGTACTTGTGCGGCGAGCGGATGACGCAGTACACGTTCTTCTCGGTCGGCAGCGGCACCGGGCCCGCGACCTTGGCGCCCGTCCGCGTCACCGTCTCAACGATCTTCTTCGCGGAGGTGTCGATGACCTCGTGGTCGTAGGCCTTGAGCCGGATGCGGATCTTCTGTCCCGCCATGGTGGCCTCGGTGTCCTTTGCTGTAGTGCCGCTGTTTACTTCGGTTCATGAGAGCGGCGGCCCCGCCGTGGCGGCCGGGCCGCCGCTCTCATGAGGGGTGTTACTTGATGACCTTGGTGACGCGACCCGAGCCGACCGTCCGGCCACCCTCGCGGATGGCGAACTTCAGGCCCTCCTCCATGGCGACGGGCTGGATCAGCTCGACGCGCATCTCGGTGTTGTCGCTCGGCATGACCATCTCGGTGCCCTCGGGGAGGTTCACCACGCCGGTGACGTCCGTGGTCCGGAAGTAGAACTGCGGACGGTAGTTGTTGAAGAACGGCGTGTGGCGGCCGCCCTCGTCCTTGGACAGGATGTAGACCTGAGCCTCGAACTCGGTGTGCGGGGTCGTGGTGCCCGGCTTGATGACACACTGGCCGCGCTCGACGTCCTCGCGCTTGACACCGCGCAGCAGCAGGCCGACGTTGTCGCCCGCCTGGCCCTGGTCGAGCAGCTTGCGGAACATCTCGACGCCGGTGACGGTCGTCGTGGTCTTCTCGTTCTTGATGCCGATGATGTCGACGGTCTCGTTGACGTTCACGACACCGCGCTCGATGCGGCCGGTCACGACGGTGCCGCGGCCGGTGATCGAGAAGACGTCCTCGATCGGCATCAGGAACGGCTTGTCGATGTCGCGGACCGGCTCCGGCACGTTCTCGTCGACGGCGTCCATGAGCTCGCCGATGGAGGCGGCCCACTTCTCGTCGCCCTGGAGGGCCTGGAACGCGGAGACGCGCACGACCGGGACGTCGTCGCCCGGGAACTCGTACTCGGTGAGCAGCTCGCGGACCTCAAGCTCGACGAGCTCGAGGATCTCCTCGTCGTCCACCATGTCGCACTTGTTCAGCGCGACGACGATGTAGGGGACGCCGACCTGGCGGGCCAGGAGCACGTGCTCCTTGGTCTGCGGCATCGGGCCGTCGGTGGCGGCGACCACCAGGATCGCGCCGTCCATCTGCGCGGCGCCGGTGATCATGTTCTTGATGTAGTCGGCGTGCCCCGGGCAGTCGACGTGCGCGTAGTGCCGGGCCTCGGTCTGGTACTCGACGTGCGCGATCGAGATGGTGATGCCGCGCTCGCGCTCCTCCGGCGCCTTGTCGATCTCGTCGAACGGCGTGAAGGGGTTGAGGTCCGGGTACTTGTCGTGGAGCACCTTGGTGATCGCCGCGGTAAGCGTGGTCTTACCGTGGTCGATGTGTCCGATGGTGCCGATGTTCACGTGCGGCTTGGTCCGCTCGAACTTGGCCTTCGCCACTGGTTGCTCCTTGTTGCGATCCTCGGCCGCCTTGACGACCGCTTCGAGTTACGTCTTGTGATCTGACTACGGCCCGGCTGGGGCTTATTGGCTATTCGCCCCGCGCCTTGGCGATGATCTCCTGCGCGACGTTCCCCGGAACCTCGGCGTAGGAGTCGAACTGCATCGTGAAGACAGCCCGGCCCTGGGTCTTGCTGCGCAGATCACCCACGTAGCCGAACATCTCGGACAGGGGCACGAGCGCCTTGATGACGCGCATGCCGTGCCGCTCGTCCATGGACTGGACCTGGCCGCGGCGGCTGTTGAGGTCGCCGATCACGTCGCCCATGTTGTCCTCGGGCGTGGTGACCTCGACGGACATCATCGGCTCCAGCAGCGTGGGGGTCGCCCGGCGGGCGGCCTCCTTGAACGCCATGGAACCGGCGACCTTGAACGCCATTTCCGACGAGTCGACCTCGTGGTAGGCGCCGTCCTGCAGAGTGACCTTGACGCCCACCATCGGGTAGCCGGCGAGGACACCGAACTCGGCGGCCTCCTGGCAGCCCGCGTCGACCGACGGGATGTACTCCCGCGGGATGCGGCCGCCGGTGACCTTGTTCTCGAACTCGTAGCCGTCCGACCCGCCGCCGAGCGGCTCCAGGTCGATGATCACGCGGCCGAACTGGCCGGAGCCACCCGTCTGCTTCTTGTGGGTGTACTCGACCTTCTCGACCTTCTTCGTGATCGTCTCGCGGTAGGCGACCTGCGGGCGGCCGACGTTGGCGTCGACCTTGAACTCGCGCTTCATCCGGTCGACGAGGATCTCCAGGTGGAGCTCGCCCATGCCGGAGATCACGGTCTGCCCGGTCTCCTCGTCCGTGCGGACCTGGAAGGACGGGTCCTCCTCGGCGAGCCGCTGGATGGCGGTGCCGAGCTTCTGCTGGTCGGCCTTGGTCTTCGGCTCGATCGCGACGTGGATGACCGGCGCCGGGAAGTTCATCGACTCCAGGACGATCGGGTCCTTGTCGTCGCAGAGCGTCTCACCGGTGGTGGTCTGCTTGAGGCCCATCACCGCGACGATGTCGCCCGCGCCCGCGCGCTCGATCTCGGTGCGCTTGTTGGCGTGCATCCGGTAGATCTTCCCGATGCGCTCCTTGCGCTCCTTGACGGAGTTCATCACGTTCGCGCCCGACTCCATGACGCCCGAGTAGACGCGCACGAAGGTCAGCTTGCCGAGGTGCGGGTCGCTCATGATCTTGAACGCCAGCGCGGAGAACGGCTCCTCCTCGCTCGGCTTGCGGGAGAGCACCTTCTCCTCGTCGCGGACGGCGTGGCCCTCGATGGCCTCGACGTCCAGCGGCGACGGCAGGTAGCGGACGATCGCGTCCAGCAGCGGCTGCACGCCCTTGTTCTTGAAGGCCGTGCCGCACAGCACCGGAGTGAGCTTCGCGGCGATCGTCGCGCGGCGGATGCCGGCGTGGAGCTGCTCCGCGGTGGGCTCGTCGCCCTCCAGGTACAGCTCCATGATCTCGTCGTCGTTCTCGGCGAGGGTCTCGACCAGCTTGTCGTGCCACTCGCGGGCGGCCTCGACGTGCGTGTCGGGGATGTCGAGCGTGTCGTACATCTCGCCGAGCTTGGCCTCCTCGTTCCACACGAGGGCCTTCATCGTGACGAGGTCGATCACGCCCTTGAAGTCCGACTCGGCGCCGATCGGAAGCTGCAACGCGAGCGGCGTCGCGTTGAGACGGTTCTCGATCATGTCGACGCAGCGGTGGAACTCCGCGCCGACGCGGTCGAGCTTGTTGACGAAGCACATGCGGGGCACGCCGTAGCGGTCGGCCTGCCGCCACACCGTCTCGGACTGGGGCTCCACTCCGGCCACGCCGTCGAACACCGCGACTGCGCCGTCGAGCACCCGCAGGTTGCGCTCCACCTCGACGGTGAAGTCGACGTGTCCCGGGGTGTCGATGATGTTGATCGTGTGCTTGACCTCGTCGACGGGCCATTCGCAGGTGGTGGCGGCGGAGGTGATGGTGATCCCCCGCTCCTGCTCCTGCTCCATCCAGTCCATGGTGGCGGCGCCGTCGTGGACCTCGCCGATCTTGTAGCTCATCCCCGTGTAGTACAGGATGCGCTCGGTCGTCGTGGTCTTGCCCGCGTCGATATGGGCCATGATCCCGATGTTGCGGACCTTGGCCAGGTCTACACCGGTTTTGGTAGCCACTTTCGTCCTCGCGTCGTCTCGTCGTTGCAGTTCGCCGGGGTTACCAGCGGTAGTGGGCGAATGCCTTGTTGGACTCCGCCATCTTGTGGGTGTCCTCGCGCTTCTTCACCGACGCGCCGAGGCCGTTGCTCGCGTCGAGCAGCTCGTTCATCAGCCGCTCGGTCATGGTCTTCTCGCGGCGCTGCCGGGCGTAGAGCACCAGCCAGCGCAGGGCGAGCGTGGTGCTGCGGGCCGGCCGCACCTCGACGGGGACCTGGTAGGTCGCGCCGCCGACGCGGCGGCTGCGGACCTCCAGGGTGGGCTTGACGTTGTCGAGCGCGCGCTTCAGCGTGACGACCGGGTCGTTGCCGGTCTTCTCGCGAGCGCCCTCCAGCGCTTCGTAGACGATGGTCTGCGCGATGGAGCGCTTACCGTCCAGGAGAACCTTGTTGATGAGCGCGGTGACCAGCGGCGAGTTGTACACCGGGTCAGCGATCAGCTGGCGCTTGCCAGCGGGGCCCTTGCGCGGCATCAGCCCTTCTCCTTCTTCGCGCCGTAGTGGCTGCGGCCTTGCTTGCGGTTCCGGACGCCCTGGGTGTCCAGCGTGCCGCGAATGATCTTGTACCGAACGCCCGGGAGGTCCTTCACACGGCCGCCGCGGACGAGCACGATCGAGTGCTCCTGCAGGTTGTGGCCGACGCCGGGGATGTAGGCCGTGACCTCGATCCCGCTCGACAGGCGGACACGGGCGACCTTGCGAAGCGCCGAGTTCGGCTTCTTGGGCGTCGTCGTGTAGACGCGCGTGCAGACACCCCGGCGCTGGGGGCTGCCCTTGAGCGCGGGCGTCTTGTTCTTGGTCACCTTGTCCTGGCGGCCCTTGCGGACCAGCTGCTGGATCGTGGGCACCGCGTCTCCGTCTTCCTCGTACCGAGCCGGTAAGTCTTATTGCTGCAATCACCACCTCAGGCGAGGCTGTGACCTGCCGGTTTCCCGACCTCTCCGACCCACGCGGTCGGGCGTGTCGCCACCCCACGGAAATACACCCGCGAGATTCCGACACAGACCGCCCGGCCCGTATGAGGGCCGAATCAAGCCGGGGAGTCGAGCCCCTTTCGCCCCGCGCGGCCGATGGCCCGAGAACCTCGCGGCCACCGTGCCCGCCGAAGGCGGAACGGACTCATCCGATGCGGCGCTGGAGCCGGGCCTGACGGCCTCGCCGACGCGCACGCACAGCGGCCCGCACACAGCGGGCACAAGTGAGAAGGTTACCGAGCCCTGGGCCAAAGTGCAAAATCCAGAGTGCACTACCGCGCGGGCGCCTTCCGGCGCAAGTCCGCGGTTCCGGCGGGTCGGTGGAGAGGTCGCGGGAGACCCTTGCTCCCTTGACGGTGAACGGCCTGGTGCCGACGGATGTTCCCGGGGGAACGACCCGTCGGCATTGTGTCCCAGGTCCCCGCGTTTGGGGAAGAGGTGGAACAGGTTTTACGCCGTCCCGACCGTGGTGTGCGTCACCGCGCCCTCCTACCGGAGGAAGGCGACGTAGACCACCACGATGACGACGATGAGGGCGACGATGCCGCCGACGACGAGCATGAGCGTGTTCTTGCCGCCCTTGCCTTCATCGGCGCCGGAACCGTAGGTCTGCGGCTGACCGTACTGGCCCTGCTGCTGACCGTACTGGCCGGGTTGGCCGTAATGCTGCTGCTGACCGTAGCCCTGCTGGGGCGGCGCCTGCTGCTGGGGCGTCTGCTGCTGCCCGTACGCCTGCTGGCCGTAGGGCTGCTGCTGGCCGTACCCCTGCTGCCCGTAGCCCTGCTGCTGTTGCTCGCCGCCCTGCCCGTAGCCCTGCTGGTCCTGCTGGCCGTAACCCTGCTGTTCGGCTTGGCCGTAGCCCTGTTGCTGCTCGGCTTGACCGTAGCCCTGTTGGTCCTGCTGGCCGTAGCCCTGCTGCTGTTCTGCCTGGCCGTAGCCCTGCTGGGCGCCGAACTGCTGGCCGCCCTGCTGCTGTTGGGGCTGGCCCCACTGCTGCTGGCCGATGTCGAGCCGGGTGTGCTCGGCCAGGCCCTGCGGCTCGGCCGCCGGACGGGTGTGGGCCGACGGGTCGAACGCCTCGGTCGGACGCGCGTCCTCGACGCCGCCCTCGGCGTGCGGACGGTACGGGTCGTCGGGCGCCTGCGCGCCCGGACCCGCGCCGTAGCCGGACTCGGGCGGGGGCACCATCATCGTCCGCTCGGTGTCGATCTGTCCGCCACCGCCCTGCTGACCACCGCCTTGCTGACCGCCGCCCTGCTGCCCGGCGCCGCCGGGCTGGGACGACTCCGGCGACCACGGCTCCGGCGTGGCCGGCGGCGTCGGCGTCTGCCACGGCTCGCCCTGGCCGGGTCCGGCGGCCGGCGGGTCCTGCCTGCGCTCGGGCCCGGTCGCGACCGGGATGTCGGTGCCGGGCGACCAGTGCAGGGTCGCCTGGTCGTCCACCACGGGACGCTGCGGCTCGCTCTCCGGCGCGCCGGAGGACGGACCGGGGACGATCATCGTCCGCTCGTTGGCCGCCTCCGGCGGCTCGGGCGACGCCTGCTCGGCGGTCGCCGCGGGCTCGGGCGGCGGGAACGCGCCGCCCTGCCCGCCGAACTGGGGCTGCCCGTACTGCGGCGGGTGCTGCTCCTGCGGCGCGCCGTGCATGGGCTGCTGCGGGTACGCGG
The DNA here is from genome assembly GCF_008121305.1 of Actinomadura decatromicini. NCBI lineage: Bacteria > Bacillati > Actinomycetota > Actinomycetes > Streptosporangiales > Thermomonosporaceae > Actinomadura > Actinomadura decatromicini. Next base: position 665,743 of record NZ_VSRQ01000005.1, on the reverse strand, counting down.
GAGGCTGCTGCCCGTAGGGCGCCTGCTCCTGCTGCCCGTAGGGCGCCTGCTCCTGCTGCCCGTACGGCGACTGCTCAGGCTGCTGCCCATAGGGCGACTGCTCGGGCTGGCCGTACGGGGATTGCTCGGGCTGCTGGCCGTACTGCGGCTGGCTCCACTGCTGCTGCTCCGGCGGGGGCGGGAAGCCGCCCGGGCCGGGAGGCGCGCCGTAGGGCAGTTGCCCGGCGGGCGGCTGCCCGTACGGGGCCTGCTCCTGGCCGCCGAACCGCGGCGGGGGCGGCGGCTGCTGCTCACCGAACTGCTGCAGCGGCTGCTCGACCATCGTCGGGGGCGGCGGAGGCGGCGCGGGACGCTCGTCCTCGCGCGGCGGCTCCGGCGGCGGCGTCGCGCCGCCGGGGGCGCCGCCCAGCTGGGGCGCGCCGAACACCACGGTGCGGTCGCCCAGGGGACGCGCGGGCGGCTCCTGCGGCGGCTCCGGCGTCCTGGACTGACCCTCGTCCTCCGGCACCGGCCGCTGCGGTCCCTGCGTGCCGTCGTTCTCGGTCATCGTCGGGCTCCTTCAGCGCCGTCGTCCCGGGGTTCCTCGGATCCCGGACGTCCGGAAGCGCGCGGCGCGTAACGCGGCCTCCGGACCTCTGCTCTCGTCCCCCACGTGGCGATCTTGCCGGGCGTGGGCGTTCTCGCCACCAGCCTGCCCCGATCGCCCGTGCTATCGCAAATCACCACTCTGATAGACGCGGGACGCCCCCGGGTCGTTCCGGCCCCGGGGGCGTCCGTGCTGGTCGTCGGCTCGGGAACGGTCCCCCGAGCGGGCGCTCAGGAGTGGCCGCGCACCGGGTGCGGACGGTACGGCGCCTCCAGCCGCGCGACCTCCTTCTCGTCCAACTCCAGGGCCTCGGCGGCTATCGCGTCGTCCACGTGGGTGAGCTTCGTCGCGCCGACGATCGGGGCAGTGACGCCGGGACGGCCGAGCAGCCACGCGAGCGCGACCTGCGCCGGCGGAACGCCCCGCTCGGAAGCGACCTCGCGGACGGCATCCACGACGTCGAAGTCGTCATCGGTGTAGAGGGTCTCCCCGTAAGCGTCGCTCTGGGACCGTACGGTCTTGCGCTCACCACCCCGCTCCCTGTTCCCGGCCAGCATCCCCCGGGCAAGCGGACTCCACGGAATGAGCCCCACACCTTGGTCGATGCAGAGCGGAACCATCTCGCGCTCCTCTTCTCTGTAGATGAGGTTGTAGTGGTTCTGCATGGTGACGAACTTCGTCCAGCCGTGGGATTCGGCGGCGTGCTGCGCCTTGGCGAACTGCCACGCATACATGCTGGACGCCCCGATGTAGCGCGCCTTGCCCGACTTCACGACGTCGTGCAGGGCCTCCATGGTCTCTTCGATGGGTGTCTCGTAATCCCAGCGGTGGATCTGGTAGAGGTCGACGTGGTCGGTGCCAAGGCGCCGTAGCGAGTCGTCGATGCTCGCCAGGATGTGCTTGCGCGAAAGGCCCCGGTCGTTCGGACCTTCCCCCATGGGGAGGCAGACCTTCGTCGCCAGGACATAGTCGTCACGCCGGGGGAAGAATTTCGGGAGCAGACGCCCGGTGATCTCCTCACTGACGCCGTTCGAGTACACGTCGGCCGTGTCGAAGAAGGTGACGCCCCCTTCGACGGCCCGCCGGACGAGCGGCTCCGCCCCGTCCTCGTCGAGCGTCCACGCGCGCACGGCCGGGTCGCCGTAGCTCATCATCCCCAGGCAGACGCGCGAGACCCTCGTGCCCGTCGTGCCGAGACGTACCTGTTCCATGTCCAGCTCCTCTCACCGTTCTCCACGGTGCAACGCCACACCGGCGATCACCAAACCGACCCCGGCCAGTTCCGCCGTCGTCGGGACCTGCCGCAGGACGACGAGCCCGACCACGGTCGCCGTCGCGGGCAGCAGCGCGACCATCAGCGCGTAGGTCGCGCGGCTGAGGCGGGCCATGGCCAACTGGTCGCATACATAAGGAATGACAGACGACGAGATACCGACCCCAAGGCCCGCTGCCAACGCGACCCCGTCCGATAGCACCGGTACAGCCTGTACTCCACCTATGGGTAGAACGAACACTGTCGCGGCCACCATCGCTAGGGCCAACCCGTCGATTCCTCCCGCGTCCGACTGTGCGGCATGGTGCGCTATCACCACGTAGAGCGCGAACAGTCCCGCGTTGGCGAATGCGAAGAGGAAACCGAGCGGCTCCCCCTCCAGCCGTACGTCCGTCAGCACGTAGACACCGGTCACCGCTGCCGCGAGGGCGGCGACGTTGCGTCGCGTGCGCATTCCCAGGGCGGCGATGCCGATGACGGGGAGGAACTCGATCGCGGCGACGGTCGCCAGGGGCAGACGCGCGATCGCCATATAGAAGGCCGAATTCATGGCGGCGAGGACGGCGCCCCAGAGCACGACCGTCCGCCAAGTACCGCGATGGAGCACATGCCAGGGGCGGCGCCACAGGACGAACACCAGCGCGGCGCTCCAGATGCGTATCCCGGCGACGCCCAAGGGCGCGACCCGGGAGAACAGCAGAACGGCGAACGACGGACCCAGATAGTGGAACACCGCACTGCCGACGAAGTACGTCCAAGGCGGAAACGACATGGCCGTATCGTCGGACGCTTCGTAAGTTGGTGGAATGGCGAACAGAAGGGGTCGGCCAGGCCGCGCCTACGAACCGAAGCCTCTCGACGCGATCGACCTAAGGATCCTTACCGAGCTGCAAAGGGACGGGCGCGCGTCCCTAGCGGAACTGGGCCGGCGGGTCGCCCTCTCCGCCCCTGCCGTCGCCGAGCGCGTCCAGCGGCTGGAGGAGACGGGCGTGATCACCGGCTACCACGCCACCGTCGACCCGGTCGCGCTGGGCTTTCCGATCACGATCCTCGTCCGGGTGAACCCGAGCCCGCGCGAGCTGAGCCGCATCCCCAAGATCGCCGACGAGATCCCGCAGATCGTGGAATGCCACCGCATCACCGGCGACGACTGCTTCTTCTTCATCGCGCACCTGCGCAGCGTGGAGGAACTCGAACCGATCCTCGACCGCTTCACGCCCTACGCACGAACGACGACGTCGATCCTCCAGTCGGCACCCGTCCCAAGACGTCCACTCCCGGTAGACGACGACAGCGTGGGTTAGGCGGAGGCGCGGATCCGCCGTCGGGCTTCGCGTTCAGCACGGCGCCCGCACCGGCCGCCTGACGGACGCGGAAGGGCCCGTCCCGGAGGACGGGCCCTTCCGCTACGTGTGGTCTTACGCGAAGGTGTGGCACTCCACCACCGCACGCCGTTCGGTCATGCCCTGCTGGACCGCCGAGTTCACGCACGCCTGCTGCGTCTGGTTGAGCTGCGGCTCGCCACACTGGGTGACGCTTGAGTAGGTGCGGCAGTCCTGGCGCGGCTGCTGTCCGTCCTGGGACGGCGAAGCCGCCATCGCGCTCGTCGTTCCGCCGATCCCGAGGACGGCGACGATCAACGCACCGGTCATGACCTTCTTCATCTGTGCTTCTCCCCCGTCGCGTTCATCGGTCAACGCACGGGTTCCTCCCCGGCCACGCCACCGCAAAACACGGCAAAGAGTCAAGAAATCCCATATACCTCCAGGTCAAGCCGGGTGGGTTCGGGTTTGGGGGTCAGCGGGCGAACTCGGCGCGGACGCCCAGCAGCCGCACCGGCCGCCGTCCGGTGAACGCGTCGAGCACGTCGAGCGCGGCATCCTCGATGCGTTCTGGGTCGACGGTCGGGGCGTCCAGCGTCCGACCGTGCGTCTGGGTGAAGAACGGGGCGTACCGGACCTTGACCACGACGCGCGCGACCTGCCTCCCGTCGGCGGCGACGTCCCCGGCGACCCGGCGCGCCAGCCTGGCGACCTCGCGGCGGACGTCGTCCCAGTCGTCGAGATCCCGCTGGAAGGTGGTCTCCCGTCCACGCGAGCGCGGGACGTAGGGCGCGTCGCTGACCGGGGAGTCGTCCCGCCCCTGCGCGAGCCGCACCAGCCAGGGCCCGATGGTGGGGCCGATCGCGTCCGCCAGCGCGCCCGGATCGGCTGCCGCGAGTTCCCGGACCGTCCCGATGCCGAGCCCTTTCAACCGTTTGGCGGTCTTGGCCCCGATCCCCCAGAGCGCGTCGGCCGGACGGTCGCCGAGCACCTCGGACCACGTCTCTCCCGTGAGCCGGAATATCCCGGCCGGTTTGCCGAATCCCGTCGCCAGTTTCGCCTGGAGTTTGTTCTGCCCGATGCCGACCGTGCATTCGAGCCCTGTCGCCGCGCGCACCCGTTCACGGATTCGCCGCGCCATTTCCTCCGGGTCGCCGTCCACGGCGAGGAAGGCCTCGTCCCAGCCCATCACCTCGACCACCGCGCCGAGACCCCGCAATACGGCCATGACCTGGGCCGATACGTCCTCATAGAGATCCCGGTCGACGGGCAGGAAGACGGCCTCCGGACACCGCCTGACCGCCGTCCGAAGCGGCAGCCCGGAATGCACGCCGTGGGCACGCGCCTCATAAGAAGCCGTGCTCACCACGCCGCGCTTCGTCGGATCACCCTCCCCGCCGACGACGACCGGCCGCCCGCTCAGTTCCGGACGGCGCAGCACTTCCACAGCGGCGATGAACTGGTCCAGATCAACGTGCAGGACCCACCGAGCCACCCCACCATTGTCCCCGCACCAGCGCAAACACCAGGGAGATCAGGGGCGCAGGTCGGCGTCCGGGTCGATGGTCTCCCTCCATCCCCGGTCCGCGTCTTGGTTGTCCCGGAGCAGGGCCTTGGCCCCGCCGAGGAGCGGGCTGGCCTCCAGTGCGCTGCTGTCGACGACCATCGCCTCGGGCGGCGGCCTGCGCCAGACCTGCAGGCCGGACTCCCAGGTGGCGAGTCGGGCGCGTGGGACGGCGAGGTGCTTGTGCCACAGGTTGACGCGCAGGTCCCGGGCGAAGCGCCGGCCGCCCATCCTGCCGAACAGGTCGTCGGTGATGCCCGCGGCGATCTCGGTGTCGAAGGTGTAGCCGCGGTCGTCGACGTTGACGGTCCCGATGACGGCGAACTCGTCGTCGACGAGGATCGTCTTGGCATGGACGTAGGGCCCGCACCATTTCCGGCGCTCGTCGTCCTGGCTCGCTTTCAGCGAGAACATCCGCCACTTGCGTCCGCCGGGATCGGCGGCGGCGAAGTCGGTCCGCCACTCGTTGCGCGCGCCGATGAGATAGGGAAACTCGTTCGGGAAAGAGATCTCCTCTTCCTCTACCCCGTTGGCGTCCCTGATGACATTGCCGTGTTCATCCAGCTTCTTCTTCCTTTTGACGAGCTCGTTGTCGTGCTCGAAGCTCCTCGACTGCTCCATCAGGATGAGAAGGAACTTGAACTCGGGATCGCGGAGGCGGTCCACCAGCAGCGCCTTGAGCCGCCGGCTCACGAGGTACTGGTCCTCGATGTAGATGTAGTGGCGCGCCCGGCTCACCGCCCTTTTGATCAGCTCCCAGGCGGTCCGCTCGCCGGCCGGCGCGAAGCCGTACCGCTCCAGCGACTTGTTCACTTTGCCCAGGTCGGAGTACGTGCGGCCGACGGCGACCGCACACGTCCCCGGCCCCCGCGACCCGCGGCCGAGCGTGCTGGACGGGAGCGGCACGGGCGCCTGCCTGGTGGCGGCCAGCGCGAAGTCGGCCTCCACCTGCGCCCGCGGCATGCTGAACTTGACGGCGTCCAGTCGGGAATCCGGATGGTCGAGCCACCGTTCCCGGAAGACCCGCAGCAGCGCGGCCGCGGCCGGGCCCGTGACGCGGAACTGGACGTCGTGGAAGGGATCGGTGCCGACGCGGCTGCCGTTGATGTCCATTCCACCGGTGAACGCGACCAGGCCGAGCGCGCCGGACACGACCAGCAGCTTCTGGTGGTGGGCGGCGCCCGTCCGATCGAAGTAGGCGCCGTTGTACCGCAGGCGCGGAAGCTTCCCGTCCAGGATGGCCAGGCCGTTCGGGAGCCCGTTGATGAAGTTCGCGATGGGAACGTTGTTGCCGCCGGCCGGATTCATCGTTGGATCGCCCCCGACGTCGGGGTTGTCCCAGAACATGCCTCTGACCTGGGCCTTGGTGCGCTGCAACAGGTCGCCGAACTTGACCGCCGGGGAGCCGCCCGCCGCCTCGATCATGACCGCGTCCTTGTCGACGCCCCAGCCGAGGACGTAGATCCGGTGGTCGGCGGACGTGGCGCCGGCGAGCGCCGTGCCCATGTCGAGGAACGCGCATCTGCCGTAGATGTACGGGACGACGGAGTTGCCCATCGTCGGCAGCGGCCCCGGCTGGCCGTACCAGCCGGTGATCTGCTCCTTCACCCGGTCGTGCTTTCCGCTGGGCCTCGGGTCCGACGGGTCGGGGTCCGGCCGGTGCGGGAGCTTCGCGACCTCGGCCGCGTCCTCCTGGCAGGTGGTGAACGGCTTCGGCGGCGGCCCGGGCGGTTTCGGCGGCCCGGGGGGTTTCGGCGGCATGTCAGGCGCCCTGCGCCGGGTTGTAGGTGACGGTGATGTCGATGCCGGACGTGGGCGTGTACTCGTTCCACTCGGCGATCAGCTCGCCCTTCTCCCCGGGCTGGACGACCGAGAACGGCGAGGCCGCCGTGCCCGTGTGCGCCTTGGTGAGCTTGCCGACCTTGATGTGGGTCGCGTCCGGGATCTCGACGATCGTCTGCGCCTCCTGGTTGTGGTCGAGCCCCCGGACGGAGTCGATCACCACCTGCGCCCCGACCAGGAAGCCCGCGCTGGCGGCCACCTGGATCGCGACCGGGCCCGTGCTGGGGCTGACGCTGACGGGGGACGTGGTGATCACCGCGTCCTCCAGCCGGGTCGCCGTCTTTCCGGGGTTGGCGGGCGGGATGCCGGGATAGTTCCGGTCGTCGTAGGCGGCGATCTCCTGGGCGATGGTCCAGTACGGCGACTCGGGGTCCGGCTCCCTCGGGTCGTCGAGCAGGCCGCGGTCGACGAAGTTCGCCCACCGCGTCTCCCAGCCGCGGCGGACGGTCAGCACGATCCGGGCGCTGCCCGCGCGCAGGAACGCCTGCCGCGTCGCGTCGGGGTGTTCGAGCTGCCTGATGAAGTCCCAGCTCGCGGGTATGTCCCAGAAATAGGAGTAGAGGAACGTCACGACGTTCTCCCACTCGATCGCCTGGTTGACGAACCGGACGATCTCCTCGTACTGCCGCACCAGGGTCCACTCTTCGGCGTCGGGCTTGATGGCGCCCGTCTCGAAGGCCGTGCCGTGCGTGACGTCCACGTTGGCCTTCTCGAACGCCGCGAGGACCTTGCCCGGCATCGTGGGGAACCGGGTGCCGAGCAGGTACCGCAGTACCCCCTTCATCACCTCGTCGTTCTCCTCGCGCCGCAGCGTGAGGGTGTCGACGTTCGTGAGCCTCTCCTCCAGGGCCGCGATCTTGCCCGCGATGTCCTGCTGCTCCGCGAAGTACTGCGCCTGCGCCGCGTTGTAGAAGCCGTTCCACACGTCCGCGCGCCACTGGTCCATCGACTCGTTGGTGGGGACGCAGCGGACGGTGAAGGTGATGGTGGCCGAGTTGACGTCCTCGAACAGCATCCGGATGGGCTGGGATTCCGTGGCGTTCAGGAGGAACGGGGTCGAGCCGTCGTGGGCGAAGAGAGCGAAGTCGACGTAGTCCTTGTGGTGGCCGAACGGGTCGAAGCTGATGTTGGTGCCCATGACGGTGAACCGTCCATCATGCTCGGCGTGCTCCAGGCTGGCGTTCATCAGAATCGATGCGATCCGGTAGTTCGGCGGCACGTTCACCGTGACCTTTCCGCTGTGCCGGCCCACCCCCAGGTTCAGGTCGTCCGCGGACAGGTTGATGATCTTCGTCGGCGCGGGCGGCGGAGGCGGCGCCGGAGCGTGGTACCGGTCGGCCAGCACCAGGTAATGCGGCTGGTCAGGGGTGGGCGGGTCGGTCACCGGCGGCTTCGGATCGCCCGTGCGGATGTCGGCCGTGATGTCGCTGTGCGGGAGGTCGAACACGAACGGCCCCAGCCGGGCCTTCAGCGCGGTGAGCTCGACGTAGGCCCGCCGCATCGACGAGGCGGGCTCGGGCAGGACGATGTCGTACGTCGAGCGCAGCCCGTACCGGTACAGCCGCACCCGCCACTTGCGCATCATGCTGTAGTAGTCGACCCGGATCGGGTTGGTGTCGTTCGGATTGCGCAGCGTCCGCGTCGTGGTCTGCGACGTCCCGGTGACAGTCGTCGTCGCGATGGTGACCTTGTGCTCCTGCTTGGCGCGGGACGACGCCTTCTGCGTCAGGCCGGTCGCGTGCTTGCGGCTCTCGGTCGCCGACTCCGACTCCTTGCCCTGCCCGGTGAACGACGACGTCACCGACCCGGAGATCACCGGGATACCGCCGGACACGGTGCCGGTCACATTGAACTGGTTCGAGTGCTCCTGCTGGGAGTTCGTCGACTGCGACAGCTCGGTGTTGTCGGTCACCCCCGTCTCACTCAGCGTCTCCAGCGAGTCGGTGACGATCGAGGTGAACTCCTTCTTCTGGACGGACCACTCCTTCTGCGTCACCGCGGTCTGCTCAAGCGGCGCCAGCGGGACGGTGCCCACCAGCTCGCCGCGCTCGATCCCGGCGGGCGTCATCTCCAGCCGCTCCAGGTTCAGCGCCCCGACCCCTCCGTGGGCATCGGTGCTGATCTCCAGACCCTTGACCGCCAGCACCGCACCGTGCAGGTCGTTGTGCGCCGCACCGGCCGCCTCGCCGCCGCCGCCCCTCTCGGCGGTGATCCGCTCCAGGTCGCCCCGTCGCAGCTCCACCACGGCCCGGCCGAACCCGAGGAGCGCCTCGACCGGAACACCGGCCAGCGCCTGCGCCGCCTGCAACAGGTGCGGGACGCCCGGCTCCTCGAACGACCCGAGCAGCTCCAGCGCGGTGGCGTCCGGCATGGAGCCCGCCTCGGCCCTCATCTCGCGGAGCCGGCGCGCCGCGTCCTCGACCTCTCCTGGTCGCAGGCCGAGCCGCTGGACGAATCCCAGCTTGGCCATCGCCTGCCCGAACGACAGGATGGACGGAAGGCGCAGCGGCACCAGCGTCCCCTTGTGCAACTCCCGGGTCGCACTCTCGATCAGCGGCGACGGCGGTGGCGGCGGCTGGGTCGGACCCCCCGGCTGGTCGGCCACCGCATTCTCACTTTCCGACATATCTCGTCACTCCCCGTGATGAGCGCTGACGTGCGCGACCATACTTGCTCCGCCGCACGGCGCGCAGGAATCCCTAACATTCGGGGGTCGACACCAGCCCGACGGCCATAGTCGGCGTTTTGGGCGTGACCGTAATCGACGTTGAAGCTTTACGAGTCGGCGGGTGAACCGTCGCGCTGGAGGAATTCCAGACGGTTGCCCAAATTGTCCTGGGCGTAGAAACGGCGGTGGCCGGGGAAGTTCTCGTCCCAGGTGATCTCGACGTTGTGCTCGGTGAGACGCGCGGCCAGACCGTCCAGGTCTTCGACGTAAATGCCGGGATGCGCCTTGGCGGCCGGACGGAAGTCCCGCTCGACGCCCAGATGGATCTCCAGCGCGTCGGCGCGCACCCACAGGCCGCCCCGCGAAGCCAGTACCGGCGGCTTCTGGATTTCACGCATGCCCAGGGCGTCCACGTAGAAGGCGCGGCATTCGTCTTCGCTGCCCGGTGGGATGGCGATCTGCACGTGGTGGACGCTTAACCCGAATGGCGACTGGTGGTCCGGCCCGTACCCCTTCGACGAAATCTGGTTCTCACCCATGCCGCGCGTACTCCCTCTCTCTCCTAGGGCAGACGTCGATGTCCAGACGGGCTCGACGCCCTGAAGATCATCAGATACCGCTCTCAGCCTAGATTGTTCAGGGGGCCGGATCCGCCGGGACATCCCGGCGGATCCGCTGGAGGACGAGCAGCCCGCCGACCGCGGGGATGAGGGCGCGCGACCTGGCGCCCGCCGAACCGGTCTCGGGAATGAGCCACGTGGCGACGATGACGACCAGGTAGGCCGTGCCGTGGACCGGGCCGCCGAGGGAGGTGATGACCTCGGCATGCGCGGTGACGAGGTTGACCAGGAGCACTGCCAGGGACACGGCCTCCACGGCCGCTGCGATCCGCAAAGTGCGCAGCAAGGCTTCACGCCCCCGTCGTGGAGCCGGGCCTGACGATCATCAGGACGACGACGACCGCCCAGAGCAGGTTGAAAATGCCGGTGACCATGGACAGGCGCGCCGCCGCCGCCCGCACCGCCTCCCCGGCCTCCGCCGCGACGCCTCCCCCAGCGCCTTTCCCGGCCCCCGCGACCACGGGCGGGGCGAGCAGGCGCTGCTGCCCGGGCAGGATCGCCAGGACGAGCAGGGCCGCGGCGACCGCCGTCAGCGCGATCGACGCCAGGAGCCAGGCGTCGGTCAGCACGCCGAGCTTGGCCCCGGTGGCGAGCCCGAAGACGGGAACCGCGATGCCGACGAAGGTGTACCCGCGGCAGATGCGGTGCAGGAAGCCCGCGACACCGCGGTTCGGGCCGCCCTCTCCATCGCCGTCCCCGGTCGGAGGCCGGACGTAGCGGGGGAACAGCGAGGCCGCGACGGCGATCGGCCCGATCGCCAGGATCGCCGCTAGAACATGCACGGAAAGCAGCAGTTCGGTCACCTGGAGCCCCTTCGTCATGAATGGATTGGCTGCCAACCGATAGGTAGCACATCCATGAGGGGTTTGGGTAGGCTGCCTGACTATGCGAGCGGATGCGGTACGCGGACACCTGGACGGGCTCCTGCTGTCCGTCCTGGAATCGGGCCCGCTGCACGGTTACGCGATCATCACCGCCGTCCAGGACCGCAGCAACGGAGCACTGGAACTGCGCAAGGGCACCATCTATCCAGCGTTGAACCGGTTGGAACGGCTCGGGCTGCTGCGCGGCGAATGGGAGTCGGTGGGCGAACGACGCCGGCGGCGCTACGAACTCACCGACGCCGGACGGCGCAGCCTGGCCACCGAGCGGACGGCCTGGCGGGAGTTCACGGCCGCGATCGGCGCGGTCCTGGAGTCCGCGCCGGCCCCACGGCGGGCGACATGACGACGTCCACGGCCGAGGCCGATCCCATCGAGGCTCACATCGAGGCGTTGGGGGCGGCCCTGCGCGGCCCCGACCGGGTCAAGGCCCGCCTGGTCGGAGAACTGCGCGAGGGCCTCATCGAAGCCGCGGCGGACCTTTCGCCCGAGCAGCGGCCCGACCGCCAGTCCGCCCGCCGGGCGGTGCGTCAGTTCGGCACCGTGGCCGAGATCGCGCCGAGCTTCCAGCGTGAGCTCACCATCGCTCAGGCCCGTCTGACGGCCCGCACGGTGATGTTCGCCGTCCCCTTCCTGCTCGCGCTCTGGTACCTGGTCGAGGTCTCAGGCGGTTCGACCGGTCGGCGCCTTCCCCATCTGGTCCAGTTGCTGGCGGCCCATCTGGGCGGCACAGCGGCCGCCGCCGCGCTCACGGCGGCGGCGTTCCTGGCCGCCACCGGCGCGCTCGCCCGCAGGCTCCCCACCCCCCGCCACGCGCCGCTGCTGGTCGCCTGGACGGGGACCACCGCGGCGGCCGCGCTCGCACTCAGCGCGTTCACCCTCACCATCGCCTCCGTCATGGCGACGGACTGGCCGCTGAGCGCGGTCGCGGGCGTGATCACCATCGCCTTCCACGCCAAGATCGCCGCCTCGGCACGCGCCTGCCGCCAGTGCGCCCGCCTCCCGATCACCACCCCGTGACGTCCCCGCCCGCACAACCTCCGCACGGGTGAGACCACGGCTGCCGGGCTACTCCCCTTCTTGCGGCTCCAGGATCACCAGGGGAATGTCGCGCTCGGACTTCTCCTGGTAGGTGTCGTACAGCGAGAAATTCGACGCCATTATCCGCCAGAGCGGTGGCTTCTCATCCGGTGTCGCGGTCCGGGCGCGCACGGCGAACTCGTCCGGTCCGACCTGGACGGTCACGTCCGGGTCGGCGGTGAGGTTGAGGTACCAGGCGGGGTGCTGGTGCGCTCCGCCGTTGGACGCGACCAGCAGGTAGCGGCCGTTGTCCTCGCCGTAGAACAAGGCGGTGCGGCGCAGCAGGCCCGACTTACGGCCGCGAGTGGTGAGCAGCAGCGAACGGTGGCCCTGGTAGAAGTGTCCTTCCCTTCCCTCGCTCTCGACGTATTTCCGAATGTGGTCGGCGACCCAGCCGGTGGGGCTGTCGAAGACCTCTTGGCCACGGTGCGTTGTCATTGCTCCTCCTAGGCTGCTGGATCAACAGCCTAGGAGGCGGGTTGTTTCACGGGTGCCACGCTCGCTCAGCGCGGGCACTGCTTCCACGCGAAGTGGTAGGTGGTGGGGAACTCGGCGAGATCTTCCATCGCCAGGACGCTGGTCTTGGACGAGTCCGAGCCGCCCGAGTCCACGCTCAGTTGGGTCATGGGCGGGCCGGGAACCGATCCGTTGAAGCCGTCAGGGCGGACGGGACGAGAACGGTGCCCAGAACCGTGATAGCCGTGCGTTTGAAGTGCACCATGGGGGTCTCCGCGATGCTGGTTCAGCAGCTCTTCCACGCTAGGTGGACGGTGTTCGAGGCCGCTGGGTCTGCGGTGGTGCCCATTGCCATGAAGGTGGGTTGCCCCGCGTCGACCCTTAGCTCGCTGTCGAGGTAAAGCAGGCGGTCCTCGCCGCAGGGCTTGAAGACCAAGTTGGGCTCCGAGACCACGGTGTCCACGCTCCAGTGCTTGACGTTGGGGCCGGTCTCCAGGTGGTTCAACGGCTCACTCGGCGTCATGCCCTCGATGGAGTGCCACGCTCTGAGCAAGCCTCTGGCTCCGGCCGCCTGCTCCGCGTAGCCGCGATAGTTGACCCCGGCGACCGCGTACGTGAAGCCTGGCGGAATGTGCGCTTGCAGGACGACCTGGCATTTCTTCACCCAGTCGGCCGAGGTGGAGCCTCCGCCGCCCCATGCCTGGTAGGTCCCATACCGGACGGTGAACTCGGACGCGGACTCCGGCACCGTCAACGATTGCAGGTCGCAGCCCTGGCCGTTCACGCCCGCCACGGTGAACGTCACGCCGGAGGGTGGCGGATCCGCCGAGACGGGCGGCGCCATGAGGGCGGACGACGCGACGACGACACCGAATACCGCAATCGCCTTACGTTTCACATGCGCCATGGAAATCTCCGGAATAGGGCGGCCGATAAAGGCAAGGCGAACGAGGCGAGCCCTCACTTTGGACAGGTCTTCCATGCGAAGTGATAGGTCGTCTTGATCGAGCCGTCGGTGCTGTCCAGGGCTATGACGTTGACCTTGGACGGGTCCGAGCTGCCCCTCTCCACCCTGAGTTCGCTGTCGAGGTAAAGACCGCGACTGTCGCCGCAGGGCCGGTAGGCTACCCAGTCGGGCGGAATCTCATCGACCACCGTCCAGTTGTTGGAATAGGGGCCTTTCAGGTCGAGAATCCGCGGTTCCGGGGGGTCGATCACGCCCTTGAAGAAGATGTTCGCTCTCATTAAGCCCTTGGCTCCGGCCGCCAGCTCGGCGGAGCCGCGGTAGTCGACCCTGTTGATCCCGAAGGTGTAGTCGCTCGGAACGAGTATCCGCAGCAGGATCGAGCATCTTTTCCGGTCGGTCCAGGGCAAATGGCCGCCGGCAGCGACATAGAAGTCGCTGTAGGTGATGGTGAAAGCGTTGCGGTCGTCACTCAAAGCCAGCTCGTGCTCTTCGCAGGATTCCGGGCCGGACACGTCCGCCGTCTCGATGGTCACCCCACGCGGCGGTGGCGGGGCCGCGTAAGCCGCCGGAGCCCCAAGCGCGGACAAGACGGCAGCGGTGCCGAATAACGCGATCGCCTTACGTTTCATGGCGTGCTCATTTCGGGCAGGTCTTCCATGCGAAGTGATAGGTCGCCTTGAGCGAGCCGTCGGCGCCGTCCATCGACATGACGCTGACCTTGGACGGGTCCGAGCTGCCCGAGTCCACCGCGAGTTCGCTGTGGAGGAAGAGACTGCGGATCTCGCCACAGGGCTGGTAGACCACCTGGTCGGGAAGGGTCTCGTCGGCCGCCGTCCAGTTACCGGAGTAAGGGCCGTTGAGCGCGAGGATGTCCCTCACCGGCAGGTCGGCCCGGTCCGGGAAGTAGGACCGCGCTTTCAACGTGCCGGTGGCCCCGGCCGCGAGATCGGCGGAACCGCGATAGTCGGTCCTCTCGAGCCCGTAGGTGTAGCCGCTCGGCGGGTGTATCCGCAGCGCGGTCACGCATCTCATCCAGCGTCCGGCGGAAGGCGAACCGCCACCGGCGCGAGCCTGGTAGCGCGAGTAGGTGACGGTGAAAGCGGTGGCGTCGGCGCCCAACGCGTACCCGGAAAGCTGGCAGCCCATCGGGCCGACCAGGTTCGCTATCTCGAAGGTCACCCCGCCTGGCGGCGGCGGGCCCGCGGGGGCCGCGGAAGCCGCCGGAGCCGTGAGTGCGGACACGGCGACAACGGCGCCGAAAAGCGCGATAGCCCTACGTTCGGCATGCGTCATAAGAGGTCTCCGAAATGGCGTCCCCGGCCCGGCGGGGACGGCTCGTTCGCTACGGGCATGTCTTCCACACGACGTGATAGATGGACTTGACCGAACCGTCGGGGCTGTCCATGGAGATGAAGCTGGTCTTGGACGGGTCCGAGTTGCCCAGGTCCACCGCGAGTTCGTTGTCGAGCAGAAGACTGCGTTCTTCACCGCATGGTTTGTAGACCACCTGTTCAGGCGGGACCTGGGCGACCGCCTGCCAGTTGCTGGAATAAGGGCCCTTGAGCGAGAGAGTGGGCTGCGGCCATTGCGAGCTCATGCCCTGGAAGTAGACTCGGGCTTTCACCGTGCCTTGGACGTCGGTCTGCAGGTGGGCGGAGCCGCGGTAGTCGATCCTCTCGAACCCGTAGGTGTAGGTGCTCGGAACGTGTATCCGCAGGTTGAGCTGACACCTCTTCAGACGGTCGGCCGGAGCCGAATCGCCACCGGCGACGGCCTCAAGGCCCGAGTAGGTGACGGAGAAGGCGGTGAGCGGATCGGCCACCGCCACGGCGGGCGGCGGGCAGGATTTCGGGTTGGACACGTTCGCTATCTCGATCGTCACCCCGCCCGGTGGCGGCGGGCTCGCGGAGGCCGCGGGAACCGCGAGCGCGGACGTGGCGACAACGGCACCGAAAAGCGCGATCGCCTTGCGTTTGGCAGGCGCCATGGGAGTCTCCGGAATCGAGGTGGCGGGAAAGCCGCACCGACCTCCTCCGCGCACACCGGCGGCCTTTTCCGTCAGCGCCGGTGACCGTGACGGTCGGAACGTGAGCAGTGATCTTGTCCGGTTCACCGCGAGAGTAAAGCCGTCCCGAAAAGGTGTCAACGGCCACTTTTCCATTCGGCCCCACCCGGACAAAGCGAAGGGCCGCCGCCCCGCGGATGCGGGGGCGGCGGCCCTTTGCTCGTCGTGCGTTACCGGTTGTACTGGCCGAAGTCGTACTCCTCCAGCGGGACGGCCTCGCCGGAGCCCTGCCCGAAGGCGTACTCGGCGCCGTCGTCGTAGGAGCCGACGGAGTACACCGCCGCCTTCGCCTCCTCGGTCGGCTCGACCCGGACGTTGCGGTACTGCGGCATGCCGGTACCGGCCGGGATGAGCTTACCGATGATGACGTTCTCCTTGAGGCCGAGCAGCGGGTCGCTCTTGGCGTGCATCGCGGCCTCGGTGAGAACCCGGGTCGTCTCCTGGAAGGACGCCGCCGACAGCCACGACTCCGTCGCGAGCGACGCCTTCGTGATGCCCATCAGGACCGGGCGGCCCGCGGCGGGCACCCCGCCCTCGGCGACGACGTTCCGGTTCGTCTCCTCGAAGATCGGACGCTCGACCAGGTCGCCCGGCAGCAGCTCGGTGTCACCCGACTCGAGGATGTTCACCCGCTTGAGCATCTGGCGGACGATGATCTCGATGTGCTTGTCGTGGATCGACACGCCCTGCGACCGGTACACCTCCTGGACCTCCTGGACGAGGTGCAGCTGCACCGCGCGGGGGCCGAGGATGCGCAGCACCTCGTGCGGGTTGATCGCACCCGCGATGAGCTGCTGGCCGACGCCCACGGACTCGCCCTCCTTGACCAGGAGGCGGGACCGCATCGGGATCGGGTAGGCGATCTCGTCGGAGCCGTCGTCCGGGACGATGACGACCTTGCGGGCCTTCTCCGTCTCGTCGATCTTGACGCGGCCGGCGACCTCGCTGATCGGGGCCACACCCTTCGGGATGCGGGCCTCGAACAGCTCCTGGACACGCGGCAGACCGTGCGTGATGTCGCCGCCCGCCACACCGCCGGTGTGGAAGGTGCGCATCGTGAGCTGCGTGCCCGGCTCGCCGATCGACTGCGCGGCGATGATGCCGACGGCCTCGCCGACGTCCACCCGCTTGCCGGTGGCCAGCGAGCGGCCGTAGCAGGCGGCGCAGACGCCGATCTTGGCCTCGCAGACCAGGGCGCTGCGGGTGCGGACCTTCTCCACCCCCGCCTCGACCAGGCGGGACACGACCGAGTCGGACAGGTCGGTGTCGGCCGGGAAGATGACCGTCCCGTCGACGACGACGTCCTCGGCGATCGTGCGGCCGATCAGGCTGGTCTCCGAGGTGGCCAGCTTGACCAGGGTGCCGTCGGCCAGGTGCTCGCCGACCTCGAACGGGATCGTGCGGTCGGTGCCGCAGTCCTCCTCGCGGACGATGACGTCCTGCGCGACGTCCACCAGGCGCCGGGTCAGGTAACCCGAGTCGGCGGTGCGCAGCGCGGTGTCGGCGAGGCCCTTGCGGGCGCCGTGCGTCGAGATGAAGTACTCGACGACCGACAGGCCCTCGCGGAACGACGACTTGATCGGACGCGGGATCGTCTCGCCCTTCGGGTTGGAGACGAGGCCGCGCATGCCGGCGATCTGGCGGAGCTGGAGCGGGTTGCCGCGGGCGCCCGACTGGATCATCATCCAGATCGGGTTGGCCTTCGGGAACGCCTTCTCCATGTCGACCGCGACGTCCGCGGTCGCCTGGTTCCAGATCTCGATGAGCTCCTGCTTGCGCTCGTCGTCGGTGATCAGGCCGCGGTTGAACTCCCGCTGCACCTTCTCCGCGCGCTGCTCGTAGCCGCCCAGGATGTCCTGCTTGTTGGGCGGCGTGATGACGTCGGCGATCGCGATCGTCACACCGGACCTGGTCGCCCAGTGGAACCCGGTGCTCTTCAGCGCGTCGAGCGCGTTGGCGACGGCGACCTTCGGGTACGTCTCCGCCAGCTCGTTGACGATCGCCGAGAGCCGCTTCTTGCCGATCTCGTCGTCCACGAACGGGAAGTCGTCCGGCAGCGTCTCGTTGAAGATGGCGCGGCCGAGCGTCGTCTCCAGCCGGTACGGCTGGCCGGGCTCGTAGCCCTCCGGCGCGATCCAGTCGCGCGGCGGCGGGACGTCCTTGAGCCGGATCTGGATCTTCGCCTGGAGGTCCAGCTCGTTCCGGTCGTAGGCCATGATGGCCTCGCCAATCGAGCCGAACGCGCGGCCCTCGCCCTCGGCGCCGTCCTTCTGCGTGGTCAGCCAGTAGAGGCCGATCACCATGTCCTGGGTGGGCATGGTGACGGGCTTGCCGTCCGACGGCTTCAGGATGTTGTTCGTCGACAGCATCAGGATGCGCGCCTCGGCCTGCGCCTCGGCGGACAGCGGCAGGTGCACGGCCATCTGGTCGCCGTCGAAGTCGGCGTTGAACGCCGTGCAGACGAGCGGGTGGATCTGGATGGCCTTGCCCTCGACCAGCTGCGGCTCGAACGCCTGGATGCCGAGCCGGTGCAGGGTCGGCGCCCGGTTCAGCAGGACGGGGTGCTCGGTGATGACCTCTTCCAGCACGTCCCAGACGACCGGGCGGGCCCGCTCGACCATCCGCTTGGCGGACTTGATGTTCTGCGCGTGGTTGAGGTCGACCAGCCGCTTCATCACGAACGGCTTGAACAGCTCCAGCGCCATCTGCTTCGGCAGGCCGCACTGGTGCAGCTTGAGCTGCGGGCCGACGACGATGACCGAACGGCCCGAGTAGTCGACGCGCTTGCCGAGCAGGTTCTGCCGGAACCGGCCCTGCTTGCCCTTGAGCATGTCGGACAGCGACTTCAGCGGACGGTTGCCCGGCCCGGTGACCGGGCGGCCGCGGCGGCCGTTGTCGAACAGCGCGTCGACGGCCTCCTGCAGCATCCGCTTCTCGTTGTTGACGATGATCTCGGGCGCGCCGAGGTCGAGCAGCCGCTTGAGGCGGTTGTTCCGGTTGATGACGCGCCGGTACAGGTCGTTCAGGTCGGACGTGGCGAACCGGCCGCCGTCGAGCTGCACCATGGGGCGCAGGTCCGGCGGGATGACCGGGATGCAGTCCAGCACCATGCCGAGCGGGCTGTTGCGGGTGTTGAGGAACGCGGACACGACCTTCAGCCGCTTGAGCGCGCGGGCCTTCTTCTGGCCCTTGCCCGTGCGGATGATGTCGCGCAGCTTCTCGGCCTCGGCTTCGAGGTCGAAGTTCTGGAGCCGGGCCTGGATGGCCGCGGCGCCCATGCCGCCCTCGAAGTACTTGCCGAAGCGGTCGCGCATCTCGCGGTAGAGCAGCTCGTCGCCCTCAAGGTCCTGGACCTTGAGGTTCTTGAAGCGGCTCCACACTTCGTCCAGCCGGTCGAGCTCGCGCTGCGCGCGGTCGCGGAGCTGCTTCATCTCGCGCTCCGCGCCGTCGCGCACCTTGCGCTTCTGGTCGGCCTTCGCGCCGGCCTCCTCCAGCTCCCCGAGGTCGCCCTCGAGCTTCTGCTGGCGGGCCTCGACCTGCGCGTCGCGGGCCTGCTCGATCTGCTGGCGCTCCACGGAGATGTGAGCCTCCAGCGTCGGCAGGTCGCGGTCGCGCCGCTCGGCGTCCACGCTGGTGATCATGTAGGCCGCGAAGTAGATGATCTTTTCGAGATCCTTCGGGGCCAGGTCCAGCAGGTAGCCGAGCCGGGACGGGACGCCCTTGAAGTACCAGATGTGCGTGACCGGCGCGGCCAGCTCGATGTGGCCCATCCGCTCACGGCGCACCTTGGCGCGGGTCACCTCGACGCCGCAGCGCTCACAGATGATGCCCTTGAACCGGACGCGCTTGTACTTGCCGCAGTAGCACTCCCAGTCGCGGGTCGGACCGAAGATCTTCTCGCAGAAGAGCCCGTCCTTCTCCGGCTTCAGGGTGCGGTAGTTGATCGTCTCCGGCTTCTTGACCTCGCCATGCGACCACTGGCGGATGTCGTCAGCGGTCGCCAGGCCGATGCGTAGCTCGTCGAAGAAGTTGACGTCAAGCAACAGATTTCCCCTTGAGTTGATCAGACCTCTTCGACACTGCTCGGCTCACGCCGGGACAGGTCGATGCCGAGCTCCTCCGCCGCGCGGAAGACGTCCTCGTCGGTGTCGCGCATCTCGATGGACATGCCGTCGCTCGACAGGACCTCGACGTTGAGGCAGAGCGACTGCATCTCCTTGATGAGCACCTTGAAGGACTCGGGAATGCCGGGCTCGGGGATGTTCTCGCCCTTGACGATGGCCTCGTACACCTTCACGCGGCCGAGGACGTCGTCGGACTTGATGGTCAGGAGCTCCTGCAGGGCATAGGCGGCGCCGTACGCCTCCAGCGCCCACACCTCCATCTCACCGAAGCGCTGGCCGCCGAACTGCGCCTTACCGCCGAGCGGCTGCTGGGTGATCATGGAGTACGGACCGGTCGAGCGGGCGTGGATCTTGTCGTCGACCAGGTGCAGCAGCTTGAGGATGTAGATGTAGCCGACCGAGATCGGGTCGCGGTAGGGCTCGCCGGTCCGGCCGTCGAACATCCTGGCCTTGCCGCCGGGACCGACCATGCGCTGGCCGTCGCGGTTCGGCAGGGTGCTCTCGATCAGGCCGGTGACGTCGTCCTCGCGGGCGCCGTCGAACACCGGCGTGGCGGTGTTCGTCCACGGCGGGGCCTCGGACGCGCCGATCTCGTGCAGGGCGCGCTTCCACTCCGCGTCGTCGCCCTCGACCTTCCAGCCGCGGGACGCGACCCAGCCGAGGTGCGTCTCCAGGACCTGGCCGACGTTCATCCGGCCCGGCACGCCGAGCGGGTTGAGGACGATGTCGACCGGGGTGCCGTCCTCAAGGAACGGCATGTCCTCGACGGGGAGGACCTTGGAGATGACGCCCTTGTTGCCGTGCCGTCCGGCCAGCTTGTCGCCGTCGGTGATCTTGCGCTTCTGGGCGACGTACACCCGGACCAGCTCGTTCACGCCGGGCGGGAGCTCGTCGCCCTCGTCGCGGGAGAACACCCGGACGCCGATGACCTTGCCCTGCTCGCCGTGCGGCACCTTCAGCGACGTGTCGCGGACCTCGCGGGCCTTCTCGCCGAAGATCGCGCGGAGCAGCCGCTCCTCCGGGGTGAGCTCGGTCTCGCCCTTGGGCGTGACCTTGCCGACGAGGATGTCGCCGGGGACGACGTCCGCGCCGATCCGGATGATCCCGCGCTCGTCGAGGTCGGCGAGGACCTCCTCGGAGACGTTCGGGATGTCGCGGGTGATCTCCTCGGGGCCGAGCTTGGTGTCGCGGGCGTCGACCTCGTGCTCCTCGATGTGGATCGAGGAGAGGACGTCGTCCTGCACCAGGCGCTGGCTGAGGATGATGGCGTCCTCGTAGTTGTGGCCCTCCCACGGCATGAACGCCACGAGGAGGTTCTTGCCGAGCGCCATCTCGCCGTTGTCGGTGCACGGGCCGTCGGCGATGACCTGGCCGAGCTCGACCCGCTGGCCCTCGTCGACGATCGGCTTCTGGTTGAAGCAGGTGCCCTGGTTCGACCGCTTGAACTTGGAGACGCGGTAGGTCGTCCTGGTGCCGTCGTCGTTCATGACGGTCACGTAGTCGGCGGAGACCTCTTCGACGACGCCGGCCTTCTCGGCCGTGATGACGTCGCCCGCGTCGGTCGCGGCGCGGTACTCCATGCCGGTGCCGACCAGCGGCGCCTCGCTGCGCAGCAGCGGGACGGACTGGCGCTGCATGTTGGAGCCCATCAGCGCGCGGTTCGCGTCGTCGTGCTCCAGGAACGGGATCATCGCGGTGGCGACCGAGGTCATCTGCCGGGCCGAGACGTCCATGTACTGGACCTCGCGGGCCGGGACGAGCTCGACCTCGCCGCCCTTGCGGCGGACCAGGATCCGGTCGTCGACGAAGGTGCCGTCGTCGTTCAGCAGGGAGTTGGCCTGCGCGATGACGTAGCGGTCCTCCTCGTCGGCGGTGAGGTAGTCGATGTCCTCCTGGACGACGCCGTCGGTGACCCGGCGGTACGGGGTCTCGACGAACCCGAACGGGTTGACCCGGCCGAACGCGGCGAGCGAGCCGATCAGGCCGATGTTCGGGCCTTCCGGCGTCTCGATCGGGCACATGCGGCCGTAGTGCGACGGGTGGACGTCGCGGACCTCCATGCCCGCCCGCTCACGGGACAGACCGCCCGGACCCAGCGCGTTCAGGCGGCGCTTGTGCGTCAGCCCGGCCAGCGGGTTGGTCTGGTCCATGAACTGGGAGAGCTGGCTGGTGCCGAAGAACTCCTTGATGGAGGCGACGACCGGCCGGATGTTGATCAGGGTCTGCGGCGTGATGGCCTCGACGTCCTGGGTGGTCATCCGCTCGCGGACGACCCGCTCCATCCGGGCGAGGCCGAGCCTGACCTGGTTCTGGATCAGCTCGCCGACCGTGCGCAGCCGCCGGTTGCCGAAGTGGTCGATGTCGTCGACCTCGATCGGCACGGCGACGTCGCCGATCGTGGCCTCCTCCTCACCGGCGTGCAGCCGGACGAGGTACTCGATCGTCGCGACGATGTCGTCCTCGGTGAGGGTGCCCTGGCGCATGTCCAGGTCGAGGCCGAGCTTCTTGTTGATCTTGTAGCGGCCGACCTTGGCGACGTCGTAGCGCTTCGGGTTGAAGTACAGGTTCTCCAGGAGCGTCTGCGCGGACTCGCGCGTCGGCGGCTCACCCGGACGCAGCTTGCGGTAGATGTCGAGCAGGGCGTCGTCCTGGCCGGAGGTGTGGTCCTTCTCCAGGGTGACGTTGATCGACTCGTACGAGCCGAAGCGCTCGCGGATGCGCGCCTCGTCCCAGCCGAGCGCCTTGAGCAGCACGGTGACGGGCTGCTTGCGCTTGCGGTCGATGCGCACGCCGACGTTGTCGCGCTTGTCGATCTCGAATTCGAGCCAGGCGCCGCGGCTCGGGATGACCCGGCAGCCGTAGATGTCCTTGTCGGACGCCTTGTCGAGGGCGCGGTCGAAGTACACGCCGGGCGACCGGGTGAGCTGCGAGACGACCACGCGCTCGGTGCCGTTGATGATGAAGGTGCCCTTCGGGGTCATGAGCGGGAAGTCGCCCATGAACACCGTCTGGCTCTTGATCTCGCCGGTGGTGTTGTTGATGAACTCCGCCGTGACGAACAGCGGGGCGGAGTACGTCATGTCCTTGTCCTTGCACTCCTCGACGGAGTACTTGGGCGGCTCGAACCGGTGGTCGCGGAACGAGAGGGACATGGTTCCGGAGAAGTCCTCGATGGGACTGATCTCCTCGAAGATCTCTTCAAGCCCCGACTGGGTCGGGACGCTCTTACTTCCGGCCTTCTGGGCCGCCTCGACCCGGGCCTTCCACCTCTCGTTGCCCAGCAGCCAGTCGACGGAGTTGGTCTGCAGTGCAAGGAGGTCCGGGACTTCGAGCGGCTCCTTGATGCGCGCGAAGGAGACGCGGTTCGGACCGGTTGCGGTATTCGAGGCGTTGCGCGAGGCTGCCAAGAGTGGTCCTTCCGAGGGCTCGCGGCGTAACTGGTGACACGCACGCCAGACGATCCACGTCCGAGACCTGCACAGAGAGGTCCAAAACGGACCGAAGCAGGGGTGCTCTCACACGTGGATAGTCAGAGGGCAGCGCAAAGGGGCAGTGTAGCCGACCGGTACACTGCTCGCAACTCTAGCGCCGCAGTATGCATCACGTTGCCATGGAGCATCGCCCCTGAACGCCTTCCAGTCAAGAGCGGACTTGGACTTTTCGGGCTCTGACCTGCAGTGAGGAACGCCATAGTTTAGGGGTCGCCGGCGGCCGGACGTGGCCGAACGTCACAGGACCCCTGACGTGCCCGGTCAGGAGATGACGACGAGCTCTGACGCGAGCCACTTCCCGTCCTTCTTCACCATCGTCATCCGGATGCGGAGCGACTCGGGAAGGCTCTGCTGCTTGTCGTCCTTCGTGGCGGACGAGCGGTTGGCGTAGACGAGGGCGACGACCTTGTCCGGGGTGGCGCTCTCCACTCCGACCTTCAGGATGGTCGTGTTGGAGACGGCCTGCCGCTGGATGGCGGTCGTCCTGAGTTCGGCGGCGAGCTTGTCGTACTGCGTGTGCAGCTTGCCCGTCGTCGTGGCGGACGCCTCCTTCAGGTCGGCGTCGAGCGTCTGGTAGTCGTACGACGAGAGCTTCTGCGCGGCGCGGGACGCGGCGAACGACGCCTCCTTGCCCGCCGTCTCCGTCGCGTGCTGCTCGCGGACCTTCAGGGCGAGCGCCGTCGTCGCCGCGCCCAGCGCGACCGTCAGGACGGCCAGGACGGCGATGACGAGCGTCAGGCTTCCAGCCGACCGGGAGGAGCGGGGCCGCCGCGACCGGGCGCTCCCGGTCTTGGCGGGCTTGACGGCGGACGACCGCTTGCGGGGCTTCTCCGGCTCGTCCGGCTCGTCCTCGTCGTCGTCCGCCTGTTCCGAGGTGGCGGAGGCAGGCTCCGAAGCGTCTGAGTCGCCCTCTGACGCACTGTCACCGTCGGACGCGACTTCGGGGTCATCCTGAGGCTCGTCGGGCTTCTGGAGGGATTTGGCGGCGTCCTCGCCGTCTGTCTCCTCTCGGGCCTCGGCCTCTTCGGCGGCGAGCTGGGCGAGCCGCGCGGCCTCGCGGGCCTTCGCGGCGGCCTCCTCGGCGAGCCGGGCGGCCTCCGCCGCCTCCTCGGCCCGCGCCGCCATGTCCGACTTCCTGTCGGCCTTCTTCTCGGGCGTGCTCTTGTCGGGGGCGTTCTTGTCGGGGGCTTCGCGCTTGCCCCGGCCGAGCGTCGTCACGGGACGACCTCCAGTCCGGAAATGAGCCAGCGGTCGTCGACCCGCGTGAGGTCCATCTGGTACCGGTAGCCCTTGGGTGTGCCGTTCTTGACCTTGTCGTTGGTCACGGTCCCGTTCAGGGAGACCATCACTTCGGCGGAGTCTCCGTCGATGGAGACCAGGGCCGCGTCGATGTCGCTGACCGTCGACTTCGCCTTGTACTTGCTGACCTGCTGCATGAAGGCGTTCGACTGGGACGCCAGCTTGTTCTTGAGCTCGCCCGTGGTGCCCGCGACGATGCGGTCCATGTCGCGCTGGGCGGTGGACGCGTCGAGCGTCATCAGGTTCACGCCCATCTGCCGCGCCGACTGGATCGCCTTGGCCTTCTGGTCGGCCTCGTCCTTGTTGTGGAGCGTGACCACGCCGAGCCAGCCGGACGCGACGGCGAGCGCGAGCACGACCGCGCCGAGCGCGATCACGGTCACCAGGGACGCGCGCCGGCTCATCGGGCCCGTCCCGGGCTCGTCGGCTCACCCGGCCTCATCGGCTCACCCGGCTTCATCGACTCACCGGCCTCATTGGCTCAGGGGTCCGAGCAGGAGCCACTTCCACGAGGAATCCTCTCCGAGCTGGCGGGAACCGGCGCTGCGCGGCATGGCGTATCGCTTGCCGTCGGGCCCGTAGACGGCGCCGGTCGTTGGATCGTATCCAGCGAATTCGACTGTGTCGGCCGGATACGAGAGGTATAGCCGGTCATCTGACAACTGACCGGTCGGGGCCGCCGCGGCGGGCCCGCCGCCGGAGCCGTCTGACGTCTTCGGAGTGCCCTTGGCCTGCGACTTCGCGCCGCCCTGCGGACCGGCGCCGCCCTCCGGGAACCCGGCGCCCGTCGTCGCGCCCGGCGGTACCTGCGGGACGGGGGCGAGGTCCTCGCGCGGGAAGTTGCGCCCGCCCCGGACGGCCGTCTGCGCGTCGTGCGGGGCCTTGCAGCCCGCGTCCAGGCGCGGCTTCTTCTTCGACGTGTCCTGGGGCCAGCGGTGCTTCACCTTCTCGTAGCCCTTGGTGCAGGCGGGCGGCGCGTCGATGTTGAGCGCGAGGCCAAGGTGCTGGGTGCCGTCGCCAGGTGTGACGGTGAACGCGCCCGCCATGGTCACCGGGTAAAGGATGAACAGCGACCGGAGGCCCGCCTTGCGCGTCGCGATGATCTGGCCCGTGGTGGTGAGGTTGGCCAGGAAGACGGGCAGCGTCGGGGCGAGCTGGTTGATGGCCTTGTGGGATTCGTCCACCGCGCCGGGGACAGCGTCGATCGTCTTACGCAAGGCGGGGTCGTCGTTGCGCAGGGACGTGGTGAGCTCGTTCAGGTTGGCCGCGAAACCGCGGATGTTGGCGGCCTGCCCGCGTTGCGTGTCCAGGACGGTCACGCTGTTGTCCAAGAGCCGCTTGGTGTCGGGGTAAGCCTGCTCAGCGGTCTTCAAGAGGCGGTCGGTGTCGTCCAAGAGCGACTGGAGGTCGTCGGCCGATCCGGAGAACGCCTTGTTGAGTTCGTCCACGATGACGCCGAGGTCGCGGGCGTCGACCGAGCCGACGAGCGAGTCGACGTTGCGCAGAAGCTCGGCGGTCGAGATGGGGAGCGCCGTCCGCTGGCGCGGGATCGTGTAGGCGTCGCCCTCGTCCAGGTACGGGCCGGTCTTCTTCGTGGGCTCAAGGTCGATGTACTGCTCGCCCACCGCCGACCGGTTGGCGATGGTCGCCCTGGTGCCGTCCCTGGGGATGCGCTTGCCGCGTTCGAGGAGCAGCTTGACTCGGATGCCGTCCTTGGTCAGCTCGATGGGGCCGACCCGTCCGACCGGGACGCCCCGGTAGGTGACCTCCGCGTTGGTGAACACTCCGCCCGAGTCGGTGAGGTCGACGTAGGCGACGTACTGCTTGCCGAGCAGGTCGCGCCCGATCCCGATGTAGTTCACCGACACGATCGCCACGCCGACGACCGTGATGACCGCGAACGCGATCAGCTGGATGATGACGCCGCGTTTCAGGATCACGAGAGGCCCCCCGCCATCAGGGTCCGCAGACCGCCGTCGTCGGCCCCCGGCGCGAGCGCGCCCGGACGCCCCGGAGTGGCGCCGCCGCTCGGGAGCCCGGGCAGGCCCGGAAGCCCTCCGGAGCCGGAACCGGAGCCGGAGCCTGTGTCGCCCGGCATCTGCGGCAGGACGCCCAGCGGCGTGTCCGGCAGCGTCACGTTCGGCACCTGGAGCATGTTGCGCATCTGCCGTCCGCTGCCGAGCAGCCCCTCAAGGTCGGTGCCGCCGAGGAGGTTCCGGGCGATGGACTCCAGGTCGAGGTCGAGGGTCAGCCGGACGTTGCCGTAGTCGCCCTCGATGACGTTCTCGAACGTCGCCGGGAACGGGAACGTGATCAGGCTCTCCAGCGACTTCGGCAGGTCGGAGCCCGCCTTGTTGAGGTTCCGCAGGATCTTGTCGAGGTCCTGGAGGTTCGCCAGCAGGTCGGCCTTGGACTTGTCGATCACGTAGGTCGTGGTGCGGCTGAGCTTGTTCAGCGCGACGAGCATCTTGGTCAGGTCGGCGCGGTTCCGGTTGAGGACGGAGATCGCCGGGCCCGTCCTGTCGATGGTGTCCTGGATCGTCTTCCGCTCGTCCGAGAGCTTGCCGGTGAGCCGGTCGATGCTGTCCAGCGCGCGGGTGATCGCGGCGCGGTTGCGGTCGAGCGTCCCGGCGAAGGTGTTCACCTGGGACAGCACCGACCTGATCGTCGGCTCCCGGCCGCGCATCGCGGCCTGCAATTCGTGGCTGATCGTCGAGACCTGTTCGAGACCGCCGCCGTTCAGCAGCAGCGACATCGCCGACAGCACCTCTTCGATCTCGGTGCCGTGGGACGTCCGGTTCAGCGGGATGAGGTCGCCGTCGCCGAGGTCCCCGACCGGCGTCTCCTTCTCCGGCGGTTTCAGCTCGACGAACTTCTCGCCCAGCAGGCTCGTCTGCCCGATGGTCGCGTAGGCGTTGTCCGGGAGCTTCGTGTCGCCGCGCACCTTGACCGTGACGACCGCGTGCCAGCCGCCCCGCCCGGGCCGTCCGGCCAGCTTGATCTTCTCGACCTTGCCGACCGACACGTCGTTGACCTTGACCGCCGACTGCGGGACGAGGTCCAGCACGTTCGCGAACTCGATCTTCACGGTCTTCGGGTGCGAGCCGAGATCGGGGCCGCCCGGCAGCGGAAGCGACTGCACCCCGTCGAACGAGCAGCCCGACAGCGCCACCGTGCCCACGGCGGCGGCGGCCGCGAGCCCCCTCAGCCGTGCTCTCATCGGGCACCTCCCGGCAGCAGCGCGGAGAGGTCGCCCGGCTCGCTCTGCGTCTTCCCCGACTTCGGCGGGCCCTGCGGGCCGTAGGCGTCCGGCGGGATCGGCACCGGCTCGTAGTGCGTGGTCAGCGCGGTGATCCATGACAGGTCGAGGCTGAACCCGGTGAGCGCCTTCCCGATCCCGTTGTACGGGCGGACGAAGTCGAGGCACTGCTTGGCGGGCGTCCCGGCCGAGTAGGCCAGCGAGCAGATCCAGTCGGCGAGGTCGTGGAACTGGCGGAAGTTGTCGCGGGTGTGGATCGTGCCGCTGATCGGGTCGTACGCGCGGGCCAGGTTGTTGATCGCGAGCGGGCCCGCGGTGAGGATCTCGGCCAGCGAGTCCTTCTCCTTCACCAGCACGCCGGTGATCTGCGCGAGCTGCCGGACGTTCGACGCCAGCTCCGTCCGGTTGTCCTTGACGAACCGCTGCACGTTCCGCAGCGTCGGGGCGAGCGTGTTGAGGGCCGCGCTCAGCTCCTCCTTCTCCCCCGCGAGCTGCCCGGACACCCCGTTCAGGTGCCCGGTGAACGACTTGATCTGCTGGTCGTTCGCCTTCATCGCGTCGGTGATGATCCGCAGGTTCCGGATCGTCTGGGCGACGTCGCCGCGGTCGGCGCTGAGGGTGCCGAGGGCCCTGGACGTGTCCGCGATCGTCTGCCGGATGTCCGCGCCCTGCCCCTCCAGGTTCGCGGCGCCGACCTTGAGCAGCCGCGACAGGGAGCCGGTGCCGTCCGCGTCCGGCGCGTTCGCGCCCTGCGGGCCGAGCGCCTTGGAGAGCTTGTTCAGGCTCGCGCCGACCTCGTCCACCTCGACCGGGACGTCCGTCCTGCTCGTGGTGAGCGTCGCGCCATCCGCCAGCACCGGCCCGCCCTTGTAGACGGGGGCGAGCTGGATGTAGCGGTCGGCGACGAGCGTCTGGTTGACGATGACGGCCCTCGCGTTCGCGGGCACCTTGTACTTGGCGTCGTACCTCAGCTCGACCTTGACCGCGTCGCCGACCGGCTCGACGCTCGTGACCTCGCCGACCGGGATGCCGAGGATGCGGACGTCCGCGCCCTTGTAGAGGCCGACCGTCTTCGTGAAGTACGCGGTCATGTGCCGCTGCTCCGTCCCCTGGAACACCAGCAGGAGCGCGGCAGCCAGCACTGCGACGGCGAGGATCGCGCCGCCGAGGCGAAGGATGGTCGCGGAGTTGCGCATGGGACCTGCCTGCTGACTCACGGGAGGAAGGGGAGCGGGTTGTCCGGCCGGTTGCCGGTCTGGCCCGGCTTGTGGGTCGGCTTCTGATTCGGCTTCTGGGTCTGGGACGTCCCGCCGCCCTGCTGCTCGGGGCTCTGGATCGAGGCGGGGATCGGGATGAGGTTCTGGATCCAGGAGTCGAACCAGCGCCCGGTGCCGGTCACGTCCGAGAACTGGCGGGCGAACGGCGCGAACAGCTGGATGATCCGGTCGAGGTTGTCCTGGTTCTTCAGCAGGACCCGGTTGACCTCCGAGAGGTTGTCGAGCATCGGGCCGAGCTGCTTCTCGTTCTCGTTGATCAGCGCGTTGACCTGCTGCGACAGGGTCACCGTGTTGATCAGGAGCTGGTGGATGACGGCCCGCCGCGCCTGCACGGCCTGGAGGACCTTGTCGCCGTCCTGGACGAGTTTCGCGAAGTCCTGGTTGCGGTCCGCGAGGAGCTTGGAGACGTCCTTGGCCTTGCCCGCCAGCTCGTGCAGCTGGTCGTCGCGGGACGCGACCGTGTTCGACAGCCGACGCAACCCCTGCAACGACGCCCGGACCTCCTCGGGCGAGTTCTTGAAGGTGTCCGAGAGCACGTCGAACGACTTCGCGACCTGCTGGACGTCGATGTCGCCGATCGTCTTGCTCAACTCGCTGATCGCCGGGACGACCTCGAAGGGCACGCTGGTCCGCGCGACCGGGATGTTGCGGCCGAGCCGCCCCTTCCCCCGCGGGGTGAGCTCCAGGTAGTGCGCGCCGAGCACCGTCTTGATCTTGATGGACGCCTTGGTGGTCGCGCCGAGCCGCACGCCGTCGTCCACGCGGAAGGTGACCTTGACGTGGTCGCCGTCGAGATCCAGCTTCTTGACCTCGCCGACCTTGACGCCCGCGATGCGGACCTCCTCGCCCGCCTTCAGCCCGGCCGCCTCACGGAACGACGCCGTGTGCGTCTTCCCGCCCGACACGAACGGGATGTTGTCGAGGTTCAGCGCCAGCGCCAGCAGGACGGCGATGACCGCGAAGCCCGCGAGGCCGATGGGGAGCGGGTTCCGCTCCCGGAACGACACCCTCATCTACTTGCACCTCGCGCTCTCGTTCACGATCGCCGGCGTCTGGTAGACGGGACCGCCCGGCAGCCGCACCCGCGCGTCGAGACCGCAGATGTACATGTTGAACCAGGAGCCGTAGGACGAGATGTTGACGAGCCCCTCCAGCCGCTTCGGGGTGCGTTGGAGGCCCTGGTCGAGGTCGCGCTTGTTGGCGTCGAGGGTCGCCGTCAGCTTCCGCAGCCCGGCGATGTCGTCGGCGATGCCGGGACGGGCGTCGGCGAGCAGGCTGCGCGTCGTGCCCTCCAGGTCGTTGATCGCCGCGACCGAGTCGAAGATCGCCTGCCGGTCGCCGGAGACCCCGCTCACGAACCCGCGGAGGTCCGTGATCAGCCGGTTGACCTCGGTGTGCCGCTCGTCGATCGTGCCGAGGACGGTGTTCAGGTTGTCGATCACCTGGCCGATGACGCGGTCGCGGTCGGCGAGCGTGCTGGTCAGCGACGCGACGTGCGCGAGCAGGCTGTTGACCGTCCCGCCCTCGCCCTGGAGCACCTGGACGATCTGCGTCGCGAGCGTGTTCACGTCGTTCGGCTCCAGCGCGGTGAACAGCGGCCGGAACCCGTTGAACAGCGTCGTCAGGTCGAGCGCGGGCTCGGTGTGCTCGACCGGGATCGTGCCGCCCTCGTGCAGGTAGCCGTTGACCTGCCCGGCGCCGTCGGTGAGCGAGAGGTACCGCTGCCCCATCAGGTTCCGGTACCGGATCTGCGCCCGGGTGGACGACGGCAGGCCCGCCTTGAACGCGTCGTCGTCCTCGACGCTGAACGTGACCTCGGCCTGCCTGCCCTTGTAGAGCCTGATGCCCTCGATCTGGCCGACCCGGACGCCCGCGACGCGGACGTCGTCGTTCTTCAGCAGCCCGGTCACGTCCGTGAAGATCGCCTTATACCGGACGGTGTCCCGGAACCGCGTGTTGGAGATCGTCATCGCGAGGATGCCGGTGGCCACCGACGTGACGACCACGAAGATGCCCAGTTTGATCGCGGCGCTCGTCGTCCTCAATTGATCGTCACCACCGATCCGTCGCCGAACAGCGGGCCGAACATCAGCACGGACAGGTCGGAGAGCTCGTCGGCGGGCGTCCGCGTCATCGGGCCGACGATGTTCTTGATCTTGTCCTTCTCGCTCATCGAGCCCGGGTCGACGAACACGTTCGACACGGCCCGCCCGCGACCGCCGCCTCCGCCGTTCGGGTCGCTGGGGTTCTTCCACCACAGGTCGTCCTGGGTGCCGTCCAGCGCCAGGTAGTCGGGGAAGGGGACCTTCGGGTTCGGCAGGTTGTAGCAGCGCGGGTTGCGCTGGTCCTTCGCCTCGGGCGCGTCCAGCGGGTACTTGTAGCCCGGCCGCGGCTTGACGATCTCGATCGTCAGGTTGAAGGTCTTCGAGCCGTTCGCGCCCGCCACCCGCTCGGCCTCGGGCTTCAGCTTCATCATCCCGGCGAGGACGCAGGGCAGCGACGGCGAGTACTTCGCGACGACGCTCAGCCCGTCCCGGTTCGCGATGTTCACGCCGATGATCTTCGGGCCGTTCCGCCGCATGAACGTGTCGCCGTCCTGCGCCAGCGCGGTCGTCGCCGGGATCAGCCGCTCGATCGCGTCGCGCTTGTCGGTGATCGTCCGGCTGGTGACGTTGAGGTTGCGAAGCGTCTGCACCAGGTCGGGGGCGGCCGCGTGGTAGATGTCGGACACGTCCGCGAGTCCGTCCAGGTCGTGCACCAGCGTGCCGAGCTGCGGGTTGATCTTGCGGAGCAGCGCGTCGGCCTGCTCCAGGTTCCGGCCGATCTGGTCGCCGCGGCCCTGCAGCGCCGTGGCGAGGGCGTTCAGCGTCGCGTTCAGCTCCGCCGGCTTCACCGCCTGGAGCAGCGGGAGCAGGTCGTCCAGCACCTTGTCGATCTCGACGGCGGCCTGCGAGCGGTCCTCCGGGATGACGGCGCCCGCGCGCAGCCCGAGCGGCCCCGGCCGCTCCGGAATCTGCAGATCGACGTACTTCTCGCCGAACAGCGTCTTCGGCAGCAGCCGCGCCTGGACGTTCTCCGGGATCATCTTCGCCTTGCCCGGATCGAGCGCCAGCCGCAATGTCGCGCCATTCTCCGTCGCGTCCGTGCCGCGCACCTCGCCGACGATCAGGCCGCGCACTTTGACGTCCGAATGCGGCAGCAATTGCAGCCCGGCGCGCCGCGCGGACACCTTCACCTCGGTCACCGACGTGAACGACTTGTTGTACAGCGCGACGGTCAGCGCCAGCAGCAGCACGATCACGAGAAGCATTCCCGTGCCGAGCAGCCGATACCGGATCCGTTGGCTCATGAGCGCGCCTCCCGTGGGGGGACGACCCCCCACACCCCCCGGTTCGCTTCGCTCATCCCATTCACCCCGCGATCCGGACGCCGGTACCGGTGCCCCAGATGGCCATGCCGAGCAGCAGGTCCGCCACGTTGATCACGACGATGCTGGTGCGGACGGCGCGGCCCACCGCGACGCCGACGCCCGCCGGGCCGCCGCTCGCGTGGTAGCCGTAATAGCAGTGGATCAGCATCACCAGGACCGAAAAGATGATCACCTTGCCGAAGGACCACAGGATGTCGTTCGGCGGTAGGAACAGATGGAAATAGTGGTCGTAGGTGCCGGTCGACTGCCCGTAGAACAGCGTCACGATCACGCGCGTCGCGCCATAGGACGCGAGCAGCCCGACGATGTAGAGCGGAACGACCGCGATCATCCCGGCGAGCATCCGGGTCGTGACGAGGAAGGGCATCGACGGGACGGCCATGACCTCCAGCGCGTCGATCTCGTCCGAGATCCGCATCGCGCCGAGCTGCGCGGTGAACCCGCAGCCGACCGTCGCCGACAGCGCGAGCGCCGACACGAGCGGCGCGATCTCGCGGGTGTTGAAGTAGGACGCGACGAACCCGGTGAACGCGGCCGTGCCGATCTGGTTCAGCGACTCGTAGCCCTGGAGGCCGACCTGGCTGCCGGTGAAGAACGTCATGAAGCCGACGATCGCCACCGAGCCGCCGATCACCGCGAGCCCGCCGGTGCCGAGGCTGACCTCCGCGAGCAACCGGAGAACCTCGGTGCGGTAGCGGCGCAACACCCGGAACGTCCACGCGAACGCGCGGGCATAGAACGACATCTGGTGGCCGAAGTCGTCCAGCCGGTCGAGGGGCGTGTTCAGCCACCTGGTGAACGGCGTCCGCCCGCTGCCCGAGGCCGCCATCACATGCCCTTCGACGGGACGAACTGGAAGTACAGCGTGGAGATCAGGAAGTTCTCCAGGAAGAGCAGCATGAACGTGATGACGACGGTCTGGTTGACGGCGTCGCCGACGCCCTTCGGTCCGCCCTTGGCGTTCAGCCCCTTGTAGGCGGCGACGAGCCCGGCGGTGATGCCGAACACGAACGCCTTGAACTCGGCCTGCAGGAGGTCGGGGAGCTGCGCGATCGCGTTGAACGACGCCAGGTAGGCGCCGGGCGTCCCGCCCTGCAGCATGACGTTGAAGAAGTAGCCGCCCATCAGGCCGACCACCGACACGAGCCCGTTCAGGAACAGCGCGACGAACGCGCAGGCGAGCATCCGCGGCACCACCAGGCGGTGCAGCGGGTTGATGCCGAGCACCTCCATGGCGTCGATCTCCTCGCGGATCTTCCGCGAGCCGATGTCGGCGCACATCGCCGACCCGGCGGCGCCCGCCACCAGCAGCGAGGTGACGAGCGGGCTCGCCTCCCGGACGATCGCGACCACCGCCGTCGCGCCCGTGTAGGACTGCGCGCCGAGCTGCCGGATCAGCCCGCCGACCTGCAACGACAGCACGCCGCCGAACGGGATCGCGACGAGCATCGTCGGGACGACGGTGACGCTGACGATGAACCACGCCTGCTGGATGAACTCGCGCCACTGGAACGGCCACTTGAACAGCGCGCGGCCCGTGTCCAGGCAGAGGGCGAAGAACCGGCCCGGCTCCTTCACCAGGATGTTGACCGCGCCGTCGCCCACCTTGCGGAACGCCGCGGAGGAGCCGCCGCCCTCGTCGCCCCCTCGCCGGCCCGCGCCGATGCCGGTGTCAGGAGAGGACATCAGCGGCCCGCGCCTCCGGCCGGCCCCGGCGGCGGACTGCCGGGGAACTGGCCGCCGGGCCCGCCCGGTCCGGCGGCGCCGACCGGCGCCATGGACGCCACGTACCGCGGCCACTCCGCCACCCAGTCGCGGCCGAGGTCGTCGACGAACGAGCCGGGCGGCGGGGTGACGCCGTGCGCGGCGCACCACGCGCCGGGCGCGTGCATGCCGGAGCGGAGCAGCCCGTTGCTCGGCATCTGCTGCGGCGGGATCGGCGGGAGCTTGCCCGGGTCGTGGCCCATCTTCGCCTCGGCCTCCAGCTCGGACTCGTCCTTCTCCTCCGACATCCCGATCGGGCCGATCTTGCTGGCGTTGAGGAACTGCCGGACGACCGGCTCCTCGCTGGACAGCAGCATCTCCCGCGGCCCGAACATCGCGAGGTGCCGCTGGTAGAGCAGGCCGATGTTGTCCGGGACGGTCCGCGCCGTGTTGATGTCGTGGGTGACGATGAGGAACGTCGCGCCGATCTGCGCGTTGAGGTCGATGAACACCTGGTTGAGGAACGCCGTGCGGACCGGGTCGAGGCCGGAGTCGGGCTCGTCCACGAGCAGGATCTCCGGGTCGAGGACGAGCGCGCGGGCGAGCCCGGCGCGCTTGCGCATGCCGCCGGAGATCTCGCCGGGCAGCTTGTGCTCGGCGCCGAGCAGGCCGACCATCTCCATCTTCTCCAGGACGATCCGCTTGACCTCGGACTCGGACTTCCTGGTGTGCTCGCGCAGCGGGAAGGCGATGTTGTCGAACAGGCTCATCGAGCCGAAGAGGGCGCCGTCCTGGAACAGGACGCCGAACAGTTTCCGGGTCTCGTAGAGCTGCGCCTCGGGGAGGTGGGGCAGGTCGCGCTCGCCGATCCAGATGTGGCCCCGGTCGGGCTTGAGCAGTCCGACGAGCGACTTCAGGAACACCGACTTGCCGGTACCGGACGGGCCCAGCAGCACGGAGATCTCCCCGGCGGGGATGGTCAGCGACACGTCCTGCCAGATCACCTGGCGGCCGAAGGACTTGGTCAGGCCCTCGACTCTGATCTCGACGCCCACTCGTCACCTTTCGTCCAGGCCGGGGGGAAATCCCGAACCAATGAGCGAGTAGCTCTCAGGCTCTGTTCTGTCTGCGGCGGTCCGTCTGCGGCTGTCGGCTCCGGGGGTCGGTTGCTGTCACGCCGTGTGCCCGCCCTCTTACTACCGTTCGGTAGCCGCGAGGGGTTCAACTACCGTAGCGGCCTCCCGTCCAAATGGAAGGGGTTCCGGCCCAGATCAGCGGCTAAATGCGACGTCGTAAGACAATCGTTACTTATGGCGGCAATGAGACTAATGGTGCGAGAACCGGCGTATCAACCCCGGGGACGCCGCGGCCGGGCCGCGGGAACGGGACGGCCTGGTGCGGCCCCAGCGCCAGACGGGACGCTACGCCGCGTCCGCGGACCGGCACAACCCGCCGCGGCACACGGTTTTCCACGGCGGTTTGTCACTCGCGGACGGAATCCCGCGCCCCGGCAGGCGCCCCGGCGCGGGGGCGCCGCGAACGCGAACGAGGCGGCCGCCCCACCTTCCGGTGGGACGACCGCCTCGCGAGAAGCGTCGTTGCGAGGACGACGGTCCTGGACGGTCCTACTTGACCGTGACGGAGGCGCCCGCCTTCTCCAGGGCCTCCTTCGCCTTGTCGGCGGTCTCCTTGTTGACCTTCTCCAGGAGCGGCTTCGGCGCGCCGTCGACCAGGTCCTTGGCCTCCTTGAGGCCGAGGCTCGTCAGCGCGCGGACCTCCTTGATGACCTGGATCTTCTTGTCGCCCGCGCCCTCCAGGATGACGTCGAACTCGTCCTGGACGGCGGCCTCCTCGCCACCGCCGGCCGGGGCGCCCGGGGCCGCGGCGACGGCCGCGACGGGGGCGGCGGCCTTGACGTCGAAGACCTCCTCGAACTCCTTCAGGAACGCCGACAGCTCCAGGAGGGTCATCTCCTTGAACGCGTCGAGCAGGTCGTCATTGCTGAGCTTCGCCATGATCTTTCCTCCGCTGTGGCTACGTGGATGGGGTGTGGGTACCGCGGGTGCCTACTCGGCGGACGCCTCTGCGGGTGCCTCGTCGGCGGCGGGGGCCGCGTCGGCCGCAGCCGCGTCGGCCGGGGCCTCGGCGGTCTCGCCGGCGGCCTCGCGCTTGACGCGCAGCGCCTCGACGAGCTGGGCCGCCTGCGTCGGCAGGGCGTTGAACAGCGCCGCCGCGTTCGACATCGACGCCTTCATCGCGCCCGCGAGCTTCGCGAGGAGCACCTCGCGCGACTCGAGGTCCGCGAGCTGGGAGATCTCGGAGGCGTCCATCGACTGACCGTCGATGAAGCCGCCCTTGATCACCAGGAGCGGGTTCGCCTTGGCGAAGTCACGCAGGCCCTTCGCGGCCTCGACCACGTCGCCGCGGACGAACGCGATCGCCGACGGGCCTTCGAGCAGTTCACCGAACTTCTCGTCGACGCCGGCCTCGTTCGCCGCGCGCTTGGTCAGCGTGTTCTTCACCACGGCGAACCGCGCGGTCTCGCCGAGGTTGGTGCGCAGCTCCTTGAGCTGCGCCACCGTGAGCCCGCGGTACTCGGTCAGCACGGCGCCGTTGGAGCTCTCGAACTCGTTCTTGAGCTCGGCGATCGCCGCGGCCTTGTCGGCCTTTGCCATGTGGCCTCCTTCCGATTACCTGGGTTGGTCACGACCCTCGCCCGCCCCCTGGGGGACGGACCCGGATCGACCAAAAAACGCCCCGGCGCAGATAAGCGCGGGGCGTCCACAGGCAGGGCGCGGAGGCCATGCGGGAAGCTCTCGTCTCACCTGCGCAGGCCGCCCGACACGAGTCGGGTCCTTCGGCCGCCCCGGATGGGGCGACGACCGGCGGTCTTCGGCATCGAACAGAATACGTAACGCTCGTGCGCAAAGCCAAATCGGAAACGGCGAAGGCCGCGCCGGTCATCGCGGCGCGGCCCTCGGACGTCCCGTCCCGCCGGGATCAGGTGCCGGGGATGCCACCGCCGCCGCCGAGCCCGTTCAGGAGCTGGCCGAAGTCGGTGACCTCGC
This sequence comes from Actinomadura decatromicini, assembly GCF_008121305.1. Lineage (NCBI taxonomy): Bacteria > Bacillati > Actinomycetota > Actinomycetes > Streptosporangiales > Thermomonosporaceae > Actinomadura > Actinomadura decatromicini. Next base: position 628,767 of record NZ_VSRQ01000005.1, on the reverse strand, counting down.
TCTCCGGCGGCGCGCTGATCTGCACCGGCTTGCCGAAGTCGCGGTAGGTCATGGTCAGGTTCGTGGCGCCGGCCTGGGCCGTCTGCTTCGACTTCAGCGCCATCTTCCGGGGGAGCTGCTGGCCGTCCACCCAGAGGTCGAAGTTCATGTCGTCGAGGCCCGCGGTGCCGGCGTTCTTGCGGACCGTCTCCTGGCTCTCCGGCGGCAGCTTCGCGATCGCGTCCTCGATGCGGTAGGTGCCGGTGTAGTGCGTCGTCTGGACGCCGTCGACCGTCTCCTTGCCGACCTCGCGGACGTCCTTGGACGCCGTCAGCATCTTCGTGTTCTGGACGGGGTCCATCTGCTGCGACTGCTTGAGCAGCTGGTCGAGGTTCATGCCGGACTTCTTGCCGAGGTCGTCGAGCGAGATCTTGAACCAGGGCTTGGCGCCGGTCGCGCCGCCGAGCTGCGACAGCATCGGCATCTTCATGTACATCGTGCGGCCGACGAGGATCTGCTGCATGCCGCCCGTGGACTTGCCGCCGACCGTCATCGTGTCGAAGTTCATGCTGTAGGCGAGGTCGGGCTTCGTCCGGTACTGCATGCTCCCGGTCGCCGAGACGTCGCCGGCGCCCGAACCGCTCGCCTGCATCGACAGCTCGGCCTTGAAGGAGTCGGCGGTGCCGGTCTTCTCCGCGGCCTTGCCGAGCACCTGGGCGGCGGTCAGCTTCAGGTTCTCGCCGGCCTCGTCCACCTTGTCGCCGGTGTCGCCGAGACACCCGGTCAACGAGAGGGCGAGGCCGGTCGCCAGCGCCGTTCCTACGGCGAAACGACGGATCATCGTGGAAGGTCTCCTTGGTCTGGTCGCCCCCGGTTCGCTCCGAAATGACGCCCGGGGGTCCGGGCCGATGCTAGATCAGACGTCAGGCAGACCGCTCTGGTTCACTCCGTCCTGGTGTGTCCCGGTTTCAGTTGCCGCCGAGGATCCCGCTGAGCGAGAGCTGCCCCACCTGGTCGGACGGCGGCGGGTTCACCTTGAACGACGTTCCATAGTCGCTGTAGCGAACCGTCACGGTGCCCGAGTCGCCCTGCTTGTCGGACGCCTTCGAGACGAGCTTGCGCGGGAGGTTGTCGCCGTCCGTCCACAGATCGAAGTTGATCTTACCGTTGGCGCGGTCCTTGGGCAGCCATTTCTCGACCTTCTGGCGGGCGTCCGCGTCGAGGCGGTTCAGCGCGTCCTGGACGGTCACCGTGCCGGTGTAGTGCGTCGTCTTCACGCCGTCGATCGTCTCGGTGCCGACGCGGCGGGCGTCCTTGGAGCCGGTGAACATCTTCGTCTGCTCGGCCGGGTCGACCTGCTGGATCTGGTCGACGACGCTCTTCATGTCGAACCCGGTCTGCTGCCCCAGCTGGTTGAGGTCGATCTTCACCCAGGGCTTGCCGTCGCTGACGAACCGGGCGAGCTGCGGCACCTTCGCGTAGAGGACGTTGTCGGTGAGGAGCGCCTGGCCCTTCGCGCCCGGGACGGTCTGCCCGTTGCTGCTGAACTGGTCCAGCTTCGCGCTGAACTTCAGCGTCGGGCGGAGCTGGAACCGTCCGTCGGCGTGGACCTCGCCCTTGTTCTGGCCGGTGCCCGTCACCGTGAGGTCGGCCTTGAAGCTGTCCGCGCGCCCCGCCTTCTGGGACGTCTTCAGCAGTGCCTCACCGGCACTGAGCTTCATGTTCTCGGTGTTCGCCGTGCCGTCCCCGTTGCATCCGGACAGGAGGAGCGCGGTGCCCACCGCCGCGCCTCCGGCCGCCACCACGAGTCGTCGGTTCATGCGGGTCGAGCTCATGAGGGTAGAGCCTCCTTGATCGCCTGCTGGTGTTCCCAGTGTCGCGGGACCCCCACGGCGGCTACATCACCCGTTGGTACGAATGGGCGTCCGCGCGGTACGACCATCGGCGTAGCACCGCGCCTGCCGCCCGGCACTAGCGCAGGCGCGCCCGCAGGACGGATTTGCGGATCTTCCCGGTGCCGGTGCGCGGGAGGTCGGCGGCGAACTCGACGCGGCGCGGCGCCTTGAAGCCCGCGAGCCGGGAGCGGCAGGCGGCGATCAGGTCGTCCGCGCTGGGCGGTGTGGCGGCGCCCGCCGCCGGGACGACCACCGCGCACACCGTCTGCCCCCAGCGCGGGTCCGGCAGGCCGACGACCGCGACCTGCGCGACGCCCGGGACGGTCCGCAGCACGTCCTCGACCTCGCGCGAGGAGACGTTCTCGCCGCCCGTGATGATCACGTCCTTGAGGCGGTCGACCAGGTAGAGGTAGCCGTCCGGGTCGACGCGCCCGGCGTCGCCGGTGCGGAACCAGCCGTCCGCGAACGCCTCGGCGGTGGCCTCGGGATCGTCCCAGTAGCCGGGCGTGACCTGCGCGCCCTTCACCGCGACCTCGCCGAGCGCGCCGGGCGGGAGGTGCTCGCCGTCCGGCCCGAGGACCGCGATCTCGACGCCGCCGACCGGGCGTCCCGCCGACTCCGCCAGCTCGGGCCGGGTCGTGATCGCCGCGCGGTGGTCGTCGGGGGTGAGGAACGTCGCGTTGCCCGACAGCTCCGTCATCCCGAAGCCCTGGTTGAAGTCGCAGCCGAGCAGGTCGGCGGCACGGCGCAGCAGCGGGACGGGCATCGGCGCCGACCCGTAGGAGATCACGCGGAGCGTCCCGCGCAGCGCGGCGCCCGCCGCCGGGTCCGCCGCGACGTGCGCGAGCAGGTCCTCCAGCATCGTCGGGGCCAGCGACAGGCTCGTGAGGCCGTGCCGCCGCGCCGCCTCGACCAGGGCGTCCGCGCGAAACCGGCGCAACACGACGGCGTGCCGTCCGAACAGGTGGTGCAGCATGACCTGGTAGCCCGCCACGTGGCAGAGCGGGAACGGCGTGCAGAACACGTCGCCCGGCCGCACCGGACGTCCGGCCGCCGCCACGTCGATGCCCGCGAGCAGGCTCCGGTGCGTGAGCCGCACACCCTTCGGACGGCCCGTCGTCCCGCTGGTGAACATCAGCCACGCGACCTCGCCGTCCGCGCGGGACGGCTCGACGGGCGGAGCGTCCCAGGGGATGTCGTCCAGGTCGACGAGCGGAGGACGGTCGGCGGGCAGGTCGCCGTCGGCGGCCAGCCGGTCGAGCAGATCGGCCTCGCCGAGGACGACGCCCGCCCCGCCGCGGACGATCTGGTCCGCCCACTCGCGCGGATGCAGCCGCTGGTTCAGCGGCACCAGGACGCGGCCGTCCCGCGGAACGCCGTAGTAGGCGGCCACGTATTCGGGACGGTTGTGCGACAGCAGCGCCACCCGCGTCCCGGCCGGGAAGTTCGCGGCGAGGTGGGCGCTCAGCGCGTCCGTCCGGGCGCGCAGCTCGCGGAACGTCCAGGTCGTGGCGCCGACCGACAGCGCCGGGGCGTCGGGGACGTCCTCCGCCGCACCGTCGAGGACGTCGTAGAGCCGATGCCGTGAACCGTCCACCACTCCACCTCCCGGACTCCTGAATCTACCAGTCGTTCGGTTGGCGCACCGGTGTACGGTGCCGGAACGCGAACAGGGCGCCCCCGGCGGGGACGCCCTGTTCGATGAGCCGCTCGTACTGGATCAGGCTTCGTCCAGCTCCGAGGTCAGGTTGCGGACGGCGTTCGGGTCGACGGGGATGCTCGGCCCCATGGAGGTCGTCATCACCGCCTTCTTCACGTACCGGCCCTTCGCCGCGGACGGCTTCAACCGCTGGATCTCGTCCACGGCGGCCGCGTAGTTCTCCACCAGCTGGCGCTCGTCGAACGACGCGCGGCCGATGATGAAGTGCAGGTTCGCGTGCCGGTCGACGCGGAACTCGATCTTGCCGCCCTTGATCTCGGTGACCGCCTTCGCCACGTCCATCGTGACCGTGCCGGTCTTCGGGTTCGGCATCAGGCCGCGCGGACCGAGCACCCGGCCGAGCCGGCCGACCTTGCCCATCTGGTCCGGCGTCGCGACGACGGCGTCGAAGTCCAGGAAGCCGCCCTGGATCCGCTCGATCAGGTCGTCGGAGCCGACGAAGTCGGCGCCCGCCGCCTCCGCCTCCTGCGCCTTCGCGCCGACCGCGAACACGAGGACGCGGGCCGTCTTACCGGTGCCGTGCGGCAGGTTGACGGTGCCGCGCACCATCTGGTCGGCCTTGCGGGGGTCGACGCCCAGCCGCATGGCGACCTCGACGGTCGGGTCGAACTTGACGACCTTGGTCTCCTTGGCCAGCTTCACGGCCTCGACCGGGCTGTACAGGCGCTCCCGGTCGATCTTGTCGGACGCGGAGCGGTAGCCCTTGCTGCGCTTCATCGTCTCTCCTTCGGTGTGGGCCCACGGGGGCCTCGGTGAGAGTCGTGGTCCGGGCCGCGCGATGGCCCTCCCACCGCCTCGCGGACGGTTCCGCGGGGCGTTTCGCCGTCACGGCGCCGGGGCGCCGTGACGTGCGGTCACTTGACCTCGATGCCCATCGACCGCGCGGTGCCCGCGACGATCTTCTCGGCGGCGTCCAGGTCGTTGGCGTTGAGGTCGGGCATCTTGGTGGTCGCGATCTCGCGGATCTGGTCGCGGGTGACCGAGCCGACCTTGGTCTTGTGCGGCTCGCCGCTGCCCTTCTCGATGCCCGCGGCCTTCAGGATGAGCTGAGCGGCCGGCGGCGTCTTCGTGACGAAGGTGAACGAGCGGTCCTCGTAGATGGTGATCTCGACGGGGACGACGTTGCCGCGCTGGGACTCCGTGGCAGCGTTGTACTGCTTGCAGAAGTCCATGATGTTGACGCCGTGCGGACCGAGCGCGGTACCGACGGGCGGCGCCGGAGTCGCCTGGCCGGCCTGGAGCTGCACCTTGACGAGCGCGGCGACCTTCTTCTTCGGAGGCATACGAACCCCTTTGTCCCATTTGATGTTGATCCCGACTCCCGCTTCGCGGGCAACACGGCGGCGGGACGACCCGCCGTGTGGGGACCACCTGAAACTCACGACCCCGCGTGGCGGGGAGCACTACCAGCATCGCCTGCCCGGCCGGCAACCGAACCGGGCCGCCCCCGCACGCACGATGAACCTCACGTGCGCGGGACCGGCCCGTCCAGGATACGGCCTGGGCGAAGTGCGCCTGTCAGATCTTGGAGACCTGGTTGAAGCTCAACTCGACCGGGGTCTCGCGGCCGAAGATCGACACCAGCACCTTGAGCTTCTGCTGCTCGGCGTTGATCTCGTTGACCGTGGCGGGCAGGGTGGCGAACGGGCCGTCCATGACGGTGACGGACTCGCCGACCTCGTAGTCGACCGTGGCCGCGACCTTCGCCGCCTCCTTGGCCGGGGCGGCGCCCTCCTCCGGCTCGGGGGCCAGCAGGTTGGCGACCTCGTCCAGGCTCAGCGGGGACGGCTTGTTCAGCAGCCCCACGAACCCGGTCACGCCCGGGGTGTTGCGGACGGCGGCCCACGACTCGTCGGTCAGCTCCATCCGGACGAGGATGTACCCCGGCAGGACCTTCTCGTTGACCTTCTGCCGCTTGCCGCCCTTGATCTCGGTGACCTCGTGCTGCGGCACCTCGATCTGGAAGATGTAGTCCTCCATGTTGAGGGTCTGGGTGCGGGTCTCGATGTTGGTCTTGACCCGGTTCTCGTAACCCGCGTAGGAGTGCACGACGTACCAGTCGCCCGGCTGCATCCGGAGCTGCATCTTGAACTCGGCGTGCGGGTCGACCGGCGGCTCGGCGGGGCCCTCCTCGGCCTCGCCGGCCTCCTCGCCCTCGTCCGGTTCCTCGGCGCCCTCGCCGGACTCGTCCTCGGCGGAGACGACGTCGGCCAGGTCGCCGGCGTCCGCGGCGGCGTCGGGCTCGGGGCCCTCGCCCTCGAGCTTCGTGTCCGCGGGTTCGGCGTCGCCGGCGGAGACGACGGCCTCGGCCGTCTCGTCGACGGGCTCGGCCGCCTGGTCCGCCGCAGCAGCCGCAGCGGACTGGGCCTCGGCAACGGCCTCGTCGTAGGGCTGTGAGGACTCGGACACGGTGACTCTTTCTCTCGGCTCTGCGGTGATTGACTTGCGTTGGTGCGGCGGCGGGCCGGTCTTCGGCGGCCGCGGTCGTCGGTGTCGCCGGGTCGGCCGGTCAGCCGAAGAGGGCGTAGACGCCCTTCTGCAGCCCGTAGTCGACGCCGGACACGATCGCCACCATGATCAGCACGAACACGAGGGACACGGTCGTGTAGGTGACGAGCTCCCGCCGGGTCGGCCAGATGACCTTGCGCAGCTCGGCGAGAACCTGGCGCACGAAAAGGGCCGGAGACGTCCGCCTGGACGGGGACTTCTCCTTCTTGCCCTTGCCTTCGTCCTTGGCCTCGGGCTCGTCGCGAGTCTCAGTCGCCATTTGCCGCCGTTCACCTCATCGGTCGTGATCCAACCACCGGGGTGGTCGCCGCGCGGTCCCGTGCCGCGGAGCGCCACGGACCCGCCATGACGCGGCCGGTACGGGTGCGCGCACCGCACCTCGCAGGGCAGGAGGGACTCGAACCCCCAACCGCCGGTTTTGGAGACCGGAGCTCTACCAATTGAGCCACTGCCCTTCATTCTCCGGCTGCGGAGAACCCCCGGCCACGGGACCGGGGCGTGTCGCGTCCCAGCTTACGGCCTGCACGAACGTCCGCGTGCGGACAGGCGCGTATACCGGTGACGCTTCACTAGGACGGTGAGTCTACGTGCCGGAGGCCCCCGCGTCGAACCAGCCGGGCGGACGATCCGCCCGCGCCCGGGCGGCGCTCCGGGGGCATGGCGTCCGACCGGCGCGGATATATCGCTCGGGTCGGTGAACGGCGTCTGTAACGATAGGGGCATGAGCATCGACCGTCCTCGCATCTCCAAGCGAATCGCCGCGATATCCGAATCCGCCACGCTGGCCGTCGACGCCAAGGCCAAGGCGCTGAAGGCGGCGGGCCGCCCGGTCATCGGGTTCGGCGCGGGCGAGCCCGACTTCCCGACGCCGGACTACATCGTCGAGGCGGCGGTGACCGCGTGCAGGGTGCCGCGCTTCCACAAGTACACGCCCGCGGGTGGGCTGCCCGAGCTGCGCGCCGCCGTCGCCGAGAAGACCGAGCGCGACTCCGGGTACCGCGTCGAGGCGTCCCAGGTCCTGATCACCAACGGCGGCAAGCAGGCGGTGTACGAGGCGTTCGCGGCGCTGCTCGACCCGGGCGACGAGGTGCTCCTCCCGACGCCCTACTGGACGACCTACCCCGAGTCGATCAAGCTGGCGGGCGGCGTCCCGGTGGACGTGGTCTCCGACGAGACCACCGGCTACAAGGTGAGCGTCGAGCAACTGGAGGCGGCCCGCACCGACCGGACGAAGGTGCTGCTGTTCGTGTCGCCGTCCAACCCGACCGGGGCCGTGTACTCCCGCGACGAGATCGAGGCGATCGGCCGCTGGGCCGACGGGCACGGCCTCTGGGTCGTCACCGACGAGATCTACGAGCACCTCGTCTACGGGGACGCCGAGTTCCACTCGATGCCCGTCGTGGTGCCGGAACTGGCCGACCGGACGCTCGTCCTGAACGGCGTCGCGAAGACGTACGCGATGACCGGCTGGCGCGTCGGCTGGCTGATCGGCCCCGCGGACGTGGTGAAGGCCGCGCAGAACCTCCAGTCGCACGCGACGTCGAACGTGGCGAACGTGTCGCAGGCCGCCGCGCTCGCCGCGGTCACCGGCGACCTGTCGGCGGTGGCGGAGATGCGCAAGGCGTTCGACCGGCGCCGCAAGACGATCGTGCGGATGCTGAACGAGATCTCCGGCGTCGTGTGCCCCGAGCCGGAGGGCGCGTTCTACGTGTACCCGTCGGTCAAGGAGCTGCTCGGACGGGAGATCCGCGGCAAGCGCCCGCGGACGTCGGTGGAGCTGGCGTCGCTGATCCTGGAGGAGGCGGAGGTCGCGCTCGTGCCGGGCGAGGCGTTCGGCACGCCGGGATACTTCCGCCTGTCCTACGCACTCGGCGACGACGACCTCGTCGAGGGCGTCTCGCGCGTCGCGAAGCTGCTCGCCGAAGCCAACTGACCCTTATACGAAAGACCGGCTAGACGAAAGACCGGCCCCGGGCGGCATCGCCCGGGGCCGGTCTTTATGCGGAACGGGGCTGCCTCGAATGACCCGTTCCCGGATGTCCGGCGGGACGTCCCGCGAGCGGCCCCTCTCCGTCTCGGGACGCCCCGCCGGAGCGGGGCTCTATCGATCCCGGCTCACGGCCGGACGCCTTCGGCGATGCGCATCAGGTCGTCCGCGGCCCGCCCGCCCGCGGCGACCGTGACGCCGACGCCGCGCCGGGCGAGCCAGCACACCTGCCGCCCGGAGCCGACGTGGTCGCCGGTCAGCGCGGGCATCCCGCGCACGGTCGCGTGGCCGGGGATGCCGGTCGTCTTCATGAGGTCCTGCGGGCCCGTGAACCCGCCGCCCTTCACGAGGACGATCTCCACCCAGCCGCCGTCCCCGACCCAGCGGCACGTCGTCGTCTTCCGCCCGGCGGCCTCGGTGGCGGCGCAGGGCGCGGCGGCGGCCAGCCCGGACGGCAGGTAGGTGATCCAGCGCGGCAGGCCGTCCACGACCCCGGCGCCGGGGCGTCGCGGGCCCCCGCCCCCGCCGCCGTGCGGCGGCCGTCCCTCCGGCTTCGGCGGTGCTCCCGCCCCGGGCCTTCCCCGTTCGGACGGGGTCTGGGGAAGGCCCGGGGCAGGCGGTCGTTCCGGCATCCGGAGCGCCGAGACGGTGTTACTCGGACGGGCCGTCTCGGAGTTCCCGGCAGGTGCGGCCCGGAACGACTGGTAGGTGGGCACCAGGGCGAGCGCGGCGACCGACGCGGCGACGGCCCCCGCCGCCGCCTGGACGCGCGCCCGCCGCCTGCGGTGCCGGCGCTTCACGTCGGTGACGAGCGACGGCGTCGCGGTCGTCCCGGCCACCTGCTCGGCCATGGCCTTCCGCAGTTCGCTCTCCAGTTCCATCGCTCATCTCCCCAGTGGCGCCAGGTTCTTGTCGAGGCGTTCCCGGAGCCTGGCGAGCCCCCGGGACGCCTGGCTCTTGACCGTTCCGACCGAACAGCCGAGCGCCTCCGCCGTCTCCGCCTCCGACAGGTCCTCCCAGAAGCGGAGGACCAGCACGGCCCGCTGCCGCGGGCCGAGCTTGCGCAGTTCGTCCATGAGCGTCCCCCTCAGCTCGACGGAGTGGTTCGGCGAGTTCGTCGGCGTCTCCGGCAGCCTCGCCATGTGGATCTCCCGGAGCACCTTCCACCGCCGGGCCCGGCTGATCACGAGATTGACCAGGATCCGGCGGACGTAGGGTTCGGGATCGCTGCCCGCCTCCAGCCGCCCCCAGTGGCGGTAGGCCTTCTCCAGCGCGGTCTGCAGGATGTCCTCGGCGTCCTGCCGGGCCCCGCACATGAGCGCCGCGGTGCGCAGCAGGGCATCGCCGCGTTCCGTCACGAACTCCACGAACGACTTCTCGTCTCGACGCCCCACTGTGCTCCGTCCCGGCTAGAGCAGATCCGGCTCGTGTACCGAGGGCGGGCGGCCTCCGCGCCAAGGCCGCCCGCCCCGCGTCTTCCGTGTGGCACGTGCGCGGCGCGGCCGCGCGCGTGCCGGGTCCGTCCCGTCAGCCCGCCTGCCGCAGGGCGCCGGTGACGTCCTGGAGGCTGCCCGCGAAGACCGGGCTGCCGTTGACGAACAGGGAGTAGCCGTTCGGGTCGAACAGGAGCAGGCCGTTGCCGCCCGGGCCCACCCAGCCGGCCGACCCGAACAGGGTGACCGGGGTGCCGCCCTGGGGCAGGTGCAGCGCCTGGCGGAGCTGATTCTGCGTCATCCCGGTGGGGGTCTTCAGCGTTTCGACGGTGATCCACTGCCCGGCGGCGCCGGTCCACTTCTGGGTGACGCCGCAGATGTTCAGCTTGCCGAGCTCGGCGCCGCCCGGGACGGCCGAGGTGTAGTGCAGGCCCTTCGCCAGCATGACCGTCTTCTCGACCGCGCTCCCGACCCGCACGGCGGGCTTCAGCGAGTCGCAGTCGAGCTTCGGCGCGTTCGGCAGGGCCGGCTTGCCGGGCACGCGGGCGTCGGGCTTCGGCGCGGCCGGGACCTTCTTGCCGAGGTCCTTCGGGTTCGGGACGCAGGTGGGGATGTTCGCCGGGAGCTTGCCGTCCGGGGCCTTGACGCCGGGGACGCCCGCCTTCGGCAGCTCCGCCTTCGGCACGCCCGCGTTGGGGACGCCGGGCACGTTGGGCTTCGGCACATTCGCGTTCGGGACGCCCGGCACGTTCGGGTTCGGGACGTTCGGGTTCGGGGCGCCCGGCAGGTTGTCGGTCTTCGGGAACTGCCCCTTCGGCAGGTCCTTGGTGACCGGGTTCTGCTTGAGCCGCTGCTCGACCTGCTTCTTCGCCGCGCCGGCGTCCGGGACCTTCGCGCCGGGCAGGCGGGGCTTCGCCGGCAGGCAGGTCGGCGGGGTGGCGGGCGGGACGTCCTGGACCTGGCGCTGCTGCGCGGGGGCCTTCGCGGTCTGCGACTGGAGGCCCGCGTCGTGGTGGGATCCGGTCATCGCCCACGTCGCGCCGCCGCCCGCCGCGACTGCCCCGATGGCGGACGCCGCGACCAAGGCCGCCTTCAGCGTGATCATCGTGTATCCCTTCTGCCCGTGCTCTCTGCGGGGGTGTGCTTGTTTCTCTCTGGCGCCCCTCGTATACGCACGGTGCCCGGACGGGGTTGCACGCGATTCCAAAGTTTTTTGAAGATGCCCATGGGCGGGATGGCCGGAGCGTGTCATGCGAGGTAGTCCGGTCAGGTGATCCTGAGGGGCCGGGGGTTCGAGCGGGACGAAGATCCGGCAGCATTGGCTCATGGAGGCCCGTACCGTTTCAGCCCGTCCGGTGGAGGACAGCCGACCGCCGGACCGCGGGGAGCGCGCCGCGCGCGGCTCCGTCCGCCCGGACGTGGCCCTGCTCCCCAAAGCGCACCTGCACCTGCACTTCACTGGTTCGATGCGGCACGCCACGCTCGTCGAGCTGGCCGCGACGCACGGCGTCCACCTGCCGGACGCCCTCGTCGAGGACTGGCCGCCCCGCCTGCACGCGACCGACGAGCGCGGCTGGTTCCGGTTCCAGCGCCTGTACGACATCGCGCGCTCGGTGCTCCAGACGCCGGACGACCTGCGCCGCCTGCTGCGCGAGACCGCCGAGGACGAGGCCGCGGAGGGCTCCGGCTGGCTGGAGATCCAGGTCGACCCGAGCGGGTACGCGGCGAAGTTCGGCGGGCTGACCCCGACCGTCGAGCTGGTCCTCGACGCGGCGCGGGACGCCGGTGCGGCGACCGGCGTCGGCATCGGCGTGGTGATCGCGGCGAACCGGACCCGGCACCCGCTGGACGCGAAGACGCTGGCGCGGCTCGCCGTCCGGTACGCGGGGGACGGGGTCGTCGGGTTCGGCCTGTCCAACGACGAGCGGCGGGGGCGCGCCTACGACTTCGAGGGCGCGTTCCGGATCGCGGCGCGGGGCGGGCTGCTGTCCGTCCCGCACGGCGGGGAGCTGCTCGGGCCGGGCAGCGTCCGGGAGTGCGTGGAGACGCTGCGCGCCGACCGGATCGGCCACGGCGTCCGCGCCGTCGAGGACCCGGGCCTGCTCGACCGGATCGTCGACCGGGACGTCGCGCTGGAGGTGTGCCCGGCGTCGAACGTCGGGCTCGGCGTGGCGGAGACGGCGGCGGACGTCCCGGTCCGGCGGCTGTTCGAGGCGGGCGCGACGATCGCGCTGGGCGCGGACGACCCGCTCCTGTTCGGCGCCCGGCTCGCCCGGCAGTACGAGCTGGTCCGCGGCGAGCACGGCTTCTCGGACGCCGAACTGGCCGAGCTGGCCCGCCAGTCGATCAGAGCCTCGGCCGCCCCGGACGACATACGCCGCCGCCTCCTGTCCGGCGTCGACGCCTGGCTGACCACCCCCTAGCCGCCGGGTCGGGCGTCAGCCGGCGATGCCCTCGACGAGGAGGAGGACGCCGAACACCGCGAACCCGGCCGCCGCGCCGTACTTGATGACGCGCTCCGGGAGCTTCCGGCCGAGCATCTGCCCGACGACGATGGCGAGCGCGTCGGCGGCGACCATCCCGACCGTCGACCCGGCCCACACGCCGGTCAGGGCGAGGAACCCGCCGTGGTCGGCGGCGAGGGTGACGGTGGCGAGCATCGTCTTGTCGCCCAGCTCGGCGAGGAAGAACGCCGCGCCGACGGCGAGGATCGCCGATCCCGTCGCGCGCTTGGCCTTGTCGCGTTCGGTGTCGTCCAGCTCGTCGCCGCGGAGCGTCCACAGCGCGAAACCGAGGAACGCGACCCCGGCGAGGATGGAGATCGGACCGGTCGGGAGCGCGGCGCCGACCGCCGCGCCGAGCGCGACGCTCGCCAGGTGGACGATCGCGGTCGCCGCCGTGATGCCGATCAGCACCGGGAGGGCGCGGAATCGGGTGGCGAAGGTCATCGCCATGAGCTGGCTCTTGTCGCCCAGCTCGGCGACGAAGATCACGGCCAGACTGATGAGGAAGGCGGTCACCGGTTCCCTCTCGCTCGGATGCCGAGCGGAGGGCGGGAGTGCGCTCTGCGCATGCGACCTCGGCCCGGCATCGGGAACACTTTTCGTCCGGCCCGTCGCGGCGACGTGGTCCCGCGCGCCGACCGAGGACGAAAAACGTTCCTTGCCAGGCCGAAGGTCTCGTCCGCGCGATCAGAGATCGGGGCCCGCGTGACCGGGCGCCCATCGGCGGCGCCAGTATGTCGATCACGCGATCAGGACTACTCCCCCTCGACGCCGACCACCGTACCAAGCCCCGGCCGGACCGTCGCTGTGCGGATCGTCACAGCTCAGGGTGCCCCTTCAGAGGGTCACGCCGATGAGGACGGGCTCGTTGACCAGCTCGACGCCGAACGCGTCCCGGACGCCGCGCCGGACCTCGCGGGCCAGCGCGAGCAGGTCGGCCGTACTGGCGCCGCCCGGGTTGGTGAGCGCGAGGGTGTGCTTGGTGGAGATCCGCGCGGGGCCGAGGGCGTGGCCCTTGGCGAACCCGGCGCGGTCGATCAGCCAGGCGGCGGACGTCTTCACCCGGTCGCCGATCTCCGGGTAGCGGGGGAACGCGGCGTCCGGTCCGAGCCGGTCGGCGACGCGGCGCTCCAGCTCGGCGAGCTGGTCCGGCTCCAGGATCGGGTTGGTGAAGAACGATCCGGCGCTGCGGGTGTCGGGGTCGGCGGCGTCCAGGACCATGCCCTTGCCGCGCCGCAGTTCGAGGACGGCGTCGCGCGCCTCCTTGAGCGTCACCCGGTCCCCGGCGGCGACGCCGAGGCGTTTCGCGAGTTCCGCGTAGGCGACGGGCTGGGACTCCTCGGACTCGTGCAGCGCGTACGTCACGTCCAGGACGACATACCGGTCGTTCCCCTTGAACACGGAGTGCCGGTAGGTGAAGCGGCAGGCGTCGTGATCGAGGGTGACGCACGCGCGGGCGTGCCGGTCGTAGGCGCGGACCTCGACGATCGTCTCGCTGACGTCCTGCCCGTAGGCGCCGACGTTCTGGATGGGCGTCGCGCCGACACGTCCAGGAATGCCGGACAGGCACTCGACCCCGGCGAGGCCGTCGGAGACGCAGCGGGCGACGAAGGGGTCCCAGTCCTCGCCCGCCTGGACGCGGACGAGCACCCGTCCGCCCTCGGCGGCGACGCGCTCGGCGCCGCGCGTGCCGACGTGTACGACCGTCCCGGGGAACCCGTCGTCGGAGACCACGAGGTTGGAGCCGCCGCCGAGGACGAGCACCGGTTCGCCCGCGTCGTCGGCGTCCCGGACCGCCGCGACGACCTCCGCCTCGGTCGTGGCCTCGACGAAGCGCCGGGCGGGGCCGCCGAGGCGCAGCGTGGTGTACCCGGCCAGGTTCACGTCTTCGGCGAACACCGCCACGTCGTCTTCCTCCCCCTGCGTGCCTCGTCCGGTCGCGGGCCGCGCGCCGGGCCCGGGTACGGCCCGGCGCGTGGTGTCCGCCGTGCCGGTCAGGCGAGCTTGACGACCGCCTTGGCGCGCGTGAGGACCTTCTGGTCGCCCGAGCGGGCGGTGAGCGCCACGACGACCTTGTCGTCGTCGAGCTTCTCCTCCACCCGTCCGCTGATCTCCAGCGTCGCGCCGCCCTCGTCGGGGACGACGACCGGCGAGGAGAACCGTACCCCGTAGTCGACGACCGCGCCCGGGTCGCCGGCCCAGTCGGTGACGAACCGCCCGCCCTGCGCCATCGTGTACATGCCGTGCGCGATCACGTCCGGGAGCCCGACGGCCTTCGCGACGGACTCGCGCCAGTGGATCGGGTTGAAGTCGCCCGACGCGCCCGCGTACTGGACGAGGTTCGCCCGGTCGACCGGGAAGGAGCGGAGCGGAAGCTCGGTGCCGACCTCGACGTCGGCGTACTTGACGGTGGCGGCCATCAGACTCCCCGTTCCACGATGGTGTTGTAGGACTTGCAGACGAGTTCGCCCTCGACCGTCCTGATCTCCGTCTCCAGGACGAGCTTCTCGTTCTTGCCGATCGACCTGATCTCGGTGACCGTCGCGGTGCAGACGATGACGTCGCCCGCGCGGAGCGGGCGCGTGTACTCGAACCGCTGCTCGCCGTGCACGACCATCGCGTAGTCGAGGCCCAGCTCGGGGTCGGCGAGGCCGTTGTCGACGAGGGACACGACGATCGGGAAGGTCGGCGGCGCGATCACGTCGGGGTGCCCGGCGGCCTTGGCCGCCTCCTGGTCGCGGTAGACCGGGTTCTGGTCGCCGATGGCGTCCGCGAACTCGCGGATCTTCACCCGGCTCACCTCGTACGGCTGGCTGGGCGGGAACGTCCGCCCGATGAAGTCCCGGTTGAGTGCCATGCAGTCCCGTCCCTCCGGCCCGGCCGGGGCGGTCGGCCGCCGAGGCCCGCCCTGGCCGCGCGTGTCTCGCGTTCGTCTCGTCGTCGCGTCGCGCCGCCGCGGCGTCTCCTCGCCGTGCCGGCGCGGGTCGCCGCGTCTCGGACGGACGCTAACAGAATGACGTTCAGCCCGCCCCCGCGGGTCTCACCCACGGGGACGGGCTGATCAGGTATGGCAAGCGTGCGAAGAAGTCACCGCTCGGCGTGCGCGGGCGATCGGGCCGGCCGGATCACCGGCGGCCGCGCGCCGCGGGCTAGCGGGTCTCCCGGTGCGGACGGTGCGTCCTGCAGTTCGGGCAGTACTTCTTGATCTCCAGGCGGTCCGGGTCGTTGCGCCGGTTCTTCCGCGTGATGTAGTTGCGGTGCTTGCACTCCTGGCAGGCCAGCGTGATCTTCGGCCGGACGTCGGTGGCAGCCACGTTGGAGTGCCTTTCTGAGCTGGGGACAGGAACTTCTGACCGCGGCCGCCCGGGTGGGCGGCCGGTCTTTCGACCCGCGGCCGCCCGCCTCCCGGAGGAGGTGGAGAGCCTTGGGTAGTAGCGAGGGCCGGACTTGAACCGGCGACACAGCGATTATGAGCCGCTTGCTCTGCCTGACTGAGCTACCCCGCCGTGCTGGTCGGTGTGGACCGGTTTGCAAGGATACCGGATGCGCACCGCGCCCCGGAAACACGAAAACCCGGAAGATGATCGGGAATCGGTTTCGCGTGCTCCGCGGACCGTCGTCCAGGATACCGGGTGCGCCGGTGACCTGCGAAACGTCCTGCCGGAACCGGTGGGACGGTACCACAGCCCCCGGTATGGAGCGAATCGGTCTGCCGCGCGCCCCGGGGCCTCTGGGACCGGAACGTGTGCCGGGACGGGCGCCGGGACGACGAAGGCCGCCGTCCTCGTCGGATGGCGGCCGGTGTGCCGTTGAGCCCCTTTACGGAATCGAACCGTAGACCTTCTCCTTACCATGGAGACGCTCTGCCGACTGAGCTAAAGGGGCTTGCGACGCTCGCGCAGTGAAACCATACACGCCCCCAGCACATGGCGCGAACTCCTTTCGCCCCCCTCCAGACAGGCCTCGGCGCGGTTCAGAAGCGGACGAGGACGGCGGTGGCGTCGTCGTGGCGCTTTCCCCGCAGGCTGGTCGCGGACGCCTCGGTCCGCCTCGTCCGCCGGACGAGTTCGCGCGGGCCCTCCTCGTCCAGGACGCGGAGCAGGCCGTCCCAGTCCAGCTCGCCGAACCGCTCCACCAGCCGGGACGCGCCGTCGCTGAGCACCGCCGCCCGGCGCAGGCCCGCGACCGGCACCTCCCCGGTCAGCCCCTCGTACGCGGCCTCCGGCCGGGTGCTCGCCACCCAGAACCCGCCGGGGCTGTTGCGCGCCTTGCGGACACCTTCGAGCGTGTAGCTGGGCAGATGGTCGAGGCGGTCGTCGCGGAACACGCGAACCTCGCCCACGTCCACCACGATCGGCGAGTCGGCCAGCACGAACCACTCCACCACGTCGTCGCGCCGGCGCAGCAGCGACACCGTCGCGGACGGACTGTCCGGGTTCCGCAGGTCGCACGTCGCCGTGTGCGCCTCCCCGGTCACCTTGATCGCCTCGGCCACCAGGTCGGGCAGCGGCTTGCCGTCCTCCAGCGCGAGCAGCGCCGCGATCCGGCCGCCGAGCATGCGCACCAGCCATGCCGGGTTGTGCCGGCACCCGCTGTCCACCCCCGCCGGGGCCGTGGCCCCGTCCAGCAGCACGACCCAGCCGGGGCCCGCCGCGACGAAGTCCTCGTTCTCCCGTCCCGGTGTCGCCTCACTCACATAACTAACCTGCACATATGCAGGTCTACCTCGTGCCCCTGTCAATATGACAGAGGTAGATCAAACCTTCACCGCGTGTCCCGCCGACCTGCCCCCTCCTGTATTTTCGGCGCGCCCGCCGCCTCCGGGAAGGCGGTCGCCAACGCGGCCGGGTCGTCGGCGTAGAAGCGGATCGTGCGCGCCGTGTCCCGTCCGCCGAGCGGCCGGACGACCGTGATCGGCGCGTCCAGTTCCACGATCACATTCGTCTGCGCGGCGACGGCGACCGACAGTTTCCCGTCCCCGATCCTGACCATTCCGCGCTCGTCGTAATTGCGCGCGACCCGCACCGCAGATATCGAACCGCGAGGCACGCGGAGGTCGAAGAAGGCGCCGTATCGGATGCGCAGTTCACCGTCCGAGAGGACGTGCGGACGGGTCACGCACGCCGCTATGACGGCGACCACGATGAGGATCGAATAGACGTCGATCATCAGGACCGCCCCGCGCAGCGCTCCGGGCGCGTCGACGCCCCGCAGCAGGAGTTCGACGACGACCGTCTCCAGCAGCATGGCGAAAAGGAAGGCCAGTTGGAGGGTGGTCTGCGCACCCGAGTACGAGAGCGCCACGGCGCCTTTGGGAACTCCGTGGCGGCGGCGCGCGACGAGCAGGACGATGCTGACCAGTCCCTTCGCGTCGAATCCCACGATCCTGCGCACCGGGTAGGGCACCAGTTTCACGACGCTCCGGAATGCGTGGCCGCGCGTCAGCATTTCCGCTCCTTCAACATCGCGATGGTGAGGCGGAAGACCTCGGCCTGGGCGGCGGACATCTCCTCCAGCCAGGCGGCGTCCGGGCCTTGCGCGGACATTACGGCTGCCAATTCCTCGGGCAGAAGCGCCGCGAAGGTCTCGGCGATCTCGGCGACCCTCGGGTCGTCGGGGGCGGCGTCCGCGATCTCGTCCAGCCGCGCGTACATCTCGGCGCCGTGTGCGACGAGGGGACGCAGCATGTCCGCGAAGCCGGAGGCGGGGCCCGCGACCGTGTCGACGAACGCGAGCATCTCCCGGTCGTGCTCAGCGAACCGCGACCCTCCGCCGCCTGGCAGGCCGCGGAGGACGTCCGCCATCTCGGGCGACACCGCCGAGTCGGGGCTCAGCCCGGGATCGGCCAGGAGCGTCGCGAGACGGGCG
The DNA here is from genome assembly GCF_008121305.1 of Actinomadura decatromicini. Lineage (NCBI taxonomy): Bacteria > Bacillati > Actinomycetota > Actinomycetes > Streptosporangiales > Thermomonosporaceae > Actinomadura > Actinomadura decatromicini. Next base: position 610,873 of record NZ_VSRQ01000005.1, on the reverse strand, counting down.
CGGCGGGCCGTGATCGCCTGCTGCTGGCGCGCGAGGTCCGAGTCCAGCTCGGCCAGGACTTCGCGCAGCTCCCGGCCGCGCTCGTCGGCGAGGACGTCCCGGATCTCGTCCAGCGCGAGGCCCAGTTCCGCCAGCCGCCGCACCCGCGCGAGCAGGACGGCGTCCCGCAGCCGGTACTCCCGATAGCCGTTCGCCAGGCGCTCCGGCTCGGGCAGCAGTCCAAGGTGGTGGTAATGCCGGACGGTCCGGGTCGACACCCCGACCAGCGCGGCCAGCTCGCCGATCCGCATGCCTTCATTACAGACGTTGACGCAGCGTCAAGGTCAAGCACCGCACCGGACGGCCCGGCCTGCCGGCGGAATGGATGCAAGTCAGGGGCGGTGAACCAAGAGTAAAGGCTCTGAACTGGAAAAACGTTCTCTGGGCAGGGTGGCGTGTCCGCTCCCGGACAGAGCTTGCGTAAACCTTCACGACGGCCGCGCGTCGTCGGCCGCACGCCTTGTCGAACGTCCCTCGGGGACCCTCTCCCCTCAGAGTGACGTTTCCACAGCTCAGCACACAGATGAATCGTCAATCACATAAGCGCCGGGAATGGGCACTGAAATTGGAACCTGACAAATAACTCGCCAGTCACGCGTTGTTTATCCCGGGACTTAACTCTCAGAAGGGTTGAACCTTCACTTTGGGGCATTACCGTCAATCACCGCCACTGTCCGTGGCGCGACCTGACCTGAATCGGCTGAGCCTCGAAGGAGAGCGTTCGTGGAACATCGTCGCCTGCGTCCGCGCATTCTCGCGGCCGTGGCCGTGGGACTGTCCGGGCTGGTCGTCGCGGGCTTCCTGATCGCCCGGGCGTTCGGGGACCGCCCTGCCGCCGCCCCTCCGGCACCGGCCTCGTCGGCACAGGATCCGCGGCGACCTCCCGTGGCACCGGCGCCGTGGGCGGACGCGCTGCCGCCTTCCGTCCCGGTGCGTCTCGACGTGCCGCGGATCGGCGTCCGGACGCCGCTGATGAAACTCGCGCAGAACGCCGATCGGACCGTCGAGACCCCGCCCCCCGACCGGGCCCAGGAGGCGGGCTGGTACCGGCTCGGCGCCGCGCCCGGCAGCCGCGGGGCCGCTGTGATCATCGGTCATCTGGACACGGCCCGCGGCCCGGCGGTCTTCTACCGGCTCGGGGAGCTGCGTCCCGGCGACCAGGCGACCGTCCTCCGTTCCGACGGTCGGACCGCCGTGTTCGAGATCGACTCAATCGAGCGCGTCGACAAGAAGCGGTTCCCCACGGGGCGGGTCTACGGCGATCCCGGTTATGCGGCGATCCGATTGATCACCTGCGCCGGACGATTCGACCGCGCGATCGGCGATTACACCCACAACGTCATCGCTTACGGCCGTTTGGTTCGGACGGACGGCGCCAGCACGGGGGCACGCTGACGTGACCCCCCACTTCGAACACGACCCTCCAATGCCGCAATCGCCGATCGAGCGCCAGTTAGGACGCGACCGGCTCGCCCGTCCGGTACACGGCGAACGGCCGGTGCCGCCGAACGCTCCCGCCTCGGGACATTTATCGTCCGCGACAGCGCACGGCTCCGTTTCCTCGCCCGCGACAACCGTCCCCGGTTCGATCCCCGCCCCCGCCACGACCATTTCGCACGCAATTCCGCCCTCCGCTGTCCAACACGAAGACACACCGCGCCCGGCCCTCCCAAGGAAGGCGGCCCCGCTCCGCACCTGGTTTCACCGGGAAGCGCGAGACGGAAAGCGCAGCCTGCCCCCCGTCGACGCGGCCGCGATGCGCGTGCTGGTCCTGATCCCGGCTTACAACGAGGCGGAGCAGATCACCGAGACGATCGAGTCGTTGCGCGCGCAGGAGCGTTTGCCCGACCACATCGTCGTGATCGCGGACAACTGCACCGACGCCACCGCCGACATCGCCCGGCGCCACGGCGTCGAGGTCGTCGGGACGCGCGGGAACCGGCACAAGAAGGCGGGCGCGCTGAACCAGGTCCTCGACCGGCTGCTCCCGATCTCCGGCCCCGACGACGCGATCATGGTGATGGACGCCGACTCGGCCCTCGACCCCGGCTTCATCCGCAACGGCGTCGAGTACCTGGCCACGGGCCGCTACGCCGCCATCGGCGGGACGTTCACCGGCAAGCCCGGCGGCGGCGCGGTCGGCATGTTCCAGCGCAACGAGTACGTCCGGTACGCGCGGGATGTCCGGCGGTTGCACGGCAAGGCGCTCGTCCTGACCGGCACCGCGACGATCTTCCGTGTGGCCACCCTCCAGGAGGTGGTCGCGGCCCGCCGCGCAGGCCGCCTCCCCGGCCTGCCGCACGTGTACGACGTCCGCGTCCTGACCGAGGACAACGAACTCACCCTGGCGATCCTCCACCTCGGTTTCCGCATTCTCTGCCCCAAGGAATGCACGCTGACGACCGAGGTGATGCCGACCTGGCGAGACCTGGCCAGGCAGCGACTCCGCTGGAAACGCGGCGCGCTGGAGAACCTCTTCGACTACGGCTGGACGCCGATCACCCGCCCGTACTGGGGACGGCAGCTCCTCTCCCTGATCGGCATCATCGTCATCATCGCCTACCTCTCGTCGATCGCCTATTCGGCGATCTGGCTGGGCGGCATCAAAATCAGCCCAATCTGGGCCGCGGTCACCGTCATCTTCATGGTCGAGCGAGTGGTGACCGTGCGTCGCCGCGGCCCCTTACAAATGGCGCTGGCCGCCACGATCGTCGTCGAGATGGTCTTCGACGTCTTCCTCCAGTTCGTCCAGGCACGCGCCTTCTGGCAGGCCGCCTGGCGCAAAGAAAGGAAATGGTAAACATGTACAACACTCCCCCCGTAGGCGGAGTGGCCGCCGGCCTCGGCGGCGCCGCCGTAGTGTCCCCCTGGCTGGGCCTCAAAGCGGTCTGGCTCGGCCTTGCCCTCTTCACGCTGATCTCAGCGGCCGTCGCCGTGAAGCGACTCCTTCCCGCCCGCAAGAGCTGACCCACCAAAGGCCGGGGCCGGTGACCGCCCCGGCCTTTCCCTTGCCCTAGACGACAACGGCCGCGATCGCGACGAACAACTCCTCCCCACTCTCCAACTCGACACTGAACATGCCGTTCTCGTCCTCCACGACCTCCACCCGCACTGCCCCGGGAAAGTCCCCAGCAGCCCCGATCAAATAGTCCCGAAGCTCAACAATGGTCTCCTTGGCCACACTGCCTCCCCAACTCGTCGACCACACAGACACTCTCAATCAACCCCACACCAGGCGACCAATCACCCCACCGACAGGCGGCTCTACCGCTCCGGCAGAGTCGGATGCGGAGGCGTAGGAGCGACATCGATCATCGTATTAGTGATCGCCCAACGCTCATGGTCTCGCCAAGCCCCGTCGATGTACAACAACTCCGGCGAGTAACCCTCACTCCGAAACCCGACCCGCCGGACCAGCTCGATCGAGGCATAATTACCAGGCTGTATCTGAGCTTCAAGCCGATGAAGCCGCAACTGCTCGAACGCATAACGCACCACCAGCGCAAGCCCTTCCCTCATATAGCCCTTGCCAGCAGAAGGAGCAAAGGCGGCATAGGTAACAGACCCAGACTGAAACCGCCCCCGAATAATACTGTTGACATTGATCACACCGGCGATCTCTCCACTACCCCGCACACAAACGAGCAGCGACTCCTCATCGGGCCGCGCATACCGCCTGACATAATCCTGAAACTGCTCCGGCGTGGACGGCAGAGAAACCCAGGGCCGATGCAACTCCGCACTGGCACCCACCAACCCAAGAAACTCGTCCTGATCACGACCAGCAAGATGCCGCAAACTCACCCGCCCAGAGCCGTCCGACCGCGCATCCTGAAAGAAATCCATCATTCCACCGCCCCCGAACAGGCTGCATCATTTGGCGTGCTTGCGGGCCGCCCTCGCAAACTCCTCAATCGCCTCATCAAAAGCGCGCACGGCCGCCAAGACCTCCGCCGGTAGCCCACCACTCGAAGCATCGTCCGAGTTGACCGCCCGCCGGTGAGCATGCAACTGCATCTCCGCCATGCGCACCCGCTTGGCCTGTTCAACCAACTCCTCAGGCCCGCTCATGACCAGCAGCCCGAAGATCTGGCGCATCGAAGCACGAGCCTGATAAAACGCGTCCGTGCTCGCCAGATACTTATCCGGGTCGGCCCGAGCATCGTCGGGTGAGCGTTCTCTCAAGCGATGGAGCACATTGAACTCGACCAACCGTTCCCGGGCCGTGGTCGCCGCCTCGACGTAGGCGGCACACCGCTCAGTCCGATCTCGCCTGGTCCGCGCCCGCTCACCCGCGCCAAGCTTCAACGGCTCAACCAGCGCCCCCAACGTGACCCCCACCAGCGAAGAGAGCGCCCCCACTGCCGTAGCGACCACCGCACCATCCACGCTAGAGAATCCAACAGCAGCCCCCGCCCCAAGACCAGACCTGATCCATCGTCACAGCCCACCTCTCCCGGCGCGTTACTCGGAAAGGTGCCCCCAGAACGCCGTGAACACGACTGGCGGCCAGGCCGGAGAAGAACAGCCCTCGACCGTCTTGCTCCCGGTCCCCGAACCTTGCTCCGCTGCTGACGGGCACCGTGTGGCCCTTTCCGTGTCCGCGTCGCCTGAGACGATGCGCCCGTTGCATGCGCCTGCGGAGGCAAGATGAGTCGTATGGGCAGCGATGTCAGACGGGCCGAGCAGGTGGTTGGGCAACTCAGGGAGAGAGTCGCCGCCGAGGGCCTGGCGGTGGCCTTCGAGCTTCCGCTCTATGAGCACCCTTGCGGCGTGGAGGTCGAGTTCCCCAATGGAGACGGATTCCAACTCGAAGTAAGCGCAAGGATTGAGCGGATCCGTGTCATGGACCCGGACGACTTCGCCTTAACCGTCGCGGAACTTGGAGACTACGTCGCAGCACGGACACGTGGGAGATCGTCCAAGGATGCCCGGGAGGCGCTCTTCCCGAGGCACAGCCGACTTCGATAGGGCAAGCGCCGGAGCCGGAAACGAGGCGACGGCACGACTGCATGACAGCCGCCAACCACACAGGCAGGCCACGCCACGCGCACCGTGTCCCGTCTCTGTCCCGTGGACACCCGGCAATAGCCGGGAACCGGTGGGGCCTGTCGGGACGCAATGAGAACAGCCCTTGACCGGGTGGGCCTGGTCAAGGGCTGTGCTGCGTGGTGTGGCGGGTCCAGGATTCGAACCTGGGTAGGCTAAGCCGACGGATTTACAGTCCGCTCCCATTGGCCACTCGGGCAACCCGCCGTGGTGTCGCTGTCGCGACGGCACTGGAAAGGATAGCGGACGGCAGGGGCTGGTGTGACATCGAGGCGGGACGGCCTTGATCGGGGGAGTCGCTAGGCTCTACGGATCGCGAAGACGCTGCTGAGGGGATGTGTGTGCGGATGGCTGACAGCAGTTTCGACGTTGCAACCTGAACACATACCCCTCCTGTCGGTCTGGATGTCGGTCAGGTGTCCGCGGGCGCCCACACGGGGACGATGTCCAGCCGCGCCGGCCCCTCCTCCTGACGGTGGACGCGGATCACGCGGATGATGTTCAGTAGAAGGGCGTTCTTTTCGCCGCCGGTCAGCACGTCCCAGCCCTCCAGGACGCCCGCGATCATCGGTCCGAGCTCCTCCTGGGTCGGCGGCGCCTGCTCTCGCTGCGCCTCTTCGAGCTGGGCCTCCAGCGCAGCGCGGTCGTCGAGCAGCTCGGCGCGCGCGTCCTGATACTCCCGCTCGGCCTGACGGTCGTCATCGTCGTCAAGCGCCCGCATCTTGCGTAGCCGGGCGAGGGCCTTGTCGATACGTGCGATCTTCTCCGCGATCTTGTCGACGTCGATTTTCGGGGCCGGCGCCGGGACGACCACGTCCGCCGCGGCAGCCTGCCGCGCGGCGTCGATCTCGGCAGCCCACTCGCGGAGCTGGTCGCGTACCTCGGCCTCGGCGACCACGCGCCGCACGTACGCCTTCGTGCACGCGGGGACCTGCCCCCACCGGCCGCACCGGTAGGCGTAACCGGGACCGTTGGGCCCCGAGATGGCGGTGAGGCTCCACGCGCAGCCGCCGCAAACGAGCAGCCCGGAAAGTGCGCGCATGGCGCCGCGCGCCCGCGGCATGAGCCCCGTCCGTTCTTTCCGCTTCCGTAGGTACGCCTGCCATAGTTCCTCATCGATGATGGCTTTATGTGCGCCCGGGTGATAGATGAGGTTTCGGCATCTCTGGCGCCGTTTAGGCGGGCAGGGACAATTCTTGTCGTGCTCAGAAAGGTATCCGGCAGCAAACCCGGAGTCCATGACCGCGTAAAGGGTCTGGACTGACCAGACCGTTCCCCGCGTGGTGACGTGCCCGTGGTGGTTGAGCCATGATGCGAGTTTTGGCCCGGCCGCCTCGCCGGTCACGTACCGAACGTAGAGGCTGACGTAGGCGTCGACGAGGTCGGGGTCCGGTTCGTATCGTTCCCCTAGCGGGTCGTCCGGATCGGTGCGGTAATGATGCTCCTCGCCGGGGACGAGCACCCGACCTTTACGGATGTAACCCCAGCGAGGGCCGCCCGTTTTCGGGAGGCCGCGCGACAACCGCCATTCGAGAGTGTCGATCCACTGCTCGGACGCTCGGTCACTCTCGAACGCGGCGACCTCGGCGAGCATGCCGCGCGTGAATTTACCGGCCGCCGTTCGGGCGTCAACCTCTTCGGTGGTGGAGATGAGCTCGCCTTTGGCGGACTCGACGAGGTCGAGATGTACCGCCCACCCGTGGCGCTGCCGCCCGAACCTGCTGAATTTGTAGACGAGGATTTCTTTCGCGCGCCCGTCACGGATGCCTTCGACCGCTTCTTGGACGCGACGTTTGAAGTTCCGGCCGGACTTGTCGAGGTCGACGATGATGTCGACAATGGTCCTGTTGTTGCGTGTCGCCCATTCCCGAATGGATTTTTCTTGGATTTCGGGCGAGATCATTTCTTCGCGGGCGGTGCTGACTCGGATGTAGCCGATCGCTGGTTTTGGCGTGTGTGGAGGCATGGCGAAGGTTTCGCGGAGGGGTCAGGGCAAGGGAACGGCGCGCCGTCCGGAAAGCGGGGCCGGACGGCGCGCCGATGTCGTGCGCGGTGTGGCCGTGGGGAGCTGCCGGCCGCCGCGCGGTACTAGTTGAGGTGTTGGGCGTTCCGCTGCTGCTGCCGGAGCACGGTCAACACGTCGGACTCGACCGAGACGACGCGGTTGGTTGCGTGCTCGACGCGGGTCGTCGCCTGTATGCCCTGCGTGATGCGTCGATCGATCAGGACATACAGGCCGGCCGCCGTGGAGAAGAGGATGCCGATCATCGCGGCCGACCTCAGGAGGTCGTGATCGGCGTGTGTGGCGAGCAGGACAGCGCTTGCAGATGTGACAGCGGTGGCGAGGGCTCCGACGATTGCGTGCTGTGCGGGCACGGTGGGCACGGCTCTGTACTCCCCATGTGCGAGTTGGACGTCCGATCTGCGCGAAAGACCGGGCGTCGTGATCGTGAGATGTCACAGAACCACCTTTTGTCACTCGTTGTCACCCCCTTGTCAGTGTCCGTAAACGGTCATGGTTGGCGGTAAACCAACAGGTCAGCCGTTGCCTTCGCCTTCTCTGGCGCGAGTTTCGGCATTCTTCTTCAATGACTCGACGATGGCCGTAACCGCTTGTCGATCACTCTCGGCAAGGCTGCGGATGTCGGCGGCGAGTTGCTCGTTCTCGTCGAGTTGCCGCTCGGCGTTGTCCATGGCGCTCGCGTCGTCGTCGGGCACCCACAAGCCCAGGTTCCGCCGAACGGTGATGACGTCCAGGTGGAAGAAGTCGGCGATCTGCTTGGCGCGATCGTTGGGCATCTTCGTGCCGCGCGTCTCGTAGTTGTTCACCGCGGTCTTGTCCCAGCCGAGCAGCCGGGCAAGTTCGGCTTGGCTTCGGATTCCGCGTCTCTCGCGCTGCTCTCGTAGCCATCGGCCCGCGTCGTCGCTGGTCGATCCCTTGTCGCTACTGGTCATACGTCAAGTGTCGCATGACGTGCGACACGCGACCTAAGGTCTCTTGGAACCTGGCAGGCCGCACGTCGCATGCCGCTTGACGCGCGTCGCACGTCGTGCGACGCTCCATGCATGCCAACGAACGATCTCCGCGCCGAGTGGGGACGACGGCTCGCCCAGGCCAGGGCGGCGGCGGAGCTCTCAATCCGCGAGCTAGCTCGCCGAACAGGGATCCACCCCTCGCACTTGGCCCGGTTCGAGAGCGGGGACGCGGGCCTCGGCGACGCGAACCGCATGGCGGTCGCGACCGCTGTCGGCCAGGCCGTCACCGCGCTGTTCCCCTACCCCGATCCCACCCCGAAGGACACCGCCCCGTGCCCCTCTGCGGACACTGCAACGGCCGCGCAACGGTCCCGAACCCGTCGGACGAGGGCGGCGACCCGATCCCCTGCCCCATCTGCGGAGGTACCGGCAGCGTCGGCACCCGTGGGGAGCCCCGGCAATGACTGACGTGATCCCGCGCGAAGACGCGATGCGCGCCGCCGGGCGGGTCCTCGCGCAGGCCCTCGCCCGGATCTCCTCGATGACCCCGGAGGAGGCAGCCGACGCGGCGTACGACCCCCTCGTCGGCCCGTCCCGCGAGGAGCTCGCCGCGAAAATCCGCGCGCTGCGCACCCAGAACCGCGCCACCCGCGCGGCCTGACCCCCCGACCGAAAGCGGGGCCGCCGCCCTGCACGGCGACGACCCCCGGAGCAATCCCCCCAAGGATAGGAGCAATCCCTTGTCCGTCACCCTCACCAAGGCCCCCGCGAAGGCCACGGCGTCGTGCCCGGCTTGGTGCAACGACGATCACCACGCCGACACCTCGGACTACCGCCACCACCACAGCGGCGGTGTCGCCCCCCGGCACGGCCTGTACGCATCGCTGTCGTGGCCCGAGCCGCTCACCAACGGCGGCCGGTTCCTGGACGGCGGCCCGCGGATCTACTTCTCCGTCGGGGATGGCGCGATGGGGCTGTCCGTCCGGCAGGCGGACGACCTCGCCGAGATCATGGAGGAGCTCGCGCAGGACGACGCGGTCGCGCTGCTGCGGGACCTGGTCGCCCGGGCTGGCGGTGGCCGCTGATGGCCCCGCGAACCCGCAAGCCGACCGGCCGCGTGCCGTGGCCGCTGATCCTCGTCGAGGGCGGGGAGAAGGCGGGCAAGAGCTGGGCGGCGGCCGAGCTATCCGCGTCACCAAAGGTCGGCCCTACGTTCTGGCTGGACCTCGGCGAGGGCGCGGCCGACGAGTACGGCGCGATCCCCGGCGCCAGGTATCAGGTGATCGACCACGACGGCAGTTGGCCGGACATCGTCGGGCAGGTCGAGGAGGTCCGCGCCGTGGCCGCCGAGGAGGCCGCCGCCGGGCGCCCGCCGGTCGTCCTGGTCATCGACTCCATGACGGCGGAGTGGGACGGGCTCAAGGACGTCGCCGACCGCAAGGCGCGCGCTCGCCTCGCCCGCAAGAACCGGGCCGTCCCGGAGGGCGAAGAGGTCCGGATCTCCATGGACCTGTGGAACGAGGTCGGCGCCCGACACCGTCGCCTGATGACAACCCTGATGACCTTCCCCGGGATCGTCGTCATGACCGCCAGGGGCCGCGACGTCGCCGCCCTCGACGACGCCGGACGGCCGATCGAGGGCCGCAAGGAATACAAGGTCGAGGGCCACAAGAGCCTCGCGTTCGATGCGTCCGCTTGGGTCCGGCTGTCCCGCGAGTCGGCGCCGGTCGTCGTCGGGCTGCGGTCGGTGCATTCGGGTGTTCGGCCCGGCGTCGACCAGCCCGTGAAGGCGCCCTCGTTCTCGCTCGAATGGCTGATCTTTGACGTCCTCAAGTGCGAGCCATCCGAGGCGACAACTCGAGACCTACGTACAGCGGCGCCCGAGCGGACGGCCGCGGAGATCGCCGCCGAGGCGATCCTCCCGGAAACCGGGGTCGACCGGCTCCGGGAGCTGCACCGCGAGGCGGTCGCGCTCGACCTCGCCGACGTGACCGTGTCGGACGGTCAGGGCAACGAGGGCGCGCTGCATTACCTGCTCCGCGCCCTCGCCGAGACCCGCGCCGCCCAGGACGGCCCGGCGACCGACGCGCAGCACCGGCACATGCACGTGCTGTGGAAGCAGGCCGGCGACTTCGAGGACCGCGTCGACCGGCTCACCTACACGGGCGAGCTCGTCGGGCGGCAGATCACGACGAGTAAGGAACTGACCGGGTCCGACGCGGACCGGGTGATTGCGGGGCTTCGGCGCTACGTCGAGCAGAACACCCCGCCGGACGAGAACGAGGAGGGCACGGCGGCATGACGTCGTTGCAGGAGATCAACCGCCGGGTAGTCCTCGCGAAGGTGCGAAGCGAGCGCGCGACGGCCGAGTACAAGGACGCCCGCGAGATGGCGGAGCAGGCTCTCGCCGCCGCGTACAAGAAGGAAGGCGTCGAGAAGCTCGCCGTCCTCCTGCCCGGGGCGGGGAAGGTCGCGGCCGTCACCGTGAAGCAGGGAACCGTCTCGGTCGAGGTCGACGAGGCCGCCCTGCTCGCGACGGTAGAGGAGCACCAGCCGGACGAGGTCGAGCTCGTCGCGGACCCGGAGGCCCTCACCGACCCGGACGTCCTCGCGTGGCTGGGCAAGCATCGCCTCGACTTGCTGATTCGCCGCGTCCGGCCGGTCTGGCGGGCCGCGCTGGTGAAGGAGGCCACCGAGCGCGGCGGCCGGATCGTCGTCAAGAAGACCGGCGAGGAGGTCGAGATCGCGAAGGTGACCCACCACAAGCCGACGGGCGCATTCGCGATCACGTTCGAGCCGGAGGGCCGGTTCCTGGTCGAGCAGGCCGACGGCGCCGCCGAGGTCGACGCGGACGAGTTGGAGCGGCTCCGCGAGGACTCCCGGAAGCTCGCGGCCATGGAGCGGGCGGGCGTCGACAACTGGCAGGGCATCGACTACGCGATGGAGCTCCTCAACGAGGCCGAGTCGTGACGGGCGAGGGGTGGCGGCTGCGGGCCCTGCTGAACCTCGCGGCGAACACCGTGCATCCCGACCTGTCGGCCGGGCTCGCGCGGATCCAGGCCCGCACCAAGAACGCGGTCGGCGTCCCGGGATGCACCCCGGGACGCCGCGTGGCCGCTGCCCACCTAGAAGGGACCGAACGACCGTGAACACCATAGCCAACGCACCCGCACCGGGCGCCGTCGAGCGGTTCGCCGCCGAACGAGACCGGTACGCCGCCGACGCCAACCGGCTCGCCGCCGACCTCGCCAACGGGCCGACCGCCGAGGACCTGAACCGGGCCGAGGCCGACTTGCTGCGGCAGCTCGAAGACGTCCGTCGCAGCCGCACCGCTCGCGCGGAGCGGGAGGCCGAGCACCGCGCCGCCGGCGAGGCGGCGGAGTTCTTCGCCGGGCTGGTCGAGCGGACGCGCGTGCGGATCGAGCACCGCCCGCCCGGGCCGCTGGTCGACCGGCCGCGCCCGTACCCGGACCCGCTCGACGGTCCGACCGAGCAGCCGCCCGCCCCGGCGGCGACGGGCGGGTACCCGACGGCCCCGGCGGTGAACCTGCCGCGCGGCGTCGAGCCCCTCCGGACGTCCGGAGAGTTCCCCATCGTGGCGCCGACGCCGCAGGACGCGACGCCGGTCGTCCCGCCGGGGGTCGAGGTCGCGACGGCCGGGCCGGGCGTGACGCAGCCGCACGCGGACGCCCAGCCCGAGCAGCGCGGCCCGCACCGTCACCGGAAGGGCGGACGCAAGTGACCGCGTTCACGCCCGGCGAGGTCGTCGACATCACCATCAAGGGCGTCCGGATCAACGAGCAGGACGGGCACGGCTGCGTCTCGATCATCGCCGTGGACTGCTTCGATGCCGAGCGCGCGAGCTGGCGCATGCCGCCGCAGGCCGAGGTCACGCGCGTCGCTCCGGCCGAGTGGCCGCCCCGCCACAAGGACGTGTGGCGCGACCGCAACGGCGCCTTGTACCTCGTGGTGGAGACCCACCGGGGTGACCTGCTGATGAACGGCACCGACTGCGGTCGGCACGGCATCGACTACGTCTCCCGCACGCACGGCCCGCTAACCCTCGTGCACCGCGAGGACGAGCAGGACGGGGACACCTGCAAGTGCGGGTTCCGCGCCCCCGAACTGGGCCCGCACCCGGACTGCCCGACCCACACGCAGAACGGGGGCGACCGTGGCTGACGCGACCCTCGCCCCGCCTGCCCTCGACGCGCCCGGCGGGCCCGCCCACCAGATCCACGCCGCCGTCCGTGCGATCGAGCAGCGCCACCCCTACACCGCGGAGGACGACGCCCTCGCGACCCTGCTCGCCGGGCTCGCCGCCCGCCACCGGCACATCCCCGCAACGCCCGCCCTCGTCGCGATGTGCACGTGCGGCGACGAGTGGCTGTGCCCGGACCTGTCCGCCGCGATGACCCTGTCCGCCGCGATCCTGGAAGGGGACGAGCGGGACGGCCTCGCCGAGCAGGCCCGCCGCGTCTGGATGGCCGCCGCCGAACTCCACCAGTTCAACAGCCCCGAGGGCGAGCACCTCGACGGCTGCCCCGGCTGCCGGATCGACGCCGCCCTCGACACCACGCGGCCCGACCCGCGCGCCCGCGCGCTCGACCTGCTCGCCGCCCGGTACCCCGAGGCGTTCGAGGACCTGCTCCAGGTCGAGCAGGCCCGCGCGGCGAAGGCCGGGGAGGCGACCCGCGATGCATGACACCGCCCTGTACGCCGGACTCGTCATCCTCGTCGGGTTCGCCGCGGCGGTCGCCAAGGTCGCCATGGGCCGCGCGGCCGAGCAGCTCGACCAGCTCACCGCCATCCCGCCCGCACCCACGCCGCCCGCTGACCCCGACGCCTACGCCTGGACGCCCGGCGAGGACGGCGACCGCGACGGCCCTCGCCCGATCGTCACCAACCCGGGCCGAGAGCCGTACTGATGCCGATCCGTGCCGAGGACGCCGACCGCTACCCGGACGACTGGCCGGAGATCTCCCTCCGGATCCGGACCGTCCGGGCTGGCGGGCGGTGCGAGTGCCGCGGGGAGTGCGGGCGCGGCCACCGCGGACGCTGCCGCGCGTGGAACGGGCACCCGCACCCGGACACCCGCTCGACGGTCGTCCTGACCGTCGCGCACCGGGACCACATCCCCGAGCACTGCGACGACGACAACCTGTTCGCCGCGTGCCAGGCGTGCCACCTGTCCTACGACGCCGCCCACCACGCCCAGACGCGCGCCCGGACCCTGCACGAGCAGCAGACCAGCGGCATGGACGCCCTGTTCGACCTGGAGGCGAGCGATGGCACATGACCCGACCGACGCGCGCGTCCGCGCGCTGGAGGCGGAACGGCTCCAACCCACCCCGCCCCGGCCGCCGCGCCGGGCACCCGGCATAGACCCCGGCGGCCTCGCCGAGCTACTCGACGAGGCCGCCGGCCGCGAACCCACCCAGCAGCAGACCGAGGCCGCCGCCCGCCTAGAGGACTACACCTTCGCGCGCGACACCGGCGACGAGGTCGAGATGGCCGCCGCCCGGGTCGGCATCACCCCCGCAACAGCCAAATCAAAGTACGAACCCCTCTACCGAAAGGGAAAGCAGCAGTGACCATCCCTCTGAACGCCGACGGCGTCGACGAGACGACCGGCGAGGAGCGCGTCCGGCCGTTCGCTGACGTCCTCCGCGACCTCGGCCGCGGCCAGGTCATCGACGAGGCCGCCGTGATGTTGCAGGACATCGTCAACGCCGTCCGGGAGCGCGGGAAGAAGGGCCGCCTGACGCTCACGGTCGATGTCGCGCCGATGAAGGGCGACGCCGCCGCGCTGGTGGTGTCCGCGCAGGCGACCGCGAAGGCCCCGGCGTCCGAGCCGACGTCGGCGATCTTCTACGCCGACGCCCCCGGCAACCTCCTGCGCGAGGACCCCCGGCAGGAGAAGTTCACGTTCCGCGAGCTGACGGGACGCGACGACAACAAGGAGTTCAAGCAGGCATGACCGAGATGACCCGTACCGAGAACGACGCCGCGATCGAGCAGGCGAGGCAGGCCGCCGGGCCCGCGGTGTTCGACGTCCGCGAGCCGCAGGTCGCCGTGTTCCACACCCCGACCGGGCTGGAGATCGTCGACCTCGACGACGACCGGTACGCCGCCCGGGCCGAGCGGCCCCGCCGCAAGCAGGGGACGACGGTCGTCCGTGACGTCGACTCGTTCGCGCTGTACTTCAGGAAGCACGCCGACGAGAACACCGAGACCTACGTCGACCTTGACGAAGGTGTGATCACGGCCGTCCTGGACGCGCACGAGCCCGACGCGGACCTCCCCCGGTGGGGCACGCACCGCGTCAAGCTCGTCTTGACCCCGACCGAGCCGTGGAAGCGGTGGACGGGACGCGACCGGAAGTACTGGCCGCAGGTCGAGTTCGCCGAGTTCCTGGAGGACAACCTCCCCGACATCGCCAACGAGCCCGTTCCGGCCGCCGCGATGCTGGAGATTGCCCGCACGTTCCAGGCCAAGACCCGCGTGTCGTTCTCGTCCGGCGTGGTCGCCGAGTCCGGCGACATCCGCCTCAAGTACGAGGAGACCACCGACACCTCCGGCGGTGCGAAGGGCAACCTCGACGTTCCGCGCGCGTTCGCGATCGGCGTCGCTCCGTTCGACGACTGCGAGCCCTACCGGATCGAGGCCCGTCTCCGGCACCGGATCCAGGGGTCCGCGTTGCACCTCGCCTACCTCCTCGACCGGCCGGAGGACGTCATCCGCGACGCCGTCAAGACGGTCGTGACGAAGGTCGAGGAGGCCACCGGCGCCCGCATCATGCGCGGCGCGCCCGCAGCCTGACCGCCCCGCGGCGGGTCCGGCCGGAGCTCCCTACCGGCCGGGCCCGCCCTCCTTCCCCACCGACCCGAACGGAGCGGCAATGACCGCCACGCAGGTAAACGGCCTCGCGGTGATGGCCGACGAGCCGACGCTCTCCCCGATCACCGGGCCCAACGGCGCCCCCATCTACTGGCGGCAGACGCGAACCCTCCTCCTGGAGGACGAGACCAAGGTCTTCGGGTGCGTGCACTGCGATTACACCGCCGACAACCCCCACAAGGTCCGCCCGCACCTCAAGGTGCACCGCGAGCCCGAGCCCGAGCCCGCCGCCGGTCTGTACGACCTGCCGCTCTCGGACCTGCTCGCCAGGGTCGCCGAGCTGGAGAAGCTCACCGCCGACCGGGACACCTGGAAGCGCCGCGCGCTCAAGGCGGAACGGTCCCTGGCCACGATGCGGCGGGCGCTGAACACCTGACCCCTCCCACCCCTCCATCCCCTACCCGTACGACCAGCAGGGACGCGCGCAGATGGCAGACACCCGGACCTACATCCGGCTTCACGACGGCATGCCCGACCACCCGAAGGTCGACGGCCTCTCCGACAAGGCGTTCCGGCTGCTCGTCGAGGCGTGGTGCTGGTGCTCCCGCCATCTCACCGACGGGCACATGCCCGCCGCCACGTGGCGCAAGCGGTCCACGACCCGAGCCCGGCGGGAGCTGGTCGCCGCCGGGCTCGCCGTCCTCCTCGACGACGACTCCGTTCGATTCCATGACTATCTGGAGCATCAGCGGTCGGCGGACGAGGTCGCCGCGGCGAAGGCCGCTAAGGGGTCGGGCGGGTCGCTCGGTAATCACCGCAGGTGGCATGAGGACCGCGGGATCGTCAAGCCGGGCTGCCCGTTCTGCCCGCAGCCCCCGGACGACGACCCGGAGGGCGATCCGTCGACCGACCAGGACCCGACCGGCACCCGATCGGACAACCGATCACATGACCGATCGGAAGACCGATCGCATAACCGATACCCGGACGAGTCTCAAAACGGTAACGACGCCCCTCATAAGCGATCACTTATCGCGAAAAGAGACGCCAGTCTCAAACCACGCGAAACCCATGTGGAAAACCCCGCCACCAGCGGAAACGTATCGGATCCCCCATCGGATAACCGATCGCAAACGGATCGCAAAACATCGCCAGAGACAACTACAGATACAGAGACAGACAGAACCCCCTACGGGGGTTCTTCACGGGGTTCTGTAAGTCGTCATCCTGCGGACCGTTACGCGCGCGAGCGCGCGGACGACGACCTCACCCAGGCCATCGCCGGACTCGTCGAGCAGCACACCGGGCGCCCCTGCCCACCCGACCACGCCGCCGCCGTCCGCTCGCAACTCCTCGACGGCCGCGACGTCGAGCGCCCGCTCCCCTACGTCGTGAAGGCCATCCGCGAGAACCCTGGCCGCTACCTGCCGCCGGCCCCGCCGACGCCGCCGCGCGCCGAGCCGTGGATGGCCGTCCCGAACCTCGGCGAGCGCGACAACGGCGAAACCAACGCCCGCGGACGCGCCCAGGTCGAAGCCGCGATCGCCGCAGCCCGCAACCGCACCGCGCCACCCGAGGAGGCCGACGAGCCGTGAGCTACCTCGACGACAACCCGCACGCCACCTGCCCCTGGTCCAACTGCCAATGCACGCACGTGGGCTGCACGGACGGATGGATCAACGACGACCGCAGCGACGTCGCCCGCCCCTGCCCCACCTGCCGCCCCGAAGTCGCCCGCCACCTCGCCACCCGCCACAAGAGCCTGCGGGCCCTCCGCCGCGAACTCCCCGCCCTACCCCGCCCGTCCCGCGGCCCCGCACACCTCCACCGACAGGACACCGACCAGTGAAACCCGAAGCCCTCGCCCTCGACCGGTACCACTACGCCACCCAACGGTGGCAGCAGGCCAACACCGAACGCGAGCAGGCCGCCGCCGACCGGGCCCGCGCCCTCGCCGACATGTCCGCCGCCGGACTCGACGACACCGCGATCGGCCGCCGCGTGCACCTGTCCCCGACCCGCGTCCGCGAACTCATCAACAAAACCAGGCGGCCCCGATGACCGCCGCGATCATCCGGGCCGACGCCCGGCGCCTACCACTACCGGACGAATCCGTAGACCTCATCGTGTCCAGCCCGCCCTACTTCGCCCAACGGTCCTACACCGACGGAGGGAAGCACTACCGCGGCCAGATCGGCGCCGAGCCCACGCCCACCGAGTACATGTCGGCACTACTGGACTGCACCCGCGAATGGATCCGCGTCCTCAAACCGACCGGGTCCTTGTGGATCAACCTGGGTGACAAGTACAGCCAGCGCGTCGCGCATCGCCCCTCGTCCCACCAAGACGGCCTCTTCCCCGGACGTCCAGAGCTGGCGAAAGACTGGAAACGAGACCGTGCCGCCGGCCTCGCCCGCATGCCACGCGAGAACATCACCGACCTCAACACCGGCCGATACGTACCCGAGAAATCACTGATGGGCCTGCCATGGCGCTACGCCCTCGGCTGCATCGACGAACTCGGCCTCATCCTGCGCGCGGAAGTGGTCTGGTCCAAGCCCAACGGACTCCCCGAATCCGTCACCGACCGAGTCGGACGCTCACACGAGCAGTGGTTCCACCTGGTCAGGCAACCGCGCTACTTCGCAGACGTCGACTCGATCCGCAAGCCGCACATCACCCCACCCCACACCCATGGCCGTACCGCCATGGCCGGCCGGAACATCAACCTGCCGCGCTCGACAACTGGCGCCTACCACGGCCCGAACCCACTCGGCGCGCTGCCCAGATCCGTGTGGGAAGTCGCCACACAACCACTCAAGGCCCCCGAACACCTCTCCGTCGACCACTTCGCCGCGTACCCGCCGGCACTGATCCGCCCCATCGTCCTCGGCTGGTCACCGTCCGCCATCTGCACCGAATGCGGCGAAGGGCGCCGGCCCGTGGTGGACAAGCCCGGCCTACTCGGTAGCGACAACAACCCCGACAGGCGCCGCCGCTCCACCATCAACGGCGGGCGGGACGAGTGGGAGGCCCGCATAGCGAAGCCAGACCGAATCGTCGGTCACACCTGCGCCTGCCCCGAACCAACCGCGGCGACCCAGCCAGCGATCGTGCTCGATCCGTTCGGCGGCACCGGCACCACCGCTCTCGTCGCAGACGTCCACGGCCGCCACGGCATCAGCGCCGACAGGTCCGCGGACTACTGCCGCCTCGCAGCCTGGCGCACCACCGACCCCACCGAACGCGCCCGGGCCCTCGGCGTCCCGAAACCTCCACCCGTCCCACACGAACAGATGGAACTGCTGTGACCCACTCCAACCGGCAGGCCGCGCGCTCGGTCGTTCGCGTCGCGCGCGAGGGGCGGTCGGCGCTCGACCGTGCGCTCGACGACCTTCGCGAGGTCGAGACCCTGGTCGGGTTCCTCGCTCTGCTGCGTGACCCGGCGGCGAAACGGCCGTGGCGCGAGGTCGTCCTCGACGCCTTCCAGCGCGCCGAGCTCGACGACGAAGCCCGCGCCGAGCTCGCCGACCGGACGGAGGACGCCCCGGGCGAGCACCGCGACGCCGCCCGCCCGGACGTCCTCGACGCGCTGTCCGGCGTGCTGTGGCGCGCGCAAGACCTCGCCGCGTACGTCCTCCGCGCCGTCTACCACCCCGCCCTACCCGAAGCCGGCCCGGCCGCCGACCCGCGCCCGTACCTGCGCGCCGCCCGCGAACACCTCCCGACCGCCGTCACCGGCTGGACGAACGGCAAGGACTTCGCCTACTTCGCCGCGGACCGGGCCGCCGCCATGCTCGACGACCTCGAAGCCGCCCTCGCGCTGAACGTCGACGGGCACACCGTCAAGGCCGTCTGCCCGTGGTGCCGCGGCGGGTTGGCCGGCTCGTACTCGTGGCGCGTCCGCGCGCTCCCCGGCAGCACCACCGATCTGAGCCTCGTCGTGATCGTGTGCGAGTCCGGCGTCTGCAACCCGCCGACGAAGGACGTCACCACGTGGTGGAAGGGCGTCCCGGCCTGGCCGTTCCGCGACTGGCCGTGGCTCGCCCGCCGCCTCGCCCGGCTCGACGCTCGCCGCGCCGCCCTCGCCCCGCCCCCGCCCGTGTTCCCGGCCGTCCAGGGCTCCACGGGCCGCGCAGGGACCGCCAGCACCCCGGACGCCGAGGCCGCGCTGCTCGACGGTGTCCCGCTCACCACCGACCGCACGACCGACCCGGAAGGCACCGCAGCATGACCGATCAGACGCCCGACCTCGAAACCGTGATCAACGAGATAGGCGAGAACATCCTCGCCGCCGCCCGCGGCGTGTGGAGCAGCATCAAGACCGCCCTCGACGCCGCCCAGGACGAGTACACCCTCACCCCCGACCCGGACGAGGTCGAGGCGGACGACGAGCAGCCGAAAGCCGAGCCCATGCCGCTCGTCATCAACATCGGCCCGGACGACGCAGCGATCCGCCGCGCCATCGCTCAGTCCCGCGAGCACGTCGAGCGGATGCGGTTCCGCAACGCCGCCCGCGCGGCCCTGACCTCCTGCCTCAGCCACGACGACGACAACGCCGCGCTGACCCTCGGCGGCCTCGACGACGCGCAGCTACGCGCCATCGAGGCCGCCGGGACCGCGCTCGCCATCCACGCGAGCAGGCTCCGCAGGGACCCCGGCGAGGACGAGCAGGACGAGGACGGGCAGCCGGACGAGTGGCTCGGCGCATCCTGCACCGGCGTCATCGTCGACGAGGTCCTCGACCTCCCCGCCCTGAACGAGGGCATCGCCGAAGCCCTCGACCGCTGGCACGAACCCGGCATCCACCCGGACCCGGCCGGGATGCTCGGTGCCGTCCGCGATGCGATCGACCCGACGCTGTTCGGGCTCCGCGACCGCGCCGTCCAGGCCGAGCAGCAGCGGGACGCGATGCGGTTCCGCGCCGAGGCCGCCGAGCAGGCCGCCCGCCTCGACGAGCAGCGCGCCGACCAGGCCGAGGCCGACGTCCGGTACCTGCGCGGCGAACTATCCAAGGCCGACGACGAGAACAACGCCACCGGCGAACGGGCCAAGAGTCTCGGCGTCCGCCTCGACGAGACGCAGCGCCGCGCCCAGCGTGCCGAAGCCGAAGCCGCCGCCTGGCGCACCACCGCCCAGCGCGCCGAGGCCGAGCGGGACCAGCAGCGCGCCCGCGCGGACGAGGCCGCCGCGCTGCTCGCCGACGTCGAGCGCACCGAGGCCAAGCAGCGCGCCCGCGCCATGACCGCGGAGCGCCGCCTCGACGTCGCCGACCGCCTCGCCGCCGTGCTCAAGGCCGAGCGGAACAACGCCCGCGGAACGCTCCGCCAGGCTGAGACCGACCTCGCGCACGCCCGTTCCGCCGGGGACTCCTACCGCCGCCGCGCCGACTCCCTCACCGAGCGCCTCGACGACGAGGAGGCGTGCACGAAGCGGTTCACCGGCTACCTCATCGCGGCGAACGAGGTCATCGGCGCGAAGAACTGGCCGAGCATGCCCGACGCAGTCCGCGCACTCCGGAAACGCGCCGAGCAGGCCGAGCGGGCCCGTGACGGCTGGGAGGCCGACGCCGCCCGGTACGCCAAGAACGCCGACCACTGGCGCAACGCCCTCCACGACGCCGAAACCCACGTCTACCGCGCGGTCCAGGACGCCGACGGCACCGACTTCAACGCCATGACCCCGATTCAGTTCGCCGCGTTCGTCGCCCAAGCCATCCGCGACGGCGTCGACGAGCAGCCGGGCCAGGCCAAGGCCCTCAACGACGCGCAAGCCAACGCCCTCGCCGACCTCCGCAACATCGCCGACCAGCACCCGGACACCCTCCGCTCCTTCCTCGCCGACGAGGCCGGACTCTGGCTCCGCGACTTCCTCGACCGCGAGACCCGCCACGGTCAGACGTGGCTGCGCGAGTTCATGCGCGCCGAGCTCCGACGGGACCCCGAGTGGTGGCGCGGCATCCTCCGCCGCGAACTCCGCGCCGGGTTCCTCCGCGACGATTTCCGCCGCGCGGGACTCGCCGACGGGGGAGAATGACCCCATGCCCGAGCAGCCAGACGCCGCCGCGCGGTTCGCCGCCGCAATGTCCGATGCCGTCGACGAGTACGAGACCGCCGCCGCCCGCGAACGTGCCCGGTTCGAGCAGGCCCGCGGCCAGGCATCCGCCAACACCTACAACGGCCCCGCAACGCTCGTCTCCCGCCTCGACGAGATCCCCGTCACCGCCGACCTCGCCATCGAGGCCGAGCCCACCCAAGACGGTGCGCTCCGCTCGTGGCGCGGCACCCTCGCCAGCGACGACCGGCGCCTCGTGGCCGTTATCACCCGAGCGTGCGAGCTTCGGTTCCCCGACGGGAAGACAGGCCGCGTGCAGATCCCCGGCGGTAGCTACGACACGGACCGGCCTCCATCGGGCCCCGTGCTCGCCGAGATCGTCGGCGAGGGCCCCGCGCCCTGGCTTGACACTCGGCCTGTGGATAACCCATGATCAGAGCTGTTCTTGGCATGCCCTGAAACGGGCACGCAGCGGGCCCGCCGACATCGCGCACGGCGGGCCCTTCGCATGCCAACACCAACCCGGGCATACTGGAACGCATGTTCGACCCCTCCGCGGCTTAACATGCGCGTCCCGCCCGTCGTCACCTACCGTCCAACCGGCGGACCCGCCTACCTCGTCGCCTGGGAGAAACACCCCGACCGAACCTGGTGGGCCCGCCTCCTCTGGATCGAGATCGCCGGAGACGGCTACACCGGCCGACACGCCCGCGTCACCGCCGACGACGTCGCCCCCATCCCCGGGCAGGACTACCGCGCCGTTCCCCGCCGCGGACTCGACCCGCGAAGCTACCCGCCGAGCGATCCCACCGACCCCCGCGACCCCAGCAACCGGAGCCGGAACCGCGGGGGAGACCGGTATCGAGAAGCGCTCGAACGCGCGAGACACCGCGGCCCAGAGCCGGATTTCTAGGACGACACTTTCAGGGCGACGAGCAGCAGCGCGCCGACCGCGCAGGCCGTCCCGATCGCCGTCGCGAGCTTCGGATCTTTATAGGCCGCGACAGCAACCATGATCAGGATGGATGCCACCAGCAAGGCGCCGACGCTGATGGATACCTCCTCATGCGCCTGAGCAGCACTGAGCATCACACGTAATCTCATTACAGGACTCGACCTTCAAGAAGGGGACTCGGGTTCGACCATCGACGGCTCCCTGTGCCCGCAGGGAGCCGTCTTCGTGTCCATCCTTGTCGTACTTGTCCCGCTCCCCTAGGCCCGCCTGCCCCCACGGCGCGAAATGGCCCCCGATTACTAGTGAGCGGACGTTCAAAGTAGGGAAATGGCGTCCGATTACTAGGGAGCGGACGTTCAAAGTGGGGGGTTGACATCTGTATCCGCCTCCCCACATTGCCTAGATAGCACTCCCTACATGGACTAGTTAGCGTCGAGGGGGATCGCCATGGCCGCACGCCGCCCCATCGACGACACCGACCGGCGCCGCGTCGCCGAGCTCCACGCCCAAGGGCTGAACCGCAACCAGATCGCCCGCGAAATCGGCCGTGCGCAGTCGACGGTCTCGAAGATCGCCGCCGAGCTCGGCCTCACCTTCGACCGCGCCCGCACGGCCGAGGCCACCCGCGCGAAGGTCGCCGACGCGAAAGAACGCCGCGCCGACCTCGCCAACCTCGCCCTCGACGACGCCCACGCCATGCGCGCCCGCGCACTCGCCTCCGACACCGGCCGAGACGCCCGCGACTACGCCGCCGCCTACGGCGTGTTCATCGACCGCCACCTACGCCTCATCGAGGCCGACGCCGACCACCAGGGCCTCGCCGCCGTCGACGCCTGGCTACGGGACATCACCGGCACCTCGTGACCGTCGTCCCTCTCGTCGGCAAACAAACCGAGTCGATCCGGCTCGCGACCGCCCGCGGGAACCTCTGGGAAGGCGCCGTCCGGTCGTCCAAGACGGTCTGCTCCATCCTCCGGTGGTTGCAGTTCGTCCGGCAGGGCCCGCCCGGTCCGCTGATGATGATCGGGAAGACCGAACGCACCCTCAAGCGGAACATCATCGACCCGATCGTCGAAATGGTCGGCAAGTCCCGATGCCGCTACCGCGCGGGCGCCGGCGAACTGGAGCTGTTCGGCCGCCTGATCTACACCGCCGGAGCGAACGACGAACGCGCCGCCGAGAAACTCAAGGGGTTGACCCTCGCCGGCGCGTACTGCGACGAGGTCACGACCTTCCCGCAGACCGCGTTCGCCATGCTCCTCACCCGGTTGAGCGTCGAGGGCGCCGCGTGGTTCGGAACGACGAACCCGGCCGGGTCGAATCACTGGCTGATGCGGGACTACCTATCCCGCGCCCGGCTCCACCTGACCAGGGACGGCGAGACCCTCCGCAGCAACGGTGACGACCGGCTCAACCTGCACCGGTTCTCGTTCAAGCTGGAGGACAACCCGACCCTTCCCGCCGAGTACGTCGCGCAGGTCAAGGCCGAGAACGTCGGACTGTTCTACCGCCGGAACGTGCTCGGCGAATGGGTCCTCGCCGAGGGCGCCGTCTTCTCCATGTGGGACGAAGCCCGTCACGTCGTCGACGACCTCCCCCCGATCCTCCGCTGGCTGTGCGCCGCCCTCGACTACGGCACGACCAACCCGTTCCACGCGGGAATGCTCGGCGTCGGCGAGGACCGCCGCCTCTACCTGACCCGCGAATGGCGTTGGGACGCCCGCCGCGAACACCGGCAACTCTCCGACGTCGAATACTCCCAGCGGCTCCGCGAGTGGATGGCCACGGTTCCCCGGCCGGGGGAGACCCGCCGCGGCGTCGACCCGGAGTACGTGATCGTTGACCCGTCCGCCGCGTCGTTCCGCGTCCAACTCCGGCGCGATGGCGTTACCGCCCGTCTCGGCAACAACAGCGTGTTGGACGGCATCCGGACCGTCTCGTCGCTGCTCGCCCTGGACCTGCTCCGCGTCCACTCCTCGTGCATCGAGCTCGCCCGGGAGATGCCCGGGTACTCGTGGGACGACAAGGCGAGCGCGCGCGGCGAAGACGCCCCGCTCAAGGTCGACGACCACGGCCCGGACATGCTCCGGTACGGCGTCCACACCACCCGTTCGGCGTGGCGGCCGATGCTGCCCGCCAGCCTCCCCATCGCCGCCTAGCGGCCCCTGTTCACCGGCCCGGCCGCGTACCTGGAGGGGTTGCGCGACCGGGCCGGCCACCCCTCCACCGGAAGGACCCGCCATGCCCGCGCCGCTGCCCGATCCCCGCCGGTTCCGCCTCGTCCGCGAGGTCGACGTCACCGGCATGTCAGGAACCGGCATCGTCGCCGACGGCGTGCTCTGGCCCGACCAGACCGCCACGATCCGGTGGCGCGGCGACAGGCCATCCACCGTGAACTGGGGCCACATCGACCACGCGATGCACGTTCACGGGCACGGCGGACTTACCCGCGTCGAATGGCTCGACGACGAGACCTCGCCGGTTGCGGACCTGACCGAGGTCTACCGCGAGCGCGCCCGACTCGTCGCCCACCTCGCGAGCCTGTACCCGGCCGTCCTCGCCTACTCCGATCCGGGCACCCCCGACTGGCCAGTCGTCACCATCACCACCCCGGCCGGACAGATGTCCTGGCACATCGCCCCGGACGACCGGCACCTGTTCGACCACGTCCCGGGCGCCGAGCCGGACGACCCTCGCGCGAAGTGGGACGGCCACACCACCGACGAGAAATACGAGCGGCTCGCCGCGCTGACCCGGAGGGGGTGACGCATGCCGCTTCCCGACGGGGGCGTCTGGCCGCCCGCACCACTCGCCCCGATCTTCGAGGACTATCACGTCCTCGACTCGTGGTATCAGGGCAACCCCGACCGCCTCACCGCCCTGTACGACGCGCTCAAGGCCAACCAGCCGAAGGCCCGGCCGTCGCAGTACCGCGGCGGGATCGTCGGGCGCCTCTCCCGCTGGTTTTGGGGGCAGCCCACCCCCGAGGGCGAGCAGCGCGCGAAGCTGCACGTCCCCATCGCGTCGGACATCGCGACCATGTCCGCTGACCTGCTGCTATCCGAGCCGCCCACGGTCAAGGCGAAGACCCCCGAGCAGCAGACCGCGCTGGACGCCCAGCTCCCCGCCCTGCACGCGACCCTGCTGGAGGGCGCCGAGATCGGCGCCGCGCTCGGCGGCTACTACCTCCGGTCGGTGTGGGACACCCGGCTCGCGCCGCTCCCCTGGATCTCGCACGTCGACGCCGACTCCGCCGTCCCTGAATTCCGCTGGGATCGCCTGTGGGCGGTGACGTTCTGGCGGACGATCGAGGAGACCCCGGCGGGTAAGTGCCTCGTCCACCTGGAGCGCCACGAACCCGGCTGGATCTACAACGGGCTCTACCTCGGCGACCCCGGCAAGCTCGGCGAGCGGCTCCCGCTCACCGCCCACCCCGAGACCGAACGTCTCAAGGACGAGATCGCGACCGGCATCAACGACCGGCCGACCGCCGTCTACGTCCCCAACATGCGCCCGAACCGCGACTGGCGAACCCACCCGGTAGGCCGGAACCTCGGCCGCAGCGACTTCGCCGGTCCCGTCCTCGGCTTTTTCGACGCCGCGGACGAGACGTGGACGTCATGGATGCGGGACCTGCGGCTAGGCAAGGGCCGCCTCGTCGTCCCGTCCGACTACCTCCGCAGCAACGGCCCCGGCCAGGGCGCATCGTTCGACCTCGACCGCGAGCTGTACGAGGGCCTGGAGACGCTCGGCGAAGAATCCCGGATGGAGATCTCGGCGCATCAGTTCGCGATCAGGGTCGTCGAGCACCGCGACACCCTCGCCGAGCAGCTCGCCGTGATCCTCCGCGCCACCGGCTACTCCGGCCAGTCGTTCGGGCTCGGCGGTGACGTCGCGATGACCGCAACCGAGGTCGCCGCGAAGGAACGCCGGAGCCTGATCACGCAGGGCAAGAAGGGCCTCTACACCCGGCCGCCGCTCGCGGAAATGATCTGGATCAACGCCCAGCTCGCCCGGAACGTGTTCGGCTCGTCGGTTCCGGCCGACCCGGTCGAGGTCGTGATGGCCGACAGCATCGCCCCAGACATGCAGGCCCTCGCCACCGTCGCCGAGCTCGTGAACCGCGCCGAATCCGCATCGACCGAGACGCGCGTCCGGCTCTTGCACCCCGATTGGGACGAGCCGGCGGTTAAGGCCGAGGTCGCGCGGATCCGCGAGGAGAGCGGCGGCGCAACGGACCCGATCGAGAACATGACGAACCTGATCCGGCAGAACGACCCCGGCGCCGACGGCGACCCGGTCGAGGGCGACGACCCCACCGACCCGGCCGACGTCGAGGAATAGGCCCCCGCCGTGGCGGTCGACGCCGACCAGGTCGACGCGATCGCCGCATCCATCGCGGACATCTACCGCGAGTCGGAGTCCGCGCTCGTCCGCCTCGTCGCCCGCCACCTGTCCGAGGGCCTCGACTCCCCGGCCGCCGAGCAGCGGCTCGGCACGATCCGCGCGCTTCGCCGCGGCGCCCAGGCCGTCATCGCGAGCCTCGAAGCCGACTCGGGACCGGCGATCCGGGACGGTCTCGCGCGCTCGTACCGGCACGGCTGGACGAACGCAACGGCAGGCTTGCCGGAACGCTTCATGCCCCGGTCAGGGATCGGGCAGGCCGCCCGCGAGGCAGCCAAGGAGCGCAGCGGAACGGGGTTCGTCGAGGCCCTCGCCGCCGCGCTGCACGGCGATTTCGGCAGGGTCACCCGGAACATCCTGCGCAACGTCGAGGACGCTTACCGCAGCGTTCAGGCCGCCGCCGCGGCACGCATCCTCACCGGCGCCGAGACCCGACGGCAGTCCGCTCAAGCCGCGTGGCAACGCCTCGTCGACCGCGGCATCATGTCGTTTACCGACCGCGCCGGGCGACGGTGGCGCCTGTCCTCCTATGTGGAGATGGCCGCCCG
Source organism: Actinomadura decatromicini (assembly GCF_008121305.1). NCBI lineage: Bacteria > Bacillati > Actinomycetota > Actinomycetes > Streptosporangiales > Thermomonosporaceae > Actinomadura > Actinomadura decatromicini. The sequence continues at coordinate 584,008 of NZ_VSRQ01000005.1, read as the reverse complement.
GACGAACGTGCAGCGCGCCGCGACCACGGGCCAGGTCGACCGGCTCGACTCCATCGGCGTGAACCTCGTACTCGTCAGCAACAGCCCGCAGGAATGCAAGCTATGCAGACCGTTCGAGGGCAAGATCCTCCGGACGGACGACGGACCGTTGAACGTCCAGGTCGAGCACCCCACCCGCGACGGCGTGATGACCACCGTCGAGGCGTACGCGACGCTAGACCAGGCGCGGAGCGCGGGCCTGTTCCACCCGAACTGCCGTCACTCCGTCTCGGTCTACCTCCCCGGCGTGTCCAAGCTCCCTAAGCCACCGCTCGCCGACCCCGAAGGGGACAAGGCCCGGCAGCGGCAGCGCGAGCTTGAACGGCGCATACGGCGACAGAAAGAGCGCGCGGAAGCCGCCCTTACCCCCGAGGCGCGGAAGGCCGCGAACGCCCGCGTCCGCCGCGCGCAGGCCGATCTACGCGACCACCTCGCAGCCAACCCCGAGCTCAAGCGGTTGAGGTACCGGGAGCAGCCCGGCGCCGGGAACACCCCGCCGCGCGGCGGCCCCCAGGGCGGCCCGGCCGGCGACCTCGGTCCGCCGCGCGAGCCGACCCTCGACGGCGGCCCGGCGCCGCGCCCGCCGTCCCGGACGCGCCGCGTCGACGACCGCGACCAGCCGCCCGCCCTCGACCGGCAGCCCGCACCGGACCAGCCCGAACTGGAATCGCCGCCCCTGCCGCGGCTCGACCCGCGGACCCTGCCCGACGACGACCTCGAACGCCGCATGCTGGAGGCGCTCGAACGCGACCCGGACGAGTTCGAGCGGCTCGCGAAAGAGGTCGACCGCCGGGACGTCGAGCGCCGCGCGGCCGAGGCCCGACGCGCCGCCAACCGCGAGCGCGCCGAGCGCCGCCGCGAACAGCAGGCCGAGGAACGCGCCGAGCGCATGGAGGAACTGCTCGGCGCCGGGGTCCCGGAAGAAGAGGCAATCGAAGAGGTCTACGGGATCAGCATCGCGACGCAGCGACGCCGCCGCGCGATCGATGACCTCCGCGCGGAGGGCTTCACCGGGCGAGGGTTCGAGGATCTCGCCCGTGCCTCCTACAAGGACCACGTACACCGGCAGTGGCTCGCCGCCGAGCGCGCGACCCGCGGCGCGCTGCTGAACCGCGCGGGCGAGGCCCGCGGCATCGACCCCGGTCGCCTCTTCTCCGGACCGGAAGCGACCGCGAGGAAATGGGCGTCCGATGAGCTGAAAGCCTGGTGGGACCAGCACGGACGGATGACGTTCGCCGAGTGGAAAGCGCAGCTCCTCGACGATTCCGGCGCGATCCGTAGACTCCGCGACCAGGGTGGGGGAGACTTCCTGATATGAGCATCGAGGACGCCGCGCAGGCGCTACCGATGCTGCGCGCTATCGCCGCGGGAAGGGCCGCCGGGACGGCCGAGCAGCCGATTACGGCATGCCCACACGATCCGGACGGCGAAAGCGCGCAGGAAAGGGCGCAGGCCCGGATGTGGCTCCGCGGCTACGCCCAGACCCGTACGGACACGGTCGACTACTCCGGCTGACGTTCCTTGCGCGGACGGCCGCCACCCGCGCCCCTGCCGGGCTTGCCCTTGTGCCAGGCGTAGATCTCGGCCTCACGGTGGGGCGACCATCCGGGGGTGCCGCCGAGGATGACGTCCGGCGCTGGGAACGGCCGGTACGTCTCGCCGTCGGCATAGCGTTCCTGCCACTTCCGCACGGCGTCACCGGACACGCCGAACCAGGCCCCGATGTCGTCGCGGGTCAGGTAGCGCAGCACGGTCCCGAGCGGCGCCGGGCGCCCGTCCGTCAGGTAGTCGTCTCCCACGAGCACACTCAATCCGGCATGCTGGCGGGCCGCAACTCCGGCCTCCCACTCGGCGCGCTGCCGAGGGTCGGCCGGAGGGGGGATCAGGTACCCGGTCACGAGCGCTCCCGGTCCCACCGGGCTACAAAATCGCTGATCGCCTGGTCGTTCTCGTGATCTTCCGCGCGTAGCGTGAGACCCGCCCTGATTGCGTCGACCTCGTCGGCGAGGATGCGCAGCAGCGCGGCCAAGTGGCGGGCGTGTTCGGCGTCGAGTCGTTCGCCGGTGGCGGCAGCGCTTCCGCTGAGAAACTGAAGGTCGCGATGCGTCCACATCGAATGCCGCAGCTTTTGGAACGCCGTTAGGACGCTGTCGTCGTTACGTGATTGCAGGCTCTCGCCGACGTGGACGAGTTGAGCATCGATGGCCGCGTCGACCGCGGAATAGTGCCGATCGCGGTTGGTGCGGTACGTCGCGAGCGAGTACCCGGTCTGTTTGGCGGCCTCGAAAGCTGCCGGGACGAGACGGTTACGGAACGCTCGGTATAGCGCGGCTGGCGCGCGCCGCCGCCCGGTCTGCGGCTCAACTGCGGCCATCAGGCAGCCACCACCGAGAACAGGGCACCGTCGGCGGGGACCTCGGACACCGTGAGGCCGAACAGGGCGCCGTCGGTGCGCTCCGGCATCGCGACGACCGGCGCGGCCTCCTCGGCGGCGCGGCGCGCGGCCGCGGCCTCCTCCTCGGCCTCGCGGATCGCGGTGAACACGTCGTAGTCGCCGAACTCGTCGCCGTCCTGCGCGAACAGTCCGAGCTGCGTGGCGAACTCGTCGAGCGTCCGGAAGGCCGTCGCGTCCATCTCCAGCCAGTTCTGCATGTCTCCTCCTAAGGAGTTAGGGAACGTCGTCCGCGATACGGACAACGTTAACGGAGACTAGGCAACCATGTCCACCTTCCGGACAAAGATTTCTGAGACTGCCCGCGCCCGGCGTGCGGGACTGCAAGAACGGCCAGGCCAGGCGCCCGGCCGCACCAACCGCGAGCACCCCGGGAGGGTCCCGCAATGAGCGACAACGGCACCGGAAGCACCGGCGGCGACAACGCAGGAGGCAACGGCGGAACCGGCGACGGTGGCACCGACCCGGGCACCGGCCAGAACGACGGCGGGCAGACCCCGCCCGACAACGGCCAGGACCAGGGACAGGGCCAGAACGGCGGAGAGGGCGACGTCTCGTCACTCCCCGCATGGGCGCAGAAGGAACTACGCGACGCCCGCGCCGACGCCGGGAAGGCCCGCACCAACGCAAAGGCGCAGGCCGCCGACGAGGCGAGGCAGGACCTCGCCCAGCAGATCGGCAAGGCCCTCGGCCTGATCAAGGACGGCGACGCCGCCCCCGACCCGGCCAAGCTCGCCGAGCAACTCGCCGCGTCGCAGACCGACGGCAACGAGGCCCGCGTCGAGCTGGCCGTCTTCAAGTCGGCGATCAAGCAGGGCGCCGACCCGGTCAAGCTGCTCGACTCCCGGTCGTTCCTCGACAAGCTCAAGGGCGTCGACCCGGCCGACGACAAGAAGATCGGCGCCCTCATCTCGAAGGCCGTCGAGGACAACACGGCCTACCGCGCCACCACCCCGCCGGAAGCGTCCGGCGCACCCATGGGCGGCAGCCCGCCCACCAAGAAGCCGAAGACCCTGGAGGCCGCCGTGGCGGCCCGCTACAAGAAGTAGGAGGACGCCATGGCCGTGTCCCTGGCCGAGGCCAAGAACAACGTTCAGGACGACATTGACGTCGCCGTGATCGACGAGTTCCGCAAGGAGTCCGTCGTCCTCGACTCCCTCATCTTCGACGACGTCGTCAACCCCGCCGGGGGTCAGGCCACCATGACCTACGGGTACCGGCGACTCGTCACCCAGCCGACCGCCGCAACGCGCGCGATCAACGCCGAGTACACCGCGAGCAACGTCACGACCCAGCGCTACACCACCGACCTGGCCGTGATGGGCGGGTCCTTCCAGGTCGACCGTGTCGTCGCGAAGCTCGGCCCGAACGCCAGCGGCGCGGTATCCCTGAACCTGAACCAGAAGATCAAGGCGACCAAGACCAAGTTTCAGGACGAGGTCATCAACGGCGACATCGGCGTCGACGCCAACGGCTTCGACGGTCTCGACAAGGCCCTCACCGGCTCGTCTACCGAGTACCTGCCGCTGAACAACGGCGTCGCGACCGGTTACATCAACTGGACCGACTTCGACACCGACCAGCGGGCCGCCTTCAAGGCCCTGGACCTGCTCGACGAGTGGCTGTCCATGCTCGACGGAACCCCGACCCTGGTCCTGGGAAACACCAAGGCGCTCGCGCGCGTCCGCGCGCTGGCCCGCCGCGCCGGCCAGTACACCAAGGACCCGGTCGACGACCTGATCGGGCAGAACGGCCGCCCGATCACCCGCGAGACGTACGGCGGTGTGATCTTCGCCGACCCCGGCAACAAGGCCGGATCCAACTCGCCCATCATCCCGATCGAAACCCGCGACACCGACGGCGCCGGCGCGGGCGGCAACATCACCGGCCTTACCGACCTGTACGCCTACAGGGTCGGTGAGGACGGCTTCAAGGGCCTGTCGACCATGGGCGGTCAGCTCGTCCAGACGTGGCTGCCCGACTTCACGACGTCCGGTGCGGTGAAGACGGGGGAGGTCGAGCTCGGCCCGATCGGCGTCGCGCTGATGGCCACGAAGGCGGCGGCCGTGCTCCGGAACATCAAGGTCCAGTAGGAGGTACCGACAGTGGCCACCACGTACACGATCAAGGCGCAGAACCCGGAGTACTCCGGGGAGGTCGCCGGAGTCGCGTTCTCGCGCGGCGTCGGCGAGGTGACGGACCCGGAGCCGCACGTGCTCGGCTACTTCGAGCGGCACGGCTACGAGGTCGCGAAGAAGGGCCGCCGCGGCGGCGCGGCGAAGCCGGAGACCGACCCGAAGACCGACCCCAACGGCGACGACCCGAAGGAGTAAGCCGTGGCACCGACGTACGCGACGCCCGTCGAGCTCGCCGAGTTCCTCGCGCCGGACCCCGCCCCGGCGGACCCGGTCGCGGGGCGGCTGCTCGACCGGGCGTCGCGGGACGTCCGCCGCGCCACCAAGACGGCCCGGTATGACGTCGACGAAACCGGACTCCCCACCGACGCTGACACCCTCGCCGCGATGAAGACGGCGACGCTCGAACACGCGGCATGGCGCGTCGGGCGGGGCGAGGAGGAGGGCATCCCCAGCGGGGGCGGTGCCGTCACCTCCGCGACGATCGTCGGTGTCAGCGTCACCCAGGCGGCCGGCGCCGGATCCGGCGCGATCCCGGAAACGGTGAACGGGATCGCGTATCAGGCGTGGCTCGCCCTGGAGGACGCCGGGCTCACCGGGCACGCGCCCGACACGGGCGGCTGCTGATGCCCGCCATGCCGCGCCGGATGCTCACGCATCGAGTCACGATCGAGCCGTTCGAGGGGGACGGCGCCCGCGGAGAGGTCTACGGGACGCCGATCACCGGCGTCCGCGCGCTCGCCGTGCCGAAGACGACCGCCGTCCGGACGGCCGACGGGAAGACCACGACCAGCGATACGACGGTCGTTCTCCTACCTGGCCAGGTGTGCCCCGTTCGCTCTCGGCTCACCCTTCCCAGCGGCCGGAAGGTCGTCGCCGTCGCCGTCACGGACGCGGACGGCGGGGGCCTTCCGACCCCGGATCACGTCGAGGTAGTCGTCATATGAGCAACGTTCGCAATAGCTTCCAACTCGGCGACCTCTCCGACGCCGAGCGCGCCGGCGCCGTCCGCGGGCTCCAGCTCGGCGCCGAACACCTCCTACAGGTCTCCCGGCTACAGGTGCCGATCGAGGAGGCGACCCTCGAACGGTCCGGCGTCGCGAGCGTCGACCCCGCCGCGCTACGCGCCGCAGTCTCCTACGACACCCCCTACGCCGTGGTCCAACACGAAGACCTCGACCTCGACCACGACGACGGCCGCAAGGCGAAGTACTTGGAAGACCCGATGAACGACGAGGCCGGGACCATCGGGGAGATCGTCGCCGCGCAGGTCCGCCGGAGCCTGGGCACGTGACCGCCGACGGGTGGACGACGAACCTCGTCGTCGGCCTCGCTTCGCACCTCGCCGCCGCTGGGATCGTCCGCTGGCAGCCCACCGGCGCCTACGCCCCTACCGGACTGCCGCCTGTGTTCCTCCGCTCGCTGGGCGACGCTCCGGACGTCGCGGTCGCGCTCGCTCCGTACGGCGACCCGGAGACCGAGGACGCGGGCCTCTCCGACGTGGTTCAGGCCGTCCAGGTCCGCACCCGCGGCACAACGGACCCGGTTACCGCCGACAACCTCGCGGACGCCATCTGGGACGAGCTCCACGGCGCCGAAATGCTCCGCCTCGGCGAGGGCGAGGCCATGGTCGCGACGACCCTCATCCGGCGCCGCTCGACGGCCGTCCTCGGCGCCGACGCCGCAGGCCGATACGAGCGCGTCTGCAACTACTACATCCAGGCGTCCCGGCCGAACCGCCACCGGCCCGACTAGCAAGGAGAAACACGCATGGCCATCGCAATCAGCGGCATCACTCCGCCGACGGGCCCGACCACCGGCGGGACGGTCCACTACATCACCGGGACCGACCTGGACCTCGTTTCCGGCGTCACCGTCGGCGGCTCCGCCGCGCTCCTGTTCCAGGCGCAGTCCAAGACCCTGATGAAGATCACCGCCCCCGCCGGGACGGTCGGCGCGAAGGACGTCGTTCTCTCGCCCGGCGCGGTCACCCTCGCCGCAAGCTTCACCTACGCGGCACCGACCGGCAACGAGCAGCTCGTCCCCACCAAGGCGAGCAAGTACATCCTCCAAGTCCGCAGGGTCGGCGTCGCGGACTGGACGAACGTCCGTGCCATGGCCGACTTCAAGCCGCCGGTCGAGCCGAACATGGAGACCGACAGCGATTACGACGGCGAGGGCTGGGCGTCGGAGACCAAGACCGAACTCAAATGGTCGGTCGAGGCGAAGCTCATCCGGAAGATCGGGGTCACCAGCGGCATCTACGACCCGGGGCAGGAGATCCTGCGCGCGGCCTCGACGAAGTTCGGGCAGGACGGTCTGGTCGAAGTCCGATGGTACGACCGGAACGGGGGCCCCGAGGCTTACCAGGGGTTCGTGAATGTGAGCTGGGAGCCGGACGGCGGCGACACGAAGGCGCTCGACATGGTCACGGCGAAGCTGTCCGGGTCCGGGAAGCGCAACGACATCGTGAACCCGGCCGCCTGATGGCGGAGAACGAGTTCGAGGACGTCGACGAGCTATTCGACTCGTCCCTCACGCTGCCGATCAACGGGAAGAAGTACCGCATCCCGGCCGTCTCGGGATTCGACGGCCTGTGGGCGCAACGGGTCGTCGAGGAGATCCGCAAGGCCAAGGCCGGCGGCGACGTCGACGCGGGGAAGCTGAACGACGGAGACGAACGGCTCCTCTACGAGCGCATGCTCGGCCCCGCCCTCGACGAGATGCTCAAGGACGGCGTCGAGTGGGAGCGCATCGGGCACGCCGGAATGACGATGTTCCTCAGGACGACCGCCAGCCGCGAGGACGCCCAGGCGTACTGGAAGGCCGGGGGTGACCTCCCGGAAGCGGACGGCTCGGCGGGCTCACCGAACCGGGCCACCCGCCGGGCCTCCGCGGCTGCGGCACGTTCGACGAAGAAACAGGGCTCTACGAGTGGTACGAGGGCGCGGAAGGGTTCGGCAAAGAAGCGGGCCTGACCTGGTCCGAAGTCCTCGCCGAATGGCGCCTGATCGAGGCCGACCTACACGACGTGTACGGCATCGACGCCGAATCGGGGATCCTCGCTGACCGCACGTGGCGGTGGCTGAAAGTCCGCATCGAGGGCCTATTTGCCGCCGACACGCGGCTCTACCGCCGGTTCCGCCCGCCGGCCAAGGACGAGCAGCAGCCGGAGCAGTACTAGGCACGCGAGGGGGTGACGCCTCGTGGCCCTCGACCTCGGCGAGCTGGTCGGAACGATCAGCCTGGACGACCGCGGATTCACGCGGCCCATGCAGCAGGCCGAACGCGGAATCAACCGCCTCGAATCGACGACCCGGAGCAGCCTCGACCGGGTCGAGGACGACTTCGAGCAGACCGGCCGCGCCGCCGCCCGCGAGCTCGGGCAGGGCCTCGACCGGGCGGCCGACGAGGCAGGCCAGGCCGGGAAGAAGGCCGGCGACGAGTTCGTCCGCGGGACGGAAAGCCGCATCCGTAACGGCCGTAGCAGGTTCAGCCGGTCGGGGCGCGATGCGGGCGAGGGCGCGGGCGAGGGAGTTGGCGAGGGCGCCGAGCGCGGCGGCAAGGGCAAGTTCAAGGGGCTTGCCGGGAAGTTCGCCGGGCTAATGAAGGCGGGCCCGTGGCTCGCGGCCGGCGCCGTCGTCGGCGGCGTCTTCATGACCGGCCTCGCCGGGGCAATGGAGCGGCAGGATTCCGTCGCGAAACTCAAGGCCCAGGTGGGGGCTTTCGGACCGGAGGCCGAGCGGCTCGGAAAGATCGCGGGCGGCCTCTACAACAAGGGCTACGGCGCCGAGATGGGCCAGGTGACCGAAGCCGTGGGCGCGGTCGTAACGTCAATTGACGGAATGCGCGGCGCCAACGAATCCGCCGTGCAGGCGATGACGGCGCGCGCCCTCGACCTCGCCGACGTCTTCGAGCTCGACGTCAACCGGTCCATGCAAGTCGTTGGCCAAATGGTCAAAACCGGTTTGGTGAAAAACGCAACGGAGGGCGTCGACCTCCTGACCGCCGTGTTGCAGCGCGTTCCCGCAAACGTCCGCGAGGACGTCGTCGACGCGCTCGACGAGTACGGCCCTTTCATGAATCAAATCGGGATCAAAGGCAAGAAGGCTTTCGAGCTTCTCGCGCAGGGTGCCGCTAAGGGCATGTATGGCATCGACAAAACCGGCGACGCGCTAAAGGAATTCACAATCAGGTCGACGGACATGTCGACGTCCACGCAGGAGGCTTATAAAACGCTGGGCCTGTCCACGTCGAAGATGACCAAGGATCTTCTCGCGGGCGGCGCGCGCGGCGGCAAAGCGTTCGACCTGATCATTTCCAAGCTGCGCGGAATCAAGGACCCGGCCAAGCAAAGTCAGGCCGCGCTTGCGCTTTTCGGGACGCCGCTGGAGGACCTGAACACCGGCGAAATCCCGAAGTTCTTGGCCAGTCTGGACACCACGCAGAACAGCCTCGGCAAGACGGCGGGCGCCGCCGACCGGATGGGGAAGACGCTCCACGATACGGCGTCGCAAAACCTCACGACGTTCGAGCGCACCGTTAAAGGCAAGGTCGTCGACCTGTTCGGCGGGAAAGTCCTCCCCGGGCTAACCAAGTTCGGCGGCAAGGCGAACGCATTTTTTCAGAGATGGGTCGGGGACAATCAGGGCACCGTCGACAAGGTAAAGCGCGTCTGGGACAAGGCCGGAGACAAGGTCGGCGACGCGATCGGCGGCATCAAGAAGTGGCTCGACGAGAATAAGGACAAGGTCGAAGAGTGGTCGAATAAGATCGGCCAAATTGTCGGGCTCGCGGCGGACACGATCTCGGGCGCGATAGATATCATCTCGGGTGCCTGGTCGATCTTCGGCGGTCCGCTGCTGACGATTCTCTCGACTTTCATCGACGGTTTCCTCGGCTACTGGTCGGGCGTCTTCCGGATGATCAAGGGCATATTCGACGTCTTCGCCGGAATCTTTACCGGCGACTGGGGCCGCGTCTGGGACGGCATCAAGGGTATCGTCGGCGGCGCCGTACAAGTCGTATGGTCAATCCTGCAAGGTGCCGTAAAGCTTTTCACTCTACCCATGAGGCTCATTGGAAAGCTGCTCGGGGCGCTAACGAAATGGGCCTGGGACAAGGTCAAGGGATTCGTGAGGTCCGGCGTCCGGAATGTGCTAGCTGCCATCTTCGGTCTCGCCGTTCTACCGGGGCGCGTGGCCTCATACTTCGGCCGCATGGCATTGGCCGCCATCTCGAAGGCTGCCGGTCTGGTGCGATGGATGCGAGGACTCCCGGGCCGGATCCGCCGCGGGATTGGCGGCATGAATTCCCTGCTCTACAACGCAGGCCGAAACGTGATCTCCGGGCTGATTCGCGGAATCACGAGCAAGGTAGGCGACGTGGGCGGCGCGATGCGGAACATCGCGGGCAAGATCCGCAATTACTTGCCGTTCTCCCCGGCGAAGGAAGGCCCGCTATCAGGGCGCGGCTCCCCGCAGTTGTCCGGCGAGAAAATCGGGATCATGCTCGCGGCCGGCATCACGACGTCCCGCGGGCGGGTCGCGTCGGCGGCCACGGGCCTCGCCCGGACCGTGACGTCCGCGCAGGCGACCGCGTTCACCAAGCGCCGGGGCGGCCCGCGGCTGACCGGCGAACGCTACGGCGTGACGCTCGCTGAGGGGATCACCCATTCCGGTCCGCGCATCATGTCCGCGGTGACCGGCGTAACCCGGATCCTCCGGAGCGCGCAGGCGAGCGCGTTCACCGTCCGGCGCCCCGCTCCGGCGCCGGGACGGGGCGACGACGGATCTTCCACCGCCGTGACCGTGATTCTCGACGTCCGGGGCGGCCCGGCCGAGTTCAAAAAGATGATCCGCGAATGGGTCCGCGTCGAGGGCCGCGGCAACGTGCAGCTCGCGTTCGGGCAGCGCGGCCGATGACGATCAGGAGGAACACGTGGGCCTGAGCAACGCAGGAAAAGCCGTAGGGCTCAACGCAATCGGCGGCGTCGGGCTGTTCGTCAGCCTGCACACCGCCGACCCCGGAACGACCGGCGCTAGTGAGGCGGCGGGCGGGTCACCCGCCTACGCGCGGCAGGGCTGCGTCTGGGGCGCCGCGTCGGCGGGCTCCATGTCGCTGTCGGCTGCTGAGCTGTTCGACCTTCCCGGCTCGGTCACCGTCTCGTACTTCGGTGTCTGGTCGGCGAGTTCCGGCGGCACCTTCTACGGCGGCGGCGCCCTGAGTTCGCCGGAGACGTCCCCCGCGCAATGGCAATACCAGCTCTCTAACGCGACGATCAGCATCACCTGATGGCCATCCTCGCGTCCTGGTCGGGGGCGGGTCTGGCCGACGGCACGGCAGTCACCACGTCAACCGCCGGGACCGGGGATACGCCGTTCGGCACCGTCACCGCGAGCGCCTTCACGGTCAAGGCGTCCGGCGGCCTGCACGCTCCGCGCATCCAGATGGACCAGGCCGCCGCGACGGCCGCGGAACTGATCTGGGGCAGTGCGGTCGTCGGGACGTCGTTGACGGCATGGGCGGCGCGCTGCTACGTCGAGTTGTCCGCGCTCCCGCCCGCGAACGGCGGCCGGCTCGTCAGCGCGTACACCGCAAGCAACGCGTTGCTCTGGTTCGTCGACGTGACGACGGCCGGGCTGCTGCGGCTGCGCAACGCCGGCGGGACGGCGGTCTCTACGAGCGCCGCCGCGCTCCCCACCTCGACCGAGCTTCGCATCGAGGGCGTCCACAACAACGGCGCGGTCGTGGTCAACGTCTACACGGGCAACGGCGGGACGGTCCTCACCTCCGTGTCGTCCACCGGGCTCGGAGTCGGCTCCGGGCTGGAAGCCGTCCGGTTCGGAATGCCAGCGGTGAGCCCGACGTGGGGGCGGCTATGGCTGGACGAGTTCGCCGTTGCCAACACTGCCGCCGAGATCGGGCCGGTTGTCACCCCACCGCGGTCTGGGACGGGCACCATCACCGCGACGGCGGCCCTTACCGGGTCCGGCCGCAAGATCGCATCCGGCACCGGAACCGCCAGTGCAACGGCGACCGCATCGGGGACCGGGTTCAAGCGCGCGTCCGGCACGGGCACCATCACCGCGACCGCGAGCCTCACCGGCAGCGGCAGCCAGCCGAACCCGCCGACGTTCCCTGACGCGCCGCTCGCCACCGACGTCGAGCTGAAAATCGGCGACACGTGGGAGCGGATCACGGGGGATGTCCTCACCGGAAACCCGATCACGATCGAGCGGGGCCGCGCCGACGAGGCCGCCGAAGTCGCCCCCTCGAAACTGTCCCTCACGCTACGGAACACGGGCGGGAAGTACTCCCCCCGCAACCCCCGTTCGCCCTACTTCGGGCTGATCGGCAGGAACACCCCGATCCGCGTCCGGGTGAACCACCCCGACGTGCCCAGCGACGTTTACGCCTACATGCCCGGCCGAGATGGGCACTACTTCTCTACCCCGGACGCCGCAGGCATCGAACTTACGACCGGCGTCGACGTCCGGATGGAGATCACCCCGGACTCGTGGCGGCCCACCATCGGCATGACCCTCGCCAGCAAAAGGGACTGGCACGGGTCTCAAGACTCGTGGGCGTTCGTCCTCCGAACGGACGGTCTCCTTCGGCTCCGATGGACGTCGGACGGCGTGACCGCGAAGGCCGCCAACTCGACCGTGCCCGTTCCCGCCCCCGTGTCGGGGCGCCTCGCCGTCCGCGCCCGCCTCGGCGCGAGCACGGGAACGTACACCTTCTACACGGCGCCGTCCCTGGCCGGGCCTTGGACGCAGCTCGGCGACGTCGTCGCCGGGGCGTCCGGCGGCATCTTCTCCGGCACGGCACCGTTGGAGATCGGGTCGAGCGCCGCCGGGACGTCCGGGTTCACCGACCTCCGCATGTTCCACGGCCGTCTGCATGCCTTCCAGCTCGCCAACCTTGCCGGGGCGGTGATCGCCGATCCGGGCATCACCGAGCAGGCCGAAGGCGACACGGAGTGGACGGCCGCGGACGGGCTCCCCTGGTCGGCGCACGGCGGCGCCCGCCTCCTGCGTCCAGCCCGGTTCCACGGCGAGGTCTCGACGTGGCCGCAGAAATGGTCTCTGGGCGGGCACCAGATCACGACACCGATCGAGGGATCGGGGGTTAAGCGGCGGCTAGGGCAGGGCCGGGCCGCGGTGCAATCGACCCTTCGCCGGTCCATCCCCCAGGAGAAGGGCCTCGTTGCGTACTGGCCCATGGAGGACGCCGGGGGCCAATTCGCGTCCGCCATGATCGGCGCTGGTCCGCTGCGCGTGACCCGGGACGGAATCGATTACGCCTCCGACTCCGATTTCGTCGGGTCGGCGCCGATCCCGCGCATGGGCACTGGCCGTGTCGCCGGCGCCGTTCCAGGGTTCACACCGCAGCCGGGAAGCATCCCCGAGATCTTCGCCGAGCAATCCCTCGTGATGCTGCTGCACATGCCTGATACGGCGCTCGACGGGCCGCGGCGACTCCTCGCCCTGTCGACCACGGGTCAGGGCGCACAGTGGGATCTGTGGTACTCGGCAGCGCTGGGCGGGGTGCTGGGCGTCACCGTGTACGACCGTGACGGCGCGAAAATCCACGAGCAGTCATCCGGCCTCGCCGTACACGGAAAGCTGCTCCGGATAGCGCTCAACCTGACGCAGTTCACCACTAATAGCACGTGGGATCTCTATATCCAGGAACAGGGAAAGGCCCCGGAGCCGAGTTTTGGCGCTGGGGTCAGCGCGACCATGGGCGTTATTCGTACCGTGACGGTCGGGGACCCGACCGACCTCGGCGACACGAGCATCGGGCATATAGCCATCTACAACCGGGCCACGATTCTAAACACCGTGACCGACGACGCTTTCCAGGCATTCACGGGTGAGCTCGCCGCGGACCGTCTTGTCCGCCTCGCCGACGAGAACGATGTCCCAATGACCGTCGTCGGGCAGCCGCCCGAGACTGCGGCGATGGGCCCGCAAAAGGTCGGTGCGCTGCTGGATCTGCTGGAGGACTGCGCGGACGCGGACGGGGGGATCCTCGGCGAAGCGCGCGACGAGATCGGCCTCGAATACCGCACCTGTGCCAGCCTCTACAACCAGGTTCCCGCCCTCACCCTGACCTACGGTGAGCCGGGGCTTGCCGCGCCTTTCGAGCCCGTTGACGACGACCAGGGAACCGTGAACGACGCGACGATCACCCGTGAGGGCGGGTCGTCCGCGCGGGTCGTGGTCGAGTCCGGGCCCTTGTCGGTGCTGCCCCCGCCGGACGGCGTCGGGACGTACGACCTACAGGAGACGGTGAACGTGGCCGACGATGACGTGTTGCCCGATCTGGCGGGGTGGCGGGTGCATACGGGGACCTGGGACCAGGCCCGGTATCCGTCCCTCGGCGTGAAGCTGCACAAGGCGCCGGGCCTGATCGCTGCCGCGGTCGCGATGGACTTCGGGGACCGCGCCACCGTCGGTGATCTGCCGCCGTGGCTGCCGCCGGGCCCGGCGGACGCCCTCGTTCAGGGCTACGTCGAGGTTCTTGAACTGTTGCGGTGGCGGATCGACTGCAACGCCTCCCCCGCAGGCCCGTGGAACGTCGGCGTCCTCGACGACGCCGCCCGGTTCGACACGGCCGGGTCGGAGCTCGCAGCAGGCGCGTCGAGCTCGTCGCCGAGCCTGTCCGTCGCGACGACGCAGGGCCCGATCTGGACGACCTCGCTCGACGAGTTCCCGTTCGACGTGATGATCGATGGCGAGCGGGTCACCGTCACCGCCATTTCCGGAGCGTCCAGCCCGCAAACGTTCACGGTCGTCCGCGCCGTGAACGGCATCGTCAAGGCGCACGCCGCCGGCGCGGACGTGGCCCTCGCCGATCCAACCTATGTCGCCATCTAGGAGGCGCCCGTGACCACCTATCCGGACGTCCGAGCCGGACAACGGCTCACCGCCGAACTGTGGCGATCGGGCCTGCCGAACATCGTTGAGAAAACGATCGACGAGTCGATCGTTAGTTCGCTGACCTTGCAGGACGATGACGATCTTTTCATCGCCCTTGCCGCGAACGCGAAATACCGCGTCGAGTTCGAGATCAGCGCGTTCTCGCCCGCGGCCGCACAGTTCAAAACCGCCTGGTCGGTGCCGTCCGGCGCGTCCGGCCTCAAGTACTGCTATGGCCCGGTCGGCACCGATCGGGATTCGTCCCTGATGAGGGCCAGTGTCCATCAGCTCACCACCACTGTGAGCTACGGGACCGAGTCGGCGAGCCTGGCGAGCGCGATCCGGGAAACCGCGATCGTCACCACCGTCAGCGCGGGGACGCTCCGGTTGCAGTGGGCGCAGAACGTCAGCAACGCGGGCGCGACGGGCCTGTCCGCGGGGAGCCGTCTCGTCGTCTGGCGGACCGCCTGATGGGCGCCGACGAGACGCCTGGGGTTGAGCTGGCCATGCTGCGCGGGGAGGTCATGACGACGCTCGCACGCATCGAGGGCGAGATCCGGCTCGTACGGCAGGCGCAGGAGGAGTCCGCGCGCCGCACCGACGATCTACAGCGGGACGTTCACCGCCTCGACGACCGGGTCGACCACCTCGACCGGACGACCGTCACTCGCGAGGAGCTCGACCAGCGGGACAACCGCTTGCGCGAGGACGCGGACAAGCGGCAGGCGCACCAGGCGGAGCAGGCACGGCGAGCGCTCACGATCTGGGCCCTCGTCATCTCGGCTATCGCCGCGGTGTTGACCGGGGTCGGGGTTTTCGTGTCGCTCACCGTCAAGTAAGGAGGCCCATGCCGTACACCATCGACGCCGCGATCCGCGCAGCGTCCAACGAGGTCGGATACCGCGAGCGTGGCACCAACGATACGAAGTTCAACCGGTGGCTCGGGACGATCAGCGGGTATGGGGCGGGCGGCTACGGCTACCCGTGGTGCGCGTCGTTCCAGTCCTGGGTGGCCGACCGCGCCGGGGGCCGCGCGGGGACCGACTACCCCAAGACGGCCGGGTGCGCGGTCGCTGTCTCGTGGTTCAAGAGCCGCGGCCGGTGGAGCTCCACTCCGCACGTCGGCGACTGGGTGTTTTACGGGCCCGCCGGGACGACGCATGTCGAGCTAGTCATCGCGGTCAACTCGCGGACCATCACCACGATCGGTGGCAACACCTCGGGGAGTCTGAACGGCGCCTATTACAACGGCGACGGCGTGTATCGGAAGACCGTCACGAGGGCATCGTCGCGGATCTACGGCTACGGGCGCCCCGCCTACACGGGCGGGGCGTACGTTCCGCCGTCCCCGTCCCTCGACTGGCAGGAGGCCATGTTGCAGCAACTCCCCACTCTCAAGCGCGGCGCGAGCGGCGAGCACGTCGAGACCGTCCAGGGTCTCCTGGCCGCCCGGTCCCACCCCGTGACGCTGGACGGCGACTTCGGGTCCGCGACGGAGGCTGCCGTCAAGGCCGTCCAGCGCTGGGGCGGCGTGACCGCCGACGGCGAGGTCGGTCCCCAGACGTGGCCCGTTCTCCTGCGGGTCAAGTAGAGGAGGAACCCCCATGCGAGATGTCACCCGGAAGGAACCGATGGAGACGAAGGTCAAGGCGGCCGGGTTCGCGAGCGTGCTCGCGTCCTTCGTCGTCGCCGTCGCCGTGACGAAGGCGCCGGTCCTCGCGGGCGCGTCGGAGTACCTGCACGCCGCGATCATCACGGCCATCACGGGCGCCGGGACGACGGCGGCGGGGTGGCTCGCCGCGCACACTCCGCGGCACCCGAACCGCATGTAGACCCGTAAACGACTGCGCCCCGTCCTCCTTCGGGAGGGCGGGGCGGTTTCGTCGTGCCTACGGGTGCCGTGCGTCGTACTGCGCGCGCAGCTCGGGGGACGAGCAGATCCACCGTTTCGCCGCGGCGAGGATCCGCCGCGCCTTCTCCGACCCTTCCGGTACGGACGCCTGCCCACCGTTGTAGCGGAGCGCCGTATTGCGGAGCACGGTCGCCGCGGACTTCCCGTCGTAGATGTCCCAGCACACGGACACGGCGCGGCGTAGCGGCCTGGGCCGCGCGCCCGTGGAGGTCGGGGTGAGGCCCGGGTCGAGCCGTCGCAGGTATGCGACGAACGCCGTACGACGTGCCGCGGGGACGTACTCCCACGTCTCCATGGACGGGGTCGACGTGGCCTTCGCGGGGGGCGTGGCGGCGGCGGCCGGCTTCTCGTCGTCCGGCGCCATGGCGGCGGCTAACCCGGCGATGACCGCGAGGGCGACAACGGCGAGGGCGACGATGACCCATCCTCGGGCGCGCCCCTCCCGGGCGTGGGACGGGGGGCGTCCCGGCATGGGCGGCGGCGGGGGCGGGCCGTAGGGGTTGGGGGTGCCGTGCATGGTGGTGTCCCGTCTCGGAGGGGTAGGGGCCGCGCGGCGGGGGTGCTGGTCCTGTGACGCGCGGGTGGTGCCGGCGGTTCACGAGGGGGACCGCGACCCCGGCCGTGTCGCGCACACAGACCGGAGCCGCGGCGTCTAGAAAGATGAGAATCTCTCGCTATTTAACTCAGCACCAATACCGGCCTCGGCGTTACGGCTCAGCGGCGGAGGAAGCGCTCGGCGAGGGTCAGGGGGTCAGGGTTGCCGGGCTGCCACAACTTCCTCGGCTTGCCGAAGGCATGGCCGTGCCACCAGCCGGACGAGCCGGACATGGCGTAGAACGCGCCGACTACCGGCCCGTCCTGTTCGGCGATGATGTAAACGCCGTCGGCCTTCCCGCCGTAGACCTCGTATCCGTCCGGCGAGCTCATGAGCACGACGTCACCCGTCATCGCGGATGACCTTCCGGATTGCCTCGGCGAGCTCGTCAGGGGTGTCCGCGGAGACGTCCGCGACGCCGCTCAGGTCTTCTCGGGTCAGGGGCCCGCGGGTTCCCCACCATTTGCCGGTGTCGGTCCGGATGATGTTCCACTTCGGGAACTCGGCGCGCAACTTCTCCTTGGCCTGCTGAACGTCGTCGGGCGTCATCGTCTTCACGGGAAACCGTCCTGCCGCGATGCACTGTTCCGGTCACGTCCAGTGAAGCTGTGGCGGACGCCACAGAACTAGCGGGAGACTCAGGAGGGGAGAGGAGGGGCGCCCACTCGGCAACTCCTCCTGACGACCGGCGAGAGGTGCATCGCAACATGTCCGCCGCAACGATCATCGGCGCACGCCTGCGCAAGCTGCGCGAAGAACCACGCGACCAGCACGGCCGAGCCCACCGGTCCCGCGAGAAATGGGCGCTCATGATGCGCAGCGCCGCCGGGGACGATGCCGATGATCTACCGGGCGTGAAGAGCCTGGCCGACATGATCAAACAATGGGAGCGCGGCGACAACATCCCCGGCCCGATCTACCGGCCGCTGTACGCGAAGGTGACCGGCAAGCCAGAGGCCGAACTATTCGCAGAGGCCCCTGACCGGCAAGCGCGCAAGACCAGCGACGGCCCCCTGCAAGGCCGCCGGGACGCACTCAAACTCGGCGTCGCCGCCGTCGCGCCCGAGGTCCTACACCGGGTGCTGCGCGGCACCGCCGCCGAAGCCATGGAGTTCACTCGGCTCGCCGGCGCCACCTCCGTAGGCGCCGGGACCTTCGCCCACCTCGACGCGGTCATCACCGAGATCGACCGGGCGTACAGCCGCGACACCCCCGCCGATCTGTTCGCCATGACGCGCTCCTACCGGCACCGCGTCGCCGACCTGATCCAAGGGCCCCACACCCTCAAGCAAGCGCGCGAACTGTACGTCTACGCCGCGTGGCTGTCCGAGGCGCTGGCCTGGCTCGCTCACGACCTGGGCGACCCGTTCGCCGCGGAGTCCTGGGCGGTCGACTCCTACGAGCACGCCGACCAGGCGGGCCATGACGAGCTGTGCGCGTGGGCAACCGATGCCATGGCGTCGATCGCGATCTACACCGATCGTCCCGACCGCGCCCTGGCCGCCGCCCGGCAAGGCATCGCCCGCGCCCCGCAAACCCACCCGCTCGCCGTCCGCCTCCGCGCGCAGGCCGCCCGCGCTCATGCTCGCCTCGGCGACCGCGAGGAGTGCGAGGACATGCTGCATGAGGCGGGCGAGGTGTACGGCAGGCTTCCCGCCCGCGCGCCGTTGCGCTTCACGGTCGACACCGGGAACCTGGCCGCGCTCGCGATGACGTCCTACCCGGCGTCGGCCTACATCTGGCTCGGCGACGCCGACCGCGGCGACTTCGCCAAGGCCCGCACGCACGCCCAGGCCGCCATCGACGAGCAGCAGGCATTGCCGGACTCGGCGCGCTCACCGAGCCGCGAGGCGATCGCCCGTGTCGACCTCGGCATTGCGCTCGCCGCGCTCGGCGAACCCGAGGAGGCCGCGGCCATGGGACGGCGCGCGCTGGCCTCGCCCCGCCTGGTGGACTCCGTGCGGTCGCGGGCAGGGGACCTTGACCGGGCGCTAGCTGCTCGGCATCCCGAGGTCCCGGCGGTGCGGGACTTCCACGAGATGTACAGGCACGTACAACCGGCGAGGTGATGACGACGAGCGAGACCGGGAAGTCTGAGATCAACATCCGCCGCCCCTACCTCGACCTGATCGAGCAGGGCGTCAAGACGGTCGAGGTCCGGGTCGGCTACGCCAGCATGCGGAAAATCCGGGAAGGGCAAGACCTGACGTTCGTCTCTGGCGACAAGCGGTTGCGGACGCGGGTCACGCGGGTGACCGAGTATCCGACGTTCGAGGCGATGCTCGACGCCGAGGACCCTCGGTCGATCGGTGGCGAGCTGGGCGAGAGCCGCGAGGATCTTCTCGACGTGATCCGCGGCATCTACCCGCCGGAGAAGGAACGTCTCGGCGTGCTCGCGATCGGGGTGGAGATTCTCCCGGCGGACGATCAGGCCGGAGCGTAGGCTTATCCCGCGATGCACTCGGCGCCCGCCCTCTTCCGAGGACGGGCGCCAGTCTTTTAGCCGATCCGGTCGGACAGGATCAGCACGGCCACGGCGAGGGCGCACACGAACAGCCAGTCGGCCGACTGCGCCCGCAGTTCACGCCACACCGCCCGCGCGGCGCGCTCCGATTCCTGCTCGTCGTCGTCTTCGTAGTAGAAGAGAAACATTGGCCTTGCCTCCCTCCCCCGGGGAGGCCCGGGGAGTAGCAGAGGGAGATGTGTTCAGGTGGACTCGTCATTCGACATCGTCAGCAAGCTCGACCGGCAGGAGGTCGACAACGCGCTGAACCAGGCCGCCAAGGAGGTGGCCAACCGGTTCGACTTCCGGAACGTGGACGCGGGGATCAGATGGTCCGGCGAGACGATCGAGATCCAGGCGAACACGGCCGAGCGGGCGAACGCCGTGCTCGACGTGTTGAAGGACAAGCTCGTCAAGCGGCAGATCTCGTTGAAGGCGATCGACGCCGGTGAGCCGAAGCTGTCCGGGAAGGTGCACAAGCTGAGCGTGAGCCTCAAGGAGGGGATCGCCCAGGAGGACGCGAAGAAGATCGGCAAGATCATCCGGGAGGAGGGGCCCAAGGGGATCAAGGCCCAGATCCAGGGTGAGGAGCTGCGCGTCACCTCGAAGAAGAAGGACGACCTCCAGCAGGTCATCACCCTGCTGAAGGGCAAGGACCTGGACGTGGCGCTCCAGTTCGTGAACTACCGGTGACATGAGGGAGCGCGCCGGCCCCATCCCCCGCAGAAGTGGCCGGCGCGCTCTCGTTGGGTTATGACGCCGCCGCGTCCGGAATGGTTCGGGGGAATTGGGCCGAGTTCTGAAGACGACCGCTAGCGGCGGCGGCCGGCCATGCGCTCCAGGCGGGCGATGCGGTCGGCCGTGGGCGGGTGGGTGGAGAACAGGCGGCCGATGCCGGCGCCCGCGAACGGGTTGGCGATCATCAGGGAGCTGGTGGTGGCGAGCTCCGGGTCCTGCGGCAGCGGCATCGCGCGGGTGCCCGCGTCGATCTTGCGGAGGGCGGACGCGAGGGCGAGCGGGTCGCCGGTGAGCCGGGCCCCGGCGGCGTCCGCGGCGTACTCGCGGGTGCGGCTGATCGCCATCTGCACGACGGCGGCGGCGACCGGGCCGAGGACGATCATCAGCAGCGCGCCGAGGAGGCCGGGGCCGTCGTCGTCGTCCGAGCGTCCGAGCGGGATGAAGATCGCCAGGTGCGACAGGTAGGTGATCACGGTGGCGATGGCGGCGGCGACGGACGAGATCAGGATGTCGCGGTTGTAGACGTGGGACAGCTCGTGCCCGAGGACGGCGCGCAGCTCGCGTTCGTCCAGCATCTGGAGGATCCCGCGGGTGCAGCAGACGGCGGCGTTGCGCGGGTTGCGTCCGGTGGCGAACGCGTTGGGCTGGCGGGTCTCGGAGACGTACAGGCGCGGCATGGGCTGGTGCGCCGAGTTCGCCAGTTCGCGGACGAGCCGGTACAGCACCGGCGCCTCGACCTCGCCGACCGGGTGGGCGCGCATGGAGCGCAGCGCGATCCGGTCGCTGAAGAAGTACGCGACGCCGTTGGTCGTCAGCGCGATGACCAGCGCGATCGTCAGCCCGGCCCGGCCGCCGACCGTCCATCCGGCGACGAGCACCAACGCCGACAGCGCCGCGATCAGGGCAGCCGTCTTGACGCCGTTGAACCGCACTTCCGCCCGCCTCCCCGTCGAAACCCCGCATGAACATCAACGGTTTGACCTGCGTGAACGTTCCCGTCCACGCCCATTCACGGTACCCGAAGGGGTTGCTGGGGCGAGCCGCGCTCAGGTGGCCTGGGTGACCGTCTGCAGGACGATCTGCGGCGCCACCGACAGGACGACCGCGCCCGCCGCGGCGGCGGCGATCGCGGTCCGGACGGGCAGGCCCGGCGCGGGGTCGTAGGACGGGCCGGGCGCCGGGGTGAACAGCCGGACGGCCCACGCCAGGTAGTAGTACAGCCCGATCACCGTGTTGATCGCCATGACGACGGCGAGCCAGGTGACGCCGCCCGCGACCGTCGCGCGGAACACGACGACCTTGGCGAAGAGGCCCATGACGCCGGGCGGGAGCCCGGCCAGGCAGATCAGGAAGAACGCGAGCGCGGCGGCGACGTGGGGGCTGCGGCGGGCGAGGCCGCGGTAGTCGTCCAGCGTGTCCCAGGACGGCGAGAGCGGAACGGCGCGGCGGCGGAAGCCGATCACCACGGCGAACGCGCCGAGGTTCATCACGGCGTAGAGGGCGACGTAGGCGGTGGTGGCGGCGACGGCCTCGGGCAGCCGGTCCTCGCCGACGGCGAGCGGCGCCAGCATGTACCCGGACTGCGCGACCGACGACCAGGCGAGCAGCCGGATGGCGGTGCGCTGCCGGAGCGCGACGAGGTTCCCGACCGTCATCGTGACGGCGGCGAGGACGGCGATCACCGGGCCCCACACGTGGCCGTAGGACGGCAGGCCGAGCGCGAGGACGATCGTCAGCCCCGCGAACCCGGCGGCCTTCGACACGACGGACAGGAACGCGGCGACGGGCGGCGGGGAGCCCTGGTAGACGTCCGGGGCCCAGAAGTGGAAGGGGACGGCGGCGACCTTGAACGCGAACCCGGCGAGGACGAGCACCGACCCGGCGGCGGCGACCGGGTCGAGGTCGGCCGGCAGCTTGGACAAAGCGGGCGCGATCCGGTCGAGGTGCATGGCGCCGGTCGCGCCGTAGACGAGGCTGATCCCGAACAGCATGATCGCCGTGGACACCACGGAGACCAGGAACAGTTTCAGCGCGGCCTCGGACGCCGTCCCGTCGTAGCGGCGGAGCGCGGCGAGCGCGAACACCGGCAGCGACAGCGTCTCCAGCGCGACGACCAGCAGGACGAGGTCGCGGGCGGCGACGAGGGTCAGCGCGCCGACGACGGCGGCGAGCAGCAGGAAGTGGTACTCCCCCACCGGCGTCTTCGAGTCGGTGATCTCCTGGAGGGAGAGCAGCACGACGACGACGGCCGCGCCGAGGACGATCCCCTGGAAGAGCAAGGTGAAGTCGTCCGCGACGTAGGAGCAGGAGCGGGGGCCGGAGCCGCGCAGGTCGCCGGGCAGGCAGAACGTGGCGCGCCTGTCCCCGAAGGACAACGCGATCACGGCGACGAGCGCGGCCAGCAGCGCGCCGCCGGAGACGAGCGAGATCAGCCGGCGGGGCGCGTCGAAGGCGTCCGCGAGCAGCAGGCCGAGCGCGGCGACGGCGAGGATCAGCGGCGGCGCGATCGCCGCGTAGTCGATGCCCTGGATCATCAGCCGCCTCCGAACAGCGCGCGGACGGGGTCGGTCGTCACGTCCAGCAGGGTCTTCGGCCACAGGCCGACGAGCAGCGTCAGCCCGATCAGCGGGACCCAGGCGGCGTACTCCTGTACGGACACGGCCGGGGCCGAGCCGCTGGACACGCCGTCCGCCCGCCCATGGGTGAGCTTGGCGAGCATGCGCAGGAAGTAGGCGGCGGTCAGGACCGCGCCGAGCGCCGCGACGGCCATGAACGTCACGAACGTCTCGCGCGGCAGGTCGGCGTGCGGGCGGTACGCGCCGAGCAGCGCGAGCATCTCGCCCCAGAACCCGGCGAGCCCCGGCAGCCCGAGCGAGGCGACCGACGCGAACGTGAGGACGGACGCGAGCCGCGGCGACGTGCCGAGCAGCCCGCCGCCGAGCGCGTCCATGTCGGCGGTGCCCCAGCGCTCCTTGACCGATCCGGCGAGGAAGAACAGCAGGCTGGTGACGAGCCCGTGCGCGACGTTGCCGAACAGCGCCGCGTTGATCCCGACCGGGGTGAGCGTCGCGATGCCGAGCAGCACGAAGCCCATGTGCCCCACGGACGAGTAGGCGATCATCCGTTTCAGGTCGCGCTGGGCGAGGCAGGCGAGCGCGCCGTAGACGATCCCGATGACGGCGAGGAGGCCGAGCCAGGGCGCCCAGAAACGGGCGCCGTCCGGGGCGAGCGGCAGCGCCACCCGGACGAGCCCGTACGTCCCCATCTTCAGCAGCACCCCGGCGAGCAGCACGGACCCGACGGTCGGGGCCTCGGTGTGCGCGTCCGGCAGCCAGGTGTGCAGCGGCCACATCGGCGCCTTCACCGCGAACCCGACGCCCATCAGCGCGAACGCCGCGACCTGCACGCCGTGCGACAGCCCTGAGCCGTGCCGGGCGGCCAGCTCGGTCATGTCGAGCGTGCCCGCCGTCGCGCCGACGAGCAGCATCCCGGCGAGCAGGAGGCCGGAGCCGAGGAGGGTGTAGAGGATGAACTTGGTGGCGGCGGCCCGGCGGTCCGTCCCGCCCCACAGCATGATCACCACGTACATCGGGACCAGGACGGTCTCGAAGAACACGAAGAACAGCACGAGGTCGAGCGCGACGAACGTGCCGAGCAGCCCGATCTCCAGGACGAGCAGCAGCGCGGTCAGCAACCGGATCCGGCCGCCCGCCGGAGGGTGGCGCAACGTGTAGAGGAAGCAGAGGAACGTCAGCAACGCGGTCAGCACGACCAGCGGCAGCGAGATCCCGTCGACGCCGAGGTGGAAGCGCAGCCCGATCGCGGACGCCCACTCCCGGTCGACCTCGAGTTGCATCCGGGACGTCGCGCCGAAGTCGAACGCCGTCAGCGCGGACACGGCGACGAGCAGCGTCGCGCCGGACACGGCCGTCCCGAACGCGCGGACGGCGAAGTCGGTGCGCAGGAACCGGTTCGCCGGGACGAGCATCGCGAGCGCCCCGGCCAGCGGGATCGCCATCATCAGCACGAAGATCACAGCAGGATCACCACCCCGGCCACGATGACGACGACCCCGGCGAGCAGGCCGGTGAGATAGGTCTGCGCATTGCCGTTCTGCGAGACACGGAGCACCCCGCCGAGCCGGGTCGCGGCGCGTCCGGAGCCGACGACGGCGGCGTCCACGCGGCGTCCGTCGAACCGGACGACCTGCCGCGCCAGCGCCGTCACGGGACGGACGACCGCCCATGCGTACAGCTCGTCCACGTAGAAGGCACGCGCGAACACCGGACGGGCGCGTCCGAGCAGGCGCGCCGGGTCGAGCGCCGGGTCGCGGTTCCAGACGAGGAACGCGGCGCCTCCGCCCAGGACGACGAGCAGCAACGCGAGCAACGTGGACCCGACGTGAGGGCGCAGTTCCTCAGCCCCCAGCCCGAAGAATCCGAGGATCGCGGCGGGGACGGCCAGCGCGGCGACCGTCCACGACATGAGCCTGGACGGTTCGCGTGTTTCGTACGTCCCGCGCGGCTCCCCGAAGAACGTCATCAGCCACGCCCGCATCGCGTAGGCCGCCGTCAACGCGGCGGTGAGCAGCAGCCCCAGATAGACGACCCACGCCACCCCGCCGGGCACAGTCTCGGAAGGGCCGCCGTGGAGGGCGGCGTGCTGGGCGGCCTCGATGATCGAGTCCTTGCTGAACCAGCCGCTGAACGGCGGGACGCCCGCGAGCGCCGCCAGCCCGACCGTCATCGACCAGAACGTGACCGGCATGCCGCGCCGCAGCCCGCCGTAGTGGGCGAGCGTGGTCGACCCGGCGACGACGATCACGCATCCGGCGGCGAGGAACAGCAGCGCCTTGAACGCGCCGTGCGTCAGCAGGTGGAAGATCGCGGCGGACTTCGCGCCGACCGCGAGCCCGGCCGCCATCACGGCGAGCTGGCTGATCGTCGAGTAGGCGAGGACGCGTTTGACGTCGTCCTGCGCCAGCGCCGCGAGCGCCGAGCCCAGCATGGAGATCACCGCGAGGACGCCGAGCACGGCGAGCGCCGCCGACGCCGCCGTGAACACCTCGTACACGCGGGCCACGACGTAGACGCCCGCCGCGACCATCGTGGCCGCGTGGATCAGGGCGCTGACCGGGGTGGGACCGGCCATCGCGTCCGGCAGCCAGGTGTGCAGCGGGAACTGCGCGCTCTTGCCCGCGACCCCGGCGAGCAGCAGCAGCGCGCCCGCCGTGACGGTCGCGTCCGGCAGCGCCGACGCCTTCTGCACGACGGCGCCGATCTCGAACGTCCCGGCGCCGACGCCGAGGACGAGCACGCCGATCAGGAACCCGGCGTCGCCGAGCCGCGTGACGAGGAACGCCTTGACCGCCGCGCGCGAGTTCGCCCGTTCCTCCCAGTGGTGTCCGATCAGGAAGTACGAGCAGATGCCCATGACCTCCCACCCCACGTACAGGACGAGGAGGTCGCCGGAGTAGACGACGAGCAGCATCGCGGACGTGAACATCGACACGAACGCGGCGTACGACGAGTAGCGCCGGTCGCCCCTCAGATACGCGACCGAGTACACCTGGACGGCGAGGGCGACGCAGCAGACCATCAGCCCGACGACGGCGGCCAGGCCGTCCACCTGGAGCCCGACGCGGATCGGCACGGAGCCGGTCTCGACGACGGTGAGCAGGCCCGTGCGCGGGCCGGGGTCGCGCCACACCGTGAACGCGACGATCGCGGACAGGACGAGCGACACCCCGACCGGCACGCACGCGATCAGCGCGGGCCCGTTGCGCAGGGCCCCGACCCTGAGCACCCGGGTCAGGGACGGGCCGAACAGCAGCCCGGCGAACGCGGCGAGAAACGGCAGCAGCGCCGCCAGCGAGGCGAGCCAGATCACGGCGCGGCCTCCTCGACCCGCTCGGGCTCCACGTCACGCGGGACCGGTTCTTCGGCGAGGGTGCGGAGGCGGTCGACGTCCACCATCCGCCGGTTCCGGAACACCAGCAGGACGAGCGCGAGCCCCAGCCCGATCTCCGCCGCCGCGATCACGATCGTGAACAGCGTGAGGACCTGCCCGCCGTGCAGCCGGTCGCGGTAGAAGACGTCGAACGTGACGAGGTTGAGGTTCACCGCGTTCAGCATCAGCTCGACCGACATCAGCACGAGGATCGCGTTCCGCCGCGCCAACACCCCGTACACGCCGACGGAGAACAGCAGCGCGGCGACGACCGTCGGGTACGCGAGGTGCATCAGACGTCGCCCCCCTCGTCGGTCCTCTCACGGGGCCCGATGTCCGACCGGGACAGGACGATCGCGCCGACCAGCGACGCCAGCAGCAACACCGACAACACCTCGAACGGCAGGACCCACGTCCGGAAAACTCCGGCGCCCAGTTCCTCCGCCGATCCGCCGCCCTCGCGCAGCGGGGTGCGGGCGTCTCCGAAGCCCATGACGACCACGGTCACGAGGACGGCCGCCGTCGCGGCGGCCACGCCCAACGCCGCCCACCGGTTGCCGGAGTCGAGGTCGGCGGACTCCCCGATCGGCGCCCGGGTCAGCATTATCCCGAACAGCAGCAGGACGACGACCGCGCCGACGTAGATCAGCACCTGCACCCACGCGACGAACTCCGCCGTGAGGACGAGGTAGCCGCCCGCGAGCGCACCGAACGACACGACCAGCCACAGCGCCGCGTGGACGAGCCGCCGCGTCGTCACCACCAGGACGGCGGACCCGACCGCGACCACGCCGAGCAGCGTGAACACGACCTCCTGGCCGCTCACGGCCCCGCCCCCGGACGCCTGCGCGCGGCGGCCTTGGCGGCGGCGGCGATCTCCTTCGGCGGCTCGGCCGCCGGGTCGTGCGCCTGCGGCGGCGGGACGGTCCACATCCATTCCCGCAGCCGTTCCTTCTCGTGCGTCAGCTCGGCGATGTCGTACTCGGCGTACTCGAACTCCGGCGACCAGAACAGGGCGTCGAACGGGCACACCTCGATGCAGATGCCGCAGTACATGCACAGCGCGAAGTCGATGGCGAACCGGTCGAGGACGTTGCGGGTGCGGGCGCGTCCGGCGCCCTCGGCGGGCAGGGTCTCCTTATGCGAGTCGATGTAGATGCACCAGTCGGGGCATTCGCGGGCGCACAGCATGCAGACGGTGCAGTTCTCCTCGAAGAGCGCGATGACACCGCGGCTCCGCGGAGGCAGGTCCGGCTGCACTTCGGGGTATTGACGCGTTATGGAACGCCGCGTCATCGTTCGCAACGTGACCGCCAGCCCCTTGGCCAGCCCGCCTCCTGGTAGCCGTCCCACCCGCCCCATGATTGCGCACGATCGGCGTCCGGGGAACGCGACCGGGTCCGGCTTCGTCTCTTCTGTGAGGGGTGTGCGGCTTTGAGCGGGAACGTTGCGCGGGAGGTCTGGTGAGCGATCACACGGAGCGCCCTGACGACACGAGCCCCGGGCATCGTCCGGGGCCGTCCGCGCACCGGGGTCCGCCGGGGCATCGTCCGCGGCCGTACGGGGCCCCGCCGGGGTGGCGTCCGCCCTTCGCGCGGCCGCCCGTCCCGCCCGCCCAGCTTCGGCCTGTCGGGCCGCCGCCCGTCCCGGTGCGGGGGCCGGAGAGCGCGCGCGGTGTGCTGTGGGCGGCGATCCCGTTCCTGACCCTCGGCTACGGGACGCCCGTGACCTTCCTCTACGCGGCCGTGAAGCGCGGGTCGTGGCGGCTCGGCGCCACCGCGGCCGGGTACGGGGCCGGGACGGCGGGCGTCCTCCTGCTGCTCCAGCTCGGTAGCGCGGCCTCCATCGTCCTCGGCTCCTTCCTGGCGATCATGCTATGGCTGGCGGGCACCGGGCACGCGTTCGCCGTGCGGACGTCCGTCTTCCCGCCCGAGGCCCCGCGCAACAGGCTCAACGAGCACGCCATCGAGGTCGCCAAGTACCGCCGGGGCCTGCGCGAGGACGCCCGCGCCCTCGCCGCCGAGGACCCGGCGCTGGCCCGCGAGCTGCGGATCGGCCGTCCGGACGTGCCCCGCACCTACGACGACGGCGGCCTGGTGGACGTCAACCACGCCCCGCCCGAGATCCTCGCGGCGCTGCCCGGCATGACGTCCGAGATGGTGGAGCGGGTGGTGCGCCGCCGCGAGGAGCACGGCGGCTTCGTCTCCGCCGAGGAGATGGCGGTGGACGCCGACATCCCGCCGGACGTCCTCCCCGAGATGGCCGACTTCACGATCTTCCTGCGCTGATCCGCCTCCAGGTCAGAGGGCGACCTTGAGGACGCCGGTCAGCGCGAGCTGCGCCAGCGACAGCGGCACGAGCCAGGCCCAGGCGAGCTTCTGCAACTGGTCCTCGCGCATGCGCGGGTAGCTGACCCGGAACCAGATCACGCAGAACGCCAGGACGGCGACCTTGAGCAGCGTCCAGAGCCAGCCCAGCTCGGTGTTCAGGAACGGGCCCTTCCAGCCGCCGAGGAAAAGCACGGCCGTCAGCCCGCACAGGACGACGATCCCCGCGTACTCGGCGAGCAGGAAGAACGCGAACCGCAGCCCGCCGTACTCGGTGTACGGGCCGAAGATGATCTCCGAGTCGGCGACCGGCATGTCGAACGGCGGGCGGCGCAGCTCCGCGAGCCCCGCGACGAAGAACACGACGGCGCCGATCGCCTGCCAGGGCAGCCAGTACCAGCGCCACTCGCCCACGATGCCCTGGAGGGACAGCGTCCCGGCGGCCATCGCGACCGACGACGCGGCGAACACCATCGGCAGCTCGTACGACATGAGCTGCGCGGCGACCCGCATCCCGCCGAGCAGCGAGTACTTGTTCGCGCTCGCCCAGCCCGCCATGATCGCGCCGATCACGCCGACGCCCATCACCGCCAGCGCGAAGAAGACGCCGGGGCCGAGGTCGAGCGCCACCTGCCCGCCGGGCCCGATCGGGATCACGAGCAGGACCAGCAGGTACGGGACGAGCGCCACGCCCGGGGCCAGCTTGAACACCCACCGGTCGGCGTCGCGCGGGACGACGTCCTCCTTCTGCGCGAACTTCACGCCGTCGGCGACGAGCTGCGCCCAGCCGTGGAAGGCGCCCGCGTACATGGGTCCAAGACGGCCCTGCATGTGCGCCATCACCTTGTGCTCGGCCTGCCCGACGAGCAGCGGCAGCACCGCGAACGCGCCGGCCACCAGCACGAGCTTGACCACGACCTCAAGCATCGGGCCCCTGCCCTTCTGGGGGGCGACCCCCAGACCCCCGAGACGGGGCGCTTGGACGATCCTCACTCCGCTGGCGCTCCGCTGCGGTCGCCCAAGCGCCCTCATCGGGCACACCAGGTGGCCGCATACGACGTCGGCTAGGGGCGCCGTGGCCCGACTCGCCGGGTTCCTTGGCGCCGGGCCAGGGCTTGGCGACGCGGGCGGCGAGGACGAAGTCCTTGCGGAGGGGGTGGCCCTCGAAACCGTCCGGGAGCAGCAGCGGGACGAGGTTCGGGTGCCCCTCGAACAGCACGCCGAACATCTCCGCCGTCTCCCGCTCGTGCCACGCCGCGCCCCGGTAGACGCCCGTCGCGGTCGGCAGGACGGGTTTCCGCTTCGGCACGCGCGTCCGGACCAGCAGGTGGTGGCGGCGTTCGAGCGAGTACACGTGGACGACCACGGCGAAGCCGTCGTCCAGCTCGTCCACGCCGGTCAGCCAGTCGAAGAAGCCGCAGGACAGCTCGTCGCGGGCGAAGGACAGCGCATCCAGCCACAGCTCGGGCGGGACGCCGACCGCGAGCCCGCCGGTCGTCTCCTCGGTGCTGATCTCGTCGCCGTAGCGGGACGTCCAGGCGTCGTGGAGGGCCTCGGCCTCGGGGCTCACCGGTCGCGCCCGATCTGGTCGTCGTGCCCGTCGTCGTGCCCGTCGTGCAGGTCGTATTCATCGTCGTCGACGAGGCCGGGGATGATCGACGGGTCGTGCCGGTCGGTGGCGTCCACGATGGGCGCGACGGGCCGCGTCACCTCGTCCTCCTCGATCGGCGCGACGGGCCTGGTCACCTCGTCGTCCGCGATGACCGCGTTGGGACGGGTCACCTCGTCGTCCTCGATCGGGGCGACGGGGATGGTCGCGTCGTCCGGACGCACCGGCTCCTCCCCCAGGTGCTGGACGGGCACGGTCTCGTCGTGGGCGCCGTCGTCCGGCCGGGACTCCTCCGCCGCCTCACCGTTCGCCGCCTCGCCCATGACGTCCCAGTGCTCGAACGTCTCGTCCGCCTCCGGGGGCGGCGGCTGGATCGGGCGGCGCAGCACCGTCGCCGCGAACGGCCGCGGCCCCGGCGGCGGAGACGACGGCCCGCCGCCGCCACCCCCGTACCGGTCCCCGAGCGACTCGGCCGCGATCTTCTCCTGGAGATGGACGATCCCCTGCAGCAGCGCCTCCGGACGGGGCGGGCAGCCCGGCACGTACACGTCCACCGGGATGATCTGGTCGACGCCCTTGGTCACGCAGTAGGAGTCCCAGTAGGGCCCGCCGCAGTTGGAGCACGCGCCGAACGAGATCACGTACTTGGGCTCGGGCATCTGCTCGTAGAGGCGGCGCACCGCGGGCGCCATCTTGTCGCTGACGGTGCCCGACACGACCATGAGGTCGGCCTGCCGCGGACCGGGCGCGAACGGGATCACCCCGAGCCGGATGAAGTCGTGCCGCGCCATGGACGTCGCGATGAACTCGATGGCGCAGCAGGCCAGCCCGAAGTTGAAGACCCACAGCGAGTAGCGGCGGCCCCAGTTGAGCACGAACTTGACCGGCTTCGGCGCGAGCCGCGACAGCGGCCCGACGCTCGGCGGGGGTAGATCGACGGTGCCCACGGGAGCATTGTTACACCCAGGACAGCACACCCTTCTTGCCCGCGTACGCGAGCCCGACCGCGAGGAAGGCGAGGAACACGAACATCTCGCCGAGCGTGGTCGCGCCGTATCCCGGATCGGAGAAGACCGTCGCCCACGGGAACAGGAACACCGCGTCGACGGCGAACACGACGTACAGATAGGCGAAGACGTAGTAGCGGACGTAGGAATGCGCCCACCCCTCGCCGACCGGGTCGACGCCGCATTCGTACGTCGTCAGTTTCTCCGCCGTGGGACGGTGCGGACGAAGCATCCGGTTGGCGAGGAGCGCGCCGCCGACGATCCCCGCGCCGACGAGGAGCAGAACGACCACGACGACATATGTGTCGAAATAGTTATGCACCAGATCCTCCCCGGCTGCGTCTGATCCAGTATCCCCGCGTCGGGCCGCGAGGGCACTGTGACCTTGTACCTCCACATCGGAGGCAGCAGGATGTCATGGTTTTACTGCACACTAGATTTGCATTGGGGTCAGTTGACCTGGAAGGACGTGACAGGATGAGCAACCCTCCGCCGCCCCCGGGGTGGGACCCCCCGGGCGGTGCCTCCTGGCCGCCTCCGCCGCCGCCCGCCGGACCCGGCGGACCGGGTCCGGGCGGGCCCGGAAACCCCGGCGGACCTGGGGCTCCGGGTGGAGTCAACCCCGGCGGACCGCCGCCGCCCGGCGGCTACGGCGGCCCCGGCACGCCGCCGCCCTTCTTCCCGCCGCCGCCCGGCGGACCGCTCGGCCCCGGCATGCCGCCGCCGAAGCGCGGCGGGGGCGGCGCGGTGATCGCGGCGATCCTCGGCGGCGCCGTGGTCGTCCTGGTCCTCATCGGCGTCGTGGTGTACGTGCTCACCGCGGCCGGCGGCAAGTCGCCGGAGGAGAAGCTGACCGCCGCGGCCGTCAGCATGGACGCCGCCCGCGCGGTCACGCTGAAGGGCACCATGGGCGGCACGGGGACGCTGAACGGCGAGGTGAACGTCACCAAGGGCGGGCGCGCCGCCGGCGACGTCACCTGGAACGGCGACAGCGTGACGCTGCTCTCGGCCGACGGCAAGCTGTTCGTGAAGGCCGACTCCGCGTACTGGAAGAAGGAGCTGTCCTCGAACGACGACCCGTTCTTCCTCACGTCCGGCCAGCAGTGGGGGCGGCTCAGCCCCGACGAGCTGAACCTCGACTTCAAGGCCCAGCTCTCCCCGGCGGCGCTGGCGGGCAAGCTGCGCTCCGCGCGGACGTCGAGCGTCAAGCCCATCAAGACGACCTGGCAGGGCAAGAAGGCGCTGAAGTTCAGCACGTTCTCGTCCACCCTCTACATCACCGACGAGGACGACGCCGAGCTGCTGCGCTACGAGGCGACGACGCCGCGGGTGCGCGTCGACGTCACGCCGAAGAGCTCGAGTGACGCCTCGTCCGTGCTGTCCAACATGCGGACGAGCATCGGCGAGCTGAAGGACTCCTTCAACGGCTCCGCCCAGCCGCGCGTCGCGGAGTGGAAGCGCGGCGGCTGCAACGGCGACTCCGGCTGCACGGTCGAGGCGAAGATCCGCCCGCCGTACGACGTGGAGACGCCCGTCACGATCGACGTCCGGTTCCGGCTCACCGCCGGGACGCTGACCGGCCGCGACCTCGGCAACTGCACGACCCGCATCACGATGACCAGCTCCACCCCGCAGTGGGCGAGCTGCCGGGTGACGAGCGGCTCGTGGACGAGCTGGGCGAAGGCGACCGGCGGGACGTTCTACAAGCACGCCTCCTACAAGGTGATCGGCGCCACCTCCGAAGAGGTCTCGTCGATGCAGAGCGGCCTCGACAGCGAGTAGCGGATCCACCCCGCACGACCCCGGGTGCCCGGCGGCGCTTTTCCAAGATCGGGAACAGCGCCGCCGGGCACCCTTATGCTCGTTGGGGACGCCCCCAGGGCCGGCGGCCCCCGACATCCGTGACCGAAACCGTCCGGACACCGCCGGCGGCACCCCCGGGCGCCGTCCGGAACCCCCTTGCTTTGTGCCTGACGGTCGGGCCGCGACCCGGCCCCGGAAGTGAGCAGAGTGAGCCCCCAGTGAGCGTTGAACAGGACGACCCGTCACCCGCGCCCGCCGCCCCGCGGCCCCCGCTCCCCTCCCCGCCGCCGCCCCCGCAGGCGGTGTTCAGGAGGCGGCGGCTGGTCGTCGCGGCCGGAGCCGCGGCGGTCGCGCTGACGGTCGGCGGGGGCCTCGCGGTCGCGCTGTCCGGGGACGGCGAGCCCTCGCGCAGACCGGTGAAGCCGACCGTGGCCGCCGCGCCCCCGGAGTGGACGGTCAAGGCGGGACGGCTGCTCGCGTCCGGTCCGGGCGTCCGCTACGACGGGGCGCTGACGGTCGGCGGCAGACCCGTGCTCGCCCGGCTGC
Organism: Actinomadura decatromicini; assembly: GCF_008121305.1. NCBI lineage: Bacteria > Bacillati > Actinomycetota > Actinomycetes > Streptosporangiales > Thermomonosporaceae > Actinomadura > Actinomadura decatromicini. Next base: position 550,464 of record NZ_VSRQ01000005.1, on the reverse strand, counting down.
GGATCACCCGGGAGGGCTCGGCGACCGGCACGCTGACGGCCGGTCCCCTGACGGCGGACGTCGTCGCCGTCGACGGCGCGACCTACCTCAGGGCGGGCGTGGCGTTCTGGCGCGACTACGCGGGCGAGGTCGCCCACCCCGAGTACTACGCCGGACGCTGGTCGAAGGCGCCCGCCGCGCTGCCCGGCTTCGACGTCCCCGGCGTCCTCGGCCCCGAGCCGATCGCCCGGACGCTCGCGAAGGCGCCCCCGCGCCCGGCCACGGAGGACGTCGGCGGGCGTCCCGCCTACAAGGTCAGGACGCCGTCCGCCGAGTACCTGGTCGCGTCGGCGGCGCCGTACCGGCTGCTGGCGGTGCGCGCGACCGGGCCGAACGCGCCGTGGTTCACGGCCTCGCCGGTGGCGGCGCCCGCGTCGATGTTCGCCGAGCTGCGCTCCCGGGTGGCGAGGCTGGGCGGGGCCTCCGACCCGGGGCTGCGCTTCCGTCCCGGGACCCTCACGTTCAGCAACTGCGACAAGAACACGAACGGCTGCACGGTGACCGTCCCCGCCACATTGGCCTCTCCGGCGGGAACGGTTCCGTCCGGGGCGCGGGCGGCGCTGCGGGCGTCGATCGCGTCGCGCGGGCGGCCGCTCGGCTCGTGCGCCGGGTCCGGGCCCGTCCCGTCGAGCCGGGCGCTGGTGCTGACCTGCACCGTGAAGAGCGGCCTGTGGCGGCGCTGGGTGCGGACCGCGCTCGACAACCCCGGCTCGTACCCGTACGCGGCGACGGCGCAGGTCATCGGGGAGGCGGTGGCCGTGGCGGACGTCCCGAAGCTGCTCGCCGCCGTCGACCGCGAGCGGTCCTCGGTCGCCCAGCCGGAACCGGCCACGCCGGGGACGGCGGGCTCCGGCCCGCCCGGATCGGGCCCGGCCTGACCTGGCGGTCCGGGCGGCGGTACAGAACGCTCAAACCTCGTGAAGCGGGCCGCACCAAGGACTTCCCCAGCGCCACACAAGGCCCGGTGCAGGTGAACTTTATTCCGCCTGTCTACACTTCGGGACGTGAACGCCACGCCCGCGGGGAGCCGCGGCTCCTCGACGAACCTCGCGCGGCGCCTGGTCAGGCGGCTGCACGTCGACCTGTGCCGGCAGCGCAGCAGCCTGTGTCGACGATGAACTCGGGGACCCGCCGGGCTCGTACCCCGGGATGGGACCTGCCCTGATCAGGAAGGGCCGAGTGAACCCGCACCGAAGTGACACCCCAGTGGGACGTCACGCGACGGGCGGAGCGGCGGCCCCGGTCCATGTCTCGAAGGACCGGCGGCGACCAGTGACCGGACGTGGTTTTTCACCCCGCTTGTCACCGCGCTTGTCACCGCGTCTGCCAGCGCGTTTGTCACCGCGTGCCGTCATCCCGGTGAGCGGTCCGTCCCCGACACCATCATCGAAGCCCGGACATACCATGAAGGTAATCCTAAGTAGCATCACGTTCCCAGGCGCCTCCCCTGGGACGGATGCTGCGCGTCGAGGAGGTCTTCCTCTGTGACCAAACAGGTCCAGCAGCTCGACCGCGTCATCATCCGCTTCGCCGGGGACTCCGGCGACGGCATGCAGTTGACCGGCGACCGCTTCACCCAGGAGACCGCGGCGTTCGGCAACGACTTGTCTACCTTGCCGAACTTCCCGGCCGAAATCCGCGCCCCCGCCGGGACCCTCCCCGGCGTTTCCAGCTTCCAGTTGCACTTCGCCGACCACGACATCCTCACGCCGGGCGACGCGCCCAACGTCCTGGTCGCGATGAACCCGGCCGCCTTGAAGGCCAACCTCGGCGACCTGCCCCGCGGGGCCGACCTCATAGTCAACACCGACGAGTTCACCAAGCGGAACCTCGCCAAGGTGGGCTACGAGACGAACCCCGTCGAGGACGACTCGCTCGCCGAGTACCGGGTGCACGCGCTGCCGCTCACCTCGATGACCGTCACCGCGCTCACCGACTACGACATCTCCAAGAAGGACGCGGAGCGCGCGAAGAACATGTTCGCGCTCGGCCTGCTGTCCTGGCTTTACCACCGTCCAACCGAAGGAACGATCTCCTTCCTGGAGAAGAAGTTCGGCAACAAGCCCGAGATCATGAAGGCCAACATCGCGGCCTTCCAGGCGGGCTGGTCCTACGGCGAGACCACCGAGGCGTTCTCGGTGCAGTACGAGATCAAGCCCGCCGAGCACGAGCCCGGCCTGTACCGCAACATCACCGGGAACCTCGCGCTCGCCTACGGCCTCGTCGCCGCGGGAGTGCAGAGCGGGCTGCCGATCTTCCTCGGCTCGTACCCGATCACCCCGGCGTCCGACATCCTGCACGAGATGTCGAAGCACAAGCGGTTCGGCGTCCGGACGTTCCAGGCCGAGGACGAGATCGCCGCGGTCGGCGCGGCGCTCGGCGCCTCGTTCGGCGGGTCGCTCGGCGTCACCACGACGTCCGGTCCGGGCATCGCGCTGAAGAGCGAGACGATCGGCCTCGGCGTCGCGACCGAGCTTCCGCTGCTGGTCATCGACGTGCAGCGGGCCGGTCCGTCCACCGGGATGCCGACCAAGACCGAGCAGGCCGACCTGATGCAGGCCATGTACGGCCGCAACGGCGAGGCGCCCGTCCCGGTGATCGCGCCGCAGTCGCCGTCGGACTGCTTCGACGCCGCGATCGAGGCCGCCCGGATCGCGGTGAAGTACCGCACCCCGGTGATCATCCTGTCGGACGGCTACCTCGCCAACGGCTCCGAGCCGTGGAAGCTGCCCGACGTCGCGTCGCTGCCGACGATCGAGCCCGGCTTCGCCGAGCCCGCGGCGGACGGCGCCGAGTTCCAGCCGTTCGCCCGCGACGCCGACACCCTCGCCCGCCCCTGGGCGGTGCCGGGGACGGCGGGCCTGGAGCACCGGATCGGCGGCCTGGAGAAGGCCGACATCACCGGCAACATCTCCTACGACCCCGCCAACCACGACCGCATGACCAGGCTCCGGCAGGCCAAGATCGAGGGCATCGCGAACGACATCGAGCCGCTCGCGGTGGACGACCCGTCCGGCGCGGCGCGCGTCCTCGTCCTCGGATGGGGCGGGACGTACGGCGCGATCTCGGCGGGAGTGCGGCGCGTCCGGGCGTCCGGGCGGAACGTCGCGCAGGCCCACCTGCGCCACCTCAACCCGTTCCCCGCGAACCTGCCCGAGGTGCTGCGGTCCTACGACAGGGTCGTCGTGCCGGAGATCAACCTCGGCCAGCTCGCGATGCTGCTGCGCGGCCGGTACCTCGTCGACGTGATCGGCTACAACCAGGTCCGCGGCCTGCCCTTCAAGGCCGAAGAGCTGCAGGGCGTCATCCAGGATGTGATCGACAGTGAGTGACAGCGGAGCGCCGAACGGAAACGGCGCCTCGAACGGAAACGGCTTCGCGGACGGGTCCGGGAACGGGCGCGGCCTGCTCTCGCTGGTCCCGAAGACCGACGTGAAGCAGACCATGAAGGACTTCAAGACCGACCAGGAGGTGCGCTGGTGCCCCGGGTGCGGTGACTACGCGATCCTCGCGGCGGTCCAGTCCTTCCTGCCCGAGCTGGGGCTGCGCCGCGAGAACATCACGTTCGTGTCGGGGATCGGCTGCTCGTCGCGGTTCCCGTACTACATGAACACCTACGGGTTCCACTCGATCCACGGCCGCGCGCCCGCGATCGCGACGGGCCTCGCGACGTCGCGTCCGGACCTGTCGGTGTGGGTCGTGACCGGGGACGGCGACGCCCTCTCCATCGGCGGCAACCACCTGATCCACGCGCTGCGCCGCAACGTCAACCTGAAGATCCTGCTGTTCAACAACCGGATCTACGGGCTGACCAAGGGCCAGTACTCGCCCACGTCCGAGGTCGGCAAGATCACCAAGTCGACCCCGATGGGCTCGCTGGACGCCCCGTTCAACCCGCTGTCGCTGGCGATCGGCGCGGAGGGCACGTTCGTCGCCCGGACGATCGACTCCGACCGCAAGCACCTCCAGTCGGTGCTGCGGGCGGCGGCCCAGCACCGCGGCACCGCCCTGGTCGAGATCTACCAGAACTGCAACATCTTCAACGACAACGCCTTCGAGCCGTTGAAGGACGCCGCCGTCCGCGACGATGTCACGGTCCGGCTGGAGCACGGGGAGCCGATCATTTTCGGCGCGGACCGATCCAAGGCGCTGCGGCGATCCGCGTCCGGGTCGTTCGAGGTCGTGAACGTGGCCGATGTGGACGCGACGGAAATCGCCGTCCACGATGCCCACAACCCGGACCCGTCGATGGCGTTCGCGCTGTCCCGGCTCGACCAGCCGGCGTTCGAGCACACCCCGATCGGGATCTTCCGCGATGTGGACCGCCCGTCCTACGACGAGCTGATGCGCGCCCAGCTCAACGAGGCCGTCGAGCGGCAGGGCGAGGGCGATCTCGCCGCCCTGCTCGGCAGTGGCGACACCTGGCGCATCGACTGATCCGCTTCGCGATTCACGCAGGCCCGGCCCCGGTTCGTCCGGGGCCGGGCCGTTCCGTGTATTGAGACGCCGCGAACGGGGCACGGTTGAACACGTCGGTGACCGACCGGGGACGTTCCGGACATGCCACGTTCGCGGGACGGCACCCCGTCCTGCAAGACTGACTAGATCATGTGAAACGCCGGGGAGGTGACGATGCGGGTCATTCCGCGCCGCAACAAGGGTCGTCGGCGGGACGAGAAACCCGCCAGCAAAACCTCGTCCCCTCCCGGCCGCCCGTCCACAGAGGTGATAGACCCGGCCCAGCCCTTCTACCCGGGCCCCACCCAACCGCGCCCTTCACAACCCGCCACGCAACCCCTGAGCACCCAACAGCCGGGCGCCCAATCACCAGCGGATCCACACCCGCCGAGCACGCAACCACCGGACACCCGACCGCCGACCGCGCAGGGATCCGGCACACGGCCACCGGACGTGGGGACACCCGGCACGCGGCCACTGAACACGCAGCCGCTCAGCCCGCAAACCCCGCCCGGACCGCAGCCGCCGGGCATCCAACCTCCCACCAGCCGGACGCCGAGCGCGCATACCCCGACCACACCACTGCCGCCCGCCCCGTCTACGGGACGGACGTCCGGCAGCGGACGGCACCGGGGACCTCAACCAGCGGCAGGCGCGGCGACGAGCCCGACGGGCGGCCCCGCCAGCAGCGGCACGAAACGCGGGCCCGAATCGACGACCGCCGTCCTCCCGCCCATAACCGTCCCCGCGGACGCGGCGGCGCGGCGGCGGGCGCGCTCAGCCGAACGCCAGCGCGCCGCCGCAGAGACGAAGCGAAGCCGCGCAGGCCGACGCCCCGCCAGCCGGACGGCCCCGACGCCCTCCACACGCGCCGCAGCGCAGCACCGCTCCGCCCTCGTGGTCATGGTGCTGACCCTGGGCCTGCTGATCGCGGCAGTAGCAGTGACCGGCACCATGGTCGTCTCGTCCCGCCGCACGCGGCCGGTGACGCTGGCCGCGCCCCTCCAGATCTACCCGGTCTCCGGGGCGACCCCAGGCCAATGCCCGGCGGGAACGCGCGGCATCACCGCGCAGTCCGGCGCGGGCCCCACCTGCTACGGCCTGTCGCAGGGCATCGCCATCCGCAAGGTCGCCGACCTCCGAGTGCAGAAATCACGATCACGCTCCGGCGGCTACGACGTAGCGGTCACCCTCCGCCCCGTCGACCGCCACGCGTTCGCCCAGCTAACCCGCGCAACGGTCGGCCGCGACCTGGCCTTCGTCGTCCGCGACCGCCTGGTCACCCTCCCCCGAGTCGACATGGCCATCACAAACGGCAAGGTCATCGTGACGGGCCCACCCGACCGAGCCTCCGCCAACCGCCTAGTCCACGAACTAAAAGGCACCTGATCCACAAAAGGGCGACTCAGCTAGCCGTCAAGCAAGTCCAGGTGCGAGGCGGGCAAAGGCGCCCGCGCGAACTCTTCACGCCAGGCGGCCCGTTCCTGCGGCAATGCATCCGCCCAGGGGCAGCGGTTCGTCGTCCAGCCCGACCGCCACGCACCGGCGCAGCACGGTGCCGTGCTAACCCGTCGTCCTGCGCGCCGACGTAGTACGCCTGCGCCCGGCCAGAACGGGCGCTCAGCCGACCACACCGCGTCAGCACGTCCAAGCGACAGCGCTGGTCGTAGTGATCGCACCAGGTGCCGAACAGCAACGTCCAGCCGTCGACACCAGGCGTGACGAACACCCGCGAGACGGAACGATCACCGACATCATCATGGACGTCAGCGTCGATCACCTCCTGCGCCCTGGCGAAGGTGGTCGGCTTTTCCCAGGTCGTGTCACTCCTCGCCGGAGAACCGCTCCCACGCGGACTGGCGGGTGGTCCCGAGCGCTTCGCCGATCTTGGTCCAGGTGACGCCGCGTCGGCGCAGCTCCCGCACCCACGAGCGCAGGTCGGCCTCGGCCTGATCGATGTGTGCGGCGACGCGCGGTATATGGCCCAGCATCTCCTCGTCCGTCAGCGAATCCCAGATGGGGACGCGCGGCTCCGTGGTGCCGCCGAGACTCCCGTCAATGATCGACGCGGCCAGAGCCACGCACTCGTCGCAGATGTTCACTCCAGCACCGGCGACCAGCTTCTCGACCTCGGTATCCGGCTTGTTACAGAAGGAACACCGAGCAAGTTCGGCCAGGGTGTCGGGCATTGCCACATGCACTCCTCAGTTGTCAGGGTGTCCCTGACACTCTAACTTGTCAGGAACACCCTGACAACAGCAGGCGTGTTAGCAGCCAGGATGCGTCGGACGAGGCCGACGAGCAGGCGCGGGCGGGAGTCTCACCAGACGTTCTGCAGCCGAGTCGCTCCCTGCGCCGGTTCAACGCGGGTCGTCGGCTAGCCACTCGTCGGCGAGCTTGCGAGCATCGTCCAGAAACGCGTCCAACTCGGCATCGGGCAGGCTCGCGTCCGCGATGATCCCGCTCAGCAGAATGGCGAAGTGGTCGGCTTGAGCGTCGCCACTGATGTCTTCGATGTCCTCATCGGTGAAGGTGGCCAAGAGCAATCGCTCAGCTGTGCGAGCGTCGATCTCATCCGCGAGTCCGCGCCGTGTGCGCAGATCGTCCACGAAGGCGGTCACGTCGGAGGGCGACCCGCCCTCGAATCTCCGCTCTGCCGCCAGGAAGAACGCGACGGAGATGAGCGCACCTCGCGCTGGTCGCGTGGCCGGATCGAGTTGCTCGCTGATCCGCTCGAAACCCTCGGCGTCGCGGGCAAGCATGGCCCGAATCGACTCCACCTGGTCAGCGGTGACCTTCATCTGTCTCCCTCTTCGTTCTGTCCCGCATCCACCGGAACGACTCCGCGACGACTTGCCCGTCGCCAGCAACGCTGACGCTGCACTTCCTGCATCGATGCAGGACTGATGCGGGTCGGCCGCTTGCGCCTGGTGGGTGGATAACGGCACGGCCGGTGAAGAACGCTGCGGCATCACAGCCGACGAACAGGGCGAACGGCTTTGGCTCCGGCCGTGACGTCCGGCTGAATGTGACAAGAGCCGTTCGGCCGCATCGCTCCCTGCGCCGGTTCAGGACGCGTCGGCGGCCAGCCACTCGTCGGCGAGCTTGCGAGCGTCTTCCAGGAATGCGTCTAGTTGAGCCTCGGAAAGGCCGACGACCTTGACTATGCCCGCGAGAAGCAGCATGTAGTAACTGCCCTTGGTCTCGTCTGGGACGTCGCTGATGGACTCATCGGTGAACGTGGCCAAGAGGAGACGTTCCGCCGTGTGCTGGTCGAAGTCGCCTGTCAGGGGATGCTGGGCGCGTAGGTCGGAGACGAACTGGATGACTGCCGCCGACGGGTCGGCGGCTTTCGCGAACCTTCGGTGCGCGGCCTCGGCGAAGGCCGCCGCGACGAGCACACCGCGAGCGTCTCTTTCCTCCGAGCTGAGTCGACCGGTAATGCGGTCGAAGGTGCCAACGTCTCCCGCGAGCACCGCTCGTATCGACGCCACCTGGTCAGTGCTTACCGTCGTCACTGGCCTCTCTCCGTTCTCGGATCTGACTCATCACGCGCCTGGCCGCCTCACCCGTACGACACCTAGCGTGAACAACGCCTCGCTAGCGAGATGAAGGGCATGTGACGGCTCGCCGAGGTGCTTGTCGTTCTATGCGAAGCCGTCCACGTCGTCGGTTCAGCGCGGGGCGTCGGCCAGCCACTCGTCGGCGAGCTTGCGAGCATCGTCCAGGAACGCGTCCAGCTCCGAGTTGGAGAGATCTGATTCAACGACCAGGGCGGTCAGCAGAAGGATGAAGTGTCCGCCCCGTGCCTCAGCGTCGATGTCGTCGATGTCCGCGCCGGTGGATACGGCCAAGAGGAGACGTTCGGCAATGTGCGGGTCGACCGCGTGCCGCATATAGCGTCGTGCGAAGGCTGTCGTACTTGGCCCCTTCACTATCGTCCCCTTCGGCCAGCTTCGAGCCAGGAGCATCAGGGCAAAGGGGGCGCGTCGGCCAACCACTCGTCGGCGGACTTGCGGGCGTCTTCCAGGAAGGCGTCGAGCTGAGCCTCGGAGAGGTCCGCGTCCGCGATCAGACCGGCCAGCAAGACGCCGAAGTGGTCGCCCTGGGCCTCAGCACTGATGTCGTCGATCTCTTCGTCGGTGAAGGTGGCGAGCAGGAGACGTTCCGCTATCTGAGGATCGACTTCGTTCGCCAAGCCGCGCCGGGTCCTGAGGTCTTCCACGAAGGCCGTCACATCGGCAGCCGTGCCACCCTTGAATCTCTGTTCTCCGGCGCGAAAGAACGAGACAGTGATGAGAGCACCGAGAGCCCGCGAGCCTGCCGGGTCGGTAATCTGTTGGCTCATCCGCTTGTAGCCTTCGATATCTCCGGTGAGCATCGCCCGGATCGGTGCCACGTGATCAGCGGTCACTCTCATCTGTGCCCCTCTCATTGATCTTTCCTCGTACCCACCGGAGCGCTTCGGCGCCCAAAATTCCGGCCGCGAGCATGGCCGAAGCAGCGCTTCCCGCGTCCACACCCGAGTGGGGCGGCTCCGCCATCACGGGCCCGTCGGCTCTGGTCTCGGCGTGCCCGGTCGGACGTGGCCCGAGGGCCTTGTCAACGGCGTCGGTCGCGCTCTCCAGGCGACCCTTGATCGTGCCGAGGTTCTCGTATCCCGTTCTGCGGAACCGGTCGGTCTTCGGCGCGTTGTCGCTCTGTTCGGCGAGATCCTCGCCGGTAGGCAGATCCTCAACACGGTCCACACCGTCGGTCCATTCGGCGTCGGAGTCCCGCGCGGTCTGCTCGAAGGTTTCCTTCCGCCCCTCGCTCTTGCTGAGGTCTGGTGCGAACGGGTCGATCTGTTCCTTGATCGCGTCATCGTCCAGCTCAGCCGTTTGCTTGTCCGGCCTGCCGGTCTCGGAGGATTGCCCATTGGTGATTTCGGAGGATTGTTCGTTGGTGACTCCGTTTCCCTGGGCGGCCTCGCGGCTCGCGCGCCGGGCGTCGAACTCCTCGGCCAGGTTAGCGAAACCGCTGTGGGACGGCATCCGCTCAAGCAGGGACTCCGTTTCCGGCGTCTCCTGGGGCTTCTGCTCTCCCTGTTCGCGTGCTGGTTCGGCTGTCTCCGACTTGCCACTGGTCTCGGTACGTTCTTCCGGCGGTTTGTCGGTGGTCCTGGCCGCCGCGCGTGACTCGGCGCGGGAGGGCTGACCGGGAGAGCCGGGACGGTCCGGGGGTGGCGGTGGCGGGCGGTCCGCTCCTCCCGTTCCCTCCGGTTTGTCAGGTTGGTCTAACCGTGGGTCGTCGTCCACGCACGGAAGTCTGTCAAGGCATTGGAAACCTCCACAAGTCCACCAGTAATAGCGAAAGCATTCAGCGAATCGTCCTAGACACTCGCACCTGGGAGTGGATTGCGCTGTCACGTCCTGGTGCACCAGGTTGCGCACCTTGGGCGTGATTTCTCGCGTCCGCATGGCTTCCTCGTAGGCGGCGCTGACCGCCTCTGCGGCGGGCAGCGTCGGGTTCCACCCTGGCGGTGGCTTCCTACTACAGAACCGGCGCTTGGACGCCAGGACGAGTAGGAAGCCGACAACGACGACGGCTGGCAGAGATAACGCTGTGGCGATCAGGACGGCTGCTTGGAGGGGTTCGGTCATGCCGTTTCGCCTCCGGCTGGCGGGTTCTCGGGGGTGGACGGCGGCCCTCGCCCCTGTGGCTTCAGGACGCGCGTTCGGTGGGGGGCACGAACGTGCGCGGGGGGTGATGCCGCAGGGGCGAGGGCCTGTCTAGGGGGACACCGTCATTCGGTGTGTTCTGTCCATGTGTGGGAGGGCGCCGACTATGGGGCATCCGGCGGAGAGGGCGGCGGCTCGGATGAAGCGCTCGTCGATTGCGATGCGGGCCCAGACGACCTTTCCCGCCGCGAGTTCGGCCCAGCCGCAGCCGCCGGTCGCGAACGCCTGGACGATGATCAGGCCCCGGCCGTGGGCGCCGAAGTAGCCCGGGGTCTGCAACAGCGGCCGGCCGGGGTGGTCGTCCCAGACGCACATCTCGATGCCGACGTCGAGGCGGCTGACCCACGCGCACATTTTCTCGCTCACGCAATAGCGTGCCGCGTTGGACGCCAACTCCGACATGATCTGGCACGCGTCACTGCGGTAGGCGTTGAGCCCCCACACATTGAGGCTGCTTCGCACGAGATCGCGCGTCAAATACACGGTTTCGCGACATGCGGTAACTCTCACCGCAAATTGGTTGGTCTGGTCTGTTTTGCGCGTGGCGGCGTCCATGGGCAGCCCTTTCGGGTCTCTGTTTCTCGCGACAAAGGCTGCCGTCTGCGGGTACAGTTCTAGCGTTCAACCAAACAATCTGTATTTCCAGGATCTCGAATGCCCCCTCGGAACGATCTTGATCCAGATAACGATCATTGGCACTGGCTAGCCGCTGACCTGCGGGTATGGCGGCTTGAGCGCAACATGACGCAGCCCGCTCTCGGCGAGATTCTTGGGGTGACGAAAACTCAGGTTTCGAACTGGGAATCGGCCCGCGAGAACCTGCCCATGAAGCACGCCGAAACTCTTGACCTGGTATGGCGTACTGCGGGGCACTTCACCCGGCTTCGTCGTCTGGCGGAGCGGGCGCACGACCCCGGCTGGTGGAGTCAGTACACGCCGATTGAGGCCAGGGCGTCCCGTATCTGCTACTGGGCTCTTGCGATCATCCCTGGGCTGCTCCAGACCCCGGATTACGCTCGCGCGCTGCTGGAGGGCGGTCAGATCATCGAGGACGTAGAGGAGTCCGTCGCCGCTCGAATGGCGCGTCAAGCAGTGCTTGAGCGAGAGCACCCGCCGGAGCTGCGCGTGTTGATCAACGAGGCGGCACTGGATCAGCCCGTAGGTGGCGCGGAAGTAATGCGCGAGCAGCTTGCCCGGCTGATCTCAGTAAGCCACCGGCGAAACGTCATTCTGCGAATTGTGCCGCGCTCGGTCGGCGCGCACGTCGGCTTGGACGGCTCGTTCACACTCCTCACTGAGGCAAAACGATCTGCGGCCTACCTGGAGGCCAACACAGGTGGCAGAGTGACCCATGACCCGACGAGGCTGGACGATCTCCAACGGCGCTTCGACCTCATAGGCTCCGAAGCGCTGTCCGCGTCCGCCTCATGTGGTCGCATCGAGCGGATCATGGAGGCCATACAGTGATCGAATGGCGCAAGTCCAGCCGGAGCAACACGTCCGGCGAGGAGTGTGTGGAGGTCGCGGCCCTTGTCGAAGGGTGCGGCATCAGGGACAGCAAGGCCCCCGAAGCTGGACACCTCGCGGTCTCGGTTGAAGGCTTCGCCCAGCTTGTCGTCGCGGTGAAGGCAGGCGAACTGGACTTCTGATTCAGCGTCCCGAACAAGCGGCCTCGTCCTCCCGGCGGGGCCGTTCGTGTGTGGGTCGATGCCAGGTGGTCGGTGTGGTCAGGGGCGGGGGAGCATGGTTAGAGGGTGGTATGGGGTGCGGCCGGAGGAGCTGGCGATTATCAGGCCCGCGGGGGACGGGAGGAGGCGGGGGCGGGAGTCGTTCCAGCGGGACGGGGCGACCGCCGACGTCCGTTCCTCGCCTGTGGACGAGTCGTACGACCGTAGTTGCAGCGTCGTGAAGTGGGACGTGAGCGTGACCACGTTCTTGCCGTCGAAGGCGATGGCGTCGATCGTGTTGCGGCTGGTTCCGGTCGTCCAGAGGCGGCGGCCGTCGCTGAGGCGGTAGCCGACGAGCGAGTTCTCGCCTCGGTCGGCGCGGGCGACGGCGACGAGCGTGGCGGCCGAGACCGCGATCTTCCGGCTCGGGACGGCCGCTGAGCCGGACTGGTCGAAGGTGTCGATGCTCCGGCCGGGGTCGTCGGTGGGGATGGTCGCGGTGACGCGGCCCTGGGCGTCCAGCACGGTCAGCGACTTCTTGCCCCGGGCGTCGGACTCGCGGACGGCGAGCACGAGCGGCGCGGCGTGGACCAGGTCGACGTTGGCGTTGCCGATGACGCGGAGGTCGGTCTTCCACAGCTCGCGGCCGGTCGCCGGGTCGAGCGCCCGGACGAGTTGGCTGGTCGTGACGCCGGTGCCGGTGGTCCGGGTGCAGCGCTCCCCTAGGAGGACCTGGGCGGACGTCCCCGCCACCCACTCGAAGGAGCAGCCGTTCAGCTTGTTCTCCTGCTTCCACAGGGTCTTGCCGTCTCGGACGGCGAAGCCTTCGACGGTGTCGTTCGTCCGGTAGGCGCCGGTGGTTCCGGCGATGGCGAGCGAGTCGGCCTTGTCCGAGAGTGACGGACGGCCGGTGGGGAGTGTCCGGTTCCAGAGCGTCCGACCGGTGGCGGTGTCGATCGCGGCGAGGGAGCCGCACTGGCCGGAGCCGGGCTCGTGGGCGATCAGGCCGACGCCGCCTTCGACCGTCCGGCTCATCGCGCAGAGGGTGTCGCGGCCGGGCAGGACCGAGTTCCAGGACTGCTCGCCGGTCCCGGCCGCGTAGGCGGTCAGGCCGTCGAACTTGCCGCGCACCACGGCGTCACCGGTGATCCAGACGCCCTCGGTGTCGGTGTCGGAGCCCCGGTCGGACGGCGCGGACCACGCGAAGCGCAGCGTCGGCCCGTGCAGGACGTCGAAGAGCAGCCAGCCGGGGTAGACGCACACGGCCGCCGCGACCGGCCCGGCCACCCAGCCGAGCCGCCCCAGCTTGTACAGCCCGTAGCAGGCCGCCGGTACCAGGATCATCAGCGGGAAGAACGACAGGGCGAAGATCAGGCCCCAGTGGTTCGGGCACGGGCCGCGCCGCGTCCCGCAGGAGCCGCCGGCCTCGCTGCCGAGCGCGCCGAAGTTCCTGATCAGGAGGGTCGCCAGCAGGCCGCACGCCGCCGCCGCGACCAGCCCGATGGCCACCCTTCTCGCCGTGACCGACCGCCCCGACTTCTTCGCACGCGTCATCCCCGCCGCCCCTCCCACCCGCCTGACCAGCGACGGGAGTATGGCACGCGGCCGTAAAGATCACGTGGTTCCGGCCTAAATCCCTACATGTCCGAGGGTGGTCACATCTGTGGGAGTTCCGTCCCCTGGGCGGCCTGGATCTCCAGCTCGGCGCGCAGGCTCTCCCCCACCATCGCGATCCCGGCCTCCAGCACCTCGTTGAAGCGGATGTCGAAGTCGGCGCGGCGCAGCTCGGCGGTCGCGCGGAACGCGGCGCGCGTCCCGCCCCACGGGTCGGTGCCCGAGCCGAGGTAGGTGAGGTCGAGGTCCACCGGACGGGTGACGCCGTTGAGCGTCAGCTCGCCGTGCACCGTCCAGCGATCGGGGCCAGCGGCGGTCAGGCCGGTGCCCTCGTACTCGATGTACGGGTGGACGTCGGCGTTCAGGAAGTCCGCCGAGCGCAGGTGGTCGTCGCGCATCTTGTTCCCCGTGTCGATGGACGACGCCTCGATGCGCGCCGTGACCCGCGACTCCTCGACCGGGTCGGCGATGTCGACCCGGCCCTCGAAGACGCCGAACCGTCCGCGCACGCTCGACAGCCCGAGGTGCCGCGCGACCGCGCCGACGCTGGAGTGCGCCGGGTCGATCGTCCACGGGCCGGGCGGCGGCAGGTCGGCGCCGCCCGCGCGGGCCAGCGTGACCCGGCCGATGTCGGCGGTCCCGGAGCTGGACGCGATCAGCGTCGCGGCGGCGGGCTGGAAGCCCTGGGCCGTGACGATCGCCGTGTAGGTGCCCGCGGGGAGCGGACCGGCGGCGAGCACGCCGTCCTCCCCGGTCCGCTCCCGCGCGACCTGGTTCCCGGCCAGGTCGGTCACCGTGACGACGGCGTGCCGCACCGCCCAGCCGTCCTTCGTCCGCACCGTGCCGCGCAGACCTCGTTCAGCGCTCATCGCCGATCCGCATCTCGTGTGGCCGGGCCGCCGTCGCCGGACGGTCCGGGAGGGGGAGGGTATCCGTCACTCGTCGGGATAGCCGAGCGTCAGGTCGTGGCCGTCGAGCCCGGCGCCGGACAGCGAGAGGCCGGTGGCGACCGGCGGGTAGCCGGACGCGATCACCGTGTACCGGCCGCCGGACAGGTCGGCGAAGGCGTACTCGCCGTCCGGGCCGGTGATCACCAGGGCGAGGACGTTCCCGGCCGCGTCGACGAGCGTGACGCGGGCGTCCTCGACCGGGCGTCCGGAGCCGTCGCGGACGACGCCGCGGATCCGGGCGCCGGGCGGCAGCTCGACGTCCTGCCTGGTCCGGCCGTTGCCCGCGACCTCGACCGGCAGCGCGACCGGACGGTGCGCGGCCGCGCTGACCGCGAGCGTGTACGTGCCGGACACGACGTCCTTGAACGCGTACCGTCCGCCCGCGTCGGTGCGCTCGGTGCCGACGACCTCGCCGCGCACGTCCGTGACGACGACCATGGCGTTGGCGATGGGCTCGCCGTCGCCGCTGCGGACCGTCCCGGTGAGGCCGCCGTTCCCGGCGAGCAGGACGTCGAAGGCCACCGGACGGTCGCCGACGACGAGCGTCGCGGCCTGCGGCTCGTGCTCGCCCGCGGCCGCGATCAGCACGTAGCTGCCGGGGCCGGGAGTGGGCAGGGCGTAGCGGCCGTCGTCCTGGGTGACGGCTCGGGCGAGCTGGTGGCCGTCCACGCCGATGAGGGTGAGCGCGGCGGCCGGGACGGGCGCGCCGTCGGCGGTCCGCACCACGCCGTGGACCGGGACGCCGCCGTGCCCGTTCGAGCCGTTCGAGCCGCTGACGTCCAGCTTGACGGGGTTCTCGTGGACGAGGAGCCGCGCCTCCGCCGGGGACGTCCCGTTCGGCGACACCGCCGTGGCCAGCGGCGCCGCGCCGACCGTGGCGAGGGTGCCCGGACCGCCGTCCGCGGACGGCGCGGCGAGCCCCTCGGGGGCGACCGGCGCGCCGTTCTGCCGCGGGTCGGGCTCGCCGCGCCCGGCGGAGCCGCGCAGCGGCAGCTCCTTCAACGCGAGGGCGGCGAGGAACCCGAGGATCGCGACCGGGACGCCGACCAGGAACACCGTCTCCAACGACGTGGTGAAGGCGTCCTGCACGATGCCCTTGATCGGCTGGGGCAGCTTCTGGATGTCGTCCGGCGAGCCGAGTTCGCCCCCGCCGCCGGACGCCTGCGGAAGCCCGGCCTTGCGGAACCCGGACGCGATCTCGTCCGCGATCCCGTTCGTCAGGATCGCCCCGAACGCGGCGACGCCCATCGCGCCGCCGAGGTTGCGGAAGAACGAGATGCCGGACGTCGTCGACGCCAGGTCGGCGGGCGAGGCGGCGTTCTGCGCGGCGAGGATGAGGATCTGGAGCGTCAGGCCCATGCCGATGCCGAGGACGGCGAGGTCGGCGCCGATGACGAACTTGGACGAGTCGGTGTGCAGCCGCGACAGCAGGAATAGCCCGGCCGCGACGCTCGCCAGCCCGAGCACCGGGAAGATCTTGTAGCGGCCGGTCCGGGTGACGATCTGCCCGGACCCGGTGGAGGTGACCAGCATGCCGATGACCAGCGGCAGCGTCATCAGCCCGGACGCGGTCGGGCTCATCCCCTTGGCGATCTGCAGGTACTGCGGCATGTAGATCATCGCGCCGAACATCGCCATGCCGACGCAGATCGAGACGAACGAGGTGAGCAGGAACGTCGGGTTGCGGAACAGCCGGGGCGGCAGGATCGGGTCGCGGGCGACGCGCTCCGCGACCACCGCGAGGACGAGCAGCAGGGCGGCGAGCCCGAGCAGGATGTACGTCCACTTGGAGTTCCACGCGAACTCCGTGCCGCCCATCGACAGGACGAGCATCAGCGTGGCGGCGCTGCCGGTGATCGTGAACGCGCCGAACACGTCGACGCGGGTGTCGCGGCGCACCTTCGGCAGCTTCAGCACCCGCTGGATGACGAGGAACGCGACCACGGCGAGCGGCACGCACACGTAGAAGCACCAGCGCCAGCCGAGGCCGTCGGTGTCCACGATGAACCCGCCGAGCAGCGGCCCGGCGACGGTCGCGACGCCGAACACCGCGCCCATGAACCCGGCGTAGCGGCCGCGCTGCCGGGGCTCGACCACGTCCCCGAGGATGACCTGCGCCAGCGCGGACAGCCCGCCGACGCCGAGGCCCTGGAACGCGCGGGCCGCGATGAGCTCGCCGATGTTCTGCGACAGCCCGGCGGCGACCGACGCGACCACGAAGGTCAGCAGCGCGGTCTGGAACATCAGCTTGCGGCCCGCGATGTCGGAGAGCTTGCCCCAGAGCGGGGTGGACGCCGTCATGGTCAGCAGGGACGCGCTCGCCACCCAGGACAGCTTGTCCTGGCCGCCGAGGTCGCCGACGATCGTCGGCAGCGCCGTCGCGATGACCGACGTCGAGATCATCGCGGTCAGCATCGCCATCATCAGCCCGGAGAGGATCTCCAGGATCTGACGGTGCGTGTACTGCGGTCTCGCCGGTTCAGCCGTCACCGGACCGTCCGAGGCCACGCTCGTTCGCGCCACCCTGCCCCCATGCTGCGGATACATAGTTGATTACCTGTGCTCTGCATGTATCTTATGTAGACGCCTGTTTACTTGCAACTCGTTGGATAATGGTCACCCGACGTGACCGACTACCCGGAGAGCGTGAATGCGGGCCGAGAACCAGACCGCCGACGAGATCGAGCCCCGGCCGAAACGCGACCGCGAGGCCACCCGCCGCCGGATCCTCGCCGCCGCCCGCGACCTGTTCGGCGAGCACGGGTACGACGGCGTCACCGTCCGGATGATCGCGGCGCGGGCGGAGGCGAACACGGCGCTCGTGCACCGCTACTTCGGCTCGAAGCCGGCGCTGTTCGGCGAGGTCCTCGCCGGGGAGTCGGCGCTACGGGGAGTGATCGCGGGCGACGCGGCGGGGCTGCCGCGGCGGCTCGCCGAGCACTTCGTCCGGCACATCGACCAGCGCCAGGTCACCGCCGTGTCCCGGATGCTCGACCGGTCGGCCGGGCATCCCGAGGTGAAGAAGATCCTGCTCCGCTACCTGGAGGACGTGGTCGTCCAGCCGATCGTCGCCCAGCTGGACGGGCCCGACGCCCGCGCCCGCGCGCTGCTGGCGTCCACGATCATCATGGGCGGCGGGCCGATCCGGCGGCTGGTCGGCACCGACGACCTGCACGACGTCGACCCGGCCGAGCTCACCGACCGGGTGACCGCGATGTTCACCGCCGCGCTGGCCCCGCGCGCCGCGTCGCGGTAACCGGCCGGACGGCCCGCATAGGCTGATCTTCATGAGGCCGGGGGGCGCGTTCCGCGCGCGATGGGGCAGGACGGGACGGTCCGCGCGCTGGGCCGCCGCCGGGACGGCGGTCGCGCTCGCCGCCGGGGCCGCCGCGTGGGGCGTCGCCGCCGACAGTGCGCCGCATGTCCGCACCCTCGACCAGCGGATCGCGGTCGTCGACGGCCCGCACGACGACCAGCGCGTCTCGCTCGACGCCACGTTCTACAAGCCGGTCGGCGGCGGCCGGGCCCCGGCGGTCCTGCTCGGGCACGGCTTCGGCGGCAGCAAGGCGGACGTCGACCGCCAGGCCCGCGGCCTCGCCCGCGCGGGCTACGCCGTGCTGGCCTGGTCGGCGCGCGGTTTCGGCCGCTCCACCGGCGAGATCGCGCTCGACTCCCCCGACTACGAGGTGAAGGACACCCGGCAGCTCGTCGACTGGCTCGCGCGGCGTCCCGAGGTCCGGCTGGACGCGCCCGGCGATCCCCGGCTCGGCATCGCGGGCGCGTCCTACGGCGGCGCGATCGCGCTGCTCACCGCCGCCCACGACCGCCGCGTCGACGCCATCGCCCCGATGATCACCTGGAACGACCTCGCGGACGCCCTGTTCCAGGACGCCGCCGCGGGGAACCCGTCCGATGGCGTGTTCAAGAAGTTGTGGGCGGGCCTGTTCTTCACCAGCGGCGCCGGGCGGACGGCCTGCGGGCGCTTCCTGCCGTCGCTCTGCGCGATGTACCAGGAGATCGCGGAGAAGGGACGGCCGACCGAGGCGGCGATCGCGACGCTGCGCCGGTCCAGCCCGTCGACGGTCGCCGACCGGATCAAGGTGCCGACGCTGCTCGTCCAGGGGCAGGCCGACTCGCTGTTCCCGCTCGACCACGCCGACGCCACCGCCCGCGCGATCGCCCGGAACGGCGCGCCCGTGTCGGTGGTCTGGTACCAGGGCGGGCACGACGGCGGCGATCCCGAGACCGACCGGCTCGACGACCTGGTGCTCGGCTTCTTCGACGCGCGCTTGAAGGGGTCGGGCGAGGCGGCGCCGCGCTTCATGGTGACGCGGGCGGGCGGGCTCGACTCGTCCACGCAGCGGGTCGTCGTGGACGAGGCGACGTCCCGGACGTATCCGGGCCTGTCCAACGAGCGGCAGCCGCTGGCGCTGAGCGGCGGCCCGCAGACGATCTACAACCCGCCGGGCGGGTCGCCCACCGCGATCTCCGCGCTGCCGGGCCTCGGCGCGCTGGGCTCGCTCGGCGGCGGCCTGGGAGGCGGACGGCTGGCGGCCGAGCAGCCCGGACAGTTCGCGGCGTTCGACACGGCGCCGCTGGCGCGCCCGCTCCAGTTGACGGGCGCGGCGAGCGTCACCCTCCGGACGGACGGCGACGGCCCGCTGTTCGCCAAGCTCTACGACGTCGCGCCGGGCGGCGGCGCGACGCTGGCGCGGCGGCTGGCCGCGCCGTTCCGGGCGTCCGGCGTGCAGGTCACGGTGGAGCTGCCCGCGATGGACTACCACTTCGACCAGGGACATCGGGTGCGGCTGGTCGTCGCCACCACCGACATGGGTTTCGCTACTCCGGCGAAGCCCGCGTCGTACAACGTGCGGGTGGTGTCGCCGTTGAGCGTCCCGACGGTTCCGTCGTTGAAGGCGGCGCCGACTCCCATACCTGGGTGGGTGTGGGGGCTGCCGCTGGTCGCCGTCGCGGTGGCATTTGCCATCGTCCTACCCGGACGGCTTAGGCGCGGGCCTGAGGAAGACAGCGACGTCCCGCTGGAGATAGCCGGGCTTACGAAGGTGTACAAGAACGGTCACCTCGCTGTGGCCGACCTGTCTTTCCGTGTCGAGAAGGGGCAGGTGCTCGGGCTCCTTGGGCCGAATGGTGCCGGGAAGACGACGACGCTGCGGATGCTCATGGGGCTCATCCACCCCGACTCGGGTGAGATCCGCATCTTCGGTCATCGCGTGTATCCGGGAGCGGCCGTCCTATCACGGCTGGGTTCGTTCGTGGAGGGGCCTGGGTTCCTCCCCCACCTCACCGGACGCGACAACCTGGACCTCTACTGGCGCGCCACCGGCCGTCCCTCGGACGAAGCCCACCTGGACGAGGCGTTGCAGATAGCCGACCTGGGGTCGGCCCTGGATCGTCCTGTCCGGACGTACTCGCAGGGGATGCGGCAGCGTCTCGCCATCGCGCAGGCCATGCTGGGGCTACCGGACCTCCTCGTCCTGGACGAGCCCACCAACGGCCTCGACCCGCCGCAGATCCGCGAGATGCGGGAGGTGCTCGTCCGCTACGCCGCCGCCGGACGGACGGTCATCGTCTCCAGCCACCTCCTCGCCGAGGTCGAGCAGACCTGCACCCACGCGGTCGTCATGACGGCCGGACGGCGCGTCGCCGCAGGCCCGGTCTCGGAGATCACCGGTGCGGGACGGCGGCTTGAGGACGCTTTTCTGGAGATCATCGGAGAGAGCTCGTGAGCGTTTACGACGTGCGGCGGACTCTGCCGTTGCGGGTGGAGGCCGTCCGACAGTTCCGGCGGCGGCGGACGCTCGTCGCGTTCGGGATCCTGCTCGTCCTGCCGTGGGTGCTGGTCGCCGCGTTCAAGCTCGGCGGCGACCCGAGCCGCGACGGCGTCCCCGGGCTGGTGGACGTCGCGACGGCCGGGGCGCTGAACTTCGCGCTGTTCGCCCTGTTCGTCTCGACCGGGTTCCTGCTCGTCGTCGCCGTCGCGCTGTTCTGCGGCGACACCGTCGCGAGCGAGGCGGGCTGGTCGTCGCTGCGGTACCTGCTCGCCGCGCCCGTGCCGCGCGCCCGGCTGCTCCGCCAGAAGCTGATCGTCGCGCTGTCCTACGCGGTGCTCGCCGTGGTCAGCCTGCCGCTGATGTCGCTGGTCGCGGGCACGGCGGGGTTCGGCTGGGACGACGTCCACCTGCCCACCGGCGGGACCGTCCCGGTGGACACCGCGCTCGGCCGGATGGCGATCGTCGTCGGCTACGCGCTGATCTCCCAGCTCGTCGTCGCGGCGCTCGCGTTCCTGCTGTCGGTCACCACCGACTCGCCGCTCGGCGCGGTCGGCGGCGCGGTCGGGCTCGTCATCGTCAGCAACATCCTGGACGCGGTCACCGCGCTCGGCTCGGCGCGCGACTTCCTCCCCACCCACTGGATGTACGCGTGGATGGACGTCCTCCAGCCCGAGGTCCAATGGACGGGCATGGCGAAGGGCGCGGCCGTCTCGATCTCCTATGCCGTGGTGCTTTTCGCCCTGGCGTTCCGCCGGTTCCGGACACGCGACATCGTTTCCTGAGAGCGAATTCCGGCTGTTTCCGGTCACGGACCGTCCCCGAAAATCGGTCGAACCGGCAGACGAAGTCGCATAAGCTCTGCGAACCTCACGCACGGCGAGCGCGTCCTACGAACAGAAGCGCGCACCAGGCGCGCTCGACGATTGAATCCCGCCCCTCGGGGGGAGATGATCACCATGGCACGGCAGCAGCTCATCAAACGCCCGCGGCCCCCACGTCAACCGAGCCCGACCGACCTGCGGACCCCTTCGGGCCGCCTCTTGCCGTACTGACCGCTTTCAGCGGGCGGAACGCGCCAGGAACCGTTCCCGGTCGACCACCACCCGCTCGATCACCCCGGTGCCCACGACCGTTCCGCGCTCGTCCGTGGCGGTGAACCCGAAGACGAGCCGGGGCCCGTCCACCTCACGGAGTTCGGCCTCGACGGTCACGTGGGCGCCGACCGGACTGGCCGCACGGTGCTCCAGTTCGACGCGCGTCCCGACCGACGTCTTGTCCTCGCCCAGAAAGGGCCGGACGGTCTTCACCGTCGCCTCCTCGGCGAGCGCCAGAAGGCGCGGCGTCGCGAGCACGGGAACGTCGCCGCTGCCCGCGCTGATGGCCGTGTCGTCGTCCTCGACCAGCAGGGACGTCTCCGCGCGCACACCCGGCTCCACGCCTCACAGCTCGCGTTCGAGCCGGGCCGCGACCTCCCGGTACCGGCTGACCGGCACCAGGTGGACGCCGTCGAACGCGCCGCTGTCCCGGATCGCGAGGACCTGCTCGCAGGCCGCCGCGACGCCCGCCCGCCCGTCCCGTTCGACCGCGTCGACGAGTTCGGCGGGAATGGCGATGTCGGGAATGGCGGCCGCCAGATTGCGCGCCATCCCGGCGCTCGCCAGCACCATCACTCCGGCGTAGACGGGGCCGTTCAGCCGGGCGTCGTCGCGCCAGCGGAGCAGATCGTCCACCGAATAGCTCACCTGGACGAACGTGAAGTCGGCGGAACGCTTCCACTCGGGCGTTTTGCGCAGGCCGGTCGTCACGCCGATCCGGAACGGCCCGCAGCCCGCGAAAACGGCGTCCTCGGCGGCGGCGCGGGTCTCGTCCATCATCGCGCGGACGGTCAGTTCGCTCGTCCGGCCGCCGATGGACGGTTTGTCGCCGTAAACGAACAGGAAACGGTCGACGCCGTACGCGGCGGCGGTCAGCAGGTCGCGGCGGAATCCCAGCAGATTGCGGTCGCGGGAGTTGAGGCACGCGATGCCCCGCGCGCCCATCGCCTGCACTTCGTGGGCGACCGCCACGCTGGACACGGTCGCCCGCCCAATGTGGTTGTCAGGGATCAGGAAAGAATCAGCGACAGGGCTCAACACGCCGATCTGATGCCGGACTCTGGTGAGATCCGGCTTCATGGGCGGTTCGACCTCGCACACAATCTCGAACGCCATCCCCCGACCCTACCGTCCGGGTCCGCTCGAATGTCAGTGCCGACCAGTACGGTCGGGGCGTCCGTCATTCAGGCCGTCCCATTGAGGAGCGACTATGAGCGAACCCGTTTCCCGGCTGGACGAACGGTTCAGCGATCCCGGTACACAGGCCACGCCATGGGCGAACGCACGCGAAGTTCTGGAAAACGCGCAGTTGTCCTGGATCACCACCGTTCGGAGCGACGGCCGTCCGCACGTCACGCCGCTGGTGGCCGTGTGGCTGGACGGCGCCTTCCATTTCTGCACCGGGCCGTCCGAGCAGAAGACGCGGAACCTCGCGGGCAATCCGCAGGTCGTCCTGACCACGGGCGACGGCCGGTGGGACGCGGGCCTCGACGTCATGGTCGAAGGCGAGGCCGAGCGAGTGACCGACCGTCCAACGCTCGAACGGCTCGCCGCCGCCTGGACGTCCAAATGGAACGGGGAATGGCAGTTCGGGGTGACCGACGGCGGCTTCTCCAACGACGTCGGGGGCGACGCCTACGTGTATGCGGTGCGTCCGGCGAAGGTGCTGGCCTTCGGCAAGGGGACGTTCACGCACACCAGCTACAAGTTCGCCTGAGTTCCGTCTTCCGCTCTCTAGCGGTAGACGTGCTCGGGCGCGGGGAAGGCGCCGTCCGCGACCTCTTCGGCGTAGGCGCGGGCGGCTTCGACCATGGTCTGCCGCACGTCCGCGTACCGCTTGACGAAGCGGGGAAGCCGACCCGGTGTCACGCCGAGCGCGTCGGTCCAGACGAGAACCTGAGCGTCGCATTCCGGCCCGGCGCCAATGCCGATGGTGGGAATGGCCAGCACGTCGGTGACCTGCGAGGCGAGTTCTCCGGGCACCGCCTCCAGGACGACTCCGAACGCGCCCGCGTCCTGGACGGCTCGCGCGTCCCGGAGGAGTCGCCGCGCCGCCGTGTCGCCGCGTCCTTGCACCGGATAACCGCCGAAGGCGTTCACCGACTGGGGCGTCAATCCCACGTGCCCCATCACCGGAATTCCCGCTGACACGATCGCGCTGATCTGGGATGCGCTCCGCTCTCCGCCCTCCAGTTTGACCGCGCCCACCCCGGCCTCTTTGACCAGTCGCAAGGCGCTTTTCAGGGCCTGCTCGGGCCCCTGCTGATAACTGCCGAACGGCAGGTCGCCGATGACGAGGGCACGTTCGGTTCCTCGGACGACGGCCGCCGCGAGGAGGGCGATCTCGTCCAGGCTCACCGGGACGGTCGAGTCGTATCCGAGATGGTTGTTGCCCATCGTGTCCCCGACGAGAATGACCGGGATCCCGGCCTCGTCGAACGCGGCGCCGGTCATCGCGTCGTAGGCGGTGAGCATCGCCCAGCGATGGCCGCGCTCTTTAGCCTTTGCGATGTCCCGGACGGTGACCCGGCCGGACGTCCCATAAACGGATGCGTCCTGCATTTCCCGGGCATGCGAAATACGCGCCATGGCGACTCCCGTTCGACCGTCTCGAAGCGCCCTAATGGCGTCTCCGGACTCCCGCCCATCGTGACATATGCGTCCGGACCCGTACAGGCCGACGGCCGATGGCGGCGCGGTCGCCCGCGCCGCCATCTGAGGTCAGCGCCGGGCGATTCGGCGGCGGAGGAACAGACCGCCCCCGGCGGCGAGGACGAGCCCGAACCCGCCGAACACGACCGGGACTTCGCTGTTGTCTCGGGTTTCGCCGGGTTTCGGGCCGTAGCCTCCCGCCATGCCCTCCCGGTCGTAGGCCGAGCCGGGCAGGCGGTCTCCGTAGCGTCCGCGCACCGCCCGCTGGTAGGACGCCAGCGGGACGGACGGCGCGCCCGTGACCTGCTGCGCTTCCGCGTTTAGCGGGTAGACGCGGCCGCCGTCCAGGCGGTACCAGCCGTTGATCTGCGGCTCGCGGAAGACGGTTCCGGTGTTGCGCGCGTAGGTCTCCTCATCCGCGCCGGACGCGATGTTGGCGAGCCGCCAGGCCCCGTCTTGGCGCACGGCCCAGACCGAGGCGCGCTGCCCGTCGGCCGAGACCGCCTCGGTGGCGAGGAAGGACAGCCGCGCGACCGTGGCGGAACGTCCCGTGACGAAGCCGGGGTCGAGCTCGTAGACGGGCACGGTCGGGCCGGTCAGCCTCGGCGCCATCCGCGCCGCCGCACTGGCGGTGATCTTCGCGGTGCCGCCGCGGGCGGCGAAGAAGCGGGCGACGGTCGGGGACGCCGCCTCGGCGACCTGCCGGGCGGCGGCCACGTCGGCGGCCGGGGGCCGGGCCGGGGCGGGGGACGCGGCGGCCGCCGGAGCCGCCATGATCACGATCGCGCCGGTGAGCGCGAGACCTGCGAACAGTTTCATCTCACGTCTCCTCAGGCGCCGATGTAGTCGAGGGAATGGGTCCAGAAGAACGAGTTGTTGCTGACGTAGTAGTTGTACGACGCCCAGTTGTAGCGGTAGTTCGAGGGCCAGGGATCTCCCCAATAGACCATGCTCGAACCGGTGTCGTAGCCGTACAGGACCTGCATGTGCCCGCCGCCGCTCGTCCATTGGATGCGGGCGATGATGGGACGTCGCGCGTCCACCTCCCGGACGATCGCGGCGTAGGTGAGATAGGCGTAGACGTAGTTCCCGGGATTGATTCCGATTTGGCGGAAGGCGTTCTGGTCGTTGGCCAGCGTCGCCTGGTCGTTGGGGCAGGACGAGTTCATCGCGCGGCCGAACGCGAGGTTGCAGAACTGGTTCTGGCTGTAGGACCTGCCCATAAAGGCGGCCACGGTGTTGCCGGACGCGGCCCAGCACCAGTTGGTCCTTTCCTGGGCCTGCATCGTGATGCCGAGTTTCAGGGCGGCGGCGTCGGCGGTGCCGGGCACGGCCACGGCCGCGAGTGCGAGCGCGCCCACGGCGGCGCGCCAGGCTGTGCGGGTAAGCATGGAGAATTCACTCCTGGGGGACGGTCGAAGGATGGGGGTGGTCGGGCGCCCTCGACGTCCGCGGAACGTCGAAAGGAATGGTCCCCCCGCCGCGAATCCCAGACAAGCCCCTGCGCCGTGGCGGAATTTCAAGGTGTAGGCGGCCAATAAATGAGAAAGGGCGCGCCCCGGGGTCAGTCCCACTCCCAGCGGATGCCGTGGACGCCGGGCCGGACCTCCATATCGGCCATGTGCACGGCGCACCAGCCGGACAGTTGAAGCTCCCCCACGTCGGTGCTCGGCGTCGCCGCGTTCGGCTGCCAGACCCGGTGGCAGCGGACCGGCAGCGCGTCCGGATCGAACTGGACGTGCAGCAGGTACATGTGCGTCGGATGGCGGAACCAGCGGTGGTAGAACGTCGCCTCGGGCCCGCCGCCGCCGTAGCCGAACTCGTACTCGATCACGTACGTGTCGCCGCGACGGAGGGGCTTTTCGAACAGCAACTCCATTGCGGTGACACCCGTCCCAGGATCAGTGCGGACCTGACCCAGGCGGCAGTGGGACGCCCTCCGTATGTCGGGCAGAATCCCCTTCTCGCAGTGGTGGACGGCCACGTGCCTGTCGACGCCGTCCACCCGCGCTTGGAAAACCGCCCGCGTCCGGACCGACCGCTCGTCGCGGTCGGACCCGACGCGGAAACTCTCGTCACAACTCAGCCAGCGGAGCTGCCCGTCCACCGGGTTGCGGATCTGCCCGAGGAGGGTGTCGACGCTGGCGTGCACCTGACTGACGTCCCGGTACGACAGCGCGCCGGGCACCTGGTGCACCCACCGCCCGCGCGGCCGGCGCGGCCCGAGCAGCGCGGACAGCGAATCCGGCGGCACCTCCAGAATTCCTTCGAGCGCCCGGACCGCCGACAGCGACCGCGACCTTTCCGGACGGCTGCTGCCGCGCTGCCAATTGCTGAGGCTCGCCACACTGACGTGGATTCCGCGCTCGGCGAGCCGCACATGGAGCCGCTCAAGGCTCAGCCCCCGCGCCTGGATCGCCGCGCGCAACGCGCCATCGAATGAATCCACCATCGAGGATCCTCCCGCCGAGGCCACCCGCCCCGGAACAGGCCGCGGGCCGGGCGCAGACGGACCTTAATGGAACCCAGTCCAACAGTCCAGACCTCGGCGGGAGGCGGTCGGTCAGTCGTCGAACTCGAATCCGGCGGCCGTGGCGGCGGCGACGAGAGCGCGCATCCGATCGGCGTCTGCGGCGACGGCGCTCATCAGTTCGCCCAGTTCCTGAAGCGCGTCGCGGTCGGCGCCGTAGGCGCAGAACATTCCCGCTTCGGGGTCGTACGAGAACCGCCCGTCGAGCGTTTTCGCCTCGGTGCTGACGAGGAATTGCGCCACGCCTTCCCAGAAGTAGCCGTTCGGCTCATGGCCGAGTTCCACGACGGTTTCGTCTACTTGGGTGGTTCCCGCGTCCAACAGCAACGAGAACTTGCCGGACGTGGTCTCGAACAGCTTCAGGGGCTTTACCTGGCGGATCATGGCACTCGCCGGGACGGGACGGCAACCTCGCGACCAGTCGTCTCACCCGTCCAGCGCCGCCAGGACGTCTTCCCAGCTCGGCATCGGCGCGCCCGCCTCGAATAGGACGCGGACGCCCATGGAGCGGAGAACGTCCAGATGGGTTTTGAAGGCGGGATGACTGGCCAACTCGGCCTTGACCTGCGGAACGGCCAGCACTGGAACACCCATGCCGACGAGCTCACAAAGCATGCCAACGACAACCGTGTCGGTAATCCCCAGTGCCCATTTGTTGATCGTATTAAAGGTGGGGGGCGCAACCACGGCGGCATCAGCGGGAGGCAGCCCATTGGACGTCTCATGCGGCAACCGAAAATCCTTCCGCACGGGCGCGCCGGTAAGAGCGACGAGCCGTTCAACGTCCAGGAACTTGACCCCCATCGGGGTAGCGATCACCCGGACATCCCATCCCGCACCCTGCGCCCGCTCTACGAGCTCCGGAAGCTCAGAAGCCGCCGGAGCCCCACACGCGAACACATACAAGACCTTCACCAAAGCCACCCGCCAACCCGACGATCCTCAACCGAGGAACACATTCCCCTGACGCTCGTCTCCCGTGTCAAAGTACCTGGTGACGTAATCACGCGCCCCAAGCTCACTCTCCCGCATCAACGAGAAAACTTCAGTACCCTCACCGATCACCTCATCCTCGCCAATGAAATAAGCCTGGGCGAACTCCAGATACTGCCCATCACACCCGGCCGCATACTCAAAAGCCCCAGCCTCGGCCTTCTCGATGGCTTCCCCGAAATCCCCAGCGCGCCAGACTGTTACGTTCTCCTCATAAACCTGCCGCCCCTCGTGCACCCACCGAAAAACGCAACGAACCCCATACCAGCCAGCCCTACCCATAAGGACGCTCCCGAGGCAGAAGTCGAGCCGCAGCCTCCATCCGACCACCCCTGACCAGCCCCTGAATCTCCCGAGCCAGCGGCGTAACATCTCTTATAGAGACGATCCACTCATCCGCATACCGCCGGACGGCCTCGCCACACAGCCCAAGCTGCAGCGAGCGATACGGCAAGGCCCGCCCGCGCAGGTCACGCTCAGGATCCCACTGCACCCGAGCGGGCGCACGCTTGAGCTCACGACGCCAGGCATCCCGGTCCGCGTACAGCCCGCGCTCGTAGTGCGAAAGGCATGAGCTCCGCAATGCCCAGTCGAAGCCCTCACGTGTGATCTCCACGGCGAGAACGGTCTCCTGCCCCGCTTTCGTGCCCCAACCGCACCGATACATCATCCACAGGAAGGACGGCTTGACCCACGTCATCCGATCCCTCTTCCACCCATCAGGGAACCGCCCCTCCTGCACAGCGGGCAACCCGATGTCCGGCGCATAGGCCTGGTAGACGGTGACGGTCAACGCCGAATAGAGAGCACGAATCTCACGCTGCACTTCTCCCATGCCTCCCAGAATGACCCGACCAATCCCAAGCAGCCATCGATTTTCCGCCCTCAAGGGCTCAGGCAGCCAGGCCGACTCAGCCGCGCATCCGCTCGTCAAAGCCCCTGGCCCGACAACACCTCGCCCCACCGCCACGTCCCGAACTCGCCACTCCCCCAGCCCCACGGCTGGCCCGCCTCCCGCGACCAGACAACGCACGGCGTCACCCAACATGGAACCTTGACTCCCCCGTCCAGCCCCGCGTCCTGAAGTCGGCCACCGATGTGGCAACCTCTGACGGACTGGCAGAAGGGGGACGTTGACGTGCGTGATATTCAGCCGACCCTCGAACTGCGGCCAGGTCTCGGGACCGGCCTGACGGTGTTGGTCGCTATGGGATTGAGCGGCGTAGGAATCGTCGCCGCGATCCTGATCGGCGACGCTCCACCGGTGTTCGCCCCAATCGTGGGCGCCATCTGGGCCGTACTGATCACACTGGGGACGGCAGTCCTCCTCACTTCCCGCATCACCCTGACCTCTCACGAGATCGTCCTGCGGGGGCCGTTCGTCCGCCAGCGCCGACCACGCTCACACGTCACCAGGGCGATGCGCGCGACGATCCACATGCCGAACGGAGGAGCAGGCGAAAGCCTCTTCCTACTCGACGCACACGGCAAGTTGCTCACCAGAGTGAACGTTGCTACTACAGGCGCGAGGACATAGACCGACTGGTCGAGACGCTCGACGTGCCGAGCAGCGGCCCTGGCAACTTCGCCAGCGGAAAAGAGTTCGACAAGACATATCCGGGCCTGGCGTCGTGGGCCGAACGCCACCCCAACCGAATCCCGCTCGCAATCCTCGGCGCCGCACTAGCCGCGGCCGCGGCAGTAGCACTCATCCTGATCAGCACATCCTCCTAACTGGCAACAAACAGCCGACGTCCACAAGCGCAACAGCCTCAACGGCAAACGGCTAGCCAACTCAAGCCCGCAAGCACATCCACCAAGCGAGACCACCCAAGACCAGCACAGAAACATTACGGGCCTCTAGAAGGAGCCAGCCCAGACCACCCGGCCTCGAGAAGGCCCCCGAACTCAAGGCCGCGCCCTACGGGCCCGGAAGCCGCGCCACTGCGTCGGAGGCTGTCGCTACTGTGCGGTGTGTTGAAGTCGGTCTGAGCACCCATCGCGGGTCCGCGGCTTAAGGGGGGTGGGTGAAAGTAGACTCCCGGACTTGTCTCGGAGATCGAAAAGAAGCCCAGCGCCCCCACCCCCCTCCTTCTTTCCCGAAGAAGGCTGCCACTGCACGTCCGCCCCAGATGCGAACCTCACTTGTGAAAGCGCAGTTCTGGCCCACCGCCGCAGCCCTGAGGCCATCCCGCCCGCACAGCAGCACCGCCACGCATCCCCCCGCCGAAACGCACCGAGAGTACGACGGTTTGCTCTCAGACACCCGCAACGCCCACCGCCTGGACAACGTTGAGTCCGACGCCGAGGCCCCACGCGGCGACCAGCGTCTCCACGATCCACCGCGCCGACGACCTCGGGCAATGCGGCACGGCCAGCTTCGCACGCGGCTACAGCACCACGCCCGACAGCGGTGCCTACGCCCACGAACGCCGGTCCCCCCAGTTCACCAACAACGACAAGTCCAGCCCCAAGAACCCACCCAAGAACGTACGAGCGACCGGGCCCGTCGGAGAAGCCACAAACGTGCTCGCCGACGAGATCGATCTTGATGATTTCAGCGACACGCCGGGGCCTCGCACACAACCGGAGGTTCGCTGCAACCACACCTCATGCACGTCCGCCCAGCCAGCTTCCACCCAGCGGCTTTACCATGGGGTCTTCATCGCCCCTACGAGGGTTCGCAACCCGTCCGGGGTGACGTACACCGTCTGGTCGGCGGGTCTTCATCGCCCCTACGAGGGTTCGCAACGTGAGAAGCTGACACGCTCCGTCGTGCCCGATGGTCCTCATCGCCCCTACGAGCGTCTAGAGAACCAGGTTCGGGGTGGGCCAAGAATCAGTTGAGCGGGCTCGAACCAGGGGGCTGCGCCGCCCCCTGGACCCCCGCCAGCCGGGGTGCTCGTTCGCGCGAAACTGTCTGTCACACCTTGCGCGCCGTTCGCGCGAACGAGCACCCCGGAACGGTCTGCGCGGAGTACACGGGCCTGCTAGCGCAGGAGCTGATGGCGCCAACCTTGTTGGTGGGAACGCGGGGGCCGGGGTGGCATGGCTGGGCCCGTCCACCGCGGGGCGGGACCGTGGACGGCCGCCGCGCCTTGCGCGTGCGGCCTAGGGGCCGTTCGCGGCGCGGCCCCGACCACCGCCCCGCCCCGTCGTGGACGGCCCGCACGTACCGCACCGCGAAACCCGAGGCAGCCCCGCGCAGGGGAAGCCGTAGCCCTCAGGTCCATTCGGCGTTGGGGAACATCCGGAACTTCAGCAGCCGGTCCAGCCGGTGGGCCGCAGACTTGGTGTCGCCGCACGGGGACAGGTACCCGGCGCGTCCCTTGCCCGCCTCGTAGTAGGCCCACGTCCCGCCCGGAGTCGCCCGCGCGGTCACCACGGCACCGATGTCATCGGCCGCGCCGCTGGCGTAGACCCACAGCAGCGGCACCGGGAACCCAAACTCCTCCTTTTCGTACAGCGGCACGCACCGCCAGCCCTTGGGCTTGAGCGCGACCGCCAGCAGCTCCAGGTTCCGCACCGCCGTGTCATCGTCCAGCAGCGTCCGCCAGCGCAGCACCACCTGCCACCGGCCGACCCTCCGACGCACGCCGCCAACCATCTCCCGCGTCCTTCCGCTGATCGCTTCGTTTGCCGACTGGCCGCGCAGGTCATGCGGCCAGTCGGGCCCACACCCATTTCCCGGCCGGAGCGGTCACGGTCACCCCGCACTCCGAGGCCAACGCCTCCACCAGCGGCAGGCCCCGACCGCTCATCCCGGCCTTTTGGCCGGGGTTCAGAGCATCTGCGTCCGCAGCCACCTCATCGGGCATCACCCCGAGCGCCCGCTTGCGGATCGGCCTGTCGTCCGAGGAGTCCCAGACCGCCAGCAGCACCCCAGCGGGCTCGCGCGTGAATCGCACCCGGATCTCCCGCTCACCGCCCCACCGCACGGCGTTGGTCACCAGCTCACTGGCGATCACCGCCATGTCATCGACCAGTCCGCCCAGCCCCCAGGACGCCAGCCGCAACCCCACCAGCATCCGCACCTGAGCCGGAGCCGTCACCGACGCCCCGAACGTCACCTCCAGCGTCCCGGCAGACCCCGCGCCCGCCGACGCACAGCGGATCGTCACGACCACCGCCGGGTCTGCCGCAACACCAGCACCGCACGGTCCGCCGCCGCCGACTCCGCACCCACCAAGCCGACGACGTGACCGCGCTCACCACCCCACCGGAAACGCACACCATCGCAGGCGATCACCCGCTCACCACGCACGCCCAACGACACCGTGAGGGTGCCCCCGTATACCTCCACGCGGCACCCCCGCTGTAAGAGCTGCACTGCCAACGTGTCCAGCGGCTTGCCCATACCGTCTGCCATGGCTGTTCCTTCCGTCGAACACGGGGGTTGAGCGGAAGCAACGCCGCCGAGGCCGATCCGTTGCCGACCTGGTTGACCGGCGAGGGATGCCGCCCGTTCCATGGGCTCTGAGCCTGTCTTTCTCGCCGGATCTCTCGGAGGCACCAGCTAGGGAGCCAGGGAGGGGCCAGACTTGAGGGGAGGGAGGGGCCACCGTGGGCGACGCGAAGCGGAAGCGGTTTGGCGCGTACCTGGCGCAGTTGCGTAGGGACGCACGCAAGAGTCAGCGCCAATTGGCGGAGACGTTGTGCCAGATCTCAGGTGTCGCTTCTGTGACGCGGCACGAGATCAGCCGATGGGAGCGAGGCGAGCGCATCCCTGATGTCTGGCTTCCAGCTCTCGCGACGGCCCTGAGCGTGCCACTCGACACCCTTGAGCGCGGAGCAGCCCATGCGCGGGGCGAAGACATTGGAACTGGGCCGCGCAGTCCGGCGGAGGCGCTCGCCTACTTCCTTCCAGATCACGATGTGGATCTTGGGCCACTGGCGAGTGAATCGGGACGCCGGGTCGGAGCCTCTACAGCGGCCGCTTTGGCTGACCGGGCGCATGGCCTACGGCTCGCTGATGACGTCATCGCCGGAGGCGATCTGCTTGCCCCGGCGCTTAGGGAGTTGGACGGAGCCGTCCGGCTCTACCGAGAAACGAGGCATTCCGAGGAGACCGGCCGCTCACTTCTCAGCAGCATCGGGGAAATAGCCCAGATCGCAGGGTGGATCGCAAGCGACGCGGGCGAACACGACCAGGCGGAGCGCGCCTATCGGCTCGGAGTCTCGGCCGCTAGGGAGGCCGGAGACCACGCTCTCGTGGGCAACCTTGCCGGAAGCCTGGCCTATCAGCTCTCCAACACCGGTCACGAAGACGACGGTCTGAGCCTCGCCCGTGCCGCGCTGAACGAGGCAGGCCCCGACGCACCCGCCAAGGCCCGCGCGCTCTACCTCGATCGGGTCGCATGGGCGCACACCAAGGCGGGCGAAGCCCAAGCGGCAATGCGGGCACTCACCGAAGCCCACGAAGCCATGGCCGTTGAAGACTCGCACGCGTCTCCGGACTGGGCTTACTGGGTCTCGCCCGAGGAACTCGACGTGATGGACGCCCGCGTCTACACAGAGCTTCGTAAGCCGTTGCGCGCCGTCCCGCTCCTGCAAGAAGTGCTCAGCCGGTACGACTCAACGCACACCCGCGAACTCGCCCTCTACCTCTCATGGCTCGCCGTCGCCCTGGTCGACGCCTACGAACCAGAGGAAGCCGCCAAGACCGCGCGCCGGATGCTCGACCTCTCGGCCGACTCCGCCAGCGAACGCACGGCTCAGCGCGGACGCATCGTCCTCACGAAGCTAGAGCCGTACCGGCATGTCCCCGAAGTGCGGGAAGTGCTCGACACACACGCGGCCTGACGACCGTTCCCTAGATCACCGACTATTCGGTGGGGGCTACGCCTACGGGGCAGGTCAGGCCGGTGCCGGTTATGCCGCAGTAGCCGTTCGGGTTTTTATTGCTTGAAAGATACTGCTGGTGGTAGTCCTCGGCGAAGTAGAAGTCGGTGGCCGGGGTTATCTCGGTGGTTATGGGGCCGTAGCCGGACTTCGTCAGGACGGGCTGGTAGGCGTCGCGGGAGGCTTCGGCGGCCTTTTGCTGGGACTCGCTGCGGGTGAAGATGGCCGAGCGGTACTGGGTGCCGACGTCGTTGCCCTGGCGCATGCCCTGGGTGGGGTCGTGGGACTCCCAGAAGACGCGGAGCAGCTCCTCGTAGCTGATCTCGGACGGGTCGTACACGACGCGGACGGCTTCGGCGTGGCCGGTCAGGCCGCTGCAGACCTCTTCGTAGGTGGGGTTCGGGGTGTAGCCGCCTTCATAGCCGACGGAGGTGGAGAGGACGCCGGGGGTCTGCCAGAACATGCGCTCGGCGCCCCAGAAGCAGCCGAGGGCGAACTCGGCGATCTCGGCGCCGTCCGGGTAGGGCGGGGCGAGGGGGGCGTCGAGGACCTCGTGGCGGGGCGGGACCGGGATGGGCTCGTCCCGTCCCGGGAGGGCCTTGTCGGGGCTGACCATCTGGGTCTTCGCGAAGCCGAACATGCCTCCAGCCTAGCTCGCGAGCGCAGACATGAGTGTGGGTGATTTTGACTGATTACGTGCTGGTAGGTTGCCCTCGTGGTGAAGCGGGGGATGCTGTACGGGATCGCAGCGTATGGGCTGTGGGGCCTGTTTCCGCTGTACTGGCCGCTGCTGGAGCCCGCGGGGGCGGTCGAGATCCTCGCGCACCGGATCATGTGGTCGCTGGTGGCGGTCGCCGTCGTCCTCGCGGTGTCGCGGAACCGGGGCTGGCTCCGGATGCTGACCTGGCGCCGCTGCCTGCTGCTGGCGCTGGCGGCCGCGGTGATCAGCGTCAACTGGGGCACCTACATCTACGCCGTCAACAGCGGCCGGACGATCGAGGCCGCGCTCGGCTACTTCATCAACCCGTTGATCAGCGTGATGTTCGGCGTGGCGGTGTTCCGCGAGCGGCTGCGGCCCCGGCAGTGGTGGGCGGTCGGGATGGGGACGGCCGCCGTGGTCGTGCTGACCGCCGACTACGGGCGTCCGCCGTGGATCGCGCTGGTCCTGGGCCTCGCCTTCGGGGTCTACGGGATGCTCAAGAAGTTCGTCGACATGCCTTCGGCGGAGGGTCTGGCGGTCGAGACGGCGATGATGTTCCTGCCCGCGCTCGGGTTCGTGCTCGTCCTGGAGGGACGGGGCGATGCGGCGTTCGGGCACCACGGCGTGGGGAACGCGGTGCTGCTGGCGCTCGCGGGCGTGGTGACCGCCGTGCCGCTGATGCTGTTCAACGCGGCGGCGATCAGGCTCCCGCTGTCCGTGATCGGGATGCTGCAGTACCTAGCGCCGGTGCTTCAGTTCGGTATCGGGCTTTTTGTCCAACATGAGGAGATGCCGCCCAGTCGTTGGGCCGGCTTCCTGCTGGTATGGCTCGCGCTGGTGATCTTGACGTGGGACGGCGTCGCCGCCGCACGTCGCGAAGCGGTGCCCGAAACGGTCTGAAGGGGCTAAAGTTCCGGACGTCACACGGCCCGGATACAAGGGAGCTCTCGGTGCGTCTGGTCAGCGTCACCGTCTTGGGATCGGCACTCGTCGCGGCGGGAATGCTGGCGCCGGGGACGGGTGAGGCGACCGCGACGCACCACGACGAGGTCCGGGTGAGGCCGGACGTGGCGCGCCCCGGCGAGCGGGTCGAGGTCTCCTCCCCCCGGTGCGCGGACCGCACGCGCGAGGTGACGTCCGAGGCGTTCGCCAGGCCGGTCGTGCGGGGGACGGCGACCGTCCGCGAGGACACCGAGCCCGGCGCCTACACGGTCACCGCGCGCTGCGGCCGACTTTCGGTGAAAGGCCAGCTCAGAGTGGCCGGACGGCTCGTCTGGCCGACCCTGCTGAGCACGGCCCGCTAGGCCGTAGCGCGAATTCGGCCGACCTCGATCACTTAATTGATCATGAAGTGCGAACAACTGCGCCCGCCCTGTCAAGAGCCATTGACTGAGGTGACATATCGCTTGCAAGGTGAGGCAGGTCACCCACGGATACGCACAATTTCCGCCGCTCGGGCGCTTGTTTTCGTCAAATGATCATGTGATACTTCCAGTAACTCGGTCAGAATGCCCATCTAGCACCAAAGGGCACCTTCAACTTCTGCATGCTCGACAACTCTCAGTTCCCCCCACCAGGGGCTTCCCCGAGGCAGCCGTACAAAGGGATCGAGAATGTCCGCCGATGCCGGTACCCGGTCCCGCCCACGCGACCGAGGCGCTCATGGTCACTCACCCGGCGAGGCCGCCCGCGACACCATTGGCCGGTCATCCGTGCCTGGCCCGCCATTTCGAATGGCAGTTCGAATTCCGCATCGAACGCCAAGGCGGGACCGACCCCCTAGGAGGAATTGTGAGCCGCAAATGCGCGACGCCGTCGGGGGCCAGACGGGAGGAGGACTCCGACGACGTGGCGGGAGCGGCCCGCGAACTCCTGCGCGGACTCCTCAGCCGCCCCTGGGGACACGTATCTCCGTCGATCTACGAGACCGGGCGCGTGGTCTCGCTGACGCCGTGGCTGGCGGGGCACGCGCGGCGCGTAAGGCACATCCTGGACGCGCAGCGTCCGGACGGCATGTGGGGCGCGCCCGGCGCGTACGCGGTCGTCCCGACGCTGAGCGCGGTGGAGGCGCTGCTCACGGTCGTCCGCGGCCTCGACGACGGCGACTCGCACGGTTTCCGGCGGGCGGACGGCGTTGATCCGAGGGAGGCGGCGGACGCGCTCGGCCGGTCGCTGCCCCTGCTCCTCCGGCGGCTGCCCGCCCTGGACTTCACCAGATTCCCGGACATGCCCGCCAACGACCTGATCGTCGACTCACTCGTCGGCTCGATCAACCGGCACCTGGACGAACTGGACGAGCTGGACGGCAAAGACCCCGTCGTCGGGCCCGTGCCCGAGGCCCGGCTCGGGAACCCGAAGGGCCTGGACGGGACGCGCCTGGCCAAGATGCGCGCCGCCCTCACCGCGGGCGCCGCCCTCCCGGACAAGATGACCCACGCCCTGGAGGTGACGGGCGACCTCGCGCGCGAGGCGCGGACGATCCGTCCGGGCCCGGTCGGGGCGGTCGGCGCGTCCCCGGCGGCCACCGCCGCGTGGCTCGGCGAACGCGGCGCGCGGGAGCCGCGCCACCCGGCCCGGCTGTTCCTGGAGGCCGTCTCCGACGAGCACGCGGGAGCGGTGCCCTGCGGCGCGCCGATCACCGTCTTCGAGCGCGCGTGGGTCCTCAGCACGCTCGCCCGGACGGGGATCGTGTCCAGCGCGCCGCCCACGCTGCTGGACGGACTCGCCGCCGCGCTCGGACCGACCGGCACCCCGGCGGCG
Source organism: Actinomadura decatromicini (assembly GCF_008121305.1). NCBI lineage: Bacteria > Bacillati > Actinomycetota > Actinomycetes > Streptosporangiales > Thermomonosporaceae > Actinomadura > Actinomadura decatromicini. The sequence goes on along the minus strand of NZ_VSRQ01000005.1, from coordinate 513,654 downwards.
GAGGGCCTCCCGGCGGACGCGGACACGACCTCCGCCGTCCTTTACGCGCTCGGCCTGCTCGGAAAGCCGAGATCCCCGGAGGCGCTATGGGCCTACGAGACGCCGACGCATTTCTGCACCTGGCCCGGCGAAGAGGGATTCTCCGTCACGGTCAACGCCCATGTGCTTGAGGCGTTCGGCCAGTACCTGCGCGACATCCTCAGAACGGGAGAGACGCCTTCGGTGTCCATTCCGCGATACACGAAGACGGTCGGCGACCTCGTGACGCTCCTCTGCGACCAGCAGCGTGACGACGGAAGCTGGACCGACCGATGGCACGCCTCCCCCTATTACGCGACGCTGTGCTGCGTCGCGGCGCTGAGCCGTTTCGGCGGCGGCAGGGCGGCCGGAACCCTCGCCCGCGCCCGCGCGTGGGTCCTGGACACCCAGCGCCCGGACGGCTCATGGGGCCTCTGGGCAGGGACGGTGGAGGAAACGGCGTACGCGCTTCAGATACTGCTGCCGTCGCCGGCCGACGCCGCCGAGCTCACCGCGAAGGACCCGGCAGGGAAATACAAGGAATCCATAACTCGGGGGTACGAATTTCTCCCGGCGCCCTCCGACAATGGACGTCTTCTCGGCCCCGCGCTCTGGCACGACAAGGACCTCTACCTACCGGTCGCCGTGGTGCGCGCGTCCGTCCTGGCTGCTCGGCATCTCGCCGGGAAGTACGTCCATACCATCGAACAGAGCTGACATCAACACATCGTTCATGTCTTTTGCACCACAGGGCAGGGCGGTAATAGCAAAAACCCTCAGATGAGGGGAACAAAGTACATCTTCTGAGCCCGCAACGTTGCTAAGGTACTGGCGATGCGGAGGCGATGGCTTACCTATCGCGCCGCAGGCCTGGACACCACGGCCCCCGAACCCCCCGTCGCGGCGGTCCGTGGGCCGCTCGGGAAATCGTTGAGGACTTGTTGATGCCCTTCCGCAACTCACATCGGCGGACGAAGATCGCCGCGCGGGTCGGGGCGGACGGCGTCGAACCAGGGGACACCGGCACCGAAACAGCGGAAGGCGAGGCAGATCAGTGACGCAGAAGACCGGTTCCTCCTCCGATCTGGGCTGGCTGCTGGACGACCTGGTCCACCGGCTCCCGCACGCGCGCAGCGCCGTGGTGCTGTCCGCGGACGGCCTGCTCATGGCCTCGTCGGAGGGCTTCCCGCAGGACGACGGCGAGCACCTCGCCGCGGTCGCCGCCGGAATCCAGAGCCTCGCCAAGGGCGCCGGGACGCGGTTCGGCGGCGGGCCCGTCCGGCAGACGATCGTCGAGATGCAGTCGGCGTTCCTGCTGGTCACGGTCGCCGGTAAGGGCGCCTGCATCGCGGTGCTCGCGGGCGAGGACGCCGACGTCGGCCTGATCGCCTACGAGATGGCCATGCTGGTCACGAGCATGGGCCACCACCTCAGCACACCGACGCGCACCGAGCCCGCCGCGGAGGGCCGATCGACATGATCCCCCCGGACGACCCGGCCCAGGACCCCTGGCCGGAGGACCCGGCTCCCCCGGCGCCCCCCGCCGAGGACCGGTTCCTCGACGAGCACGCCGGCCCGATGGTCCGGCCGTACGTGATGACCAGCGGGCGGATCGAGCCGACCCGCGGCAAGTTCGACCTCATCACCCTGGTGGTGGCGGTCGGTCCCGAACCCGAGGGCACGATCGGCCTCGGCCCTGAGCACCTCGCCATCATCCGGCTCTGCCAGAACGTGATGTCGGTCGCCGAGCTCACCGGCCACCTCGACCTTCCCGTCGCGACCGTTCGGGTGATGCTCGGCGACCTGCTCGACAAGGGGTTCGTCTCCATGCAGGAACCCGAACCGGAGGCGGACATGCACGACATCAGGCTCTACAAGGCGGTGATCGATGGTCTCCGGGCCCTCTAGACGAGAAGTGCGCGCCCGCCGGCTCCCCACCGCGGTCAAGATCGTGATCGCGGGCGGCTTCGGCGTCGGCAAGACCACCATGGTGGGCACGGTCTCCGAGACCCAGCCGCTGCGGACCGAGGAGCTCCTCACCGACGTGGGCGTCGGCGTGGACGACATCTCCGGGGTGGAGCGCAAGGACTCCACCACCGTCGCGATGGACTTCGGCCGCATCACCATGCGGAACGAGTACGTCCTGTACCTGTTCGGGACGCCCGGCCAGAAGCGCTTCTGGTTCATGTGGGACGAGGTGGCGCTCGGCGCGCTCGGCGCGGTCGTCCTCGCCGACACGCGGCGGCTGTCCGACTGCTTCCCGTCCGTGGACTACTTCGAGCGCCGCCAGACGCCGTTCGTCGTCGCGGTGAACTGCTTCGAGGGCGCCAAGCGCTACGACCTCGCGGAGATCCAGATGGCGCTGAACCTGGGCCCGAAGGTCCCGGTGATGCTCTGCGACGCCCGCAAGATCGACTCGTGCAAGCAGGTGCTGATCGATCTCGTCCTGCACGCGATGAAGGTCCGCGGGCTGGTCGACGCGCCCGCGCCCCAGCAGGTCTGACGCGAAGCGGCGGCGGGCGCCGGAGGGAATCCGGTGCCCGCCGCCGCTTCTCGCGTGGAGGCCCTCGTCAGCCCGTGCGGGAGACGACGTAGTCGCAGAGGTGCGTGAAGGCGTCGCGCGCCGGGATGGCGGGGAGGGTGAGGAGCTCGGCGCGGGCGTCCTCGGCCCAGCGGCGCAGGTCGGCGCGGGCGCGGTCCATGGCCGGGTGGGCGCGCAGCAGCGCGAGGGCCTCGGCGTGCAGCGCGTCGTCCTTGGACAGGTCCTGGACGAGCAGCTCCCGCAGCCGCGCGTCGTCCGCGCCCGAGCCGATCCCGGCGAGGACGTGGTGCATCGGCAGCGTGAGGATGCCCTCGCGCAGGTCGGTGCCGGGCGTCTTGCCCGACTCCTCCGTCTCGGACGCGATGTCGAGGATGTCGTCCGACAGCTGGAACGCGACGCCGATCTTCTCGCACGCGGACGTGACCGTGTCGACGACGTGCGTGGGCGCGCCCGCGAGCAGCGCGCCGAAATGCCCGGACACGGCGATCAGCGACCCGGTCTTGTCGGACAGGACCTGCAGGTAGTGCTTGAGCGGGTCGGCCTCCGAGCCGGGCCCGACGGTCTCCTGGATCTGGCCGCGGACGAGCCGCGCGAACGCCCGCGCCTGGATCCGGACGGCGTCCGGCCCGAGGTCGGCGAGCAGGTCGGACGCGCGGGCGAACAGGTAGTCGCCGGTGAGGATCGCGACGGTGTTCGTCCAGCGGGAGTTCGCGGACTGCTGCCCGCGCCGGACGGTCGCCTCGTCCATCACGTCGTCGTGGTAGAGCGTGCCGAGGTGGGTCAGCTCGACGACGACCGCCGCGGGCACGACGCCCGGCGCGGCGGGGTCGCCGAAGTGGGACGCGAGCAGCACCAGCATCGGCCGGAAGCGCTTGCCGCCCGCCTCGACCAGGTGCCTGGAGGCGTCGCTGAGCAGCGGGTCCTCGCCGCGCACGCAGTCCAGCAGGAGGGCCTCGACGGCGGCGAGGCGCTCCCGCGCGTCCGCCGCGAGGGCGGCGTCAATGGAAAGCCCGAACGGGCCGGTCTCTTCCCGAGCCGGCCCGTTCGTCTTCTCAGCGGATGGTGGGTTGCTCACCCAGGTCTCCCTACCGGACGAACATGTGGGTCGTGGCTTGTCCCGCAAGGTCCAGAACGGGCTGTGGGAGCACGCCGAGTACCACAGTAGCCGTCACACCGAGCGCGACGGCGACCGCGGTCGCCGGGCCCGCCACGACGACCGGTCCGTCCGCGTCCGGCTCGCTGAAGAACATGACCACGATCACGCGCACGTAGAAGAACGCGGCCACCGCGGACGACACGACCGCGACGATCACCAGCGGGGTCGCGCCGGCCTCGACGGCCGCCTTGAACACCGCGAACTTCCCGGTGAAGCCGCTCGTCAGCGGGATGCCCGCGAACGCCAGCAGGAAGAAGGCGAACACGCCCGCGACGACCGGGGAGCGCTTGCCGAGCCCCGCCCAGCGGGACAGGTGCCCCGCCTCGCCGCCCGCGTCCCGCACCATCGTGACGACGGCGAACGCGCCGACCGAGGTGAAGCCGTAGGCGAGCAGGTAGAACAGCGTGCTGGACAGGCCGTGCGGGGACGCCGCGATCACGCCCATGAGCAGGAAGCCCGCGTGCGCGATGGACGAGTAGGCCAGCATCCGCTTGATGTCGGTCTGAGTGATCGCGATGATCGACCCGATCGCCATCGTGAGAATCGCCACACCCCACATGAAGGGGCGCCAGTCCCATTCGAGCGTCTCGAACACGACGTAGTAGACGCGCAGGATCGCGCCGAACGCCGACACCACCGTGCAGGACGCCATCAGCGCCGTGATCGGGGTCGGGGCGCCCTGGTAGACGTCCGGCTTCCACATGTGGAACGGAACCCCGCCGAGCTTGAACAGCAGCCCCACCGACAGCAGCGCGGCGCCCGCGAGCAGCAGCGTCTCGCTGCCCGCGTCCTTGCTGATCTGCGCGGAGATGTCCGACAGCCGCACCGACCCGGCGTAGCCGTAGAGCAGCGCCGTCCCGTACAGGAAGAACGCCGACGAGAACGCGCCGAGCAGGAAGTACTTGACCGCCGCCTCCTGGGAGAGGAGCCGCCGCCGGCGGGCGAGCCCGCACAGCAGGTACAGCGGCAGCGACAGCACTTCGAGCGCGACGAACATCGTCAGCAGGTCGTTCGCGGCCGGGAACATCAGCATGCCGCCGACGGCGAACATCATCAGCGGGAACACCTCGGTCTGGGTGATCCCGGCCTGCGCGGTGCGCTGCTCGGCCTCGCTGCCCGGCAGGGCGGACGCCTGCGCGGCGAAGTGCCCGCCGGCCCGGCCGCCGCGCTCGGCGATCAGCAGCAGGCTGACCAGCGCGAGGACGAGGATGGTGCCCTGGAGGAACAGCGTCGGGCCGTCCACCCCGAGCGCGCCCTCCGCCGCGACCTCGTGCGGGTCGTCGCGCCACGCGAGGACGATCGTCCAGGCGAAGGCCCCGGCGAGCGCGAGGAACGCGATCGGCACCTGCGCCCAGTACCGCCCGGTCCGGCCGACGAACGCCTCGACGAGCACGCCGAGGATGGCGGCGCCGAAGACCAGCAGCATCGGGGCGAGCTGCCCGTACTCGATGTGCGGCGCGGGGATGTCACCCCCCTGCGCGAGGACCGCGCTCACCTGCGTGCCGGTGTTCATGGACGGGCTCCGTTCTCGGCGACGTTACCGGTGATGTCCGGCCGCGGGTCCTGCTTGTCGACCCGGACCAGCGTCTCCTTCACCGACGGGTTGATCAGGTGCAGCACCGGCTGCGGGAAGAAGCCCATCGCCACGATGATCGCGATGATCGGGGCGACGGCCCACTTCTCCCGGGCGTTCAGGTCCTTCATGCCCTCGACGGCCGGGGCCTTCGGGCCGCCCATGGTCCGCTGGTACATCCACAGGATGTAGATCGCGGCGAGGACGACGCCGGTGACCGCGAGCGCGCCCGCCCACTTGTAGCGGGAGAACGTGCCGACGATGACGAGGAACTCCGAGACGAACGTGGACAGGCCGGGCAGCGACAGCCCGGACAGGCCCGCGATGAGGAACGTTCCGGCGAGGATCGGCGCCGCCTTCTGCACGCCGCCGTAGTCGGAGATCTTCGCCGACCGGCGCCGGACGATCATGAACCCGATGACCAGGAACAGCGCGCCGGTGGAGAAGCCGTGGTTGACCATGTAGAGCGTCGCGCCGGACTGGCCCTGCGACGTCATCGCGAAGATGCCGAGCACGATGAACCCGAAGTGCGACACCGACGTGTAGGCGATGAGCCGCTTGAGGTCGACCTGCCCGATCGCGAGGATCGCGCCGTAGATGATGCTGAGCACCGCGAACGCGAGCACCACGGGCGTCGCCCACTTGGACGCGCCCGGGAACAGCTCCAGGCAGAACCGCAGCATCCCGTAGGTGCCGACCTTGTCGAGGACGCCGACGATCAGCACCAGCGCGCCGGGCGGCGACTGCTGCGCCGCGTCCGGGAGCCAGGTGTGCACGGGCACCATCGGCGCCTTGATCGCGAACGCGACGAAGAACCCGAGGAACAGCCACTTGGCGGTGGTCGGGTCGATGTTCATCTTCGCGAGCTCGTCGAACATGAACGTGCCGCGGCCGAGCCCGCCCTCCGACACCGGCTTGCTCGACAGCGGGTACAGCCAGATGACCGCGACCAGCATGAGCAGCCCGCCGAACAGCGAGTACAGCAGGAACTTCACCGCGGCGTAGGAGCGCTGCGCGCCGCCGTAGTACCCGATGATGAAGTACACCGGGATGAGCATCGCCTCGAAGAAGACGTAGAACAGGAACACGTCGGTCGCCGCGAAGACGCCGATCATGGCCGCTTCGAGCGACAGCAGCAGCGCGAAGTACGTCTTCACCGAGCGCTTCGCCGGGACGTCGACGCCGCCGGAGCGGTCGGCCTCCGTCCAGGACGCGAGCATCACCAGCGGGACGAGGATCACCGACAGCAGGATCAGCACCAGCGCGACGCCGTCGACGCCGACCGCCCAGTGGACCCCGAACTCCTTGATCCACCAGTACTTCTCGGTGTACTGGAAGCGGTCGCCGCCGGCGTCGAAGCCGGCCGCCATCACGCCGGCGAGCACCGCGACGACGAGCGAGACGCCGATCGCGAACTGCTTGACCAGCGCCTCCCGCTCCCGCGGGATGACGCTGAGCAGCACCGCGCCCACGAGGGGCAGCGCGATGAGGACGCTCAGCCAGGGAAAGTCGTTCACGACACATTCACCGCCAGCAGGGCGGCGACCACCAGGGCGGCGCCGCAGAACATCGATAGGGCGTAGGAACGGGCGAAGCCGGTCTGGACGCGGCGGAACCGGCCGGACGTCCCGCCGATCCCGGCGGCCGTGCCGTTCACGGCGCCGTCGACGCCGCGCCCGTCGAACCAGACCGCGAGCCGGGTCAGCCACTGGCCGGGACGCATCAGCAGCGACTCGTTGATCGCGTCGCCGTAGAGGTCCTTGCGGGCCGCGACGGTGACGAACGAGCCCTTCGGCGCCTCGCGCGGCACCTTCCGGCTGCCGTACTGCCGCCACGCGATCGCCGCGCCGACGAGCATCAGCACGAAGGTCGCGATGCCCGCCATCGACAGCGGCTTGAAGCCGGCCTCGTGCTCGGGCGCCCCGACGACCGGCTCCAGGAAGTCGGAGAAGTCGCCGAGGATCAGGAACCCGCCCGCGCCCACGGACCCGATGGCGAGCACCATCAGCGGCCAGGTCATGACGGCCGGGGACTCGTGCGGGTGGACGTCGTCCTCCCAGCGCTTCTCGCCGAAGAACGTCATGAACATCACGCGCGACATGTAGTACGCGGTGATGCCCGCGCCGATCAGCGCGCACGAGCCGAGGATCGCCCCGGACGTGCCGCCCTTCTCGAACGCGGCCTCGATGATGCCGTCCTTGGTGAACCAGCCGGACAGGCCGGGGAAGCCGATGATGGCGAGGTACCCGAGCCCGAACGTGGCGTAGGTGATCACCATCACCGTGCGGAGCGCGCCGTAGTGGCGCATGTTCACGTCGTCCTTCATGCCGTGCATGACCGACCCGGCGCCGAGGAACAGGCCCGCCTTGAAGAAGCCGTGCGCGATGAGGTGCGCGATGGCGAAGACGTAGCCGGGCTTGCCGAGGCCCGCGGCGAGGTGCATGTAGCCGATCTGCGACATCGTCGACCCGGCGAGGGCCTTCTTGATGTCGTCCTTGCCGCACCCGATGATCGCACCGGCGAGCAGTGTGGCCGCGCCGACGATCGTCACCACGAGCTGCGCGGTGTCGGACATCTCGAAGATCGGCCCGGACCGGACGATCAGGTACACGCCCGCGGTCACCATCGTCGCCGCGTGGATCAGCGCCGACACCGGGGTCGGGCCCTCCATCGCGTCCAGCAGCCAGGACTGGAGCGGGAGCTGCGCCGACTTGCCGCACGCGCCGAGCAGGAGCAGCAGCCCGATCGCCGTCGCCGTGCCGGTGCCGAGCTGGGACGCGAGCCCCACGTGCTCGGCGCCGGTGCCGAGGATCGGGCCGAAGCCGACCGTCCCGAACGTGGCGAACATCAGCGCGATCGCGATGATCAGCCCCATGTCGCCGACGCGGTTGACGACGAACGCCTTCTTCGCCGCGGTCGCCGCGGTCGGCTTGTACTGCCAGAAGCCGATCAGCAGGTACGAGGCGAGGCCGACGCCCTCCCAGCCGAGGAACATGACCAGGTAGTTGTCGCCGAGCACCAGCAGCAGCATCGCCGCGACGAACAGGTTCAGGTAGGCGAAGAACTTGCGGCGCTCGGGGTCCTCGGCCATGTAGCCGATGGAGTAGATGTGGATCAGCGACCCGACCCCGGTGATCAGCAGGACGAAGCTGATCGACAGCGGGTCGACCAGCAGGTCCATGCCGATCTTGAAGGAGCCGACGTCGATGAAGTCCCACAGGTGCACGGTGCGGCGCCGGTCGGCGGCGTCGTAGCCGAGCATCTGGACGAACATCGCCGCGCCCACCGCGAAGGACGCGACCGACATGGCGACGCCGAGCAGGTGCCCCCACTTGTCGGTGCGTCTCCCGCCGAGCAGGAGGATCGCGGCGCCGGCGAGCGGCAGCGCGATGAGGAGCCAGGACGCGGCCTGGATGCCTTCCGCTTTCATCCCGAGCCTCTCAGTACTTCAGCAGGTTCACGTCGTCCACCGACGAGGACCTGCGGGTCCGGAAGACGGTCATGATGATCGCCAGGCCGACCACGACCTCCGCCGCGGCCACCACCATCACGAAGAACGCGATGATCTGGCCGTCCAGGTTGCCGTGCATGCGGGAGAACGACACGAACGCAAGGTTCGTCGCGTTCAGCATGAGCTCGACGCACATGAACACCACGATCGCGTTGCGCCGCACGAGGACGCCGAACGCTCCGATGGTGAACAGGATCGCCGAGAGCGCCAGGTAGTGCCCGGGGCTCATTGGCCCGCCTCCCCTTCACGTCCGGAGGCCGGTGACCCGGACTTGACGGAGCGGGACTCGGCGTCCGCGTCCGCGGCCTCCTCGGTCGCGGCCTGGACGGCGCGGACGTCCCGCTCGACCGCCTCTTCCTCGGTGCCGCCGAACAGGTCGACGTGCCGTTCCGCGGTGTCGGTCCGGGCCGCGATGACCGGGTTGACCGACAGCTCGGACGGCGTCCCGTCGGGCAGCAGCGCCGGCATGTCGACGGCGTTGTGCCGGGCGTAGGTGCCGGGGCCCGGCAGCGGGCCCGGGTGGTCGCCGGACAGGAATCGCGCCTTCGACATGTCCTTCTGCGTCGCCTTCGGCTCGGTGCGCTCCCGGTGCGCCAGCACCATCGCGCCGAGCGCCGCCGTGATCAGCAGCGCGCTCGTCGCCTCGAACGCGAACACGTACTTGGAGAACAGCAGCCGGGCCAGGCCGACGACGTTGCCCTCCGCGTTGGCCTGGTCGAGGCCCTTCGAGCCGCCGAGCGCCGCGTTGCCGAGCCCGACCGTCAGCAGGACGACGAACCCGAGCGCGGCGATCACCGCCCAGAACCGCTGGCCGCGGATCGTCTCGACCAGCGAGTCCGTCGAGCTGACGCCGACGAGCATCAGCACGAACAGGAACAGCATCAGCACCGCGCCGGTGTAGACGATCACCTGGACGAACGCCAGGAACGGCGCGTTCTGGATCGCGTACAGCGCGGCGAGCGAGAGCATCACGGTCGCGAGCAGCAGCGCCGAGTGCACCGCCTTCCGGACCAGGATCATGCCGAGCGCGGCGCAGACGGAGATCGCGGCGAGGAGCCAGAAGAAGAACGGCTCGCCCGCCTGCTTGTCCGCGACCTCAGCGGCGAGGAGGTGCGTCATTTCCCGTCACCGCCCTTGCGCTTCTTCTCCCGCTTGACGGCCTGGTCGGCACTCGCGCGCCCGCCGCCTTCGTTGGGGATGGTCGGCGCGGGCTCGTCCTGGAGGCCGAGGCGGTAGTACTCCTCCTCGGTGTCGCCGAGCCGCATCTCGTGCGGCGGCGCCTCCATGCCCTCCCGCAGCGGCGCGAGCAGCATCTCCTTGGTGTAGATGAGGCTCTCGCGGCTGTCGTCGGCGAGCTCGTACTCGTTCGTCATCGTGAGCGCCCGCGTCGGGCACGCCTCGATGCACAGCCCGCAGAGGATGCACCGCAGATAGTTGATCTGGTAGATGCGGCCGTACCGCTCGCCGGGCGAGTACCGCTCGTCCGCCGTGTTGTCGGCGCCCTCGACGAAGATCGCGTCGGCCGGACACGCCCAGGCGCACAGCTCGCACCCGACGCACTTCTCCAGTCCGTCCGGCCACCGGTTGAGCTGGTGCCGCCCGTGGAAGCGCGGGGCGGTCGGCTTCTTCACCTCGGGGTACTGAACGGTCTCGCTCTTCATGAACATCTGGTGGAACGAGACCCCGAACCCCTTTACCGGGTTCAGGAAATCAGTGAGTCCCACTGGTGACCTCCTCAGGAGGGGTTTCGATCGTGGACGCCCCGCCCGGCTCGCGGGCCCGCCCGTGGTAGTGCGGCGCGTCCAGGGGCGGCACCGGGAACCCGCCGGCGGCCGCGGCCGGGCCGCCGCCGCGCTCCGCCGCGCCGGGGACGATCTCCTTGTCGTCCTCGCCGCCGCGCATCAGCTCCCAGACCACCGTGGCGACCAGCACCACCGCGGCGGCCACCGCGGTGCCGATGACGATCGTCCGCATGTCGTGGCCGTCGTTCTTCAGCGCCCGGATCGTCGCCACGAGCAGGATCCAGCCGAGCGAGAAGGGCATGAGCACCTTCCACCCGAGCTTCATGAGCTGGTCGTAGCGGACGCGCGGCAGCGTGCCGCGCAGCCAGATGAAGAAGAAGATGAACAGGAACACCTTCGCCAGGAACCACAGGACCGGCCACCAGCCGGAGTTCGCGCCCGACCACACCGTGGAGATCGGGAAGGGCGCGCGCCAGCCGCCGAGGAACAGCGTCGTCGCGAGCGCCGACAGCGTCGTCAGGTTGATGTACTCGGCGAGGAAGAACATCGCGAACTTCAGCGACGAGTACTCGGTGTGGAAGCCGCCGACCAGCTCGCCCTCGCCCTCGGGCAGGTCGAACGGGATGCGGTTCGACTCGCCCATCATCGTGATCACGTACACGACGAAGGACGGCGCGAGCAGGATCACGAACCAGGTCTTGTGCTGCGCCGCGACGATCTCCGAGGTGGACATCGAGCCCGCGAACATGAACACCGCCACGAACGACAGGCCCATCGCGATCTCGTAGGAGATCATCTGCGCGGACGAGCGGAGCCCGCCGAGCAGCGAGTACGGCGACATCGACGACCAGCCCGCGAGCACGATCCCGTAGATGCCCATGGACGACATCGCGAGGACGAGCAGCACCGCCACCGGGAGGTCGGTGAGCTGGAGCGCCGTCGTGTGCCCGAAGATCGACACCTCGGGCCCGAACGGGATGATCGCGAACGAGATGAACGCGGGCACCGCCGACATGATCGGCGCGAGGACGAACACGACCTTGTCGACGTGCCGGGGGACGATGTCCTCCTTGAGCGCCAGCTTCACGCCGTCCGCGAGGCCCTGCAGCAGGCCGAGCGGCCCGGCGCGGTTCGGGCCGACGCGCAGCTGCATCCGGCCGATGACGCGCCGCTCGATCCACATCGTCAGCAGCACGGTCACGACCAGGAACGCGAACACGGCGACGACCTTGCCGCCGATCAGCCACCACGGGTCCTCGCCGAAGCCCGCGAGCTGCCCGCCCTCGGCGGGAGCGGCTGCGTAGGGCGCGAGCGCGCTCATTCCGTGCCTCCAGCGTTCTCGGTGCCACCGGCGTTCTCGGCGGCGGTCGCGAGCGTCCCGCTCGCGACCTTCACGACGCTTCCGGCCGCCGCGCCGAGGTCCCGGTGGACGGCGAGGCCCGCCGAGTTCGCCGGCAGCCACACCACCCGGTCGGGCAGGTCGCCGGTGACGAGCAGCGGGAGCGTGACCGCGCCGCGCGGACCGGTCACCGTGACCGCGTCGGTCGCGCCGAGCTCCGCGGCCGTCGCGGGCGACAGCCGGGCGAGCGCGCCCTTCGCGGTGCCCGCGAGGAACGGCTCGCCGTCCTGCATGCGGCCCTTGTCGAGCAGCAGCCGCCAGGTGGAGAGGAGCGCCTCGCCCCGCTCGACGCGCGGCGGGAGCTGCTGCGGGACGTCCGGCGCGGCCGGGCGCTCGCCGCGGTACCCGCCGAGCTTGGTCAGCTCGCCGCGCGCGGCGTCCGGTCCTGGCAGGCCGAGGTGGACGTCCAGCTCGTCGGCGAGCGCGTCCAGCACCCGCAGGTCGGACATCTTCCCGGCGGACTTCAGCACGATGTCGAACTGGCGGCCGCGGCCCTCCCAGTCGACGAACGTCCCGGACTTCTCCGCGACCGCCGCGACCGGGAACACGACGTCGGCGCGGTCGGTGACCGCGCTCGGCCGCTGTTCCAGGCTGACCACGAACGGGGTGGCGTCCAGGGCGCGGAGCATCGCGTCCGGGTCGGCGAGGTCGTAGGGGTCGACGCCGCCGACGAGCAGCGCGCGGCGCCGTCCGGCCGCGGCCGCGGCGATGATGCCGTCCGCGTCCTCGCCCGGGCCGGTGGGCAGTTCGGCGACGCCCCAGGCGCGGGCCACCTCGGCCCGTGCCTCCGGGTCGGCCACCGGACGGCCGATCGGCAGCAGCCCGGGCAGCGCCCCGGCCTCCACCGCGCCGCGTTCCCCGGCCCGGCGCGGCACCCACGCGAGCTTCGCGCCGGTCACCCGCGCCAGCCGGAGCGCCGAGGTCAGCGCGCCGGGGCTGGTCGCGAGGCGCTCCCCGGCGAGGATCACCGCGCCGGGCGTCTCCAGCAGGGTGCGGACGTCGGAGTGCTCCGCGTCCCCGATGATCGAGGCGAGCGTGTCGGCCTCCGCGCCGGGCGCGGTCGGCAGCAGCGTGCCGCCGACCTTCGCGAGCCCGCGCGTCGCGAACGGTGCCGCCGCGAGGACCTTCAGCCGGTTCTTGCGGAACGCCTTGCGGAGCCGCAGGAACACGATCGGCGACTCCTCCTCCGGCTCGAACCCGGCGAGGAGGACGGCGGGCGCCTTCTCCAGGTCGCTGTAGGAGACCTCGATGGAGCGTCCGGCGACGGACGCGGCGAGGAACCGCGTCTCCTCGTCCGACAGCGGGCGGGCCCGGAAGTCGATGTCGTTCGTGCCGAGCGCGATCCGCGCGAACTTGGCGTAGGCGTAGGCGTCCTCAAGCGTGAGGCGCCCGCCGGTCAGCACGCCCGCCGAGCCGCGCGCCCGCGCGAGGCCCTCGGCCGCGATGGTCAGCGCCTCCGGCCAGGAAGCGGGCTCCAGCACGCCGTCCTCGTTCCGGACGAGCGGGTGCGTCAGCCGGTCCGGCTGGCTCGCGTAGGTGAACGCCCAGCGGCCCTTGTCGCAGTTCCACTCCTCGTTGACCTGCGGGTCGTCGCCGGCCAGCCGCCGCGTCACCTTGCCGCGCCGGTGGTCGGTCCGGATCGCGCAGCCCGACGCGCAGTGCTCGCACACGCTCGGCGTCGACACGAGGTCGAACGGCCGCGACCGGAACCGGTAGGCCGCGCCGGTCAGCGCGCCCACCGGGCAGATCTGCACGGTGTTGCCGGAGAAGTACGACTGGAACGGCTGCCCGTCCGCCGCGCCGACCTGCTCCTTCGCGCCGCGCTCGAACAGGTCGATGAAGGCGTCGCCCGCGATCTGGTCGGAGAACCGGGTGCAGCGGGCGCACTGGATGCAGCGCTCGCGGTCGAGCAGCACCTGGCTGGACAGCGGGATCGGCTTCGGGAACGTCCGCTTGGTCTCCACGAACCGCGTCTCGCCGCGGCCGTTGGACATCGCCTGGTTCTGCAGCGGGCACTCGCCGCCCTTGTCGCAGATCGGGCAGTCCAGCGGGTGGTTGATGAGCAGGAACTCCATGATGCCGTGCTGGGCCTTGTCGGCCACCGGCGAGGTGAGCTGGGTCTTGACGACCATGCCCGGCATCACGGTGGTGGTGCAGGACGCCTGCGGCTTCGGCATCCCTCGGCCGTTCCCGGCGTCCGGGATCTCGACCAGGCACTGGCGGCAGGCGCCGACCGGGTCGAGCAGCGGATGGTCGCAGAACCGGGGGATCTGGATGCCGAGCAGCTCGGCGGCCCGGATGATCAGCGTGCCCTTCGGCACCTCGATCTCGAAGCCGTCGATGGTGCAGGACACCATCTCCACCTTCTCCACCGCCGACTTGTCGTCGGTGACGGTCACTTGGCACCTCCCCAGAGGGTGGACTTCGCCGGGTCGAACGGGCAGCCGCCCTGCTCGAAGTGCTGGAGGTACTCGTCCCGGAACAGCTTGATGGACGACACGACCGGGCTGGTCGCGCCGTCGCCGAGGGCGCAGAACGCGCGGCCGAGGATGTTGTCGGAGATGTCGAGCAGGGTCTCCAGGTCGTCCTCGGTGCCCTGCCCGGCCTCCAGCCGCTTCAGCATGAGCTTGTACCAGTAGGTGCCCTCGCGGCACGGCGTGCACTTGCCGCACGACTCGTGCGCGTAGAACTCCGACCAGCGCAGCACCGCCCGGACGACGCACGTCGTCTCGTCGAAGATCTGGAGCGCGCGGGTGCCGAGCATGGACCCGGCCGCGCCGACCGACTCGAAGTCGAGCGCGACGTCGAGGTGCTCGTCGGTGAAGATCGGCGTGGACGACCCGCCGGGCGTCCAGAACTTCAGCCGGTGCCCCTCGCGGATCCCGCCCGCCATGTCGAGCAGCTCGCGCAGCGTGATGCCGAGCGGCGCCTCGTACTGGCCGGGCCGCGTCACGTGCCCGGACAGCGAGAAGATCCCGAAGCCCTGCGACTTCTCGGTGCCCATCGAGGCGAACCAGTCGGGGCCGTTCGCGACGATCGAGGGAACCGAGGAGATCGACTCGACGTTGTTGATGACAGTGGGCCCGCCGTACAGGCCCGCGACGGCCGGGAAGGGGGGCTTGAGCCGGGGTTGGCCGCGGAACCCTTCGAGCGAGTCGAGCAGCGCCGTCTCCTCGCCGCAGATGTAGGCGCCGGCGCCGCTGTGCACGACCACGTCCAGGTCGTAGCCGGAGCCGAGGATGTCCTTGCCGAGGTAGCCGGCCTCGTACGCCTCCGCGACGGCCTGGTGCAGCCGGCGGATCACGTGCAGCACCTCGCCGCGCACGTAGATGAACGCGAGGTTCGACTTGATGGCGTACGAGCTGATGACGACGCCCTCGATGAGGACGTGCGGGTTGGCCATCATCAGCGGGATGTCCTTGCACGTGCCCGGCTCGGACTCGTCCGCGTTGACGACGAGGTAGCGCGGGTTCGGGCTGCTCGGCGGGAGGAAGCCCCACTTCATGCCGGTGGGGAAGCCCGCGCCGCCGCGGCCGCGGAGCCCGGAGTCCTTGACCGCCTGGACGATCTCGTCCGGCGCCATCCCGAGCGCCTTGCGCAGCGCCTCGTACCCGCCGCCGCGCTCGTAGCCTGCGCGGGTGAACGAGTCGGCCTGGTCCCAGTTGCCGGTGAGGACCGGGGTGAGCGTGGTCACTTGTTCCGTCCCTCCTGGCTGCCGGGCTTCGCTTCGCCCGGGACGGGCTTGCCCGGCTCGTGCGGCGGCTCGGCGATGTGCTCCGGCTTGACCGGCTCGTCCGGCCGCTCGCGGTCGACGTCCGCGCGGGGCGCCGTCCAGCCGCGCTCCTGCGCGAGCTTGAGGCCGACCAGCGACTCCGGCCCGGCCTGGACGCCCTCGTTCGCGCGCCCGTCCGGGAACCCGGCGAGCACCCGCGACGCCTCCTTCCACGTGGCCAGGTGCTCGGGGCCGCGCGTCGGCAGCACCTTGCGGCCCGCGCGCAGGTCGTCGACGAGCTGCTTGGCCTTCTCGGGAGTCATGTTGTCGAAGAACTCCCAGTTGACCATCATCACCGGGGCGAAGTCGCAGGCCGCGTTGCACTCGATCCGCTCAAGGCTGACCTTGCCGTCGGCGGTGGCCTCGTCGTGACCGACGCCCGCGTGCTCGGACAGCTCGTCCCAGATCTGGTCGCCGCCCATGATCGCGCACAGCGTGTTGATGCAGACGCCGACGTGGTACTCGCCGACCGGCGCGTGCTTGTACTGCGTGTAGAACGTCGCGACGCCCGTCACCTGCGCCGGGGTGATGCCGAGCTGCTCGGCGCAGAAGTCGATGCCGTCCTGCGAGACGTGCCCCTCGGCCGACTGGACGAGGTGCAGCAGCGGGAGCAGCGCCGACCGCGGCCGCGGATAGCGGCCGATGATCTCCTTGGCGTCCCGCTCCAGGCGCTCGCGCACCTCCGGTTCGAAACTCAACGGTCCACTCCCCCCATGACCGGGTCGATGCTGGCCACGGCCGCGATGACGTCGGCGATCATGCCGCCCTCCGACATCACCGGCGCGGCCTGCAGGTTGACGAAGGACGGCTCGCGGAAGTGCACCCGGTAGGGGCGCGTCCCGCCGTCGCTCACGACGTGCGCGCCGAGTTCGCCGCGCGGCGACTCGATCGGCGCGTACGCCTGGCCCGCCGGCACCCGGAAGCCCTCGGTCACCAGCTTGAAGTGGTGGATCAGCGCCTCCATGGAGGTGCCCATGATGTGCGCGATGTGCCGGGGCGAGTTGCCCATGCCGTCCGCGCCGATCGCGAGCTGCGCCGGCCAGCCGATCTTCTTGTCCTCGATCATCACCGGGCCCTTGGCCGACTGGAGCCGGTCCAGGCACTGCTCGACGATCTTGAGCGACTCCTCCATCTCGTCCATCCGGACGAGGTAGCGGCCGTACACGTCGCTGGTGTCCTGCGTCGCGACCTCGAAGTCGTAGGTCTCGTAGCCGCAGTACGGCTGCGACTTGCGCAGGTCCCACGGGAGGCCGGTGGCGCGCAGCACGGGCCCGGTCACGCCGAGCGCCATGCAGCCGGTGAGGTCGAGGTAGGCGATGTCCTTCGTCCGCGCCTTGAAGACGGGGTTCTCGTCCATCAGCTTGCGCAGCGCCTGGATCCGCTTCGGCATCCGGTCGAGGTAGTCGCGGATCTTGCTGGTGGCGCCGGACGGCAGGTCCTGCGCGACCCCGCCCGGACGGACGTAGGCCATGTTCATCCGCAGGCCGGTGATCTCCTCGAACAGGTCGAGCGTGTACTCGCGCTCGATGAACCCGTTCAGCATCACCGTCGTCGCGCCGATCTCCAGGCCGAACGTGGCGATCGCGACCAGGTGCGAGGAGATCCGGTTCAGCTCCATCATCATCACGCGGATGATCTCGGCGCGCTCCGGGATCCGGTCGGTGATGCCGAGCAGCTTCTCGACGCTCAGGCAGTACGCCGTCTCGTTGAAGATCGGGGCGAGGTAGTCCATCCGGGTGCAGAACGTGGTGCCCTGCGTCCAGGTGCGGAACTCCATGTTCTTCTCGATGCCGGTGTGCAGGTAGCCGATGCCCACCCGGCACTCGTTCACCGTCTCGCCGTCGAGGGTGAGGATGAGGCGGAGCACGC
Source organism: Actinomadura decatromicini (assembly GCF_008121305.1). Taxonomy (NCBI): domain Bacteria; kingdom Bacillati; phylum Actinomycetota; class Actinomycetes; order Streptosporangiales; family Thermomonosporaceae; genus Actinomadura; species Actinomadura decatromicini. Next base: position 496,072 of record NZ_VSRQ01000005.1, on the reverse strand, counting down.
CGTGCGTGGACGGGTGCTGCGGCCCCATGTTGACGACCAGCCGCTCGTCGCCGAGGTCCTCGGCGCCCGCGACGACCTGGTCCCAGTCCTGCCCGCCGATGTCGAAGACCTTGCCCTCGGCCGCCTCCTCGGCAGCGTAGGCGTCGTACTCGGTGTACTTCGTGCTGCTCATGTGTACGACCTCCGCTCGTCGGGCGGCGGGATCTCCGCTCCGCGGTACTCGACGGGGATGCCGCCGAGAGGGTAGTCCTTGCGCTGCGGATGGCCGACCCAGTCGTCCGGCATCTCGATGCGCGTGAGCGCGGGGTGACCGTCGTAGACGATCCCGAAGAAGTCGTAGGTCTCCCGCTCGTGCCAGTCGCTCGTCGGGTAGACGGGCACCAGCGACGGGATGTGCGGGTCGGCGTCCGGGCAGGTCGCCTCAAGCCGGACCCGCCGGTTGTGCGTGATCGACAGCAGGTGCACGACGGAGTGCAGCTCGGCGCCCTCGTCCTGCGGGTAGTGCACGCCGGACACGCCGGAGCACAGCTCGAAGCGCAGGGACGGCTCGTCCCGCATCGTCTTCGCCACCTCGCGCAGGTGCTCGCGCTTGACGAAGAACGTCAGCTCGCCGCGGTCGACGACGACGCGCTCGATCGCGTCCCCGAAGTCGGGGTAGGCGCGTTCGAGCTGGTCGGCGACGTCGTCGAACTCGCCGGGCTCGGCCGCGCCGCCGGGGCCGCCGTACGGGCGGGCCGCCGACACCTTCGGGCTCTGCCGGACGACGAGCCCGCCGTAGCCGGACGTGTCGCCCGTCGTCCGCGCGCCGAACATGCCCTTGCGGACGACCGGCTGCTCGCGCCGCTCCTCCTCGGTGTGCGCGGGCAGCTTGTCGGCGCCCTGCTCGGCCTGCTGCTCGGGGTGCTGCGAACTCAACTCACGCCCCCTGTCCGAGCAGCGGCAACTGGCGGCGCTTGGCCACTTCCAGTTCCTCGATCTGCTTCGCGCGCTGCGGGCCCAGCTTGGTGTTCTGGATCTTGTCGTGCAGCTTCAGGATCGCGTCCAGCAGCATCTCGGGCCGCGGCGGGCAGCCGGGGAGGTAGATGTCCACCGGGACGATGTGGTCGACGCCCTGCACGATCGCGTAGTTGTTGAACATGCCGCCGGACGACGCGCACACGCCCATCGCGATGACCCACTTCGGCTCGGTCATCTGGTCGTAGATCTGCCGCAGCACCGGCGCCATCTTCTGGCTCACCCGGCCCGCGACGATCATCAGGTCGGCCTGCCGCGGCGTCGCCGAGGCGCGCTCCATCCCCCACCGGGAGAAGTCGTGCCGGGGGTCGCCCGTCGCCATCATCTCGATCGCGCAGCACGCCAGGCCGAACGTCGCCGGCCACACCGAGCTCTTGCGCGCCCACCCCGCGACCTGCTCGACCGTGGTCAGCAGGAATCCGCTGGGGAGTTTCTCTTCCAGTCCCATATCAGTCCCACTCCAGACCGCCGCGCCGCCAGATGTAGGCGTACGCCACGAGCACGGTGACGATGAAGAGGACCATCTCGACAAGGCCGAAGAGCCCCATCCGGTCGAACGCGACCGCCCAGGGGTAAAGGAAGATGATCTCAATGTCGAAGACGATGAAGAGCATCGCCGTCAGGTAGTACTTGATCGGGAAGCGCCCGCCGCCCACCGGCTGCGGAGTCGGCTCGATGCCGCACTCGTAGGCGTCCAACCGCGCGCGGTTCCACCGCTTCGGCCCGGTGAGCGACGCCATCGCCACCGAGAAGGCGGCGAAGCCGAAGGCGAGCACCCCCAGCGCGATGACCGGAATATAGAGATCCATCTCTCTACGGCCTCTCCTCGCGACGTACGGCGTTGTACGGGACGGACTCTTGTGGGGGGCCGACCCCCCACGCCCCCCGGAAGGACTCGGGTCCTCCGCGAGCCGCCGCCACCCTAGCCAAGGTGATCAAAATGCGCTCCCCTCAGGGGGTCGGGTAATGCACTGTAGTCCGCTCACCTGCGGTTTCGCGCCCGCCATGCGCTCGTTGCGATGCTCGTTCATGCCGCCGGAGCCACCTTCTGCATCGCGTTGATGACCCGGTCCATCGCGTCGCCGCCCTTGGGGTCGGTGAGGTTCGCGAGCAGCTTGAGCGTGAAACGCATCAGCGTGGGGTGGGGCAGCCCGTGCGCGGTGAGGAACTTCATGACGCGCGGGTCGCCGATCGCCTGGACGAACACCCGGGCCAGCGTGAAGTAGCCGCCGTGCTCGTCCTTCAGGATGCGCGGGTACTCGTAGAGCGTCCGCTCCCGCTGGGCGGGGGTGCGGCGGCCGAGGGCCTGCACCATGATGTCGGCGGCGAGCCGCCCGGACTCCAGCGCGTAGTCGATGCCCTCCCCGTTGAACGGGTTGATCATGCCGCCCGCGTCGCCGACGAGCAGCATGCCGCGCGTGTAGTGCGGCTGCCGGTTGAAGCCCATCGGCAGCGCCGCGCCGCGGATCTTGGAGGTGGCGTGGTCCTCGTCGAACCGCCAGTCGGCGGGCATCTGCGCGCACCAGCGCTTGAGCATGCCCCGGTAGTCGACGTTCTGGAACGCCTTGCTCGTGTTGAGCAGGCCGAGGCCGACGTTGGACGTCCCGTCGCCGACGCCGAACACCCAGCCGTAGCCGGGCAGGAGGCGCTCGCCGTCCCAGAGTTCGAGCCACGCCTCCATGAAGTCGTCGTCGTGGCGCGGGGTCTCGAAGTAGCGGCGGACCGCGACGCCCATCGGACGGTCCTCGCGCCGCCGCAGCCCCATCGCGAGCGACAGCCGGGACGAGTTGCCGTCGGCCGCGACGACCAGCGGCGCGCGGAACTCCAGTTCCTCGCCCTCGTACTCGGCGGTGACGCCGACGATGCGGTCGGTGCGCTCGTCCAGGATGGGGCCGGTGACCGTGCAGCCCTGGAGCAGCCGCGCGCCCGCCTTGGCCGCGTGCTCGGCGAGGAGCTGGTCGAAGTCGGTGCGCTTGCGGACGAGCCCGAAGTCGGGGAACGACGCGAGCTCCGGCCACGGCAGCTCGACCTTGACGCCGCCGCCGTAGATGCGGAGGCCGCGGTTGCGGCCCCAGCCCGGGTCGTTGACGTCGACACCCATGCCGATGAGGGCCCGGACGGCCCGCGGGGTGAGCCCGTCGCCGCAGATCTTGTCGCGCGGGAACGTGGCCTTCTCCAGCAGGAACACGTCAAGGCCGGCCTGCGCCAGCCAGTAGGCGGTCGACGATCCGGCGGGGCCTGCCCCGACGACGATCACGTCCGCGTGTCGGGTGGAGTCGGTCACGGCGTTCCTCTTTGCGCTCGTTCGCTTGTGAAGTACTTCACAAGGATCCGGTGGGGAGTCTATTCCTTTATCACGACTGGTGCGTACTTCTGGGCGGGTCCACGAATGGATCGGTCCGGAAACCGGCCTCCGCGCTAGCCCGGGTTGACCGCGTGGTGCAGTGCGGCCACCCCGAAGGTGAGGTCGCGCCATCGGACCTGCTCCCACCCCGCGTCCTGGACGAGCCGCGCGAGCGCCGCCTGGTCGGGCCACGCGAGCGTCGAGTCGGCGAGGTAGTGGTAGGAGTCGGGGTTGGAGCTGACCCGCGCCAGCAGCGGCAGCCCGTACCGCAGGTGCGCCCTGTGCCCGAACGCGAGCAGCCGGTTCGGCGGGTGGCTCACCTCGCAGATCAGCAGCCGCCCGCCCGGTTTCGCGACGCGCCGCAGCTCGCGGAGCGCGCGGCCGGTGTCGGCGACGTTGCGCAGGCCGAACGAGATCGTCACCGCGTCGAACGAGCCGTCCGCGAACGGGAGGCGCAGCGCGTCGCCGGCGACGAAGCTCAACCGCTTCACGCCCGCTTGGCGGCGCGTCCCGACGCGGAGCATGCCGAGCGAGAAGTCGCAGGCGACGGTCTCGGCCCCGGCGTCCGCGAACGGGACCGAGGAGGTACCCGTCCCGGCCGCGAGGTCGAGGACGCGCTCGCCCGGCCGCGCCGCCAGGGACCGCACGACCTCGCGCCGCCAGCGCCGGTCGCGGCCGCCGGTCATCAGCGTGTTGAGCAGGTCGTAGCGCTCGGCGGTGCCGTCGAACATCGCCGCGACGTCGGCGGGCTTCTTCTCCAGGGAGGCGCGGCTCATGCCACCAGCCTAGAAGCCCCGGACGACCGCCCGGAGCCCGGGTGCGCGCGTGCTCAGCGCCGGTCGGCGCCGGGGCGGACGCCGTCCTCCTTGGTGACCGCCTTCTCGACCCGCTCCCGCCCGCCGCGGACGCCCCGGGCGACCACGGCCGACATCCGGTCGCGCTGCGCGGACAGCAGGACGTAGCTGACGACGCCGCTGATCAGCAGCGCCAGCAGCAGGAGCAGGAACCCGCGGGCCCCGAACAGCGCCAGCACGCCCGCGGTCGCGATGAAGATCACGAGCCGCGCGGTGGTGTAGAGGAGTACGGAACGCATGACGCCTTGAGCTTATCCCCGTGTTTCCGCCGCCTCCGTCTGGGGTCCGCGCAGGACGTCCTGGAACAGGGCCGGGTCGACATTGCCGCCCGACAGGACCGAGACGTGGACGCGGCCCTCGGGGAGCTCCTCGCGGTGGTAGAGGTAGGCGGCGGTCGCGACGGCGCCGCCCGGCTCGGCGATCAGCCGGGCCTCGCGGGCGAGGCGGCGCATCGCCCCGCGGATCTCGTGCTCGGCGACGGTGACGACGCCGTCCACGTGGGCGCGCATGTGCGCGAACGGCAGGTCGCCGACCTGCTGGACGCGGAGCGCGTCGGCGATGGTGCGGCCGGTGTCCTCCGCCGCCCAGGCGACCGGGCGTCCCGCCGCCATCGAGTCGCGGGCGTCGGCGGCGAACTCCGGCTCGACGCCGATCACGTGCGCCTCCGGGCGCAGCGCCTTCACCGCGGCGGCGATCCCGGCGATCAGCCCGCCGCCGCTGATCGGGACGAGCACCACGTCCACGTCCGGGCGGTCCTGGACGATCTCCAGCCCCGCCGTCCCCTGCCCGGCGATGATCCGCGGGTCGTCGTAGGGCGGGATCATCGTGAAGCCGTGCGCCTCGGCCAGCTTCGCGGCGGTCTCGGACCTCGCCCGCGACGTCGGCTCCACGTGGACGACCTCCGCGCCGAGCGCGATGCAGGCGTCCACCTTCACGCCGGGCGTGGTGTGCGGCATGACGAGGACGGCCCGGATCCCGAGCGCGCGGGCCGCGTAGGCGACGGCCTGCGCGTGGTTGCCGCTGGAGTGGGTGACGACGCCGCGCTCGCGCTCGGCCGCGGGCAGCGACGAGATCGCCGAGTAGGCACCGCGCAGTTTGAAGGCGCCGATCGGCTGGAGCGACTCGGGCTTCACCAGCAGGACCGGCTCCCCGGCCGCGGCGGGGGCCGGGTCGCGGGGGAACGGGACGAGCGGCGTCCGGACGGCGACGCCGGCGATCCGCTCGGCGGCCCGCTCGATCTCCGGGAGCGTGACAAGATCGGACATGGCTCGGAGACTACTTCGCGCGCGCCGCGCCACGCCGTCCGGGAAAGGCGTTCCGGAAGGCGTCCCCGCCACGGCGGCGGCGCGCCGGACGGGACGGCGGGCGGGGGCGCGCACGCCGGTTCTGAGCGTGACCTGGCAGGTCAAACGGGGTCAACGGGGTCGCTGTGGCCGATGACGCGGGCACCGAGTGTCATCGCCGCTGCTCGGCGAACTACGGTCCGTGATCTTTTCCGAAAACAAGGGAGAAATCGGTCTTGACCCGCCACACTGTTAAACAGTCCACCCGCGCCGAGAGCGGGACAAAGGGGGAGAGAAAACGTGGAGAGCACGAGCGAGCGCCTGCTGACCCCAGGAGAGGTCGCCGCCCTCTTCCGGGTCGACCCGAAGACGGTCACCCGGTGGGCCGCCGCGGGCCGGATCAGCAGCATCCGCACTCCCGGGGGGCACCGCCGCTTCCGGGAGTCCGAGGTGCACGCGCTGCTGCGCGGCGAGGAGCCCGTCGCCGAGCATTCGGCCCGCTGACCCGGCACCGGCCGATCTGACCCTGGCCGCCGCCAGGCCGGAACGGCCGACCGCACACCCCGCTTGTCGGCCCTGCCGCCCGGACCGCCCCTTCACGGCCGGTCCCCACGCCCGGGCGGCCAGGGTCTCCTCCACCCCGCACCTCCCGTTCCGTCCGGCTTGCGATTGCAACGCTCCAACGGCCGCCCGCACCCCCTAGGGCCGCTCGTCGGCGTCGCTCGCCTTCCACTCCTCGAACTGGCGGAGGAGGTCGGCGTCCCCCTCCCGCCACCGGCGGCGCCGGTCCTCGAACTCCTCCTCGGTGAGCGAGTCGCGCAACAGGCGGTCGTAGTCGGGGTCGTCCGGGCCGATCTCGACGTAGGCGTCGGCGATGATCCGCTCCTCGCGCCGCGTCGTCCCGGGCTCGGCCGCCGCGCCGCCGCCGGGCGCGCCACCGGACGGGCCCGCCTCGTCGGCGTCGGACAGGACGCTGTGCGGCACCCGCAGCGTGCCGTCGGGGAGTCGGATCACGTACATCGTCGATCATCCTCGCGGTTTCGGCGTTGCGCGGCCTGACATCACGGTGTCCAAAGGTCCTAGATCCCGTATCTGCGGTTGAAGAAGAGCATGACCTCTAGGGCCATCCGGATGTTGCCGTGGAGCATATCGACGAGCGCGGGCCGCTGCCGGGAGGAGATCGCGGCGAACGCGTCCGCGAAGAACTCGCGGCGGCCGAGCGCGTTCGGCTGGCGGTGGAAGTCGCTCGCGAGATACGGCAGGCACTCCTCGTAGAGCCGGGTGAAGGCGGGGCTGTCGGACGTCCACTCGCCGTCGTCGCCGTCGATGTCGTCCAGCGCGTGCCCGACCTCGTGGAGCATCACGTCCGGGGTCGGGGACGGCCGGTCGCCGACCACGATCTTCCGGTCGCCGTACGCGCCCGCGCAGATGTCCCAGGTGGCGCGGCCGGACGGCAGCGGGCGGTCGCGCAGGTGGCCCATGTCGTCAAGCTGCGGGACGCCGCCCGGGCCCACGTAGATGCCGTCCAGCCCGGCGGCGAGCTTCTCCTTCAGCCGGTCCGGCAGCGACGCCAGGCTGTCGACGGCGCCGATCACCTCGGGCGGCGGCGGGCCCTGCCGGTCGTCCCACTGCCGGTACAGCACGCCTTCGAGGACGCCGCAGTTGCGCCGCCCGTCCGCGGCGTGCGGCATGCCCGGCGGGTGCGGCTCGACGCGCAGCCGGTCGTCGTCCAGCTCGAAGTCGCTCCAGGCGTAGTCGCCGGACCGGGGGCGGACCTGGCGGCGGCCGAACCGGCCGGTGGGACCGGGCGCGGCGTCCAACCGCCCGGCGGCCGGGCCGTCCGCGCCGGTGGAGAACTCGTCGTCGCGCCCCGCCTTGCGGAACCGTCCGAACCTGTCGCGCGGCTGGTTGCTGCGCGGCCGCACCTGCCCCGAGTCGGGCGGGGACGGCGAGTACGCCGCGTCCTCGCGGACCTCCGGGCGGATCTGCTCGCGGACCTCGGCCCCGCGGACCCGCCCGCCGCGCGACGACTCCTGGCCCCACAGCTCCCGGGGCTTTCGATGGACGCCTTTGAAGCGCATCAGGCTCCTCTGTCGACGGGACCCGCGGGGAGCGGGCGGCGCTCGCCGCCCGACCGGATCCCACCCGAGGAAGGGTAAGCCGGAAGCCGACATTCCGTCATCCCCAGGAGTCACGGATTCCCCGGCCGGGACGGACCGTTACCCCCTGATCAGGCACCCGGGCGGCGGCGGAGCGGGCGCCGGGTCAGGCGTAGGAGTGCAGCCCCGAGAACATGTAGTTCACGCCGAAGAAGTTGAAGAGCAGCGCGGCGAACGCGATCAGCGACAGGATCGCGGCCTTGCGGCCACGCCACCCGGCGGTCGCGCGGGCATGCAGGTAGGCGGCGTAGATGATCCAGGTGACGAAGGACCAGACCTCCTTCGGGTCCCAGCCCCAGTAGCGGCCCCACGCCTGGTCGGCCCAGATCGCGCCCATGATGATCGCGGCCGTCCAGATCGGGAACGCGAACATGGTGACCCGCATCGACAGCCGGTCGAGCGTCTCGGCGGACGGGACGCGGGCGAGGAACCCGGCCGCGGCGGCCCCGCGCGCCTCGCCGCGGATCTTCAGCAGGTAGAGGATCGTGGCGGCGCCCGCGACGGAGAACGACCCGGTCGCGATGATCGCGGCGGTCACGTGGATGGCGATCCAGTACGAGTTCAGCGCCGGGCTGACCGGGCCGACCGAGTCGTACAGCCAGATGTTCGCGACGCCGAGCGCGACGACGGCGGCGGCCATCATCGGCGCGCCGAGGAACCGCGCCCGGTAGCGGAACATCACCACGAGGAACGCGGTGACCGCGGCGAACGAGATCGCGGTGAGGAACTCGTACATGTTGCCCCACGGCCACCGGTGCGCGGCGGCCCCGCGGGTCACGAGGACGCCGAGGTGCGCGCCCCAGCCGAGCACGCTCAGCAGCACGGCGAGCCGGATGGCGTCGACCTGCCGGCGCTCCTCGCCGCCGCCGTCGCCGCCCTTCTCGGCGGCGGGCGCGGCGGCGGGTGCGGCGTCGGGTGCGGCGTCAGGCGCGGCGGCGCCCGCCGAGCCGACGAGCACCTTCGCCTCCGCTCTGGCCTCCGCCTTCGCCTCCACCTTGGCCTCGGCGGTCTTCTCGGCCTTCGCCTCCACGGCGGACGAGGCGGCGCCCCGGCGCCCGAAGCCGAGGTCCACGGCGTAGGCGACCAGGGCGACGACGTACATCAGCACCGTGGTCAGCATGAGCTTGTCGCTCAGGTTCGCGAGGTCGGCGTTGCTCACCGGCTCACTCCTTCGGTTCGGTCGCCGGGCCGGAGTCCCGGTCGGCGTCGGGCTCGCTCGCGCCGGACGCGGCGCCCGGCTCCGTCTCGCCGGGCTCGTCGGTTTCGACGCCCGGTTCCGCTTCGCCGGTCTCGCCGGTCTCGCTGGCTTCGCCGGTCTCGCTGGTCTCGCTGGCTTCGCCGGTCTCGCCGGTCTCGCCGGGCTGGTCGGAGTCGGGGGACGGGCCGCGGAGGGCGGTCACGATGTCGTCGAACTCCGAGGTCGGGCTGCCCAGCGTGAGTCCGCCGACCTCGACCACCGTACGCCCGCCCTTCCCGGCGCTCGCACGGACCCACACCCTGCGCCGCCGGACCATGAACGACGTCGCCACGCCGAGCACCGCGAGGACGGCGGCGATCAGCGCGGGGATGCGTCCGGGGTCGTGGTTCACCGACAGCGTCGCGTACTCGCGCAGGCCGTCGAACGTCACGGATCCGGCGCCGCCGGGCAGGGTGAACGTCTCCCCCGGCTCCAGCAGTTTCTGCCCGCCCTTGACCGGCTGGAGCGTCTTGCCGATGCCCTCCAGCCGGTAGACCGACTGCGGCGTCCCCGAGTCGAGGCCGATGTCGCCCTTGAAGGCCGTGATCGTGACGACCGGGCGGAGCGGCGCGGGGAACGCCGAGACGATCTGCTTCTGATCCTCGCTGGCCATGGCGGTGGGCCAGAGGATGGCGTAGAAGGCGAGCTGGTCGGGCTCGGCGTCCGGGGCCTTGATGACGCCCTCGGACGTCAGGTTCCGCGGCTCCATCGCGAGGAACGGGACGGAGTCCTGGAAGGCGACGTTGCCCTTGGCGTCCTTGACGGTGAACACCGGCGCGTACCCGTGCCCCAGCAGATAGACCTTCGCCCCGCCCACCTTCAGCGGGTGGTTGATCTGGAGGTCGTACGCCCGGTCCTCGCCGTCCGGCGACTTCCGGTAGTGGATCTTGGCGTTGAACTCGGTGGCCTGGCCGCGCTTCTCGCCGTCCGGCTCGTACTCGGCCTTGAAGTCGTCCAGCGTGACGGTGAACGGGGCCAGCTCGCCGTCGCTGAACGCGCGTCCGGGGGTGAACTGGTCGTACTGGCTCAGCGAGTTCGCGAACGTCTTGCCCTCGGTCAGCAGCACGTTGCCCCGGTAGCCGAACAGGTTGCCGAGGCCGAGCGCGAACAGCAGCGCGAGCAGCGCCAGGTGGAAGAGCAGGTTGCCGGTCTCGCCGAGGTAGCCCTTCTCGGCGGACGCGGCGCCGCCGGACACGTCCACCCGGAACCGGCGTCCGCGCAGCGCCTCGCGGGCGCCGGCGAGGACGTCCTCCGGGGCCGCGTCCGTCTCGAACGTCGCGGACTGCGGCAGCCGCCCGAGGTTGCGCGGCGCGGCGGGCGGCCGGGCCCGCATCGACCGGTAGTGCTTCCCGGCGCGCGGGACGACGCACCCGGCGAGCGAGACGAACAGCAGGATGTAGATCGCCGCGAACCAGGGGGCGGCGAACACGTCGAACATGGAGAGCTTGTCGAGCCACGGCCCGAGCGTCTTGTGCTCGTCCAGGTAGCGGACGACCTTCTCCGGCGCCTGGCCGCGCTGCGGCAGGACCGATCCGGGCACCGCGCCGAGCGCCACCAGGAACAGCAGGATCAGCGCGGTCCGCATCGTGGTGAGCTGCCGCCAGCCCCAGCGCAGCCAGCCGAGCGGGCCGAGGCCGAGCGGCCGCCCGCCCGCCTCGCCCGGCGCGCGGCGCGCCTCCGGGGCCTCGGTGCCCGCTTCCCGGACGTCGGTGTCGGCGTGCCTGGTCTCTGTCATCTCAAATCACCGGTTCGAAGCCGCTGATCCACGACCTCAGCTCGATGGTCAGGTCTCCCCACAGGCCGCTGACCAGCAGCACCCCGATGAGGACGAGCATGCCCCCGCCGGTCCGCATGACCAGCGGGTAGTGGCGCTTCACCGCGTCGAACGCGCCGAGCGCCCAGCGGTAGGCGAGCGCGGCGGCGACGAACGGCAGGCCGAGGCCGAGGCAGTAGGCCAGCGACAGCAGCGCCCCGCGCTCGGCGCTCGCCTCGGTGACGGCGAGGCTCTGCACGGCGCCGAGCGTCGGGCCGATGCAGGGCGTCCAGCCGAGCCCGAACAGGACGCCGAGCAGCGGCGCGCCCGCGAGCCCGGCGGCCGGGAGGCGGCCGGACTTCACCGTCCGCTGGAGGCCGGGGATGAGGCCCATGAACGCCAGCCCGAAGACGATGGTGACGCCGCCGAGAACGCGGGTGATCGTGTCCTGGTATTCGAGGAGCCACCGGCCGAGCCCGCCGAAGATCACGCCGTAGCTGACGAACACGACGCTGAACCCGGCGACGAACAGCAGCACCCCGGCGAGGAGCCGGCCGCGCCGCTGCTCGGCGAGTTCGGCGCCGGTCATGCCCGTCACGTACGACAGGTAGCCGGGGACGAGCGGCAGCACGCACGGCGACGCGAACGAGACGAGCCCGGCGAGCGCCGCCAGCGGCGCCGCCGCGACCAGCGACCCGCTGACGACCGTCTCGCTGACCGTGCTCACGTCGGCGTGGCGCTCACTGCTCGGCCGCTCGTTTCCCGGCCGCTCATTTCTCCGCCACGGCCTTGGCCACCAGCGGATTGAGCTTGGAGTACGTCGTCGAGCCGATGATCCGGGCGGCGACCCGGCCCTGCCGGTCGAGGACGAGCGTGCTCGGGATCGCGTTCGGCGGCACCGCCCGGAAGGCCAGCGTGACCTGCCCGTCGGCGTCGAACAGGCTCGGGTAGGTGACCTTGAGCTTCCGCTCGAACGCCTGCGCGTTGGCCTTGGAGTCCTTGAAGTTGACGCCGAGGAACTCGACGCCCTTCGCCTTGTTCTCGGTGTAGACCTGCTCAAGGGAGGGCGCCTCGCCGCGGCACGGCGCGCACCAGGACGCCCAGAAGTTCACGACGACGACCTTGCCCTTGAGGTCGGCGAGCTTGACGGGCTTGCCGTCGAGGGCGTCGCCGCCGACGTCCTGGACGGTCTTGCGGCCCGCCGCCTCGTACTCCGTCACGTTCCCGTCGCCGGACACGAAGCGGGTGTCGCTGCCCTGCCCGTCGCCCGAGGCGCTCGTCCCGGCGCACCCGGCCAGCAGCCCGCAGAGCGCGGCGGCGGCCACGGCGGCGCGGGCCGGGGAGACTCGGGGGCTCAACGGACCCTCCTCGGTCGGGAACACGGTCGGGAACACGGTCGGAAGCAGCGTCGGAAATGTGTTACTACAGGGCGTAGTAGATAACTTAGCGGTGGGGTCAGGCGCCCGCGACACCGGGGGCCTTCGCGATGCCCGCCGCGGGCTCGCAGTAGGCGACCTCGACCAGCCGGCTGCCGGTGAACGTCAGGCTCGTCAGGCTGGCCAGGCCGCATTCGCGCCGCTTCGGGTGGTGCCAGAGGCGGCGGTGCTCGGCGTGCAGCCGCAGGATCCAGATCGGGAGCTGGTGGCTGACGCACACGGCCTCGTGCCCGCGCGCCGCCTCCCGCGCCCTGATCACGGCGGCCCGCATCCGGGCGGCGAGCTCCTTGTACGGCTCGCCCCAGGACGGGCGGAACGGGTTGACCAGGTACCGCCAGTGCTCCGGGCGCCGCAGCGACCCCGAGCCCGCGCCGAACGTGTGGCCCTCGAAGTGGTTGTCGGCCTCGATGAGCCGGTCGTCCACCGTCACGGGCAGGTCGAAGGCGTCGGCGAGCGGCGCGGCCGTCTCCAGCGCCCGCTGCATCGGGGAGGCGAACACGGCGGTGACGTCCCGGTCGGCGAACCACTTGGCGGCGGCCTTCGCCATGAGGACGCCGTCCTCGCTGAGGCGGTAGCCGGGCAGCCGCCCGTACAGGACGCCTTCGGGATTGTGCACCTCACCGTGCCGCAGCAGGTGGACGGTCGTTGTCTCAGTCATCGCCGGTCAGGTTACCCGCGCGGCCTCGCGCCTCCGTCCATCGGGGACGCCGTCCGGAACGCCGCCGGGGACGGCGGCGCGCAGCGCCGTGAGGGTCGCGCGGATGGCCGGGCGGCGGGCCGCCTCCTCCCGCCACACCGCGTACACGCGGCGCGAGAGCGGCGCCGACAGCGGGACGATCGCCACCCCCGGCGGCACGTCGCACCGTCCGAGCCGGGGCAGGATCGCGTTGCCGAGCCCGGCGGCGACGAGCGAGAGCTGGGTGGCGAACTCGTAGGCCATGTGGTCGATGTTGGGCTCGCTGTCGACGGCGCGGAGCGTCCGGATGAGCCAGTCGCAGCAGATGCTGTCGGACGACGAGCTGATCCACGGGTCGCCGGCCAGCTCCTTGAGGTGGATGGTGCCGCGCCCGGCGAGCGGATGGGTGGACGGCAGCGCCACGTCGGCGACGTCGTCGCAGATGATGCCCTTGTGCAGGCCCTCGGGCATGGGGAGCGGCTCGTTGTTCCAGTCCTGGACGACGGCCATGTCGTAGTCGCCGCGCGAGACGAGCGGCATGCTGCGCATCGGGTCCTCCTCGCGGAGCAGGACGCGCAGCTCGGGATGGGCGGCGCGCAGGGCGCGCAGCGCGGCGGGCATCAGCCCGCGGATCGCGGTCGGGAACGCCGCGACGGCGAGCTGCCCGACGACCGAGCCGCGGTGCGCCTCCAGGTCGGCCTGGGCCTGCTCGACGAGCGACAGGATCCGCTCGGCGTGCGCGACGAGCAGCTCGGCGGCGTCGGTGAGCCGGACGCCGCGCCCGTTGCGTTCGAGCAGCTTCTGCCCGGTCTCCCGCTCCAGCTTCGCGAGCTGCTGGGACACGGCGGACGTGGTCACGTGCAGGACGTCGGCGGCGGCGCTCACCGAGCCGTAGGTCGCGACGGAGTGCAGGGCGCGCAGGCGCTCCAGATCCAGCATGTAGCAATACTAAAACGAGGTGTCAAGAAGGTCTCGCTTGTCCTAAAACGACCTGCGGCGTGACGATCGGGAGATGAATTCGCGCCACATCCTGCTGGCCACCCTGGTCGCCGCGTGCTGGGGGTTCAACTTCGTCCCCATCCACTGGGCGCTGGAGGACCTGCCGCCGCTGCTGATGGCCGCGCTGCGGTTCGTCCTCGCGGCGGTCCCGGCGGTGTTCCTCGTGCGGCGGCCGCCGGTCCCGGCGCGCTGGCTGGCGCTGGTCGGGCTGCCGCTCGGGGTCGGGCAGTTCGGCCTGCTGTTCATCGGCATGCGGATGGGGATGCCCGCCGGGCTCGCCTCGGTCGTCCTCCAGGTGCAGGCGGTGTTCACGGCGCTCTTCGCGGGGCTGCTGCTGCGCGAGCGGCTGTCCGCCCGGCAGGTCGCGGGGATGGCGGTCGCGTTCGGCGGCGTCGCGCTGCTCGGCGTGGCGCAGGCGGAGGGCGGCAGCCCGGTCGGCGCGTTCGTGGTCTGCCTGGTCGGCGCGGCGAGCTGGGGCCTCGCCAACGTCGCCATGCGCCGCATGAATCAATACGCCACCGGGCCGGTCGACGCGCTCGGGTTCATGGTGTGGATGTCGCTGGTGCCGCCGCTTCCGCTGCTCGCGCTGTCGCTGATCTTCGAGGGGCCGGGGGCCGTCCCGGACGCGGTGCACGACTTGACGCTCACCGGGGCGGCGTCGATGGCGTTCATCGCGTACGTGTCCACCCTCTTCGGCTTCGGCGTGTGGGGATGGCTGATGCGCCGCTACGAGGCCAGCACGGTCGCGATGTACTCGCTGCTCGTCCCGCCCTTCGGGCTGCTGTCGGCGGCCCTGATCCTGGACGAGCGCGTCACCCCGGCCCGGCTCGCCGGGGCCGGGCTGATCATCGCCGGGGTCGCCGCCGGGAGCGTCCGTCCGCGGTCCAGGCCACGGGTCCCAGCGCCCGAACCACTCCCTGTGGAGACAACGAGGTGATCACCATGCGCGGAATCCACGCTTCGCTCGTCACGCCGTTCACCGGTTCCGGCGAGGTGGACGCGAAGTCGCTCGAACGGCTCGCCGTCCACTGCCTGGAGAACGGCGCGGACGGGCTCGTCGCCCTCGGCACGACCGGCGAGGCGGCCCTGCTCGACGACGCCGAGCGGCGGACCGTCCTGGAGGTCTGCCGCGCCGTGTCCATCCAGCACGGCACCCCGCTGATCGTCGGCGCCGGGACGATGGGCACCGCCGACACGATCCGCGAGGCGAGGGAGCGGGCCCCGCTGGCGGACGCGCTGCTCGTCGTCGTCCCCTACTACCTGCGCCCGTCCGACGAGGGCGTCATCGACCACTTCGCGGCCGTGGGCGCGGCGGTGGACGTCCCGCTCCTCCCCTACAACATCCCGTACCGGACGGGGAAGCACCTGTCCGCCGAGACGCTCGTCCGGCTGCTGTCCCTCGACTGCGTCGCCGGGATGAAGCACTGCGCGGGCGCCGTCGACCGCGACACCCTCGCCGTGCTGGCCGCCCGCACGGGCAAGGGAATCCTGTGCGGCGACGACATGTACATCTATCCCATGCTCCAGCTCGGCGCGTCCGGCGGGATCGCGGCGGCGGCCTGCCTCGCGCCCGCCGCCTACGCCGCGCTGGCCGCGGCGGTGCGGGACGGCAACGCCGCCCGCGCCCTCGCCCTGCACAACGCGCTGTTCCCGATGGCGGAGGCGCTGTTCGCCGAGCCGTCCCCGGCGGTGCTCAAGGCGTGCCTCGCGGCGGAGGGGCTGATCGACGACCCCCGCGTCCGCGCCCCGCTCCACGCGCCGCGTCCCGAACCGGTCGCCGCGGCGCTGAGAGCGTTCCGGACGGCCGCCTAGGACGCCGCCCGTGCGGCGGCCCGGGCGGCGTGCGGGAGGGCCTCCAGGACGCGACCGAGCGCCTCGTCGTCGTGCGCGGCCGACAGGAACCACACCTCGTACGCCGACGGCGGCAGGTAGACCCCGTGCTCCAGCGCCGCGTGGAAGAACGCCGCGTACGCCTTGACGTCCTGGCGCTGCGCGGCGACGAAGTCGCCGACCTTCCCGGCCGTGAAGAACACCGAGAAGAGGTTCCCGGCCCGCTGCGTCGAATGCGGGACGCCCTCGCGCTCCAGCGCCTCCGACGCCGCCTTCGCGACGATCCCGGCCGAGCGATCGAGGGCGGCGTACACCTCGTCCGTCGCGTTCCGCAGCGTGGCGAGCCCGGCGGCGGTGGCGAGCGGGTTCCCCGACAGCGTCCCCGCCTGGTACACGGGACCGGACGGGGCGAGCTGGTCCATGACGTCGGCGCGTCCGCCGAACGCGGCGGCGGGCAGCCCGCCGCCCATCACCTTCCCGAACGTCGTCAGGTCGCCCGCGACGCCCTCGACCCCGAACCAGCCGGACCTGGACGCGCGGAACCCGGTGAGCACCTCGTCCATGACCAGCAGCGCCCCGTACCGCTCGCACAGCCGCTTCACCAGCGCGTTGAAGTCGGGCAGCGGCGGCACCACGCCCATGTTGCACGGCACGGCCTCGGTGATGACGCAGGCGATGTCGCGCCCGTGCTCGTCGAACGCCGTCTCCAGGGCCGGGACGTCGTTGTACGGCAGGATCAGCGTGTCAGCGGTCGTCGCGCCGGTCACGCCGGGCGTGTCCGGGAGGCCGAACGTGGCGACGCCCGACCCGGCCGCCGCGAGCAGCGAGTCGACGTGCCCGTGGTAGCAGCCAGCGAACTTCACGATCTTGGTGCGGCCGGTGAAGCCGCGCGCCAGCCGGATCGCCGACATCGTCGCCTCGGTGCCCGAGTTCACCAGCCGGACCCGCTCCGCCGGGGTCCGCGCGACGATCTCCTCGGCCAGCTCGACCTCGCCGGGCGTCGGCGCGCCGTAGGACGTGCCGCGCCCCGCCGCGTCCCGCACCGCGTCCACCACGGCCGGGTGCGCGTGCCCGAGGATCAGCGGGCCCCACGAGCACACCAGGTCGACGTACTCGTTCCCGTCCGCGTCGGTCAGGTAGGGGCCCCGACCGGACGCCATGAACCGGGGCGTCCCGCCCACGGCCCCGAACGCGCGGACCGGCGAGTTCACCCCGCCCGGCACGACCCCGGCGGCCCTGTCGAACAACTCCTGCGAACGCTTGATACCAGTCACCGATTCAGTGAACCATTCCCGTCCGCGACCCCGTGCGCCCCTACCGGGTGAGCGCGCGGGGCCCGGAATGATTCAGTCTCCGTTGCAGTTCGGCGACTTGCCTTGACCTCGCCGGGTACGGGCCGATATTCCACCAAGTACGACATCGGCGCCCTGTCTCACCAAGCGGTCTTCACGGCAAGCGGTCTTCACGGCGCCTCCCCGACTCACCGGCGGCGCCCGGCTCGACTGGCGCGGTCCGCCGGGACAGGCGTATCGGAGGGATGGCTTTCAACGTGGTTGACGGCTGGACGGTCCAGGGCTTCACCCACGAGCGGGAGCTGGGGGCCGGCGTCTCGGGCCGGGTGGTGCTGGCGGTCGACGACCTGACCAGCACGAAGGTCGCCATCAAGTACCTCGACGGCGCGCTGCGCGGCGACGAGGCGTTCCTGGAGCGGTTCCGCGCGGTCGCGCGGAGCCTGTCCCAGCTCGAAGACCCGAACGTGGTCGACCTCTACGACTTCGTGGAGACCGTGGACGGCGCCGCGATCGTGTCGCAGTACGTCGAGGGCGTCAGCCTGCGGCGCGTCCTCGCCGCGCAGGGGCCGACCGGCCCGCTCGCGGCGCTGTCGCTGCTCGGCGGAACGCTCCTCGGCCTCGCGGCGGCGCACGAGCACGACATCGTGCACGGCGCGGTGCGCCCGTCGAACGTCTACGTCGACGCGGAGGGCAACGCGCGGCTCAGCGACTTCGCGACGTCCCCGGCGGGCACCGAGGCGCAGCACGGCCCGCAGTACGCGGCGCCCGAGCTGTGGGACGGCGTCCCCGCGACCGTCGCCACCGACGTCTACGGCGCCACCGCGGTGTTCTACGAGTGCCTCACCGGACGGCCCCCGTTCGCCGGGCGCAACATGGCGCGGCAGCACCGCGAGGCGCCGATCCCGGCCGACGACGCGCCGGGGCCGCTGCGCGACCTGATCCACCACGGCCTCGCGAAGGACCCGGACAGCCGTCCGAAGTCCGCCGCCGACTTCCTCGCCGCCCTGGAGGACGCCGCCGTCTCCGCGTACGGGCCGTCCTGGGAGGCGCAGGGGCGCGGCCGGCTGACCGAGCTGGCGGCGCAGGCGGCGCTGCTGCCGGAGCCGCCGAAGCCGAAGCCGTCCCGGAGCAGCGGGCGGAACCAGACCGTCCCGGCGGGCGGGCGCGGGAAGGGCGGCGGGTCCCGGACGCGCTGGGCGCTCGCCGCGGTCGCCGTCCTCGTCGTCGGCGCGGCGGGCGCGACCGCCGCGACCGTGCTGACGGGCGACGACAAGGAGCCGCCGCCGACGACGCCCGCGCAGAGCAGCACGCCGCAGCCGACCGTCCCGGCCGGGGGCGTCGACCCGCGGCCGCTCGTCGCGGAGATCGACCAGGCCGTCGCGCAGGCCCCGGGCGCCCTGTTCAGCTACCAGCAGTCGGGATGCTGCGGCTTCGCCGCCACCGGCAGGGGGACGCTCGGCGTCGTGCCCGGCGGCGGGTCGTCGTACACGCTGACGCTGTCCGGGTCGGGCCCGGCCCGCAAGGCGGTGCACGGGGTGATCGTCCAGGACCGGCTGTACGTGCGCGTCGGGAAGCGGTGGCGGTCGTCGCCGCTCGGTGGGCGCGGCTACCCGGCGACGGCCGAGCAGATCAGCCGGGGCTCGTCCGTCGCGAACCTGACGACGCTGCTGAAGTCGGCGACGAAGCTCGCCAAGACGGGGCAGATCTACGAGGGCGAGGCGCCGGTCGCGACGCTCACGCGGGAGCCCGGCATGGGGACGATGTACGCGCGGATGGCGCAGGCGACGGGCGCGCAGCAGATCGCGTTCGCCGTGAAGCTGGACGCGGGGAGCCGTCCGATCAAGTTCTGGGTGCGGGCCGGGCCGGAGAACGGCCGCAACGAGGTGCTGCGCGGCTCGTACTCGAACTGGGGCCGCAAGCCCGCCATCCAGGCGCCGCACTAGCCCCCGGGGGGTCAGCCCGCGGCGTCGCAGGAGTCGGCGAGGACTTCGAGGAGGCGCAGCGGGTCGGGCAGCGGCCCCGCGGACGGGGGCCGCAGCCACGTCACCTCGCGCCCGGACGGCAGCACCGACGGCGGCGCCACGACGTAGCTGTCGCGGCAGTGCCACCGCATGCCGGGCGTCTCCGCGACGTCCTCCGGCGAGCAGTCGAGGTGGCAGGACCACCACTCGTCCTCGTCGACGGGCGCGCCCCTGGTCGCGACGAAGAACAGGTGCCGGTCGCCGCCGAACGACGCGACGGGCCCGACCGGCAGGCCGTCGCGGTCGATCCGGTCGAGCGCCGCCGCGCCCGCCGCGGCCGGGACGTCGAACACGTCGAACACCCGCCCGGTCGGCAGGATGATGTTGGCCAGCGGGCGCTCGGACCACCAGCGTCCGATCACGGCGGCGTCGACGCTCGCCTGGTGCGCCCACGCCGCCGACACCGGGTGCGCCGCCGGGTCGGGACAGCCGATCCGGTCGCACGAACAGGCCCGGTCGCCGCCGGCCGGGGGATGCGCGCCCGGAAACGACGGCCAGCCGAACCCGGCGTATTCGCGGGCCGCCGCCGCCATCCGGTCGCGCGCCGCCCGTTGCCGCCTGCTGTTCCCCGAGACCGCCAGCATCTCCGCCCCCAATACCCAAGGTCCGACGTGGGTTCACTGGTCAACGATGATGCCCGGCGGCCCGATTCCGAGACACGGCAACCCCCGGAAACCGCCCAGAAGGACTAGGTGATCTAGGACAGGCGGCGGGACACCTCGGTGGCCCAGTAGGTCAGGACTATGTCGGCCCCGGCCCGGCGGATCGACGTCAGCGACTCCATGATCGTGCGTTCGCGGTCGATCCAGCCGCGCTCGGCGGCGGCCTCGACCATCGCGTACTCGCCGCTCACCTGGTAGGCGGCGACCGGCACGCGCACCTCGTCGCGGACGCGGCGGACGATGTCGAGGTAGGCCCCGGCGGGCTTCACCATGACCATGTCGGCGCCCTCGTCGATGTCGAGGAGGACCTCGCGGAGCGACTCCTCGGCGTTGGCCGGGTCCTGCTGGTGGGTGGACCTGTCGCCGAACTGGGGGGCGCACTCGGCGGCCTCGCGGAACGGGCCGTAGTACGCCGAGGCGTACTTCACCGAGTAGGCGAGGATCGCGACGTCGGTGTGCCCGGCGCCGTCGAGGGCCGTGCGGATCGCGCCGACCTGGCCGTCCATCATCCCGGACGGGCCGACGACCGCCGCGCCCGCCTCCGCCTGCGCGAGCGCGATCGAGGCGTACCGCTCCAGCGTCGCGTCGTTGTCGATCTCCCCGGCCGGGGTGAGGACGCCGCAGTGCCCGTGGTCGGTGTACTCGTCCAGGCACAGGTCCGTCATGAGCACGGTCTCGTCCCCGAGGTCGGACGCCAGGTCGCGGAGCGCGAGCTGGACGATCCCGTCCGGGTCGTCGGCGCCGGAGCCGGCTCCGTCCTTCACCGCGGGGATGCCGAACAGGATGATCCCGCCGACCCCGGCCTCGGCCGCCTCGTGCGCGGCCTTGCGCAGGCTGTCGCGGGTGTGCTGGAACACGCCCGGCATGGACGGCACCGGCTGCGGCTCGCCGACGCCCTCCTTGACGAACATCGGCAGCACCAGGTCGGCCGGGGCGAGCCGCGTCTCGGCGACCATCCGGCGCAGCGCGGGCGCGCGCCGCAGCCGCCGCGGACGGACCACGGGAAACTGAGCAGACATCTTCCTTCTTCCGGAATCCGGGGACGCGCGGAACCCCCGCGCTACCTGCGGCGCCGGGCTCCCCGGCGCATCTGGCTCGGCTTGCGCAGCGGGTCCCCCGCCTCGATCTGAGCCGCCCTCCGCTTCGCACCGTACTCGGCGAGCGCCGCCGCGAGTGCCGATACGGACGGTTTGTCGGCCATGACGTCGACGCGCAGCCCGTACTCCTCGGCCGTCTTCGCGGTCTGCGGGCCGATCACCGCGATGACGGTCACCTTGTGCGGCTTCCCGGCGATCCCGATCAGGTTCTTCACCGTGGACGACGACGTGAACAGCACCGCGTCGAAGCCGCCGCCCTTGATCGCGTTGCGGATCGGCTCCGGCGGCGGCGCGGCGCGCACCGTCCGGTAGGCGGTGACGTCCTCGCACTCCCAGCCGAGCTCGGTCAGCCGGGCGATGAGGACGTCGGTGGCGATGTCGGCGCGCGGCAGCAGGACCCGGTTGATCGGGTCGAGGTCGGCGTCGTAGGGCGGCCACTCGCGGGCGAGGCCCTCGCCCGACTGCTCGCCGGACGGCGTCAGGTCGGGCTGGATGCCGAACTCGACGAGCGCGGCGGCGGTCTGCTCGCCGACGGCGGCGACCTTCAGCCCGGCGAACGCGCGGGCGTCGAGGCCGTAGTCGACGAACTTCTCCCGGACGGCCTTCACCGCGTTCGTGGACGTGAACACGACCCACTCGTACCGCCCGGTGACGAGGCCCTTGACGGCCCGCTCCATCTGCTGCGGGGTGCGCGGCGGCTCGACCGAGATCGTCGGGACCTCGTCCGGGACGGCCCCGTACCCGCGGAGCTGGTCCGACAGCGAGGCGGCCTGCTCCTTGGTGCGCGGCACCAGCACCCGCCAGCCGAACAGCGGCTTCGTCTCGAACCAGGACAGCTCGTCGCGCCGGTTGACCACGTCCCCGACGATGATCAGCGCGGGCGACTCCATGCCCTTGGTGTCGGACGCGAGCTTGTGCAGCGTCGAGACGACCGTCTCCTGCTCGGTGGTCGTGCCGAGGCTCGTCATCGCGGCGGGCGTGGAGTCGGGGCGCCCGGCCGCGACGAGGCCCTTGCAGACCTCCGCGACCGCGCCCTCCGCGCCGATGACCACGAGGGTGGCGTCCGGGGAGGCGAAGCGCTCCCAGTCGACGCCGCCCTGGGACGCGTCCACGACCCGGACCTCGCGGTGCGCGGCGTCGGTCAGCGGGATGCCCGCGTAGCCGGGCACGCCCGTCACCGCCGACACCCCGGGGACGATCTCGAACGGCACCCCGGCCTTCGCCAGCGAGCCGCCCTCGGCGGCGAGCCCGCAGCCGAGCCCGGGATCACCCTGGAGGAGCCGGACGACACGCCGTCCGGCCTTGGCGGCCCGCTCGGCGAGCAGCGCCGGGTCGCCCGCCGCCGAGTCGACGATCTCCACGCCGGGACGGCAGTGGGACAGGATCTCCGGCGGGCAGTGCTCGCGGCTGACGATCACGGTGTCGGCGCGCGCCAGCTCGGCGGCGGCGCGCAGGGTCAGCAGGCCGGGGTCGCCCGGCCCCATGCCGACGAGCACGACGCGGCCCGCCCCGGGCGGCGCGCCGTCGGCGCCCTCCGGGGCGGTCGTCGCCCTGCTCTCCGTGCTCTCGGTGCCGGTCGTGGTCTTCGCGGCGGGGCTCAATCGCGCTCCCCCATCAACTGGTCGGCCCCCTGCGCGAGCAGCCGGTGCGCGAGGTCGCGCCCGATCTGCTCGGCGGCGTCCGGGTGGCCGCTTGCGGACAGCCGCACCTGCCGGCTCCCGTCGTACGCCACGACGGCCGCCGTCAGGTGCAGCCTTTCATCTACTTCGGCAGCGTACGTCCCCACGGGAGCGGAGCAACCCGCCTCCAGGACGGCGAGGACGGTCCGCTCGGCGGTGACGGTCCTCCTGGTCGCCGCGTCGTCGACCGTTCCAAGCAGGGCGCGGAGGTCTTCGCGGTCGGTGCGGCACTCCAGCGCGAGCGAGCCCTGGCCCGGGGCGGGCAGCATCTGGTCGGGCTCGAAGACCTCGGCGACCGCGTCCAGGCGGCCGATCCGGCGCAGGCCCGCGTGGGCGAGGACGATGGCGTCCAGCTCGCCGTCCGCGACCTTGCGGAGCCGCGTGTCGGCGTTGCCGCGGATCGGGACGATCTCCAGGTCCGGGCGCAGCGCGCGGAGCTGCGCGACGCGGCGCGGCGAGCCCGTCCCGACGCGGGCGCCGCGCGGCAGGTCGGCGAGCTTCGCCGGACCGCACAGGGCGTCCCTCGGGTCGTCGCGGACCGGCGTCGCGGCGAGCGCGATCCCCGGCGTCTCGGACGTCGGCAGGTCCTTCAGCGAGTGCACGGCGAAGTCCACCTCGCCCGACAGGATCTTGTCGCGCAGGGCGTTGACGAAGACCCCCGTCCCGCCGATCTGGGCGAGCAGGGCCTTGGAGACATCACCCTGCGTCGTTACCCCGACCAGCTCGACGGCATGCCCGGTCAGCCGGGTGACCTCGTCGGCCACCTGCCGCGACTGGGTCGTCGCCATCAGGCTCTTGCGGGTGCCGAGCCGCAGCGGCCCCGTGCTCGCGGTGCTCATCTCTCGTCTCCTTCAGGGGCGGCCGCGTCCGGCGTGCTGACCGCGCGGACGTTCGCGGCCTGCGCGGTCACGTCCCGCACGGTCATCGCCGGACCGGCCGGTTCGGGCACGCCCGGCACACCGGGCACGCCGGGCACACTAGGCAGACCGGGCACGCCGGGCGGCAGGCTCAGGCAGTCGGCCTCGGCGCACTCCGCGTCGATCACGGACGGGTCGATCACGGACGGCACGGGCGCGGCACGGGCGGCGGGCTCCTCGTCGCGCAGGTCGGCGCGCGCCACGACCTCGGGCTTCGACGGGTCCAGGTCGAACAGCTCGCGCAGCGCGTCGGCGTAGGAGTCGCCGCCCGGCGCCGCCGCCAGCTCCTTCACCCGGACGGTCGGCGCGTGCAGCAGCTTGTCGACCACGCGCCGGACGGTCTGCTCGATCTCGCGGCGGGCCCGCCCGTCCAGCTCGGGGAGCCGCCCGCCGAGCCGGGCCAGCTCGGACTCGACGACCTCGGCGGCCTTGCTGCGCAGCGCGACCACGGTCGGGGCGACGGCGGCGGCGCGGGCCGCGCCGAGGAACACCTCGACCTCCGCGCCCACGATCCGCCGGACGGCCTCGACCGCCTCCGGGCCGATGGCGTGCGCGGCCTCCTCGGCGGTGCGCAGGTCGTCCAGCCCGGCGAGGGCGACGCCCGGCAGGTCGCCGACGGACCGTTCGACGTCGTGCGGGAGGGCCAGGTCGAGGAAGAAGCGGCGCCGCCCGTCCGCGCCGACGCCGCGCGCGGTCAGCCGCGCGGCCGTCACGACGAGGCCGGTCGCGCCCGTGCAGGACACGACGAGGTCGGCCTCGGCGATCGCGGCGTCCAGCACCGACAGCTCGACGGCGCGGGCCGGGACGTCCAGCGACTCGGCCAGCCGCACCGCGCGCTCGTGCGTCCGGTTCGCGACGACGACCTCGCGCGCCCCGGCCCGGCTCAGCGTCGCGGCGGCCAGCGAGCTCATCGACCCGGCGCCGACGACCAGCGCGCGGACGCCCTCCAGCGGCCCGAGGTGCCGGGCGGCGACGTCCAGCCCGACGCTGACGAGCGACGCGCCCGCCTTGTCGATGCCGGTCTCGTGGTGGGCGCGCTTGCCGACCCGCAGCGACTGCTGCAGGACGTCGTGCAGCTCGCGGCCGAGGGTGCCCTCGTCCTGCGCGAGCCGGAACGCCTGCCGGAGCTGCCCGAGGATCTGGCCCTCGCCGACGACCATCGACTCCAGCCCACACGCGACGGCGAACACGTGCTGGACGGCCCGCTCCTCGTAGTGCACGTACAGGTGGCGGGACAGCTCGTCCAGCGGGACGCCGGAGTGCAGCGCCAGCAGCTCGGAGACGGCCGTGACGCCGCCGTGGAACCTGTCCACGACGGTGTAGATCTCGACCCGGTTGCAGGTCGACACGATCGCCGCCTCGGCGACGTTCGCGGACCCGTGCACCGCGTGCAGGAGCTTGGCCAGGTCGTCCCCGGCCACGGCCGCCCGCTCCAGGACCGCGACGGGCGCGCTCCGGTGACTGAGCCCCACGACCAGAATGCTCACGTCCCGCCCTCCCAGGCTTCCCCGTCCACTCTCGTCCACCGCCCGCCGTTCACGTTCCGCGCCCCGCCCCGTGCCCTGCCCCTTGCTCTGGTCTATGCCTCTACTGGCTCCACGTACTGCTTCGTGCCGGGCGGCGCGTCCCCGGCGACGAGCGGGGCGAGGCCGTCCGGCCCGCCCGCCTTGCGCTGCTCGTGGAAGGCCAGGATCTGCAGCTCGATGGACAGGTCGACCTTGCGCACGTCCACGCCGTCCGGCACCGTGAGGACGGTCGGCGCGAAGTTCAGGACGCTCGTCACGCCCGCCGCGACCACGCGATCGCACACCCCCTGGGCGGCGCCCGCCGGGGTGGCGATCACGGCGATGGAGACGCCGTGCCGGGCGATCATGTCCTCCAGCCGGTCGATGTGCTCCACCGTCATGCCGGATATCTCCTGGCCGACGATGGAGTCGTCCGCGTCGAGCAGGCCCGCCACGCGGAAGCCGCGGGACGCGAATCCGCCGTAGCCGGCCAGTGCACGGCCCAGGTTACCGACACCGATGATCGCGACGACCCAGTCCTGGGTGAGGCCGAGTTCGCGGGAGATCTGGTAGACGAGGTACTCGACCTCGTAGCCGACCCCGCGCGTCCCGTAGGAGCCGAGGTGGGAGAGGTCCTTGCGGAGCTTCGCCGAGTTCACCCCGGCCGCCGCGGCGAGCTCCTCCGACGACACGGTCGCGACGCCGCGCTCCTGGAGCCCGGTGAGGGCGCGCAGGTACACCGGCAGCCGCGCCACGGTGGCTTCGGGGATGCCGCGGGCCGCGCGGTCGCGCCGGCGGTTCTGTCGAGGTGTCGTCACGGCCTGCTCTTCGGAAGTCGGCGCTGGGGACGGGGCGGCGGGCCCCTCGCCCGGGCGGGCGCGGCGCCGGCCGTCCGGCCGCGGCTCGACCGCTTCAGGGCTGTCCACCAGGTTAAGCCTTTGTGAATACGCGCACAAAGTCACCCCCCGGCGACGCGGTCGGCGGGCCTGCAGGCAGGCCCCTGAACCGGTCCAGAAACCCGCCGCCGCAGCCCCGCCCAGCAGGGCTTTCCGCCCCGGGACGCACCCGCCGCACCCGCCCCACCGATGTGACGGACGAGACACCCGAGGCACCGCCGAGACGCCCCAGGACCCGGCTAGGACGTCTCGCGGAGGTTTTCGATCGCGGCGCGGAGGCGGGACTCGTCCACCCGCCAGAAGTCGTGCTGGACGCCGTTGATCAGCGTGACCGGGATCTGCTCCCAATACTGCTCGGTGTCGCGCTCGGAGAGCGTGATGTCGCGCTCCTCCCATGGGACGCCGAGGTCGCGGGCGACGCGCTCGATCACCGCGCGGGCGTCGTCGCACAGGTGGCAGCCCGGCTTGCCGAGCAGCGTGATCAGCACTCCTCCGGACACCGGCGTCACCGTCCCGGGAACTCGGGCGCGGGCAGCGGCACCTTCGCCGCGCCGAGCCGCATCTCGATCACGTTGGTGGCGATGATGTGCGTGCGGGACTCGGCCAGGAACCGCTGGAGGTGCGGCGTCTTGCGGTGCGCGGCGAAGGCGGCCTCGTCCCGGAAGAGCTGGTAGAAGATCCGCTGCGTGGGCGCGCCGACGACCTCGTGGGACGCGAAGATCACCGTGTCCGGCTCGGTCGCGCGGGCGGCCTTCACCAGGTCTCCGGCGAGCCGGTCGAACGCGGCCTCGCGCCCGTCGAGCAGGGTGTAGACGGTGATCTGACCGCACGCCCCCGCCAGCTCGCCGCCGGGACCGCGACCGCCGAGCGGCGCGAGCGCGGGGGACGCCTGCTCCGGGACAAGCGCGTTGCCGATCCCGATGCCGACCCCGTCCACGGCCGTGGGGCCCGCGGGGTCGTCCGGGAAGCGCGGCTCCTCGTGCGGCGGGTCGGGGAACCGCAGCTCCCCGCGCCGCGGGTCGGGCGGCGGCGGGGTCGGCGCCGCGACGGGCTCCGCCCGCTCGGCGCGCGCCCCCGGGTGCTCCGGCCGGGACGGGTACCCCTGCTCCTCGTATCCGGTGGCGGGCTCGTCGCCGTACTCGTCGTAGTCCTCGTCGTCGTAGACGGGGATCGTGCGCATCGCGCCGTACCAGACGAGCCCGGCCGCGCCGCCGAGCGCGATCACCGCGAGCGGCGCGGGCAGGAACCCGCGGGTGCCGCTCACCACGAGGACGCCCGCGAGCGCGACCAGCGCGACCGGGATGAGCAGCTCGGCGGCCTCCTGGTCCTGCTTGCTGGCGAGCCAGGCGGTGAGCCCGGTGCACGCGACGAGCGCGATCACCGCGACGACGTGCGCGCCGTCGATCAGCAGCAGCGGCAGCGCGTCGTAGGTCGAGCCCGGTTTCGGCAGGCTCTTCGTCAGCGAGCCCTTGAGCGGGTCGAGGACGAGGATGACGAGCGCGACGAACGTGTAGGAGATGGCGAACAGCCAGGCCGCGAACCGCACCTGGACGTACCGCGCGATCAGCTCGACCATGCCGAGCGCGAGCCAGACCGGCCCGATCAGCGCGGCCCCGAGCTCCAGCACGCGGAACAGCGGCCCGTTGAAGCCGGCGAGGAAGCCGACGCCCATGCACAGCAGCGCGAGCGACAGCCCCACCTGGGTGAACGACCAGGCGATCAGGTAGAGCAGCCGGTCCTTGTAGGCGCGCTGAACCAGCAACCCGGTGGCCACTAAAGCGCCGAGGGTCGCGAGGAGCGCGAGAAGAGCATCGACCATCGCGCCCCATGGTGCCCGATGCCGGGGCCCGACGGGTAACCGCCCGTCCACCTACACCATTGCCCGGCGTACCTATCGGTATCTAGAGTGGCAATTTCACGCCGGAGGTCGCGTACGCCCCGAGGAGAACTGCATGAGCAGCTTGTCCCTCGACGCCGGGGTCCTCCCGCTTCCCCGGCCCAGCCACCAACCCCGCGCGCTGCCCCGTCCGCTGGCCCGTCCGCTGGCCCGGCCGGGCGCCGCGCGGCGCGACGCCGACCGCGCCGAAGTGCTCAAGGCGCTGGTGCTCCGCGCGCGGGACGGCGACGCCGAAGCCTTCGGCTGCCTCTACGACCACTACGTCGAACTCGTCTACCGCTACGTCTACTACCGGGTCGGGACGCACTCCCTCACCGAGGACCTGACGAGCGAGACGTTCCTGCGCGCGCTCCGCCGCATCCGCGACTTCCACTGGCAGGGCAAGGACTTCGGGGCCTGGCTCGTCACGATCGCGCGGAACCTCGTCGCCGACCACTTCAAGTCCAGCCGGTACCGGCTGGAGGTCTGCACCGGCGAACTGGTCGAGCCGGACCGGCACCAGGAGGGGCCGGAGCGGGCCGTCCTCGACGCGATGACGAACCGGACGCTGCTGGAGGCCGTGCGGCGGCTCGGGTCCGAGCAGCAGGAGTGCGTCGTCCTGCGGTTCCTGCACGGGCTGTCGGTCGCGGAGACGGCGCTCGTCATGGGCAAGAAGCCTGGGGCCATCAAGGCGTTGCAGTACCGCGCCGTCCGGTCGCTCGGCCGCATGCTCCCGGACGACCTGCGCCGCTGAGCCCCGCCCTCCTGCCGCTCATCGGAGCGGTGGTACCGCTCGGCGCACCGCCGGGCCGTTATCCGCACCACTCCTCCGACCAGCGGCCGTAACCCTCCGTGCCGCTCGGTCGTTTCCCGGGCAGGAGAGCGCGATGGCGCCTGGACTCCGCAAGGGAGCGGCCAGTGAGAACCAGGCGGGGCAAGACCGATGAACAGGGAAGCTCGCTCGCCCGGCTGAGGGTGAGCGAGGCGGGTCCCGACCCGCGCTTCCGCGCCGTGCTGCGCGAGCGGCTCGTCGCGGCGGCGAGCGGCCGGGGCGAGGACTTCCACGACCACGGACGAGGGGAGGTCGCGCGGGAGACGGTCGACTGATCCCCGTTCGCCCGGGATGGCGAGCGGGAAGGCGAAAAGCGTTCAACTAGGCTCGGCCCATGCGGCGAAACCGGCAGCGGGTGATCTGGCAGCGCGTGTCCCGGCCCCTGAGCGTCCTGCAGTGGCGCGGCAGAAACCAGGACCACGTGAGCGCCGGGAAGGCCGCCGCCGCCGCGGCGGCCGAGCCCGCGCCGCCGCCCGATCCCGACCCGGCCGCGGCGGCGTTCTTCGACGTCGACAACACGATGCTGCGCGGGGCGTCGATCTACTACTTCGCGCGCGGGCTCGCCGCGCGGAAGCTGTTCACCATGCGCGACCTCGCCATGTTCGCGTGGGGGCAGGCCGCGTTCCGGATGCGCGGCACCGAGAACTCCGAGCACATCGGCAGCGCGAAGGAGGCGGCGCTCGCGTTCGTCGCCGGGCAGAAGGTCGCCGGGATCGTCCAGCTCAGCGAGGAGATCTACGACGAGGTGATGGCGGACCGGATCTGGCACGGCACCCGCACCCTCGCCCTCCAGCACCTGGACGCGGGCCAGCAGGTCTGGCTCGTCACCGCGACGCCCGTCGAGGTCGCCCGGACGATCGCGCACCGCCTCGGCCTCACCGGCGCGCTCGGCACCGTCGCCGAGACCCGCGACGGCGTCTACACGGGGCGGCTCGTCGGCAACCTGCTGCACGGTCCCGCGAAGGCGGAGGCCGTCCGCGCGCTGGCGCAGCGGGAGGGCCTCGACCTCGCGCGCTGCGCGGCCTACAGCGACTCGATCAACGACCTGCCGATGCTCACGGCCGTCGGCCAGCCGCACGCCGTGAACCCGGACGCCGGGCTGCGCGAGCACGCGAAGGAGAACGGCTGGCCGATCCACGACTTCCGCACCGGGCGCCGGGTCACGATGATCGCGCTGCCCGCGGCGGCGGGCGCGGGCGCGCTCGCGGGCGGGGTCGCCGCGGGCATCGCGCTGCGCCGCCACTACCGCGCCTGAGGGCCGCCGGGCGGCGGCGGGCCGTCTAGCCTGGGCCCGTGACCGTCGAGCTGACGCTTTTGTCCAGGGTCGCCTGCCGCGGCCGGGACGTCACGAGCCCCCGGCTGCGGGCGCTGCTCGCCCTGCTCGCCGCCGAGCCGCGCGCCGGGGCGTCCGTGGCGCGGCTGGTCGCGGGCCTGTGGCCGGACGAGCGTCCGGAGAACCCGGCGAAGGCGCTCCAGGTCGTCGTGTCGCGGGCCCGTTCGCAACTCGGCGCGGACGTCGTCGCGAGCGCCCCGGCCGGCTACCGGCTGGGCCTTCCCGAGGCGGCGGTGGACGCGTCGGCGGTGCTGCTCGCCGCGTCCGCGAGCGCCCGCGCGTCCCGCGACGGCGACCACAAGGCCGCGCTCGCGCACGCCGAGGACGGCCTCGCGCTCTGGGACGGCCCGCCGGAACCGGGCGACGGGGACGACCCGCTGTCCGCGCTGCGCGCCGACCGGGCCTCCACCTACTGGACGCTGATTCGCTCCCGCGCGCTCGCCCTGGCCCGGCTCGACCGCCGCGCGGAGGGCTTCGAGGCGCTCGCCGAGGCGGCCCGCGAGTACCCGAGGGACGAGGAGGTCCTCGCCGAGCTGCTGCGCTGCGAGGCGGCGACGGCGGGACCGTCCGCCGCGCTGGCCCGCTTCGAGGACTACCGGCGCGCCCTGCGCGACGAGCTCGGCACCGATCCGGGGGCCGCGCTGCGGGCCGTCCAGCAGGAGTTGCTGCGGGCGGAGGCGCCGGCGGTCCGGCGCGGGGTGGCGCACGAGCCGAACCCGCTGCTCGGCCGGGACGGCGACGTCGCCGCCGTGCTCGGCCTGCTGCGGACGTCCCGGGTGACGTCGGTCGTGGGCCCCGGCGGGCTCGGCAAGACGCGGCTGGCGAACGCCGTCGCGCGGGACGCCCCGCACCGCGCCGTGCACGTCGTGCCGCTGGCCGGGGTGTCGCGGGACGGGGACGTGTCGGCGGAGGTCGCGTCCGCGCTCGGCGTCGGCGGCCCGCACCAGGCCGCGCGCGGACGGCTCGCCGGTCCCGCCGACCGCGCGGGCGGGATCGTGGAGGCGCTCGGTCCGGGGCCGGTGCTGCTCGTCCTGGACAACTGCGAGCACGTCGTCGAAGGCGCCGCCGACCTGGTCGGCGCGCTCGTGTCGATGACCCGCGACCTGCGGGTGCTGACGACGAGCCGCGCCCCGCTCGGCCTGTCGTCGGAGTCGGTGTACCCGCTGCCCGCGCTGGACCTCGCGACGTCCGCCGAGCTGTTCCGGCAGCGCGCGCACGCGGCGCGTCCGGCCGCCGACGTCCCGGCGGACGCGGTGACCGGGCTGGTCCGCCGCCTGGACGGGCTGCCGCTCGCGATCGAGCTGGCGGCGGCGCGGGTCCGGGTGATGTCGGTGGCGGAGATCGCGCGCGGCCTGGACGACCGGTTCGCCCTCCTGCGCGGGAACGCCCGGGACGCGCCGTCCCGGCACCGCACCATGCACGCCGTCGTCGAGTGGAGCTGGAACCTGCTCGGGCCGTCCGGACGCGCCGCCATGCGCGCCCTGTCGGTCTTCCCCGGCGGTTTCACGGCCGACGCCGCCCGCCACCTCCTCGGCGGCGACACCCTGGAGATACTGGACGACCTCGTCGGCCAGTCGCTGCTGGAGACGGTCGAGGGCGAGGCTGGCACGCGGTTCCGCATGCTGGAGACCGTCCGGGAGTTCTGCGCGGCGCACCGCGACGCGGAGGGCGAGACGGACCGGGCCGTCGACGGATTCCTCGCCTGGGCCCGCGAGTTCGGCGCGGAGCACCACGAGTCGCTGTTCGGTGTGGAGCCGATCGCCCCGATGCGGCGCGTCCGGGCCGAGCAGGACAACCTCCTCCAGGCGCTCCGCGAGGGCCTCGACCGCGACGACGCCGCCTCCGTCGCGGCGGTGACGGCGACGCTCGCCGGGATGTGGACGCTGGAGTCCGCCTACGGCCGGATGATCGTCCTGGCGTACGACACGGCCGGGACGCTGAGCCGCTTCCGTCCCGGCCCGGCCGACGTCGAGGTCACCCGGGCGGCGCTGGCGCTGAACGTCCTGACCACGTTCCTGCTGAAGGGCCCGTCGGTGACGCGGGCGCTCGTCGCGCTGCGCAGGCTGCCGCCGCCCGAGTCCGGCGGGCTGCCGCGCGCGGCGGCGGTCCTCGCCGCGGCGGCGCCGGAGATCCTCGCGGACGGCGAGACGTCCGTCCTGGACGGTCTGCGCGCGAGCGACGACCTGGTCCTCGCCGGGCTGGCGAACTGCGTCGCCGGGTACGTCCGGGAGCGGAACGGCGACGTGGCGGGCGCGGTCGCGGCGACCGAGGCGATGCTCGCGGCGTCCGAGACGTCCCGGAACCCGTGCCTGCGGCTGGTCGCGAACTCGCGGCTCGGCGAGCTGCTGATGCAGCTCGACCAGGGCGAACGGGCGGCGCACTACCTGCGCGTGTCGCTCGACCTGCTGAAACGGTTCGGCTGGCGGGACATGTTCGGGCTGCTCTGGGCGCTCGGGGCCGTCCACCTGCACCTGGGCGAGGTGGACGAGGCGGAGCGCTGGCTCGACCGGTCGCTCGTGTCCGGTCCGGACGAGACGTTCGGCACCGCCACCTTCAACCTCGGCGCCCGCGCCGAGATCGCGTTCGCGCGCGGCGACGCCGAGACCGGGCTGCGGCTGTGGCGGGAGGCGGTCGAGCGGCTGGCCGAGGAAAAGAACCCGGTCGCGCCGCCCGTCGCCGACCCGTGGACGCTGGAGGCGCACAGCGTCACCGTCGTCGCCCACGCCAGGCACGGACGGCTCGACCTCGTCGAGGACGTCGCGGCCGGGCTGCCCGCGATGCTCGCCGGGCTGCTCGCCGAGCCGCAGCCCCCGATGCCGGTGTCGTTCATGGACCTGCCGATCTGCGGCGGGCTGCTGCTGGCCCTGGCCCTCGCCGACCTCGCCCGCGCGGGCTGGACGGCCGAGGCCCCGCCGCGCGTCCGGACTCGCACGGCGCGGGCGGTGGCGCTGGCGGAGCGGCTGCACTTCGTGCGGGTGTTCCAGCCGACGATGTCCCCGGCGGCGGCCCACGCCATCGCCGAGGACGCCGACGGCCCCGCGTACGCCGACGCGGTGTCGGAGTACGCGGGGCTGGGC
The DNA here is from genome assembly GCF_008121305.1 of Actinomadura decatromicini. Classification (NCBI taxonomy): domain Bacteria; kingdom Bacillati; phylum Actinomycetota; class Actinomycetes; order Streptosporangiales; family Thermomonosporaceae; genus Actinomadura; species Actinomadura decatromicini. The sequence goes on along the minus strand of NZ_VSRQ01000005.1, from coordinate 463,300 downwards.
CGTGCGGACCTGCGGGACGCCGTCCGGGCGCTCATCACCTAACGCGGCGCGGCAAGCGCGGCGCGGCTAGCGCGGCGCCTTCCGGTCGAACAGGATCTTCGAGCAGGTGTAGCCGACCACCGCGAGACCGACGCACCACACGAGCGAGACCACCGTGTCGTGCCCGTTCGGGTGGCCCGCGAGGAACCCGCGCAGCGCCTCGTTGACCGGCGTGAACGGCTGGTACTCGGCGAACCACCGCACCCCGGCGGGCATCGACTCCGGCGGGACGATCGCGCTCCCCACGAACGGCAGGAACTGGATGATCAGCGGCGAGTTGCTCGCGCCCTCCGGGTTCTTCGCGATCAGGCCGAGCGTGACGGCGACCCAGGTCAGCGCGAACATGAGCAGCACCAGCAGGCCGGTCGCGGCGAGCCAGTCGAGCAGGGAGGCGTGCGTCCGGTAGCCCATCGCGACGGCGACCGCGACGACGCCCGCCGTGCTCACCACCGTCTGGATCATGCTGCCGACGACGTGCCCGGTGAGCAGCGACGACCGCGCGATCGCCATGGTGCGGAACCGGTCGACGATCCCCTCGGTCATGTCCGTGCAGATGGCGATGGACGTCGACAGGCACCCGGACGCGATCGCCATCAGGATGATCCCCGGCGCGACGTAGGAGATGTAGTCGCCCTTCGCGCCGCCGCCGACCCCGTCGCCGAGCGCGTTGCCGAACACGCCGACGAACAGCAGCAGGATCAGGATCGGCATCATCATCCCCGCGATCGTCAGGGACGGGTAGCGCAGCGCGTGCCGCAGGTTGCGGCGCAGCATGGTGGCGGAGTCGGCGGTCGCCTGCGTGAACGCGGTCATTTCGAGGTCACCTTCTCGTTGTTCTCGGGACGTCCGGTCAGCGCGAGGAACACGTCGTCCAGGTCGGGGGTGTGCACGGACATCTCCTCGACCTCGACGGCCGCGTCCTCCAGCCGTCCGAGGAGGGCTCTGAGCGATCGGACGCCGCCGTCGCTCGGCACCTGGAGGGCCAGCGCGTCGTCGTGCCGGGTGACGACGCCGAGGGTCCGGGCCGCCGCGTCGAGCGCCGCGAGGTCCGCGAACCGCAGCCGGACGTGCCCGCCCGGGACGAGCCGCTTCAACTCCTCCGACGTGCCCTCGGCGACGAGGCGTCCGCCGTCCAGGACGGCGATCCGGTCGGCGAGCCGGTCCGCCTCCTCCAGGTACTGCGTGGTCAGGAAGATCGTGACGCCGTTGCGGGCGAGGCCCTGGATGATCTCCCACATGGTGCGGCGGCTGCGCGGGTCGAGCCCGGTGGTGGGCTCGTCGAGGAAGATGATCCGCGGGTCGCCGACCAGCGTCATCGCGAGGTCGAGCCGCCGCCGCATGCCGCCCGAGTAGGTACTGACCTGCTTCTTGCCGGCGTCCACGAGGTCGAACCGCTCCAGCAGGTCGTCCGCGACCCTCCTGGCGGTCTCCTTGCCGAGATGGTGCAGGTCGGCCACCATGATCAGGTTCTCCCGCCCGGTGAGCAGCCCGTCGACCGCCGAGTACTGCCCGGTGACCCCGATCGCGCGCCGCACCCCGTCGGCGTCCTTCACGAGATCGCACCCGGCGATCCGCGCCTCCCCGCCGTCCGCCCGGAGCAGCGTCGACAGGATCCGCACCGCCGTGGTCTTCCCAGCGCCATTCGGGCCGAGGAGCGCGAAGATCGTGCCGCGCGGAACGTCGAGATCGATCCCGTCGAGGACGACCTTGTCCTTGAACGCCTTCCGCAGCCCTTTCGCGAAAATGGCCGTCTGCCGTGGTTCCGTGTTCATGCCCTGAACCCTGCGGGGCCGCGCCTTCAGGCTGCTTTCACCCCGGTTTCAGGACGCCTTCGGGACCCCTCCCGAGCCCCGCTCCCTACCCTCCGCCCATGACCGTTCCCCGCACCCTTGCCGCGCTCCTGCTGGCAACGCTGCTGATCGCGGGCTGCTCGGACTCGGACGACTCCCCGGCCGTCCCCCACGCCACCGCACCGAAACCGTCGCCATCAAGCTCACCCACATCAGCGTTCTGCCTGGACCTTTCGACGTTCCAGGTCGGCCTGGTCACTTACACCGCCGACGCGGGCCGGGCGATGGAAGGCCAGCCACTGGACTTCAAGGAACTCCGCAGAAAGGCCACCCTCATCCTCACCTGGGGCGAGGAAATGGAGTCAACGGCCCCACCGGGCATCGCCGCCCACTTCCGCACCGTCCTGAAAGCGATCAAGGATTCATCGAGCCACCTGAAAAAGGGCGCCCTGGTCCGCGACGTCGTCACGCCCCTCTACGGCAAGAAGAACAGACCGGCATTCGACGCGGTGAACAAGTACGACTGCGACCCCGGCACCAAGAACTAACCTCTCCGGCTACGGCGGATGGGGGATGCCGGCGGCACCGGGAGAGCAGACGATGGGCGTGCCGCACTTCGCCACGCGACCACACGGGGAGACTCCGCCATGGTGTTCCAGGCCAACACCACCACCCAGCCCGTCCTCGACGCGATCAAGGCCCACAGCACCGCGCCCGACACGGTGCGCGCCATTAACGAGGCCAAGGACTTCACCGTCACCTTCACCTATTCCGCGCTGCCGCCCGCGACCACGCTCACCAACGTGCTGGGCTGGACCTTCGCCGGGCTCTACGGAAAGAAGTCGACCACGGACCCGTTCGCCTTAATCGCCCAGACGCCCGACATCGCCAGCCTCTCCGAGTGGGCGGGCGCCCTCGAATCGACGCAGGTCGAGGTCTGGCTGAACTCGGCGGAAATCGGAACGTCAAGCGCGAGGCTCATCACCACCGGGCTCCACGAATTCGAACTGCACGTCCTGCCCTTCTACCGATTCCACACCGCCCTCAAGGGCATCGGCGGAGAGTCCGAGAAGATCGGCACGCTTACCAAACAGGTCAAAGAGGGAGACTTCTCCGCGACGACGCAGCACCAGTCGCCCGCGTTGCGGGCCAACCAGGTGCTGGCCGTGATCAGCTTCGCCTCCGGCCTGGTGGCGGAGCGAATGCGTCCGAGCAGTGAGAGCAGTACGAGCCCCTCAGCGAGCAAGCGCAAGAAGCCCGCCCCCGACATGGAGACCACCAGCCTCGAGTACAACGTCCTGATCCGCACACGCGAGGACGTGCTGGGCGAGGACAGCGAAAAGCTCGCCCCCATCAAGAAGCTCTACGACCCCCACCTCGCCACCCTGAACACCAAGTACGGCAAAGACGTAGTCGACTACGTAGTCGAACAATTCGAAATGGACTAGCCGACGCCCTGGCACCGGAGCGGGCCCCAAGGCACCACGGTCCAAGAACCCGCCCCGGCAGCAGCCCATGGACGCGATGGACGATCAGCGGTCCAGGTAAAGCAGCGCGGTGATGGTCTTCTTGCAGATGTCACAGTGCATGGGCGCCTCCTCCGAAGCGAGGTCGCACTCGACGGTGGTGACGCGGTCGATCACACCGGTTTCCGCCTCGGCGGCCCAGGCATCGGCCCAGCGGCGGGTATTGGCGTTGAGGTCGTCGACGTAGCGGGAGGTCATCTCGTAGAAGGCACGGACCCCGTGTTCCTTCATGTAGCGCCAGTTGAACTGGAGCGACAGCAGTGCGATGGGGAACGGGTGCTCGACCAGGCCCCGGGCCCAGCGTTCGGAGACGTCGTCGATGTCCAGACGGGCGGCGCGCTCGTCCAGCATCTGCCACATGCCGTTCTGGTCGTACTCGGCGAGCGCGTCAGCGAGGAGCTTGCCGGCGTCGATGAGATTGGCGGTCTTCTTCTCGAAGAGATCGGAGACGGTTTGGAGGAGCTGCTCGTCCGGACCTTTCCGTGCCTGGTCGATGACCTGCTTGAGCTGGACGGCGTAGGCGGATTCCCAGGACAGGCACTCCCCGAAGGCCGACCAGGGGTCAGGGAAGCCCCTCTGCTCGATCGCGGCGAATATGCGATCGCCTTGCACACCCATCTTGGCTCCAATCTGGAACTACCTAGACGGCGCACACCTCCCGGTGAGGTACGCGGCAAGCTCGTCGGCCGGAACCTCGGACTGCTCGCCCGAATCCATGTCCCGGACCGTGATCACCCCGGCCTCCTTGTCGGACGCCCCGTAGATCAGCGCGAAGCGCGCCTTGCGGTCGGCGGCCCATTTGAGCTGCTTGGCGAGCTTGCGGCTGGCGGCCAGGTACACCTCGGTCCGCAACCCTGCGTCCCGCAGTCGAGCGGCGAACCCCATGACCTCGGACGCGGTGTCCTCAGCGATCACCGTGGCCGCGACATCGATCCGGTGTGCGGCGCCCTCGTCGTCCCCGAGCAGGCCGATGATCCGCTCGACGCCTAGGGAGCCGCCGCAGGCCGGAACGTCCGGGCCCCCGAGAGCGGAGATCAGCCCGTCGTATCGGCCGCCGCTGGCGATCGACCCCGGCATCCCCTCGGCCACCACCTCGAAGATGACCCCGGTGTAATAATCCAGCCCCCGGACCAGGCTGGGGGTGAAGGTGATCCGGTCCTCGCCGACCTTGGGTGACGCCAGTTCCAGCAACCGGCCGATCTCCTCCAGCCCCGCGCGTCCGGCTTCGCTGTCCTTCAAGGCGGTCTGCATCCGGTCCACGGCGTCGGGTGCCGTCAGGTCGCCCACGAGGGCCTGTGCGATGTCCGGAGCGAGCGACCGGGCGTCCACCAGTTCGGCCGCGACCTTGTCGGGCGACAGCTTGTCGAGTTTGTCCAAGGTGATCAGCACCCCACCGCCCAGCTCGACCGGAACGCCGTAAACGTCCAACAGCCCCGACAACGCCTGCCGGGAGTTCACCAGGACCCGGTATTCACGCAGGCCGACCGCGTCGAGCGCGTCGGTCAGCGCGCACACCACCTCGGCGTCGGCGAGCGGCGACGCCGAGCCGACCACGTCCACATCGCATTGCGCGAACTCACGGAAACGGCCCCGGCCGGGACGGTCGGCCCGCCACACCGGCCCCATCGCGTACCGCTTGTACGGAGTCGGCAACCGCGAGCCGTAACCGGCGACCACACGGGCGAGCGGGACGGTCATGTCATAGCGCAGGGCGAGGTCGGCCTCGCCGGTGGCCTCGTGCTCCCCGCGGCGCAGGATCTTGAAGATCAGCTTGTCGCCCTCGTCGCCGTACTTGCCGGTCAGGGTCTCCAGCCGTTCGAAGGCCGGGGTCTGGAGCGGCTCGAACCCGTACCGCTCGAACACCCCGCGGATCTGCGCGAAGACATGCTCGCGGGTGCGCAGCGCACCCGCGAGGAAGTCACGCGTGCCTGACGGGGGCTCGAACTGTCGTGATGCCATGGCGTCTCCTGACCAACGAAACCGGCAACGAGCCAACGCGAAATCATGAGAATCGGCCCACACCCGGACGCCGGGCGAACCGGGGGACCGTCGTCCTCCGATCGTATCGACGGACCTCACTCCCGAACCGGCGAACCGCTGGGAGCCACCACGCCACTGCCCGCGCGCGAGCCGGACCGCCGCAGACGACACGGCCGATCGGATGACAAGAACCAGCCCTTCCGACCCCTTCGAGTGTCACACGCCAACCGTGCCTTCCAGGCTGACCGACTCGACACAGTCGCCTCCGGGCCGCGCGGAAGGTCGACTGCGCCATTTACACCGACCAGAAGTAGGCGGCTTCGAATTCGTCCCAGAGTCGCTCGCGCGCCGTGACGTAACCCTCGTGCATATCTCCCTGTGGACGGAATGCCGGCAGGTGCGCTGGTCCCGCCGGTTCGGGCTCGCCTCTGGCCGGTTGCCAACTGTGGAGGAGTCTCATGCGACGCGAAGTACGGTTCTTTGCCCCGGCCGCCCTGCTGACCGCGCTCCTCGTTTCGGCGCTGGCCACGGCGCTGACCGGGGCTCCGGCGAGCGCCGCCGTCGGCGCCGTGGGCGTGTCGAAGGCGTCCGGGACGGCCTCGCCGGCCGACGTCCCCCTCACCGGCCGCAGGTGGGGCAACGTCAACAGCGGACTGTGCCTGGCCTACGACGTGGAATCACGGGGCGCGGCACGCCAGGAGAGTTGCTTCAACGGCGCCGGAGCCGACAACACCATCTTCTGGGAGGACGTGAACACCGGCGGCGACACCTACGAAATCAAGAACAAGCACAACGGCCAGTGCCTGAGCATCGCGGGCGGCTCCAGCAACGACGGGGCCGCGGCCTTCGTTTTCACCTGCAACGGCACCGCCGACCAACTCTTCAAGCTGGTGCCGGTGCCCCAGCCCATCCCGGGTCTCGTCTACTTCGAAATCGTGAACGTCAACAGCGGCAAGTGCGTCTCGGTCGGCGGCGGCCGGACCAACCTGGGCGCCTGGGTCATCCAATGGACCTGCGCTGGGACCGGCGCACAACTGTGGCGCGCGGCCTAGGAACGCACTGAACATTCTGGAGTGAAGGTCATCCGACCATAGGCCGGGTGACCTTCACTCCTCCGCCGCCCGAATGGCGTCACGAAGCCCAGCACGCGACACGACAAGGATCGGGCCGTGCGGGTCCTTCGAGTCTCGGATCGCCACATCGTCATTCAATCCGGCCAGCTCAACGCAGTTGCCGCCGTCGCTGCCGCTGCGGCTGGACTTACGCCAGGTGAGCTCTCGGTTCATGGAGTCCACTTCTCTTCAATCGTGCGGTTAATCAAATCGCCGCTCATGCTCACGGGAAGCGCCTGTGTGCATATTGCAGCGAACCTGTCCTTGAGTCGTGAGATGTCCTCCCGCGCTTCCATCATGATCCCACGCGCGGCGGTCTCGGCAAGGGCGATCTCGCTGCCATCAGAGAGCGTCGCCAGGACGAACGCCCCCTGGTTACCCGGGTGCGGCTGACCATTGGGAATCACCTGCACACTGAGGCGCGGCGTGCTGACCTCCGCGAGGTACTGGAGTTGGGCCCGCATGACATCCGCGCCTCCCACGTCGTACCAGAGCACGACCTCAGGAAGTACGTACACGAGACGCGGAGGCTTCGGGTCCGTTCGCGTAAGGATGGCCTGCCGAGCCAACCGCGCGTCGATTGCTTCGTGGTCGCCGAAGAGCAAGGCGCTCGCGTACTCCTCCTTCTGGAGCAATCCGTAGACGACGGTGGGCTCGTAGACCTGAAGAGTGTCGGCCTCCTCTTCTACGCCAGGCCACTTGCGGAACCACTCGGGGAAGGCGTCCCTTTTGTTGCCGAAGAGGCCGTCGTGGAGGTGGGACAGGGCCTCCTTGGTGTCGAGGACGGCGTCGCAGTGCTCCGCGAAGGCACGCTCGCAGTGCGATTCCGCGCGTTCCACTACGCCGATGAATGAGGGGCTGTAGGGGATCTTGGCGGCGAGTTGCTTGATGCTGTAATTCGCCAGGACGCGGTATCTGCGCACCTCTGAGCCGAACAGGTCGAGCGGGCTGTTCGAGGGCGTGAGGAGCTTTGGCGGCTGCGGCATTTACGTCTCCCGATGACCAGTCGATGACCCATGACGACCAATGAGACCCGGCTTAGCCCCGGGTCCGGCTCATGGCGTGCCGAACACGTTAAACAGCATGGCACTTTGCGCGATGCTCGGCTAGAGGTCGATGGAAATGGAGGCCGGGATGTTCGAGACGATCGTTTTGACAGTTCCCCCCGAACCGGTCATAACGGAATGCATTTTCGCCACTCGTCCGGCAAATCGGGCGGGGCAATGAGCGCATTCACAAAGGGGGCGGCCCTGATGAGCGGAGAAGGCGAATGCGTCCTCCAACCCAATGCGGAGGCTCCGGGTAGGGCGCGACGGTTCCTCGCAGCACGGTTCGCCGAGTGGGGACTCGTGGACGACGACGGGTGCGTCATCGTGTCCGAGCTGGTCACGAACGCCGTCCTGCACGGGGACGGGCCTGTCGCCGTGCACGTGTTCCAGGACGAGCGCGACGGGCTGCCGGTCATCGAGGTCAGGGACGGCGGCGCCGGGCGGCCGGTCGTCCGGCCGGAGGACTGCGCGGCGATCCACGGGCGAGGGCTGGCGCTCGTGGCCTGCCTCGCGTGCGACTGGGGTGTCCGGCCGCTGCCGGACGGAGGAAAGGTCACGTGGGCGAAATGCGGGCTCTAGTCGTCCAGGCCCAGCGCATTCTGCTGCGCTGGCGGACCCTCGGCGGCCACGAGACGGCGACGCAATACCTGGAGGACCTCGCCGACGAACTCGCGCCGCGCGGCTGGCGGTTCATGCGCTTCTACCGGCGGGACGAATTCCCGGTGCCCGTCCCCCTGCTGTGGGTCTACGCGAGGGCGACGAAGGACATCGGAATGGTCGTCAACGTCCTCGCCGTCCCCGGCGGCGGCTGGGCGTACCACGAAGCCACCTGGGGACGCCACGGCTACCTGTGCCCCTGCGGGGACCCCGAGACCGCCGCCATCCAGATCGACCGCGTTCTCAAGCACCGGCTTTTCCCGTCCACCTTCTGAGAAAAGCTCACACAAATCTCATCTTCGCCCTATTGAGATCTAAGGTGTTCTCGTTTGGCTGACCGCGGCCCCGTTCCCCCACGAGGAGGCTCCCCATGCACGAAGACGAGAAGGCAGTGGAGCGCACAGGGCTGAGTCGCCGGGCCGCGTTGACAGCGATGGGCGGCGTCGGCCTGACGGTCGGCGCCGCCGCGGGCGGCGTCGTGCTCGCCGGTGGCGCCGACAGCGGAACCGCCAAGCCCGCGTCCGGTACCAAGCAGCCGTCGTGCGTGCTGTCGCCCGAGTCGATCGAAGGCCCGTACTACCTGGACTACGAGATGGTCCGGCGCAACGTCACCGAGGACCGGCCAGGAGTCCCGCTCATCCTGCGGACGACCGTGGTCGACTCCCGGACGTGCCGTCCCATCCCCAAGGCGGCCGTGGACATCTGGCACTGCGACGCGGGCGGCGTCTACTCCGGCTACGACGGCAACACCCTGCCCGGCGGAGGGACGCCTCCTACCGGCGCTCCGACCGGGCCGCCGCCCGGTGGTGGCGGTGGCATGCACCAGGAGCCGGTCAACGACCTGACGTTTCTGCGCGGCGTCCAACTCGCCAACGGGAACGGCGACGCCGAGTTCGCGACCGTCTACCCCGGCTGGTACCAGGGGCGCGCACTCCACATCCACGTGAAAGTCCACATCGGAGGCAAGGTCGACCCCCAGAAGAAGACCTACACGGGTGGCCATGTGAGCCACACCGGCCAGCTCTACTTCGCTGAGGATCTGGCGGAGAAGATCGCCAAGCTGTCCCCCTACAAGGACAACACTCTGGAACGCGTGAAACTGGAGGACGACTTCATCTACCAGCAGGCCAACTCGGGCTTGCTGACGATCCGGCCACTCCACAAGGGCCGGATCGAGCGCGGGCTCCTCGCGACCGTCACGCTGGGCGTCGATCCGACCGCCACCCCCTCGACGAACTGAGCCGGGGGCAGTCTTCCTGGTTCGTTGAACCGGCCCCCCGCAGGCAAGGAACCCCGTCCTGACAGGGGATTTCAAAGCCTCCGGCTGCTCCCTGGACAGCTCTCAGGAGGTGTGCAATTGTACACTGCAATTTCACACTGAGATCAGGGAGGCAGCCGGTGAGAGCCCGGAGAAGGAGACGCGCGGGCGCGGTCATCGCCGCGGCCGGGGTCGCCGTGGGAGCGGTGGTGGGCGGCGTCCCGCAGGCCGCCGCCGCGCAGGGTGTGCAATGGCGGTCATGCGCGGAGCCGGAGGCTCCGACCTTGCAGTGCGCGATGGTGGAGGTCCCGCTCGACCACGCCCGGCCGGACGGGCGGACGGTGAAGATCGCGATCAATCGGCTGCCCGCCACCGCGCCCGAAGGCCAGCGGCAGGGGCCCATTCTGCTGAATCCGGGCGGGCCCGGCATCAGTGGGTTGTGGATGGCGTCGTGGATTCCGTCCCAACTGCCGCCGGACGTCGCCGCCGCCTACGACTGGATCGGCTTCGACCTGCGCGGGTCCCAGCACAGCGAGCCGCGCATGTCCTGCGACCCGCACTACTTCGACGGGCCGCGTCCCGACTTCCAGGTCAGCCAGGGAACGGCGGAGACCTGGCTCGCGAAGGCGGCGGGATACGTCCGGAACTGCACGGAGAAACACGCGGAACTGCTGCCGCACCTCTCGACGGTCGACCACGTCCGGGACATGGACGCGATCCGCCGCGCGCTCGGCGCCGAGAAGATCAACTTCTTCGGCTGGTCGTACGGGACGACGCTCGGCTCGACGTACGCGCAGCTCTACCCGTCGCACGTCCGCCGGTTCGTCCTGGACAGCATCGTCGGGCCGTCCATCCCCTGGTACGACCACAACGTGCTGCAGGACCTCCAGCACGAGAAGCGGTTCAAGGCGTTCGCCGCGTGGGTCGCCAAGGCGGACGGCGTCTACCGCCTCGGCACCGACCCGGACGACGTCGAGGACAAGTGGTACGCCATGCGCGCCTCGCTCCGCGCGCACCCGGTCGGACGCATCGGCCCGGACGAGTTCGACGACACCCAGGTCGCGGGCGGCTACAACATCCTGCGGTGGCCTCGGCTCGCGACCGTGTTGTCCGCGTATACGAACTCGAAGGACACCGCCCCGCTCGTCACGGCCTATGAGCGGTATGCGGCGCCCGATCCGACGGACGACTCGTTCGACCTCTACAACGCCGTCCAATGCTCGGACAGCAAGTGGCCCCGCGACTTCCGCTTCTGGAAGAAGGACCAGGCGAAGGTCAACGAGAAGGCGCCCTTCTACACTTACAACAACATGTGGTTCAACGCCGCCTGCCTGACGTGGCCGGTCAAGGCGGGGAACCGCACCCGCATCGACGGACGCGGCCTGCCGCCGATGCTGCTCTTCCAGGCGACCGACGACCCGGCGACGCCATACGAGGGCGGCGTCGACACGGCTCGGGCCCTGCCCGGGGCCCGGCTCGTCGTGGAGCGCGGCGGCGGCAGCCACGCCATCACGTTCGCGGGCAACCGGTGCCTGGACGACACCCTCGTCGCCTACCTGCGGGACGGCACGCTGCCCGCGAACCGCGGCCTCGTCGACCGCACCTGCGACAAGCTGCCGGATCCGGACCCGGCCTGGGTCGCCGCCGCCCCCGCGGTGGCCGCGACCCCGGGGGCCGAGCGACCGGACCCGGCGCCGCTCGTACGCTGAGACCGCGGCGCGTCGTCCGGCGATCCGGCACGCCGGGCGGCGCGCCGCTCCACCACGCGCCGCTCCACCACGGGTCGCTCGACCACGGGCTCTCAAGCGCGGCGGCGGAGGCGGCCCCACGGCTTCGTCACCGCGAGGACGGTCGCCAGCGTCAGCGCCGTCAGCGACACGGCGGGCGGGTAGAACAGATCCGAGACCCGCCCCGGATCGGGCGTGCCGCCCGCCGCGAGCGTCCGGCCGTAGTCGTCGACCTCGTCCATCCCCGGTTGCAGCGCCACCAGGATCAGGGAGCAGAGGACGAGGTTCAGCGTCAGCTTGATCGCCACCCACCAGTAGCGCACCAGGCCCCATTTCGTGGCCAGCCCGAGCACGAGCCCGCTGACCAGGCAGATGAGCCCGCTGGTCAGCATCGGCCAGACGACGAACGTCGCCAGCGCCCGGTAGGCGAGCCCGCGGACGTCCTCGCTCCCGCCGTACCGCCCGGTCAGGACGAGGACGGCCACGATCACGTCGATCCCGATCCACGCCCCGGCGGACACGATGTGCACGATGAGCGTCGCCCGCCGCCAGCCCCGTCCGAGCGGGAGCCGGGCGGTCGGGCTCGGCGCGCGTACGGTACGGGTTTCCTGTGCCGCCATGTCGTCACGTCCTTTCCGGTGCGTCCCGGAAAGACGATCCCGGTTCGCGGACGGAAAGACGTCCCGTGCGCGGCGACACCGGAGGTACGGCGAACGGCGCACAACACGGCGGCGCGCCTACGCCGCGCGGGGTACGCGGCCCGGTTACGGCACGGCCGACTGCTGCGTCAGGTACCGGCCGAACCACCGCGCGGCCAGGTCGGTGACCCGCTCCAGCGTGCCGGGCTCCTCGAACAGGTGCGACGCGCGCGGTACGACCTCCAGCCGGTGGACGGCGCCCCGGAGCCGTCCCGCCGCCTCGTCGTTCAGCCGCAGCACCACCGGGTCGCGGGCGCCGACGATCAGCAGGACGGGCGCGGCGACCCGGCCGAGCGCGTCCCCGGCGAGGTCCGGGCGGCCTCCCCGCGACACCACGGCCGCGACCCGTCCGGGACGTTCCGCCGCCGCCGCGAGCGCCGCCGCCGCGCCGGTGCTCGCGCCGAACAGCCCGACCGGCCGGCCCGCCGTCGCGGGCATGGCGGAGAGCCAGTCGATCGCCCCGGCGAGCCGCCTGGTCAGCAGCCCGATGTCGAAGCGCAGCTCGGCGGTGACGGCGTCGCGCTCGTCCTCCTCGGCGGTGAGGAGGTCGATCAGCAGCGTGCCGATCCCCGCCTCGTTGAGCCCGGCGGCGACGGCCCGGTTGCGCGGGCTGTGCCGCGAGCTGCCGCTGCCGTGCGCGAACAGCACCACGCCGCCGGGCTCGTCGCCGGGCAGGGCGAGGTCGCCCGGCAGCGTCGCGTCCGCCAGGTCGAGCGTCACGTCCGCGGTGTCCATACGGCCGGGCTACCCCTCCCCCGCCCGCCCATGCCGCACGTCACCGCCGGACGGACGTCACCGCCGGACGGACGCGGGCGCGGGCTCCTCGCTGCGTTCCGGCCGCCGGACGGTGAAGAACCCGACCAGCGCCGCGAGCGCCGCCACCAGCTCACCCGCCAGGCTGATCGTCTTGTCGCTGTACCAGGACGGGTCGTACATGCGCGGGATCGGGCCGAGCCGTCCGAAGTCGACGGAGTAGTACAGCAGGACGGCCCCGGCCGCGCTCGCCGCGACGACGAACGCGATCGCGAACGTCCATCTCCGCGCCCAGACCAGGACGAGCACGGCCGCGACGGCGGCGGCGATCGCCTGGCCGTAGAACAGGTCGTCGCCGGGGATGGTGTCGCTCGGAGTGTGCGGGCCCGGCGCCATGTCCGGCGCGAACCGCCAGTGGACGACGGCGTCCGCCGCCAGCCCACCGGCCACGAGAAGTCGCAGAAGAATGCCCATGCCCATTGCACGGGCATACCCGTCCCACGGATCAACTCCGCCCAAGAAAATGGCCGGATCAGGCGCCGCGGGCCGCGCGGGCGGCGCGGACTCGGCGGTGGCTCCAGATCAGCAACGCGAACAGGATGATGCCGGACAGGATGAGGCCCGATCCCGCGCTCCACCCCGAGAACGGCAGTTCGTCCACCAGCCCCCAGGCGACGCCCGCGGCGAGCAGCGCCAGGCCCGTCAGGATCGAGCCGGTGAGCTTCCACCAGGACGTGACGCTCTCCTCCGCCGCCTGGATGGCCCTGTCCCGGACGGGTTCGACGTACTTGTCCACGGCCGGGAACTCGCGGGCGAGGATGAGCAGGCCCGCGAGGACCAGCAGCAGGCCCGGTCCGGGCAGGACGAGCAGCGCGACGCCGCCGAGCAGGACCAAACCGCCGACGACGATCACCACGCCGCGTCTGGCATGCCTGACGTATCCCATGCTCCGCCTCCGTCCGGCGCGTCCCCGCGCGTGCTCGTCCAGCGCCCGTGCAGTAGCCACGCTAGATCGTCTAGCGGGATGCTCCCGCGTACCTCCCCCGGTCGCGGGAAAAGAGTCGGCCTGATCGCGGCCCGAACCCCCGGTCAGCGCAGCGCCGCCATCAGGGCGTCGCTCGGGGAGCACCATACCTGGCGCGCCTCGCTGAACCCCTGGTCGCGGAGGGCGTCCGCGTGCCACCGCGCCGAGGTCGGACGGTCGCGGTTCGCGGCCGCGTAGCCATGGTCGCGCGGGTCACCGAAGATCTCGAAGCGGCGGCGCGCGGGCCCGGACAGGACAGGGTCGCCCGCCACCGCGTCCCACCAGCCCGCCCAGTCGAGCGCCCCGGCCGCCCGCTCGCGGCTCATGCGGGCCTCGTGGAACGCGGTCGCGGCGGCGTTCAACCGAGGCGCGGACTCGTCGGTCATGTGTCCGCTCCCTTCAATGACGAGCAGTGACGGAATCGGGAGCAGCAGTTCGACCGGGCGCATGAGCAGCTCGTCCAGTCGGCGGTGCCGGGTCGCGGCGGCGGCGAGGCCGGGCGGGCCGCCCGCGAGGTGGCGCCGTCGGGCGGGGTGACCGCGTCCGCGAGCAGGTGCACCTGGAGGTCAGGCGGTGAAGAGGTTCGTCCAGAAGCGCTGGCGCTCGGGGTCGGCGCCGAACAGGTAGGTGGCCTTGAGCTTGGGCGGCAGCAGCGGGGCCAGCCGCGCGGCGGTCTCCGCGTGCGCGCGGAGCTGCGACAGCTCGGCGTTGGCGAGGACGCGGTGCACGACGTCGGTCGCGTCCGAGCCCTCCGGACCGGCGGCGCGGAGCCGGGCCGTCCAGCCGTCGAGGTCGGCGGCCAGTTCGCGCAGGCCGGTGACCTGGCGGAGGGCGAGCCGCGACTCCAGATCGGCGAGCGGGACGGGCGCGTACTCGCCGTCCCCCAGGTATACCTTCGCGATTTCCAGGGGAAGGCCGCTGCCGTGGAGGCGGATCAGGCGCTCAAGGGTTCGCTTGGTCATCCATTGGCGGCCATCGTCGTCGATGTCGTTCTTCCACCATTCGAGGACGGTCTCCGCCACCGGGCCATAGCGGGAGATGAGCCATTCGTTGGCGGGGATGTCGTCCGGCTCTATTTCCAGGGACGCGGTGAAGCGCGACGCCTGTGCGATGGTGTTGCGTGAGACGAGCAGCTTGCGTCCGAGGTGGTAGGGCGGGTTCTGCAAGGCGATCTGGGCGCGCAGGCCCTTGATGCGGCGTCCCGCCAAGGACCATTCCTGCGTCACCTCCATGAGGCGCGCGAACGTGGACTTGTCCTTGGGACGGTTGTACTCGTCCCAGACGATGGCCTTGTCGCCGGGCTCCAGGAATGGCGCGGCGAGGAGGTTGTCGAGGGTGCCGTCCAGGGTCGGGACGGGCGCGCACAGGTCTTCGACATTGGTGACCGGGAGCGAGAAATAGAGCGGGTCGATGCCGAGCTCGTCGCGGACGACCTCCTTGACGACCTCCGTTTTGCCGCAGCCGGGCGGGCCCTGGACAAGCACCGCCCAGCGGCGCTCGATGGCCGTCCTCACCAGCCGGCGGACGGCATCGGGAATGTGCGGCGGGTTCGGCACGTCGGCGCCCGCGCGGCGCAGTTCGGCGGCTATGCGTCCGAGGATGTCGGGGGCCTGGTCCGTACCGGGTTTGCCGTCCGGTTTGGGGACGGCGAGGGGCAGGCGGTGACCGTCCACCAGCGGCAGGCCCCAGGCCAGCGGGAATCCGGCGAGCGCGCAGTCGAGGACGTGCTCCAGCGTGCGCGGCGACAGGAGTCGGCGCAGTTCGGCGGGCAGCGACGCCCATATCCGGAACACGCCGGTCAGGTCGACGCCGCGGAATTTGCGGGACAGCGCCGCCCGCCACGCGGTGTCGGCCGCCGTGACCCGCAGCGTCGCCATTCTGTCGAGAATGGCGAGGTCGGTGCGGCGGGCGGCTGTCTCGCTCAGCGACTCGTTGTCGGTGAGGAACACGCCTATGCAGCCGAGTTCGCGGAGGTCGTGCTCTCCGAGCGTCCAGTGGCAGGCGATCTGCATGAGCTGTGATTGGAGAGTCGTCCCGGCCTGGAGTGAGTCGTCGATGAGCAGCACGAATGGCTTTCCCGGCTTGAGCTGCCGCATGATGAGCTGTTTCAGGACCAACTCGCCGCCGTTCTGCCGGACGGGCGCGTTGACGAGCAGGTCGTCCGGAGTGAGGTTCGCGGCGGGGACGTAGACGAGCGCCGTGTCCTCGCGGCGGCGCCGGACATGGCTGAAGAACGTGGACGTCTTCCCGATTCCGTGCTCGCCGAAGACCTGCCCGGTGATGCCCAGGTCGATCATGGTGTCGATGAAGCGGGCGAGGCGCGGCCCGTCCGGCATGCTCATGCGATCAAGTACACCGGTACGGGACGTCCGGGCTCACCCGATTTAATGTGCCCCATGCGCGACGACGAGGTGGGGATCTGCTTGCGCGTCCTGAAGGAAATGGCGGACGCGCCCGACGGCGATCCCGACCTGGAGCGGGTGCGGATGGCGGTCAGCGCGTTCGGAAAGCGGGTGCGGGAGCGCGACCGGGCGGCGGCGCGGCGGCGGCGCGCCGCCGAGGACGCGGCGATTCTGGCGGGTCGGCCAGTGAACCGGGTCGATGACGCTTCGGCTGTCGAGATCCTGCCCTCCGGGACGCCGTCTGGCGGGCTTCGTTCCTGCTACGTGTGCAAGGCGCATTTCGGTGAGGTGGACGCCTTTTACCACCGGCTGTGCCCGCCGTGCGCGGCGGAACATCGCCGTCACCGGAACGCGCGCACCGATCTGACGGGACGCCGCGCCATCGTCACCGGCGGGCGAATCCGCGCCGGTTTCGAGCTGGTGTTGAAAATGCTGCGGGACGGCGCGTCGGTCACGGCGTTGACGCGCTTCCCGGCGGACGCGCGGCGGCGGTTCGCGGAAGTGCCCGACCGCGATCTGTGGCATGACCGGCTCACCATTACCGGAATGGATCTGCGGGACGTCCCGGCGGTCGTCCGGTGGTGCGATTCGCTGGTGGCCGAAGGCGAGCCGCTGGACATTCTGGTGAACCTCGCCGCGCAGACGCTCCGCCATCCGCCCGAGTCGTACGCGCCGCTGCTGGCGGGCGAGGGCCTGGCCGCGCTTCCCTCGCCCGCGCTGCCGGTGGCGGCGGGCGCGGTGGACGTCGCGGGTCTGCTTCCCGATCCGTCGCCGGTCAATTCCTGGACGCGGCTGGTGCACGAGGTCGATCCGGTGGAATTGCTGGAGGCGCAGCTCATCAATGTGACGGCGCCTTTCCTGCTGGTCGGACGCCTGCGTCCGTTGCTGGAACTGTCGCCGCATCCGCGGCGGTACGTGGTGAACGTGTCGGCGGTCGAAGGGCAGTTCGATCGTGTCTACAAGGGTGCCGAACACCCGCACACGAATATGGCGAAGGCGGCGCTGAACATGCTGACGCGGACGGCGGCGTCCGAACTCGCGTCGCACCGCGTTTACATGACGAGCGTCGATCCGGGCTGGTTCACCGATCAGCAACCGGAACCGGACAAGGCGCGGCGTGCCGCAGCCGGGTTCCGTCCCCCGCTGGACGCCGTCGACGCCGCCGCCCGCGTCTACGATCCGATCGTTCGTGGTGAAAGCGACGGGAATCCGCCGCATGGTTGCCTGTTGAAGGATTTCCAGGTCGTCAACTGGTGACGGCTCCGGCGGTCGCGAACAGTTCGGGGAGGGTGCCGACGAAACCGTCCTCCAGCAGTTTGAGCGCCACCAGCCATGCCTCGGGACGTCCGCCGATGTGCCTGTCGATGTGCTCGGCGAGACGGCGCAGCACACGCGGGTCGGGAAGGCCCTTGGACGGGGCCAGCAATTCGTCCGGCTGGGCCACGGCGAGAACCTCGTCGGCGGTGATGCGCGGGCGGTCGCGGAACAGTTTCAGAGCTTCGGGCCCGTAGGCGAGTTCGGGATTCCAGTGGTTGAGGACACCCGGCTCGCGGAGGCGGCGGGTGCGGCCGTGGCCGGTCTCGTCCAGGAACGGCGGGGACAGTTCGATATCGCCGTTTCTTTGGAGTAGTGCTCTGACCTGGGCGGTGCCGCGGATTCCGGGGAGCCAGAGCGAGTCGGCGACCGTCCGCAGCGCTTCCTCCGGGACGGTCTCGACCACGAAGGCGGCGTCGATCGTCCCGGCGACGAAACCGTTTCCGGCGACCTTGAGGATGACGTCCGCGCCTGGACGCGCGCCCTGCCCGCACAAATCCGCGAGCACTTCGGGGGCGGGGTCGCTGATGAAGACGGCCAGCTCGGGATGTTCATTGACGGCCCGCCGGATCAGCGCGAGGGGCACGTCGGTCCGCTTCACGATGAACCGCGCGGCCCTGGCCGGGATCGGGCTCTGGTCGGCGCTCACCGCGTCCCAGTCGACGCGCGGAATGCACGGATGCCGCCGATTCACCACCGTGCGAACGAGCGGCCGCGCGTCCCGCCAAGGCTCGCAACCGGCCGCGTCCGCGAGCTCGGCCACCGACCGCAGGAATTCAGGACGCCGTACCCGACCCGACAGTTCCCGCAGCCGTTCCTTCCCCTGTTCGCTTTGCAATGCCGCCTGTGCATAGGCGAGCACACTCGGCTCCGATTCGCCGACCCCCCATCGGAACGCGGGAAGGCGCGCATCGTCGACGAGTTGCCGCACTTCATGCGTGCGACCTGAATCGAGAAGCGTCAGACAGGCCCAAACAGCGCCATGCGGATCGGCGCCCGCCCCGAGAAATCGCAGCACGCTTCCCGCCAGCTCGGGATCGGCCGCGTAAAGGAGCGCGTGATCGAGAGCCCCGCCATGCATGGGGAACAGGTCGTCCCGGAACGACGCCGGGAGCGGGACGGGCGTGACGCCGTCCCGGCGCGAGGTCTGCCGCGCGAGCTGGCGGCGCAGGTTGCGCGGGATTCGTGCGAGGGCGCTCTCCGCGGTCAGGAGGGTCGCGTTGACCTCGGGATCGTCCAGGTCGAGGAGGCGTCCGAGCAGGGACGGCGGGTCCCCGACGAGCAGGGCGTGCTGGATCAGCAGGTCGAGGTCGGCCGTCCGGCCGCGCCTCAGCAGCGCCTCGATCACGACCCGGTTCGGCATCCCGAAACTTGCCGTCGCATGCCGGACGCGGTTGTCCGAGAGGTGCCCGAGCAGCTCATCGACCTCGCCGGGCGTCGCGAACCGGAGCAGTCCCGCCGTGCAGCGGGCGATATTCCGGGCGCGGACGGTTCTCCAGGACTTGCGTTGGGGGGCCATGAGGCATGACCGTAGCGAGTCACACGGGCCGGACGCGATGACACGCCATCGGCGGATCCCGCCGCTCCGGCCATTCGTCCCCGCCAGGCGTGATCAGCCAGATCCATTTCCCGGGCTCCGCCGGGCTGATCGGGTCGGCATATCCATCGGTGACCACGATGACGGCGTCCGGAAATTCGTCTCTCGCTTCGACATGCCGCTGGACGGCGCCGAAGTCGGTCCCGCCGCCGCCGTACATGGGCTCGCCCGGCCGGAACGGGTTCACCGCCGCGTCGAAGGAAAGCCATTCCGGCTCGACTCCGTCGATGCGTCCGACGAGCCCGCTCAGCCATTCGACGACGCCCGACGGGATGGAACCGGACGTGTCCAGCGCGATGACCAGCGTCTTCACCCGCTCCGGTCCGCGCCGCGCCAGCATCGGCTCATGCCCGAGCGCGGCGAGCACCGCCCCGCGCTTCTTCGGATAGACGAGCCGCTCGCCCTCCCGGAGTTTCGACGCGAGAACGTCCACGAGCCAGCGCTGCCACCATTCCACCCGCCGCGTCGACTGCGTGACCCCGCGCAGCGCGTGCGCCCCGAGATCACCCCAGATCCGGTCGACGCCCTCGCCCCCGCCCTCCGTTCTCCGCAGCAGTTCGAGCAGCTCCTCTTCGGCTGCCCTATTCCCTCGCCGCGCCGCGATGAGCACGCTCCGCAGGACGTCGTTCCCGACCCTCTCGACGGTCTCTTGATCGAGCACGTCAACGAGAACATGGACACACACGGCGTCCCCAGCCCCCGGCGGCTGGCGCATCCTCCGCAGTTCCCGGTAAACGCTCATATCCGTCTCGATCCACTCCTCAAACCGAACCGGATCGAGCCCTTGACCACCCAAATCCTTAACATAGGTGCCATAAACATCCTGCGGCGAGATCCCGACCGGCTTCCCGCCCACCTCAGGCAATGCCCCGCCCAGCCGCGTCAAAGCGACATGGTTAACGGTGACCTCGCACGCCACCGTGAAAACCGGATCACTCCGCAGATCAACGTCAGCGAACAGATGCCGCTGGACAAGATGCCGCGCCTCATGAAACAGCACGAACCGAACGCCCTCAGCCCCGATATCCACGAAAAACTGAGGATTATAAAGAAGAAGGCAGGACCCGTCCCCCGACGCGACCACGGCCGCAGTCTCAACGGCCGTCGTAGGAATCTGGTGATGACACTTACTGTAAAGCCATGACGCGATGGCGCTGTGGCTCATCCCGAGTTCCAGCAGCGCCCGCTCTTTCAGCCGCCGCGCCGCCTCGACCACACCGTCATCGGCGGGCCGCCACGCCTCCAGCGCCCGCCGATCCCCCAGTGCGACAACGGGCGCCCTGACTCGACGCCCGTCCCCGAAAGCCATCGGCTCAGACCGGATACCTCAGCGCCTCATCGATCTCGGTACTGCCCGGGTCCGCGATCACCTGCGGCTTGGGCGGAACCTCCTGCCCGGCCACCAACTCGTCCAACGGAGTCCGCGGCGGCAGAGTCCGCCACCGGCCACCCTCATCCTGCCGATCATCGCTCATACCCCCATCATGCAGCCTCCCCCACCGATCCGCACGACCGATTTTCTGGAGTCAGCACCGCTTGAGCGCCGCCGCCACGGCAGGATCCTCACCCGGATTGAGCCGCAGCCATTCCCCCACCGAGGGCAGTTTCACGCCATGGCGCCCAAGGCATTCCTGGAACACGCTGCCCGCCACCACGGGAACCCGAGCGGCCTCCCCCGCACCGAGCAGCGATGCACAGGCTTCGACGGCCGTCCGCATCCGCTCCTCGTTACCGCTGTCACGCTCATCTTCAGGCAACCGGATCCCGTGCTCCTGCAGACACCCCCGAAACCCACCATCAGGCGGCACACTCGCCTGCATCGGCGAAGGCGCAACCGGCGCCGCCGCCTCAGAGGCCGGACTGCCCGCCCCACCACACCCAGTCAGAAGCCCGACAACAACCAGCAGAACCCCGCCGCTACCGACCCGCATCCCCACATTTGATCATGAAACCCCGCCCGCGAGAACCCCGCCACACCCCCGCATAAACTCCCGAACCCCAAGCGGAGAGGCCACCGCATGAGCAAGAGCCAGAACCGCAAGCCCCTCCCCTACAACGCGAAGGGCCTACGCGGAAAACTCGCCCACGTCCTCGTTGACGACCCCACCGACGAAGTCAACTGGCCCGCCGACCTCCCACCCGGCACCAAAATTGCCATCATCCTCGACGACGAACCAAACCCCCACCACACGCTCCGCGTCCACCCACCAAACGACCCCACCCACACGGCCCTAGTCGTCTACGACCAACTAGCACTAGCCGAAACCCCACTCCCAGGAGGAATGGACCCCCGCCGCATAGCCCTGAACCGACGCCACAGCATAGAAATGAGCCAACTCTTCACAGAATTCCTAGAGGCCCACCCAAACGTAGAATCCGAACTCACCAACGCCCACATGACCGAAGCCCAAGAAAAAGCCTGGACGACCTACAGCGCCCCCCTCCTCCACCGCCACCAAACCGAACGCGCCGCCCTAGCCGACCAACTAGAATCCGAACTAACCCAACCCGACACATAACCGCCGCCAGGCTGTCCAGCAGTGCGGGTCAGAGTTCGGGCGGGTGCGGAGCCTCAAGGATTTGACGGGCAGTAGTCCAGATGTCCTCGAACTCGTCCCTGGTGAGCGGCATTACGTCGTGGCCTTCCCATTGGCTGACGGGCAGTCCCGCGGTCTCTCCGTAGGCTGCGGCGTAGGCGGCGTAGGTACCGCCGTCACGAGCTTGAAGCGATTCGGCCAGCGAGGCGGCGGCGATCGGCGTGCGGTCGATGCCTCGCAGTTCGACCTGCCGGATCACCCAGTCGTCGGCGCCGACCTCGAAGTAGAACCAGATGTCTTCTTCATCCCAGTAACTTCGGAACCACTGCAACCGGCGCCCCACCCCACCCTGCTGCCCCGCTCTCGCGGGCTCACTAATTCCTCGGCGGACTTCGCCAATCGGCGTTCGGCGGCCTCCGGCTCTCCAAGAAAGATCTCGCACCGTTGTCCGTCCACCCTGGCAGTACATCACCGGAATTCTAAACCGGCATTATCAATCGCGGTTTATGCTGGTTTGCCGCGTAAGCAATGGTGTACCAGGTGCCGCTGGACGTCGTGCCTTTCAACGGGAAGCCGATGACGAACCCGCTGCGGTCGACCACCCAGCGGTTGCGCTCGAAATAGCCCTCGGTGTTCAGCGAGCCGCTGAGCTCGACCAGTTCGGCGAGACGGCCCCCGTCACGGACGGCCGCGACCGCGTCCTGAGCGTCTTTCGGCTGCTCAGTGAGCCTGGCCGGAGCGACGACCACGAGTTCGGCCTCCGTCTCGTCCGCAAGCCAACGCAACGCGAGCGAATCGATACCGGACGCGCCCCCGAGACGGAAGCGGACGCCACGGCGCGCGAATGGTCGGACGTACTCATCGAACACGGCCCAATACTCGCCCAGCATGCGGTAACCGGTTGAGCGCGTACCGGTGATCGTCACAACCTGCGGCATTCCCCGTCCTCATGTCACCAGATGTCATCTCGCCTATCGGCGACGAACGCAGTTCGCTCGATCACGTCGAGGGACTCACCAAGCCTCTTACCGCGAGGCCGACTCCAAACCTGCCGGTGAGCACCCGTCACACGAAACGAACGGCCCCGGACGGCGTTGGGCGCCTGCGGCACGCGTCCTGAGGACGGCAGGCGGCCGTGGTTCTTCACGTCCTGGAACGAACCCATCGCCGAGGCCGGACGTGTCACCGACGCCGCCGTCTTCCGGGGGAGACAGTTCGAGGACTTCGGGCCCGCTGAGCGGCTCCACGCGCCGTCCGCAGGCGCGCGCCGCAGATCGCGGCGGCGCCCGTCCAGGACGAGGAGGCGGTTCTCACCCGCGTCACCGTCACCTGCCGCGACGCCGGTCCGTGGCTCATCCGCTGGGACGACACGTCCTACACCTGGCACAACGGCCCCACAAAGACACCCGCCTCGCCCCCGATCCCGCACGAGCAGCCGCCCTCGTCGCCACCACACTCGGCGCAACCCCCTGAACCGGGGACGGCACGGCGGTGCCCCACACGCCGCGCCGTCCCCGCCTACACCGCAGGCTTGCGTTTATTGCGTTTGCTTCGCATACTGCGAATAGGAGGTGTGAGCATGGCAGACGTACAGGTCAAACGGATAGAGCCAGGCGCGATCGACTCCGCGCAGGCCGCGCGAGCCGTCCAGCGGATCAAGGCGTATCTGCAGCGGCACCCTGACGAGCAGAACATCCGAGTGCAGGCCGAGGTCGGTGAGGAAGAGGCTCTGGTGCTGCCGCGGCAGGCGGTGAGCCTGCTGACCTACATCTTGTCCCAGGCCGCCGCCGGACGAGGCGTGTCGGTGATGCCCTCGCATGCCGAGCTGACGACCCAGCAGGCCGCCGACCTGCTGAACGTCTCCCGGCCCTATTTGATCGGGCTGCTGGAGAGGGAGACGATCCCGTACCGGAGGGTGGGGCGGCACCGGCGCATCAGGTACGACGACCTCATGGCCTACAAGCGGGAGTCCGAGGCGAAGAATCGCGCCGCAGCCGACGAACTCGCCGAACTCGGCCAGGAACTGGGCATCTGACCATGACGTTCGTCGCGGTCTACGACGCCTGCGTCCTGTACGGCAACACCCAGCGCGACCTACTGATACGCGTTGCCCAGTCCGGGCTCGTCCAGGCCAAGTGGACGAACGCCATCCTCGATGAGATGCAGGAGAACCTTGCCGCGAACCGCCCCGACATCCCACCGGAGAAGCTCGCCCGGTTACGGGCCCTGATGAACCAGGCGGTTCCCGACATCCTCGTCGAGGGGTATGAGCCGCTGATCGAGGGGTTGAAGCTTCCCGACCCGGACGATCGGCACGTCCTGGCGGCGGCGATCAAGTGCGGAGCTCAGATGATCGTCACATCGAACCTCAGGGACTTCCCGTCGCATGTGCTCGCCCCCTGGGGTGTGGAGGCCAAGGGGCCGGACGATTTCGTGCTCGACCAGATCGACTTCGACGACCGGAGGATCTGGGCTTGTGTTCAGCAGATCGTCGACTCGCGCAGGAATCCGCCAGAGACGTTGGAGGACGTGCTCGACGCGCTCGAACGGGCCGGGCTGGTGGAGTCGGTCGCGGCGCTGCGGACGCGCGGCTAGCGCGCCCCTACAAAGGGGGCGGCCCCGTCCCTAGGGGGGTGGGACGGGGCCGCGGCCGCGCTGGGCGGGGGGTGCCCGCGCGGGGGGTCATTGAGCCTTCGCGTCTCCGGAGCCTGTGCGGGGCAGGCTCCGGGCACACGGTGGACGGGAAGTGCTCAATGATCGGTGGCTGCCTCCGCGCCCGCTCCGGTGAGGGAGCGGACCTCGATCTCCGCGTACTTCTCGGCGTTGTGCTCCTTGCTGAGGAGGGCGCCGAAGAAGCCGCAGAGGAAGCCGAACGGGATGGAGACGATCCCCGGGTTCTCCAGCGGGAACCAGTGGAAGTCCACGTCGGTGAACAGGCTCTTCGGCGTGCCGGAGACGACCGGGGAGAACGCGACCAGGAAGATCGCGGAGCCGAGGCCGCCGTAGATGGCGGCGACGGCGCCCGTGGTGTTGAAACGCCTCCAGAACAGGCTGTAGAGGATCGCGGGCAGGTTCCCGGACGCGGCGACCGCGAAGGCCAGGGCGACGAGGAACGCGACGTTCAGGCGTTGCGCGTAGATGCCGAGGACGATCGCGACCGCGCCGATGACGAACGCGGAGATGCGCGCGACGCGGACCTCGTCCCGCTCGGTGGCCTTGCCCCTGCGGAACACGTGCGCGTACAGGTCGTGCGAGAAGGACGACGAGGACGCGAGCGTCAGCCCGGACACGACGGCGAGGATCGTCGCGAACGCCACCGCCGCGATGACCGCGAGCAGGATGGTGCCGCCCGCGCTGCCGAACACGATGTCGCCGATCTTCTCGGCGAGCTGCGGCGCGGCGGTGTTGCCCGCCGGGTTCTCCTTGGCGATGGCCTTGCTGCCGACGAGCGCGGCGGCGCCGAACCCGAGGACGAGGGTCAGCAGGTAGAACACGCCGATGATGCCGATGCCCCAGAGCACCGACTTGCGGGCGTCGCGGGACGTCGGGACGGTGTAGAAGCGGATCAGGATGTGCGGGAGTCCGGCAGTCCCGAGGACGAGGGCGAGCCCGAGGCTGATCAGGTCGAGCTTGCCCTTGAGGCCCTGGGCCTCGGTGCCGTAGCGCAGGCCGGGCTCCAGGAACGCGCTGCCCTTGCCGCTCTGCCCGGCGGCGTCGTCCAGCAGGGACGAGAGGTTGAAGTTGAAGTGGCCGAGGACGAGCAGCGTGATGAGGATGGCGCCGGTCATCAGCAGGACGGCCTTGACGATCTGCACCCAGGTGGTGCCCTTCATCCCGCCGAACACCACGTACACGATCATCAGGACGCCGACGAGCGCGATCGTGGCGCCCTTCGCGAAGTCGCTGCTGAACCCGAACAGCAGCGAGACGAGCGCGCCCGCGCCGACCATCTGCGCCAGCAGGTAGAAGATCGACACGACGATGGTGGAGACGCCGGCGGCGGTGCGGACGGGACGCGGGCTCATCCGGAACGCCAGCACGTCCGCCATCGTGAACCGGCCGGAGTTGCGGAGGAGTTCGGCGACGAGCAGCAGCGCGACGAGCCATGCGACGAGGAACCCGATCGAGTACAGGAACCCGTCGTAGCCGTTCAGGGCGATGAGCCCGGCGATGCCGAGGAACGACGCGGCGGACATGTAGTCGCCGCCGATCGCGAGGCCGTTCTGCGCGCCGGAGAAGGAGCGCCCGCCCGCGTAGAAGTCGGTGGCGTCCTTGGTGTTCCGGCTCGCCCACACAGTGATGACCAGCGTGATGCCGACGAAGACCAGGAACAGGGTGATCGAAAGATTCTCATCGCTCATCGGGCCACCTCCGTCTCAGGGGCGTCGGCGTCTCCGGAGCCGGCCGCTTCGACGGCGGCGCGGATCCGGTCGGCGGCCGGGTCGAGGCTGCGGCCGGCGTGCCGCGAGTACAGCCACGCGATGAGGAACGTGGACACGAACTGGAGCAGGCCGAACACCAGCGCGACGTTGATGGAGCCGAACAGCTCCTTGCCCATGAAGCCGCGCGCCCATCCGGACAGGACGACGTAGAGCAGGTACCAGGCGAGGAAGGCGGCGGTCATCGGGAATGCGAATCGGCGGAATCTGCGGCGAAGATCCTGGAACTCCGCGCTGCTCTGGAACCGTTCGTAAACGGTGCCGGAGGCGTTCTTTTCGAAGGACACGACCACCCTCCTGTGTTGTGACCCCGGTCACGCGCCACCGTAAGGACGCTCCAGGGATCGGGCGAGGGTCCCGCCCCGGGGCTGCGGTCAGCAGCCATTCATCGTCGGCGGCCTGCGCGCCGCGTCGGTGAGCGGTCCGTCTGGCACGACGAACGGTCGGGCCGAACGGGCCCCCGAGGGCCCCCGAGGCCCTGTTCAGACCCTTCGCGGACGCCAGGTGCCCCGGTCGACGTCGAGGGACTCGGGCGTGTGCAGGCGCACCATCATGCGCGCCACGCCCGGCGGCACCCGCCCCGGCGTGAACCACGACACGACGATCATGACGGTGAACGCGATCGGGACCGTCCAGGCGGCGGGCTCGGCGAGCAGCGCGCCCGCGAGGCCGCCGGGCGGTCCGGCGGCGATCGTCACGATCACGGCGGTGCCGGCGAGCAGCCCGCCCGCGACGAGCCCGGCGAACGCGCCGGGCACGGTCAGCCGCCGCCACCACACGCCGAGGACGAGCAGCGGGCAGAACGTCGACGCGGCCACCGCGAACGCCAGCCCGACGACGTCGGCGACGGCGAGCGAGCGGGCCGTGATCGCGAGGGCCAGCGGGACGACGAGCGCGAGCAGCGTCCCGGCCCGGAACGAGCGGACGCCGCCGCGCAGGATGTCCTGCGCCAGCACGCCCGCGACGGACACGGTGATCCCCGACGACGTGGACAGGAACGCGGCGACCGCGCCGCCCGTGACGAGCGCGCCGAGCAGGTCGCCGCCGAGGCCGCCGATGAGCCGTCCGGGGAGGGTGAGGACGACGGCGTCCGCGCGTCCCGTCATCAGCAGCTCGGGCGTGTAGAGGCGGCCGAGCACCCCGTACAGCGCGGGCAGCAGGTAGAACGCGCCGAGGAGGGACAGGACCATCACGGTGGTGCGGCGGGCGGCGCGTCCGTCCGGGTTCGTGTAGAAGCGGACGAGGACGTGCGGCAGGCCCATCGTCCCGAGGAACGTGGCGAGGATCAGCGAGTACGTGCCGTAGAGGGAATGGTCGCGGCCGTCCAGGGGCAGCATCCATTGGCGGTCGGTGCTGACGGGGCTGCCGCGGACGTGCGGGACGTCGGCGCCCGCCGGGAACGTGACGTCCGTGTCCGCCTCGATGCGGTGCTCCCCGGCCGCCAGCACCAGCGGGGAGGAGCGGTGGTCGCGGCCGTCGACCCGGCCGTCCACGACGACCTGGACGGGCGCGGTCACGTTCACGGTGACGGCCAGCCCGACGCTGACGGTGGTGCGGTCGTCGAACCGCGGCGGGACGTCCGACGACAGGCCGGGCGCGCCGTCGTACCGCCAAGCGAGGAGCAGGAAAACCAGCGGGACGGCGAGCGCGGTCAGCTTCATCCAGTACTGGAACGCCTGGACGAGCGTCACGCTGCGCATCCCGCCGACCAGCACGTTCACCGCGACGACGACCGCGATGAGGACGCCGCCCGCCCACACCGGCGCGCCCGTCACCGTCCGCAGGACGAGCCCGGCGGACTGGAACTGCGGCAGCAGGTAGAGCCAGCTGATCAGCACGACGAGCACGCTCGCGACGCGCCGCACCGCCATGGATTCGAGCCGTGCCTCCGCGAAGTCGGGCAGCGTGTACGCGCCGGAGCGGCGCAGCGGCGCCGACACGAGCACCAGCAGGACGAGGTAGCCGCCCGTCCAGCCGACGGGGAGCCACAGCATGTCCGCGCCGTAGGCGAGGATGAGGCCCGCTATGCCGAGGAACGACGCCGCCGACAGGTACTCGCCGCCGATCGCGGAGGCGTTGCGCAGCGGCGTCACCGTCCGGGACGCGACGTAGAAGTCGGACGTCGTCCGCGAGATGCGCACCCCGAGCACGCCGATCAGCACGGTCGCGACGACGACCAGCACGACGCCCGCCAGCCCGTAGGCGGCGCTCACGGCTCCTCCGCGGCGGAGCGTTCCGAGCGGTCGACGAGCTCGGCGAAGTCGTCCTCGTTGCGCTCCGCCTGCCGGACGTACCACCAGCCGACCCCGACGAACCACGGGTAGATCAGCCCGCCGAGCAGCACCCACGGCAGCGGCGCGCCGAGCACCTCCTGCTCGCGGACGGCCGGGAACACCTCGAACAGCAGCGGCAGCCCGAACGCCACGGCGCCGAGCACCAGGCACAGCCCGGCCGCGAGCCGGAGCTGCGTGCGGACCAGCGACCGCATGTACGCCTCGCCGAGCCCGGTCTGCTCGTCGATCTCCCGCGTGACCGGATACCGCGGACGCCGGACGGCCCGCGTCCGCGGCCCGGTGACCAGCACCCGTCCCGGCGCGATCCCCTGCGGCCGGTCGGGGTCGCCGCCCGCGCTCAGGGGGATCGCCTCGCCCTGCGGACCAGGAGGTCGCGCAGTTCCCGGACGTGCCGCCTGCTCACCGGCAGCTCCGCGTCGCCGACGAGGACGGTGCAGCGGCCCGAGTCGAGCCGCAGCTCCTTGATCGCCGACAGCGCGACCAGGTGGCTGCGGTGCACCCGGACGAACCCGGCGCCCGTCCACCGCTCGCTCAGCGCGGCCAGCGGGATCCGCACCAGGTGGCTGCCGCCGGACGTGTGCAGCCGCGCGTAGTCGCCCTGCGCCTCCACGTACAGCACCTCGGAGGGCGTGACGAACCGGATGACGCCGCCCAGCTCGACGGGCATCGGCTCCGGCTCGGCCGGGACGGCGGGCGGCGCCTCGTCGTCCAGCTCGGCGGACTCCGACACCCGCCGGATCGCCTCGCGGAGCCGCTCCGGCCGCACCGGCTTCAGGATGTAGTCGGTCGCCTTGATCTCGAAGGCGTCGACGGCGTGCCCCTCGTACGCGGTGACGAACACGATCTGCGGCGCGCGGGCGAACTGGGCGAGGACGCGGCCGAGGACGGTGCCGTCCAGGCCCGGCATGCGGATGTCGAGGAAGACGGCGGCGATGGGACGTCCGTCCGCGAGGGCCCGGTCGAGTTTGCGGAGGGCG
The DNA here is from genome assembly GCF_008121305.1 of Actinomadura decatromicini. Classification (NCBI taxonomy): domain Bacteria; kingdom Bacillati; phylum Actinomycetota; class Actinomycetes; order Streptosporangiales; family Thermomonosporaceae; genus Actinomadura; species Actinomadura decatromicini. The sequence goes on along the minus strand of NZ_VSRQ01000005.1, from coordinate 434,127 downwards.
TCGGCGCCGTCGCGGGCGGTGTGGATCTCGCCGATCCTGGGGTCGGCACGCAGCAGGTGGACGAGGTCGTCCAGCGCGGGAGCCTCGTCATCGACCGCGAGGACACGCAGGCCCACCGCACCGTCCTTCCCAAAGCGCTCGCCACATTCCAGTCAACGGACGACCGCCGAGTCAATAGGTCAGGACGCGGTGACACCAGGACGATACTTAGGAACCCGGACGGTGACCTTCGTCCCGGCCCCCGGTCCGGTCTCGACGGCGAGGCCGTACTCGTCGCCGTACACCTGGCGGAGCCGCCCGTCGACGTTGGCGAGCCCGATCCCGGCGGTCTCGCCGTCGTCGTTCGCGGCGCGCTCCTCCCCGGCGAGCAGCCGCCGGACGTCGTCGGGGTCCATGCCGATGCCGTCGTCCTCCACGCTGATCACGCAGTCGGATCCGGCGTCCTCGGCGACGATCGTGATGAGGCCGGGCTCGGACCTGTCCTGGAGCCCGTGCCGGACGGCGTTCTCCACCAGCGGCTGGAGCGACAGGAACGGGACGGCGACCGGCAGCACCTCGGGCGCTATCCGCAACGTGACCCGCAACTGCTCGCCGAAACGGGCGCGCTGGAGCAGCAGATAACGGTCGATCGAGCGCAGTTCCTCGGCGAGCGTCGTGAAGTCGCCGTGCCGCCGGAACGAGTACCGCGTGAATCCGGCGAATTCGAGCAGGAGCTCCCGCGCCCGCTCCGGATCCGACCTGACGAACGACGCGATCGTCGTCAGCGAGTTGTAGATGAAATGGGGCGAGATCTGCGCGCGGAGCGCCCGCATCTCCGCCTCCATCAACATCGTCCGGGAATGGTCGAGTTCGGCGAGTTCGAGTTGCGCGTCCACCCATTGGGCGACCTCTTCGGCGGCGCGGATGAGGCCCGCGGGGACGTCCTCGCCGTAGGCGGCGAGCGTCCCGACGACGCGGTCGTCGGTGGCGAGCGGCACGACCACGACGCGGCGGATCGGGCAGTCGAGCCGGTCGCAGGGCACGTCGTGCACCTGCGTGCGGCCGGTCGCGAGCGTCGTCTCCGCGTGCCGGGGGCTCTCGGCGGAGTGGTGGTCGTGCTCGCCGTCCCAGGCGAGCAGCCGCTCCCCGTCGGTGATCGCGAGGGCCTCGCAGCCGAGCAGCGCCCGCAGGTGCCGGGCGGCCTTCTGCGCGCCCTGCCTGGTCAGCCCGGCGCGGAACGCGGGCGTCGCCCGGGACGCGGTGTGCAGCGTCTCGAAGGTGGCGCGCCGCGCGGGCCCGCCGAGATCGCCGCCGCGCCCGCGCCGCCACCACCGCCACGCCAGCGCCGGAACCCAGGTGAGCAGCAACGTCGCGGCGACGGCGACTACCACGTCCATCCCGCAAACCTACTTGTCACCGGGTGGACGAGATGTGAGGTTGATCACCTTGACGCATACTCGGTATGGCCGAATCGGGATATCCGTGTCATGTTTCACTCGCCAGAGAAACGATCTTGGCCGCGCGCCCGCGCCCCCGGGACGCACCGACGCGGGCCCGGCCGTGAGGAGTGCGCATGCGCCGTCGTCGCAGTCTCGCCTTAATCGCCGCCCTCGCCCTCGCCGCCCCGCTCGTCGCCGCGCTACAGGCCCCCGCCTCCGCCGACGAGCTGTCGCTGGCGAACTTCGCGCTCCGCCCGAACGCCTACGGGTCCGAACTCCGGGACCGCGCCGACGCCCTTCCGCTGGTGAAGGGCACCGTCACCACCATCATGAACGACCTCAACCGGAAGGACACGACGCGGCCGGTCGCGGTCGGGTCCGCCTGCCAGCCCGCCGCGCTGGCGTCCGGAAGCTCCGTCGCCATCCAGCGGAGCATCTGCTGGAACAGCGGCGACAACAACACCACCGAGTGGTACCCGCAGGGCATCACCACGGTCGCCGACATGCAGGGCGACCGCGTGTGGGGCGACGGGTACCAGCCCGTCCTGGTGAGCTGGTACGACCACGCCGGCGGCCCCAAGAACCCCGTCAAGGGCGTCCGGATCAGCTTCATCAACCCGTACACCGGCGCTTACCGGCACGTCCTGCTGGTGTATCCGCGGGCCAACGGCGACTACGACACCATCCGCGTTTCGGAGGACCCGGCCAGTACCGACTACAGCAAGCCGCTGCACGCGGGCGGCATCCTCTGGTACGGCAACCACCTGTTCGTCGCGGACACCGAGCGCGGGTACCGGATGTTCGACATGCGCCGCATCTACGACCTGGGCGCGTCGGAGAACGGGACGACGTCCAACCCGGACTGGGTCGGCAAGGTCGGCGACACCTACTACGGGTACGGCTACCGCTACATCATGCCGCAGGTCGGCTCCTGGACCCGGACGGCCCCGACCGGCACCACGTGCACCGCGAACGACGGATCGCCCAACTTCTCCTACGTCTCCCTCGACCGCAGCGGCGCCGACCACGTGATCTCGGGCGAGTACTGCGACGGCGACCAGACGGCCAAGGGACGGGTCGCCGCGTGGCCCATCACGAACGCCTTCACCACGAGCGGCGAGCTGATCCTCGACCCCGAGTACTCGTGGAACGCCGACGTGGCGCACAAGCTGCCGGTCAGCAACGTCCAGGGCGCGCTGAGGTTCAACGGACGCTGGTACCTCAGCCGCAGCCACGGCGAGACCGGCGCCGGGACGCTCTACACGACCGAGCCGGCGACGTCGTCCACCACCACCTTGCAGACGGCGACGGATCAGGACCTCGCCATCGGCCCGGAGGACCTGTCGCACTGGCAGGGCGGCTCCGATCCCAACAGCCCGACGCTCGGCACCATCTGGACGCTGGGCGAGCACCCGGGCAAGCGGATGGTCTATTCCGTCTATCCGTAGCGATGCTCTGAAAGGCGCCCGGCCGGGGCTTACTCCGGCCGGGCGTCACGCGTTCCGGGCGGGTTCCCGGTTCCTTCCGGGAGGGGTCCCGCCAAGGGCCTGGCACGGTTGCGTCGCACACGGGCAGCCGGGCGAAAGGGCTCACGGACATGGGGCGTGTCGCAGCGAGAGCGGGGGCGGCGCTCCGGCAGTGGCGGCATCCGCGCGAGTTCAGGATCGAGGCGTCCGCGTGGTCGGCGGACGCGCTCGCCGCGCTCGCCCGCGCCACCGCCGACGCCGCGCCACCCGGGATCTCTGCGCCGAGGAACGGGAGCGGCTTCCCCGAGGACGAGCTGGCGGACGTCGCGACCTGCGTGTGGCGGCTCCGCGCCCGCGTCGCCCGGATGGACGACCCGCCCCGCGCGGTCGTCCACCACGTCGAGACGGCGTGGGACGCGCTCGCGGACGGCGGCGTCGAGATCAAGGATCACGCGGGCGAGCCGTTCGACCCGGGCCTCGCGATGTCGGTGGCCGCCTACCAGCCGACGCCGGGGCTCGTCCGGGAGCAGATCATCGAGACCATCCGGCCGGGCGTGTACCTGGGGAGCCGCTCGATCCAGCTCGCCGAGGTGATCGTCGGCACGCCCGGCAACCCCGGCGCGCCCGCCGAAGCGACGAGGGAAACGCGGACACGATGACCAGGACAACGATCGACGTCGGAATCGACCTCGGCACCACCAACAGCGCGATCGCCGTCCTCGACGGCGTCGAGCCGCGGATCGTCAAGAACGACGCGGAGCAGTCCGACGTCACCCCGTCGGCGGTGCGGGTGGACAGGCAGGGCCGCGTCTCGGTCGGACGGGCCGCCAAGCAGCGCAGCGAGGAGGACCCGGACAACACCTGCGTGGAGTTCAAGCTCCAGATGGGCATCGCCGTCCCGCCGAAGGTGTTCGCCGCGACCGGGCGGTCGATGGCGCCGGAGGAGCTGTCCGCCGAGGTGCTGCGCTCGCTGCGCCAGGACGCCGCGAAGCACCTCGGCGCGGAGGTCGAGGCGGCCGTGATCACCGTCCCGGCGGCGTTCGAGCTGAGCGCCTGCGACGCGACCCGCGCCGCCGCCGAGCGGGCCGGGCTCGTCCAGTCGCCGCTGCTCCAGGAGCCGACCGCGGCGGCGCTCGCGCACGGCTTCCAGTCGGCCGACGACGCGTTCTGGCTGGTGTACGACTTCGGCGGCGGGACGTTCGACGCCGCCGTGGTCCGGATCAGGGACGGCGAGCTGACGGTCGTCGACCACCGCGGGGACAACAACCTCGGCGGCAAGCAGGTCGACTGGGCGGTGGTGGAGGAGCTGCTGATCCCGGCGGTGGCCCGCGAGCACCCGATCGGCGACCTGCGGCGCGGCAACCCGGCGCGGCGCAGGCACGTCAGCAAGCTGAAGCTGGCGGCGGAGGCGGCGAAGATCCAGCTCTCCCGCGTCGCGTCCACGGAGATCGTCGTCGAGCTGCACGACGACTCCGACCGGCCGTTCGAGTTCTTCTACGACCTGACCCGCGCGGAGGTGGAGCGGCTGGCGGAGCCGTTCGTCGTCCGGACGGTCAACCTGTGCCGCAAGGCGCTCGCGGACAGCGGCCTCGGGCCCGGCGACGTCGAGCGGGCGCTGCTCGTCGGCGGTCCCACGCTGGCGCCCTACCTGCGGGAACGGCTCGCCGACCCGCAGGCGGGGCTGGGAATTCCGCTGGACTGGAGCCAGGACCCGATCACCGTCGTCGCGCGGGGCGCCGCCGTGTTCGCGGGCGCGCAGCGGCTCGACCCCGCGCTCGCCGGTCCCCCGCCGCCGAGCGGCGAGTACGCGGTCGAGCTGGAGTACCGGCCGATGGGACCGGAGATCGAGCCGTTCGTCGGCGGGCGGGTGACCGGCGCCGACACCGCGGGCTGCTCGGTCGAGTTCGTCAACGACGGGACGAGACCGCCGTGGCGCAGCGGCCGGATCCCGCTGTCCGCGGACGGCATGTTCACGACGACGCTGTGGGCCGAGAAGGGCCGCGCCAACGCCTTCCGGATCGAGCTGACCGACGCGACGGGGGCGCGCCGGCCCGTCACCCCGGACACGCTGACCTACACGGTCGGCGGCGTGGACACGCAGCCTCCTCTCACCCACTCGATCGGCGTCGGGCTGGACGGCAACAAGGTCGAGCCGCTGTTCCGGAAGGGCACGCCGCTGCCCGCCCGCCGCCGGGCGCGCCTGCGCACGACGGTCGCGGTCAGCCGGGGCGCCGGGCAGGGCGAGCGCGGGCGGGGCATGATCCGCATTCCGGTGCTGGAGGGCGAGCACGCCCGCGCCAACCGCAACCGCCGCGTCGGCCGCATCGAGGTGCGGCCCGACCAGGTCGTCCGCGACGTCCCCGAGGGCAGCGCGGTCGAGCTGACGGTCACGGTCGACGAGTCCCGGACGGTCGTCGCCCGCGCCTACGTCCCGCTGCTGGACGAGGAGTTCGACTGCGTCCTCGACCTGCGGACCGAGGCCCCGCCCGACCCGGCCGAGCTGGCCCGCGAGGTCGCCGCCGAGAAGGAGCGGCTGGCGGAGGTGCGCCGGAAGGCGGACGAGCTGGGCGACGCGCGCGGCGCCGGCGTGCTGGCGCGGATCGACGCCGAGCGCGTCGTGCCGACCCTGGACGCGGAGGTCGACGCGGCGTCCGCCGACCCGGACGCCGCCGCCGCGGCGGGCCGCCGCCTGATGGACCTGCGCGCCTCCGTCGACGAGGTCGAGGACGAGATCGAGTGGCCCGCCCTGGTCGCCGCGGCGAACGAGCTGCTGCCGACGGTGCGGGAGGTCGTCCAGGAGGCCGGGGAGGAGAGCCACCGGTCGGCGCTGCGGCGCGCCGAGGAGGCGCTCCAGGACGCGGTGGCCGCGCACGACGCCGACCTGCTGCGGCAGCGCACCGTCGAGCTGCGCCGGGTCCTGGTCCAGGTGCTGGACTACTCCGGCGAGCTGCCGTTCCTGCTGTTCGACCGGCTGTGCTCGATGCGTCCCGACATGAGCGACCAGCGCGAGGCCGCGCACCTGATCGCGACCGGGCGGCGCGCCGCCGACGCGGGCGACGCCCCGGCGCTGCGCCGGGTGAACTCGGCGCTCACCGACCTGCTGCCCGAGCGGACCCGGCTCGACCCGCTCAGCACGGTGCGGATGGGCCGGTGACCGCCATGGCGCCGGCACCGGCCGCGCGGCTCGCCGTCCGGGAGGCGGCGCTCGCCCAGGCGCGGACGCTGGCCCGCGCGGGCCGCTACACCGAGGCGGCGGAGCTGCTCGGCGGCGAGCACGACGTCGCCGTCCTGGACCTGCGGGCCCGCATCCACGCGCAGCAGGGCCGGTGGGACGAGGCGGACCGCTGCTGGGCGGAGGCCGCTGCGCTCGCCCCCGGCGACCGGTCCGCCGCCGAGGGACGCCGCCGTATCGCGGAGATCCGGGCGCGGGCGGCGCGGCCGGGACGGGTCCGCGTGGCGCGCGGGGCGGTCAGGGCGGGCGGCGCGCTGGCGGCGCTGCTCGCCCTGGCCATGCTCGCCGACCTGTGGCTCGACCGCGCCGACACCCCCGGACGGGTGGCCGTGGCCGCTCCCCCGGCCACGGCCGCTCCATCCGGGTCGCCGTCCGTGTCGCCGTCCGCGTCGCCCGCGCCGGACCCGCTGGACGGGCTTCACCTGCGAACACCGGGGGTGCGGGTCGTCCGCCGCGACGGCGAGCTGGCCGTCACGTTCGACCGGGGCCTGTTCGAACGCGACGCGACGCTCACCCGGCGCGGCCGGGCCACGCTGCGGGAGCTGGGCGAACGGCTGCGTCCGGAGGCCGGGCGGCTCGCCGTCGCGGTGATCGGGCACACCGACCGGACGGCCGTCCGGCCCGGCGGCGGCTACGCGAGCAACGCCGAGCTGGGGATGCTGCGCGTGACGGTCGTCCGCGAGGTGCTGAGCGCGGCCGCCGGGATCCCGGCCGTCCGCTTCTCGACGTCCACGCTGGCCGGAGCGCTGCCGCCCTTCCCGGACGGCGGCGTTGCGCCCGACGACCCGCGCGACCGCACGGTCAGCATGCGCATCTCCGCGGCGGTCGCGCGATGACCGCCACCGAGACCGCGTTCTTCGCCGGGATCGGCCCGGACCTCTACCGCGACAACCCCTTCCGGATCACCGGCCTCCCCGTGGACGCCACCGACCGCGACATCCGCAGGCGGGCCGAGGAACTGCGGGTCAGGGCCAGGTTCGGGGACGGCTCCTGGACGGGCTCCCCGCTCCTCCCGCTGGATCCGCCGCCCGACGCCGACGCCGTCCAGCGGGCGTTCCAGCGGCTCCGCGACCCGCTGCTCCGGCTGGCGGACGAGCTGTTCTGGTTCTGGCCGTCGGGAGGGGACGCCGACGAGGCGCTGCGCGAAGGAAGGGCCGCGGACGCCGAGCGGCTCTGGTCCGAGCCCGGCCCCGGACGTCCGGCCGCCGTCGCCGCGCACAACCTCGCCGTCCTCGCCCACGCCCGCGCGCTCGACTCCGGCGACCTCGGCGAGGAGCGTTGGAAAGGCGCGTTGCGCGGCTGGCGGACCGTCCTCGACACCGGCGCCTTCTGGGACCTGGTCGCCGCCCGCGCCCGCGCCGCCGACGATCCGCGCGTCGCGTCCGGCACGGCCGACGAACTGCGCGAACGGCTGCCCGCCGCCGTCCTGTCGGTGAGTGCGGCACTGGCCGTGCGGGCGGGGCAGTCGGGCGCGCACGACGAGGCCGCCGCGCACGTAAGGCTGATGCGCGGTGCCGGGTTCGACGCGGAGGCGGTCGATGCCGCGCTGTCTGAAGCCGCAGCGCCGGAGGCGTCCCGGCTCAGGTCGTCGAGCGACGACACCCTCGACCGGGCGTCCGCCGACCCGGAGACCGGGTACGGGGAGGCGGTGCGCCTCGCGGAGCGGGCCGACCCGGTGTTCGCGGGGTTCGCGGCCGTCCTCCCGGCCGGGCATCCCGTCCTCGCCGGGCTGCGCGACGAGGTCGCGGACACCGTGATGCGCTGCGTCGTCCGCTACATCAACAAGACCGAGGACTGGGGACCGGCGGAGGGCGTCCTCGAACGGGCCGAGGCCATGGCGGACTCCCCGAACGTCAAGGCGGACGTCGCCGAGAACCTCCGGATCGTCCGGGACAACCTGGTCTACGGCACCTGCTGGTTCTGCGGGGAGCGGCCGAGCGGCGACGGCGCCGGGGTCGGGGTGGCGATGCACGGCGAGGTCAAGCGCGAGCTGACCCCGCACTACACGACCCGGATCACCTGGCGGAAGCTGACGATCACGGTGCCGCGGTGCGCGGACTGCGCGTCCGCCCACCGGAGCCGCCGCGCCAAGGTGTGGGCCTGCGCCCTCGGCGCGGACGCCGCGGCGTTCGCCCTCGCCTGCGCCCTCCTCTCCGCCGGGATGGGTATCGGCGTCCTGTTCGTGGTCATCGCCGTCGTCGGCCTGCCCTTCGCCATCGGCTACGCCGCCACGAGCACCCTCCCCGCCGAGGCGAACCGCGTGTTGCACAGGTTCCCGGCCGTCCAGGAGAAGTTCGACGCGGGCTGGCAACTGGGCGGGAAACCGCCCGGCGTCCAGTGACCCGGCGTCAGGTGTCCTGGACGTCGAGGGCGCCCGCAAGGACGTCGTAGTGCTGGTCGCCGTCGCCGAAGGCCAGCGCCGCGGACGTGGCGTGCCGCGAGAACAGGTGCAGGTCGTGCTCGGCGGTGAAGCCGATCGCGCCGTGCACCTGGTGGCCGAGCGCGCACACCCGCTCGTACGCCTCGCTCACCCACGCCTTCGCCATGGACACCTCGTCGGCGGCGTCGCGCCCGGACGCCAGCAGCCAGATGGCCTCGTAGGCGATGAACCGGGAGCCCAGCACGTCGATGGCCATGTCCGCGCAGTGGTGCTGGACGGCCTGGAACGACCCGATCGGCTTGCCGAACTGCTCCCGCTCCGTCGCGTACGCGACCGTCATGTCGAGGACGCGCTGCGCCCCGCCCACCATCTCCGCGCACATCGCCGCCGCGCCGAACCGCGCCATGGCCTGGACGGCGTCCGGCCCGAGCGCGTCGTCGGCGCGGACGTCCGCCAACTCGACATGGCACGGACGGTCCAGCCCGACCGTGTCCAGCGGACGGATCGTGACGGCCGAGGCGTCCACCCAGAACGCGCGCGGTTCGCCGTCGAGCCGCGCCGCCACGAGCAGGCTCTCGGCGGACGCGGCGAACGGCACGAACGTCGCCGTCCCGCTCAGCGTGAACCCGTCGCCGTCGGGCGTGGCGACCGGCGCGTCGCCGGGACGGTCCCACGGCAGCGGCGCCGCCGTCACGACGTGCCCTTCGGCGATGGCGCCGAGCCACCGCTCCTTCTGCGCATCTGTCCCGAACCGCGCGACCGGCATCCCGGCGCACGCCACCGACGCCAGCAGCGGGCTCGGGACCAGCGCGTATCCGAGCTGCTCGAACAGCAGGCACACGTCGAGGAAGTCGCCGCCGACACCGCCGAAATCCTCGGGGAACGCGAGGCCGGTCCAGCCGAGGTCGACCATTTCCTTCCACAGCGCGACCGAGTACCCGGCGGGATCGGCGTCCACCGCCCGCGCGCCCGCCGTCGCCGCGCGCGACTCCAGAAGCTCGCGGGCCGTGGACGCGATGAGCTCCTGGTCCTCGGTGAGACTCAGGTTCATGACGGCGGGATCTTGTCGGAGCGGACCCACACGCCCGGCCGTTCCTCCCAGAACAACTGGACGAGGATTCCGCCGGTGTGCTTCGGGTGGATGAACGTGTGCTTCCAGGCCGCGCCGTCCGTGACGCCCTCCTCGTCGTCGAAGGTGGGCGTGCCGTGGTGGTCGCAGGCGGCGAGCGCCCTGTCCCAGTCGTCGACCTCGAAGGTGACGTGGTGGGCGGCGGGGCCGCTGCGCTCCAGGAACCGGTCGATGAACGAGTCCTCGCCGCGCGACGTGATCACCTCCCAGCAGATCGCGGAGCCGGGGATGTTGAGGACGAGGTCGGCCATGTCGGGGTGCTCGTCCTCGGGCGTCCGCCAGACCTGCACGAACCCGGCGAGGTCGCGGTACCAGTCGGCGAGCGCGTCGCGGTCGTGGAACGCCTGGCAGATGTGGTCGAGCGCGACGACGCCGAGGTTCGGGCCGTCCGGTGAGCCAGGCTCGGCCTCCGAACCGGGAGTGTCGCCGCACATGTCGAGGCTGCCGGGGCCGCGGAGCCGCCACAGGACGCCGGGGCCGTGCTCGGGCGGCGTCAGCGACGCCTCCAGCCAGCGTCCGCGCACGCCATCGGTCGGCTTGAGGTCGCGCGACTCCAGCTCGGCGCGGGCGGCCTCCAGGTCGGGCACCTCGGCGCCGACGTGGTGCAGGCCGGGACGTCCGCCGTGCTCGTCGAGGAAGGTCTGCAACGCCGAGCCGTCACCGGCGGGCGCGAGCACCTCCCACGCCTGACCGCGGCTGCCGGGGATCTCGAGGCGGGCGCCGCGCACGCCCTCGGCCGGGTTGTCCCAGGCCCGGACGCGCCGGAACCCGAACAGCCGCTCCAGCAACTCCACCTGGCCGTCCAGGTCGGGAGTCACCTGCGCGACGTGGTCGATGCGGTAGATCTGCACGGGTCCTCCTAGCTCGGGTGGGGCTCGATCCAGTCGTAGCCGTACGTGACCAGTTCCTTGACGAGACGCAGGTTGTAGCGGTTCATCGCCGCGATGCGTTCGGCCAGTTCGCCTATCCGCTTGTCGAACTCTTCGGCCGGGTAGACGTCGTTGACCAGGCCGAGTTGCAGCGCCCGCTCCGCGTCGATGCGCGCTCCGGTGAAGAGGAGTTCCTTCGCGCGGGCCTTCCCGATGCGTTCCGGGAGCCGTTTCACGCCGCCCCAGCCGGGCGCGGAGCCGCCGAACTCGGGCTGGTCGGGGTCGCCGTCCTCGGTCATCTTCGGCCGGTACGGCGGGCGCGCCGACAGCGTGATCTCGACCAGGCCCATCTTCGCGTTGTCCGAGGCGATGATGAAGTCGGCCGCGAGCGCCAGCTCCAGCCCGCCGCCGACCGCGTAGCCGTGCACGGCCGCGACCACCGGGACCGACAGCCGCTCCATCATCGCAAACGTCTTCTCGCCGAGCCGCCCCTGCTCGATCCGCTCGCGCGGGGTCAGCTTCTCCGACCAGCCGAGGTCCATCCCGGCGCAGAACGCCCGCTCGCCCGCGCCGCGCAGCACCACGACGCAGACGTCCTCGTCGTCGTCGACGCGGGTGAAGATGTCGCGCAGCTCCGTCATCGTCGTCGGGGTCAGCGCGTTGAGCTTCTCCGGGCGGTTGAGGGTCAGCCAGGCGACGCGTTCCTCGATCCGCAGGTCGACGGTCTCGTACGGGTTCTCGGCGGGCATGCGGTTCGCTCCTCCGGTGGGTCGGTCCGGTCAGCGGGGCAGGCTCAGGCCCCGGGTGGCGATGACGTTTCGCTGGATCTCGGTGGTGCCGCCGAGGAAGGTCGACGCCACCGAGTCGCGGCGCATGTGGGTGAACACGGCGTCGAGCGGCGCGCCGTCGCGCTGCCAGAGCGCGGCGGACCGGCCGAACGCGCGGGCGCCGGTCCGGGCGAGGCGCTGGTGCAGCTCCGCGCCGAAGAGCTGGTTGATGGACGCCTCGAAGTCGGGCTCCGCGCCCTCCGCCTGCCGCGACACCGTGTAGCGGGCCAGGTTGTACAGGACGCGGATCTCCGTCTTGCGGCGCGCGATCTCCTGCCGGAGGGCGGGCGTGACGCGGGCGTGGCGGCGACCGTCCGGGGAGCGCAGGTAGCTCACCAGTTCGGCGAGGGCCTGCTCGTACTTGATCGTCGCGCCGATCCCGGCCCGCTCGAAGCCGAGCGCGGACATCGCCACGTACCAGCCGCGGTTCTCGTCCCCGACCCGGTTCGCCACCGGCACCCGGACGCCCTCGAAGAAGATCTCGCAGAACGGCGCGGAGCCGCGCAGGTCCTCGATCGGGCGGATCGTCACGCCGGGCGCGTCCGCCTCGACGAGCAGGAACGTGATGCCGCGGTGGGGCTTCTCGGCGTCGGGGTCGGTGCGCACGAGCACGAACAGCCAGTCGGCGTACTGGCCGAGGGACGTCCACACCTTCTGTCCGTCGACCACGTACTCGTCGCCGTCGCGGACGGCCCGCGTCCGCAGCGACGCGAGGTCGGAGCCGGAGCCGGGCTCGGAGAAGCCCTGCGCCCACGTCGCCTCGCCCTTCGCGATCGGCGGGAGGTGCGCGGCCTTCTGCTCGTCCGTGCCGTGGACGAGCAGGGTCGGGCCGAGGAGGAACGCGCCGATGCCGTTCACGGTCGGCACCCGCGCCCGCATCATCTCCTCGTGCAGGACGAACTCCTCCAGCGCCGACAGCCCCGCGCCGCCGAACTCCTCCGGCCAGTGCGGCGCGATCCAGCCGCGTTCGGCGAGCGCCGCCGCCCACGCGCGGGCGCCCTCGCGGCGTTCCGGGTCGTCGGCGACGCGGTCGACGGGCCAGTTGTAGCCCGCGACGTCCTCGGGTTCGAGGCTCTGCTCCTCCTCCCCGGCCGGACGGTAGCCCGCCGGGAAGTTGTCCTGGATGAAGGCGCGGACCTCCTCGCGGAAGGCGGCCTGCTCCGGCGTGTCGTCCCAGTTCACCGGCCGTCCGCCTCCCGGTCCCAGGTGGTCTCGGTGACGCCGTGCTCGCCCTGCGCCCGCAGCTTGTACTTGGCGACCTTGTCGGTTGGGGTGCGCGGCAGCGCGTCCACGAACTCGACGTAGCGCGGCACCATCGACCGCGGCAGCCGCTCCTCGCAGTAGGCGATCAGCTCGGCCGGGTCCATGCCGGTGTCCGGCTGCACCACGATCGACACCTTGATGTCCTCGTCCTCCAGTTCCGAGGGCACGCCGATCGCGGCGCACTCCAGGACCGCCGGGTGCTGGTTGATCTCCGTCTCCAGGTCGAAGGCGGAGATGTTCTCGCCGCGCCGGCGGATGGCGTCCTTCATCCGGTCAAGGAAGTAGAAGTAACCGTCGTCATCGCGCCATACCCGATCTCCGGTGTGGAACCACATGTTCCGGAAGCAGCGGGTCGTCGCCTCCCAGTTCCCGTAGTAGCCGGTCGTCAGGACGAACGGCTGCTTCGGCCGCAGCACCAGCTCGCCCGGTTCCCCGGAGCCGAGTTCGCGGTCGTGCTCGTCCACGACCGCGACGTGGAACCGCTCGTCGTGGGCCTGCCCGCAGGACCCGACGCGCCACTCCCCGTACGGGCTGCCGGTCGCGATGCCCGCCTCGGTGCTCGTGTACGTCTCCACCGACCGGACGCCGAACCGCTCGCGCATGGGCTCGTCCAGGTTGGACTTTCCCATGTAGAACGTCTCCAACCGGTGGTCGCGGTCGCGTGACGTGGGCGGACGGTTCAGCAGGATCGGGATCATCGAGAACACGCTCATGCACACCTGGGCGTCGAAGCGGCGGACGTCGTCCCAGAACCTGGACGCGCTGAACCGCTCCACGATCGCGATCGAGCCGCCGCCGAGGAGGGCGGACAGCATGCCGTCCCAGAGCGCGGCCGCGTGGAACAGCGGCAGCGGGCAGTAGATCGTCTTGCCCCACCGGTCGAGGAAGTCGAGCGAGTCGTAGGCGCAGGTCAGGGCGAGCGCGTGCGGCACCATCGCGCCCTTGGACGGGCCCGTCGTCCCGGACGTGTACATGATCGCCTGGAGGTCGCCGAAGCGGATGTCGAGGTCGACGCGGCGGTCGCCGTCGCCGTCGTCCGGCAGCGCGGTCAGCTCGCGGGCGGGCTTGCCGAGCCGGTCGAGCAGCACGCCGCTGCCAGCCGCGTCCCGGACGAACACGCCGCCGAGCTTCGGCAGCCGCGCCGCGATCTCGGTGAGCCGCTCCGCGTACGGCCCGTCGACGATCAGCCAGGACGAGTCGGAACTGTCCAGGACGTGCCGCAGCAACTCCCCCCGGTAGGCGATGTTGATCGGCACGGCGACCGCGCCGATCCGCGCCAGCGCGAACACCAGATGGACGAAGTCGGCGCAGTTCGGCAGCATCAGGCCGACATGGTCGCCGCGCCCGATCCCGGCGGCCGACAGCGCGCGGGCCATGCGGTCGGCGGCGTCGTCCACCTCGCCGTAGGTGATCTCGCCGTCGCGGAACTTGAGGAACGTCTGCCGTCGGTGAACCTGCGCCTGTGACCGGAGGACGTCCCCGAGGACGAAGCTCTCCAGCGTCTCCTTGCGCATCCGGACCTCCGCTGTCGCTGCGTGCGTCGTCGGTGGCTGGTGGCGGGGTGGCTCGGTGGCGGGGTGGCTCGGTGGCGGGGTGGTCGGGTGGGGTGGACCGGCTGGGAGCGTCCACAACCGGACATCGCTGTAAATAGATGAGCACGAATCGCTATACCCGGCAACAGCTCCGAAAAGGGAGAAGGCGCTTCAAGAGTGATCTCCAGGGCGATTCAGTGCGCTTTGTGATGTAGCCCACACTTCGATTTCGCGTCGGCGACCGCTCGGCGGAGGGGATGTCCGGTTTGGCGCGGACTGCCAACGATCTCCCCGGGGAATCGGAAGATTTCACCAGTCCCGGCTCCGCGCGGCGGGCTTATCGTTCTCCCGTCCCCTGCGGAAGGAACGGTCCGATATGCAGCCGCGCTGGTGTTCCTGCCACGTTCCCGACGTCAGCCGCAGGCAGGTCCTCGGCGGGCTGACCGCCGCGGGCGCCCTCGCCCTCGCGGGCTGGCCCGGCCAAGCGGACGCCGCGCCGCGCGGCCGGACGGTGACGATCACCGTCATGGGCACGTCCGACCTCCACAGCCACGCCCTCGACTGGGACTACTACACCGACGCCGCATACCACGACCGCGATGGGAACGTCGTCGGCCTCGCGCGGGTGTCGAGCCTGGTCAACCAGATCCGCGCCGCGCGGGGGCGCGAGCGCACCCTCCTGTTCGACGCCGGGGACACGATCCAGGGCACGCCGCTCGGCTTCTACTACGCGTCGGTCGAGCCGATCACCGACACCGGCGCCGTCCACCCGATGGCGCGGCAGATGAACGCCATCGGATATGACGCGGTGGCCCTCGGCAACCACGAGTTCAACTACGGCCTGCCGTTCCTGAACACGTGGATCCGTCAGATGCGCGCGCCGGTGCTGGCCGCGAACGCCGTCCACGCGGGGACGCGCCGTCCCGCCTTCCGGCCGTACATGCTCAAGCGGATGCGCGTTCACGGCTTCCCGCCGATCACGGTCGGCGTGCTGGGGCTCACGAACCCGGGCGTCGCGATCTGGGACCGGGGCAACGTCTCCGGCAAGCTCGACTTCCTCGACCTGGTCGCGACCGCGCGCCGGTGGGTGCCGGTGATCCGCCGCCAGGGCGCGGACGTCGTGATCGTCAGCGCGCACTCCGGGGACAGCGGCACGTCGTCCTACACCGGCGACCTGCCCGTGGAGAACGCCGCCGCGCTGGTCGCCGAGCAGGTGCCGGGCATCGACGCCATCCTGTTCGGGCACGCGCACCTCGACATCCCGGAGCGTTTCGTCACGAACAAGGCCACCGGCCGGACGGTCGTGATGAGCGAGCCGAAATGCTGGGGGCAGCGGCTCTCCGTCTTCGACCTCACGCTCACCCACGAGCGGGGACGCTGGAAGGTCACGGGAAAATCCGCGACGTCGGTGAACACGAACACCGTCCAGGAAGACCCGGAACTCGTCACGATCGTCAAGAAGCAGCACGACGCCGTCGTCGCCTATGTGAACAAAGAAGTCGCCACCTCCACGGAGGAGATGTCGGCGGCGGAGTCCTGCTGGAAGGACACCGCGATCCTGGACTACATCCACCTCGTGCAAACGGCGAAGGTGAAGGAGGCCATCGCCGGGACGGAGAACGCATCCCTCCCCGTGCTGTCGATAGCCGCGCCGTTCAGCCGTTCCGCGACGTTCCCCGCCGGAAAGGTCACCATCAAGGACATCGCCGGGCTCTACATCTACGACAACACGCTTCTGGCCAGCGTGCTGACCGGCTCGCAGATCAGGACGTACCTCGAATACTCCGCGCAGTACTTCAAGCAGGTCGCGGCGAGCGCGCCCGTCGATCCCGCGTCGTGGACGAACGCGCACAACCGTCCCGACTACAACTACGACCAGCTCTCCGGCGTCACGTACGACGTGGACATCGCGAAGGCGGAGGGCTCGCGCATCGCCAATCTCGCCTACGACGGAAAGCCCGTCGCGGACGACCAGCGGTTCGTGGTGGCGGTGAACAACTACCGCCAGTCGGGCGGCGGCGGATTCCCGAACATCACGGCGGCGCCCGTCGTCTACAACGCGCAGGTCGCCATTCGCGAGGCGATCGTCGAGTACGCGTCCAAGGCGGGCACCATCGACCCGGCGACCTTTCACGTGGACAACTGGAGGCTCGTCCGCGACGGCACGCCGGTGTTCTGAGCGCGAATAATCGTTGGACCGCTGAACGCGGTCCGGGCCAGAGTGGGTCCATGATCGACGTGGACGCCTTCATCGAGCACGGCTTCGTCCGGGTCGAGGACGCCTTCCCGCGCGACCTGGCCGACGAATGCCGCGCCATCATCTGGAACGATCTCGGCGCCGACCCTGACGACGCGTCCAGTTGGCCGGGGCCCATCGCGACGCGGCCGGGCTACGGGCAGGCGCCGTTCACGGCCGCCGCCAACACGCCGAAACTGCGCGCCGCGTTCGACACGCTCGTCGGCACGGGACGCTGGACGCCGCCCGCCAGCCTCGGCGGGTTCGTCATCCGGTTCCCCGGCGGAGAATCGGCCGTCGTCGACAACTGGCACGTGGACGTCAGTTTCGCAGGCCCCGCTTCGTCGCCGACCGACTACCTTTCCTGGCGCGCGAACGTCCATTCCAAGGACCGCGCGCTGCTGATGCTCTTCCTCTTCTCGGACGTGACCGAGAAGGACGCGCCCACCCGCCTCCGGATCGGCTCCCACCTGGACGTGGCGCGCCTCCTCGAACCGGAGGGCGACGACGGCCTGGACGCCCGGGAATTGGCGAGCCGAGCGGAAGCCGCGAGCGCCGACCGTCCCACGGCCTACGCCACCGGCCCGGCGGGCACCGTCTATCTCTGCCACCCGTTCGTGGTCCACGCGGGCCAGCCTCATCACGGCACGGTCCCGCGTTTCCTGGGGCAACCACCGCTCCACGCGAACGGCCCCGTTGACCCGTCGGAACCGGTGGGTGCGGCGATCAGGCGCGCGCTGGCTTAGGAGTCTCCCTCGCCATCACCGCGTACACCCTGGTGAGTATCTGGGTGAACGCCGTCTTGTCGAAGAGGGAGTTGTAGCTTTCGTCCGGGACCCTGATTCCGCCGATGTCCAGGGTGGGCGTGCCGGGCCCCTTTCCGCCCTTGCGCCCGGCCCGCACGTACGCCACCTGCGCCGTGTCGACGAAATTCCGGTACTTCATCGTCTTCACGGCGGAGTCGAAGGCGGGTCCGCGCAGCCCGTCGACCTTGCCCGCCAGTTCCAGGAGGCGCGCGGTGGTGAAGCCGTCGACGGTCTCCTCTGGCTGGTTCTGGTAAAGGACCTCGTGGTATTCGGCGAACTTCTTTTGCTCGAACGCCGCGCGCAGGGCGTTGACGGCCTTCTCTGAGCCGTGGCCGCCGAGCCGTCCGTCCAGGAACGAGGCCATCGTGTAGTCGGCCCTCGCCTTGCCCTGCACGACCCAGTCGCGCAGCACGGGGCCGCCGCCGATCGTTTCGAACGCCTTGCAGGTCGGGCAGCGCGGGTCCTCGTACAAATGGACGAGGACGAGCGCGGCGGGATTCCCGACCGTGACCGTCGTCCCGTCCAGGGAAAGGCTTTCCGGCACGTCCGTGAAGGCGGCGTAGGAGGGCATGGGGCGCGCCGAGGTCCGGCCCGAACCGGAATCGTCGCATCCGCCGACCGCCGCGCCCAGCGCGACCGCCAGCAGAACCGCCGCCAAGCGGCCTCTCGCACGGTTCACCGCACACTCTCCAGTTCTCAGGCCGGGAAATTCGGGGCCGGAAACGGCTGGGCAGGGCGTATGCCGGGTGGTGGCATACGCCCTGCCTTCTATGTGAAGCCGCTCAGGTCAGCGGTGTGTGCCGCCTACTGACGCGGTTACTGGGTAGTCCTGCGCGAGCGCGTAGGACTTGCCGCCGAACGTGAGCTGGAAGTTCGACGGGGACGATATCGGTAGCTGGTAACTCAGCGCGACCGTCGCGGTGCCACCGTTCGGAATGCTCGTGTAGCTGGGAACGGTGAGCGTCGCCCTATGGAAGTCACCCTTCAGGCCACCGGTGTTGTTGCCGGTGTGACCTGCCTGAACGGAGAGCGTCCACCCGGTCTGCTGCGTCATCGTCGACGGCGCGGAGGTGCCGTAGTCGAACTTGAACGTGGCGCCGCCCGGAATGGTCTGGCCCGAGTTGTTCGTGATGGTCATCTTCGGCGTGATCGGGTAGTTGGCGTCGCCGACCGGGAAGTTGGTCAGCGCCACCTTCACGTCGAGAACCTCGGTGGGCATCGTGTGATCCGACTTGCGGTTCTGGTACGGGGACGCGGTCTTCAACTTGTCGTTGATGGCCGAGATCAGGGTCTGCCCCATGAAGTACTCGCCCTTGCCGCCGTTGCGGGCGGGGTCCCAGGCGTAGTCTCCGGCGAGCTCCCAGATCATGATGCCGCCGATGCCCTTGTCCGCCACGTACTGCGCCTTGGCGGCGATGGACTGGTCGTCCTCAGTGGACAGGAACACCTTCTTGGTGCTGTTCCACAGCCACGGCGACTTCATCGTGTTGTCGTACTGGCGGGTGTAGGTGCCGGTGAGGCGGTCGTCCGGGTCCTTCGCCGGGTCGAGGCCGTAGGCGCCGATGTAGTCGTCGCCCTGGATTCCCTTTTCGAGGTTCTTGGCGTGCCACATCGGGTTGCTGCCCGACGCCTGTTCCACGCCCGCCGCGTCGTCGTCGTGCCAGAGGTTGTCGAGTCCGACGGCGCCGTTTCCGCAAGGCGTGGTGGAGCCGACGTTCTTACCGGTGCCGGGCGGGCACTTCGTCTGGTCCGGCAGCGCCGCCTTGCCCCACAGCCCGTTCGTGCCGCCGGAGACGTCGCGCCATCCGCGGGTGTAGAACGGGACGCCGATGTTGATGCGTCCGGCGGGCATCGAACCGCGGAAGTAGTGGTACGCCCAGTCGGTGTTCAGGTAGCCCATTCCGTAGGCGGTGTAGACGCCGCCGTCGGCCTGCTCGTTGTCCTTGCCGTCGTCGTAGAGCGCGGCGTTCGGGCCGACGAAGTGGTTCCAGGAACCGTGCAGGTCGTAGGTCATGAGGTTGGCGTAGTCCAGGTACGGGTTCACCTGGTAGGTGTCATGACCGCGCAGGATCCAGCCGGACGCCGAGGTGGCGGCGGTCAGCATGTAGTACTTGCCGTCGGCCGCGCTCGCCGCGTCGAGCTTCTCGCGCAGCGTCTTCATGAGGGAGACGTAGTTGGCCATCAGCGTCGAGCGCCGCGCGTTGGAGAACGTGAAGTCGTCCGGGTGCCCGGCGTACTTCATCGACGTCGCGTACTCGTAGTCGATGTCCGCGCCGTTGAAGCCGTACTTGCGCAGGAACGCGACGACCGAGTCGGCGAAGGTGTTGATCTTGTCCTGGCTGTCGGTCATCGTGTAGAAACCGCCGGACGCGACGCGCTTGCCGTTGTCGTCGAGGTAGCCGCCGGTCTCCGCCCAGCCGCCGATCGAGATCAGCGTCTTGACGTTCGGGTGCTGCTTCTTGAACTTGTTGAGCAGGTTGAAGTGGCCCTTGTACGGGAGCGAGGGGTCCATCTCCGCGCCCTTGACGTCCGGCCACTCCATCCCGGTCGCCGGGTTGTTCGGCGAGTCGTTGCCGACCGAGACCTTGTTCTGGCCGTCGATGTGCGCGAACGCGTAGTTGATGTGGGTGACCTTGTCCCACGGGATGTCGCTCGCAAGGTAGCGCGGCGCGCCGTTCTTGCCGGTCCGCCAGCTCGTGAAGTAGCCGATGGCGCGGCGCGGGTGGCCGTCGCCCATCTTCTCGCGGCCGTCGTTGTCGTAGGCGTCGCAGTACGGCGGCGTGACGCCGGGCGTCTGGTAGAGGCCGTCCGGACGGCAGCCGGCGCTGCCCGCTCCGATCTTGGCGGTGACCTCGTTGCTCAGCTCGGAGACCTGGCCGGTGGCGTCCTTGGCGCGGACCGCGAACTTGTAGCTGCCCGCCGTCAGGCCGGAGACCTTGGCGGTGGTGCCGGTCACCGACTGGACGACCGAGCCGTTCTGCAGCACGTCGTACCCGGTGACGCCGTGGTCGTCGGTCGCGGCGCCCCAGGAGAGGGACACCGAGTCGTTGGTCGTCTCGGTGATCTTCAGGTCGGCGGGCTTGGACGGCGGGGTGTCCTCACCGTTTCCGGGGGTCGTGACGGTGACGCCCGCCCCGGCCTCGGACACCTGGTCGGCGGTGTCGCGGGCGACGACGCGGAACGTGTAGCGCGTCCCGGCCGTGAGCCCGGTGACCTTGGCGGTGGTGCCGGTGACGGTCGCGGCGACGGCGGTCCCGTTCAGCACGTCGTAGTTCTTGACGCCCTTGTCGTCGGTCGCGCCGTCCCAGGCGAGGGTGACGGACGTCGACGTGATCTCGGTCGTGCGGAGGTTGGCGGGTGCGCTCGGCGGGGCGTCCACGGTGCCGCCACCGCACGGCTGGCCGTCGAGCAGGCAGTTCTGCGGCTCGGTCAGCGTGCCGGTGTAGGAGACGAGGAAGCCGAACGTCGCGGTCGCGCCGGGCGCGACCGTGCCGTTGTACTCCCGGCTCGTGAACGTGTGGTGGCTGCCCGAGCTGGCGAGCGAGGCGTCCCAGTAGGAGCCCATCTTGACGTTGGAGGCGAGGTCGAACTCCAGCTTCCAGTTCGACATGGAGGCGCTGCCACCGTTGCTGATGGTGCAGCCGTACTGTGCCCCACCGCCCCATTCTTGGACGGTATGGCAGGCGGCGGTCGGCCCGGCGGCATTGGCGGGTGCTGTCAGCACCGCCGTTATGCCGAGCATCAGGAGGATGGCGCTACACCCGGTGAGGATCGCCCGGAGTGGGGAGCGGCTTGCGGCCACGGCAATCCTGTCCCTTCAAATAGTTAGGAAACTATACAAATTGTCGTGACAATAACCGCACCTCAGGCGGTGTGCAAGAGTTGAATTTCAACGGTGTCATACAGTCTGAACCGGTCCAGCATGGCGACTGGACCAGTGAAAATCAGCGGCCGGCGTCGGCCGCGAACGCCCTCCGGTAGGCCGTCGGAGGGACGCCGACGACGCGCGTGAAGTGATGGCGGAGGTTCGCGGGGCTGCCGAGGCCCGAGCGCTCGGCGATCCGGTCGACGGGCAGGGCCGTCGTCTCCAGCAACTCCCGTGCGTAGTCGATGCGGATGCCGCGCAGCCAGGCCATCGGCGTCGTGCCGGTCGCGGCGTGGAAGCGGCGGATCAGCGTGCGGGGCGTCATCCCGGCGCGGCGCGCGAGCGCGGCGACGGTGAGCGGCTCGTGCAGGCGCTCCCGCGCCCAGTCGAGGAGCGGGCCGAGGTCGTCGGTGTTCCGGACGGCGGTCGCCGCCTCGATGTACTGCGCCTGCCCGCCCGGCCGGTGCGCGGGCATGACGAGCCGCTTGGCCAGCGCGCTCGCGACCGCCGCGCCGTGGTCGGCGCGGACGACGTGCAGGCACAGGTCGAGGCCGGCCGCCGTGCCCGCGCTGGTCAGGACGTCGCCGTCGTCGATGTAGAGCACGCTCGGGTCGACCTGGACCTTCGGGTACCGCGCGGCGAGCTGCCCGGCGTGCATCCAGTGGGTGGTGGCGGGGCGTCCGTCCAGGATCCCGGCGGCGGCGAGGACGAACGCGCCCGTGCACAGCGACACCATCCGGGCGCCGTTGCGGTGCGCCTCCCGGACGGCCTCGACCAGGTCGGGCGGCTGGTCGTCCAGCAGGTTGGCGCACGCGGGGATGACGACGGTGTCGGCCTCCGCGAGCGCCTCGAGCCCGGCGTCGGCGTGCGGGGCGAACCCGGCGGCGGTGCGCGTCCCGGCGGGCGCGCACAGCCGGAAGTCGTACCAGGACTCCGCGAGCCCCGGCCGCTCGTAGCCGAACACCTCGCACGGGATGGCCAACTCGAAGATCGGCACCCCGTCGGTGACGGCGACGGCCAGGCGGTGCGGCATGTCACTAATTTAGCGCCAACGGTCACTCCTGCCACTTGGGACGGCCGGGCGCGGACGCGAGAGTCGGACCATGGAGCCCTTTCCCGTCGGACGGGCGTCGTTCGGCCCGTCCCGCCTCGCG
Source organism: Actinomadura decatromicini (assembly GCF_008121305.1). Lineage (NCBI taxonomy): Bacteria > Bacillati > Actinomycetota > Actinomycetes > Streptosporangiales > Thermomonosporaceae > Actinomadura > Actinomadura decatromicini. The sequence continues at coordinate 411,950 of NZ_VSRQ01000005.1, read as the reverse complement.
GCGGACGAGCTGTGGCGGCGCGCCGTCGAGCTGATCGAGGACGAGCGCGCGGACGTCGCCGGACGCGCGGTCAGCCCGCCGATCGACGTCGCACACCTGCGAACCGTGATCGGTGGTTATGACTTCGCTCGCCCGGCGCCCGCCGAGGACGTGCTCGGCGCGGTCGCGGAACTGCTGCGGACGGCGACCGTCCACACCACGCACCCGCGCTACTTCGGCCTGTTCAACCCGACGCCGACACCGCTCGGCGTCGTCGGCGAGACCCTCGCGGCGGCGTTCAACCCGCAGCTCGCCGCGTGGTCGCACGCGCCCGCCGCCGCCGAGATCGAGGCGCACCTGCTGCGCTTCCTCGGCGGCCGGCTCGGCTACCCGGCGGAGGCGGTCGCCGGGTCGTTCACCAGCGGCGGCGCGGAGGCGAACCACACCGCCGTGCTGCTCGCGCTGACCCGCACCTGGCCGCGCTACGGCACCGACGGCCTGCGCGCCCTGCCCGGACGTCCGGTCATGTACGCGTCGGCGGAGAGCCACCTCGCCTGGTTGAAGATCGCGCACGCGACCGGGCTCGGGCGGGACGCCGTGCGGCTCGTCCCGACCGGGTCCGACCTGCGGCTCGACGGCGCCCGGCTCGCCGCGCTGGTGGCCGCCGACCGGGCGGGCGGCGACCTGCCGTTCCTCGTCGTCGCGACGGCCGGGACGACCGCCGCCGGAGCCGTCGACCCGCTGCACGACCTCGCCGACCTGTGCCGCGACCAGGGCCTCCGCCTGCACGTGGACGCCGCGTACGGCGGCGCGGCCGCGCTGTCGGACCGGCTGCGGCCCGCCCTCGCCGGGATCGAGCGCGCCGACTCGATCACGGTGGACGCGCACAAGTGGCTGAGCGTCCCGATGGGCGCGGGCGCGTTCCTGTGCACGGACGCGGCGGGCCTCGCGGAGACGTTCCGGGTGACGGCGTCCTACATGCCCGCGGACGTCCCCGACACCGTCGACCCGTACACGTCGGGCATGCAGTGGTCGCGGCGGTTCATCGGCTTGAAGCTGTTCCTCAGCCTGGCCGTAGCGGGCCGCGCCGGATACGCCGAGCAGCTCGACCACGACGCCGAACTGGCCGACCTCCTCCGCGCGCGGCTCGCCGGAACGGGGTGGGAGATCGTCAACGACTCCCCGTTCCCGGTGGTCTGCTTCGCCGATCCCGGCGACGGCACGCGGGCGCACCACGACGCGCTCGCGCGGACGGTCGTCGACGGTGGACGGGCCTGGATCAGCCCGGTCGAGCTGGCCGGACGTCCCGCGCTGCGCGCCTGCGTCATCAGCCACCGCACCACGTCCGCCGACGTGGAGGAACTCGTCCGGGCGGTGAACGACGCGCGCGGGTGAGTCAGGGAACGCGGGCGACGGCGCAGAGCATGGAGACGTCCGCGACGGACGGCCGCTGCTCCTCGGGGATCTCCGGACGCCAGTCGACCACCGACGTGATCCCGGGCGGCAGCAGTTCGAGGCCGTCGAAGAACCGCGTGAACTCCTCCGTGCTCCGCAGCCGGAACGGGACGCCGCTGCGCTCGTTCGCCTCCACGCTCTCCGCGTACTGCTCGGGCGTCAGGAAGTCGTTCGTCGCGTGCGTCATGACCAGGTGGCTGCCGGACGGCAGCGCCGACAGCAGCCGCCGGACGATCCCGTACGGGTCGTGCTCGTCGGTGACGAAGTGCATGGTCGCGACCAGCATCAGCGCGACCGGGCGCGACAGGTCGAGGGTGTGCGCGAGGTCGGTGTCGGCGAGGATCTTCTCCGGGTCGCGGAGGTCGGCCTCGATGTAGGCGGTCCGGCCCGCGGGCGCGCTGGTCAGCAGCGCGCGGGCGTGGACGAGCACAACCGGGTCGTTGTCGACGTAGACGATGCGGGACGTCGGCTCGATGGCCTGCGCGACCTCGTGCACGTTCCCGGCGGACGGCAGCCCGGTGCCGATGTCGAGGAACTGGTGAATGCCCGCCTCGCCCGCCAGATAGGTGACGACGCGCTTCAGGAACGCGCGGTTCTCGCAGGCGGACAGCCGGACGGTCGGGAAGGCGGAGGCGACGGTCTCCGCGGACTCGCGGTCCACCGCGAAATTGTCCTTGCCGCCGAGCCAGTAGTTGTACCGGCGGGACGGATGCGCCTTCGTCGGGTCTATCCCCGGCGGAACCTCCACACCCCACCTCGATTCGTCGTCCGCCGCGCCCCCGCGCCGGAAATGGAGATCACAACAGCCCATTGTGCAGGGCGGACGGCCGTTCCGCACGTCCGGGGCAGATCACCCGGGCCGGTGCTGTGAAATGGTGGGCGAACCGTTGCGCGACGGTAAAGGATCGTTCCACAAGACGGCGCCGACCCGGAAGGCAGCAGTGGACCTCTTCTACAGTCCGTTCGACTTCGCGATTCAGGATGACCCTTACCCGGTGTATTCGGCACTGCGCGAAAAGTCACCGGTGTACCGCAACGACAATGACGACTTCTGGGCGTTGTCGCGGCACTCGGACGTGGTCGCCGCGTTGAAGGATTCGGCGCGTTTCTCCAGCCGGAACGGCCTGCGGATCGAACCGGCGTTCTGGGGCCCGGACGCGGAGCGGTTCTTCTCGTTCGTCGCGATGGACCCGCCGAAGCACACCCGGATGCGCGGGCTCGTGTCGCGGGCGTTCACGCAGAAGCGCGTCCAGGAGCTGGAGCCGCGGATCCGGGAGATCGCCCGCGAGTGCGTCCGGCCGCACCTGGAGGGCGGCACGTTCGACCTGATGCGGGACGTCGCCGGGCGCTTCCCCACGGACGTGATCTCCGAGCTGGTCGGCGTGCCCGCGTCCGACCGCGACAAGGTCCGCGAGCTGGGCATGGCGATCATGTACCGGGACGAGGACGACGCGGGCGGCGACCTGCCGCCGGAGGCGCGGCAGGCGATCGGCGCGCTCGTCGGCTACTACACCGAGCTGACGATAGAACGATCCAAGCGGCGCGCGGACGACCTGCTCTCCGGCCTCCTCGACGCCGCCGAGGGCGACGACCGGCTCACCCCGGAGGAGATCGTCGGCGTCCTGATCCTGCTGGTCGGCGCCGGGATCGAGACGACGATGCTGACGCTCGGCAACGCCTGGCACGCCGCCTGGCTGCACCCCGAGCAGCGCGAGGAGGCGCTCGGCGGGCGGACCGCCGACTGGATCGAGGAGACCCTCCGCTGGGACCCGCCCTCCCAGGCGCTCGCCCGCACCACCACCGAGGACGTCGAGCTGCACGGCACGACGATCCCGGCGGACTCCCGCGTCCTCCTGCTGGTCGGCGCCGCCAACCGCGACCCGGACGTCTTCCCCGAGCCGGAGAGCTTCGACCTCGACCGCGACACCGGCGCGTCGCTCGCGTTCGGCAACGGCCGCCACCACTGCCTCGGCGCGAACCTCGGACGGCTGGAGGCGCGGCTCGCGCTGAACGAGATCACGAGCATCGTCGCCGACTACGAGATCGACGTCGACGCGGCGGTGCGGGTCCGCTCGTCCAACGACCGCGGCTTCGCCTCCCTCCCCACCCGGATCACCGCACGCCGCTGACCCGCCCGGCCCCCTCGGACGCCCGGGCCCTCGGACGCCCGGGCCCTTCGGACGCCCAGGCCCCTCGGACGCCCGGGCCCCTCGGACGCCCAGGCCCCTCGGACGCCCGGGCCGCGTCAGGCGTGCGGGTCTTCGCCTGACTTGACGCGGGTCGCGAACTGCTTCAAGGCGTCCAGGGCGCGGCGGTACGGGAGCGGGCCGTAGGAGATCCGGGCGGCGCCCGCGGCGGCCAGGTCGGACGGCGTCACGCCCGGCCTGTTGTTCGCGTTGACCGGGCCCGGCAGGGCCTTGACCAGGTCCGGGAGGACCTCGAACGGCGCGGTGATCGGGTACAGGCAGTCGGCCCCGGCCTCGACGTACATCCGTCCGCGCGCGATCGCGGCGTCCAGCGCGTCCGGCGCCTGGGTGACGAACGTGTCGATCCGGGCGTTGATCACCAGGGCGTCCCCGGCGGCGGCCCGGACGGCGGCGAGGTACTCGGCCTGCGCCGCGGGCTCGACCAGCGCACCGGCGCGCGAGTCCTCCAGGTTGCAGCCCGCGGCGCCGATCGCGAGCAGGCGCTCGACCAGCTCGGCGGGCGGCAGCCCGTACCCGGCCTCGGCGTCCACCGTCACGGGCACGGACGCGGCGCGGACGACCCGGCCCGCGGCGGCGAGCATCTCCTCGACCGGCGCGCCCTCATGGTCGGGGTAGCCGAGCATCGCGGAGACCGCCGCGCTCGCCGTGGCGAGCGCGGGGAATCCGAGTTCCTGGACGGCGGCGGCGCTCGCCGCGTCCCAGACGTTCGGCAGCAGCAGCGGATCGCCGGGCACGTGCAGGGCGCGCAGAACGGCGGCGGCGTCATCGGTCATGGCTGGTTCCTTTCCCTCCCCCAAGGGGACCGGCTCGACCGCCCGATTGTGACACCCGCCTCCGACACTGGCGCGGTCCATGTCCGGGTACCGTCGAAGTGATCATCATCGACGAAGGGGTACCGCGATGCTGCCGTGGTCGATCGAGTTCGCCGGACGCCTGGAAGAGCACGTCGTCAGCAGTGAACTGCTGCGCGGCAACCCGCTGAACGACCCGCACGAGCGGCCCGTCCTCGTGTACGTCCCGCCGGGCTACGACGACGAGCCGGACCGCCGCTACCCCACCGTGTACGTGATCACCGGGTTCACCGGGCACGTCGGCATCTGGCGGAACCGGATGCCGTACCGGCAGCCGTTCCCCGAGACGGCGGACGCGGTGTTCGCCTCCGGCGAGGCCCCGCCCGCGATCGTCGTGTTCGTCGACGCCTGGACGGCGCACGGCGGCAGCCAGTTCGTCGACTCGCCGGGCACCGGCCGCTACCACTCCTACATCTGCGACGAGGTCGTCCCCTGGGTGGACGCCCGCTACCGCACGCTCGACGCCCCCGCGCACCGCGCGATCAGCGGCAAGTCCAGCGGCGGCTACGGCGCGATGATCACCCCGATGCTGCGGCCCGACCTGTTCGGCGCGCTCGCGACCCACGCGGGCGACGCGCTGTTCGAGTACTGCTACCTGCCCGAGTTCCCGAAATGCGTCCGGCACCTGCGCAAGTACGACGGCGACATCTGGCGCTGGTGGGCCGACTTCAACTCGCGGACCTCGTTCACGAAGCCCGAGGACATGGAGCTGCTCAACGTCCTCGGCATGGCCGTCTGCTACTCCGCGCGCGAGGACGGCACGCCGGAGCTGCCGTTCGACCCGGTCACCGGCGTCCTGCGGCAGGACGTCTGGGAGCGCTGGCTCGCCTGGGACCCGGTCCGCATGGTGCCCGCCCACGCCGACGCGATGCGCGGGCTGCGCGCGATCTGGATCGACGGCGGCACCCGCGACGAGTGGTTCCTCGACGTCGGCGCGGACGCGTTCCGCCAGGCCCTCCTCGACGCGGGCGTCAAGGAGGACGTGATCCGCTTCGAGCTGTTCGACGCGGGCCACGGCGGCATCGACTACCGCTACCCCCTCGCCCTCGCCTGGCTCTGCCGCGCCATCGCCCCCTGACGAAGGCCCCGCCGGGGGAGGGCGCCCCAACGCGCGCCGCCCCGCGATGGTTCCCGCGCGGCGGCACCGATCCGCGAGACACCGGACGGGCCGGGCCGATCCACGATCGGCCCGGCCCGTCCGCGCTGCTCAGCGCCCCTCTTTCCGAAATTCCATGTGACAGTTCCCGGGAAATTGAAAATCCAGAACCAAATGGATTCATTGACACTTTTAACAATTAGAGGTGCACTTCGGGTCAGTTCATCCGGATGAGCACCCCCATCCCCCCGCCGGACGGGCGGCGGCCCCCACGCGGAGCGCTCCCACGCGGACCTCCGGGCGCCGCGCCATGCCCGGCAGCTGGCAAAGGAGCACCCGTGAGACACCAGACCGCGATCGGGGCGGCGGCGTTGTCCGTCGGCCTCGCCGTGGCGATGTCCGCACCCGCCTCAGGTGCCTCGCCCCGCACCGCCCCCGCGTCCCCCGCCAAGCCCGACCCGCGCGCCGTCGCCGCCGCGTCCGCCGACCGGCTCGTGGCGGCGAGGCCCGCGGCGTTCAAGAAGACGGCCAGGGAGCAGGTCGTCCGGCTCGGCGTCACGTCCGAGCGGCAGGGCCTCCAGCACGTCGCGTACACGCGCACGTACAGCGGCCTGCCCGTCATCGGCGGCGACTTCGTCGTCACCACCAACGCGAGCGGCGGCGTGCTGAGCACGTCCGTCGCCCAGCCCGCGAAGCTGAACCTCGGGACCAGGGCCACGGTCTCCGCCGCCGCCGCGGCGAAGACGTCCAGGGCCGAGGTCGCCAAGGTCGAGAACACCGGCGCGCCGCGGCTGAGCGTCCTCGCGGACGGGGCCGGACGCCTCGTCTACGAGACCGTCGTCACCGGAGCAAGGAAGAACAACGCCCCGACGCAGCTCCACGTCCTCGTCGACGCGAAGAGCGGCAAGGTCGTCCAGAAGTGGGACGACGTCAGGGACATCGCCGACGACCGCAGCTTCTACCACGCCACCGTCGACCTCAGCACCGCCCCGACGACGATGACGGACCCGCTGCGGCCCGGCGTCCAGTGCGGCGGCCAGGACGGCGCTCCCTTCACCGGCCCCGACAGCGCCTGGGGCAACGGCAGCGGCACCGACCTGGAGACCGCCTGCGTCGACTCCATGTACGCCGTCCAGAACGAATGGGACATGCTGGGCCAGTGGCTCGGCCGGAGAGGCATCGACGGCGGCGGCAGGGGGTTCCCGCTCCGCGTCGGCCTGAACGACGCCAACGCGTTCTGGAACGGCCGCTACACCACCTTCGGCCACAACTCGGCCGGCAACAGGCAGGCGACGTCCACGGACATCGTCGCCCACGAGAACGGCCACGCCGTCTTCACCACCACGCCCGGCGGCGACAGCGGCGGGAACGGCAACGAGAAGGGCGGCCTGAACGAGTCGGCGGGCGACATCTTCGGCGCGCTGACCGAGCACTACATGAACGAGCCCGCGAACCTCGACCCGCCGGACTACCTGGTGGGCGAGGAGGTCGACCTCGTCGGCCAGGGCCCGATCCGCAACATGTACGACCCGGGCGCGCTGAACGACCCGAACTGCTACTCGACGCAGATCCCGCGCATCGAGGTGCACTCGGCGGCCGGTCCGCAGAACCACTGGTTCTATCTGCTGGCCGAGGGCTCGAACCCGACCAACGGGAACCCGAAGAGCCCGACCTGCAACGGCAAGGCCGTCACCGGCATCGGCATCCAGAAGGCCGGACAGGTCTTCATGGGCGGCCTGAACCGCAAGGTGTCGAACTGGAGCCACGCCACGGCGCGCGTCCAGACGATCAACGCCGCGCTGCAGGCGTTCCCCGGCTCCGCGACCGAGTGCAACGCCGTCAAGGCCGCGTGGGACGCGGTGAACGTCCCGGCGCAGAGCGGCGAGGCGTCGTGCGGCACCCAGCAGAACGACTTCTCCCTCGCGCTGAGCGCCGGGTCCGGCCGGACCATCGCGGGCAGGACGGCGACCGCCACCGTCACCACGCAGGTCACCGGCGGCAGCGCGCAGCAGGTCGCGCTGTCGGCGACGAGCAGCCCGGCGGGCCCGACCGCGACGTTCGCGCCGAGCACCGTCACGGCGGGGCAGTCGTCCACGATGACCGTGCACGTCCCGGCCGGAACCGCTGACGGCACGTACAAGCTGACCGTCCTCGCCGACGGCGCGTCCGTCGACCGGACGGCCGCCTACACCCTGACGGTCGGCGCCGGGCGGTCCGTCCGCGTCCTCGTGGAGGCCGCCGACGCGGGCGCCGCGAGCCTCGTCGAGGCCGGGCTCGACGACATCACCGTCACCAGTTCCTGACCGCCCCCTGCCCGCGGCCCGCGACGGGGCCCGCTCCCCCGTCGCGGGCCGCATCCCTCCCAGGAGAACACATGAGATCGCGCATGACGGCGACCATCGGGGCAGCCGCCCTGGCGGCGACCGCCCTGCTGTCGGGGGCCGCCGCGGCGGCCTCCCCCACCCCCGCCACCGCTACCGCCACGGCGGCCGCGCCGGACATCCCGGTCGCGAACGTCAAGGCCCACCTGTCGCAGTTGCAGAGCATCGCGAGCGCCAACGGCGGCAACCGCGCCCACGGGCGCGCGGGCTTCAAGGCGTCGATCGACTACGTGAAGGGCAAGCTGGACGCCGCCGGCTACCAGACGTCCGTCCAGTCGTTCAGCTACAGCGGGGCCACCGGCTACAACCTGATCGCCGACTGGCCGGGCGGGGACGCCAACAACGTCCTGATGACCGGCGCGCACCTCGACAGCGTCAACGCGGGGCCCGGCATCAACGACAACGGGTCCGGGTCGGCCGCGAACCTTGAGGTCGCGCTCGCCGTCGCGCGGGAGAAGCTCCAGCCGCAGAAGCATCTCAGGTTCGGCTGGTGGGGCGCCGAGGAACTGGGCCTGATCGGGTCGAGCCGCTACGTCAGCGGCCTGCCCGCGGCCGAGCGGTCGAAGATCAAGGGCTACCTGAACTTCGACATGGTCGGCTCCCCGAACCCCGGCTACTTCGCCTACGACGGCGACGGGACGAGCGGCGGCGGCGGCCCGGCCGGGTCCGCCGAGATCGAGAAGGTGCTGCGCGACTACTTCGCCAAGATCAACGTGCCGGTCGAGGACACGGCGTTCGACGGACGCTCCGACTACGGCCCGTTCATCGACGTCGGCATCGCGGCGGGCGGCCTGTTCACCGGCGCGGAGGACTACAAGACCGCCGCCGAGGCGCAGAAGTGGGGCGGCCAGGCCAACGCGCCGTTCGACCGCTGCTACCACTCGTCGTGCGACACGACGTCCAACATCAACGACACCGCGCTGGACCGCAACTCCGACGCCATCGCCTACGCCGTCTGGACGCTCGCGGGCGCGGGCGGCACGCAGCAGCCCGGCGAGGTCGTGTACTCCGACGACCTCGAGGCCCCGACCGGCTGGACGGTCAACCCGTCCGGCACCGACACGGCCACCGCGGGGGCCTGGGAGCGCGGCACGCCGCAGCCGACGTCCTACTCGGGCACCGGTCTCCAGCTCGCCGCCGCGGGCGGCAGCGGCGCGCTCGTGACCGGCGCGGCCGCCGGGGCCGACGCCGGGGCGAACGACCTCGACGGCGGCGTCACCACCGTCCAGTCGGCGGCGCTCACGCTGCCCGCCGACGCGCGGACGCTCTCGTTCTCCTGGCTCTTCGCCCACCTGAACAACAGCGGGGCGGACGACCACCTCCGCGTGCGGGTCGTCGGGCCGAACGGATCCACGACCGTGCTCGACCAGTCGGGCGCCGCGGCCAACCGCGCGGGGGCCTGGCAGACCCAGACGGCGGATATCTCCGGTTACGCCGGGCAGAGCGTCCGAATCGTCGCGGAGGCGGCCGACGCGGGCGGCGCGAGCCTCGTCGAGGCCGGCCTCGACAACTTCAAGATCACCAAGTAGGAACGGTAACGACGCAGTTCAGGAGCCCTTTTTCAGAAATTCAACAGGCTCCGTTCACAACCTTGAAAATACAGTGGCGAATGGATTCGTTGACAGAGTACCGGCCGCCACGGTGTTCTTTTTGGGACAGCCCATCCCCCTCCCCCCGGGCTGACAACCGGCGGCCGCACGGGACGAATCTCGGCCCGGCCCGTGCCCCCGCCGCTCCCATCGGGGCCCCGCCCCCCGCCGGGCCACGACGCCGGCCGCTCCGCCGGCGTCGTGGCCCTGACTTTCCGGTAACCACGCCGGGCGCCCGGTCCGGCGCCCGGCGTGACCCGGACCGGCGGGACGCGAACGGCCCGACGCGAACGGCCCGACGCGATCGGCCCGACGCGAACGGCCCGACGGGCCCGGCGGGACGCGACCGGACCGGCGCGGGAAACGGACCGGCGTGAAACGTCCGAGGCGCGGGTCACAATGGGAGCATGTGCCGAAGTATCAAGACGCTCCGCCCGCCCTTCAGCGAGGACGTGACCGACGACGACGTCCGGGCCGCCGCGCTCCAGTACGTTCGCAAGATCTCCGGGTTCCGCGCGCCCGCCGCCCACAACGCCGAGGCGTTCGACCGGGCGGTCGAGGAGGTCGCGCGCAGCACCGCCGCCCTCCTCGACGCCCTGGAGATCCGCGGCGCCCGCCGCTCCGCCTAGCCCCCGCGCCGCGCGGCTACTCGGCGGCGATCAGCTCGGCGATCTGGACGGTGTTGAGCGCCGCCCCCTTGCGCAGGTTGTCGCCCGCGCAGAACAGCGCGAGCCCGTTCTCCACGGTCTCGTCGCGGCGGATGCGGCCCACGTAGGTCGGGTCCTGCCCGGCGGCCTGGAGCGGCGTCGGGACGTCCGAGAGCACGACCCCCGGCGCCCCGGCGAGCAGCTCGCTCGCCCGCTCCGGCCCGATCGGACGCTCGAACCGCGCGTTCACCTGCAGCGAGTGCCCGGTGAACACCGGGACGCGCACGCACGTCCCGGACACCTTCAGGTCCGGGATGCCGAGGATCTTGCGGCTCTCGTTGCGGAGCTTCTGCTCCTCGTCGGTCTCGGCGAGGCCGTCGTCCACGATCGAACCGGCCATCGGCAGGACGTTGAACGCGATCGGCCGCACGTAGACCGACGGCTCGGGGAACTCGACGGCCGCCCCGGAGTGGGTGAGCCGGTCGGCGCCCTGGACGGTCTTCGCCGCCTGGTCGTGCAGCTCCGCGACACCGGCGAGGCCGCTGCCCGACACCGCCTGGTAGGTCGACACGACGAGCGCGGTCAGCCCGGCCTCAGCGTGCAGCGGGCGCAGCACGGGCATCGCGGCCATCGTCGTGCAGTTCGGGTTCGCGATGATCCCCTTGGGGCGGTCCGCGGCGGCGTGCGGGTTGACCTCGGCGACGACGAGCGGGACGTCCGGGTCCATCCGCCAGCCGGACGAGTTGTCGATCACGACCGCGCCCGCGGCGGCGACCTTCGGCGCCAGTTCCCTGGACGTCGTCTTGCCCGCCGAGAACAGCACGATGTCGAGCCCGGAGTAGTCGGCGGTCGCCGCGTCCTCCACGGTGACCTCCGCGCCGTCCCAGGGCAGCCTGCGCCCCGCCGACCGGGCGGACGCGAACAGCCGCAGCTCGTCGACCGGGAATCCGCGTTCGGCCAGGATCTCGATCATCTTGGCCCCTACCTGGCCGGTGGCGCCGACGATCCCGATTCTCATGCCGCTCCCTCTGGGTAGATCGCTGTGACCTGGAGTGTTGCTTTGACCTGGAGTGTTGCCCAGGTCGGAAGGGTCGTCCAGTCAATAACCCTACGCAGACGGTTCAAGCTTCCCTTAACGGAACGCGTCCAGCCCCGTCACGGCCTTGCCCAGGGTGAGCAGGTGGATCTCCTGCGTCCCCTCGTAGGTGAGGACGCTCTCCAGGTTGTTCATGTGCCTGATCACCGGGTATTCGAGCGTGATCCCGTTGGCGCCGAGGACCGTCCGGGCCTCGCGCGCGACGTCCAGCGCCGCGCGGACGTTCGCGAGCTTCCCGAACGACACCTGCTGCGGGGTGGCGCCGCCCTCGTCCTTGAGCCGCCCGATGTGGAGCGCGACGAGCCCCGCCTGCCCCAGGGCCACCTCCATCCACGCGAGCTTCTCCTGGGTGAGCTGGAACGCGCCGATCGGCCTTCCGAACTGCTCGCGGGTCTTGGCGTAGTCGACGGCCGCCTCGTAGCAGGAGCGTCCGGCCCCGATGGCGCCCCAGACGATCCCGTACCGCGCCTCGGTCAGGCAGCCGAGCGGCCCTTTCAGACCCTTCACCCCGGGCAGCATCGCATCGCCCGGAACGCGCACGCCGTCCAGGACTAGCTCCGACGTGATCGACGCTCGCAGCGACATCTTCCGGTGAACGTCCCCGGCGCTGAACCCTGGCGTCCCCTTGGGGACGAGGAAGCCGCGGATCCCGTCGTCGGTGCGCGCCCACACGACCGCGACGTCGGCGACCGACCCGTTCGTGATCCACATCTTGGCGCCGTCCAGGACCCAGTCGGAGCCGTCCCGGCGCGCCCGCGTGCGCATGTCGCCCGGGTCGGACCCGCGGTCGGGCTCGGTCAGCCCGAAGCAGCCGAGCGCCTCCCCGGCCGCCATTCTCGGCAGCCACTCGCCCTTCTGCTCCTCGGACCCGTACTTGTGGATGGCCGTCATCGCCAGCGACCCCTGCACGGACACGAAGCTGCGCAACCCCGAGTCGGCCGCCTCCAACTCCCGGCACGCGACCCCGTAGGCGACCGCGCCCGTCCCGGCGCAGCCGTAGCCGGTCAAGTGCATCCCGAGCAGCCCGAGCTTCCCCAGTTCAGGGGCCAGTTCCCGGACGGGGAACGTCCCCTCCTCGAACCATCCGGCCACCCGCGGCGCGACCGCCTCCGCCACGAACGCCCGGACCGTGTCGCGGACGAGCCGCTCCTCGTCCGTGAGCCGGTCGTCGACGCGCAGCACGTCCATGGGGCCTCCTCCGGTGGGCTTCCACGAGCGTACGTCGGGGCCCGTCCCTGAACCGCCGGAGGCCCCCTCAGGGACGAATCAGGGCGAATCCGGATGTCATAGCCCTCCGAGGCTGGGCATCATCGAGGCATGGACATGAACAAGAACACCACCGCAGACAGGAAGCTCCGCCGCACCCGCGAGGGTCGCATCATCGCGGGCGTCTGCTCAGGCGCCGCCGAGTTCCTCGGCGTGGACGCCAACATCGTCCGGCTCGGCCTCGGCGTCTTCACCCTCTTCGGCGGCGCCGGCGTCGCCCTCTACGCGATCGCCTGGATCCTGATCCCCGAGGAGGGCGCCCAGACGTCGATCGCCGAGGACCTCTTCAAGAAGGCCGGCGACTCGCCCAAGGTCCAGGACGCCGTGCAGAAGACCAAGGACGCCGTGAACAAGAACCGCACCCACGTCTGACCGGAGGACGGCTCAGGGAGCCGGCGCCGACCCGCTGACGCCCGACAGCTCGTCACCGCCCGATGGGGGCGCGGCGACGACGAGGGGATCGGTGCGGTCGCGGGAGCCGGCGACGACGGTGCCGCGGAGCCGGTTCCAGACCAGGGTCAGCATGGCGGCGGCCGAGAGGCCGAGGGCGCCCGCGAGGGCCACCACCGTCTCCGGGCCGAGCAGTTGGGCCGCGGCGCCGCCGACGAGGATGCCGAGGCCCTGGCCCGCGAGGATGCCGGACTGGGCGAGGCCGAACGCGCGGCCCCGTCCGGACGCCGGCACCGCGGCCACGAACGCGGCGTTCGCCGCGAGCTGGTAGGCGCTGCCGACGCCGGACAGCGCCCACAGCGCCACCACGCCCCACAGCGGCGGGTGCGCGCCCGCGCCGACCAGCGGCAGGCAGGCGAGCATCGACATCCACCCCATCGCGTGCAGCCGGTTCGCCGGACGGACGAACCGGCTGAACAGGAACGCCCCGACGACCATCCCGGTCGGCATCGCCGACAGCAGCAGGCCCACCGTGACCGCGCGTTCGTCACTGTCCTCGAACGTCGCCGCGTACGGCGCGGCGAGCCCCTCGGGCACGACGTAGAACGCGCACAGCCACGCGAACAGCACCAGCGACCGCAGCACGGGGTCGCCGAAGACCAGGCGGACGCCGTCGCGCGTCCCGCGCCACAGCCGGAGCGCGTCCCGCTCCCGCCGGACGGACGGGGCCCGCCGCCGCAGCCCGCCGACCAGGATGAGCGCGGACGCGCCGAAGGTCAGCGCGTCCAGGCCGAGGGCCCCGTGGGTCCCGACGGCGGCGACGACCGCGCCGCCCGCGAGGAAGCCGAGCATCTGCGTGCCCTGGTGCGTGATGTTGTTGATCGCCGTGCCCGCGACATATCGGTCGCCCTCCAGGACGTCCGGCAGGACGGCGGCGCGGGCGGCGGTGAACGGCGTGCCCAGCAGGACCGTCACGAACACCAGGGCGGACAGCACGCCCACCGGCATCGCCACGAGCGCCATGAACGCGACCAGCCCGGCCCGCAGCACGTCGCACACGATCATCACGGTGCGCCGCGGGAACAGGTCGGCGAGCCCGGACAGCACCGGTCCGCCGACGATCGGGGGCAGGTACGTCAGCGCGTACACTACGGCCGTGAGCAGCGCGGACTTCGTGTGGTCGTACACCAGAACGGCCAGCGCGACCTGCGCGAGCTGGTCGCCGACGAACGACAGCGCCTGCGCCAGCCAGAGAGCACGGAACTCGCCCACCGCGAAGACCTCGCGGTAGGTCGCCTGCTCCTCCGGCGGACGACGATGCCGACCGGTCTGCCTTTCCGCCACGCATGCTCCAGTTCCGCCGCCCCGCCTTCGGGCGACGTCCCTATTAACTCACGCTGCGTGGCAGTTATGTGACCTACAGTGCGCAAATCATGGCCTGGCATGACCTGTTTTCGTCCGGCGGGCCAGCCCGGCCCGGACGAAAGGGATCAATATCCGAGGTCATGGAGCCGCCGATCGTCGATGCCGAAATGATGGGCGATCTCGTGGACGACCGTGATGCGGACCTCTTCCACCACGTCGTCCGCGGTGTCGCAAATTCGGAGAATCTCATTGCGGTAGATGGAAATGTGATCGGGCAAGACGCCGCCGTACCAGTCTCCGCGTTCGGTAAGGGGTACCCCTTGGTACAGGCCGAGCAGCCCCCGCTCCGGCGCTTCGTCCTCGACGACGATGACGACGTTGCGCATGTGCGCGGTCAGCTCGGACGGGATGGTGTCGAGGGCCTCGGAGACCAGGTCCTCGAACTCATCGCGCGACAACTCCATCACACCGACGATTCTGCTCGACAGAAGGGACAGACGTGCCGAAGGCCCCCGCCGCGCTGACCACCGCCCTCGCGACCCCCCGTCGCGGCGCCGCCCGCGCCTGGCGCCGCCTGCGCGGGCTCGCCGCCCCCGGAGCGGCCCGCGTCCGCGCCGTCGGCGCCCCGGTGGCGCGGCGCGCCCGGCCCGTCGTCACGAGCCGCTGGGCCCGCCTCCTCCTCGTCGCCGCCGTCGGCCTGGCGGGCGGCTACGTCGGCCTCCTCCTCGGCGGACGCTCCGTCACCCCGGTCGGGCCCACCGACGTCCAGCTCAGCCTCCACCCGTCCCTGCACGGCGGGACGACCCTCGACCTGCCGCCGCTCGGCTCCCTCCGCCTCGACACCCACTGGGGCCCGGTGTCGCTGGAGGCGAGCCTGACCGACGTCCGTCCCGAGCAGGCGCAGAAGCTGATCGAGAACGGCTCCGAGGTCGACCGGCTCACCGACGAGATCGCGGTCCAGCTCCGGGAGGGCCTGATCGACCTGCTGATCCGCGCCGCCCTGTTCGCGCTGCTCTCCGGGTTCGTCGCGGCCCTCCTGCTGTTCCGCTCCTGGCGGCGCGCCCTGGTCGGCCTCGGCTCCGCCGCCCTCGGGCTCGTCGCCGTCACCCTCCTGACCTGGACGACGTTCAACCCGCAGTCCGTCGCCGAGCCCCGCTACACCGGCCTGCTCGGCAACGCCCCGCAGATCTTCGGCGACACCCGCAACGTCTACGAACGGTTCTCCGCCTACCGCGCCCAGCTCGCCCACCTCGTGGGGAACGTCTCCCAGTTGTACGCGGCGGCGTCCACCCTCCCGACCTACGAGCCGGACCCGTCCACCATCCGCGTCCTGTCCGTCTCCGACATCCACCTCAACCCGGCCGCGTGGAACGTCATGAAGTCGGTCACCACCCAGTTCAAAATCGACCTCATCGTCGACAGCGGCGACCTCATGGACCACGGCAGCAAGGCCGAGGACCGCTTCGCGGGCGAGATCTCCAACCTGAAGGTCCCCTACGTCTACGTCCGCGGGAACCACGACTCCAAGTCCTCCCAGCGGGCCGTCGCCAAGAACAAGAACGCCGTCGTCCTGGACGACGCCACCCGCGACGTCAAGGGCCTCCGCATCTTCGGCATCGGCGACCCCCGCTTCACCCCCGACAAGAGCACCCGCGACGACTTCGTCGGCGCCGACCAGATGCGCGCCCAGGGCCTCGTCGTCGCCGACCGCCTCCGCGCCTCCGGCACCACCCCGGACATGGTCGTCGTCCACGACCCGTCCGAGGGCGAGTCCTTCTCCGGCATGACGCCCCTGATCGTCTCCGGCCACGCCCACGCCCGCTCCACCAAGCTGCTCCCCACCGACACCCGCCTCTTCGTCCAGGGCTCCACCGGCGGCGCCGGCCTCCGCGGCCTCGAACACGAGGAACCGACCCCGATCGAGCTCTCCGTCCTCTACTTCAGCCGCGCCACCCACCGCCTCCAGGGCTGGGACGACCTCCGCCTCGGCGGCCTCGGCCTCACCTCCGCCCAGATCGAACGCCACCTCGAACCGAAGCCGGACCGCGCCATCAAGCCGTCCCCGCCCGCACCGTCCCCGCCCGCGTCGCCGACCTCGCCGTTCCCGTCCCAGTTCCCGTCCGACTGGCCGTCGCGGACCCCCTCGTCCCCCACGTCGTCCCCTCGCACGTCCCCCACCTCGTCCCCCCGCACCACCCAACCCGGGTAACCGTTTGCGCGCCGCCCCGCCCCGTCCTCTACACTTGGCCAGGTCGAGTGGCGGCCGTCCCCGCCACCACCCGGGCCCCCTTCGTCTAGCGGCCTAGGACGCCGCCCTTTCAAGGCGGTAGCGCCGGTTCGAATCCGGTAGGGGGTACCACCACGACCGGCGCGCGGCGTCGCCTCCCGGACCGAACGCCGCGGCCGACCTTCACGGCCTCCGCTGAATTCAGTGCGGCCGGACCCTCCCGCTTCGTGACGACCGTCACATCCTCCAAACGTCGGGTCGCGGCGAATAGGTGATGTCAGCGCGCAACGCCGCCGAGAACCGCGGCGGAGCGCCCACCACGTCGCACCTACGCGGGGGTTCTTTTGCACAGACGGATATCAGCGCTGCTCACGATCCTTGCGCTGTCACTCACTGCGGCGCTGCTGGGGGCGGGACCAGCCTCCGCGTCGCCGCTGGACCCGCCCACCGGCACTACCAATTCGCAGACCGAACCCGGCGACGAGGGCGGCGATCCCGGCAACGATCCGCGCTTCCACCCTCCGCCGCGGCCGTGCTCCACCGAGCCCTGCCTGGGGAGCGACCCCGGGACCGGTGGCGGCGGAGACCCGGGCGACACACCGTCGCCGGAACAACGGAGGGCCATCGACAACGCCGTCAACGCCGCCAAGAGGGCGCTCGTCGACAAGCCCAAGTGCTTCGACACCCTCAGCCCCACCGACAGCCGCTCGCCCGACCCCACCAACCCCATCACGGCGCTGGACACGGCAGACGTCCTGTTCACGAACCAGACGGTCGCTGCCGCCGCTTACGCGTCCAGAGAAAACGGCAAGGCGACGATCGGGATCTATCCCGGCTTCTTCTCCCTCAACATCGCTACACCGTCCGTTCTCGGCTACGTCGACCCCGACATCTACTTCGATCTCCCGGCGGTTCAGCTGTCCACAGCAGACCTGCAGCTTGTCACCATGCTGCATGAGCTCGGGCACTTGACCGGCGTGAACACCCATCCGGACGCGACACAAGGTCCCCTCACCCCGGAGAAGGTCAACCAGAAGTTCAACACTCAGGTCTACGTGTACTGCCTTGACCAAGGCGCGGCCTACCAGTGAACCACCCCGGTCGCCGTCACTCTCGGGTGGCGGCGACCGGCCCGCTCGCGCCCGCGGCTCAGGCGCCCTGACGGTGGCGCGCCATGCTGATCACAGTGTTTCCGCAGGTTCGCACCCAGCCCCGATGGACGCGGTCGCCCACCCGCACCTCCACGGAGGGGTGGAAGGCTCCCGGCTCGATGCCGTCATGGCCGTGCCGGACGATCGCGCGGTACAGGTCGTCGGAGGTGACCAGCACCAGCGGAGCCGTCGTCCGGCGGAGTTCCTCTTTCACGCGTTCGTGGTCGAGGAGCCGGAACGCGACATCCAGGGCCTCACCAAAGTGCCCTCGCCCGTCGAAGTAGGTCTCGCCCGTGTGAAGGACCACGCGGACCCTCATCCGGTGCGAAGGGTCCAGCGCGTTGTGTTCGCTGAGGGATGCTCCGAGTGCGGGCAGCACCGTGTCGAACATGCGGGTCTTGGGGGCGCCGTCCACGGCGCGTATGAGCACGAGGACGCCGTCTCCGCGGTCGACGAACGCGTCGCGGTGGCGCCTGCCGAGACCGGCGGCGGCCAGAGCCTCCTCGAGCGCCCGGTACAGGACGGCCCGCAGCCGCGCCTTCCCCGGGTCGGGGAAGGCGGTGGAGTTCTCGATGTCCGTGGCCAGGATCGTCCGGTGCCGCGGCACCGGACGCCTCTCCGCCGAATCCATATGAATCATGCTGAATCAGTCGCCACAGCCAGTCAAGAGCTAGACCAGTCCTGTAATAGCAGTTGACGGACACTTCGCCATCTTGCTTGCCTGTGCAGCGAATCGACTCATAATGAATCATGGGATCAATGACTGCGGGCGACGACGAGCCGGACGTGCTGGCCAGACGGCGGCGGCTGGGCGCCGAGCTGCGGCGGGTGCGGACCCTCGCCGGCCTGTCCGGCCGGGAACTCGCGCGGCTGACCGGCCTCAGCCAGTCCAAGGTGTCGCGGATCGAGTCAGGGACGGCGATCCCCGCGCTGCCCACGGTGGTCGCGTGGGCGGACGCGGTGAAGGCGGCGGAAGAGGCGAAGGCGCAGCTCGTCGCCCTGACCGAGGCGGTCTTCACCGATGTGCACACGTGGGGCGACGTGCGGCGCGACCGTACGCACCTGCAGGACGGCATCGGCCGGTTGGAGCGGACCGCGCGGCGCATCCTCGTGTACGAACCGTCCGTCGTGCCCGGCCTGCTCCAGACGGCCGAGTACGCCCGCCGCGTGTTCACGCTGCTCGAACCCGAGATCACGCCCGCCGAGCTCCCGACCGTCCTCGCCGCTCGGCTGGAGCGCCAGATGGCCCTGTTCGAACCGGAGCGGGCGTTCGCCTTCCTGATCACGGAGGCGGCGCTGCGCTGGCGCCCCGGTCCGCCGAGGCTGCTGCGGGCCCAGCTCGACCGCGTCGCGTCGCTCAGCGCCCAGGACAACATCGCCATCGGCCTCATCCCGCTGGACGCCGAGGCCGTCGCCACTCCCCCGCACGGCTTCGTGCTCTTCGAAATGGACGAGGAAAGGGACGGCGACGGCCTGGCGATGATCGAGGCCGTCCACGCCAATCTGACCGTGAACGACCCTGAGGGACTGGACCTTTACCGCCGCCGGTGGTCACGGCTGGAGCACATGGCTCTTCACGGCGACGAGGCCAGGACGCTTCTCGACGACCTCGCCCGCTCATTCGAGGGAGAGTGCCGATGAGTCCGCCCGCCTTCGCTCCGGGGGCGTCCCGGCGATTCCGGAACGCCCCCGGAGCGACGGCCTCAGATGCCGAAGAGCTCGTGCTTCACGCGCTCAAGCTCGGCGTCGATGATGCGGCGGCGGAACTCGGCGTACTCGTCGGCGCCGAACACCAGCCCCGGCTGGTAGGGGTTCTTGGAGTCGCGGATGATCACGACTTCGCCCTTGTCCTCGATCAGCACGCAGCCCCCCTGGTTGCAGGAAAGCTTGGTCTCGGGAAGCAGATCGCGCTTCATTCGGAGCCCTCTTTTCTCTCGGGTGAGGTTTCCTTTCACCTGCAATCCAAGCAAGAAGCCCATGTGCACGACATAGCGCGATTCATGCTATTCGCATGTTTCTTGCACATGCGCCGAACATGCCGTCCCGAAGAATTATCCGAGCACCACTCGACGAAGGCTGGCCGACGTGAAGTACGAACTGTTAGGCCCGGTGCGGGCCCACACGGGTGAAGGCTGGGTCACATTCCAGCCGCAGGGTGAACTGTTCCTCGCATCGCTCCTGCTGGCCGAGGGACGACGCGTCGGGCACGACCGGCTCGTCGAGTGCGTCTGGGGAGGCGCCCGGCCCAGCGACCCTCCGGACCAGCTCCGCCGCCTGGCCCACCAGGTACGCGACGCTCTGCGGCGACGCGAAGTGGTCCGAACCGAGCCCGGCGGCTACAGCCTCGCGGTCGGGCAGGAAGAACTCGACGTCTTCCGCTTCCGCGAGAAGGTCGCCCAGGCCGAGACGGCGGACGCGGAGGACGCCGTGCCCCTCCTCCAAGAAGCGCTCGGCGAATGGGGCCGCAGCGTCGAACCCCTCCCCGGCCGACACGGGGAATGGGCCGACTCGGTCCGCCGAACCCTTCAGGAAGAACGCCGCGAGGCGCAGACCGCGTTGTTTCTCGCCGAACTCCGCTCCGGCCGCAACCCCAATCTCGTCGCCGACATCCGGGGAACCATCGACGAGAGAAATGGCCCCGAGGACGACCTCCGCGTCCTGCTGATCGCGGCACAGTTCCGGTCGGACGGCCGATGGCGGGGCGGGGCCGACCTTGAGCACGTCCTGCGGGAGGCCGAGCGAAAGGGGGTGCAGGCCAGCGATCGCCTCCTGCGTGTCCTCCGCGGCCCGGGAGGGGAGGTTCCGCGGACCGGAGAGCGGGCGCGGCAGTCCGGCCCCGTCTTCACCAACACGGCGACGGGAAACGCGAGGGTCGGCAACCAGGGCATCGCCAACGGCCCCATCCACATGGGCGGCTCCGGACGAGAGGAGCAGTCGTGAACGGCGCGGCCGGGCACCCGTTCCACAACATCGCCAAGGACCATTCGAATGTCGCGAACCAGGGCATCGTCAACGGCGACGTCCACCTCTATGTGACGAGCGACGACGCGCCGCCGCGGGAGAGGTTGGAAAAGGCCCGCAACTGCCTCGCCGCCGGAATGGCGACACCGGCGCGGGTCTGGCTCCGGGAGCTGTTCACCTCGGGGGCGGACACGTCGAACGAAGTCCTGTACTACTGGATCCTGGCGATCGTGAGCCAGCGCACGCTCGCCGACCTGAACGAAGAGGAGTACGGCGACCTCAACAACGCGTTCGCCTACGTCCACCGCAACCCCACCGACACATGGTCGGCGGCCATCGAAGTGATCCGAAGGTTCATCGAACTCCGGCACCGCCAGGAGACGGCCGAGGAGACCGACCCGGCGGATCTTGAGAAGGCCAGGGAGTGCTTCGGGGGCCTGATGGTGGAGCGCCAGGTCGAGATCCAGTTCCACCTCAAACGGATCGAGACGGGTGCGACCCAGGACGCCGTCGAGGAGGTGGAGGCCGAGCAGGTACGCGTCAACCGGATGCGGCCGTCCCGCCGACACCGCGTGTGGAAGTACTTCGAGCCCGTGCCCGAGCAGCCGCGCGCGAGGATGCCGGAGGAGCCGCGGCTGACGTCCGTTCAGGTGTTCCTCGCCGTCCTCGGCCTCCCCACGCTCGCCTTCGGCTTCCTCCTCCCCCTGGTCAAGGTCTTCTCGCAGAAGCCCGCGTTCGTCCTGGTGCTCCTCATCCCGATCGCCACGGGCGGCGCTCTCCTCGGCTACTTCGGTCCTCGGTGCGTCCCGTCCCGGTACGTCCCCTTCGACACGGACTCCCCACTCGACCGCGCGTTCCGCGCCTCCATCCGCGACACGGTCGACCGGATCTTCACCGACACGGGACGGCCCGCCGGGGGGTATCGGCTCGTCTGGATCGCGCGCACCCGTCGGATCAGGAGCCTCCTCGCCAAGGAACTGGCGCGCCTCTACGCCGTCCCGCGCATCCGGCCCGGTGGAATCGACTGGCTGATCCGGTGGCACGCCGAGCAGACCTTCCAGCGCTGGCGGGCGGGCGACCTCCGGGAGCGGGACCGCTCCGTTACAGACATCCTGGGGGTCGTCCTCGGCGCCGTCGCGGGCGGCCTTGGAACGCTCGTCCTCCTGGGCGCCGCCGTCCTGGTGATGAAGGCCGCCGTGCTGCTCGTGCTGCTGATGCTGCCCGGCGGCGCCGCGCTGACCGCCGGGAGCCGCCTGGACGTCTACCTCCTCCGGCTCCGCCGCCTTCCCGCCGAGCGCGACCTCGCCCAGCGTCGGTGGAACGCCGAGTACCAGGAGTACGTGCGGTGGGCGGGAGTGCTCAGCGATCGGCCCACCGATGTGGAGATGGCGGACTGGCTCAACTACGACGAGATCCACCTGATGACGATGGTCCGCAAGCAGTACCGCCTGGCCAACGTCGACGTGATCGAGTACGCGGTGCTGACCGAGCCCGCGCCGGGTGCCCGCCGTGCCCGCGTCCGGCGCGGCCCTTGGCGGTACAGCGCGTACATCGTCTGGTTGTACCTGCTCACCGAGGCGGGAGTGCGCCAGGTCACCGTCCAACTGGACTTCGCCACGGGGGTCGCGAGCAACCAGGAGCGCACGACGTTCCGGTACGACGCGATCGCGTCGGCCGGAATCCAGGAGATCGGCATCGGCTTCGCCGACGGTCGCCGCGAGGTACTCCCGCTCGACGGCAGGCTGCTGGTCAGCAAGAACTTCACGCTCGCCCTGCTGAACGGCCAGAACTTCCACGTCGGCATCGAGAGCCTCAGCGAGGCCCGCGGCGAGCAGGACGACGTGGACTGGCTCGTGCACCTCTCGCTCGACGGCACCGTCGCCGACAGCGCTCTTCGCCTGCTCGAGGAGGTGGCGGCCGAAGGCGGCGAGCGCGTTTCGCAGAGCCGGCGCCGCCGCGGATTCCCTCCGTTCGCCGGACCGGACAAGGAGCGTGACGCGTAGCCGGGCCTCCTGCCGCAGACACCCGGCGCCCCGGTGGCCGGTGTCTGCCGGGGCGAGCCCCGGTCGGTGTGCTGCGCGGCGCGTCGCTAAGGGTCATTCTGGGGATTGGTCAGGGTGGTGGGCGGGAGGCGGGAGAGGTAGGGGGACCGGCCGCGGAAACCGCGTTGGAATCGGGCCGGTGGGCCCGTGGCGAGGAACTCCCGGAACCATGACTCGTGTTCGCTCTGCTCGAAGAGGATCGCCTGGGCGATGTCGTAGGTCCGGTGGTCCTTGTCCTGGGTGAGTTCACACAGATGGGTGTAGTGGCGCGCGGCTTCCCGAGCGGATTCGATGAGTGCGGTCACCAATGCGCGTGGGCCGTCGCCGATGCCGGCTAGTGGAGGCTCGTCTAAGGGACCGGCGGTTGCGAACAGGCTAAGGTCGTCCGGCAGACGTCCGTCCAGTTCGTAGATCCTGGTCACCAGGGCGTCGAAGTGATGATGGTGCTCGGCGCGTATGTCTGTGAGCACCTCTTGCAGATCCTGGCCCATTACGGCGGTCAGGCTCGCGTGCAGAACCGTGTAGCGGTAGTGCGCGGACAGTTTCGCTCGGGCGGCCGACGTCAACTCCTGGACGAGGGCGTCCACGTCGACACCGGCGCGCTCGGCGAGTTCGCGCGCGATGCTGCTCATGAGTGGTCTCCCCTTCGCGAGGCGACGGGCCGGTCAGACCGGCGACGTCTCCGCCGGGGTTTCCGCCGAGGTGTTCATAAGAGAGCGGTCTTCGGGGTTGAGGCCCAGGAACACCGCGCCGGCCAGGGCGCCTCCGAGCAGATCGGCCAGCAGCCAGATCCATATCTTCGTCCAGGCGAACAGGCCCATGGTCGCGGCGCCCAGGGCGACCGCGGGATTGAACGCCCCTCCTGAGGCGCCCCCGACCGCCAGCGCGCCGGCCAGGACGGTGAATCCGATGGCAAGCCCGTAGAAACTGTTGTTCGGGTGGTCCTTGCTGGTCGCCACGTTCAGGACGACGTAGGCGAGCGCGAACGTGAACACGACCTCGGCCAGGAGCGCCGTCCCGAGTGCGCGTCCGGACGGCGACAACTCCGCGACCCGGCCCGGGTTCACCACGTACTTGGCGGCCAACGCGGCGAGCACGCCCGCGGTGACCTGGACCGCCCAGTAGGCGAAGGCGTCGACCAGGCTGATCCGCCCCCGTAAGAACACCGCCAGCGTCACCGCCGGGTTGTAGTGCGCCCCGGACACGTGCCCGCCCGCGTACACCATCACCATCAGCACCGCGCCGATGGCCAGCGGGGCGAGCGGAGCCTTCGCCAGGACCGTGCAGCCCACGGTGAAGACCAGGAAGAATGTTCCGATGAACTCCGTGGCATAACTGCGCATGTCCGTCCCCCTGTCATTCTGGAATCACGGCATTTCATTTGCCGCCATCCACCGATCGTGTCACCCCATTCGAGTTCGGAGACGCCGGGTGCCCTTACGGGCTCATTACGGCCATGAGCGCTTCACAGATAGGTGTCGGCCGTGCCGCAATAGGTTCGCGTTGGAAAACGCCAAATTGGTCGCGCGTTCAATCGAGCCCGTCGAGCGAACTTGTCCCGGGGGCAGGGGACCAGATCTGGACCGTGCCGCGGGTGCCCGTCGTGATCCATTGGCCTGTTCGCCGCGGTGGTCGATCGAGGTGTTCGACCGGGCGTCTGGTTTGGCCGGGCCACATGCGGGCCGCCGTTCCGTCGTTGCCTACGCAGGCGAGCCACTCGGCCTCTGGGCCGACGATCAATTCCCCCAACGATCCGCCGGGAGGCGTGAGCGACCGCAGTCGTTTTCCGGTGCCGACGTCCCAGACCTGCACCGCTCTTCCGCCTGCGGTGGCCAGCCAGCCACCGGCCGGATCCACGACGAGATAGCCGATCCAAGCGTTCTTCACCCGATTGGTGAGGTCGACCTTTGTTTCCGCGCCGGGCATCGGCCAGATGCGGACGGTGGCATGAGATCCTCCGACGCAGCCGAGCCATTGACCGTTGGGGCCGTAGAAGAGCGCCTCCGTGCCGCGGCCGGGCGGCTTCAGGACCCGGAGCCGCTCGCCGCTCGGGATATCCCAGATTTGCACGTCGCTTCCACCGACGACCAGTCGGCGACCCTCCGGGTCGGCCGCCACGGCACCCGCTCCCCATTGGCCGGCCCACCTTTCCAGAAGCAGTTCATGGGAAGGGACGGACCACAGCCGGACCACGTGAATCCCATCGACCGCGGCGATCCAGTCGCCCTTGGGGCTCACCGCCAAGCCCTCGATGTCGCCCCACATGCCGTCGAACACGTGAAGCCGGGTGCGAGTGGCCTGGTCCCACAGTTCGACCAGTCCCTCGGAGGCCGTCGCCAGCCAGGTGCCGTCCGGTGCGGCGACCACTTTCGGCGCGCCGAAGTGTCGAACCCGGGCCAACCGGGCCAGCAGTCGCTCCAGCGAGGGAGGCTCGGCGCCGGGCCGCCGTGGCGTCGCGCCGTCGGCCGTTGCGCCGTCGGCCGTTGCGTCGTCAGCCGTCGCGTCCTCGACCGTTGCGTCCTCGACCGCCATGGGCGCGTCCCGGGGCGCAGGATCCTTTTGCGGGGTCTTGTTTATCGCCTGGCCCAGATTTCGGGCGAACAAGGGGCGTTTGGTCACCGGGCGAGCGCGACCGGTCGAACTCGCCAGAGCTTCAATGAGCACTTCCGGAGAGGCCGGCCAGCCGATGAGCGTGGCATAGCCGGTGAGGAGGTTGTCCAGGAGCCTTGCGGGCAGTGTGGCGCCCGTCTCGGCCAGCAGCTCGTGTGACAGTTCATCGGATCGGCGTAGCACCTCGGTGACCGGTCGGCGCGACGGCACCGGCTCCAGGCGCGGAGCGAGGAACGCGCCCGCGTCCGCCATTTCCGGGAGCAGTATTCCCACGACCGGCTTGGCGGTGCCGCGCGTCCGGGTCAAGGCGGCGTGCATCTCCCAGTCGACCCAGCGCCGGGTGTAGGTCTCGCGTCCGACGAGCACCACGAGGAAGTCGCACCCGGCGATCCGTTTGCGGATCTCGCGGCGCACCTCCGGCCCGGTATTGATCTCTCCTGGATAGATGGAGGAGCTGCGGATGACGGTCCCGTGCTCGCGTTCGAACCTCTCCCTGGCCGCAGCATTACCGCCGTGGTAGTAGCTGACGAAGACCGCGGCGGGGCTCTGCTGCCCGGACGAATCGGCAGGGGCTCGAATTCCGTAGCGTCCAGGACCAACTGCTCCGACGGCGCCGAAGCGCGCTCGCCTCGCAGGTCCAGCAGGACCTGGGCGAGCGGAAGGCTTGTCAGATACGCGTCCAGCTCGCTTTCGAAGTCCTGCTCGAACCGCGGATCACCGGCGACGTACTTCGGGCCGGTGAGAGTGGCCTTCAGGGTCTGTTGGCCGTACGGGAACGAGTACTCCACCGGCTGTCTCCGCGGTTGCAGGTCGGAATGGTCCCAGCCGAGGACGACCACCAAGGGAGTGTTGGGCTCGAGAACCAGGCGACGAACTCGGCGGCGGCCTCTGAGCAGGCAGTGGATGACGTGCTGCCCATCGGCGAGGCGATTGACCTCCAGCCACTGCGCCTCCTTCCGGATATAGCCCAGGATCCCTCCCACATAGAACGTCACCCGCCGGTCACCGGTCTGATGCAGCTCGGCACCCGCCCGCGACCGTGCCTGCGAGGGCAGCGGCGGCCGGTCCGGTGGAGGCGGCGGCGTCCATGGCTCGCTCAGTTCGCCTTCGAGCCACGCGGCGAGTTCGCGGGAGTTCTCCGGGCTGACCCGAGGTCCACCCGGCACCTTGAACCATTCATCTCGCGCCTGTCGAAAGCTCGAAGCGCGGCCGGTCGCGGTAAGCCCGGCCTCGCTGAGGGGCTGCCCGTCGACGGCCGGGGGATAGAACTCAAGCAGCGCCTCGCCTTTGTCGTAGGTGAGTCGATGAAACAACCCATACGGCTCGCCCGGGCGCAGTAACCGCACCCGGAACGTCCCCGCGTCCTCGTTGTTCAACTCCAGAACGTGCACGTCGTCTCCCGTCCACGGCGCCCGAGCACAGGATCTCCCACGAACTCCGCGCCACGGAAGAATTCCGGGACAGGACGGCGCTTGGTGGGCGGGTTAATGTTCACGGATGCAGACTGCGGCCTTCACCGCCGCCGCGAGCGTCCTCGTGGCCGTTCTCATCTACGTACTCAACCAGCGCGGGCAAGTACGTCAGGAGCTTCGCCAGGCGCGCCTGGCACGAGTGAACAGCCAACTGCGCGACCTCTATGGCCCGCTGCACGCCCTGGTCGAGGTCAACGAACGGATCTGGGAATCCCTCCGCGATGCCGGCCTGCCTACGAAACAGGATCGGCAGCCCGGTCAGACCCAGTGGGAAGACTGGCCCCTGTGGCGTGACGGGGCGCTGATGCCCGCCAACACCAGAATGCGGGACCTCATCATCAGCCACGCGGACCTGCTGATCGAGCCCGAGGTCCCGGCGCCCGTCCAGGACTTCTGCTCCCATGTGACCTCTTTCGAAGTCCTGCTGACCACCGAGGCCAAGGACGCTTCGAACAAGGCCCTGATCCCCCCATCCGGGCACCGCGTACCTCGACTACGTGAGGACCTCGTTCGCCCGCCTGAAAGCCGAGCAACACCAACTCCTCAGCCTCACCGCCCCCCGCTAGCCACACCGCGCGACGCCGCCGCCCTCCATGCGCAGAGGGCTCCGGCGGCGAGGGGGCGTATCTGGGACGGGGACCCGCGGTTCGCGTTCACGCCGGGCGGAGCCTGTGGCACTATCCGGCCACCGCGCCCGGGTGCTTGGCTTTTGGCGTCGGGCGGTGACCAATTTCAGCCGGAAAGCGCTCCGGTCTCGCGGCTGTATATCCGATGAGTCTGATGATGGTTTGGTGTCTCCAGATAAATGTGTGTTTAGTCAAGACTTGCGGAACGCGGGAGAACGGGTGGAGCCCAGGGGCAAACGATTCTCTGGAGAGGCGGTAACGCACGCGGCTATAGTTGTGCGATCGGTCGGCGGGGGCCGATGAGCGGGTACACGGATATGGCCGTGCAGACCGCCGCGAGGGGTTCAGTTCGCGTGTGTATTGCTATATTGTCGGAATGGTTTCTCCTGATCGGAGGGAACTCCCATGGTGGACGATTCACGGGCGCCGGATTTGCAGTCGACTCCTGACATCGACACCTCGGTGTCGCATTCGGCCAGGATCTGGGACTATTGGCTGGGAGGGAAGGAGAACTATCTGGTCGATCGTCAACTGGGCGACCAGATCGCCGAGGTGCTTCCCGATATCGTCGAGCAGGCCCGTGCCGATCGGGCGTTTCTGAAGCGTGTCGTCGGCTACTTCGTCGAGCAGGGGATTCGGCAGTTCCTCGACATCGGGACGGGCCTGCCGACCGCCGACAACACCCATGAGGTGGCCCAGCGCCTCGCCCCCAAATCGCGCATTGTCTACGTGGACAACGACCCGCTGGTGCTCGCGCACGCGCGTGCTCTGCTGACCAGTTCCCCGCAGGGGGCCACCTCGTATCTGGACGCCGACATGCACGATCCGGAAGCGATCGTGCGGGGCGCGCGCGAAACCCTTGACTTCACCTCGCCGGTGGCGATCACGATGCTGGGCGTGGTGTGGCATATCACCGACGACCAGGAGGCCCTCAGCATCGTCGGACGATTGATGGAGGAAACGGCGCCCGGCAGCTATCTCGCCATCGCCCATCCCACGATCGAGGTCACCGGCGAGAAGATGGCGGAGGCGATCCGTCAATGGAACCAGTTCGGCAAGCCGCCGGGTATCCACCGCAGCCCGGCGCAGATCGCGTCGCTGTTCACGGGCCTGGAACTGGTCGATCCCGGAGTGGTGTCCTGTACGCGCTGGCGTCCCGAGCCGCTGCCATTCGGAGAGCCCTCCGATTCTGATCAGTACTGCGGAGTGGCCCGCAAGCCCCAATCAGTGGGTTGAGGATCTCACCCGTACGCGGTGCGAGTCGATACGGACCGGCCGCTGACCGGTCCTTTCCCTGGCCTTCCGTCTCTGGGAGCATGGCTGCTCGGCGGGCGCCTTGTCCTGACTCGCGCACTGGCTGCACCATGCATGCTTTGTCGGGTTGGGGAAGCGGGTCTGACCAGAAGCCGAATTCGCGCGAACACGAGGCAGGAGAAGGATGCCCGATGGTATTCATGCTCCCGCCCGTACCGCGAAACAGGCCACCCCTAATCTCCGTTCCGCACGCCTGCCGGGGTGGCGGCATCGGCCGTGAACTGGTACGGCTAGAAATGAGAACCCGGTATCTCGGCTCGTTGTGCGATTCCGGGGAATGGGTGCCGCGCGTCGCCCGAAACAGCCTCGCTGGAACGCGCCAAGAGGGGGCAGTGTGACGGTGGCGCTGGGAGGCCAGCTCATCGCCCAGTTGTACGGGCAGATGAGTGCCGATGAGGCCCTGGGCCCGACGATGCCACGGCTGCTGCTCGGCGCCCGGCTACGCCGACTCCGCAAGCAGCGCGGACTGCACAGGCAGGACGCGGCGCGGGTGGTCGGTTCCGAAGCCCGGTTGGTGAGCATGGAACTGGGCCTGATCGGTTCTCTGCTCGACGACGTGGTCGCGCTTTGCGACCTTTATGAAGTCGAGGAGCACGGCACGCGTGTGGTGCTGGTGGAGATGGCTCGCCAGTCGCGTCGCCCCGGCTGGTGGCAGCCCTTCCGGCAATTGATCCCCGCCTGGTTCCTGCCGTACCTGGGGTCCGAGCAGACGGCCGGGGTCATTCGGTCCTACGCCGTCCAGTCGATTCCCGACCTGCTGCAGACGCCGGACTATGCCCGCGCCCAGTTGGGTGCGCTGCCCGGCAAGATCACCGATGAGCAGCTGGACCTGCGAGTCCAGTTGCGAATGCGGCGCCAACGCATCCTCCACTCCGACCAGCCCACGCGGATCTGGACGATCATCGACGAGGCGGCGCTCCGCCGGCCCCTCGGAGGGCCGGACACGATGCGCCGTCAACTGGAGCACCTGCGCGGGCTGTGCGCGCGTTCGAACATCGCCGTCCAGGTGCTGCCGTTCGAGCTGGGCGGCCATCCGGCGCTGGGCGGCCCGATCACGATGCTGCGATGGCGCACCCACGAGCTGCGCGACCTGGTCTTTCTGGAGCAGTTGGACAGCGCGGTCTATCCCCTCCGGCCCGGCGACAGGGACTACTACCGGCATGCCATGAACCTTCTGGGGACGCAGGCGCCGCCGCCCGAGCGAACACCCGCGATACTCGACCAGGTGATCAACTCTATGTGATCAAGTCATGTCGTACCGTGTCATCCGGCACAGACAAGGCACTGTCCACCATGCCAGGCTGACGGAACCGGGTGGGTGCCAGCGCGTGAGAGGCCCGCCGCGCGCGGCATGCCCCAACGTCACCGAACGGGACCACCATGAGCAACCGACTCTTCTACCCAGCGGGAAACAAGGAGTTCGCCGCCGATCTTCGACGGTTACGCTCCGACTGCGGCGAGCCGAACTACTCCAGCCTGATCGGCATAGTGCCGAAACTGGACGAGTTCTTCCCTCTCAAACACGGCCGCACGAGCCTTCCGGAGAGCGTGTCCCGCTCACATCTGAGTCAGTTCTTCAACGGCGCCCGCCAGCCGTCTGCCGAATACCTCGCGGTGATCGTGCTCAGCCACCTCCGCTGCGCGGCGGAGAACGGCAGCATCCGAATCGACCCGGCCACCGACGCCCCACTCGGGTGGGAGGCGATTCTGGAGGCGTGGCAGAAACGGCTCCGCGAGGCCCGGCAGCAGGACGACGTCCGCGACGCGAGCCCGGCGCCGAACCCGTCCGCGCCGGCCGACCGGTCCTCGGTGCTGCCATCGGTGTCGTTGATCGACCCCGGCACACCCCGCCGCGCCGACCCGGTCCACCTGGCGCCCGGCGAGGTGGACGCGCTCATCGCCCACGGCGCCTACGGAAACGTGCTGCACGAGCATGCCGCGCTCGGCGACCGCGAAGCCATCTACCAGGTCGGCGTGGTCCTGGCCCTCCACCGCGACTACCGCGTCAGGGCAGTCGCCTATCTCCTCAACGCCACCGCGGCAGGACATCCCACTGCGTCGGGCCTGGTGCCCGATTCCGGGCAGGGCATCGACCTTTGTCATGCGCTCGCACGCGCCAAGACCTTGGCCGACATGGCCGAGACGAGCGGGCATGAGACGGCCTTGCGGTTCTTCCGGCTCTGCGTCCTGCGAGCCGATCTCGGCGACCGTCCCGTCGCCGTCGAGGGCGACGAGCCTCACTGAGCCCGGGTCCGCAGGATGACCGGCTCACACTGAGCTTTTCACTTCTCCCGGCCGCCCACAGCTGCTGACAAGTACCCGCATTGGCGGGCGAACCGGTGCGAGTCGAGCGCGTTTACCGCCGATTACACGGCTCGCGCGATCGTTCACGGCCGTTCACCAGCGTTCACAACCGGTCGGCGATCGGCTTTTATGCTTCACGAATTCTTCTTTCGTGGCGAAGCGGCGAGCGCGGTCCAAGCGGGACGGAATAGTTCGTCACATCGTTTCGGGCCCCTGACCTGCCGAACCACGCTGGAGAGAGAGCCGTTGACGCCCCCCATGTCCACCGCGCGCCGCGCCGCCGAGCGCGGTCGCCGCACCGGCCCGCAATGCGCGGACGAGGCCGCCTTAGCCATGACTCTGACGACCGTCTGGATGGTCCGGACGGGCCGGCTCCTCGACCGCAAGCCGATCATGCACGAGCTCAGCGCCGACGAGCTCGTCGAGTTCTGGGACGACCCGCTCCGCGAAGCCACCACGAAAGCCAAGGTGTTTCCGTCTTGATCGACTTCTTCCTGCGGAACGTCATCGGCCAGCCGAACCCCGCCGGCGCCAAGCCGCGCCACCAACTGCTGGCCGCGAACGACATTCGCGGGTTCTCACAGTACGACGAGGCAACGAAGATCAGCCTGCACAAGGCCCTTTACCGGATCACGCGGCAGGCATGCGACACGGCGGGCGTCCCGTGGCGCTCCGCCCGCCCCGAGGATCGCGGCGACGGAATCCTGATGATTCCCAAGTCGGCGGGCCTGGAAGTGCTTCTCACGGTTTTCCTGGACGAGATCCGCAGCGGCATCAGAGCCCACAACAGGACCATCTCGGACGAGCGGCACGCACTCCGGCTGCGAATGGCGCTCGCCGACGGCTACGTGCACCGGGAACCGCACGGTGTCATCGGAATGCCCGTCAATTTCCTCTTCCGCCTCCTTGAGGCGGAGACCTTCAAACAGCAGCTAAAGGAGAGAAACGCCGAGTTCGGCCTCATCCTGTCCGACCAGGTTCACCAGATTGCCGTGGACTACCGGCTCATCGGCGCCAAGTCCTTCATCCGCACTCAGGTGGACGTCAAAGAGACGCACACCAACGGATGGACCTGGATCCCGCTCGACGACCCGTAGCCCGGACGAGAGGGCCGGGCACGGGCTCTGGCGGGGGGCGCCAGAGCCCGTGCCGGGCGGGCCGCTCATACCGGGGCGAGGCGGCGGAAGCGGCTGGTGTGGAAGACCAGCGGAGGGGTCTCGGGCCTGGCCGCCAGGCTCAGCACCTCCAGCAGGACGATCACGTGGTCGCCGGCCGGGATCTCGTCGTGGAGGCGGCAGTCCAGCCAGGCGGTGGCGTCCAGGACGAACACCCCGCCGCCCGGACGGGCCTCCCAGTCCACCCCGTTGAACCGGTTGCCCTCCTTGCGGGACAGGCGCAGGCACGCTTCGTTGTGGTTCTCGGCGAGCACGCTCAGCCCGAGCCGCGGCGCGTGCCGCAGCCTCGGCCAGGTCTCCGAGGTGTTCTGGACGCAGATCGACACCAGCGGCGGGGCGAGGGACACCGAGGTGAACGTGCTCGCCGCCATGCCGGCCGGCGTCCCGTCGACGAGCGCGCACACCGCGGTGACACCGGACGGGAAGCACCCGAAGGTCCGTCTGAGCACCGCGACGTCCTCGGTGACCTCCTGCATTTCGATCACCTGTCCGTCAGGCCGTGGCGAGCGAGGGGGCCCGCGCCGGGTCCAGCCCCATCGTGATCAGTCCGGCCATCTCGGCGCAGGCGTACGCGTTCGGCGGCATGATCGCCGCCGTGGTCACGTCGCGCAGCATCCGCTCGTAGCCCCTCGGACGCATCAGCGCGTTGAGGCCGCCCGCCGCGGTGCCGAGCTCGACGAGGCGTCCGATCGCGTCCGCCAGCATGAGCTTCGCCTTCAGGTAGGCGTGGCAGGTGGGCAGGCCCGGGCCGTTCGTGTCGGCGTTCCACGCGGCCTGGTACATCATCAGCCGGGCGGCCTCGACGTGCGTCGCGACCCGTCCGATCGCGGAGCTGATCGTCGGGTGGTAGCCCATCGGCTGGGCGTAGCCCTTGGCGGTCCGGGTGCCGAGGTTCTCGGTCAGCCAGGCCACCATGCCCTCGGCGAGGCCGAGGTAGCAGCCGGTGTAGCCGCCCCAGCTCACGGCGGCCTGCGCGACGATCCAGTTGGTGACGAAGTCGTCGATCGGCCCGAGGACGAGTTCCGCCGGGACGTGCGCGTCGGTGATGTTCACCTTGTTGCTGCGCGTCGCCCGCATCCCGAGCGTGTCCCAGACGTCCTCGACCACGATGTGGTCCGGCTGGTCGACCGGGAGGAGGAACGCGATGACGGACGTCGGGTCGTCGCTCCAGTCGGGACGCGCGAACATGAAGGCGTAGTCGCTCGCCTCCCAGATCGACGCGAACATCTTCGTCCCGGTGACGCGCAGTCCGCCGTCGGCGGCGCGGGCGGCCGTCACCGTCGGGAGAAACGTACCGGGCAGCAGGCTCGACGAGGACGGCTCGGACAGCGGCGCCGAGATCAGCGCGCCGTCGTCGATCACCAGCGCGGCGACGTGCTTCTTGACCTCGGGGTCGAACGACGGCAGTTCCGCGGCGATGCGGGTCGCCACGTAGTGCATGTTGAAGCCGAGGGCCGTCGAGGCGTCGCCCTGCGCGAGCTGCTCGACGGTCGCGAGCCACGCCGTGGACCGCGCGCCGAGCCCGCCCAGGTCGGTCGACAGCCCCGCCCCGTACAGTCCCGCCTCGCGCAACGCGGCGAAACTCTCCGCGGGAATGGCGCGCCGCTCGTCGGCGTCGGCGGCGCGCGGCGCGATCTCGGCCGCGAGCCGTTTTCCGATCTCCGCCATTCTCAGGCTTTGTTCGTCCAGCCGGAAGTCCATTATTCCTCCACGAGGTTCAGTCCCACATCGGGGGACGCGCGGTATCGAGACTGACGTTGACGACCTTCGTGGCCTGGTATTCGGCGATCGTCTCCGCGGCGCCCTCGCGCCCGAAGCCGCTGGCCTTCACGCCGCCCTGGGGCTGGCCGAGGGGGGTGGCGAACCAGGTGTTCACCCAGACCATGCCCGCCTCAAGGCGTCCGGCGATGCGGTGCGCGCGGGCGAGGTCGGTCGTCCAGACGCCGCTGGCGAGGCCGTAGGCGACGGCGTTCGCGCGGGCGACGGCGTCGTCCTCGTCCGTCCAGCGCTCGACGGTGAGGACGGGGCCGAAGAACTCGTCGCACGAGGCGCTCGTCCGGCCGTCCGGGTCGGCGAGGACGGTCGGCCGGTAGAACGCGCCGCCGCCGAGGTCGCCGCCCAGTTCGGGGACGACGTGCCCGGCCGCGACCGTCACGCCCTCGGCGACGGCCTTGTCGACCGCGCCCGCGACGCGATCCCGGTGCGCGACGCTGATCAGCGGTCCGAGCTGCGTGGACGGGTCGAGCGGGTCGCCGACGCGGATCCGGTCGGCGCGGGCCGCGACGCGCTCCAGCAGCTCGTCGTGCACATCGGCGTGCGCGAGGACGCGGGACGAGGCGAAGCACACCTCGCCGTTCGCGGCGAAGATCCCGGTGAGGACGTCGTCGGTGAGGGTGTCGAGGTCGGCGTCCGGGCCGACGATGAGCGAGCCCTTGCCGCCGAGCTCCATCAGCGCTGGGATCAGCGCGCCGCCCGCCCGGCTGAGGATCGTCCGCGCGGACGCCGTCCCGCCGGTGAAGCTGATCTTGGCGACGCGCGGGTCGGTGACGAGCGCGTCGCCCGCGCTCGCGCCGAGGCCGGTGACCACGTTGACGACGCCCGGCGGCAGCAGGTCGGCGATCGCCTCGACGAAGCGGACGGTGCTCACCGACGCCAGCTCGGACGGCTTCACCACCACCGTGTTGCCCGCCGCGAGCGCCGGGGCCAGCTTGTGCGCGACGGAGATGAGCGGCGAGTTCCACGGCACGATCGCGGCGATCACGCCGAGGGGGCGCCGGGTGGTGTAGACGTGCGACGACTCCGGCGCGCCCTGGATCGTCTCGCCGTGGATGCCGCGCGCCATCCCCGCGAAGTAGCGGAAGATCTCGGCGGCGGTCGGGACGTCGATCAGCTGCGCCTCGCGGATCGCCCGCCCGTTCTCGGTGGCGAGCAGCGCGGGCCACTCCGCCGCCGTCGTGGTGAGCCGGTCGGCGATCGCCCAGAGGACGGCCTGCCGCTCGGCGAGGGAGGTCGTCCGCCAGGTCTCGAACGCGGCGGCCGCCGCCGCGACGGCCTCGGCCACGACCTCGGCGTCGCAGTCGGCGATGTGCGCCCACGTCCGGCCGGTCGCCGGCTCGACGGCCGGGAGCAGCTTGGCGAACGGCCGCCGCTCACCGCCGACGATCGCCGGCAGCGGCCGGTCGATCGTCAGGCGGCCGGTGGCGACCGTGGTCACGAGTCGAGTCCGATGTGGGCGGAGTGGAACGGGTTGTCGATCACGATGCGCCACGTGCCGTCCGCGCGGCGGCGGAAGACGTTGGAGTCGATCGCGCTCATCTCGACCGGCGTGCCGTCCGGGCCCGTCCCGGTCAGCTCCCAGCGCAGCGCGACCAGGACGATGTCGTCGGCCTCGACCCGGTGCAGTTCCTTGATCGACAGGTGCGGCTTGAGTTCGAGGAACTCCGCCAGCGCCGCGCGGAGCTGGTCCATGCCGCGCGCCGGGGGCGTCCCGGGGCCGGTCTGGAACACCGTGTTCTCGTCCCAGCAGGAGAGCGCGCCCTCCAGGTCACCGGCATTCATCGTCTCGACGAACAGATCGTTGAGCTCCGTGACACTGTTGTGTGATCCCATGCCGGAGACGCTACAAATCGTCCATTCCCGGCACATCACCCGTTTATGGGGACGCTGCGGTCACCCGAAGGTGGGACCTCGCCGCGAAGGCGGGATCGCGGGATCAGCGCAGAAACAGACCGGCCAACTCGACCCGTGAATGGACATCGAGCTTCGCGTAAATCGACTTCAGATGGTGTTTCACGGTGTTCGGGCTGATGTGCAGGCGCGCGGCTATCTCCTGGTCGCGCCGTCCGGCGGCGACGAGTTCGGCGATGGCCGCCTCCCGGCCGGTGAGCAGGCGGCGCAGCGCGGGCGGCAGCCCCGGCGCGGACGACTCCGCCGCCAGGATCGACACGATCACCGAGGGCCGCTCGGGCAGCGGCGCCGACGTCACGCTGACCTCGGTCGGCGCGCCGCTCCCGGCGGGCCGCACGGTCAGCCGCCGGGTCGCCTCGCCGCCGTCGATCGCCGCGTCGAGGACGGACCACGCGTCGTCCGCCGCGTCGAGCAGCGCCCGCGCCGGACGGTTCGCGTGCCGCTCGGCCCGCTCCAGGTCGGTGACGACGATCGCCTGGCCGCTCGCCTCAAGCGCGCCCCACCAGGCCGCCCGCTCGGCGTCGATGGCGGTGACCAGGTCCGTCGCGGCGACCGCCGCCTGGAACATCATCGCGGCGACGGTCGCGCGCCGCCGGTCGCCCTGGTCGAAGGCGGGCTCGCCGCCGTTGCGGGCGAAGTTGACGGTCCCGACGATCTCGCCGCCGCTGACCAGCGGCGCGCACATCACGTGCGCCATGTCGTAGTGCCGGAACAGCTCCCGGACGATCGGCGCCTGCCGCCACTGGTCGGCGGGCGCGACCAGGGAGTCGTCGAAGGCCCGCCGGGCCGCGACCGCGCCGCGCAGCACCGGGTCGACCGCCCGGCCGAAGCGCTCGTAGCGGTGGACGTAGAACCGGCTGAGCCCGCGCACCTCCGACGCGCGCGTCTCGCCCGTCCGGGGGTCGAACAGGTACACGCCGAAGGCGAAGGACGGCACATGGCGCGCGACCCACTCGAAGTAGCGGTCCTGCAGCTCGTCCAGCCCCCGGGCGGTGACGAGCACGGCCAGCCCGGAACTCAAGCGCTCCTCGTCGGCGACCATCGCGTCGCCGACATCGATGTCGTCGCCCATCCAGCGAGTATGCGCCGCCGACATACGTTCGTGCTAGACAGCACGGCCACTGATTATCGCTCCGACCTGCGAAATCATGATCGTCCAGGGTGTCAGCGGGTCAGGATCGACCGCACCGTCCCGGTGACGACCTTCGGCGCGTCCTCCCGGGCCAGCCGGTCGGCGCGGATCTCCTCGGCCGCGCCGTGCAGGACGTACTGGATCACGCCGACCAGCCAGGCGATCGGCATGTCGGTGCGGAAGACGCCGTCGTCCTGGCCTCGGCGGATGAGTTCTTCGAGGCGCTCGGCCGGGGCCGAGTGCAGCTCGCGGATGCGTCCGGCGGGGAGGGTGCCCTCGGCCGCCGCCAGCAGCGCCATCGACTCGGCCACCAGGGACCAGCTGGATTCGAGCAGGCGGCTCAGCGCGTCCCGGGCGTCGCCGGTGAGGTCGATGGCCGACAGCACCTCGTCGCCCGCGCGCAGCGCGTCCGACAGGGCGGCCTCCACCAGCGCGGCCCGGTTGGGGAAGTGGCCGTAGAGCGTCATCCGGCCGACCCCGGCGTGCCGGGCGATGTCGTCGATGCTCGCGTTCGAGTTCCCGCTGAGGCATTCGCGGGCCGCGCCGACGATGCGGGCGATGCTGCGCTCGGCGTCCGCGCGGCGGCGCCGTCCAGGTGAGGCGGTGGGCATGCGCACACTCTAACTCGTACTGCGGAATACGTGTTAACCTCCGGACATTGAAGTCGTATACCGCAGTACGAGTTAAGAGGAGCCCCCCCATGACAGACCAGGCCCACGAACCGTCCACGGAGCAGGGGGCGCGGCATCCGCTGCGCTGGCGCATCCTCGGCCTTCTCGGGCTGGCCCAGCTCATGCTGATCCTGGACGTCACCGTCGTCGCCATCGCGCTGCCCCACATCGAGGCCGACCTCGACCTGAGCCGCCAGGCCGTGACCTGGACGGTCAGCGCCTACACCCTCACCTTCGGCGGCCTCATGCTGCTCGGCGGACGCGCCGCCGACCTGTTCGGCGCGCGGCGCGTCGTCCTCGCCGGGCTGCTGATCTTCACCGCGGCGTCGCTGGTGACGGGGCTCGCGGGCGCGGGCGGACTGCTGCTCGCCGGACGGATCGCCCAGGGGCTCGGCGCGGCGCTGCTGTCCCCGTCCGCGCTGTCGTTCGTGGTGAGCCTGTTCGACGGCGAGGAGCGGAACAAGGCGCTCGGCGTCTGGTCGGCGCTCGGGGGCGGCGGCGCGGCCCTCGGCGTCCTGCTGGGCGGGGCGCTCACCGCCGGACCCGGCTGGCCGTGGGTGTTCTACGTCAACGTGCCGATCGGCCTCGCCGTCGCCGCCGCGCTCGCCCGGATGCTGCCCCGGCGGGACGTGCCCCGGGCGCGCGGCGGGCTCGACCTCCTCGGCGCGCTGCTGGTCACGGCCTCGTCCGGCAGTCTGATCTACGCCTTCATCCGCGCCGGGGACCACGGCTGGCTGACGGCCGCGACCGGGCTGCTCGTCGTGCTCGCGGCGGTCGGTTACGCGGCCTTCGTGATCCGGCAGCGGACCGCCGCGTCCCCGATGATGGACGTCGCGCTGCTCGTCCGGCGGACGGTCGCCACCGGCACGTTCCTGATCCTCGTCGCCACCGCCCTGATGATCGCGGTGTTTTTCCTCGGCACGTTCTACTTCCAGCACGCGCGCGGCTACGGCGCCCTGCGCACCGGCCTGCTGTTCCTGCCGGTCGCGGCGGCGACGATGCTCGGCGCCGACCTCACCGGCCGCGCCATCGCCCGGACGGGCGCGCGCCCGCTCGCCGTCGTCGGGCCGCTCGTCGCCGCCGCCGGGATGGCGCTCCCCGCCCTGTCGATGCACCCGGCGACCGTCGTGGCCGGGACGGCGATCGCGGGCGCCGGGACCGGCGCGATGTTCGTCGTCGCGTCCGCGACCGCGCTGGGTCGGGTCGCCCCGCACGAGTCCGGCATCGCGTCCGGCATCGTCAGCACGTTCCACGAGTTCGGCGCGTCCATCGGGGCCGCCGTCATCTCCAGCGTCGCCGCCGCCAGCCTCGTCGGCGACACGCTCGACGGCTTCACGGACGGGTTCGTCCTCGCCGCGATCGTCGCCGCCGTCACAGCGGCCGCCGCGGCCGCACTGACCCCCGGACGTCCGACCTCCTACAACGTGTAGGGCATACTTCCCGAGTCGGACAAGCGGCTGGAGAGTATGGATGACCACGCACAACGGGCACGAGTCGCACCAGAGCGGCACGCACGGGCACGACCACCACGCGCACGACGATCACGGGCATGCCGGGGCGGTCTCCTGGACGATGGCCGCGCAGGCGACGTTGCACTGCCTCACCGGATGCGCGATCGGCGAGGTGCTCGGCATGGTCATCGGGACGGCGTTCGGCTGGTCGAACGCGGCCACGATCGTCCTCGCCGTGATCCTCGCGTTCGTGTTCGGCTACGCGCTGACCATGCGCGGAGTGCTGAAGGCCGGGCTTTCGTTGCGGGCGGCGTTCAAGGTCGCGCTGGCCGCCGACACGGTGTCGATCGCGATCATGGAGGTGCTGGACAACGCGACCATGGTGCTGATCCCCGGCGCCATGCACGCGGGGCTGGCGGACGCGACGTTCTGGGGCGCGCTTGCCATCGCGTTCGTCGTCGCGTTCGTCCTCACGACCCCGGTGAACCGCTGGATGATCGGCAAGGGGAAGGGGCACGCGGTCGTCCACCAGTACCACCACTGACGGCTTCCAAGGCGGCGCCGGGTTCTCCGGCACAATGTGGGGAACGGAGGTGTCTCGCATGGCAGGACTGGGTGGATCGCTTGAGCGCTCCATCATGGACGTGCTGTGGGAGGCGCCCGGCCCGCTGCGGGTCCGCGAACTGCTGGCGGAACTGAACGAGAACGCCGACAGGACGCTCGCGTACAACACCGTCCAGACCGTGGCCGAGCGGCTGGCCCAGAAGGGGCTGCTGCGGCGCACGCGGGACGGGCTGGCCTTCCGCTATTCGCCGACCCGCGCCCGGGAGGAGTACGCGGTCGAGTTGATGCTCGACGCGCTCACCGAGTCCGCCGACCACGGGAGCATCCTCACCCGGTTCGCCGAGAGCGTCCCGCCGGAGGACGCGCGCCACCTGCTGGACGCCCTGCGCCGCCGCGCCTCCGGCGCCGAAGGGGAATGACGGCGTGGTCTACCTCGTCCTCGGGCTGATCGCCACCGCCGTGCTGCTCGGCTGCGCGGCGGGGCCGGTGCTCGACCGGCTGGGACGGCCCGCCGCGCATCCGGGGACCGCCGTCGCCTGCTGGGTCGGGGCCGTGACCGGCACCTTCATCGCCTGCGCCGGGGTCGTCGCGGCGGCGCTGCTGTCGCCGCCCGCGCCCGGCCACGGCCTGCTGGAATGGCTGCGCGACTGCCTGCCGCACCACGGCGGGAAGGCGATCGCCACGGCGGCGGGCGCGACCCTGGTCCTGCTCGCGGCGTGCGGGTTCCGGGTCGCGCGCGGCCTGCCCCGGCTGCGGCGCGCGGTGCGGCACCGGCGGCGGCACCGCGAGATGCTCCGGCTCGTCGCGCGGGAGGACGAGCGGCACGGCGACGTCCTCGTCCTCGACCATCCGGTCCCGGTGGCCTACTCGCTGCCCGACCGGCGGCGCGCGATCGTGGTCAGCACCGGGACGCGGGACGCCCTCACGCCGGAGGAGTTCGACGCGGTCCTCGTCCACGAGCGGGCCCACCTGCGGCAGCGGCACCACGCGCTGCTGCTCATGCTCGACCTGGCGCACGCCGTCCTGCCCTGGCCGCCCACCATCCGGCGGGCGAAGCGGACCCTTCCGCTGCTGCTGGAGATGGCCGCCGACGACGCGGCGGCACGGGCCTGCGGAGGACGGACGCTCGTCGGCGCGCTGCGGCGGCTCGCGGCGGCGCCCGGGGTGGCGTCCGGGGTGGCGTCCGGGGTGGCCGGGGCGCTCGGCGCCGCGAGCCCGGACGCCGGGGCGCTGGCGGAGCGGGTGCTGCGGCTGGAGAGCGCGGGGACGGGCGGGCCGCGCCGGGCCGGGCGGGCGGCCGCGTCCGCCTTCGCCGCGTCCGCCTTCGCCGCGCTCGCCGTCGCCGCCCCGCTGGCCGTCGCCGCCGCGACGATCACCGAGCTGACCCACCTCTGCTGAATTGTCGGATCTGCCGCTTGGGTGGCGAGATGAGGTCGTTATCTCCTACGCTGCGTCGGAGGCCGTCGCGGCGCGTCCCCGCCGGGGACGGTGGCGGCCGTGCCGAATCTCGCGGGCCCCGCGCGGCCCGCGGAACCGGGGAACCGTTTCTCCACCTGGGGTGAATCCGCTCCCGTGAGCGGTAGGGCGACTCCGGCCCGAACCCGGCAGCTCACCCGGTAGGCGGTACAGGAGAGGACACCACCGCATGCAGCGTCGCGCTGCCGATTCCGGAACGTCTGCCCGCCGAAGGATCGCCGCGGGCACGGCGTGGACGGCGTCCATCGCCCTCGCCGTGAGCCTCGCGGCTCCCCCGGCGGCGGTCGCCGAGCCGAAGCCGACCCGCAAGGAGCTGACCGCCCAGCAGAAGAAGCTCGCCGACGACGCGGAAAAGCTCAGCGAGCAGTACAACGGGCTGCGGGTCCGGCTCCAGCAGGCGCAGCGCGCCGCCAGGGTCGCCGAGGGCAACGCGGCGCGGCAGAAGAAGGCGCTGGACGAGGCGCGGGCGCGGATCGTCCAGCTCGCCGCCGACAGCTACAAGAACGGTCCGGCGGACCCGGCGGTCGCGTTCGCCTCGTCCGGCGACCCGCAGGCCGTGCTGGACCAGTCGGCCACCCTCAACTACTTCGCCCGCCAGGACGGCGCCCGCATCGCCCAGCTCCTCCAGATGATGCAGGCGGCGGAGCGCGCCCGGAAGTCGGCCGAGGCGCGGGCCAAGCAGGTCCGCGAACTCACCGAGGAAGCGAGGAAGAAGCGCAAGGACCTGCAGGCCAGGCTGAAGAAGGTCGAAGCGAAACTGGGGGTGGGGCCGGGGGCGCGCACGGGCGCGGGTCCGGCCGTGAACGTCGCTCCCGGCGGTGCTTCGGCGAAGGCCATGGCCGCGGTCGCGGCGGCGCTGAGCCAGCGCGGCGTCCCGTACTCGTGGGGCGGGGGCAGCGCGTCCGGGCCGACCTACGGCACCGCGCAGGGCGCCAACATCAAGGGCTTCGACTGCTCCGGGCTGACGCTCTACGCCTACGCCCAGGTCGGCATCAGCCTCCCCCACTACACCGGTGCCCAGTTCACCGCCGGAACCCGCGTCTCGCAGAGCCAGCTCAAGCCCGGCGACCTGGTGTTCTTCTACAGCGACCTGCACCACATGGGCCTCTACATCGGCAACGGGGACATGGTGCACGCGCCGCAGACCGGCGACGTCGTGAAGATCGCCCCGATCGCCGGCCGGCCGTTCGCGGGCGGCGTCCGGGTGGCCTAACTCGGTCGCTCGCCCTTCACCGGGGTGACCTTGTGCAGGCCGAGGGCCCGGGACAGCAGCCGGTCGCGCGTCCGCAACGGGAGGCGGGCGAGCAGGCCGAGCAGCCGCGTGTCCGGTCCGACGGTGTAGCGGGGCCTCGGCCTGCCCGCGGTCAGCGCGCGGACGACGGCCGCCGCGAC
This sequence comes from Actinomadura decatromicini, assembly GCF_008121305.1. NCBI lineage: Bacteria > Bacillati > Actinomycetota > Actinomycetes > Streptosporangiales > Thermomonosporaceae > Actinomadura > Actinomadura decatromicini. The sequence continues at coordinate 369,373 of NZ_VSRQ01000005.1, read as the reverse complement.
GACCGACGGCGGCGCCGCCTTCGCCCGCGCCATCGAGGCGTTGACCGCGTCGAGCTGCCCCCGGTACATCGCGACCCGCTCGGGCGGCAGCCCGGCGGCCGTCGCCTCGGTGGCGGCGGCGGCCTTGGCGAAGATCGCGGTGTCCGTGAGCCCTGGTTCGACCACGACGACGCGGACGCCCCAGTGCGCCAGCTCCAGGCGCAGGGCGTCCGACATCGAGGCGAGCGCCGCCTTGCTCGCCGAGACCGGGCCGAAGAACGGGCCCGCCACCCGCGCGGTGGCGGCGGTCAGGTTGACGACCCGTCCCCGGCCGGACCTCAGCATCGGCAGGAACGCCCGCGTCACGGCGGCAGGGCCGAACACGTTGACCTCGAACTGGCGCCGCAGCTCGTCCGCCGGGACGAGCTCGAACGGCCCCTGCACGATGATCCCCGCGTTGTTGACCACGGCGTGGAGGTCGTCGCCCACGCTGATCCGCACCTGGCGGACGGCCTCCTCGATGCTCTCGGGGTCGGTGACGTCCAGCGGGAGGACCCGCACCCCGGGGATCTCGGAGAGCCGCCCGACGTTGCTCCGCACTCCGGCTAAGACCTGGAAGCCCTCCTCGGCCAGCGCCCGCGCGGTGGCGTGGCCGATCCCGCCGTTGGCCCCGGTCAGCAGGACCGCCCGCGACGCACCCGTTCCCGACATGTGATCACCTCAGCTGATTGGACGAACATGTTCGTTTGTACATGTCATCGTTTACCTGTGTGTTCCGATGTGTCAAGATGTGCGCAGGGCAGGGAATCGGATCTCGTCGCTGGAGTGTGCGGATGTCGCTGCGCCATGGCCTCCTCGGGTTGCTGGCCGAAGGCCCGGCGAGCGGATACGACCTGGCGCGCCGCTTCTCCGAGGCCCTCGGCCTGGTGTGGCCCGCCCGGCATCCGCAGATCTACATGGAGCTGTCCCGGCTGGAGACCGCGGGCCTCATCGAGGTCGACAGCCACGGCCCGCGCGGACGCAAGGCGTACCGGCTCACGGACGCGGGCCTAGCCGAGGTGCGTCGCTGGCTGTCCGAGGTGGAGGTCGACCACACCTTCCGGATGGAGACGCTGTTCCGCTCCTACTTCTTCTGGCTCATGGAGCCGGACGACCTCAAGGCGCACCTGGCCCGCGAGGAGCGGTTCTACGACGAGATGGCCCAACGGCTGCGGGGCTACGCCGAGAGCAAGGACCGCGGCGAATGGGGCACCGGCCGCCAGGCGCGCGCGATGCGGATCGCGCTGGAGGCGGGCGTCCGCGTCAACCAGGCGCTGGTCGACTGGGCCCGCTGGGCGCAGGAGACCGACCCCATGACCGCCGACGACTTCGGCACCGCCCAGCCCGACGAAGCCCAGCCCGACGAAGCCCGGCCCAACGAAGCCCAGCCCGGCGGAACCGGGTCGACCGGTTGAGCGAGGCGCGCGCCCCTCAGCCCGCGAATACCGCGGGCCGTTGCCGCGCCCAGGGGCGGGCGCGCTCGATCTGGGCCGCCAGGCGGATGAGGACGTCCTCGCGCCCGTAGGCGGCGGCCAGGTGGACTCCCACCGGCAGGCCGTCGGCGCTGAACCCGAACGGGACGGACGCGGCGGGCTGCCCCACCATGTTGAACTGCGGCGTGAAGCAGAGGATCCGGATCGACCTGCGCAGCCCCTCCTCGCCGTCGAAGTAGCCGAGCGGGGTCGCGGGCGTCGGCAGGACGGGCGAGAGCAGCACGTCGAACCCGCCGTCCGCCCACCAGGAGGCCATCCGGCGGCGGAAGCGGTCCCGCCAGTCCTGGTTGGCGATGTGCCGGGCCGCGCCGATCTCCGTGCCGCGCTCCCGCCACCACCAGGCCATCTCCTCGGCGTCGCCGCGTTCGAGCGGACGTCCCGCGAGCGCCTCCAGGTCCTCGAACATCGCCGTGACGGTGGGGCTGAGCAGTTGCAGCCACCGGTCAAGGAACTCGGGGTCGGTCATCGCCTCGGGGTGCGACACCTCAACCCGGTGGCCGAGCCCGGAGAGGAATTCGGCCGCCTCGCGGACGACCGCGTTGACGTCGGCGTCCACGGGGAAGCCGTTGACGTCCGGGACGTCCATCAGCCCGATGCGCAGCGGCTCCGGGTCGGTGGAGGTAAGCGCGAGGTAGCTGTCCGGACGGTGCGGCGCGACCATCGAGTCGCCGGTGCGGTAACCGGCGGCGAAATCCAGCGCGGCGGCGGTGTCGCGCACCGACCGCGACACGAACCCGAGGGTGGTGTGGCCCTCCATGTTGTCGCCGCCCGGCGCCGGGCTGATCCGTCCGCGGCTCGGCTTCAGGCCGAAGAGCCCGCAGTTCGACGCGGGCATGCGGATGGACCCGCCGCCGTCGCTGGCCTGCGCGATCGGGACGAGCCCCGCCGCGACCGCCGCCGCCGACCCGCCGGACGAGCCGCCGGTCGACCGGCCGGTGTCCCACGGGTTGCGTGCCGGGCCGTAGGCGACCGGCTCGGTGGTGTTGACCAGGCCGAACTCGGGGACGTTCGTGCGTCCGAGGATCGCGAACCCGGCCCGCCTGACCGACTTGGTCAGCTCCGCGTCCTCGGTGGCGCGGTGGCCGAGGTCGCGGAGCAGCCGGTTGCCGGAGTGCGACGGCTCCCCCGCCATCTCGCACCCGAGGTCCTTCAGGAGGGTCGGGACGCCGTGGAACGGGCCGTCCGGGAGGCCGTCCGCGACCTCCTGGCGCGCCTTGTCGAAACGGCGGTGGATGACGGCGTTGATGCGTCCGTCCACGGCCTCGATCCGGGCGATCGCGGCCTCGGTCAGCTCGGCCGCCGTGACCTCCCCGGCACTGACCAGCGCGGCCTGGCCGATCGCGTCCATGCCTGCGAGTTCTTCGCTCATGCCCATGACGTGGTGCCTTCCTTCTCGGGTGGATGCGGAGTGGCGGGGGCGGCGCGCGACAGATGGAGTTGCGCGAGGAGCAGCAGGGCGGCGGCGACGAGCGACATGCCGCAGGTGATCGTCCAGGCGGCGCCGCCGCCGAGCCGCTCGAACACCACCCCGAACACGAGCGGCCCGGTCATCGCGCCGACGTACACGCCCGCCTGCACGACCCCGGTGGCCCCGGCGACGTCATCGCCGAAGCGCTGCGTGACCGAGAGGTGGAACAGGCCCGACCAGCCCCAGCCGAGGCCGAACGCGAGGAGCGCCCCGGCCGTGAACAGGCCGACCGAGCCGCTCGCGAGGAACGCGTAGCCGACGCCGCCGCCGACCAGCATCACGGCGGCCGGACGCAGGTAGTCGGGTCTGCGCCCGTTCCCGGACCATCCGGCGGCGACGCGGACCGCGACGCACACGGCGCTGCCCGCCATCTGGAGCGCCGCCGCCGAGCGGGCCGTCATCCCCATGTCGGCGGCCGAGCTGGTGAGGAACGCCGGGATGTTCGTCCCCGCCATCGACGCGAAGGACGCCCCGCACATCAGCAGCGGCAGCGAACCACCGATCCGGCGACGGCGGCGACGTGTCTGGATCGTTCCAGAGCGGCCCGCGTCCCGGCCCCGGACGTCCGGGACGCCGAACGCGACCACCGCCGCCTCGACCGCGAGGACGGCCGCGCACCAGCGCCAGCCGAGGGTCAGCGCCAGGAACGGGATCAGCAGCGCGACGACCAGCGTGGCGAGCGGCACCGCCGACTGGTTGAGCCCGAACGCGAGCCCGCGGAACCGCCTCGAAATCACCGTGCCGAGCGCCTGGCTGACGGTCGGCTGCACCATCGAGTTGCCCGCGCCCCCGGCGATCTGCGCGAGCAGCAGCGTCTGCCAGTTCCACGCGGACGCCACCAGCGCGAGCGACACGACGGCGAGGACCATCGCGGTCCGCACGCAGCGCCGGGCGCCGAACCGGCGGACGATCCGTCCCGCCGCCATCGACATGGCCGCTGACACCCCGAAGTACACGGCGACGACGACCGCGAGGTGCACGGACGTGAAGGGGAAGTCGTCCCGGATGTGGATGGCGAGGACACCGACCAGGAACGGCGGCACCGCGGCGGAGACCGTGCAGAACACCGACGCGGCGACGATCGACCATTCGCGCCGCCCCATGGACGCCGCGCCCCCGGGACTCACCTCGCGGTCACGAACTTCACGACCTCGTCGGCGAACGCGGCGGGCTGCTGCTCCGGGAGCGACACCCCGGCCCCTTCGATGAGCCGGAAGGTGGCGCCGAGCAGTTCCGCGAGCCGCTCCTGGTCCGGCATCGAGTAGCCGTCGCCCGCGCCGCAGATCAGGTGGACCGGTGCGGCGACAAGGGGAATCCGCTTCTCCATCGGATACTCGTTCACGGCGACGTGCCCTTCCTCGACGCGGTCGATCACGCCGAGCGCGTCGATCACGCACCGGGTCAGGTGGGCCTCCTCGCCCTTCTCATAGAAGGCTCCCCGGCGGCGCCACAGCTCGGTGAGGTGGCCGCCGTCCGGCTCGGGGTCGACGTGGTCGATCGGCGGACGGTCCCGGACGAGCAGCCGCCGCTCCGGCGTGACGTGCGGCATCGCCGACAGGACGAGCGCGTCCACCCGCGCTGGATACCGCGCGGCGGTCTCCAGCGCGATGACGGCCCCGGTGTGGTGACCGACGACCGCGACGCGCTCCAGGGAGAGGGCGTCGAGCAGGGCGGCGACTCCGTCGGCGAACAGCTCGATGGAGAACGTCTGGGACGTGCGGGCGGACTGCCCGAACCCGAGCGTGTCCATCGCGATGGCCCGGACGTGCTGCCCGGCCAGCGGGAGGACGTCGATGTACTCCGTCCAGGAGCGGGGCGTCTGGTGCAGGAAGAGCACCGGCGTGCCGGTCCCGCACTCGGCGAAGTGGATCTGACCGAACGGGGTGTCGGCGTACGAGCGTCGGATCTGCATGCGGGCTCCTAGATAACCGGCAAGGTCAACCGGCAAGGTCAACCGGCGAAGACGGGCGGCCGGAGGTGCGCCCACGGGCGCGCGGACTCGATCTGCGCCGCGACCGAGACGAGGAGGTCCTCCCGCCCGTACGCGGCGACGAGCTGGACGCCGATCGGCTCCCCGGCGTCCGTGACCGTCGCCGGGACGGAGATCGCGGGCTGCCCGGTCGTGTTGAACGGCGCCGTGAAGGTCAGGACGTCGACCGACGCCTGGATCCCGTCCGGCTCGATCCACGGCCAGCTCACCGGCTTCGGCGGGGTGGCGAAGACCGGGCTCAACAGGAGGTCGAAGCCGCCCGTCCACCAGCGGGCCATGCGGGCGCGGAGCCGTCCCTGCCAGGTCAGCGCGCCGGCCAGTTCGAGACCGGTGATCTCGCGGCCCCGCTTCACCCAGAACCAGGTGATCTCGTCGAGGTCGGACGGGCCGGGTTCGGCCCCGAGCTCAGCGGCGAGGGCGTCGACGTCCTGCGCGGCCGTCACGCTCAGCGCGTCGAAGAACATCGGCAGGCACAGCGGGTCCATGAGCGCGTCGGGGTGGGACTCCTCGACGCGGTGTCCGAGCCCGTCGAGCAGGTTCGCCATGTCCAGGACGGCGTCGCGTACCACCGGGACGACCTGCGGCGCGTGCTCCGGAGCGTATGACAGCACCCCGATGCGGAGGGGGCCGGGATCGCGTCCGACGAGCCCGGCGAGGCCGCCGTCCGGGAGGGCTGGGGGCTGCCCGGTGTCTCCGGGCGCTCCGCCGCTGACCGCGTCGAGAATGGCCGCCGTGTCCCGGACGGTCCGCGTCACCACCGCCGGGACGCTGTGTCCCCACCGGCTCGGGACGCCCGGCCCCGCGCTGATCCGCCCGTCGCTCGGCTTGAGCCCGACGAGGTGGCAGAACGCGGCGGGCATCCGGATCGAGCCGCCGCCGTCACCGCCCTGCGCGGCGGGCACCATGCCCGCCGCGACGGCCGCCGACGCCCCGCCCGACGAGCCGCCGGACGTCAGGTCGAGCCGCCACGGGTTGCGCGTGATCCCGTGCACCTCGCTCTCGCTGACGGACACGAGCCCGAACTCCGGCGTGGACGTCTGCCCGACCACGATGAAGCCCGCACCGGTGAGACGGCGGTTGATCGCCGAGTCCTCGCGCGCCGTCCGGCCGGACCGGGCGACCCAGGCCGAGCCGAGGTCCGCCGGGTCGCCCGCGCTGTCGTTCAGCGCCTTGACCAGCATCGGGACACCGGCGAACGGCGCGCCCGGCGCGGTCTCCCGGGCGGCGTCGAGCGCCCGCTCGTAGCGGCGGTGGACGACCGCGTTGACCTGCGCGTCGGTCGCCTCGATCCGCTCGATGGCCGCCTGGACGAGCTCCTCCGGCGTCGCCTCGCCCCGGCGCACCAGTTCGGCCTGGCCGACGGCGTCGACGTCCACGAGATCGGTCATCGTCCCTCCGTCCCGTCGGCGGCGGGGTGGTGGCAGGCGACCACGCGGCCCGGTTCCAGCTCGACGGGCTCGGGGCGGACCGTCCGGCAGTTGTCCTCGGCCGCAGGGCAGCGTGCCGCGAACGCGCACCCGGCCGGGGTCGCCGCCTCCTCCGCCTGGCCGGACTCCACCTGCCCGGACCGCGGCCGCCGCTCGGGACGCTCCGGACGGTCCCGCGGATCCGGCGACGGCATCGCCGCCAGCAGCTCCCGCGTGTACCAGTGCGCGGGCGCCGCGAACAGGCTCGCCGCGTCCGCCAGCTCGACGAGGCGTCCCGCGTACATCACCGCGACCCGGTCGCTGATCGCCCGCACCACGGCCAGGTCGTGCGAGATGAAGACGTACGTCAGGTTCTCGGCGCGCTGGATCTTCGAGAGCAGGTCGAGCACCTGCGCCTGGACGGACACGTCGAGCGCGGACGTCGGCTCGTCCAGCACGACGACCCTCGGGTCCCCGACGATGGCGCGGGCGATGGCGATGCGCTGCTTCTGGCCGCCGGAGAACTCGTCCGGCAGCCGGGCGGCGCTGTCCTCGGGCAGGCCGACCTCGCGGAGCACCTCCCGCACCCGCTCGGCGGCGGCCTTCGCGCCCGTGTCGGACGCCGCGAGCGGCTCCCGCACGGACGTCCCGACGCGCAGCCTCGGGTTCAGCGACCCCGCCGGGTGCTGGAAGACCATCTGCACCCGGCGGCGGAGCCTGCCGACCCGTCCGCCGCCGCCCGCCGCCGAGCCGCCGGGGTCGCTCATCGTCAGCCGTCCGGAGTCCGGCCGTTCGAGGTGGACGAGCATCTTCGCCAGCGTGCTCTTCCCCGATCCGGACTCGCCGACGACCCCGAGCACCTCCCCCTCCCGGACGTCGAGCGACACGCCCTGGACCGCGTGGATCAGGCGTCCGCGCGACCGGTAGGTGCGGCTCACGTCGTCCACGACGTAGAGCGGCTTCCCGGCGGCCGGGCGCGACTCCGTCTCCTCGCGCGGCCGGTCGAGCTGCGGGACGGAGCGCAGCAGCATCCGCGTGTACTCCGTCTTCGGCTCCAGCAGCACCTCCTCGACGCCGCCGTGCTCGACGATCTCCCCGTCGAGCATGACCGCGACCCGGTCCGCCGTCTGGGCGATCACCCCGATGTCGTGCGAGATGAGCACGATGCCGACGCCGAACTCGTCGCGGACCGTCCGGAACAGCTCCAGGATCCCGGCCTGGACGGTGACGTCGAGCGCCGTCGTCGGCTCGTCCGCGAGCAGCAGCGCCGGGTCCCCGGCCAGCGCGAGCGCGACCGCCGCGCGCTGCCGGAGACCGCCGGAGAGCTGGTGCGGGTACTGCCGGGCCCGCCGGTCCGGCTCGGGGACGCCGACCTTGTCCAGCAGCTCCCGGACGACGGCCCGCGCCTCCGCCCGCTTCACCCCGCGGTGCCGGGTGACGACCTCCGCGATCTGGTTCCCGATCCGCATGCTCGGGTCGAGCGCGCCCATGGCGTCCTGGAAGACCATCGCGACGGAGTCGCCGCGCATCCGCGTCAGCGTCCGCTCGTCCGCCGCGAGGACGTCGGTGCCGCAGATCGTCAGCTCGTCCGCGGTCACGGCGGCGGCCTTCGGCAGCAGCCCGAGGCAGCCGAGCGCGACCGAGCTCTTGCCGCTGCCGCTCTCCCCGATCAGCCCGACGATCTCGCCGCTCCGCACGCTGAGGTCCACGCCCCGGACGCTCGGCGTCCCGGTCCCGTACCCGATGGTCAGGTTGCGGATCGCGAGGACCGGGCCGGACGGGTCGCCGTCCGCGCCGTCCGGGGCCGCCGTGTCCGCCGCAGGTCTGCCCTTCATGCCTCTCCTCGGCCGGTCAGGAGTTCTTCAGGAAGATGCGCGTGCCGGACGGGTCCGCGTCGAACTTCTTGATCTTCGGGCCCCACGCGTCGTAGGCGATCGGGGACGCGTACGGGACGACCATGTACACGCGCTCCGCGACGTACCGGTTGATCTCCGCGTACATCCGCTTGCGCTCGGCGTCGTCCTTCGCCTTCGTGACGGCGTCCGACATCATCTGCCACAGCTTCGGGTCGTTGATCTTCGTGGACGGGATGCCCTTGGCGAACCACAGCGCGAGGTACTGGCTGGCGTCGGCGTTGAGGGCGGCGGTGAGCTGGATCATGTCCGCGTTCCACTTGCCGGACAGCAGGTTGCCGACGAGCTGCCCGAACGGGAGCTGCTTGATCTCCAGCTCGATGCCGATCTGGGAGAGCTGCTGCTTCATGAGCTGGGCCGTCGGCAGGATCTGCGGGATCTCCGACTGGAGGGCCATCGTCAGCTTGACGTCCTTCGCGCCCGACTCGGCCAGCAGCTTCTTCGCCTCGGCCTGGTTGTAGGTGTAGTTCGGGAAGTCGGCCGTGGCGGCGGCGCCCAGCGGGTCGGCGGGCGGGACGACGCCCGCGAGCTCCCCGACGCCCTGCGAGCCGATCTTGATGAGCTGCTGACGGTCGATGCCGACGCTGACCGCCTTGCGCACCTTCTCGTTCGCGAGCGGGCCCTGCGTCGCGTTCATGCCGAGCCAGTAGGACCCGACGTTGTGCGTCGGGCCCACGTTGATGCCGCGCCGCTTCAGCGCCTCGACGTTCTTCGGCAGCTTCACCTGCGTCATGTCGACCGAGCCGGACTGGAGGGCCTGGACGCGGGTGGACTCGTCCGGGATGAGCCGGTAGTCGATGGCGTCGAACCCGGGCTTGGGTTTGTCCCAGTACCCGGCGAACTTCACCGTCTTGATGAGCGAGCCCTCCTGGTACGCGGCCAGCTTGTACGGGCCGGTGCCGTTCTCCTGGGTCTTGCGCTCGTTCTCCGACTTGGACTTCGTCCACTGCTCGCTGACGATCCCGGCGCTCCACGGCTGGGCGAGCAGGTGCAGCAGCGACGCCTGCGGCGCCTTGAGCGTGATGGTGACCTTGTCCTCGCCGACCGCCTTGACGTCCTTGAAGCTGTAGAGCGAGACGTACGGCGAGTGCGTCTTCGGGTCGACGATCCGCTTGAGGCTGAACACGACGTCGCTCGCCTTCACCGGCGTCCCGTCGTGGAACGTGACGCCCTTGCGCAGCGTGAACTCGTACTCGGTCGGGGACACCTGCTTCCACGACTCCGCGACCGCCGGCTTCAGCGTCGTCGTGTCGGTGTCGAGGGCGAGGAGGCCCTCGTAGAACTGCGCGACCATGCGCTTGGCGTTGAACGCCTGGGCCATGATCGGGTCGAGGCCGCTGAGCGGCTGGCTGTCGTCGGCGACGACCAGGGCGCCGTCGCGCGCCGCCGTCCCGGACGATCCGGACGACGACGACCCGGAGCCGCTGCACCCGGCGACGGCCAGCGTCGCCGCGGTGCTGAGCGCCAGGGCGCCGAGCATGCCTCTTCCCATGCGTTTGCCCGCCATAGTGATGCCTTCCTTCTTCTTGAGAATGGTCAGACGACCGAGCGGCGGGAGACGGAGAACCCCTCGCCGATCAGGCTCCAGCCGATGGACGAGAGCAGCAGCGCACCCGCCGGACCCAGCGGAAGCCAGGGCGAGTCGGCCATGTAGTTCTGCGATTCGAAGATCATCCGGCCCCAGCTCGGGGTCGGCGGCTGCACACCTAGGCCGAGGTAGCTCAACGACGATTCCAGCAGGATGACGATCGCCGCCGTATTGGCGAGCTGCACCATCATCAAGGGAAAGACATTGGGCAGAAGATGCTTGACCGCGATGACCGGGGCGCGCACCCCGGAAATGCGGGCGGAAAGAATGAACTCCCGTTCCCGCAATTCGAGGCAGCGCGCCCGCACCACCCGCGCGAACTGCGGGATCGACACCACCGCGAGGACGATGATCAGCGTCTTGCGGGTGGGCGAGAACACCGTGATGGCGGCCAGCGCGAGCAGGATCGACGGGAACGACAGCAGCAGGTCGACCGCCGCCATGAGCAGCGCGTCCAGCCGTCCGCCCTGGAGCCCGGCGGCGAGCCCGATCATGGACCCGACGACCAGGGCGAGCAGGGCGCTGAACACGGCGATCGACAGCGACGTCCGCCCGGCGATGCACAGCCGGACGAAGTAGTCGCGGCCGAGGTCGTCGGTGCCCATCCAGTGCGTGCCGTCGAGCCCGGTGAACGGGTCGCCCGCGACCTCCGTCGGCGAATACGGGCGCAGCACGCCGACCAGGTAGGACATGCCGACCAGGGCCAGCAGGATCAGCACCCCGGCGATGATCCCGGCCCGCGAGCGCAGCACGGGCCGCAGCGACCGCCCGGCGGGTCCGTCCTTGGAGGCCGGGACGTCCTCCACCGTGACGATGTCACTCATCGCAGCCCACCTACCTTGGGGTTGATCAGCGGATAGAAGAGGTCGACCACGAGGTTCATCACGACGAAGACGCCGCCGAGCAGGAGGATGCACGCCTGCGCGGCGGCGTAGTCCTTCTGCAGGATCGAGGTGACGGTGAGCTGCCCGATGCCGGGGATCGCGAAGACGTTCTCGATGAGGATCGACTGCCCGACCATCCCCGCGAGCTGGAGCCCGGCGATGGTGACGACCGGCCCGGACGCGTTCCGCAGCCCGTGCCGGACCGTCGCCTGGAGCCGGGTGGCGCCGGTCGCGAGCGCGGTCCGCATGTAGTCCTGCTCGTAGACCTCCAGCATCGACGCCCGCATGTACCGGCAGATCGTCGAGCCGAGCGGCAGGCCGAGCGCCAGCGCCGGAAGGACCAGCGCCTGGACGTTCCGCACCGGGTCCGCCGTGAACGGGGCCCAGCCGAGCGTCGGCCAGGACGGCACGACCATCGACGCGAACAGCACCAGCGCGACGCCGAACGCGAAGACCGGCGTCGCCAGGCCGAGGAACGTGGCGCTCCGCGCGACCCGGTCGAAGAACCGGCCGCGCTTCATCGCCGCGATCGCCCCGAACGGCACGCCCCAGGCGATGGAGACGATCGTGGCGGCGATGGCGAGTTCGAGCGTGTTCGGCAGCCGGTCGGCGATCAGCGTCCGGACGGGCTGGCCGTTGAAGACCGAGATGCCGAAGTCGCCGCGCAGGACGTTCGCGAGCCAGTGCGTGTACTGCTCGATGAGCGGGCCGTCCAGGCCGAGGTCGCGGGTCAGCTGGGCGCGGGTCTCCGGGGTGCTGTAGGGGCCCGCGAGCAGGTCCACCGAGTTGCCCGGCAGCATGTGGACGAGCCCGAACGCGATGATCGACAGCAGGAACATGACGAGGACGCCGCGCAGCAGCCGCGTCCCGAGGAAGAGCACGAGCGGGGGCGGCGTCAGGCGACGCGCGGCGCGCTCCTCCGGTGGCCTCACCTTCGGAGAAGGCGCCTGTGTCGCTGAGCTCATCCGAACCTCCTGCCGCCTGCCCCTGCGAGTGGCAGCAAGGTTGTTCAGGTCACACTCCGGATGCCACCCGCACGTCTCGCTGAGCGGACCGCGGGCCGAACCTGGTTCGCCGCCGCGAACCCGCTGATCACCGGCCGGTCCTGGTCCGGGCGCCGGGGCCGGTTCGGACAGCGGACCGCCGCCCTCCCGCCGGGCGCGCCGCGTGCGCGACCATGCACCGAACCGGCGGAAGGAGTTAACGCATGCAGCCCACGGCCAAGGAATGGCTGGCCCGGATGGGGCGGGGGGAGATCTCGGCGGTCGAGCTGGCCGAGCACTACCTCGCCCGCGTCGGCGCCGTGAACCCCCGCCTCAACGCCGTGGTCGCGCTCGACGCGGACGCCGTCCGGGCGGCGGCACGGGACGCCGACGAGCGCCGCAGCCGCGGCGAGGACGGCCCGCTGCTCGGCCTGCCCGTCACGATCAAGGACTGCCTGGACGTCGCGGGCCTGCCCTGCCGGGCCGGGTCGCGCGCCCGCAAGGACGTGCCCCGGGCGGACGCCGTGGTCGTCGAGCGGATCAAGCGGGCCGGGGGCGTGATCCTCGGCAAGACGAACCTGCCGGAGCTGGGCTCGTCCTACGAGACCGACAACAAGGTGTACGGGCGGACGAACCATCCGCTCGACGCGGCGCGGACGCCGGGCGGGTCCAGCGGCGGGGAGGCGGCGGTCATCGGCGCGGACGCGTCCCCGCTCGGCGTCGGCACGGACGGTGGCGGCTCCGTCCGGGTGCCGAGCCACTACTGCGGGCTCGTCGGGCTGCGGCCCACGACCGGGCGCGTCCCCGCGACGGGGAGCTGGCCCGACAAGCGCTCCGGCCCGACCCTCGACATCACCTGCGTCGGCCCGATGGGACGCTCCACCGCCGACATCGCGCTGCTCCTCGACGTGATCCACGGACCGGACCTCGCGGACCCGTTCGCGCATCCGGTGCCGCTGCGCGACTGGTCGGCGGTCGACGTCGCGGGCCTGCGCGTCGGCTGGTACGTCGAGGACGGCCTCGCCCACCCGTCGGACGCGACCGTCGCGGCCGTCCGCCGCGCCGCCGGGATCCTGGAGAAGGCCGGGGCCGCGGTCGTCCGGGTCGAGCCGCCCGCCGTCACCGAGGCGACCGAGCTGTTCTTCTCCGCCCTCGCGGCGGACGGCGGCGACGGCGTCCGCGCCCTGGTCGGGGACGCGCCGGACGACCACACCGAGCAGTTCCTCGACCTGCTGGACAACCCGCGGCACGGCAGCTCGACGTCCGCCGGGGACTACTTCGCGCTGCTCGACCGGATGTTCGGCCTGCGGTCACGGGTGCGGCGGTGGATCGACGGCTACGACGTCGTGCTCGCCCCGGTCGCCGCCGGGCCCGCGCCCCGGCACGGCGAGCCGCCGCAGGGCGTCGCCGCCGCCGACTACGGCCGGTACGAGGGGTTCAACTACACCCACACCTACAGCGTCGCCGGGCTGCCGTCGGCGTCCGTCCCGGCCGGGGTCGAGGGCGGCCTGCCGATCGGGGTGCAGGTCATCGCGCAGTGCTGGCGGGAGGACCTGGTGCTCGCCGCGTGCGCCGCGATCGAGCGCGAGACGGGCGGCTTCCAGATCGTCGACCGTCCCGCCCTTTCCTGAAGACAAGTGCGCGGCGGGACGGGCCCGGCCCGTCCCGCCGCGTCCTGTCAGGTCAGTCGTCGTGGCGCTGGTTCAGGAAGCCGGTCACGACCGAGTAGAAGTCGTGCGGACGCTCCTCCTGCAAGTGGTGCGAGGCGTAGTCCATGACGTAGAGGTGTCCGCGCGGCACCATGCGGGCCAGCATCAGCGGATAGTCGGGCGTCAGGAACGCGTCGTACATGCCCCACGCGAACAGGACGGGCGCGATGACGCGGCCCAGTTCCTCGGTGAGGTCCTGCCAGTCGCCGCGCGGGTTGTCCGAGGACGCGGCGAGCGCCATCTCCTCGGGGTCGAGGCTCTGCTCGTAGCGCAGCGTGACGGTCTCGTCCGGGAGGGCCTCCGCGTCGTACCACTCCAGCCGCGCGATCAGGTCGCGCATCTTCTCCCAGGACGGGCCCGTCCCGCCGTAGTAGGCGTCGCGGGCGTTGCGGCCGCGCCGGCCGCCCTCCGGCAGCGGGGCGAGCGGCCCGTAGAACACCGGCATGCTGCCCGTGACGACCAGGGACCGCACCCGCTCCGGGTACTTCGCCGCCAGGTTCAGCGCGATCGTGCCGCCCCAGGAATTGCACACGAAGTCGGCGCGGCCGATTTCCAGGGTGTCCATGAGCGCGATCGTCTTGGCGGCGTGGAAGTCCCACATCGGCCCGGTGATAACGCATTTCTCCGACCGGCCGTACTGGAGGATGTCGACCAGGAAGCAGTCCCGGTCGCGCGCGAACATTGGCGCGACGGCGCCGAAGTCCGTCCAGGCCGTGCAGCCCGGACCGCCGCCGTGCAGGAAAATCGTCGGGGCGCCCGAACCCATTCTCGTGTAGTGGTATTTCACGCCGTCTGCCTCGGCGTAAAGGCCCTCGGGGCCCGGCTTGGTGTCCATCCACGGATCATCACCGGCGGGCGCGGGCGCTGGAAGGGCGGCGGTCCGCTGAGCGGTCCCCGTCCCTTACCGCGGATCGGACCCGTGCGTATGGTGCGTTTCCGGACGACCCGATGGAGGTGGCAGGTGGAACCGGAGGCGTCCCACACGGGCGTGGACCTCGCCGAGAAGCGGGCCCGCGCCCTGGTCGGACGGGTGGAGCGCCGGTCGCTCGGCGTCGTACGCGCCGACGCCGCCGCCGAGTTCGCGCGGGCCGCCGGGGAGGACGCGCCGCGCCTCGTCGACCCGGACCACCCGGAGTTCGCCGTCCATCCGATGTACGTCGTCAGCCTGCTGCGCGGCGCGCCCGGCGCGGACGACGCGGAGTTCCGCCCGGACGGCATGTACCGCGACGAGGTCCCCGGCACGGACGGCCTCGACGTCTCTCTCATGGCCGGTGGCCAGGACGTCCGCTGGACGGGCGCGGTTCGCGTGGGCGACGACGTCGAGGTCCGCCGGACGCTCGTCTCCGTCGAGCGGAAGGGGCGGGGGGCGGGCTTCGTCCTGCTGACCGTCGAGAAGACGTACGGGACGCCGGAGCGCGGCGTGCTCGTCGAGGTCACGGAAAGGTTCATCGTCCGATGAGCGAGCACGCACCCGTCCCGGGACAGGACGTGACGCCCGTGCGGTCCGCGCCCGACGCGGTCCGGCTGCTGCGGTTCGGCGCGGTGACGCGGAACGCGCACCGGATCCACTACGACGCCGGGTTCGCCCGCTCCGAGGGACTCGACGGGCCGGTCGTGATGGCCCAGTTGCACGGCTGCCTGTTCCACCGCGCGGCGGCGGAGTTCGCGGGCGGCGACCCGGCGGCGGTGCGCGCGGTCGGCTGGCTGAACCGCGCGCCCGCGTGCGCCGGGGACCGGCTGACCGTCACCGGGACCGTCCGGGAGGTCGGCCCGGACGAGATCGTCCTCGACCTGGAGGAGCGGCGCGGCGACGGCACCGTCTGCTGCCGCGGCCACGCCGTCGTCGCCCGGAGTTCTTGAGGTCAGGGCATGGTCAGGGCGACCTTGCCGATGGCCGCGCCGGTGCGCAGCCGCTCGACGGCCTCCCCGAGCCGGTCGAGCCCGTACCGCTCGACGGGCAGGCTCAGCTCCCCGGCGGCGATCTCCTTCAGCAGCCGGTCGCCGACCTCGCCGAGCGCGCCGCCGCGCACCATCAGGTTGACCGGCAGCAGCGAGACGTCGGCCAGCAGGAAGTCGGCCAGGTCGACGGTGAACTCGCGACCGGCGGTGTACCCGACGAGCGCGGCGCGGCCGCCCGGCCGGACGTGCCCGAGCCCGTTCGCCAGCACCGGCCCGCCCACGGTGTCGACCAGCGCGTCGACGGGGCCGCCGAGCGCGTCGCGGTCCGCCAGGTCGGCGGCGAGGACGGCCCGCGCCCCGGACGGGACGTGCGCCAGCTTGCCGGGCCGTCCGACGACGCCGATCACCTCGGCCTCGGCCCGCACCGCGAGCTGCACGGCCAGCGACCCGACCGCCCCGGCCGCGCCGGTCACGACGACGCGCTCCCCCGCCTCGATCGCCGCGACGTCGTGCAGCGCGGCCCACGCCGTGGCGGCGGGCGAGAAGAAGCAGCAGGCCAGCACCGGGTCGACGCCGTCCGGCACGGCGACGACCGCCTTGTCCGGCACGACGGCGTGCTCGGCCCAGCCGCCGTCCCGGCGCAGCCCGAGCCCGGCGCCGCGCACCCGGACGAGCGCGCCCACCGGGTGGGCGCCGGACGCGACGACCGTCCCGCACGCCTCGGTGCCGGGCACGAACGGCAGCGCCGGCAGGATGCCGAACCGGCCGTCCACGATGTTGAGGTCGAGGTGCCCGACCTGCGCGGCGCCGATCCGGACGAGCGTCTCCCCGTCCCCGGGCGGCGGGACCGGACGGGTCTCGACGCGCGGCGTCGATCCGAACTCGGTCAGCACGAGCGCCCTGGACGCGTTCACCGTGGTCATCACGCCCTCACCGTAGGACCGGCCGCCGGGCGCCCGCATGGCGCGCGGTCCGCTGACCGGACCGCCGGGCCGCCGGTCCGGCCCCGCCGCCCGCCCGTCCGCGCCGCCCGGCCTCCGGCGTCTTGCTGAGCGGTCCGTTTCCATAGGCAAGCCGTTTCCGGCGGCCAATCATCTCGGCATCGCTCAACGTGACATCCGGAAGGACGATGCGCATGACCGGCTCAGACTCGCCCGATCCGAAGGACGGGGACGGCGCCCGCCCCAGGACGCGCGGGGTGGCGCGGCCGGGCCGGCAGGACTGGTCCGCCTGGCCCGAGTACGACGCCGCCGCCGAGGGCTTCCGCGGCTACTGGTACCCGGTCACCTGGTCCAGTCACGTGACCGGGAAGCCCCTCGCCATCAAGGTCTGCGGGGAGAAGATCGCCCTGATCCGGGACGGCGGCCGGGCGTACGCGCTGCACGACCGCTGCCCTCACCGGGGCGTCCCGCTGTCGCTCGGCGACCAGCAGTTCCCGGGCACGCTGAGCTGCCCGTACCACGGCTGGACGTACCGGCTGAACGACGGCCGGTTGTGCGCGGTCATCACCGACGGGCCCGAATCGCGCATCTGCGGCAAGGTCACCGTGCGGACCTATCCGGTCGAGGAACGGCTCGGAATGGTGTGGGTGTACGTGCCCCTCGCGAACGAGGAGCCGCACTCGATCGACTCTCAGCTTCCCGAGGAACTGGTCGAGAACCAGTTCGTCATGGGCGGCCGGATGCAGGACCGTTCCGGGAACTGGCGTTTCGCCGCCGAGAACGGCTTCGACGAGGGGCACGCGAAATACCTGCACCGCACCTCGATGTGGCGGATGTTCAAACCGATGCCCACCTGGAACATCACCAAGATCGTCCCTGGCGGGCGGTGGATCTACCGCGTCCAGGAGGAGGTCCACTGGGACGCGGACTTCCCCGGCGTCGGACGCTGGTCGAACAAGCGGTGGTGGAAGCTCCAGCCGCCGAAGGAGACCTTCAACATCGGCAATACCGGCAAGCCGAGGAAGGTCGACCCGGTCATCGAGAAGTGCGATTTCCCGGGTTTCGCGTCGCTGTCCATGCCGGGTGTGCTGCGCATCGTCTACCCGAACTTCATCCACTACGAGTTCTACGTCCCGGTGGACGCCGACAACCACCGGTACGTCGGCGTGATGATCAACTTCACCGAGGGCTGGAAGGCCGCCGGGTTCTATGTCAAGTACCTGGGCGCCATTCGCTGGCTGTTCCACGGCCAGTTCACCGGCCAGGACGCCTGGATGGTCGACGTCACCGACGCCCCGCCGGAGAAGCTCTACCGCCCCGACGTGTCCCTGACCGCCTGGCGCGGCCTCGCGCAGGACGAGTTCGCCAAGAAGAAGGCGGCGGCGGGCGCGAAATGAGATCCGAGGAGAGATCCGTGCGACGTACCCTGCTCACCCTGCTCGCGGGCGCGGCCCTCGCGGTGGCCGCGCCGCTGCTCTGGCGGCGGCTCGCCCGCACCGTCAACACCCAGGTCCACCGGATCGACCCGTGACCGCTCCGGACGGCCTCGCCGGGCTGGACGACCGCCGCCGGGAGCCAATCGCGGCGGCGTGGCGGCACGTCACCGCCGACCGGCTCCGCGACCTGGTGCGCGGCCTGGTGGACGTGCCGAGCCCCACCGGCCGCGAGGGCCCGCTCGCCCGGCACATCGCGGACACGCTCGCCGCCGCCGGGATCACGGCGGCGGCGCAGCCGATCGACGACCGGCAGGCGAACGCGTGGGGACGGCTGCGCGGCGACGGCACCGGCCCCGACCTCATGCTGTACGCGCCGATCGACACGCTGACCACCGGCGACGCCGGCGAGGACGTCCCGTGGATCGGGCCGGAGCTGCGTCCTGACATGCGCGCCGAGGCGCGGGACGCCGGCGACCTCGTGACCGGGCTCGGCGCGTCCAACCCGAAGGGCCACGCGGCCTGCGTGCTGATGGCCGCCGAGGCGATCCACCGCGCCGGGGTGCCGCTGACCGGCGACCTGCTCGTCGCGTTCGGAGCGGGCGGGATGCCGACGAACGCGCTGCCCGGCGACGCCCGGCGCAACACCGGGCAGGGGGCGGGCTGCTCGTTCCTGCTCGAACAGGGCCACTGGACGGACTTCGCGGTCATCGCCAAGCCCGGCTGGACGGTCTCCTGGGAGGAGGTCGGCCTCGCCTGGTTCGAGGTGACGGTGCACGGCGTCCACACCTACGTCGGGTCGCGGCACCGCCTGCCCTACCGCAACGCGATCGCCGCGGCGGGCGAGGTCGCGAAGCGGCTCGAAGCCTGGTTCCCGGAGTACGCCGAGCGGCACACCGAGGGGACGGTCGCGCCGCAGGGCGTCGTCGCGTCGGTGGAGGGCGGCTGGCCGCGGATGGCGGCGGTCACGCCCGCCGCCTGCCGGATGCTGGTCGACCTGAGGCTCAGCCCGCGCACCACGCCGATGCAGGCCAAGCGCGAGTTCGCCGCCGCGATCGAGAAGATTCGCGCCGACCTTCCCGGAACCGAGGTCGCCTTTGAAATGGTGCTCGCCATTCCGGGCACCGCGTCCGACCCGGACATGTGGGTGTGCCGCAGCGCCATCGCCGCGTGGGAGGCCATGGCGGGACGCCCGCACGAGGTGATCCGCGGCAACAGCGGCGCGACGGACGCCAACATCCTGCGCGGACGGGGCGTCCCGACCGTGCGGATCGGCATGCCCAAGGTGACCGACGCGCCTTTCGACATCGACTTCTCGATGGGGATGAACACGGTCGACGTCCGGGAGATGGAAAGGCTCACGCGCCATCTGATCCGCACCGCCGTCGACACCCTGACCCGAACCCGAGCCGAGGTGGGACTGTGACGGAGATCGTGCTCGGTGTCGGGGCGTCGCACAGCACGCTGATGAACACCCATTGGGAGGAGACGACCCACAAGGACGAGGCGGAGCGTTTCCGCGACGGGCTCCGCGCGGCCCGCGACGAACTGGCGGCCGCGCGTCCGGACACCGTCGTCCTGGTCGGCTCGAACCATTTCCGCGGGTTCTGGCTCGACCTCATTCCGAGCTTCACGATCGGCGTCGGCGAATGCGTCGCGAGCGGCGAGTCCGGAACGCCGGAGGGCCCGCAGCCGGTGGACGTGGACCTGGCCCGGCACATCGCCGACACGCTCGTCGGCGGCGGCCGTTTCGACGTCGCCTTCTCGGCCCGGCTGCAGATCGACCACGGGCAGTCGCACGCGATCCAGTACCTGCTCGACGGGCTGGACGTGGAGATCGTCCCGCTCGTCGTGAACGTGTTCGCGCCGCCGCTGCCGACCCTCGCCCGCTGCGAGGCGCTCGGCCACGCGATCCGGGAGGCCGTGAACGCCTTCCCCGGCGAAAGGCGCGTCGCCGTCGTCGGCTCCGGCGGCCTGTCGCACCGGCTGCCCTGGCCCGACTGGCGGAGCCCGGACGGCGACGACGAGGAGTTCATGGTCCGCGCCTGGCTCGACGGCCGGAACAACTGGCGCGACTACGACGCGCGGCGGCGGCAGATCGTCCGGGCCGCCGAAAGCGCCATCACCCCGGAATTCGACGAGGAGTTCCTCGACCTGGTCGAGAAGGGCGAGACGCACCGCCTCACCGAGCAGACGACCGAGGAACTCGAAAAGGCGGCCGGGAACGGCGCGCAGGAACTGCGCACCTGGCTCGTCATGGCCGCCGCGCTCGGGCACGCGCCCGGCCGCCGCCTCGCCTACGAGGCGATCCCCGACTGGCTCACCGGAATGGCCGTCGCCGTCATCGACCCCGCCGCATCACGAAAGGTTTAGCGATGAGCATCTGGACCGCATTGTCGGACCTCGACTACCGGCACACCTACGTCGACGCGGGCGGCGTCCGGACGAGGGCCGTGCAGGCCGGGCCCGAGGACGGCGAGCACGTCGTCTTCCTGCACGGCACCAGCGGGCACCTGGAGGCGTTCGTCCGGAACCTCCCGGCGCACGCGGACGAGTACCGCTGCCACGCCGTCGACATGCTCGGCCACGGGTACACCGGGAAGCCGGACGTCCCGCAGGAGATCCCGCGCTACGTCGAGCACCTGATCGCCTACCTGGACGCGGTCGGCGCGGAGCGCGCCCACCTGGTCGGCGAGTCGCTCGGCGGATGGGTGTCGGCGTGGGCGGCGAGCGAGCACCCGGAGCGGGTCGCGTCGCTGCAACTGCTGTGCATGGGCGGCACCAAGGTCAACCCGCCCGTGATGGAGCGCATCAAGAAGACGACGACGGCCGCGTCCCTGAACGAGGACGTGGAGCTGACCCGCGACCGGCTGCGCCTCCTGTGGGCCGACTGGGACGAGGAGCTCGGCGACGAGCTGACCGAGGTCCGCTACGCGATCTACCACCGCCCCGACTTCCAGAAGAACCTGCCGAACCTGCTCGCCTTGCAGGAGACCGAGGTCCGCGAGCGGAACCTGCTGCTGCCGGAGCGGATGGGCCGGATCACGGCGCCGACGCTGGTGGTCTGGGGCAACAAGAACCCGTTCGGCGACGTGCCCGAGGCGCAGGCGATCACCGACGCGATCCCGGGCGCCCGGCTGGAGATCTTCAACGGCTGCGGGCACTGGCCGCAGCACGAGCGGGCCGACGAGTACAACCCGCTGAGCTTGGCGTTCCTGGCGGACGCCCAGGTCAGAGCATTGCCAAAGTAAGCAGAATGTGATTTGTTACATCATCCAGGCTCCCATGGCCGCCGAATCCCCTGCGAGGTCAGAGTCGTGGCAGTGGTTCCGTTCGCTCGTTCTGGATCGACAGCCGTCGCCGCCGCGGAGCATTCCGCGGACGTCGACTCGATGAACTCCGTCATCGGCAAGACGCGGCTCATCGTCGAGGCGTTCACCGCCGATGACGACGCGCTCTCGCTCGCCGAGCTGGTCCGGCGGTCCGGGGTGACGAAGGCCAGCGTGCACCGGCTCGCCCAGGAACTGCTCGAATGGGGCGTGCTCGAACGGGCCGGGAACCGGTACCGGCTCGGCCTGCGGCTGTTCGAGATCGGCCAGCGGGTGCCGAGGCAGCGCAATCTCCGCGAGGCCGCCCACCCGTACATGGAGGACCTGCTGCTCGCCACGCAGGAGACCGTCCATTTCGCGATTCACGACGGGCTGGAAGTGCTTTATGTGGAGAAGCTCGTCGTCCATCGCGGGCTGAACAAGCAGTCCCGGATCGCGGGACGGCTGCCGCTGCACTGCACGGCCACGGGCAAGGTGATCCTCGCCTTCTCGCCTCCCGAACTGCTTCAGGAAGTGGTCCGCAACGGGCTCACCGTGCTGACCCGCAAGACCGTCACGCAGCCGGGACGGCTCCGCCAGCAGGTGGAGCGGGCCCGCGCGGGACGCCTCGCGGTCGAGGTGGAGGAGACCAGGCTCGGCTACATGAGCGTGGCCGTCCCGGTCTTCGGCGAGGGAGACGCGCTGGTCGGGGCGCTGTCGATCACGGCGCCGACCTTCCGGATGAACCTCGGCCGGTTCGCGGGGGGCCTGCGGACGGCGGCGAACGGGATCTCCCGCTCGCTCCAGTCCGCCTCCTAGGCCGCCGGCGGGACGGTCAGCGCGATGGGACGCGCACCTCAGCGGTGCCGGTCGCGCACACCGTCCCGTCGGCGGCCGTCCCGGTCAGGTCGAACTCGACGAGGCGGCCGTCGCCGTCGTCCGTCACCGCCGTGACCTGCCCGGAGAACGTCAGCGGGACGTCCGCGAACGCGGTCGCGCGGTTGCGCCACTCGACCCGGCGCAGGACGGCGCCGGGTCCGGCGAAGTTCAGGACGGTCCGCGCGAACATCTCGCCGTGCAGGGTCGACTGCACCACCACGTCGGGGAATCCCTCGGCGCGGGCGTGCGCCTGGTCGTAGTGGATGCGGTGCGAGTTCCAGGTGACCGCGCTGAACCGGAAGAGCGCCAGGTGCGTCGGGGTGTACTCGATCGGCGGGCATGCGGTGCCCGGTTCATTCGCCATCGTCGTCTCCCAGCACGATCACCGATTCGTCCATGACCACGAGAGGCGTGCCGGCGGCGTCCGTGTAGTCCGTGCGCAGGGCGAGGACGACGAAGTCCCCGGCCCTGCCGTGTTTGCGCGACGCGCTCGTGAGCCGCCGCTCGGCGTGCACGACCGTCCCGGCCGTGACGGGCGCGAGCAGCCGGACGGCCTGCCCTCCGTGCACCTGCCGAACCGGGAGGCCCGCCGTGCACGGCGACTCCCGCGCGGCGAGCCCGTCCGGCCGCAGCTCGCCTTCGGGTGGGCCGTCCGCCCAGCTCAGGACGCCGGTCAGGAACATCGGCGGCGCGACGACCGGGCGTCCGGCGGCCTCGTCCGCGCGGGCCACCGCCGCGTACCCGTCGTCGCCGACCGCGACGGCGTACCGGCAGACGTCCCTGACCGTGACCTCGCCCAGCCGCTCCCGCTCGACCGTGCCCACCAGGCTCTCGGCCCGCGCGCACACCTCGTCGAGCGGGTCGGGAGCGCTCTCGTCGTCCTTCGTCACGGGGCCGACGTTTCCACGGCGTGGACGGGGCGGTAAGGCGATCGTCCTGCTCACCGGACCGCGCCGGTTGGTGGCCGGGCGTCCGGTCCTTACCGTCGTCAGCACCCGCCCACCGAGCATCCGCAGGAGGTCCCCCCGTGATCCGTGTGCTGGAAATCGGCGACTTCGCCGCCCCGGACGCCGGGCGCACGCTCGTCGGCCTCGGCGCGGACGTCACGATCGTCGAGCCCGCCGGGGGCGCGCCGGAGCGCCGCGCCGACCCGGTCGGGTTCGCCCACCGCGCGGGCGGGAAGTCGGCGGCGACGGCGGCGGACGCGGCGGCCCTCGCGCCGTCCTGCGACGTGATCCTGGACGGCACCCTCGGCGACCCGTCCACCGCCGACATCGCCGCCGACCTGGTGCGGGCCGCCGGTCCGGGCGTCGTGCACATCGTGCTGACGCCCTACGGCGACGCCGGTCCGGCGTCCGGCTGGCAGGCGACCGACCTGACCGTCGCGGCGGCGGGCGGCATGCTCGCGCTGGTCGGACGTCCCGACCGGCCGCCGCTGCGGCCCTACGGCGACCAGGCCGTCCAGCTCGCGGGCGTGAACGCGGCGATCGCGGCGCTGCTCGCGGTCCGCGCGGGCGGCGGGCAGCGGGTGGTGGTGTCGGCGCAGGCGTCGGTCGCCGCGAGCCTGGAGTTCGGCGCGATCACCTACATCCACACCGGCCGCGTCCCGCCGCGCACCGGGAGCACCCACCCGCTCGCCCCGCACACGCTGTTCGCCACGGCGGACGGCGTCATCGCGGGCGGTCTCGGCGGCAGCCCCCGGATGTTCGACGCGCTGCTCGCCTGGCTCGTCGAGACCGGCGACGCGGGCGACCTCGCCGACGAGCGCTGGCAGGACGCCCACTACCGCGTGGTGCACCGGGAGGAGATCTTCCAGCGGCTCGCGAAGATCGTCCGGGACCGGGACCGCGACCGGCTCTTCCACGAGGGCCAGGGGCGCAGGCTCCCGTGGGCGGCGGTGCTTCGTCCGGACGAGCTGACCGCCAACGCGCAGCTCCAGGACCGCGGGTTCTTCGCCGAACTCGTCACCGGCTCCGGCCCGGTCGTGGACGTGGGCTTCGCCGCCCGGGTGCGCGGCGCGGAACCGCCGAAACCGCTGCGGGTGCCGGAGCCGGGCTCGCGTCCGTCGAGTGAGGGCACGGCGCGGCGCACCGCGTCCCGCAAGACGGGCGGGGCGCTGGACGGGCTGCGCGTCCTCGACCTGACCTGGGTCCTGGCGGGCCCGTACGCGACGAAGACCCTCGCCGACCACGGCGCCGAGGTCATCAAGATCGAGTCGCGGCACCGGCCCGACCCGACCCGGTTCTCGACCGGCTTCCACCTGTCCCGCTCGGCCGACGCCGACCCGGACACCAGCGGCTACTTCAACAACGTCAACCGCAACAAGAAGAGCATCACGCTCAACCTCCGCACCGAGGAGGGCCGCGACCTCGCGCTGCGGCTCGCCGCGCACTGCGACCTCGTCGTGGAGAACTTCGCGGCGGGCGTCCTCGACCGGCTCGGCCTCGGGTACGAGCGGCTGCGCGCGGCGCGTCCGGACGTCGTGGTGGTGAGCATGTCCGGGATGGGGCACACCGGGCCGTGGCGCGACTACGTGTCCTACGCCGACGCCGTGTCCGCCCTGTCCGGCTGGACGGGCCTCACCGGCGAGCCGGGCGAGCCTCCGGTCGGCGTCGTCTACGGCCTCGCGGACATCATCGCCGGGCACCACGCCGCCCTCGCCGCGATCGCCGCGCTGGACGTCCGCGACCGCACCGGCGAGGGCCAGCACGTCGACCTCGCGCAACTGGAGACCGCCGCCGCGCACCTCGGGGACGCGATCGCCCGCGTCGGGTTCGGCGAGCACGTCGAGCCGATCGGCAACCGGCACCCGCGCATGTCCCCGCACGGCGTGTTCCCGTGCCTCGGCGACGACACGTGGGTGGCGGTCGCGGCGCGCGACGACGACGACTTCGCCCGCCTCCTCACCGCGACCGGCCTGCCCGGCGACCCGTCCTGGACGACCCTGCCCGGACGCCGGGAGCACGAGGACGAGATCGAGCGCCGCCTCTCCGCCTGGACGCGATCCCGGCCCGCCGAGTCGGTGGCCGACACCCTCCAGCGGCACGGGGTTCCCGCGTACGCGGTGCGCGACGGCCGCACGCTCGTCGAACACGACGCGGCCCTCCGCGCGTGGGACTTCTACCGCCCGCTCGACCACCCCGCGAGCGGGACGTTCCTGCACGAGGGCCTCCCCGTCCGGATGGCCCGCGCCCCGGGCGGCGTCGCCGCGCCCGCCCCGCGCCTCGGCGAGCACACCGCCGGGGTGCTGACGGACCTGCTCGGCCTGAGCACCGCCGAACAGGACGCCCTGCGCACAGCCGGCGTCCTGGAATAGGACGCGCACAATGGAAGAGAACGAACACGACCTGCTCGTCCGGTCGATGACCTGGGAGGCGGACGGGGTCCTGTCCGTCGTGCTGGCCCGGCCGGACGGCGCGCCGCTGCCGCCCTGGGAGCCCGGCGCGCACCTGGAGCTCGACCTCGGGAAATGGATCCGCCAGTACTCGCTGTGCGGGACGCCCGCCGACACCGCGACCTACCGGATCGGCATCCTCTACCAGCCCGACGGCCGGGGCGGCTCCGCGTACGTGCACGAGGAGCTGCGGCCCGGCCGGGTGGTGCGGGTGCGCGGGCCGCGCAACCGGTTCCCGCTGGTGGACGCGCCGCGCTACCTGTTCCTCGCGGGCGGCATCGGCATCACGCCGCTGCTGCCGATGATGGCGCGGGCGTCGGCGGACGGCGTCCCGTGGCGGCTCGTGTACGGCGGGCGGAGCCGGACGTCGATGGCGTTCCTGCGGGAGCTCGTGCCGTATGGGGACGCGGTGACCGTCGTCCCGGAGGACGGCGGCGGACGTCCCGACCTCGACGCCCTCCTCGGCACGCCCGAGCCGGACACGGCCGTTTACTGCTGCGGCCCGGAGGGCCTGCTCGCGGCGGTCGAGGAGCGGTGCGCGGCGTGGCCGGACGGCAGCCTGCACGTCGAGCGCTTCGCCGCCGCGCCCCGCGACCCGTCCCTGGACGGCGACGACACCGCCTTCCAGGTGGAGTGCGCGCGGTCCGGCCTGACCGTGGACGTCGCCGCCGACGAGTCGGTCGTCGACGCGCTGGACCGCTCCGGGATCTCCGTCCCGACCGCCTGCGGCGAGGGCATCTGCGGGACGTGCGAGACGCCCGTCCTCGCCGGTGTCCCCGACCACCGCGACGAGCTGCTGACCGACGCGGAGCGGGAGGCCGGGCGCACGATGATGCCGTGCGTCTCCCGCTGCCTGTCGGGACGGCTCGTCCTCGATCTCTGAGGAGACAGCATGAAGGTCGGCATCCGGATCCCCGCGTGCGACCGTCCGGACCGGCTCGCGTCCGTCGTGGCGCGGGCGGAGCGGCTCGGCTTCGACGAGGTGTGGTTCCCCGACTCGCAACTGCTGTGGCGGGACGTCTTCTCCGTCCTGTCGGTGACGGCCCTGCGCACCGAGCGGATCGGGCTCGGCACCGCCGTGACGAACGTCGCGACCCGGCACCCGTCCGTGGTCGCGTCGGCGGCGCGGACGGTCGCGGAGCTGGCGCCCGGCCGCTTCACCCTCGGGCTCGGCGTCGGGAACAGCTCCGTCCTGCCGGTCGGGATGCGGGCGAGCACCGGCGCGGAGTTCGCGGCGGGCGTCGCGCAGGTCCGGGCGCTGCTCGCGGGCGACGAGTGGGACTACGGGCCGGTGCGGTCGCGGCTGCGGGACCCGGCGCCGTCCGTCCCGATCCAGGTGGCCGCGAGCGGGCCGCGCAACCTGCGGCTGGCGGGCGCGGTCGCGGACGGGGTCGTGCTGCTCAGCGGCGTCTCGCCCGACACCCTCGCCGCCGCCGCGAAGCAGGTCGGGGAGGGCGCGCGCGAGGCCGGGCGAATCTCGGACGTCCCGCTGACGGTCTCGGCGTTCTGCGAGGTGACCGACGACGTGGCCGCGTCCGCCCGGAAACTGAAGCCCATCTGCGCGTCGATCGCCCAGAACGGCGGCGCGCCCTTCCTCGCGCTCGCCGGGATCGACGTATCGGTGCCCGCCCGCGTGGACGAGGTCTACCCCGACCTCGTCCACGCGGAGGACTGGGACCGGGCCGTCGAGGTCGCGGGCCGCTGGATCTCCGACGCCGACGCCCTCGCCTTCGCCGACGCCTTCTGCCTCATCGGCACCGCCGGCGAGATCGCGGCACGGCTCCGCGAGACGTTCGCGGCGGGCGCGTCAGGCGTCTTCCTCCAGCACGTCGGCTCCTACGACCCGCCGCACGACCTCATCGAGGCCGTGGGCGGCGACGTCCTGCCCTCTCTGACCCAGGCTCTCTGAATCAGGCTCTCTGAATCAGGCGTACTGGGGGGCGCGGGCGGTCTTGACCGCCTCGCGGAGGTGCTGCTCCTCCTCGTCGGAGAGGGACGTCTGGATGATGTGGCCGCCGAGCGGGGCCATCTCCGGGATGACCTTGTCCGGGTTGCGCTTGTCGGCGAGGACGAACACCGCCGCGCCGCCGGGCGGCAGGTGGTCGCCCAGGTTGCGCATGAAGTCGTCGTCGATCCCGAGGTCGGACGAGGCGCCCATGGCCGCGCCCGCCGCGCCGCCGATCGCCATGCCGAGCAGCGGCATGAAGAAGATGAGCCCGATCAGCCCGCCCCACGCGGCGCCGCCGAGCGCGCCGCCCGCGGCGAGGTTCCGGGCCTGGTGGAGCTTGATCTTGCCGCCCTCGCGGTGCTCGACGATGACGAGGTCGGCCAGCTCGATGACGTGCTCCTTCTGCAACTGGACGAGCTTGTCCCTGGCCCGTTCGGCGGCGGCCAGGTCGTCGTAGGCGACGGCGATCAGATCGCTCATGGTTCCCCCTGTGAGCTGCTTTGCCGGTGTGCACAGGAAATGTGCACGTGCGTTACTTACCTCCGTCTTCGTCATGTCTCCCACCGGACTTCGTCAATTCTCCGTTGAGCGAGGCTGCCGACGACCGTCAGAACGCAGGCGGCGGCGATCCCGGCGGCGTAGCGCAGCGCGGTGGGGCGGCCGGCCGGATCCTCGATTCCGGCGCGCACTATTGAGCGAAAAAAACACGGCCCGCGTGACGAATGGCAAGGCCCGCTTCCATCGCTCCGTCCCGTCGGCTAGACCGGACAGCACACCGATCTGTGACAGCCAACGCCGGGTCAATGACTTCAAAAGACTTTCGGCGAACCTGTCACAGGGCGGCTCTCCGCCCGGTCTTAGCTGGCGACCGAGTGGGCAACCAACGCCTCAACGGAAACGGAGGGCTCCCTATGAAGATCGTGGTCATCGGCGGAACCGGCCTCATCGGGTCGAAGCTCGTGGCGGGGCTCGGCGAGCGCGGCCACGAGGCCGTCGCCGCCTCGCCGAACACCGGCGTGAACACGCTGACCGGCGAGGGGCTGGCCGACGCGGTGGCGGGCGCGGACGTGGTGATCGACGTGTCGAACTCGCCGTCGTTCGAGGACGCGGCGGTGCTGGACTTCTTCCGGACCTCGACCGGCAACCTGCTCGCCGCGGAGGCGAAGGCCGGAGTCGGCCACCATGTGGCGCTGTCGGTGGTGGGCACGGGACGGCGGCCCGACATCGGCTACTTCGCGGCGAAGAACGCGCAGGAGAAGCTGATCAAGCAGTCGGGGATCCCGTACTCGATCGTCCACGCGACGCAGTTCTTCGAGTTCGCGCACGCCATCGCGGACGGCGCCACCGACGGCGACGCGGTGCGGATGCCGCCCGTGGCGTTCCAGCCGATCGCGGGCGACGAGGTCGCGAAGGCGGTCGGCCGCGCCGCGCTGGGCGAGCCGCTGAACGGGGACGCCGAGATCGGCGGGCCGGAGCGGTTCCAGATGGACGACTTCTTCCGCTCCGCGCTGACCGCCTGGGGCGACAAGCGGCACGTCGTGACCGATCCGCACGCGCACTACTTCGGCGCCGAGCTGAACGAGCCCGACCTGGTTCCGGTGGAGGGCGCGACACTGGGACAGGTCAAGTACGCCGACTGGCTCGCCGCCGACAAGTAAGAGGAACGGCGATGACCGCGCCCGCGATGGTGGCCGAGTTCGACGACGTGGCCGCGTGGACCGCCGACGCCGTCGCCCAGCTCGGCGCGGAGCACGCCATCCCGGCCGCGTGCCGGGGCAGCGCCAGCCCGGCCGCGCTGGCCTGGCTGGCCGAGGCGTGCGAGCTGGCGCCCGGCACACGGCTGCTGGACGTCGGCGCGGGCGCGGGCGGCCCGGCCGCCTGGGCGGCGCGGCGGTTCGGCGTCCGGCCGGTCCTGCTGGACCCGATGCCCGCCGCGTGCCGGGCCGCCGCCCGCATGTTCGGGCTGCCGGTCGTCCTCGCGTCCGGCACCCGGATCCCGCTCCGCGCCGGGTCGATGGACGCGGCGTGGTGCCTCGGGGTGCTGTGCACGGTCGCGGACAAGGCCGGGCTGCTCCGCGAGGTCCACCGGGTCCTGCGGCCGGGCGCCTCGCTGGGGCTGCTGGTGGTCGTCGCGCACGACCCGCGGGCGCCGGCCGTCCCGGACGGCAACCTCTTCCCGACCCAGGCCGAGCTTTCCGACCTGCTGGACGAGGCCGGATTCGACCTGGTCGAGCAGATCGACCGGCCGGGTGACGCGCCGCTGTCGTGGTCGCGGCGCGCGGCGCGGGTGGCGGAGGTCGTCGCCACCCGGCACCGGGCCGACCGCGCCTACGCGCTCGCCGCCCGGCAGAGCGAGAGCTTCACCCGCCTGTTCGATTCCGGGCAGATCTCGATGCAGTTGATCCATGCCGTCCGACGGTGGGCGGCGCTCACACGCGCGGAGGAAACGTGAACCCCTCGGACGGCGGGAACGAGTTCGAGATCGAGTTGGAAGTGGAGGTGCAGGCCGAACTGACGCTCGTCGAGTCCAGCCGTCCGGAGGAGGCGGCGGCGCTGCCCGCCTCGGAATGGCTGTTCGACCCGACCGATGTGCGGGCGGAGGAGATCGAGCTGCGCAACCTCCTCGGCGCGGTCGAGGAACTCGGCGAGTCCCGGCGCGGCGAAACGGAACGCCCGTGACCCTCCCGGCGGAACGGCGCGCGGCCTCGGGAATCGCGACGCTGGACGAGCTGCGCGAGCACCTTCAATGGGCGATCGAGCTGGAGCACGCGACCCGGCCGCCGTATCTCTGCGCGCTCTATTCGCTCGACCTATTCGCTCGACCCCTCTGCGACGGAACCCACCGTGAGATCGGCTTCCGCGAGGAACCGACAACCGAAGGAGCAGAATCATGAACACGCCAGAGAAGTCCGTCGCCGTCCTCGTCCACGGCGCGTTCGCCGAATCGGCGAGCTGGAACGGCGTCATCCAGTACCTGGACAGGAATGGTCTGCCCGCCGTCGCCGTGGGGAATCCACTGCGCGGTCTCGCGGACGACGCCGCCTATGTGCGCGACGTCATCGCGGGGATCGGGCGGCCCGTCGTCCTCGTCGGCCACTCCTACGGCGGAATGGTGGTCACGGAGGCGGCTGCGGGGAATGAGGCCGTCCGCTCCCTGGTCTATGTCGCCGCGTTCGCGCCTGACCTCGACGAAAGCGCTCTGCTGCTGTCCAGCAAGTTCGAGGGGAGCACGCTGGGCGACGCGCTGGTGCCCTATCCGCTGTCGTCCGGCGGCAACGAGTTCCGTATCGCCGACGAGAAGTTCCACCAGCAGTTCTGCGCCGACGTCGACGCGGGCACGGCCGCGCTCATGGCGGCGACGCAGCGTCCGGTGACGGAACGCGCGCTCACCGAGAACCTGACCGTGCCCCAGCCTGCGTGGCGGGAGAAGCCGTCCCGGTTCGTCCTCGCCGAACTCGACCGCAACATTCCGGTGGCGGCACAGCGTTTCATGGCCGAAAGGGCGTCCTCCGTGGAGACCCGGGAAATCGCCGGGGCCTCGCACGCGGTCGCCGTTTCCCAGCCGGACGCGGTCGCCGCTCTGATCGTCGATGCCGCCAACGACGACCGATAGCGCAGGTGACATCGCTTGGGGAGGCCACCTCCGCCTTCGTCGCGGCGCGTCCCCGCCTGTTCGGCATCGCGTACCGGATGCCGAGCAGCGCGGCGGAGGCGGAGGCGCGCTTTCCACCGCTGGGGATCGCGCGGGTGACGAGATTCGTCGCCGCGTACACACCGCGTTTCCTCGTCAAACTCGAAGCCTTTCTGGGGGCGGAACTTGGACGATGAAAGGCCGGCCGACCTCGACCGCGCGTCGGCCGTCTTCGCCGAGGTGCGGCCGCGCCTGTTCGGCATCGCCTACCGGATGCTCGGCAGCGCCACCGAGGCCGAGGACCTGGTGCAGGACGTGTGGCTCCGCTGGCAGACCGCCGACCGCGCCGCCGTGACCGAACCGGCCGCGTTCCTCGCGACGGCGACGACCCGGCTCGCGATCAACGTCCTCCAGTCGGCGCGGGTCCGCCGCGAAACATATGTCGGCCCGTGGCTGCCCGAACCCGTCGACACCGGCGCGGACCCGCACCTCGGAGCCGAGCGCGGCGAAGCGCTCGAACTCGCCGTGCTGTTCCTGCTGGAGAAGCTGACGCCGAACGAGCGCGCCGCGTACGTCCTGCGGGAGGCGTTCGACTATCCGTATCCGCTGATCGCCGGGATCGTCCAGGTGAGCGAGGCGGCGGCGCGGCAGCTGGTCAGCCGGGCGCGCAAGCACCTGCGCTCCGAGCGCCGGACGCCGGTGACCGCCGCCGAGCAGCGCCGCCTGCTGACCGCGTTCGTCGCGGCCGCCCGCGCCGGAGACCTCGCCGCGCTGGAGGAGATCCTCGCCGCCGACGTGGTCAGCTACTCGGACGGCGGCGGCGGTGTGCGCGCGTCCCGTTTCCCCGTGGTCGGCGCGGACCGCGTCGCCAAGTACCACCGCGCGTTCGCGTCCCGGTTCTGGCACGGGGTGGACGTGGCCTGGGCCGACGTCAACGGCCGAACCGCCGCCCTGTTGCGCAGCGACGGAAAGGTGTTCGCCGTGCTCACCGTCGACGCTTCCGATCAGGGCATCGACAGGGTGCTGTGGATGATGAACCCCGGCAAGCTCACCGCCGCCTCCGGCGGGACCGGGGGCGGGGCGGGGCGGGGATGACCGGCCCCGCGCCGGTGCCGGGCTCGCTGGCGGAGATGCTGGACGAGCGGCGCCACCTCCTCGACGTCGCCGCCTGGATGTTCGGGCCGGACGCCGCGGACCGGATCGTCCAGGAGACCTACCGGCGCTGGTACGCCCTGGACGACGCCGAACGCGCGCGGATCACCGTCCCCCGCGCCTGGCTGACGCGCGTCGCGGGCGGCATCTGCCTGGACCTGCTCGCCTCCGGCGCCGGGGAGCCGCCCGTCCCCGAAGGACCGGTCCCCCGGCCGAGGCCCGAGGACGGCACACGCGACTGGATGAGCCGGTTCCCCCGGCAGGATCCGTCCGATCCGGCGCTGCTCGCGCGGCACGACCATGTTGCGCGGCGTTTCGCGGCGGCCTGCGGCAGCGGGGACGCGGCGGCGTTGCGGACGGTTCTCGCCGCCGACGCGATGGTGGTCAGCGACGGCGGCGGGAAGGTGCGCGCGCCCGTCCACCCGACGCACGGCGCGGACGCGGTCGCCCGTTTCGTCACGACCCTGCTGGCCTGTCGGCCCGGCACCGGCCAGTCCGGCCCGGGTGAGTCCGGCCCGGGTGAGTGCGGCACCGCCGTCACGGTCGAGTCGGTGAACGGGCGCGCCGGGGTGGTGCTGCGCCGGGCCGGGCAGGCGGTCGCGGTGGTCGGCGTCAGCGTCGCCGACGCCCGCGTCACGGCCGTGTGGATCGTGCTGAACCCCGACAAGCTGCGGCGCTGGCACCGTCCATGACCGGGGAGGACGGACCCGTGGACGACCCGCCGCCGATCGCGTCGCATGACAACGGCGGCGCCGCGTTCGCACCGATCTACTCGGCGCGCGTCACGGTGACCGGCGGCGCGTCCGCGCACGGCCGCGCGACCGGGCGGGCCCTCTCCTCGGACGGCGCGCTCGACCTGGACCTGCGCACGCCCGAGGAACTGGGCGGCGACGCGACGGGCACGAACCCCGAGCAACTCTTCGCCGCCGGGTTCGCCGCGTCCCTGCACGGCGCGCTCGCCCTCCTCGCTCGACGGCACGCGCTCAACCCCGCGCCGATCACCGTGGACGCGGTCGTCGCGCTCGGCCGCGACCCTGCCGACGACGGCTACGAGCTGCGCGCCGACCTCGTGGTGCACTGGCCGGGCGTGGCACGGGAAACGGCCGCCGTGTTGCTCGCGAAAGCGGCCGAGCTGTGCCCGTATTCCAGGATGACCCGGCGGGGAATCCCCGTCACGATCACCCTCACCGAGAAGTGAGTCTTTTTCATTAATGGCGATTCCGTTCGGTATTCCGGACGGCACGCAGTGAAATCGACGCCGACCCGAATACCGTTCGTCCGCGTGGTCGCGGCGGCAGTGCCGATATCGTGCGTTACTGCTGCCATGTCGGCGACGGGGTTGGAGTTCGGGTGGGGCGGACGGATCGGTTGGCGCGGGTCCGGGACCGGGTGGACCGATACAACTCCGCGCGGGACGCGGGCGCCGTCCTCGCCCCGGAGGCCGTGGCGGACGCGGTGGCCCTGATCTGCGCGGTCCCGGACGCGACGGCCGACATCGAGGTCGCGCACGCGACCGGCTGGCTGTTCTGGCTGCGCTTCGCGGCACGCGGGCCGATCGACGGGGAAGCGGATCTCGACATCGCGTTGGCGCTGCTCACGCCCGTCCACCGGCTGAGCCCGGAAGGGATCCCGACGCTGATCCGCGACCTGTTCGACGACGAGCCGCGGCACGTGGCGGACGGCCCCGGACTGCTCGCCCGGCTCGGCCGCTCGCTCCACCGGGAGGCTTCGCGCTCGGACGCCGCCGACGCCCTCGATCAGGCGATCGTCCTTTTCCGGCGGGGCGTCGTGATTACCGAAACCGGCCATGCCGAATACCGTCGGTGCCTGGCCGATCTGAGCAGTTCCCTGCTGACCCGTTTCGACCGGACGGAATCCCCGGCGGATCTCCGGGAGGCGGTCGAATTCGGCCGCGCGGCGGTGGACGCGGCCGCGTCCGACGATCCCGACCGAGCGACTTACCTGTCCAATCTCGGGAATGCGCTGCTGACCCGATTCGAGTGTTTCGGCGGCGACCCGGCGGATCTCGACGCGGCGGTGGAGGCCGGGCTCGCGGCGGTGACCGGCTGGCCCGACCATCCGGACCACGCGGCGATGGCGTCCGACCTCGACCGCGCACTCCGGACGAAGGCCGCCCACACCGACCGCGCCTCCGACCTGGATAAACGGATCGCCTCGCTCTGCGCGTCCCCCGGCAACGCCGCACGCCTTTCCGAATTCGGCGGGTTACTGATGGCCCGGTTCCAGCACTCCGGAGACCCGGCCGACCTGGACGACGCCGTCCAAGCCCTCCGCGACGCGGTCGCCTCTGCCAATCCCGCCCACGCCGCCGAGCAACTGGCGAAACTGAGCGACGCCTTGCGGCTCCGATTCGTCCGGACAGGACGGGAGCAGGATTTGCTGGAGGCTGTCGAGGCCGCCCGAACCGGGCTGGCGGCGGCCCCAGACGACCACCCTGACCTGCGCGGACGGCGTTCCACCCTGGCCAGAGCGCTGGCCGCGCTGCGCGACGGCGGCCAGGTCGACGCGGCGGTCGCGCTGGCCCGGGACGCCGCCGCCGACTGCCCGCCCGACGATCCCGGCCGTGCCTCCTACCTGTCGAACCTGTGTTACGTCCTGCGACGGTCGTTCGAGCGCGGCGGAGACGCGGCCGACCTCGAAGCCGCGATCGCCGCCGGGCGCGAAGCCGTAGCCACCGCCCGCCATCCGGAACTGCCCTCCCACCTGGGCGACCTCGGCGCGGCGCTGCTGTGCCGGTTCCGCTCCACGGGTGGACGGCCGGACCTCGACGCCTCGGTCGACGCCTTCCAGCGGGCGGTCGACATGACACCGGAGACGGGCCTGGACCGAGGCACGAAACTCGCGAAACTCGGCGCCGCCCTCCGGCTCCGGTATGACGCGACGCACCGGCGCGAGGACATCGACGCCGCGGTCGGCGCCTGCCGGGAGGCGGTGCCCGCCACCCCGTCCGACCACGCGAACCGCGCGGATCGCCTGTCCGACCTGGGCGCGGCCCTCCGGACACGCTTCGCGATCAGCGACGACCGGGCCGACATCGATGAGGCGGTTGACGTCGCGCGGGATGCGGCCGAGGCCGTCCCGCCCGGCAACCCGCGCCGGGCACCGGTGCTGAACGACCGCGCGCTCGCGCTCCAGACTCGCTACGACCACACCGGCCACCTCGCGGACCTGGACGAGGCGGTCGATTCCGCCCGGACGGCGGCGGAAGCCCTCGCCCCCGACCATCCCGACCACGCCGGATATCTCGTGAACCTGGCGCGGGGCCTAGGCGCCCGGTACGCCCGACTCGGTGAGAAGACCGACCTTGACGAGGCGCTCGCCGCCTGCCGCACCGGGGCGGCGGCGGAGCTCGCGCCGTCCCGGATCCGAGCGGCGGCGGCCGCGCTGTGGGGACGGCTCGCCGCGAAGGGCGGCCGGTGGGAGGACGCCGTGTCCGGCTTCACCGCGACGGTCGACCTGCTCGGACGGACCGTTCCGCACGGCCTTGAACGTCGTGACCAGGACTTCCCGCTCGACGGGACGGTCAACGTCGGATCGGACGCCGCCGCGTGCTGCGTCCGCGCGGGCCGGGCCGGGGACGCCATCGAGTTGTTCGAGCGCAGTCGCGGGCTGCTGCTCGACCGGACGCTCAACACCCGCACCGACCTCACCGCGTTGACGGCACGGCACCCGAAGCTGGCGAAACGCTTTCGCGCCCTCTGCACGGAACTCGACCCGGAACCCGGTGATTCGCCTGTTTCGGCGGCTACGGCCGCCGAACGCCGGGCCGTCGTCGCCGAACTCGACGGGCTCGTCCAAGCGATCCGGGAACTTCCAGGGTTCGAGTGTTTCCTCCGCCCGCTCCGAGTGCGCGACCTCGCGCCCGCGGAGGGCCATGTCGTGATCGTCAACGTGTCCGAGTTCCGGTCGGCCGCGCTGATCCTCTCCGCGGACGGGGAGGCGTCGGCGGTGCCCGAGCTCACCCCCGGCGTCGTGCGGGCGGAGGCGGGCGCGTTCCTCGACGCGGTCGGCGCGCTCTCCGCGACGCGCACCTGGGCGGACGGCCAACGCCGCATGACGCGGACGCTCGAATGGCTGTGGGACGCGGTGGCCGGTCCGGTGCTCCACCACCTCGGGATCATCGGCCCGCCCGGGGAGGACGACCCCTGGCCCAGGCTGTGGTGGTGCCCGTCCGGGTTCACGTCGATCCTTCCGCTGCACGCGGCGGGCTACCACGGCGGGACGTCCGGCGCGACGGTGATCGACCGGGTCGTGTGCTCCACCGTCCCGACCATCCGAGCGCTCACCGGACGGGCGGCTGGAAGCGGCGAGGACCGGGCGGTGGCGGTCGCGATGCCGCGAACGCCGGGAAACCGTCCCGAACCACCGGTCGCGGAGGCGGAGGCGTCCCTGCTCCAGCGCCATTTCCCCGGAGAGGTCAGCATCCTGACCGGAACGGCCGCAACCCACGGCGCGGTGCTCGCCGCGCTGCCCAAGGCGCGATGGGCGCATTTCGCCTGCCACGGCCACACCGATCTGGCGGACCCGGCGTCAAGCCACCTGCTCCTCTCCGACCACCCGCTGACCGTGGCGGATCTGCCCAGCCTCCGCTTGAACGGCGCCGAACTGGCATTCCTGTCGGCCTGTTCGACAGCACGTCCGGGAGCGCGACCGGCGGACGAAGCAATTCACCTCGCCTCCGCGTTCCAGCTAGCCGGATACCGGCATGTCATCGGCACTCTCTGGCCGGTCGGCGACCGGCATTCCGCGGACATAGCCGACCTGATCTATTCGTCCATCAACGCCGACGCCTGTATCGCCGCCGCCGTACACGGCGCGACCCGCGAAATGCGCGACCGGTGGCCGGACCACCCGTCGATCTGGGCATCCCACATCCACGTGGGCGAGTAGAACCGGCCGATCATCATCGCAGCGGGTCGTGTCCCCAGTTCAACAGCGAATAGCGCCATCGCGTATCCGTGACATCGCCGGACGGACGCTGCGCCAGATGGCGGTGGACGTAGCCGACGACCTTCCGCATATGCGCGTAGTCCTCTTCGGTCAGGTCCTTCTCCTTGGTCCGCAGCAGTTCGACGATCCGCCGACCGGACGCATGGCCGGTCGACTCCCCGCCGTCGTCCTTCTGCCCGACCGACCGCGACTCCTCGGTGTCCAGCCAGCGCTCCAGTTCCCCGGCGGTCAGATTGACGGCCTCGCGGAACTCGGCAGCCGTCGTGTCCTCGCGTTCGCCCATGTCAGGCCCGGTACCCGGCGTCCGGACGGTTACTCGGCGAGGTCAGCGGCGGCGCCCCGGACGGCGCCGCGCCGGACGCCCGGCCGGCCCCGCGGGGATGATGTGCAGGCGCCGGTGCAGGCCGGA
Organism: Actinomadura decatromicini; assembly: GCF_008121305.1. Lineage (NCBI taxonomy): Bacteria > Bacillati > Actinomycetota > Actinomycetes > Streptosporangiales > Thermomonosporaceae > Actinomadura > Actinomadura decatromicini. Next base: position 331,956 of record NZ_VSRQ01000005.1, on the reverse strand, counting down.
GATGTTCAGGATGCGCAGCACCCGCGACTGCGGACGCCACAACCGCAATTGGCGTCCCCGGCCCGACATGAGCTGATGCGCCCACACCATCACCGCCAGTCCGGTGGAGTCGGCGAAACTGAGCTCGGAAAGGTCCAGCAGGATCCGATCCGGATCGTGCGCGGCGATCACCTCGGCGATGTGCCGACGCAACTCCTCGGCGGTGGCGATGTCGAGCTCGCCGTTCAGGTGCAGTTCTGTCGTGGAACCGTCCTTTCGGACGGTAATGGCCAGCATAAGCGGGCCGGACGCATGATCCGGCTGGTCCGGAGAGGACACAAAGCGCCTCCACGGGGGTGGTCGGAATTTCCTGGACGAGCCGCGGATGCCGCAGCCCGTCCATGAAGTCGGTTGAACGCAGAAACGCCGTCCAACGCGCGGGTGGCCGTCAGGTGGCCATGATCAGCACCGTCAGCACCACCATCACCCGGCCGTCCACCCGTTTCGACCGCACATCGGTCCGCCGGACGCAAAATTCCCGCAAGGACGGCTTGCGTCCCCGGCCGGCGGGTAGGCAGCCGACCGATCAAAGGGGGAAACGTGATCAAGACATTGCATCGGCGGGGGGTGAGCTCCGGTCTCATGTACAAGGCGGGGATCGCCTCGATCGGGCTCGCGTTCGCGTCCTGGGCGGCGTCCGGCCTGTTCGAGACCGCCGGACTGGACCGCGCCGACCGCTGGGGCATCTTCGTCGGCGAATGGGCCCCGACGTTCTTCGCCATGGGCATCGCCCTGCAACTGGAGGAGATGCGCGACCCGAGCGCGCACGGCCGCCACCGCGAAACGACCGAAACCGAGCACCACTACGCCGCCGGCTCAGCCGTGATGTAAAGCGGGAGAACCCGGGACGGCGTCAGTATCCGGGGAAGCGTTCGTCGATCTGCTCGGGCGTCAGACCGAAGTCCGAGAGTGAGTAACGGTGTGCCGGTTTGGCGGCGCCGGACGCGCTTTCGCGGTGCAGTTCCGCCATCGCCGTTCGCGCCTCCTCCGTGAACGACAGCCCGAAACGGCGGTAGACGCCTTCCACAGTCCCGATCGGGTCGCGGACGAAGTCGTCGTAGTCGACGTCCGCGAACCGCGCCGGGTCATGCCGCGCCCGCTCGGCCCGGAACAACTCAAGCCCGCGAGCCCACAAATCGAGCTGGTCGCGTCCGATCGTCGGGCCGGTGAACACGTCCGACCATCCGGCGGTGGCGTGCGCGGCGAGGCTGCACATCGACGCCATCGCCGTGCGCGGCGCCCGGTGCGTCTGGACGATCAGCGCGTCCGGATACACGTCGAGCAGCGCGTCCAGGGCGAACAAATGGCTGGGGTTCTTGAGCACCCAGCGCCGCCCGCCGTCGTTCAGCCCGATCAGTTGCAGATTGCGCCGGTGCCTGCGGTAGGCGGGCGTCCAGTCCTGTCCGGCGAGCCAGGACGAATAGGTCGGCAGATGCGCCAGGCATTCGAAGGAGATCGACAGCATGCTCTGCCGCAGCAGTTGCCAGCATTCCTCGACCGTGTCCGCCGAGATGTAATGCACGCCCATGAACTCCGGGTTCTCGACGTGGTGCCGCCGATATCCGGCGTCGATCGCCTGGAAGACCGGGTTCTCCGCCCACGTGCCGCGCGGCGGGCGCGGCTGCGGGACCTCCGCCAGCCACAGGTCGAGGCCCTGGTGGGCGGGGTCGGCGGTGAGCAGCCGGTGCAGCGCGGTCGTCCCGGTGCGCGGCAGCCCGGTCACGAAGATCGGACGCTCGACCGGGACGCCGGAATGCGCGGGGAACCGCCGCCACGCCGCCTCCGAGAACTGCCGGGCCGTCAGCGCGCCGCGCAGCATCGCCCGCTGCGCCCTGTTCCCGAACGGCGTGAGCCCGGCGTCCCTCTCATACGACTCCAGCAGGACCTTCAACCCGTCGAGATAGGCGTCGTCGCCGAAGTCGTCCAGTCCGGTGATCTTGCGGGCCGAGGCGTGCAGATCCTCGACCGTCCCGACGTTCTCGCGTCCCGCGCTCATCGGTGCGCCCTTCTAGTGGTGCCATTCACCGGAATTGACGTCCAGGCATTGGCCGGTGATCGCGCGGGCCAGCGGGGACAGCATGAACACCACCGCGTCGGCGACCTCGTCCGGTTCGGGCAGCCTGCGCAGGTCGGTGGTCGCGGCGTTCTCGTCGTACACCTGCTGGGCCGTGACTCCGCGCTTCTTCGCGAGATGGTCGAAGTACCACTTGAGGTTGTCGGCCCAGATGTAGCCCGGCGCGATCGTGTTGACGCGGACGCCGCGCGGCCCCAGTTCCGTCGACAGGTTCTGCGCCATCGCGAGCAGCGCCGCCTTGGCCATCTTGTACGCGCCGAACGTCCGCCGGGAATGGCGCAGCACCGCCGAGTTCACCATGACGACCGAGCCGCCGCGCGCTTCGAGGGCGGGCACGAAAAGCCTCGTCAGCCGCAACGCCGCCAGCACGTTCGTCTCGAAGCCCGCCCGCACGGCGTCGAGGTCGACCTTTGTGAGGTCCTTCAGCGGAGGCGTCGCGAAGGCATTGTTGACGAGGCCGTCCACGCGCCCGTACGCCTCCGTCGCGGTGTCCGCCAGCCGTTCGCAGGCAGCCGCGTCGGTGATGTCGGTCGGGACGGTCACCGCGCGTTGCCCCAGTTTCTCGACTTCTGCCGCCACCTCAGCGAGGCGCTCTTCATTTCGCGCGGCGAGCACCACGTCCGCCCCGGCTTTCGCGCATTGCACGGCGAGTCCGCGGCCGAGGCCGGGCCCGACTCCGGAGACGACGACGACCTTTCCGGCCAGCAGCCCGGCGGCGCCCATCAGCCGAGCATCCTGCGTGCGACGGCGACCTGCCGGGCGGCGATCCGGTCCGCCCATTCCGCGCGCGTCACCCGTTGCCGATCGTGGAACGGCAGGCGGCGCGGCAGGTCGCCGAACGGCATCACCTCGGCGGTCGGGCCGTCCTCGGGGGTGAGGTCGCGGGCGAGGCGCTGCCAGCGGAACTGCAGGTAGCCGCGGCGGTGCCCGGTGCGCTCGACCCAGTTGGCGAGGCCGGGGTCGCGCTCGCTCACGACGTAGCGGATCATGCCGTCCTCGTCCACCCGGGCCTGGTCGGCGGTCAGGCTCGTCTGGTGGTTGATGTAGTCGAGCGAGACGTACCACATGCTGCCGAGCTGGAAGCCCTGGTAGGGCGCGACCGCGCGGTCGGCGGCCGGGGCGGTGATCACCATGACCTCGTCGTCGTCCAGGTCGTAGTGGCCGACGGACGAGAACTGCGTCGAAAGCCCGCCGGGCGTCGGCCGAGGCTCCGTCAGCGTGTTCACCGGCAATTGCAGGTAATGCCATTCCGGAAAGGCCAGGAAAGTGCGCAGCCTGGCGAGCAGCATCTTCCCGGCCACCGCGTACCGGGCGGCCATCCGGTCGGCCGGGACGGGCGGCGGCGACGTCCCGAGCGTGTCGGCGCGGTGGATGCGGATCTCGCCGGGACGCTCGCCCGTCCAGTCGCTGAACACCTCCCGGACGATCAGCATCGCCGACCCGGGCGCGAGCGTGACGTACCCCGGTCCCGCGTCCGGTTTCGGCGGGCCGAAACGGAGCTGGAACGTCCCGTCGGCGGCGATGTCCAGCTCGCGGTCGTCGAACGCGGTGAGGCTGTCCGGCGACCGGGCGGGCGAGTAGTCGCCGTTCATCACCTGGAAGCTCAGGTCGGCGGTGGTGCCGCGGCGTCCGGTGACGACGTATTCGGCGTCGTCCCGGATGTAGGCGTGGAAATAGAGCGTGTCCGGATTATCGAGCCCGAGTTTGGTGTACGGGCCGGTCGACGACGCGAAATACGGATGATCGCGCTGGTAGGCGCCCACCATGTGCAGGCACGCCTTGATGCTTCCGGCCAGGTAATCCAGCCCTTCGGCGAGATCCTGGTCGGTCTTGACGTGCGGCGCGCCCCGGATGATCCGCTCGGCCTCCACGATGGCGTCGGCGAACGGCCGGGTGACATCGTCGTCACCCGCAGGGCTTGGTGCTGGGTCGTTGGCCACCGGGCTCCCCTGGAATCGCGGCGCCGGACCGCACGGTGCGCCGGTCGCGGCCGAGTCACTGCGCGGGACGCTAGAACTCGTTCTAGGACGCGGTCAAGGCACCGTCCCGGTCACCGGGAGCCGCCGGCCGAGGGGCCGCCGGTCGTCGTGAACTTCAGGCTCGGGACGTCGTCCAGCGACACCGTGTACTCGTAGGTGCGGCGGTGCCCGGTCCGCGCGACGCGCCAGCGGCCGTCCGCGCCGCGCCGGTACACGTCGCGGTAGAACGCGGCGCCCCTGATGAGCAGGCGACTCTCCGGGATGATGATCGTGTCGTCCAGGGACCAGACGCCGGTCGCCTGGTCGCCCTCCACGTCGATCTCGGGGCAGCCGGCGGTGTGCGCGGAGATCATCCCGGGGCCGAGGTTGGCGCGCATGTAGCCGATGATGGCGTCCCGCCCCTCCAGCGTGAGGGTCCGGCCGAGCACCGGGGTGTCGTACTCGGCGATGGCGTCGTCGGTGAAGACCTCGGCGAACTCGTTCCACAGCTTCAGGTCCACGCAGCGCAGGTAGCGGTGCTTCAGGCGGCGGATCTCTTCCAGGGCGATCAGGTCCATGCGCCCAGCCTGACGCGTCCGGACCGCCGAGACAAGAACAGGTTCTACTTCGCCGCCGGGACGGACCCCGCCGCTCCCGCCGTTCTGGGCGTTCCCGCACGAGTGATCATTATCACCGAGCCGAGACGGCAAACTTCGCCATTCCCGCAGTTCAGCCGCCTTTCCCAACGCTCGCCACATTCGGTCCGATTGATTATGATCTCCCAGATGACCTAAACCGGGAGGCTCTCGATGACGGGGATGGCGGGGAGTGAGCTCGAACATCTGCTCAACCTGACGCGGGCCGTACTGGGATCCGAGCCGCAGGGCGCCGCGAAGCCCGACCAGCCGGGCGGCGGCCCGAAGGCCGAGGGACGCGGCGAGGCGGCCGACGGCCTGATCCGCGCGACGGTCTCGGCGGACGGGGAGATCACGTCCATCGACCTCGCCCCGCGCGCGATGCGGATGTCGTCCGAGGAGATCGGCGAGCACGTCGCCACCGCCGTCAACGCGGCCTTCGGGGACCTGCGGGCGGGACCCGCCGCGCTGCCCGACGCCGCCGCGACCGAGCGGCTCACTGCCCAGGCCCGCGAACTCCAGGACATGAGCATGCGTCAGATGCGGCAGATGACGCAGTCGATCTCGGATCTGATGGCTCAGTTGCACGGAGGGCGGCGATGACCGAGAGCTTCCAGGTTTCACCCGACCAGATCACCGCGTCCGCCGAACGGCTCAAGCAGGTCGCGGACGAGTTCTCCCAGCAGGTGTCGCAGTTCCAGTCGGAGATCACCGGATTCGGCGAGCCGTGGGGCGGCGACGACATGGGAATGCTCATCGGGATCGCGCACGCCGCCTGTTTCGAGGCCGCGATGAAATGCTTCGAGGAGAACTCCGAAGAACTCGGGGAGCGCGCCGAAGCGCTCAAGGCGGTCGCGAAGAACTACACCAAGATGGAAGAGTCGAACGTCCAGAGCGTCAATTCCGTCGCCAAGGCACTGGGGTGATCGATGGGCCTGCAACTACCCGGTGAGCTCATCAGCCTGCTCGGGATGCTCGGCTTCTCCTGGCCGGAGGCCGACGAGACGAAGCTGATGGAGATGGGCGGCAAGTGGATCTCCTTCGGCGGGACGCTCCAATCCACCTCCGCCAACGCCGACCAAGTGGCGCAGGGCGTCTGGACGTCCAACAAAGGCGAAGACTTCGAGGCCTTCCAGAAGGACTGGACGGACGAGGAGGCCGCGTCCGCCAACATCCGCGGCGCCGGAACCGACTGCATGCTGGTCGGCGCCGGGCTCCTCATCGCGGGCGTCGTGGTGCTCGCGTTGAAGATCAACGTGATCGTCCAGCTGATCATTCTCGCCATTCAGATCGCGCAGGCCATCGCAACCGCCGTCGCCACCTTCGGCGCGTCCCTCGCGGAGATCCCGATCTTCAAGATCATCAGTCAGGCGATCATCGACCAGCTCCTCAACATGGCGGTGGAGGCGCTGCTCAATGGCTAAGCACAAGGGCGGTGGCCACAAGGCGGGCGGCAAACCCGGCGGCAAACCGGGAGGCAAGCCGGGCGCGGCCGGGGCGAAGGTCATCTCCAAGGTCCTCTCGGAGACCCGCACCTTCCACAGCCGCAGCGGAAAGACCCGCGAATACGAACTGATCCACCCGAACAAGGCGCGGGAGGGCGAGCTTTCCAAGAAGTACCACATGAAAGACCGAAAGCCCGACGAGCAGGGCAATACCGGTCCCAATGTGCGAACCCGCAAGGTCGGCCGCGACAGCAACGACCTCGCCCGCGCCGTCGATGACGCCCGCAAGGCCACCGGCGACAAGTCGGGACGCAACTTCGCCGCCTTCCGCTACATCGACAAGAACGGCGAAGAGCGCATCATGGTCGCGCGCAGCGACGGCCGCCACTCCGAGAAGCGCGCCGGGATGGAGATCCTCGAACGCGGCGGAAAGCTCAAAGAGGTCTATACCGAACGGCAGCCGTGCGACGTCCCGGGGGCGTGGTGCGAGGAATGGATACCCAGATACTTCAAGAACAAGGTCGACGTGACCTACAGCTATCCTTATGACAATGACATACCTGGTTCCAAGTCAGCCGCGAACTCGGCCGTCAAGAGACATGCCGGAAAACTCTGACCAACCCGAGGCCATGCCCGGAAGGGTGGAGCCGCGATGAGCGGACGGTTCGGCGACGTCGCCGACTGGGCCGGGCTCGTCCACGCCTACGGTCCCGCCGCCGACCTGCCCGACACGCTGGAGCGCGTCGCGTCCGACGACGCGGCGGTCGTCGAGCGCGCCCTCTACGACCTGTCCGGGAGCATCTACCACCAGGGGTGGGTGTATCCGGCGACGGTACCGGCGGTCGGCGTCCTTTATGAGCTGGTCTCCGCCCCGGGCACGCACCACCGGCCGCAGATCCTCCGGCTGCTCTCCGACATCGCGGGCGCCCTCTGGGAGCTCGAGGAGCACGACGAGGACGAGTACGACGAACCCGACCTCGCGACCGTCCTGACCTGGGCGCGGGACGCGCGGGCCGCCGTCGAGGAGGGCGTCCCGACGCTGTCGAGCCTGCTCGACGACGGCGACCCCTCCGTCCGCGCCGCCGCGCCGGTCGTCCTCGCCGACTTCCCGGACCACGAGCCGGACCTCGTCCCGCGCCTCCAGTCGGCCGCCGTCGCGGAGGACGACGCGGGCGCCGCCGCCAGCATGGTCCTCGCCGTCGGCGACATGTGCTGCGAACGCGACGAACGCCCGCTCGACTGGCTGCGCGAGCGCGGCGCCGACCGGCGGCGCGAGGTGCGCGCCGCAGCCGCCGTCGCCCTGCTCTGGTGCGAGGTCGACGACCTCGACGACGACCTGCTCCGCGCCGTCTCCGACGAGATCCAGGCCCCGGAGTCCGCGCTCGACGACCAGCTCTGGGTGCTGGACGGCGGCCGCGTCGGCTTCTTCACGTCAGCGCTCGACCTGCATCCGGGCGCGCAGATCGGCCTGGCGCGCGACGCGCTCGCCGTCCCCGACACGGCGGCCGTCCACCGCGCGGGCCAGGTCATGCGGGCGTGGCGGGCCGGGCCGGCGGAGCTGCTCCCCGCCCTCGCCGAGCTGCTCGGGAACGGGGAGACCGAGGTCGTCAAGGACGCCGCCTGGGAGATCAAACAGGGCGGACCGGACATCTCGCTCGTCGCCGACGCGCTCGTCCCGCTGCTCGACCACCAGCACGACCTGATCGCGGGCAGCGCCCTGGAGGCGCTCGGGCGCGTCGGAGACCCGCGCTGCGTCTCCGCCCTCGCCGCCGACCTCGCCGAACCGCGCCTGTCGTTCCACCCGTCCGCCGCGCTCGGCGGGATGAGCGCGCACGCCGACGTGCTGCTCGATTCCGTCCGCGAATTCCTGAGCGACCCCAAGAAGGGCACCGGGTTCGGGGGCAATTATCTGAACAGCGTCTTGGCGGGGCTCGCCGCGTGGGGCGAGCGCGCGTTGCCACTGTTGCCCGACCTGATCTCCTTGCTGGAGCGTCGCAAGGGCGTCCCGTTCGCCGCGCGCGCGCTGGCGGCGCTCGGCCCGTCCGCCGCGGACGCGGTGCCCGCCCTGCGCGGTTATCTCGGACGCAAGCACGGCCCGCAGAACAGCGAGAACGCCGCCTGGGCGATCTGGCGAATCACGGGCGACGGGGAGGAGCCGCTGCGCTTCCTGTCCGGGACGCTCCGCGACGGCCCCGACGACGAGGACGCCGAGCGCCTCTTCGACCTCGGCCCCGCCGCCGCGCCCGCCCTGCCCTTGCTGGACGAGACCACGCCCGCGGGCGCCGCCATCGTCCAGCACGCAACGGGCGAAACAGCCAGGACACTGCCCCACCTGGTCGACGCAGTGGCCGCGACCCCGACCGGGATGCTCGCCGTCCGCTGCCTCGGAGACATCGGCGCGGACGCGGCGGCGGCCGTCCCCGACATCCAGCAAATCGCCGAGAGCCCGCACGTTCTGGCGGACGGCCCGAGCACCGAGGTCATTGCGACCGACCGCGCCTATCAGGCCATTGCCGCCGACGCCCTCGCCCGCATCACGGGAAAGGCCGCCGATGAGCGGTGAATTGGTCGCCCATTTCGGCCCGCGAGGGCTGCGGCGCTTTCCCGGCGAGGAACTGCCGGGCCCGCTGCCGCCCGGCGCGGCGGACGCGCTCGCAGATCCGGGCCTGCCTCTCCAGGTCGGCCCGTATTTCACCGCCTCCACGGGCGAGCCGCTCGCGCTCGGCGAATACGCCGCGTCCGTCGGCCATCCCGACCCGCCGCCCGACTTCGCGGAATTGTGCCGCGTCGGGACCGACCAGGGCGCGGAGATCTGCGTGACGGAGGCCGGGGACGTCCAGGCCGTGTTCGTGGCCGTCGACGCGCCGCCGATGACCGCCAACGGCGACGTGCCCCGCTTCGCCGCGTCCCTGCTGGCCCTCGACCGGTACCTCCCACTGCTCGGATCGCCCGGCGACAAAGACCCCGTCGAATTCTTCCGCGAGCTACGCGCCGCGCTGCTGCGCATAGACGAACCCGCGTTGGAGAACGATGAGGCATGGTGGCCGCGCGTCCTCGAACAGATCCGGCATGCGCTGAGCTACCCGTTCGCCGCCGCCATCGAATATCAGGACGCGTCCGGCGGGAAATACGTCGAGACGGAAGAGGCGCGTGTGGGCCTGCCCCATCCCGAGCGCCTGCTCTGGGAACGGCTGGACGCCAAGGGAATCGCTCCAAAGCAGGTTACCCGCGTTTATACGGAGCTGGAGCCGTGCTTTCTTCCCGGTAACTACTGCCAAATGCGGCTCGCCCGCTACGCGAACGCCGAATTCACGTACAGTTTCGACTACGGCGCGACGGCGGACGAACGCGAGCGCGGTTTCCTCGAACTCATGCAGCAGGCGGCCCAGGAAACGTGATGAACACACCGGTCGAGATGAGCCAGGCGCCGTCCATCGGCGCGGGCCGGGACCCGGCGGGACGGGCCGTCCGCGCCTGGCTCACGGATGTCCTGCGCCCGAGGCTCTGCGTCGTCACCGGCGCGCCCGGCAGCGGAAAGAGCCACCTCACGGCATGGGCGGCGCTCAGCGACACGGGTCCGGTGCGGGCCGTCCACGCCATGTTGAGCGCGCGCGGGATGACCCTGCACGGGCTGGCGTGGGCGCTCGCGGAGCAGTTGTCGGTGCCCGGCCGGTCGCCGGAGACGATCGTCGCGAACATCGCGGCGGATCGTCGTCCCGCCACGATCGTGATCAGCGAGCTGGACGAGTCCGGCCCCGCCTGCGACGGCGCCTCCGCCGCCGCGATCATCACCGAACTCCTCAACCCGCTGCTGGACACCCAGCACGTCCGGCTCCTCACCGAGGGACGCGCCGAGTCGCTCGCCGCGTTCACGGTGCCCGCCGAGGTCGTCCACCTCGACGATCCCGCGATGACCGACCGGGCGGCGTTCACGGCGTGGCTGCGCGCGAACGGCCGCGAAACAGCGCCCGCCGAGGCGCTGTTCCCGAACGTGGGCCTCGCCGAACTGGCACTCCTGGCGGGGGCGTCGGAGAACGTCCCGGAACGGTGGCTGGCACAGGTGCCGCCGGACGCCGTCCCGGCGATCCAAGTGCTGGCGTCCGCATACGGGCTGGTCGAAGGCACCCGGTGGACGGCGCTGACCGCCGCGCTGACCGGCGACGTCCAGCGCGCCCAGGCCTCCGTCGCGCTGGCCGCGCCGCTCGTCACCCGCGTCGACGACGGCTTCCAGCTCGCGTTGCGCCCGTTGCGCGAGGCGGTCCTGCGCACCCGGACGCCGCAGCTCGCCGCGCAGATCGAGCACGCGCTCGGCCGCGCCCTCTACGAGCAGGTCCCGAAGGACTCCGGCGGCGTCCCGCAGTGGGCGCGCAGCGACCCGTACACGACCACGCACCTGCTCCGGCACGCCGCCGCGACCGGCGTCGCGGACCGCCTGGTCGAGGACGCGGGGCAACTCGTGCACGCCGACCCGCGGGCGGCGACGGCCGTACTCGAAACACTCGAAACACCGCTCTGGCCGACCTGGCGCGCGGTCGGGCGCGGGCTCATGGCGTCGTCCGACCCCGCCGAACGCGCGTCACTGCTGACCCTCTCCGCCCGCCTCAGAGGTGACGACTCCCTGACCGGACGGTTCGCTCCCCATGCCTCCTGGCACCCCGGCTGGTGCGACGTCGGCGGCGACACCTGGACGGGCCCCGTCTCCGCCCTCGTCCACCGCGACGGCGCCCTGCTCGTCGCCACCGCCGACGGCGCGCTCCACATCCTCAACGCGTCCACCGGCGCCCCGGTCGGACGCATCGCCGGCGGCACACCGGACATATGGGGCCTCGTCTGGCTCTCGGACGGCAGCGTCCTGCACCTGGACGCGCACCGCGCCGTCCGCGCGTCCGCCGTCACGAAGTCCGAGAGCCGCGCCGACCGCATCAGCGGCCTGCTCAACGACGCGGGCCCCGTGACGGCGGGCACCGTCCGCGACACCCTCAAGACCTGGCCGGGCCTGACCGCGCTCGGCGCCTCAGCCGACCTGAGCCATTTCGTCGCCGGAGACACGTCCGGCCAGGTGCACGTGTGGCCCGCGAACGCTCCGCAACAGGTCCGGTCCCACCGCCTGCACCAGGGCCCGGTGACCGCCGTCGCGGGCGTGCACGGCCGCAGCGGACGGCTCAGCGTGATCAGCGGCGGCGCCGACGGGACCGTCCGCCTCTGGCCGGTCGCCGAGGCCCCGATCGACGAGCCGATGATCCGCCGCAACACCGGCGTCACCGCGGCGGCCTTCGCGGTGCTCCCGTCCGGCCCGGTCGCCGCCGTCGCCTGGACGGACGGCCACCTGCGCATCTGGGACCTCCTGGACGGCGAGGAGCAGATCATGAACCCCGGCCTCACCGTCAACGCGCTGGCCCTCACCCCCGAGGGCCTCCTCGCCGTCGCGGGCCCGCACGGCACCGCGACCCTGCGGATCACCCGCCCCGGATCTTCCCCAGCACCTCGTTGATCGCCGTGTTGAACTCGCCGAGCTGACGCAGCCCCTCCGTCTGGATCTCGTCGACCTGCCGGGCGAGCGCCCCGGCGTCGACCGTGTCGCCCGCCGCGTCCGCGAGCTTGCCGCGCAGATCCTTGAGCGCCGCGTTCGCCGCCGCCGTCAGATGCCCGCCGAGCTCCTCCGGCGACAGCCGCATGGCCCGCGGGTTGATCTCGACGTTCTTGAGCCGTCCGCCCGACACCGCGGTCACCTTGACCCGCCCCTCGGCCGCCTCCCCGACCCCTTCGACGGGTTCGCCCTCGTCCGCCGGCCCGCCGCGCCGCATCGACTCCAGCGTCTTGCGCGCCTGCGCCAGCACGCGCTCGAACTCGTCCGGCTCCACCACGCCCGCCTTTCACGATCGACCCACAGGAGCCTAACGCCCACCCCCGACTGCCAGACTGGACCGATGAGGGAAGACCTGGCCACCCGCCTCACCGAGCACTTCGGCGCCCTGCGCCCCATCGACCCGGCGCCCGTCCCCGAGGCGGCCCGCCCCGCCCTCGCCGCCGGACTACCCGTCCAAGTCCCGCCGTACTTCTACGCCACGGACGACGAACCCCTAACGCTCGGCGAATACGCGGCCTCAATAGACGCCCCGCACCTCCCGCCCGAAAAGGCCACATGGTGCCGCCTGGGCACAGACCAAGGCGCCGAAATCTGCCTAACCCCCACCGGCGCAGTCGAAGCCGTCTTCGTAGTAGCCGACGTAGCCCCAATGCACGTAAACGCCGACGTAGCGTCCTTCCTAGAATCACTCCTAGCCCTCGACGAGGCCCTCCCCACCCTCCGCTCCCCTGGCACCCAGGACCCCGTCGAAGTCTTCCGCACCCTCCGCACCCGCCTCCTGGAAACAGACGCCCCCGCCCTCGACGACGACGAATCGTGGTGGCCCCGCGTCCTGGAACTCATCCGCCACGCTTTGAGCTTCCCCGCCTCCGTCGCCTTCGAAATAGAAGAACCAGACGGAACCAAACACATAGAGACCGAGGAAACCCGCGTCGGCGTGGAACACCCCGAACACACCCTCTGGGCACGCCTCTCCGCTCAGGGCGTCCACCCCGACCAGGTGACCCGCGTCTACACCGAACTAGAACCCTGCTTCATGCCTGGCAACTACTGCGCCATGTGGCTGAACATCTTCCCCAACGCCGACTTCACCTACAGCCACGACTACGGCCCCACCGCCCAAAACCGAGAAGCAGGCCTCCTAGACCTAATCCAATCCACCACCACCTCCTAACCGCCCCTGGCCGAGTCTCCAGTTATCGGCGTTTCTGTCGGGGACGTCCCCTACCGTTGGCCCATGGCTGAGCTTGCCCCCGGCATCTACGAGCAGGTGGTCACCGCCGAGCTACAGCGGCGCCTGGAGGCAGTCGACGACGACCTCGTCCATCGCGATGACTTGAAAAGAGTCGACGCCGAGGAACTGCTCGTCCGACACCTGGCAACCCAGATCCGGCGCGCGCTCAGGATCGCCGGAGGGCAGCAGGCGAACATCGCCGACCAGGTAAGTGCCGCCAACCGCATCAGCCATGCGATCGCGTCCGTGGTCCCGGAGGCGGCGAGCGGCGACGACCTCCTCGCTTCGAGCCAGGACGTGTTGCTCGCCATTGCCGAAGGTCGCTTGCCGGACGGTGCCGTCGCCTTCCCGGAACGGCCGGACGTCCCGTTGACCTCCAGCGCCCTGCTGGTCAACGGCCGCGAGCAGCCGCAGATCGGGCGTGAGGTCGTCAAGGAGCTGGCCTCCGCCAATCGGGTCGATCTCCTCATCGCTTTCGTCAAGTGGCACGGCCTTCGGCTCATCGAGGACGCCCTGCAGGGCTTCCTCTCCCGCGGCGGAAAATTGCGGGTCATCACCACGACCTATATGGGCGCGACGGAACTCCGCGCGGTCGAAAAGCTCGTCTCCATGGGTGCCGAGGTGGCCGTCTCATACGAGACGCACCGCACCCGACTACATGCCAAGGCCTGGCTGTTCCACCGGAACTCGGGACTGGATACCGCCTATGTAGGCTCGTCCAATCTATCGCGGACGGCGATGCTGGACGGAGTGGAGTGGAATGTGCGGCTCGCCCGAGCCGAGCAGCCACATCTGGTCGATACGTTCGCGGCAACCTTCGAGGATTACTGGAACGACCCCGCCTTCGAGCTCTACGACCCCGAACGCGACCACCAGCGACTCGCGGCCGCACTCGCGAGCGAGCAAGGCGAACAGCGGAACCTTCCGCTCCAAGTGGCCAACATCGACGTCGTGCCACGGCCTTACCAGCAAGAAGTTCTCGACGTGTTGCAGGCAGCACGGGAGAACCATGGCCACTGGCGCAACCTTGTCGTCATGGCGACGGGCACCGGCAAAACCATCGTGGCCGCTCTTGACTATAAGCGCCTCCGCGAAGCCGGGAAGATAGAGTCACTTCTCTTTGTTGCCCACCGCAAAGAGATCTTGGCGCAGAGCCTAGCCATGTTCCGGACCGTGCTAAAGGACGCAAACTTCGGCGAACTACTGGTGGACGGAGATCGTCCCTCGCAATGGCGGCACGTGTTCGCATCCATTCAATCGCTCAGATCCCTACCTCATCTCGCATCCGATCGTTTCGATATGGTGATCGTCGACGAATTCCACCATGCGGCGGCACGCTCCTACGGTGAGCTTCTCGACAACATCACCCCTGTTGCTCTGCTCGGACTCACCGCAACGCCCGAGCGCGCCGATGGCGAAGACATCCTGCATTGGTTCGACGGAGGGCGCCCCACTGCCGAGCTTCGCCTGTGGGAAGCGCTGGAGCGCGGCATGCTCGTGCCATTCCACTACTTCGGCATCCACGACGATGTAGATCTCTCGCACATCTCCTGGCGAAGCGGTCACTACGACGCTCAGGAGCTAACCGAGCTCTACACCCGCCATGATGCCCGCGTCTCCATGGTCGTCGAAGCCTTGGAAAGAAAGCTCGATGACCTTGCAACGATGAAGGCCGTCGGTTTCTGCGTGAGCATCGCGCATGCGGATTTCATGGCCGCCCGGTTCACGCAGCGAGGGATTCCCGCCCTGGCCGTAACGTCAAAGATGACCGCCCAGGAGCGCGCCGTCGCCCTACAGAAACTCCGCAGCAGCGAGAGCAAGATAGTCTTTACTGTCGACCTGTTCAATGAGGGCGTGGACGTCCCCGACATCAATACCGTTTTGTTCCTCAGACCCACCGAGAGCGCTACCGTCTTCCTTCAACAATTGGGTCGCGGTCTCAGACTGACCAGCAATAAACCCGTCCTCACTGTTCTAGATTTTGTTGGTCTACAGCGCAAGGAGTTCCGGTTCGATAGACGTTTCACCGCGCTGACCGGGAAGCGTCGCGGGCAGCTAGAGCATGAGATAGAGGCCGGTTTCCCCACCCTGCCAGCCGGCTGCTCCATCGATCTGGACCGCGAGGTCAGCAAGATCGTCCTCGCCAACATCAAGCAGACCCTCAGCCTTCGCTGGAAGGACCTTACTTCCGAGCTGAAAGAACAAGGCGATGTGTCCCTGGGCGACTTCCTCGATCACAGCGGACGGGAAGTTGAGGATCTCTACCGCGGCAGCAGAGGTGGGTGGGCGGCGCTGCGCCGAGATGTAAATCTCGATCAGCGCCCGATCCCGTCTGCGGACGACGACACGAGCCAGCGCAAAATGATCGGCCGGCTGCTCCACATCAACGACCCGGAACGCCTCAACTTCCTTCGCAATCTTCTCAGTCGCCCGACGCCACCCAGCCTTGCCGAGGCGACCCTTCAGGAACAGCTGTTGCTCTCGATGCTGAACACGGCCTTCGATGCCCGCAAGGATCTCAGCGCGGTGGAGCAGCACCTGGCCCGGTTGTGGATCAACTCCGCGCGCCGCGAAGAACTCCTCGAAGTGATCGACGTGCTCTACGCGAGAATCGACCGCCTCACACCGGCCATCCCCGAGGTCTCTGACCTGCCACTACGGCTTCACGCCCGCTACACGCGGGGCGAGGCCCTGGCTGCGTTCGGGTTGGAGATCTCGGGCTACATGGTCGCTGGCGTCCAATGGTTCCCCGAGGTGCAGGCGGACGTCTTCCTAGTCACGATCAATAAGACCGAGGCGCAGTTCACTCCGTCCACGATGTACAACGACAGGGCGATCAGCCAGACGCTCTTCCAGTGGGAATCTCAGGGGCGGACGCGGGAGCGTTCGGAGACCGGGCAGCGCTACATCAATCACGCTGCCCGCGGCTCGACGGTCCACCTGTTCCTGCGTGAAGAGAAGGAAGACGCCTATGACTACGCCGGGCCCATGACGTACCTCTCGCACGAAAGTGAGCGGCCGATGCGCATCGTCTGGGAGCTGACCTATCCGCTTCCGGCTGATGTCTTTCACTACGCCAAAGTGAATACCGGATGACACTTGCGCCAGGTCAGGCGCGCGGTCTGTAGTTGGTCCATCACGCTTAGCGTGCCGAGGTAGGCGTGTCGCTCTGCAAGGGAGCAGGTGGTGGGCAGTGGCGGATGAGGGGAATCCGGCGGAGCAGGGGCCGGATGGGGAAGGGTCTTGGTTGGGGCGGGGGGTTGCTTTGTTGACTCCTGTGTTCGCTGTGGCTGCCGGGTGGTTGGCGGGGGTTGTGGCGCAGGCTGTGCCTGGGGCTCATCTGGACGAGGGGCAGGTGACCGCATTCATGGTGGCGGGGGCCACGGCGGCGTTGGGGGCCGGGTGGAAATGGTTGCAGGGGTGGCAGCAGCACGAGAGTTACGTGGCGGAGGGGAAGGCCCCGCCCGTGCGGAGCAGTCGGGAGCGGGAGCAGAAGCGGAGGCAGAAGCAGAAGCGGAAGCTGCGTAAGGGCTGATGGCGGTTCATGGTTCGGGTTAGCCGTGTGACCTGCGGCCTTTTGGTAGGTGACATGTTGTGGTCGCGGGCAGAACATGTGGTGTTCATCTTTTGATCGCGTCGTGGTTGTAGCCATGGGCGGGTGCGTTCCGTATTCGGGGTCATGGCTTTGAGCGTCGCGCTGGTCGGGTGCACCGTGGCGCAGGCTTCGGTTTCGGGGGACGGGGTCATCGTCATCGGAGTCAAGGCGGATCAACCTGGTCTCGGTTACCGGGAGCAAGGGGTGTTCCGCGGGTTCGAGGTCGATGTCGGGACCTATATCGCTCGGCGGCTCGGGGCATCGCGGGTGCGGTTCCGGGAAGTGCGGTCGGACAACCGGGAACGGAAGCTGAACGACCATTCCGTCGACCTCGTGCTGGCGTCGTACTCGATCACGCCCGACCGGGCGAAGCTGGTGACGTTCGGTGGTGCCTATTACGTGGCGCATCAGGACGTGATGGTGCGGAGTGGAGAGACGGCGATCCGCAGTGTGCGCGACCTGGCGGGACGGCGGATGTGCAAGGCGAGCGGTTCGGTTTCGACTGAGCGGGTCGTCAAGGGGCTGAGCATTCCGGCGAGGCTCGTCCCGGGGTCGTCCTATAGCGACTGTGTGGCGAAGTTGCGGGCCGGGGCGGTCGACGCCGTTTCCACTGGGGATCTGGTGTTGGCCGGATTCGCGGCGAGCGACCTGCACATCCTCAACCAGCCGTTCACCGACGAGAGTTATGGCGTCGGGATGCGCAAGGGCGAGATCGACCGGTGCGAGAAGGTCAACCGGGCCATCACCACCATGTACCAGGACGGGACGGCCGCCAAGCTCCTGCGCAAATGGTTCGGGAAGAGCCGTATCCCGCTCGTCGAGGAGGTCCCGCAGTTCGAGGGCTGCTCGTAGGGGCTCGGAGGACGGCGGCTCGGAATGTCGGAGGCGCCGCCTAGGGTGGCGAGCGTGGCTGAGGACAGGGTCGTTTGGGACGAACTCCGCACGGCGGGCTTCCTGCATGCCCTGCGGGACGCGCACCGGGAGGCCACGCTGGTCCTGTTCGGGGGGCTGAGCCGGGCCGCGGGGTTCAAGGAGCGGACGTACGGGGTCGGCGCGTTCGAGTTGCTGGAGAGCCATCTCGACCGCGTCTTCAAGCGCGACCTGGCGGAGACGGTCGTCCGGGACGACCTGAACGGGTCGCCCGGGTGGCGGTACGGGCCCTACCGGGTGCTGCTCAAGCGGCACGAGTTCGGCAACGTCCGGTCGATCCGGTGGGACCGGGACAGTCCCACCAAGCAGGCCGTGGCGCGGCAGGGGTACGTCGACGATCCGCAGTTGGAGCTGCCGCTCGGGATCCAGCGCGACACGCCCGGGGTGATCACGCTGGTCCTCGCGCACAGCGCCAGCGAGGAACCGCTGGAAATGGAGCTTTTCCTGGGACGTCCCAGGTGGAACGCGGACGGAGGTACGGCCTGGCACTGGATACGGGAGATCGACGACGCCATCGGGCCTGATCCACGTCGTAAGCTCGTCGAGCGGACCATGCCGCTCTGGGACGACGCCGACGGCAAGGACGACACCGACGACGTCCCCATGCGGCTCCGCAGGGAGACGAGATCGGCCTGACGACGACATCGGCCTGGCGAACCGGATCGGGTTCACCGGAGAGGTCAGCCTGACGACCAGGTCGGCCTGGGGTGAGGTCGGCCTAGCAATCAGGTCGGCCTCGTGTGAGGTCGGCCTGGCGATCAGGCCAGCTCGATGCGAGGTCGGCCCGGGGCGGTGTCGGCTTGGCGGCAAGGTTGGCCTGGCAATTGGGGCGGCTTAGCGGCAGGATCGGGTCGGCAACGGAGATCGGGTTAGCAAAGGGTGGCGCGGGTGCTGTTCGACTGCGAGCGGCTGACGCTCGCCAGGCGGCTCAGGGGCCTGCGCAAGAACCAGCTCGCGGAGGCCATCGGGACGACGCCGAAGGCGATCGGGCGGTACGAGGCCGGGGTGCAGCGGCCCGACGAGCCGACCGTCAGACGCCTGGCGATCGCGCTCGGCGTGCCCGTGGCGTTCTTCGGCGCCGGACGGAGCCCGGTGTCGCTGGACGGCGCCCACTTCCGCTCGCTGCGCTCGACCAGCCAGATCGAGCGCGACCAGGCGCTCGCGTACGGGCGCATCGCCACGGATGTCGTCGCCGCGCTTGAGGAGCTCGTCGACCTGCCCGAGGTGGAGCTGCCGGAGTACGTCGTCCCGCCGGACGAGATCGCCGGGAGCGGGCCCGTCGAGGCGGCCAGGCTTGCGCGCAAGGCACTGGTCGCCGAGCCCGGGCCGGTGCCGCACGTGGTGCGCCTGCTGGAGGCGCACGGCGTGGTCGTGCTCGTGCTGCCGGACGCGGCGGAACGGGTGGACGCGTTCAGCGTCGGCGTCCATCCGCGCCCGATGGTCTTCTTCAATCCGGCCAAAGGCGATTACTGGCGTAACCGTTTCGACGGCGCGCACGAGCTGGGTCATTTGGTGATGCACGCCGACGCCGAGCCCGGCGAGAAGATCGTCGAAGATCAGGCGCATCGGTTCGCGGCGGAATTCCTCATGCCCGCGGACGAGATCGGCGATGAACTGCCGAACCAGGCCGACTGGGAACGGCTCGGCGAGCTGAAGGCGGCCTGGGGCGTCAGCATGGCGGCGCTCCTCTATCGGGCGCGCACGCTCGGCGTGATGACGGAGACCGCGTACCGGACGGCGATGTCCGCGCTGAGCTCGCGGGGCTGGCGGCGCCAGGAGCCGGGCCCGGCGCGCCCGCTCGAACAGCCGACGATGCTGACCCGGGCCCTGGAAATCGTCGCCACGGCGGGCACCGACCGCGACCGGGTCGCCGCCCTGGCCCACGTGACCAGAGCCGACCTGGACCTACTCGTCCCCCACCGCCGCCACACCACCGTCCCCAACAACAACTGACACACCGACCAACCCCACGCCCCCCAACGAGCCCGGCACCTGACCTGGAACGCCGCGCCCGCAATTGACACGCCCGAGCGGACCCCACGGCCCCCGGACAAGCCCGGCACCGAACCCGGAGCGCCCCGCCCGAAGCTGACACCCCCGACCCGAACCCCACACGGGCCCCCGAACGAGCCCGGCACCCAACTCGGAACGCCGCGCCCATAGCTGACACGCCCGACCGGACCCCCACGGCCCCCGAACGAGCCCGGCACCGAACCCGGAGCGCCCCGCCCGAAGCTGACACCCCCGACCCGAACCCCACGGCACCCCCCAACGAGGCTGGCACCCCGCCTGGCGCCCCGTCCGCATACACGGGAAAGGGGATGGGCGCCGCAGGAGCACACCCCGGCGTCTGCCCGCGGCGGGACGGCAGTCAACCAAGGGGGCGGGTGCAGGAAAGGGTGCGGGGCAGGTCGGGCGGTGAGTGGGCAATGGGGGTTCTTGCCAATCACGCTGACGATGTGATTTGTAAAGCCGGGACGAGAGTGACATATCTCTGACGCGAGGTCTCCTGCGCGTCCGGCAATGCCTGTGAGACCCTCCGAGGGTCGTCGTGGCCTACGAGCACTGGAGAAAGAGTGCTGGACAATCGGGAGGCCGGTCCGACCGCGCTGCGCATGCAGATCGGCGCGCGGCTGCGTCGGATGCGGGAGGACAGGGGCATCGGGCGGGCCGAGGCCGGTGCGGCGATCCGCGGCTCGGAGTCCAAGATGTGCCGCCTCGAGCTGGGCCGGCACGGCTTCAAGGTCCGCGACGTCCTGGACCTGCTGGACCTCTACGGCATCGAGGACGAGGACGAGCGGGAGAGCTTCGTCGAACTCGTCCAGGAGGCGAAGAAGCCGGGCTGGTGGCAGAGCTACGGCGACGTCGTGCCGAGCTGGTTCGAGCAGTATGTCGGCCTTGAGCAGTCGGCGACGACGATCCGCTCCTACGAGGTGCAGTACATCCCGGGGCTGCTCCAGACGCAGGAGTACGCGCGCGCCGTCATCGGGCTGGAGCATTTCGACGCGGGCTACGACGGGCTCGACCGGCGGCTCACGGTGCGGCTGACGCGGCAGAAGATCCTTTTCCGTTCGGTCACGCCGGTCCGGCTGTGGGCGGTCATCGACGAGGCGGCGCTGCGCAGGCCGATCGGCGGGACGGCGACGATGCGCGCCCAGGTCGAGCACCTGATCGCCGTCGCGGAGGCGCTGCCGAACGTGAACATCCAGATCCTGCCGTTCGCGGCGGGCGGGCACCTCGCGCTCGGCGGGCCGGTCACGATCATCCGGTTCGGCGAGGACGAGCTGGACGACGTCGTCTACCTCGAACAGCTCACCAGCGCCCGCTACCCGGAGGGCCGGGAGGCCGAGCGCTACCAGCACATCATGGACCTGCTCGCGATCCGGGCCGCGCCGCCCGCGCGCAGCATCACGCTCCTCAAGGAGCTGGTGAAGGAATTCTGAGTCCGGCGCCGCCGATCGAACACATGTTTGATTCAGCGGGTACAGTGGTGGCATGTTCCAGGCTTCACTGCTGGACGACACGGACGAGCGCGGTCCGCGTCCGCTGACCGACGCGCGGCGGACACGGCTGTCCGGGGGCGCCTGGGTCGACGTCCTGCCCGGCTGGATCCCCGGGGCGGACGCGCTGTTCGAGCGGCTCCTGGAGACCGTGCCGTGGCGGGCGGAGCGGCGGCACATGTACGACCGGGTCGTGGACGTCCCGCGCCTGCTCGCCTTCTACGACGAGGGCGCTCCCCTGCCCGACCCCGTCCTGGACGAGGCGAAGTCCGCGCTGGACGACCACTACGCAAGCGAACTGAAGGAACCGTTCCGTACGGCGGGGCTCTGCCTCTACCGGGACGGACGCGACAGCGTCGCCTGGCACGGCGACCGGATAGGGAGGGGCGCATCTGAAGACACCATGGTCGCGATCCTGTCGGTGGGAACTCCCCGGAGCCTGCTCCTGCGGCCTCGCGGCGGCGGCGCGACCGTCCGCCACGAGTTGGGGCACGGCGATCTGATCGTGATGGGCGGAAGCTGCCAGCGCACGTGGGAACACGCCATCCCGAAGAGCGCTCGCGTGACCGGCCCACGGATCAGCGTGCAGTTCAGGCCCCGCGGAGTCCGCTGACCATCACCACCAAGCCACCGGCCAGGGGTTCGGGCAGGCGCACGGAAGGGGGTTGAGCGCGCGGCATCGGGCGGCAGGGACAGGTCACCTCATGGCACCATAACGGTGATTCGGGAGGAGGCCCGTTGCTTCGTCTGGTCGTGTCTCAGACCTCTCCGGGGGCGTATCGGACGGTACTGGACGCGCTGCAGGCGCCGGTCCCGCCGTTCACGCCCGCCGGGCGGCACATCCTGATCGAGCCCGGCCAGTACCCGAACACCGGGTTCCGCAGTTCGGGCGACTTCGTGCTGACGGCCGTCGGCGGGCCGGGGTCGGTCACGCTGGACGGCGCCACGGACGCCACGATCGAGCTGACCGGCAACGTGACGCTGCAGGGCCTCGTCATCCGGAACTGGAGCGCGGAGGGCGCCGCGCTGGACGTCTCCGAGGGCAGCGTCCTCGCCGAGCAGTGCCAGTTCGTGAGCCGGTCCGAGGCGGTGGCGGTGCGGGCGTGGAACGGCGGACGGCTCGCGCTGAAGAACTGCCGGGTGCAGGACGGCGCGGTCGTGTACTCGGCCGCGTCCGGGATCATGGAGTCCACCGATGTCTCCGGGCCGGACGGCAACGCGGTCGCGATCCGGATGGGCAGCGCGGTCACGGTCCGGTCCTGCCGGATCGAGGGCGCGGGCGGCAGCGGGATCTGGGTGACGGAGGGCTCCAGGCCGCTGATCGAGCAGTGCACGGTGACGGGCGCCGGGGCGGCGTCCGTCCTGGTGGACGACCGCGCGGACGCGGCCGTCCGCAACTCGGCGCTGCACGGGTCGGGGCAGTGCTCGCTCGTCGTCCGCGACAACGCGAACGTGCTCGCCGAGGACTGCCTGATCGCGGACGCGACGCTGGAGGCCGTGTGGGTGACGGCGGGCGGGACGCTGACCGCGAAGCGCGTCCGGGCGGAGTCGCCGCTGCGCACCGGCATCGCCGTCGAGGAGGCCACCGCCACCTTCGAGGACTGCGAGGTCGTCGAAGCGTCCTTGAACGGCGTGTACGTCGGCGCGCGGGCCCGCGCCACGTTCCTGCGCGGCCGGGTGGAGCGCGCGACGACCGGCGTCCTCGTGGGCACGGACGGCGACGGGACGTTCGACCGCACCATCGTCACGGACAGCACGACGTGCGGGGTGAACGCCGACCCCGACTCGGACGTGCTCCTCCGCGACTGCTCGATCCTGAACAGCGGCGGGTCGGGCGTCCTCGCGACCCCGTCGGCGCGGGTGCAGCTGGAGCGGGTGACGAGCGAGGGGAACGCCGTCCCGGACGCCTCCGACTTCGAGCCGGAGGAGCCGCCTACCGCGCAGGTGCGGGAACCGGAGGCGGCACCCGGCGCGGGCCCCGTCCCGCCGAAGGGCGCGGGCCGCATGCCGGGCGCGGGCCCGGACGGCGGCGGCGGCGGAGGCACGGCCGACGCGCTGCTCGCCGAACTGGACGCGATGGTCGGCCTCGCCGGGGTGAAACGCGAGATCAGGAAGCTGACGAACCTGCAGAAGGTGGCCGAGCAGCGGCGCCTCGCCGGGCTGCCGCCGGGCCCGGCGATCGGCCGCCACATGGTGTTCGCCGGACCGCCCGGCACGGGCAAGACGACCGTCGCGCGCCTGTACGGGCGCATTCTCGCGGCGCTCGGCGTCGTGGAGAACGGCGAGGTCGTCGAGGTGAGCAGGGCCGACCTCGTGTCGGAGAACGTGGGCGGCACGGCGTTGAAGACGTCCGCCGCGTTCGACCGGGCGCGCGGCGGGGTGCTGTTCCTGGACGAGGCGTACGCGCTGTCCCGCAAGACGTCGGGCACCGATTTCGGGCAGGAGGCCATCGACACCCTCGTCAAACTCATGGAGGACCACCGCGACGAGGTCGTCGTCATCGCGGCCGGATACTCGGCGGAGATGCGCGAGTTCCTCGCCGCGAACCCCGGCCTGAAATCGCGGATCTCCCGGACGGTGGAGTTCGAGAACTACAGCCCCGCCGAACTCCTCCAGATCACGGCGGCGCAGGCGGAGAAGGACGGCTACCGGCTGTCCGACGACGCGCGCGACGCGATCCTCGACCATTTCAAGTCCGTCCGGCGGGACGCGACGTTTGGCAACGGGCGGGCCGCGCGCCGGGTGTTCGAGGCGGCGGTGGAGCGGCAGGCGCAGCGCCTCGCCGACCTCGCCGAGCTGCCGTCCGGCGACGAGCTGAGCCTGCTCCTCGCCGAGGACCTCGACGTCGAGACGGGCCTCGCCGCCCGGTTCGGCGAGGCCCGCGACTCCGACCAGGTCGCGCACGTCCTCGGCCGGCTGATCGGGATGACCGGGCTCACGGAGGTCAAGCAGGAGATCAGCGACCTGCTGGACCTGCTCGCCTCGTCCCGGCGCCGCCGCGAGGCCGGGCTCGAAGCGGAGCCGTTCACCGGGCACCTGGTCTTCGCCGGGCCGCCGGGCACGGGCAAGACGACGGTCGCGCGCCTGTACGGGGAGCTGCTGGCGGCGCTCGGCGTCCTCGCGCAGGGGCAGGTCGTCGAGGCGGCGCGGGTCGACCTCGTCGGGCAGTACGTCGGGCACACCGCGCAGAAGACGGCGGAGGTGTTCGAGCGGGCGCGCGGCGGCGTCCTGTTCGTGGACGAGGCGTACTCGCTGTCGCGGCCCGTCGACGGCGGGCACGACTTCGGGCTGGAGGCGATCGACACCCTGGTCAAGCTGATGGAGGACCACCGCGACGAGGTGATCGTGATCGCCGCCGGGTACTCGTCCGAGATGGACGGCTTCCTCGCCGCGAACCCGGGCCTCGCCTCCCGCTTCGCGCGGACGCTGACCTTCCGTCCCTACGACGTCGACGGACTCGTGTCGATCTTCCTGGGCAAGGCGGAGGCGGCGGACTACCTCGTCCCGGAGCCGACGCGGGAGGCCCTCGTCGCGCACCTGGAAGCGCACCGCGAGCGGTACCGGGAGGGCAACGGCCGCGAGGTCGACAAGCTGTTCCGATCGGCGGTCACCGCGCACGCCCGCCGCACCGAGCAACTCGCGGGCGGCGGCACGGAACTGACGACCGAGCAACTCTCCACCCTCCTCCCAGCGGACATCGCGCCATGACCGAAGAACAAGGCGCCATGACCGAGGGCACCAAGCCATGACCGGCGGGCGTCGCGCCATGACCGGCAGGCGTCCCGCCATCACCGGCAGGTGTTGCGCCATGACCGGCAGGTGTTGCCGCATCGCAGGGGGCACCCTGCCGTGAGCGGGGTCGAGCCGCTCGCCACGATCACGGCCGCGACGCGGGCCCTGCTCGGCACGGCGGGGCGGCTCGACGACGCGGCGTGCCGCGCGCCGTCCCTGCTGCCCGGCTGGACGCGGGGGCACGTCCTCACCCATGTCGCGCGCAACGCCGACGGCGGCACGCGCCTGCTGACCTGGGCGCGGACGGGCGTCGAGTCCTACGAGTACCCGAGCCTGGAGGCCCGTGCCGCCGAGATCGAGGACGGCTCGGGACGTCCCGCCGCCGCGCTCGTCGCCGACGTACGGGAGAGCGCCCGCCGGTTCGCCGACGCCTACACGCTGATGTCCGAAGAGGCTTGGGAGCGGGTCGTCCAGTGGACGTCGGGCATCCGGCATCCGGCGGCGCGGGCGTCGGACGCGCGACTGACCGAGGTGCTCGTCCACCACGTCGACCTGGACGCCGGGTTCACGCCCCGCGACTGGCCCGCCGGCTTCACGGCCCGGATGCTGGACACCGTGGTCGCCGCGTTCGCCCGCCGGGACGACGCGCCCGACCTGCGGCTGCGCGCCACCGACACGGGACGCGACCTCGGCGGCGGCGACCGCGTCGTCGCGGGGACGGAGGCGTCCCTGCTCGCCTGGCTGATGGGACGCTCCTCCGGCGCCGCCCTCGCGGGCGCCGAGGGGATCGCGGTCCCGTTCCTCTACTGAGGCGGCGGCCCGCCTCCGCCGCCTCCGCCGCGCCGCACTCCGGCTCTTTCCCGCGTTTTCGGCGGCTATTGTCAGGAGTGCACAGTCAAGCCGTCGCGCGACGGTTTATGTCCACAGTTTTCCAACACGGTGCGGTAAATGCGTCGCGGGACTCAACGGGCGTCCAGTTCGCCGCTCTGGATCGCCGACACCAGCGCATTCCACTGTGCAGAATCGAGCGTCAGGACGCCCGCCGCGGTATCGCGCGAATCCCGGACCAGGACCACTCGGCCGAGGGGCGCCACCTCGACGCATTCGTTCGCCCCACCGCTCCTGCTGCCCTTGCGCCAGGTCAGCGACGCCACTTGTTTCGACAGGTTCACGATCCAGCAACCCTCCATCCAATGCCGGCGGGTGCCGTCTCGCCATCCGATCGGGCAAGAACACCCGCCCGGCGAACACCAAGCAGGGCACAACAAACCACGACCTTGTGGATAATTTCCCGATCACGAGTGTAAACGGTTCCTGTTATTCCGCCTACACGGGGCCACAAGATCACGCTGCGTGCTATGCGGGCCACTCGCCTTGTGGGTGCCTTGCGCGGCTGTCACCTCCGGTGGCGTCGGGGAGGAGTGATACGACGATTTCGCGGTGAAACGGAGTTACGGCGGTCGAGTCAGGCCATCGGCTCGACGAGTCGGACCATCGGGTCTTCGAGGAGGGCCATCGGTCCTGCCGGGGCCGTCGGGTCTTCGGTCGGTCAGCCCATCAGGTCTTCGGCGGCCTGCCGGAGGAGCGTGATCGACTCGTCGGCCGACAGCGCCGTCTCGCGGAGTTCCTCGAAGGCGTCGCGATACTCGGGGATCGCCTCGTCGTCGCCCGAGAGCATCACGCTGGCGCCGGGCCGGCCCTCCAGATAGAGGACGTCGTCGAGGTCGCCGTCGAACTCCAGCAGGCTGAACGGCCCGTCGAGCCCCGGGTGCGCGCCCACGGCGAACGGGATGATCCGCACGGTCACCAGGTCGTCGCGTTCGGCGACGTCGGCGATGTGGTTCAGCTGGTTGGGCATGATCGCGGGATCGGTGCTGATGCCGACGTGGCGGCGGATGACCGCCTCGTCGATGATGTAGTGCTGCCGGGGCGGGTTCCGGCGCTCGGCGAGCTCCTTCTGCCGCTGGATGCGGAGCTTCACCGCGAGGACCCGGGACCGCTCGGACGCCCTGCCGGTGGCCAGCACCTCCGCGTATTCGGGGGTCTGAATCAGCCCGGGGACCACCGTCCCGTGGAATTGCCGGATGTAGGCCGCGCCCGCCGAATAGCCCACGTAGTTGAGGAAGCTGGGATTGAGCTCGCCCTTGTACTCGTTCCACCAGGCGGGCTCGCGCGCGCCGCGGGCCAGGGCCTGCAGCCGTTCCTGCCGTTCCTCCGAGGTGACCCCGTACACCCTCAGCAATGCCTGCAGATCGGTGCGGGTAATGGAGTTCTTACCGCCCTCCACCCGGATGAGCTTCGAGGGGGACCATTCGAGTTCACCGGCGACGTGCTCCTGCGTCAGGCCCTTCTCTTTCCGCAGCCGGACGAGCTCGGCCCGGAGAAGTGCGCTCTGGACGATCGGCCCCTGGTCACTGGTCATCGCAATCGCTCACTCTATGTAGTCGATGCCACCAGGCCGCGTGCAATCTGGCAGCTCGCTACCTCGCATCGTACGTCACGCCATCCGGCCACCTGACGTCGCCCCCGCGAGCCCCTACTCAAGAAACAGACCCCGTCATATCGCCCATAACTCCGGTCTGAAGCTTCCAGACTGCTGCATGCCCGTAGGCCATGTTGTAATGTGCTAGGTAGCAAACTACCAGACTCCGGTATGCCAGCGGGCGCGCTGCTACCAGAGGGCAGGGCGGCTCTCACTCAGGGTGACGCCCGGACGGGGAGGCACGCGACGCGACAACGACCTTTCAGCATCACCGGAAACAGAGAATAGAGTCGCCCACCGCCTTCCGACGATCACCGGTCGCGAGCCAGGCCGATCGGAGGGAAAGCGGAGAGCGACTCCTCGGGACCGCGTGGACCGTGGCGGCGGGCCTTTACCGGCACCCTGTGAAAACGCAGAAGGACCTGGGCTTGACCTGCCAAAACGTTCTCTGCGGACCTCACCCAGTCTAGCCGCGATCACGCGCTTCGGGCTAGTAGGTGAAGGCGACTTCGGCGCTCCGGACGATCCCCGGCCGACAATTCGGCCGACCGATCCGAGGGCGTGCGAGGCGCAATTCGAAGCATGGGGTTCTCGATATGTCAGGACAACTGTTTCATCCCCCTATCTTTGGCATCCACCCCACTAGGAACATCGGCCCTTCGAGCTCCATCCACCCTGCGGGCGCCGACCGCCCCGCGAACCCGGCGTCCGCCCCCCGGCCGGACGCCAGTCGGGTGCGGTGATGGACGAGCACACCCGCCATCACGACCCGGACCAGATCGTCCCGTCCGAACTCGACGCGGCCGCCGACCGGCACTCCGTCCGACCGGCGACCGCCGCCGAACACCAGGCGGACACCACCGACCACCAACCCCCCGCCCCCGGCGGCGCCGAGAAGCGTGACCAGGCGCATGTTTGGCCGGGGACCGGCAGTCAGGCTGTCGCGCGGCGGGCCGGGGCGCCGGTTCCGGCGGGCGGCGCGGCAGGCGTCCGGCAGGTTCTGACGCCCCCGCTCCAGGGCTTCTGGGGCGCTCTGACCGAGACCGAGCAGGACGCGCTGCTCGCCATCGCGCAAGAGGTCGTCTACCCCGTCGGAACGATCCTGTGGGCGGAGGGTCAGGCCGCCGACCAGGCCGTCGTGATCCAGGCCGGGTCGGTCAGGGTCTCGGTGAACCGGGACGGCCACGAGCGGATCATCGCGTTCCGCCGTCCGGGCGACATCATCGGCGAGCGCGCGGCCCTGCTGATGCGGCGCCGGTCGGCCACGATCGTCGCCATGGGGACCGTCCGCGGCCTGCGGATGACGACGCTGCCCTTCGCCGCCTACCTGAGCGACCATCCGCGGGTGGTCGACGTCCTCGAACGGGAGTTGTACGACCGGCTGACCGAGCAGTCCGGCCAAAGGCGGACGGCGCCGCCGCCGTACGGGCCCGCCGCCCAGTACGGGTACGGCGGCCCGCGGAACGGGTCCGGGATGCAGTACGCGCCCGGCACGCTGCACGGCTACGAGACGGCGGCCGGATACACCGTCCAACCCGGATACGCCGGGCAGGGCGGTTACGCAGGCCAGAACAGCCAGGAGAGCAGTTACGCGGCGCAGCCCGAGGCCGAGCACGACGGCGCGGCGAACCTGTACGGGCAGCAGCATGCCTACGCGACCGTGCCCATGGCCCTGCCCCCGACGCACCAAAACGGTCAGGGAGCCCACCTCGTCCCGGCTTCGAGCATCCCCTACGAAGACGAGGACGACGACGAGGACAAGGCGACCCAGCCCATGGTCCTCACCCCGTCCCCCCAAGCCGGACCCTCCTGGACGGGCCGGAACTGCACCATCGCCTACACCGACATCGCGGGCTTCAGCCAGTCCCACCGCAACGACCGCGACCGTCTCGACATGCGGCGTGCCATGTACACGCTGCTGCGCGAGGCGTTCGAGGAGGCCGGAGTGCCCTGGGGCGTCTGCCACCTGGAGGACCGCGGCGACGGCGCGCTGATCGTCGTCCCGCCCGAGGTCCCGACCGCCGCCGTCGTCGACGCCGTGATCGCCTCGCTGGCGCGGCGGCTGCGCCGGCACAACGAGAAGGCGAGCGCGCCGGTCCGATTCCAGTTGCGGGTCGCGGTGCACGTCGGCCCCGTCATGCCCGATCCGCCCGGCGTGTCGGGCTGGGCGCTGATCCGCACCGCCCGGCTGCTCGACGCGCGTCCGCTCAAGGACCGCCTCGCCGCGTCCGGAGCCGACCTCGGCTTCATCGCGTCCACCTTCGTCTACGAGTCCGTCATCGCCCACGGCCCCGGCTACGTGAACCCAGCCGAGTACGAGCCCATCAGCTGCAGGGTGAAGAAGCTCAAGACCGAAGGGTGGATCCATCTGTGCGGAGTGCGCGCGCAGTCCGCCGTGTGATCCCGTCCCCGGCCTGACGTCGGCCCGTCCCCCCGCACGGGCCGCCCCCGGCCCCGACCAGATGCCCCGCGTGCCCCCGCGACGCGGGGTTTTCCGCGTCTCGGACGCTTTCTCATGGGCCTACGGCACCCGGGCCGTCGTCCTGGCCGCGCGGGATGCGGAGGACGAACCGGGCGCCCGAGTCGCTGTCCTCGATCGTGAGCGTCCCGCCGTGCATCTTCGCGATCTCGCGGGCGATGGGCAGGCCGAGCCCGGTGCCCGCCGGGTCGCGCGCCTTGCTGTCGGAGAGCCGCGCGAAACGCTGGAAGACAAGGTCGCGGTTCTCCGGCCGGATGCCCGTCCCGTCGTCGAGGACCTCAAGGACGGCCACCGAGTCCTCCCGCCGCACCGTGATGTCGATCCTGGACTCGGCGTGCCGCTCGGCGTTGTCCAGCAGGTTCGTCAGCAGCCGGACGAGCCGGAGCCGGTCGCCGTGCACCGTCACGCCGTCCTGCAGGTGCGGGACGATCCGCTTCGTCCGGTCGGACCGCGCCACCTCGATCGTGACGAGCGCGGCGAGGTCGATCGTCTCCGTCCCGTGCCAGGCGGCGGCGTCGAGGCGGGCGAGCTGCAGCAGGTCCGTCACGATCGCCTGGAGCCGCTCCAGGCTCTGCAGGACGGACCGCGCCACCTTCGGCCATTCGACGTCGTCCGGGTCGAGCAGCGCCTCCTCGATCTGGGCGCGCGCGGCGGCGATCGGGCTGCGCAGGTCGTGGGACGCGTCCGAGGTGAAGCTCCGCTGCCGTTCCAGTGCGCTGTCGAGCCGGTCGAGGGTCGCGTTCGCGGCCTCGGCGAGGCGCCTGATCTCGTCCCGGTTCTCCGGCACCGTCACACGGCGGCCCGACTCGCTCGCGGTGATCTCGGCCAGCTCGGCGCGGATCGCGTCCACGGGGGCCAGGGTCTGGTCGACCGTCCCCCAGGCGCGCAGGCTCACCAGCAGGACGATCAGAAGCGAGACGCAGATCAGGACCAGCAGGAGCGCCCCGCTGACATACCAGGGGGTGTTGGGGATGGCCGCGTAGATGAACCAGTCCCCGCCCGGCTGGTAGACGCGGTACGCGAACACCCACATGCAGCCCCTCAGCCCGCGCGGCGGGCAGAGGACGCGGGTGCTGTAGATGTTCGCCGCGGCCGGACGGAACCCGGCGATGGGCGAGCCGCGCAGCTCCCGGCGCGTCCCGGCGATCACCCGGCGGTCGCGGTCGAGGAGCTGCACGATGACCCCGTCCGGCGCGTCGAGCGGCCCCGTCAGCGGCTTGCGCCGCACCTCGTAGGCGATCCGGACCGCCGCGGTGATCGCCTGGTTGCGCTTGTAGTCGCCCGCCCGGCCGTGCAGCCCGACGACGACCAGGGTGCTGAGGATGGCGCAGATCAGGGCGGCGACCGCTCCGGCCATCACGGTCATCCGCACCCGTATGGACCATGTGCGCCGTCCGTTCACCCGACCTCCCGCTGGTGAGGTAATCACCGCCCAGATCGAAAACAGTCCTCTGAACAGCAGCGCAGCACCCAAGAAAGATCAAAGAAATGGTGCGCGGGGTTGCGGCCGTCCTAGAAGCCCCAGCGCTGAACCACACCGCTGTTAGCATTTCTGGTTATGGAGCTGCGCCAGCTTGAGTATTTTGTGGCGGTGACGGAAGAGGCGGGCTTCACCCGGGCCGCGGCCCGGCTGCACGTCGCGCAGCCCGGCGTGAGCGCGCAGATCCGGCAGCTCGAGCGGGAGCTCGGGCAACCGCTGTTCGACCGGTCCGGACGGACCGTCCGGCTGACCGAGGCCGGGGAGGCCGTTCTCCCCTACGCGCGGGCGGCGCTCGCCGCGGTCGCGGGCGCGCGGCTGGCGGTGGACGAGCTGACGGGCCTGCTCCGCGGCCACGTCACGATCGGCACCATCGACTGGATAAGGTCCCTCGACCTGCCCGGACTCCTCGCCGGCTTCCACCGCGACCATCCCGACGTGGAGATCACCGTCGTCCAGGAGCAGGCGGCCGCGCTGACCGCCGGGCTGCGGGACGGCCGGATCGACCTCGCCTTCCTCAGCCTCGGCGCGACCCCGCCGGACGGCATCGCGATCCGCGCCGTCATCGAGCAGGACCTGTACGCCGCCGTCCGGTCCGATCATCCGCTGGCGCGGCGGTCCACGGTCGCGTTGCGGGCGCTCGCCGAGCACGACCTCATCTGCCTGCCGCAGGGGACGGGAGTCCGGGCCGTCCTGGACGAGGCGTGCGCCGACGCCGGGCTCCGTCCGCGCGTCGCGTTCGAGGCGGGCGAGCCGCCGGTGCTGGCGCAGCTCGCCGCGCACGGGCTCGGCGTCGCCGTGCTGCCCGAGTCGGCCGCCGTGGGCGGGACGGGCGCGGCGGGCGACCTGCACGCGCTGCCGATCGTCCGGCCTCGGCTGACCGGGCGGATCGCGCTCGCCTGGCGCGCCGAAGGCCCGCGCGGACCTGCCGCACGGGCCCTCCTCGCACGCGCCCGCGACCAGCTCCCCCGCCCGGCGCCCTGACGCCGGGCCGCGCGGGTCGGGCGGCTTTGCAGCGTTGCGGACGGTCAGGCGGCCTCGCGAGCGATCAGGCGGCCTGGTACGCGGTCAGGCCGCCTTGTGGGCCGCCTTGCGGGCGGCCTTGCGGGCGGCGGACTCCTGGAGGACGCGGCGGAGCACGTCCGGCCTGTTGGAGATGACGCCGTCGACGCCGAGGCCGATCGCCTTGCGCATCGCGGCGGGGTCGTCGATCGTCCAGGTCTGGAGGTCCAGCTTGGCCGCGTGGACCTTCTTCACGTAGGACGCGGTCAGATCGGCGTACGGCGGGTTGATCTGGTCGGCGTAGGCGGCGAGTTTCGGCAGGTCGGCGGTCTTGGGCGTGCCGATCAGCCCGGTCGGGACCTTCGGCAGCTCGGCGTGGAACCGGCGCACCGACCCCCAGTCGAACGACTGGACGACGAGGCGCCGCTCGACCGGGTCCGCCCGCAGCCAGGACGGCGCCCCCCGCAGCGACGCGGCGATCCGCTTCTCGATGCCCGGGTACAGCTCCGGGCTCTTGATCTCCAGCAGCAGGCCGATGCCGCGGCCGTCCATCTCGCTCAGCACCTGGTCGAGCGTGGGGACGCGCTCGCCCTTGAATTTCTTCCCGAACCAGGAGCCGGCGTCCAGCCTCTTGATCTCGGCGAGCGTGAACGCGGAGACCTTCCAGGACTTCCGGCCGGGGAATACCTGCTCCACGTTGGTCGTCCGGGTCAGCGTCGTGTCGTGCATAATGACGAGCTTGTGGTCTTTGGACTCCTGGACGTCGAACTCGAAGACGTCCGCCTTCTTGTCCTTGGCGAGGCGGAACGCGGCGAGCGTGTTCTCCGGCGCGTAGGCGGACGCGCCGCGGTGCGCAACGTCCGTAACACCGGCGGCGGTGTGCCCGGTGAGCGCGGCGACCGTGCGCGGACGCGGTTCGGGCGCGCCGGGCAGGGACAGTTCGGGAGCGCCGGGCGGGGGCGGCTCGGGCGCCCCCAGAAGCTCGGGCGCCCCTTGAGGCGAGGACTTGAGGGGGATGGCGGAAACCGGACCGGCGGTAGCGGGCGTCGCCGGGACGACGACCGCCGCCGAGGCGGTCACGGCGAACAGCGCGAGACGATTCCGACGGTGCATCTTCACCTCTCGGGAGCCGGGGCTTGACGCCCCCACCATCCGGGCGTCCAGTGACGCCGGAGTTACGGGCCGGTAGCGGACCGTGTACTACCGGCGACGATACGCAACGTGTCCGCGCGACTCCGGTCGGACACGGCGTCTTGGCCAGATCAGGAAACCGTCATGGCCATGTACGGCCCCGCCGCCGTCCCGGGTTCGCGCTACGCCCCGCCGTCGGCAGCGTCGTCCTCGGGACGGCTCTCCTTGGCCGATCTCGCCAGGAGCAGGGCTCCGATGAGCACTTTGCGGCTCCGCCGCAGCGCCCGCGGCAGGCTGACCCGGCGTTCCGCACGTTTCGCCGGTCCCGCCTCGGGAGCCGCTTCGAGGGACGGAGCCGGGGCCGGGACGGCGGCGCGCCGCGACCAGGACATAAGGGGCGTCCCCAGCCGGGTCGGACGGCTCCGTCCGCGCAAGGTCTCCGACCGGCCGAGCTCCCACCTGCCCGACTCGCACAGGTGCGCCAGCTCCAGGACGGCCGCCGAGGCCAGCACCCGCGCGTCCTCGCCCTTCGCGAGGTCGCACAGCCGGGCGGCCTCGTTCACCGGGTCGCCGATCACCGTGTACTCGAACCGCTCCTCCGCGCCGATGTACCCGGCGACGACCGGCCCGGCGGACACGCCGATCCCCGCGTCCAGCGTCGGCACCTCGGCGCGCAGCCGCAGCGCCAGCTCGCGGGCCGCGCCGAGCGCCGCGCCCGCCGAGTCCTCCAGCCGGGTGGGCGCGCCGAAGATGGCGAGCGCCGCGTCCCCCTCGAACTTGTTGATCCAGCCGCCGTGCCGCGCGACCACGCTCACCACGACGCCGAAGAACCGGTTGAGGAGGCCGACGACCTCGTCCGGGCTGCGCGTGTCGGCGAGCCGCGTCGACCCGGTCAGGTCGACGAACAGGACGGCGACCTCGCGCGTCTCACCGCCGAGCGTGATGTCGCCGTGCTCCAGCGCCAGGTCGGCGACCTCCTCGCCGACGTGGCGTCCGAACAGGTCGCGGAGCCGCTCGTGGTCGCGGAGCCCGGCGACCATGTGGTTGAACCCGGCCTGCAACTGCCCGACCTCGCTCGTGTCGTACACGTCCACCTCGGTGTCGAGGTCGCCCCGCTCGACCCGCGCCATCCCCGTCCGGACGGCCCTGATCGGATCGGCGATCGCCCGCGTCGCCATGTACGTGACGCAGCCGCCCGCGGCCAGCGCCGCGCCGCCCACGCCGAGGATCGTGACCGCGAGCTGGGTGACGTTGATGTCCGGCGCGGCGAGCGCGGCGACGGCGACGCAGATCAGCCCGGACACCGGGATCGCCGTCCCGAGCGTCCAGGCCAGCATCACCCGCGTCGTCACCCCCGGCAGCCGGACCGCCCGCGGCCGCTCCGCCGCGAGCACCAGCGCCGCCGCCGGACGCAGCAGCCGCTCCGACAGCAGGTAGACGATCGTGCAGGTGGTCGCCGCGCCGAGCAGGCAGGTCAGGCCGGTCTTCACCGCCAGCCGCCCGGTGAACAGGACGAGGTCGAGCACCGCCCAGCCGAGCGCGCCGACCGTCCACAGCGCGCCGACGAGCAGGGTCAGCCGCAGCGGCCCCAGCAGGACGGCGCGCCGCTGCCCCCGGTCGGGCGTCCCGCCGTCCCGGACGAGCCGCACCACCGGCCGCCACAGGCGCAACCCGAGCAACAGCGCCACCGGCACCGCCACCACCGGATATCCGAAGAACGCCGCCGCGTTCACGAGATGCGCGTGGTCGCGGTCGTCCAGCGGCGGATCCGGGACGACGAACGTCGCGAACAGCAGCACGACCAGCGACCCGACCGCGTTCGCCACGCCCACGACCACGAGCAGCACCCACCGCACGCGGATCTCGAGCATGCTTCGGCTGGTCACCTGCGCGCCTCCGGGGGGATGGAACCGCTCAGCACGGATCATGCCACGACGCGAAAAGCCCCGGCGGTGACCACCGCCGGGGCTTGTCCACGCCGCCTTCCAGGCAGGCTCAGGCGTGCGAGCCCTCCTCGGCAACGGCGACCTTGACCTCCGGGGCCGTCTGCGAGGCCCGCCGGACGAACGGCCACCCGATCAGGACGAGCGCCACCCACGCGGCCATCACGTACAGCGCGATCCGCGTGTCGTGCTCCCACGCGATCGTCACGGTGACGAACACGAAGAACGCCAGCACGGCCCAGTTGGTGTAGGGCGCCCACGGCATCCGGTACGGCGACTTCGGCAGCGCCCCGGACGCCGCCCGCCGCCGGTAGATCATGTGCGCGACCAGGATGACCGTCCACACCGCGATCGCGCCGCCGGTCGACACCGAGGTGATGTACTCGAACGCCTTCTCCGGCACCACCGCGTTGACCACGACGCCGATGCCCATGACCAGCGCCGAGATAACGACCGTCAGCACCGGGACGCCCCGCCCGTTCAGGCGTCCGAGCACCCTCGGGCCGTCGCCGTTCACGCCCGCCGTCCGCAGCATGCGGGACGTCGAGTACAGCCCGCCCGCGTTGCAGGACGACAGCGCCGCGGTCAGCACCACGAAGTTGACGATGTCCCCGCCGCCCGGAATGCCTATCTTGTCGAACGCCAGGACGAACGGGCTCGCGCCGCCCTTGAACGCCGTCCACGGCACGACGGCCAGGATGACCAGCAGCGACCCGAGGTAGAACAGCGCGAACCGGAGCGGCAGCGCGTTGATCGCCCGCGGGATGTTCTTCTCCGGGTCCTTCGCCTCGCTCGCCGTCACCCCGACCAGCTCGACGCCCAGGTAAGCGAACATCACCATCTGCAACGTCATGATCGTCGCGCTGGCGCCCTCCGGGAACACGCCGCCGTGCGACCACAGGTTGCTCACCGCGGCGGTGTCCCCGGCGTCGCTGAACCCGAAGACCAGCACCCCGAGCCCGACCAGGATCATCATCACGATCGCGGCGACCTTGATCATGGCGAACCAGAACTCCAGCTCGCCGAACAGCTTCACCGAGATCAGGTTCACCACGAACAGGACCAGCAGCGCCACCAGCGCCGTCTGCCACTGCTCGACGCCCGGCCACCACTTCTGGATGTAGGTGCCGGCCGCGGTCAACTCCGCCATCCCGGTCGTCACCCAGATGATCCAGTACGTCCAGGTCGTGGCATAACCCCAGAACGGACCGAGGAACTCCCGGGCGTAACCCGCGAACCCCCCTTCCGCCCGCCGGTACGTCAGCAACTCGCCGAGCGCCCGCATGACGAAGAACAGCGCGAGCCCGGCCACCGCGTACGTCAGGATCAGACTGGGCCCGGCCTTGGCGATGTTCTCCCCGGCCCCGAGGAACAACCCGGTGCCGATCGTCCCGCCGATCGCCAGCATCTGGATCTGCCGGGTCCCGAGCCCTCGCTGGTAGCCTTCCGCGCTCTGGTCTGGGAGCTTTGCGACCACGCGGCCTCCCTCACATCTCCGGCCGCCCCAGTGGGAGCGGCGCAACCCTCCGGTCACGCGCCGCTGCGCGCAACCCGGACAGACTAGGAGCCCACGCCACAACACGAAACACACCCCGCCAACCGGTATCTGCCCGGTATCTCGCCGTTACGCCTCCCGGCCGATAACGAGTTGGCGCACCGTTGGGCCATCGCGTATGCTCTCGGACGTCGTCAAGACACCCCTCCGAGGCCAGCCAGGCTCGGAAACGCAAGGTCCTGTGGAGCAGCTAGGAGTGCTCGCCACCCTGTCAAGGTGGAGGCCGCGGGTTCAAATCCCGTCAGGACCGCCAGACGTGCGGCCGCACGTCCTGGGCAGGTAGCTCAGTCGGTACGAGCGTCCGCCTGAAAAGCGGAAGGTCGGCGGTTCGACCCCGCCCCTGCCCACCACCCAAGCAGCGAAAGCCCCGCAGCCACATGGCTCGGGGCTTTGTTCTTGACGGCAACGTAGCCTCTACGGCAGCGGACGGTCATCACAGGTCAACGCAAGATCAATGAGCCGCACCCCGAAGCCGCAACCCTCTCGCCCGCCGAGAAGCCAGGATCTTGCACCAGGGCTCCCACAGCTTCGACTTCAGAACATAATCTGAGTATCATGGCGGCATGAGCACCACCGCAGACGCAGTGACCTTCTCCGACTTGTCTCGTAATCCCAAGTCCGTAGCTGAGCGCGCCGCGCGCCTGGGCCGGCTTCGTGTCACCCACCGCGACGCTCCCGATTTCTACCTCACGGCCGCCGACCGGGAAGAGCAGCGCGATGAAAGTCTGACGACCGCGTCACGGATCTTCCTGGCGCTCATGAAGCATGATCCGAGCGCTCGGGCATTGCTCCTTGCCATGCCCGACGTGTTCCCCTGGATCCGTCACCTGAGCACTGAAGAGGTCCGCGCCTTCACCGTGGAGCTGGTCGACGCTCTGTCCGACGCCGCCGAACTTGATCTCGACACGAACGCTCAAGAGGTCATCACCGGCTGGCGCGCCACAGCGCGGATCAAGGCGGACCGCACACAGCACGAGGAAGCTCTTCGGCCAACCTCGGGTGACTTCGGTCCAGTCGAGGTAAGGCCTTGAGCCCCAAGCGAGGGGACAGGGTCACCGTCCCACCACCGGACGACGAATGGGACGTCAGGTTCGGCACCAGTGAGGCGGTACGAGGCTGGGAAGAGCTATGCCGTCTCGCTCTGTCGAATACCCGTCGTTGTCTGGAAGCCCTGCGTTCCGAGCCGCGATCCCGTTCCAACCACGAGCGACAGCACCGACTCCGCGGCGACCTCGCAACTCACCAACACAACGGTCGGAACCTTGAGCAATGGGAGTACGAGGTCACAAGCGGCGGACGCGTCCGCTATGTGATCAACGATGACGACCGAACAATCTGGATCGTCTACGCCTCCCCTCGGCACCCCAAGGACACCGACCGCTGACGGCAACCATGACGGCAACGTCAGCGATCAACCGGCACCACGGGCACACGTCAGGCACCGTCTGACCTCGGTCGATGAGGTCACCGCAGGGTGGTTGCCACTTCTGAAAAGCGGAAGGTCGGCGGTTCGACCCCGCCCCTGCCCACCGCCCCAAGCAGCGAAGAACGGCCCCTGACCAGCGCTTACGCGGTCGGGGGCCGTTCCCGTCTGTCCGGCCATGTCCGGCTGTCACCGGCGGGTTGCGGGTGGCCGTGCGGAATACGTGCGGAGCACGTCCCCACCGCTCGGGTGCAGCGTGAGGTCGAGAACTAGGCCGTGTTTCGAAGTCCCGGCCCACTTCGCTCGCCTGGCGGCTCGCTACGTGGCCGGGGCCTGGGCGAACACGGCATCGCCTCGCGATCTGCCCGGCTCCGCTCGCCTCCGGCCTCGCTCCACCGGCCAGATCACGCGTTCGCGCATGCGGCCGAGGCCACTTCGAGACAGGCCCGAGCTCGCCTAGCCCGGTGGGCGGCATCAGGCGCGCCGCTCGAACGAGGTGCTCAGGGCGCCTCTCACAGCATTTGAATGCGGGACACAGGAAAAAGATCAACCAAGAGGTAGGGCAGTCAATCGAGCACCTGCCGGCAGGCAACCCTCCCGGAACGCTAGGGAAACGACTAGCATCCCTGATAGCAGTCAAGGTCCTACGAAGAACGTTGCCGGGATATCAAGAACAGCCAGGGCGGCTATGAGTGAATCAAAAGATTCTTCAGTTCACATATCTAACGTTGTTGGCGGGACCGTTCTCGGATCGGTAGTCCAAGGCAGGGACATAGTCGTAAACGTACGCTCGGGCGAGCAGGTGGTGCAAGAAGAGCTTGACCTGCGTCAAGTAGAAGAGCAACTGGGATCCCATCATCCGGCTCTGGTGGGACACTTGGAGAAGCTCGCCAGGGCGTATCACGACCTTGGTCGACCATTTGACGCATTCCGCCTTGAACAACGTGCTCTAAGAATCGTTCAGGAGAACATCGGTCCCGATCACCCTGACGTTGCTGCCCGACTGGGTAACTTGGCTGCGACGCTGAGTGATCTGGGGCGGCCAGAGGAAGCACTCCCACTGGTTCAGCGCGCGCTCGCCATCACCGAAGCCGCCCTCGGCCCCGACCACCCCGACATAGCCACTCGACTTGGAAACCTCGCGGCCACCTACTACGCCCTCGGCCGGCCCGCTGAGGCACTCCCACTGGAAGAACGCGCGCTCACCATCACCGAAGCCGCCCTCGGCCCCGACCACCCCGACATAGCCACTCGACTTGGAAACCTCGCGGCCACCTACGACGCCCTCGGCCGGCCCGCTGAGGCACTCCCACTGGAAGAACGCGCGCTCACCATCACCGAAGCCGCCCTCGGCCCCGACCACCCGAACACCGCGATCAGACTAGGAAACCTCGCGGTAACTTACCGAACACTCGGTCGGCCCGCTGAGGCACTCCCACTGTTTAGACGTGCACTTGATCTAACTGAGAAAGTATACGGTCCGGTGCACCCCGCCGTTGTTGTTGAACTTGGTAATCTCGCTGCAACGATTAGCGATCTCGGGCGACCAGAGGAAGCACTCCCACTTTTTCAACGTGCACTAGACATCACCGAAGTAACATATGGCCCTGAACACCCTGACGTTGCTGCCCACCTGGGAAACCTGGCTGCGACAATGAGCGATCTGGGGCGGCCAGAGGAAGCACTCCCACTGGTTCAGCGCGCGCTCGCCATCACCGAAGCCGCCCTCGGCCCCGACCACCCGAACACCGCGATCAGACTAGGAAACCTCGCGGCCACCTACTACGCCCTCGGTCGGCCCGCTGAGGCACTCCCACTGGAAGAACGCGCGCTCACCATCACCGAAGCCGCCCTCGGCCCCGACCACCCGAACACCGCGATCAGACTAGGAAACCTCGCGGTAACTTACCGAACACTCGGTCGGCCCGCTGAGGCACTCCCACTGGAAGAACGCGCGCTCACCATCACCGAAGCCGCCCTCGGCCCCGGCCACCCGGAGGTGCAAGCCCGGCTAGGCAACCTCGCCAT
Organism: Actinomadura decatromicini; assembly: GCF_008121305.1. Taxonomy (NCBI): domain Bacteria; kingdom Bacillati; phylum Actinomycetota; class Actinomycetes; order Streptosporangiales; family Thermomonosporaceae; genus Actinomadura; species Actinomadura decatromicini. The sequence goes on along the minus strand of NZ_VSRQ01000005.1, from coordinate 291,707 downwards.
AACATACCGAGCCCTGGGCCAGCCCGATAAAGCTAACCAGGTTGAGAACCAGCTCAAAAAATTCGAGAAGAGAGCCCGCACAGCAGGGGGCGATGGCGACCCCGGAGACGTTGATGCGTGAGCCTGACGCTTCTCAAGTACTAGAAATAATCAAGAAGCAGCTAGCAATAATCGAGGGCATGCTGTCAATCCCGCCTGGAACTACACGGGATTTAAAAGGAATAGATGATGGCACGCGAGATATCATAGCCAATATGGTAACCATTATAGATGGGGCGTCGGCGTCAACTGCAGAGGCGATCTCCGTGACCTACAAGGAGGGCTCAGTGCAAGGAGATAAGTTCGAAAACATCGGAGCTGGCGCAACTATCATAAATAGAAGTGTCCTGAACCAATCCCTTAACAGTATAAGATCGAATCATGGCGACGATCTCGCGAAGGCACTCGAACGACTCGCTCAAATAATAGAAGAAAATGAGAACGTCGAAGCGGCCGAAAGTTTCGCCGCCATGTCCGAGGAACTAGCGACTTCCACTCCCCGAAGGGGAGTCGTGCAATCTCTGTGGACAGGGATAGTTGCCGCCCTTCCAGCGATATCCGACCTCACCGCAATTGGAGAGCAGATAGCTGGCATAATTTCGTAGCGACTAACAGCATGACCAAATTTGAGACGAAGTGACTTCCGACTAAAAGTGTAGCCGGAAGCCCCTTCGTATCGTTCGACAGCGAGCGGGCGAACGTCGCGGTCAGATGTCCCGTAGAGCCTGCTCAATGCGGCGTTTGGCTGCCTCGTTCTGCCCCTCGATGCACTTCGCGTAGACGCGGAGCAGCACTTCGACACTGTGGCCAGCCCACTCGGCGATGTCGGCCGGCGGCACTCCCCCGTTGAGCCAGGTGGACACGCACGCGTGGCGGAGGTCGTAGACCCTCCCGGCGAGCGGCGAGGCGTACTCGGCCTCACTCAGCGCCGCTTGGCGGGCTGCGTCCCACGCGCGGCGGTAGGTGATGCTGGCCAACTCGCCGCCGCGGATCCCCCAGAACAGGCGCCCGCCGGGGCCGGGGCCGATGTTCCGCAGGTGGGCGCGCAGGATGCGGGTGAGCGGCGGCGGGGTCGGCACGCGGCGCCATGCGCCCTCGGCGCGGCCCTTGAGTTGGCGCCGTTCCCGGTTGGCGCCATCGTCGGTCCAGTCGGTTCCGACTTCGGGGCTGGCGGTGTTGAAGTGCAGTTCTCCCCAGTCGTCGGCGGGTTCCTGCCACTTCTGTACGTCGTCGTCCCATACCAGGGCGGGAAGCGTGACGTTCTCGACGCGGAGGTTTACGGCCTCTTCCGGGCGAAGGGCGGCGTAGTAGATGACCGCGAAGAACGCCATGAGGCGTTCCCCGCTCGGCCTCTGTCGGCGGACCGCTTCGAGAAGTCGGCGCGCTTGGGCGTGGTTGACCACCGAACGGCGGTCGACCTCGGCGGAACTCTTGCTCCGTGCCTTCCATTTCGTCGCCTTGATCGGGTTGTTGGAAAGCACGCCGATTTCCACGGCGTATTCGCACGCGTGGTGCAGGATCGCGCGGTTGCGCTGGACGGTCGACGGCGCGGCCGGCTGGCCGTCGAGGCGTGTGGCCGCGGCGTTGAGGAGTTCCCGCACATGCACTCCGGCACGTGGCGGCACCAGCGCGGGTCAACAACGGCAACGTTCACGGCCAGATCCCGCAAAAGCAACGGCATTGAACCACGGGGTTCCCCAGACCCCTCCTGGAGCCGGAGGGCACTCCCGCGCGGATCGGTCTGTCACGGGGTGCGCGCCGTTCGCGCGAACGAGCACCCCGGAGCGTCGTGCTTCCGCGCAGGATGCTGTCCGGTAGGGCTACTGGCACCGAGGTCGGGTGGACTGCTGTGGTCTATCGTGCGGCCATCACCGGAGTTCCCACAGACAGAAACTTGCTCGGCTCAAGAGCATGTATCTAGCCGCTAGACAATAAAGCCAATACTAGATTCGGACAAGTATGCCTTGTCGTAGCCACTGGACGATGGTTATCGCAAGGTGCAGTAGTGCTTGAGCTTCCGTGAGACCAGGTACCCGCCTTATGCCATTAGCGTGCCGATCGGGGTTTGAGTAGAGTTTATCTAGCATGGCGACGATTATTCCGACATCCTGAGAGCCGTCGCCAAATGGCACTGTCAGCCTGTAGAGATGACCTTGTTTGCGCAGTTGGCCGATGGCCTGCCCTAGTCGACCGGTTTGAGCCGCCTTCGGGGACACGATGGGAACCAAGACTGCCTCGACAGCCTTGATTGAGTGATCCCATGCATCCGAAGCATTCGGCGTCCTCCCGTAAGCTGCGACCCAGGCAGAACGAAGTTCATCACTTGCCAGATCGGCAGGTTGCATCGCCTCGTCTGCTGCGCGCTGTGCGGAGGCTTCGACCCGAAGCTGCAGAGAAGTCTCGTCATCTGAAACTCGCCAGGAGGAGCCACCTGCTTGAAGTATTTGCTCCAACTCCTTATTCGCCTGTGCGTTCCTGGAGAATCTCAGAGTTGCATCGATGGCGTCGAGAAACTTCTCTTCGTTATTTCGACACTCCTGCACGAAGGCGTCGAAAAATTCCGTATTATACGTCGATTTGGACCCACTCGTCTTGGCTTCAACGTCCGGTGGGAGGGAGAGTTCGGCGCTACTTGCGATTACCATCATGAGCGGGTAATCCCACTCATCGGTGTAGTCTTCAGTCTGCGTAAATGCACGCCTAAGCCAATGGGTCAGCGCGACTTGGAGATGACGTGGCACGCCGTCGAATGGGCCGCTAGCGGATCGGAGGCCCTCACGCACTGAACGGGGCCGCCAAGTGCTTGTACCCATCCACCCTCCCCGGCTGAGGCGCTGCCCTGCCCTGCCCTCGCGGTGAGTGAGCGTAGCGAGCCAGCCAAAGGTGTGCCACCAGATATCGCCGATCAGTCGCTTGGGCCGGGGGGAGTCGGGTCTTGCGGTCCAGATCAGCCGGGCACTCGTTCGCGCGAAACGATCTGTCATGCCTTGCGCGCCGTTCGCGCGGACAAGCACCCCGGACCGGTTGAGGTCGGTGCGGCTGCTAACGGTGCTGCTAACAACAGGGGTTGGATGATCTTGGATGGGTGTGGACCCTTGGGAGAGTGCTGCGCTGGTCAGTGGATATGTGGGGACATGCCTGGACATTTCTGATCTTGCTTGTAAATAGAAGGCGTCATCACGCGGGTCGCCGTGAGCATGGGCGTTGCTCGGGGCGAGGTCAGGTTGCTGACGCGCCGCTTCCGGTGCTCGGCCGTGGCTGGGCCCTGCGCTCCGGGTCGGGGTTTGTCCTCGGACCATGTGGGTTCCGGTCCTGCGCCAGTGGCCGTCCCTTGGCTACTTCGAGGGCATGGACGAGGCGGAGGCGACTGGGCCGGTCTGGCGGGTACAGGTGCGTCGATGAGGGACCGCAGAGCAGGACCGGTACGCCTTGGCGTGTCTCATCGAGTGCGACGCTGACCCGTTCGAGGTCGAGTTGTACGAGCTGGCGGCCGACCCGCGAACGTTGCGCATCGACCGCGCCCAGCGGCGCCGCGCCGGGCAGCACGAGCGGCGTGTCCGGCGGTTGAAAGGCCGTGGTCGACGCGCCGGAGGCTGACGACAGCCCTGACGACAACGACAACAACCAACGCCCACCACGGGCACACGTCGGGCACCGTACGACCTCGGTAGACGGCCCGGCTGCAGGGTGGTTGCTACTTCTGAAAAGCGGAAGGTCGGCGGTTCGACCCCGCCCCTGCCCACCTCATCTGACCAGTCGAAACGCCCCGGAGCCACATGGCCCGGGGCTGCTGTGTTTGACGGCAACGTCCATCGTCAGGAAGCGGACGGTCGGCCCTCACCATTAGCTAGGGGTCATATTGGTGAGGTGTCCTGTGTGAGTCCGAAGTGGGCACCGCAGCGTTGATCGAGCAAGCCACCGACAGGCTGGCTGAGGTCGGGCCGACGCTAGGACGGCTGCTCGTCGACACCCTGGAACACAGGCGAGCTGCGCAACCTCAAGGAACTCCGCAAAGCCATCGGCAAGACACAAGCCGAAGTCGCCCAGATTCTCGGCGTCAGCCAATCTCGCGTCTCACAAATCGAGAACGGCAACCTTGAGGCCATGGAGCTGGAGACTCTTCGTGCCTACGCCACCGCCCTCGGCGGACACGTGGACATCACCATCAGCGTCGGCCCCCACTCGATCAAGGTCGCCTGACAGCACCAACCGGTGACGGCAACGACACCAACCGAGCAGCCTCACGAGAGCACATCGGCCACCGTTTGACCTCGATTGACGAGGTACCCGCAGGGTGGTCACCACTTCTGAAAAGTGGAAGGTCGGCGGTTCGACCCGCATCGAGGACGGTGGAGGCGTGCCGGCCCTCACGCGCTTTCTCGGCGATATTCAGGGTGGGCATTCCTCGACAAGGCCGCATTAGTGGATGCCAAGGAAGGAATGCCGGCCGAGGCGTGCACCTTTACATGAGGCTGATCTAGCTCGTGAGATTCATGACCGAGAGCGGGTCGCGGTGTCCAGCCAATCTAATTTGGGCGGGTTATCGTAAGGGTTTAGGGATCTGACGCCGCCGCTGAGGGGTGGTGTGAGTTCATCAATCTCCTGGCTCGCGCGCCGATCACATATGCCGACACGATTGCTGGGGCCCGAGACGATCGCCGTACGTGGTTGGGCGAGCGAGAGCGGGGCGATCGCTACCGCGGGGCTTCCGGTGCTCTGACCGTGGACGGGGCCTGTGCTCCGGGCTTCTCGCCCTGACTTCCTGCAGCCAGCTCGCGGGTTGGCTGTCCGGGCGGGCCGAGATGGTTGTTCCGCCTCACGAGGTTGGTTCTCCGGGCCCGGGTGTGCCGATCGGCCCGAACGTAAAGCGGCCGTTGTTGTTGGTCAGGGTTTCGTCGCGTGGTGCGGCAGGCGGGTTCGCCGAACATGCCCGGGGTAATGATCGCCGCGGTCCGTCCAGACCGGCTGATCGAGCCAGTGGAGATCTGAATGCGAAAAACCATAGGTATTCTCATGGCCGCTCTTGCCCTGCTGGCAGGAATGGTCCCGACCGGTCCCGCGTCCGCCGGGACTGCGAACCGCGCCGACGGATCGGGCTGGCGCACCCGGTTCACACAGACCGATCTGGTCTCCGACATCCCGGGGCGGGCGCGTCTGCAGGACCCCAAGCTCGTCAACCCATGGGGTCTGGCGCTTAGCCCGACCGGCCCACTGTGGGCCGCCAACAACGGCACAGGCGTCGCGACCGTGTACGCGGGCGGCGCGGGAGGTGTGACGAAGCAGGCGCTAGAGGTCACCGTCGAGGGTGGCGCTCCCACCGGAGAGGTCTTCAACGACACCGCCGACTTCGCGGTGAACGGCGCGCCGGCCATCTTCATCTTCAGCAGTGAGAGCGGCGCGATCACCGCATGGAACCGCAACACGGGGACCACCGCGGTCCACGTGGCAGGCGCGCCCGGCGCCATCTACAAGGGACTGGCGCTGCTGCGCACCCGCCATGGAGCGTTCCTGCTGGCGACCGACTTCCACAACAGGCGTATCGATGTCTTCGACGGTAAGTTCCGGCGCCTCAGGCTGCCCAGCGGGAGCTTCGACGACCCGTCGATCCCACCGGGCTTCGCACCGTTCAACGTCGCTGTCCTCGGCGACTCCGTGTTCGTCACCTACGCCAAGCAGGACGCGGACGCCGAGGATGACGTCCCCGGCCCCGGGCTCGGCTTCGTCGTGAAGTACCGGCAGTTCGGCCGCTCCCATCACCGCTTCGCCTCCCGCGGTCCGCTGAACGCGCCGTGGGGGCTGGTGATCGCGCCCCGATCGTTCGGGGACTTCGCCGGGGACGTCCTCGTCGGCAACTTCGGCGACGGCCGGATCAACGCCTTCACCCCGCATGGCCGTTGGCGGGGCGCGCTGCGCGGGCCGAGCGGCCGCCCGATCGAGATCGACGGCCTGTGGGCGCTCCTGCGCGGGACGCAGACGACCGGTGGGACCGACGCCGTCTGGTTCTCGTCCGGCCCGAACGACGAGACGCACGGCCTCGTCGGCCTGCTGCGCAAGGCCCGCCTGCACTGAACATGGGCGCGACCGGCGGCCGGACCGGCCGCTGGTCCGTCCCCACTTTCGAGCGGCCCGTCCAGCGGTCCGAAGGCCGGGACGACGGGTGGGACGACGGGTGGGATCAGTGACGGCGACGCCGGTGCCCAACGGCACTCGTTACTCAAGCTGTGTGAGTCCGGCTTGGACACGTCAGCGCGTTGATCGAGCAAGCCATCGACAGACTGGCCGAGGTCGGGCCGGCACTTGGGCGCCCGCTCGTCGACACCCTGGAACGCAGCTGCCGAACGTCTGCTTCTGGGTACGTCCGGATGGGTGCCGAGATCTGTCATCGGGTGGCCGGTCTGCGGCATGGAATGCGCGGTGTGCGACCGCGTGGGGTGTTGTCTTCAGTTGGCCGGTAGGGACTTGAGCAGGCGTTCGACCAGGGTGTTCAGGGTCTGGAGTTCGGTGTCGGTCAGGGTGGAGAACCAGTCGGCGACCGCGTTGTGGTCTGCGGCGTCGCGGCCGCGCCAGTACTGGTCGTTGGTCTCGGTGGCGATGAGGCGACGGCGACGGCGGTCGGCCGGGTCGGGTTCGACGCGCAGGAACTCTTTGCGACTCAGGGCCGCTACCAGTTGGGCGGCGTTCTGGTGGGTGGTGCCCATGGCATCGGCGGCCTCGCTGAGAGACGGTTGACCGAGCGCGGCCACCACGGTGAGCAGCGCGGCCTGCTGAGTGGTGAGCCCGTCGGCGCGTAGCCGCTGGTCCATCAGACGGTGCAGCCGCTGTCCCACCAGCAGCAGTACCCGGAACGCGCGCACTGCCGGTTCAAGGTCCGAGTCGGGCCCGATGTCGAACACGGACTTCCCTGGCACGTCCATGTGCAATATATTACCTGATTGCATCATCCAATATATTGCGGAGGTTGGAGAGCCGTGATCTGCCTGCTTCCCAACTGCGCGTACCTGTCAGAGACCACGCGGATGCTGGAGATCCACCGGGCTCTGCGTGAGCGCGGTGCGGCGGTCCGAATCGCCACGCACGGCGGCGTGCACGAGAGCGTGCTGCGGGCCGCGGGCGTCGAGTACGACGTGGTCGGGCAGCCGATGGACGCCGAGCGCAGCGCCGCGTTCGTCCGTTCCGCCATAGGGCTCGGATCTGTCGACCAGAGCATGTACAGCGACGATGAGCTGCGGTCTTACGTGCTCGCCGAGGCGGGCTACTTCAGCGCTAACCGCGTCACCGTAGCGGTGACCGGCTTCACGTTGACCGCGTTGCTTTCAACGCGGCTGGCCGGCATACCGCTCGTCACCGAGCACGCGGGCAGTTTCGTACCCCCGGTATTCGAGCGCGGCCTGGTGCCCGCCCCGGGTGGCTTGCCGCGGCTGCTCGGTGGCGCGCTGCCGCGCTGGGCCATCAACCGCGCGATCCCGCGACTGCGGTACCACTGCGCGGGCTTCAACCGGATCGCCGCCGAGTTGGGCGTCGAGGGTCTGCCCAGCCTGCTCGCGCTGTTGTTGGGTGACCTGACGCTGGTTCCGGAGATCCCGCAGGTCGTGGGGATTTCCGCGCCGGATATGGCGGCCTGGAGCCCGCGCGGGAGGTCCCGTTATCGGCAAGGCACCACGCTGCGCTACACCGGCCCGCTGTTCGCCCACCTTGATATCCCGCTCCCAGAGCGGGTCGCCTCGTTCCTCCACCCGCCCGGTCCGGTCATCTACGTCGCGCTCACTTCGACCGGACCTGAGCTGATCCGCGATGTCATCGGTGCTCTGGCCGGGGTGGACGCGCGCATCCTGGTCGCCGCGACCGTCCACGACCTGGCAGACCTCGCCTCCGACCGGGTGATGGTCGAGTCCGTCCTGCCGAGCCATCTGGTCATGCCCCATGTGGACCTCGCGGTCGTGACCGGCGGGCAGGGCAGCATGCAGACCGCGATGGCGTCCGGGACGCCTGCCCTGGGCATCCCACTCCATTCCGAGCAGGACCTCAACGTCGCACTGTTGGAACGCCAAGGCGCCGCCCACCGGATCCCGCCACGTCACGCCGGAACCGCCAAGCTGGCCACACTGGCACGGCTGATGCTCGCCGACGACCGCTACCGGCAAGCGGCCCAGCGAATCCAGCGGCTCTACGATGATGTCGACGGCCCCGCACGCGCCGCCGAAGCCATTTTGCAACTCGCCACGGCACCCTCCCCGATTCAGGGACGGTGACCGCATGCGCACACCGTCCGTAACGCTGGGCAGCGCCCTGTTCTTCGCCGCCGCCCCGGGTGTCGTGGCCGGCCTGACGCCCCTGTGGCTGACCGGCTGGCGACCGCGACACCACCTCCTGTGGCCGGTGCCGCTGCGCATCACCGGGATCGTCCTGGTCACGGCGGGCAGTCTCGTACTCATCCACGCCTTCGTCCGGTTCGTGACCGAAGGACTCGGCACGCCCGCCCCCATCGCCCCGACCCGACATTTGGTCGTCGGCGGGCTCTACCGGCATGTACGCAACCCCATGTACCTGGCGGTCATCACCACGATCGCCGGACAGACACTCATCCTCCAACGCGGCATACTCCTGTGGTACCTCGCCACCGCGACCGCCGTCATGGTCGCCTTCGTGCACTTGTACGAGCAGCCCGCGCTCCGGGCCCGTTTTGGCACCCAATACGAGCAGTACGTCCAAGCCGTGCCAGCCTGGTTGCCCAGACTCCGCCCATTCCACCCGGACGATCGCCCCGGGCGCCCTGCCGCAGACTGAAATCACCCACGATGTGCAGCCTTTTTTCGGACGGGTTCGTTCGGTACGGCCGACGGCAGTCGATCTGCCGTCGGCCGCGGGGTGAAGCATCGACCGTTTTACGCCTCTCCCCTGGTCAAAGGGCCTTCCAGAAGGCGTACTCATGTTCTTTTGCGAAATCGATTCGCTGGATGCCTCCCTTGCCGGGTGCGAGGACCTGGGTGATGTTTCCCTCCTGCCAGGTTGGCGCGCCCTTGACGTTGGGGTCGCCTGTGCGGGCGAACCTCGTCCAGTAATCCGTCATCTGGTCGGCCAGGCGACGCTGGGCGGGGCTCAGTCGGCCTTCGTCGAAATAGTCGGTGTCGAACTGGTATTGCAGTTCGGCGGCGTGGAAGGCGCCGGTTGGGAAGCCAGGGGTTCCCACGTCCGCGACCCAGGGCGCCTGGGCATCGGCGAATTCGTAGGCGTATGCGGGCACTCGCCTTGCGACGGATTGGCCGAAGTCCGTTACCGAACGGGCGAACGTGGCGTCTGTGACGAGAGCTGACCATGCCTCGCTCGGCGAACCGTAGTTTCGGAGCGGGTACTGGGCCAGGACTTTCGGTGCCTTTTCCGCGCCTACGTAGGCGCGTACGCGGGCGGCGTAATCTGCCTCGTCCGCCAGCGGGGGGACGCCCATGAGCTGCTGCGCGGCCTCGAAGGTGCGGTATTCGTCGCGCGTCATGCCGTACATGACCGGGACCTTCGCGAACTTTCCTTCGCGCAGCGCTTGCTTCGGGGAGTACGGGAGAACGCCCCCGCCGCCGTACACCGGCGCGAAGCCGTACTCCGACTCCTTCAGCAGTTTCGACGTCGGTAGCGCGCGTAGGCATGCGGCGGCCGTGGCGGGAGTGGGGCAGCCGAGTCTGGTGGCCACCGCCTGGCCCTGGCGCTCGGCCTTGCTCCGCGAACGCGGCAGCCAACTGCCGGAGGGGTCGACCGTCCCATCCCAGTCGGGCCAGTTCTCGACCGTGCACGGACCGCTCTGGACGATCGCGCGCTGGAAGAGGCCCGCGGCACCTGGGGAGGTGAGCTGCGAGCATGTGCTCACTCCGCCGGCTGACTCGCCGAAGACTGTGACGTTGCGGGCGTCGCCGCCGAACGCCGCCGCGTTGCTGCGCACCCAGCGGAGGGCGGCCTGCTGGTCCTCCAAGCCAAAGTTTCCTGAGCGGTTCCTGGCCGGGCCGCCGTCCAGCGACGGGTGGTCGAGGAAGCCGAAGATGCCAAGCCTGTAGTTCACGGTCACGACGATCACGTCGCCGCGCACGGCCATTTCCGTCGGACGGTACAGGGCACCGGAGCCATTCCGGAATCCGCTGCCGTGGACCCAGACCATTACCGGCAGCCGCTTGCCGTTGGCAGCGGGACGTCGGGGCGTGGTCACGTTCAGGTAGAGGCAGTCCTCGCTGTCGCTCGCCTTCTCACCGAAAAATCCCGCGTTCTGGGCGCACGCATTTCCGGGCTTTGTCGCGTCCCGCGGTGAGGTCCATGGCTTTGCCCGGCGTGGTGAACCCCACCGGACGGGCGGCGAGGCGTACGGGACGCCGAGGAACTCCCGGTGGTCCGCGCTGACGGTGCCCCGCACCGGGCCTTTGTCGGTGAGCACTAGTGAACCGTCACCGGCCGCCGGACCGGCCGCCATCGCGATCCCGCTGAAACCGGTCTCGCCGAACCCGGTCCCGCCGAGTCCTGTCGCCCCGAGGCCTATCACGGCGAGACCACCGATAACGGCCAGCGACGTTCTCCGCCCGCGCCGCTTCCGATCTGTATCCATGACGGCTCCCATCTCGTTGAATCGACTTCCTCTACAGTCGCCGGGACCGGTACACGGGCACAGGAGCCTTTTCTCTAGATCTCTGGTGGGCCTAGCTCTACCTTCCTGCTCGGTGATGAGCCTTAGCGGAGTAGGTGGCGCGGGCGTGCGGATGGCCCGCATGACCCGCGCGTCTCGTTAGTGGGGGTGGACGGCGTTGAAGAGTCTTTGGAGGTCCTCGGCGGTGGCGCCTTCTCGGAGTTCGGTCGGGTCGTCCACGACATGTTGCAGGTGGGCGCGGGCCGTAGCCGGGTCGCCGCGGCGGGCGGCGATCCGCGCGGCGACGCGGTGGGCAACGCGGTGCTTGGGATGCTGCTGGAGGAGGGCGTCCACGAGAGCGGTCGCGTCGTCGTCGAGTTCCAGGTCGCAGAGGACGTCGGCCAGGTCCGAGCGCGGGTCGAACAGCGTGGTGGCCATGAAACCGCTGTAGCCCTTCCGCACTGATGGATGCACCTCGACCGCCGTGCGCAGCCAGTCGGCGGCCTCGTCCAACCGGTTCTGACCGCGCAGGGACAGGCCCAGCCAGTACGCCGCCTCGTGCAGCGGCTCCTGCTCCTCGCGGCCTTCCCACGCGATCCGCAGCAGCGGCTCGGCTTCGGTGTACGCCTCGCGCCGGACCATGCTCCGCCCGGCGAGCCAGCCGCACCACGCGACACCGCCCTGGGCCGCGAGGGCCCACATGCGCTCGGCCTCCTGCCGGTCGCCGTACTCGTCCGAACGCGACCCGGCCCACCAGGCGGCCGTGCCATGGCCGAGCCGGGCGGCGCGGCGCAGCCACTTCTCGGCCTTGAATTCATCCTCGGCGTTCAGATAGAACCGGCCGATCTGTTCGATCAGGTCCGCATCTCCGGGATCGGCGACTGGGGCGGTGCTGGCACGTTCATAGGCGGCCTCGGCCGCGGGCAGGAACCACTCGATCACATGCTCCGCGTCGGCGCCGCAGATGTCGTACAGGAGCTCACCCAGTTCCAGCTTCGTGCGCGGGTCGCCGTCCTCGGCCGCTAGGCGGAACCATTTCACGGCCTCCGGCAGCGCCCGCTTGTGCCGGAGCAGCCGGGCCAGGTCGGCCGCCGCCGAGACGTCGCCGGACCCGGCAGCAGTGCGCAATTCTGGCAGCCGCGCCTCGTCCGCCTCGTCGACCAGGTTGTCGGGTCGGCGGCGATATTCCTCGACTCGCTCCAGCCCGGCCTCGAAGTCCTTATCGTCTGCTCGTTCGCCGTATGCCGTGTACCAGTGCTCCGCCTCGTCGAGCCGTCGCTGATTCAGGGAGAGGACGGCCAGGTTCCACATCGCCTCGGGTCGGCCGAGGTCCGCCGCGCGCCGCAGCCAGCTCTCGGCCTTGTCCAGGTCACCGTGCTCGCGCTGCATGAGGCCGTGGACGTACGGCGCGAAGGCCGACTCCGGGAAACGCTCCGCCGCCTTCTCCAGAGCGCTCTGTGCATCGTTCCACCGGTCGACCTTGGTCAGGAGGAGTGCCTTCCACACGAGAGGAGCGTCGTCCTCAGCCACTTCGGCGGCCTTGTCGTACACCGACAGCGCGTCATCGAGGTACCGGGGATACCTCCTGAAGTCCTCGGCCCGGTCGCCCAGGTCGCGGACGGTGTCCAGCGCGATGTCCAGATCGTCCTGATCCTGTTCGGCCTGGTCGAGGAGGTCGTCGCACTCCCGGATTTCGGCGGCGAGGCCGTCCATCAGGCTCAGCGCCTCCCCGGCGACGTGATCGCCCTTGCGCTGCGCCTCCTCCAGCCGTGCCACGGCTTCGTCCGTCCGGTGCTGACCGGCCAGCAGGATCGCACCGTTGGTCTCGCACTCCAGGCTGCCCAGGGCGGCGCCCCTGTCGTACCACTCGGCCGCCCCGGCGAGGTCGCCGGATCGTTCCAGCAGGGTCGCCAGACCGAACGCGCAGCCGCCGTCGTGGTCCGCGCCGGCCCGGTACCAGTGCTCCGCCCGTTCGTATTCACCCCGGTCGCGCATCATGATGGCGAGAGTCCGGGCGGCGTACGCATCGCCCGCGAGTGCGGCGGGCTCCAGCCACGGCACGGCCCCGTCCACGTCCTTGGACGGGCCGGCCATCAGGAACCTGGCGTACTCCACGCCGGCCTGCGGCCCTCCCGTCTCAGCGGCGGCACGGAGCTCGGATTCGGTGGGCCCTTGCGGGACGTTCGCGGACATTCGACCAGTCGTACCAGAGATCGCGTGGACTGTCGGACCCGCCGGGCGTGGGCGTTGAGTTCGCGCCCGGCGGCGGTCGGGTGGGGCAGGTCTTCAGGGCGTAGGCGTGGACGACCGTCTCCTCCGTGCCGCTGTCCTTCGTTGTGCGTTCCGGTGGCGTGCCCAGGTGCGTCGGTGGTCTGCACACCATGAACTCACGCTAACCAGCTAGATGGGGTTGACAAGTTAGGCAACACCTGGCATAACTCTAACCGTTGTAAGTCATTTAGACGGTTAGAAGGATGGCCGATGGAGCAGAGGTGGGTCGTCGGGACAGGGCTCGCGGCCGCTGCCGCCGGGTTCTCGGCCGGGCCCCGGCCGTCCTGACCGCGCGTTGGAAACTTTGAAAGGAACACGCACGATGAACGTCCGTCACCACACCGTCCAGATCCAGGGGCTCGACGTCTTCTACCGGGAGGCGGGCGATCCGGCCAACCCCACTCTGGTGCTGCTGCACGGCTTCCCCACCAGTTCGGCGATGTTCCGGGGGCTGCTGCGCGATCTGTCCGACGACTACCACCTCATCGCCTCTGACCACATCGGCTTCGGGCAGTCGGCGATGCCCGCCGTCGACGAGTTCGAGTACAGCTTCGAGAAGCTCACCGAGATCACCCTCGGCCTGCTCGACACGCTCGGACTCGACCGGTTCGCGCTCTACATCCAGGACTACGGCGCACCGATCGGGCTGCGCATCGCCAGCCGCGCCCCCGAGCGGGTCACAGCCATCGTCAGCCAGAGCGGCAACGCCTACATGGAGGGCTTCACGCCCTTCTGGGACGTGCTGTTCGCCCACGCCAAGGACCGGCAGGCGAACGAGGCCGACGTCCGCAAGCTGCTGGAACCCGACGCCACCCGGTGGCAGTACACCCACGGGGTTCCGGCCGACCGCCTGGATCTGCTGTCCCCCGACTCATGGACGCTCGACCAGGCATACCTCGACCGGCCCGGCAACAAGGAGATCCAACTCCAGTTGTTCTGGGACTACCAGTTCAACCTCGACGGATACCCGGCCTTCCAGCAGTACTTCCGCACCCACCGGCCGCCGACTCTGATCGCCTGGGGTCGCAATGACGAGATCTTCGGACCCGAGGGTGCCAAGGCGTACGCCCGCGACCTGCCTGACGCCGAGATCCACCTGCTGGACGCCGGTCACTTCGCCCTGGACACCCACGGACGCGAGATCGCCGACCTCATCCGCGACTTCCTCCCCCGCGCGCTCGCCTGACGATCCAGCCAACGCACGACGACCTAATCCGATCCGGCACCGCATGGGGCCGCCATCCCAGAGGCGGCCCCGTGCGGGCGCTCGGGTTAAGGATCAAGGGGGTGGGAGGAGGCGGGTTAGGAATTCGGTTAGGGCGGACTCGGCGGTTTTGGTGGCGGACGGACGGTCACTAGAGCGAGCCACGGTCAGAGCGGTTTCGTTCAAAGCAGCCAAGAGCATGTGCGCGAACGGATCCACCAACTCAGCAGGCAGGGCGCCTTGGTCGGCCACCGCGCGGAGTGCGGTTTTGACCATGCCGAAGCCGTAGCGCTCCTCGATCTCGCGCCAGCGTTGCCAGCCCAGGACGGACGGGGCGTCGATCAGGACGATCCGCCGCACCACCGGGTCACCGGCCAGTCGCACCCAGGCCAGGCAGCCCGCGTGCAACGCGGCCCGGGGGTCGGAGGCACCCGCGGCCGCGCGGGCCAGTTTGCGGGAGATGTCGGCCTCCACCGACTCCAGGACGGCGGCGAAGAGCGCGTCCTTGCCGTCGAAGTGGTGGTAGAGGGCACCCTTGCTCATGCCGGACTCTTCCAGGACGGCCCCGATCGAGGCGCCCTCGTAGCCGCGCTCGGCGAACAGGCGGGTGGCGATCGCGACGAGCTGGTCGCGGGTCGCCCGTCCGCGCGGGGACTGGTGTCCGTCCATCGTCAGCCTCCCGGATTGCCGAACCGACCGTCGGTCGGTTAGTGTATCGAAACCGACCATCGGTCGGTTTCGCGTTCCGAGGCCAGGAGGCGTCCGTGTCCGAGAAGAAGACCGTCACCACTCGTTCCGGGACGATCGCCTACACCGATACCGGGTCCGGGCCGGTGGCCCTGTTCGTGCACGGAGTCGGCACGAGCAGCCGTCTGTGGCGCAAGGTCGTTTCGCAGGTTGCAGATCTGCGGCGCTGTGTTGCGTTGGATCTCCCGTTGCACGGAGGCAGCCCGGCGCGTCAAGGGCAGGACTTCTCGCTCGGCGCGCTGGCCCAGGTCATCGAGGACTTCTGCGGCGCCCTCGGGCTGGACGCGGTCGACCTCGTCGCCAACGACACCGGCGGCGCCGTCGCGCAGATCTTCGCGGCCCGCAACCCCGAGCAGGTCAGGACGCTGACGCTCACCAACTGCGACGTCCACGACAACGTCCCGCCCGAGGCGTTCGAGCCGACCGTGGAGCTGGCCGCGTCCGGTGCGCTGTCGCGGTCGGCGGCGGCCGTGCTCGCCGATCCCGCGCTGTTGCGCGGGGCGCTCGGCACCGGGTTCGAGCGGCCCGAGGACGTCGCCGAGGCCGATCTCCGCGCCTACCTCGAACCCGTCCTCGGCACCCCGGAGAACGCCCGCGAGTTCGAGCGGTTCCTCCTCGCCCTGACGCCGGACGACCTGCTCGCCGCCGAACCGGCACTGCGGACCCTCCAAGCTCCCACCCTCATCGTGTGGGGTGACGGCGACCCGTTCTTCGACGTCCGCTGGGCCCACTGGCTCAAGGACGCGATCCTCGGCGCGACCGGCGTCGTCGAGGTTCCGGGCGCGCGGCTGTTCTTCCCGGACGAGCGTCCGGACGACCTCGTCCCCCACCTCCGCCGCCACTGGCTCGCTCACGCCCCCGGCTGGCGCACGCACGCCGAAGGGCCGGACGACGTCGCCGCGGTCCGGGAGATCAACCTCGCCGCGTTTCCCTCCGCCGGGGAGGCCGACCTGGTCGAGGCGCTGCGCGCCGACCCGGACGCCTGGATCGACGGCCTCTCGGTGATCGCCGAGAAGGCCGGCGACGGCACGCCCGCGGGCTACGCCCTGCTGACCCGCTGCCGCGTCGGGGACGCCCCGGCCCTCGCCCTCGGGCCCTGCGCGGTCGCCCCGTCCCACCAGCGGACGGGCGCCGGATCGGCGGCGATCCGCGCCGCGCTGGAGGCCGCCCGGCAGATGGGCGAGAACCTGGTGGTCGTGCTCGGCCACGCCGAGTACTACCCGAGGTTCGGCTTCCGCCGCGCCTCGGAGTTCGGCATCCGTACGTCCTTCGAGGTGCCGGACGAGAACCTGATGGCCCTCGCCCTGGACGCCTCCAAGCCCGTCCCGTCCGGCACGATCCGCTACCCGGCCGCCTTCGGCGTCTGACCCGCCAGCGCCTGGCTCACCCGTCTGCCCGTCCCACCCGTCCGACCGTCTGCCCGGCCAGCCCGTTCGGCCCGTTTGACGGGCCCGCGCCGTGGTCAGAGTTGGCGGAGGGCGCCGCCGTCGATCGCCCACTCGGCGCCCGTCACCTGGACGGCCAGCGGCGACAGCAGGTAGGCGATGACCCGCGCGACGTCGTCGGCCGTGCCGAGGCGGCCGGTCGGCAGGTCGCGCACGGTGCCGATGAAATGCTCGATGGCCTGCTCCACCGGTTTGCCGTACCGCTCGGCGAGCTGGTCGGCGAACCCGCCCGGCTCGTCCCAGAGCCGCGTGCGGGTCGGGCCGGGCGTGACGATCATGGAGCGGATGCCGCGCCCGCCGTACTCCCCCGCGAGGGATTTGGAGATCGAGAGCAGCGCCGTCTTGGCCGCCGCGTAGTCGACGAGGGAGGCGTCCGGGAAGCGGGCCGCCTCGCTGGCGACGTGCACCAGGGCGCCGCCGTGTCCGAGGAGTTCGGGGATCGCGGCGCGGCTCAACCGGACGGCGGAGAACAGGTTGAGGTCGAACGTGTCCCGCCAGTCCTCGTCGGTGACGTCGAGGAAGCCCGACCGCGTCGTCACGCCTCCGGCGTTGTTGACCAGACCGTCGAGTCGTCCGTAGCGCTCGACCGCGGTACGGACGATCGTCCGCGCGGCCTCCGGGTCGGTGACGTCGGCGGCCAGGCCGGAGACCCGGTCGCCCGGCTCCTCCGGGGGCTTGCGCGCGACGCCGAGGACGCTCGCGCCCTCCTCGGCCAGCACCCGCACGGTGGCCGCGCCGATCCCGGCCGAGGCGCCGGTGACGATGAAGACCCTTCCCGACAGTCGCAGATCCATCTCGCCTCACCTGGTCCGCGCGGGCTCGGAGGGTTCGGTGGTCTTCGCGCGCAGGAGGCGCAGCGCGGCCTCGGACGCGGAGCCCGGCTCAGCGCTGTACATGAGGATCCGGTGGCCCGAGTCGTCCGGCAGGTGGAGCGCCTCGAACTGGAGCGCCAGCTCGCCGACCTCGGGATGGCGGAAGTACTTGGTGCCCGACGCGCAGGTCGCGACCGGGTGCTTCGACCACAGCGACGCGAACTCCGGGCTGCGCATCGACAGCTCCCCGATCAGCTCGGCGAGTTCGCGGTCGTCCTGGAAGCGTCCGGCCACCACGCGCAGGGACGCGACCGCGCGCGTCGCCTCCTCCTGCCAGCGGGCGTAGAGGTCGCGGTGGTGGGCGTCCAGGAACAGCATCCGGGTGAGGTTCGGACGGTCGGCCGGACGATCCGGCGCGTCGGCCGCATAATGCCCGGCCAGAAGGCGGTGCCCGAGGTCGTTCCAGGCGAGCACCTCGGTGCGGCGTCCGAGGACGACCGCCGGGACGTCGCCGCCCATGGCCTCGATGAGCTGCCGCGTCCCCGGCCGGGCGGTCGCGGGACGGGACGGCCGCCGCCGCTTCCCCGGCGTGGGACTGGCCAGCTCGTGCAGGTGCGCCCGCTCGTCGGCGTCCAGGTTCAGCGCACGGGCGAGGGCGTCGATCACCGCCGGCGAGGCGTTGACGCTGTGCCCCTGCTCCAGCCGCGTGTAGTAGGTGGCGCTGACGCCCGCGAGCTGGGCGAGCTCCTCCCGGCGCAGGCCCGGGACCCGGCGCGCCCCGTACGAGACGACGCCCGCGTCCTCCGGTTTCAGGGCGGCCCTGCGGCTGCGCAGGAACTCGCCCAGCGGGGTCCGCTTTTCGCTTTCGGCCATGCGGCCAGCCTATGCACGGGCGCGGCGGCCCTTCCTATCCCTGTCAGTGCCAGGAAGTCCAGTTTCTGGTTGGCCCGCGCGGTCATGCCTAGCGTGATCCGGGAAACGCTCCCGGACAGAGGAAAAGAGCGCATGACCAGCATCGATCAACGAACGGGCGCCGAGCGGAAGGCCGCCGGGATGAGCCGCCAGCAGCGGATCGTCCTGCTCGTCCTGCTCAGTGCGAGCTTCACGCTCGCGGTGGACTTCTCCATCCTCAACGTCGCCCTTCCCGACATCGGCGCGGGCGTCGGTCTCGGCCTCGCGAACCTGCAATGGGTCGCGACCGTGTTCGCTCTCTGCGCCGCCGGGTTCACCCTCCTCTTCGGCCGGATCGGCGACCTGTTCGGCCGCCGCCGCGTCTTCCTGGCGGGGATGGCGCTCCTCGGCGTCGCCTCGCTGGTGGGCGGGCTCGCCGGGTCCCCGGAGTGGCTGCTGCCCGCGCGGGCGGCGCAGGGCCTCGCCACCGCCGCCGTGACGCCGACCGCCATCTCGCTGCTGACGACGTCGTTCCCGTCCGGTCCGCTGCGGGACCGCGCGCTCGGGCTGAACGGCGCGCTGATGGCGGCCGGTTTCACGACGGGCGCGATCCTCGGCGGCGTGCTGACCGACCAGCTGAGCTGGCGCTGGGCGTTCTTCATCAACGTGCCGGTCGCCGCCGCGGTGCTCGTCGTGACGCCGCTGGTGCTGGCGGAGAGCAGGCCGTCCCGGCGGCCGCGGCTTGACGTCCTCGGCGCGCTCACCGTCACGCTCGGGCTGCTCGCGATCGTGTACGGGCTGACCAGGGCGAGCGAGGAGTCCTGGGGCGACTCGCTGGTGCTCGCCGCCCTGCTCGGCGGGGTCGTGCTGCTGGCGGTGTTCTGGCTGGTCGAGACCCGCGTCGCCGCCCCGCTCGTGCCGATGCCCCTGCTGCGGCGCCGCGGCATCGCCTGGGGCAACGTCGCCGGGCTGCTCGCGTTCGCGACCGAGACCTCGCTCGTCTTCCTGCTGACCCTGTACATGCAGAAGGTCCTCGGGTTCTCGCCGCTGTCGGCCGGGCTGTCGTTCGCGCTCCTCGGCCTCGGGACGGTCCTCGGCGGCATGCTCGCGCCGAAGGTCATCGGACGGGTCGGCACCAAGCGGACCCTCATCCTCGGCTTCGCCGTGCAGACGGCCGCGACCCTGCCGCTCGCGCTGCTCGGCTCCGACTCCGCGTGGATGGCGCTGCTGCTCGTCGCGACGTTCGCGGGCGGCGTCGCGAACCTGGTCGCGATCGTCGGCTTCATGGTCACCGCGACGTCCGGCCTGCCGGACGAGGAGCAGGGCCTCGCGGGCGGCCTCGCGACGATGAGCCAGCAGATCGGCATCACGATGGGCATCCCGATCATGAGCACGATCGTCGCGGCCCGCGTCCACGCCCTCGGCGGGATCGAGACGGCGGACACCGTCCTGAGCGGCGTCCGCCTGGCGATCCTGGTCAACGCCCTGGGCTGCCTCGCCGCCGCCGCTCTCGTCGCCGTCTTCCTGCGGCGGACGAGCGCGGAATCCGCCGCCGAGCCCGCGACCGTCCCCGCCTCGGCATGAACGGCGAGGTGACGCTGCGGACGTTCCCGGGTACGCCGCACGCGGCCGTCCTCAACGGCGCGGAGGCCGCCCGCGGCGAGCCGTCGCCGCGCCGGTGGCCCGGCGTCGCCCTGCGTGCGCGGTCGGCCCGGCACGCGTCCAGCCCTCCCGGAGCCCGGAGGGCTACCGCTCCCCCTGACCGCCTGGGGGTCGGTCAGGTGTTGTAGGAGGACGGACGGCGGGCGCGGCGGGGGTTGCGCTTGGGCGCGTCATGCGAGTTCTGCGGACGCCCGCCCTGCCCGGCGGCCGAACGCCGCTTCCGCGGACGTCCAGCGTCGCGCCCGGTCGCCTGCCCGGCGTCGCGACCGCCATCCGGAGCAGCCTTACGCCCACTGCTTGGAGCGGCCTTGCGCCCAGTGCCCGAAGCAGCGTTGCGCCCGGCGGCCGACGCGGGCTTGCGGGTGGTGTCGGGGGCGGGCCGGGACGGCTCGCGGGCGCCGGTGATGCGTGTCAGTTCGGGGGCGCCCGGGTGGACGTCCGTCGAGTTCGGCCTGATTCCCGCCTGCGCCATCAGGTCGTTCACGTCGCGACGCTGGTCGGGGAGGACGAGCGTGACCACGGTTCCCGTCCGGCCCGCGCGGGCGGTGCGGCCGCCTCGGTGGAGGTAGTCCTTGTGGTCGTCGGGCGGGTCGATGTTGACGACGAGGTCGAGGTCGTCGATGTGGATGCCGCGGGCGGCGACGTTGGTGGCGACCAGCACGGTGACGTCTCCGGCGTGGAAGCCGTCCAGCGCGCGGTTGCGCTGCGACTGGGTCTTGCCGCCGTGCAGCGCGGCGGCGCGGACGCCGCGGGCCGTGAGCTTGCGGACGAGCCGGTCCGCCGCGTACTTCTTGCCCACGAACATGATCACGCGCTCGTCGCGGGCGGCGATGTGCACGGTGGTCTCGTGCTTGTCGGCGTCCGCGACGTGCAGCAGGTGGTGCTCCATCGTGCCGACGGCCCCGGCGGGCGGGTCGACGGAGTGGGTGACCGGGTCGCTGAGGAACCGGCGGACGAGCTGGTCGACGTTCTTGTCCAGCGTCGCGGAGAACAGCATCCGCTGCCCGCCGCCCGGCGTCTGCTCCAGAAGCCGGGTGACCTGCGGCAGGAAGCCCATGTCGGTCATCTGGTCGGCCTCGTCCAGGACGGTCGTCCGGACCCGGTCGAGACGGCAGTCGCCGCGCTCGATGAGGTCGGCGAGGCGTCCGGGAGTGGCGATCAGGACGTCCGCGCCGCGGGCGAGGGCGGTCGCCTGCCGGACGAGCGACATGCCGCCGACGACCGTCGCGATCCGCAGGCCGACGGCGTCGGCGTACGGGTCGAGCGCGCCCGCGACCTGCTGCGCGAGTTCACGGGTGGGGACGAGGACGAGCGCGAGCGGCGCGCGGGACTCGGCGCGGTGCCCGGCGGTGCGGGCGAGCAGGGCGAGTCCGAAGGCGAGGGTCTTGCCGGAGCCGGTGCGGCCGCGGCCGAGGACGTCCCGTCCGGCGAGCGCGTTCGGCAGCGCCGCCGCCTGGATCGGGAACGGGGACGTCACCCCCTGCCGGGCCAGCTCGGCGTGGAGCGGCGCGGGCATCCGCAGGTCGGCGAACGACTCCACGGGCGGCAGCGAGGCGACGGACGGGGCGGGACGGGCGGCCTCGGCGCGCGGGCGGGCGGCGGCGTCGGCGCGGGGCCGCGCAGGGCGGCGGCGGCCGGGACGCTGGCGCGGCGCGGACGCGCGTTTTCGCGAGGTCTGCCGGGAGTCGTCGGGCATGGTGGCTGAGCCTTCCTCGAAGCGGCGCGTGTCGAGGAAGTGCTCCGCTGCGCCGGAAGGGGCGCGGAGGGTTCTCAAGAACGAACCGGGTGCCGGCCGGCGGAACGTGGGCCGCGGGCCGTGCCGAATATCTGGACGGGCGGCACGCGCGGCGGACGGCCCCGAGGAGCCGGCCGCCGCGCGGCCATCACGATCAAGACGGGACGATGTTCTCCGCCTGCGGGCCCTTCTGGCCCTGGGTGATGTCGAACGTCACCTTCTGGCCCTCCTGGAGCTCGCGGAAGCCCTGCGTCGCGATGTTGGAGTAGTGGGCGAAGACGTCGGCGCCGCCGCCGTCCTGCTCGATGAAGCCGAAGCCCTTTTCGGAATTGAACCACTTGACCGTACCGGTGGCCATGTCGTCTCCTTCTGGTCGGTCTCGCTCGCACACCGTGCGCGGGCGAGCACGCCGCGATGGCCCATCCGGAAGATCCAGAACAACAAAAAATGCGCCTGAGGTCAGATCCGACAGGCGCATGAACATGTCTATGGGAACCGCAACACCCGAACGCTACCACAGGCGCGGGGCTCTGGACGGCGGTCGGGTCGCGACGCGGGATCGATTCGGCGTCAACTGCCGGGGTGACCCTACGCCGCTCCCGTCCACGGCGCATACTGCGGTTATGAACTCCTCCCGTCCCACCCGGCGGCGGCACCTGCCGACCAGCCCTTTCCCGCCTCCGTCAGCCGCTCCGCCGGTCCAGCAGTTCGAGCCGAGCGACCAGGTCACCCACGACAAGTACGGCCTCGGACGCGTCGTCGAGGTCGAGGCCGGCGGCGCCGTCGTCGTCGACTTCGGGTCCGGCAAGGTCCGGATTCCCGCCCCGTACGCGAAGCTCTTCAAGCTCTGACATCGATGCCCGGCACGTACGGAACGTCCGAGAAACTCCGGGAACGGCGTCCGTCCCGGAGAAATGGCTCGATGTTCCCCGACCGGCCGGGCGCCGTTCACCGATCGAAGGTCTCGTAACCGCCGGTTCACCGGCGGTCGCTCGACGGCCGTCAGTTCAACGGCCGACAGCTCCCGGAACGTCGTTCCGCAGCCGTGACGTCACCCGCCGTGATCCCCGCCCGGCGGGGTCACGTTCGCGTGGACGGTGGCGGGCGGCGGGACGATCCCCGTCTGCGCGGGCTCGTCCGGCCGAGCGGCCGCCCGCCTGTCCTCCGCGAGCTGGACGAGACGCGCCGCGGTGTCGGCGAACAGCAGCAGATGGCGCGCGGCGGCCGGGCTGAACGGCCCCGCGCCGGGCCGGCCGAGGACGGCGAGCACCCCGCGCGTCGCCTCCCCGGTGTCCAGCGGCAGGATCAGGATCGGTCCAGGCGGCAGCTCGGTGAGCGTCTGGTCGGCCGCGATCCGCGCCGACAGCGCCCGCCGGGAGCTGAACGCCCGGCCGAGCATCGACCGGCCGCGCCGCACCGTCAGCCCGCGGAGCCGGCCCGCGCCCTCGCCGACCGCGACGGCGATCCGCAGGGTGTTGGCGTCCTCGGCGGGCAGCGCGACGAACGCCAGCGGGACGTCCGCCAGGGCGCGGGCGCGCTCGGCCAGGAGGGTCAGCAGGCCGGTCAGCGGGGTCCCGTCCAGGACGGCCCGCATCAGGTCGAACGACGCGGCGAGCCGCCGCCCGTCGGCCGCGCTGCCGGTCGTGTTCGGCGGACCCCACAGGGTCACCGGAAGATCGTCGCCGGTCATGTCGTCATCCCGCATTCCCCCTCGTGACCTCAGCACCCGGGACGGGACGGCGTGACGGCGACGGGGCGCCGGACCTGACCGGCCCGAGGAGGACCGAGCGTCGAGAAACCAGGGGACGCGTGCTTGGCCGCCCGCATCGAGAAACCCTCGTCGGCCCCGAGTGTACGCCCGGAACCCCGAGGGGGAGGGTCGCGCCGCGTCCGGTGACGTACACTCGCGATGCCGAGGCCGTTCCCCGCGCGGGCCGCTCTGCCGGCCGTCCCCGGCGACATAGGAACCGGTCCGCGACGACCGGGAACGGGCCCGCATGCCCCGGCGCGCAATGGGAACCAACGCGGCAGCAACGGCAGAACCGCGCCTGGTCCCGTGAGATCGGCAGTGTGGCCCTTCCCCGGTCCAGGACAGTTTCCTGATCGGAGAGCCCAGTGACCGCGTCCGCACAGCTTGCCGCCGAAGACGACCCGGGGCCCGTGCTGCGCATCGGCCGATGGCAGTTGCCGGCCGGGCGGGCGGCGACCGCGCAGGCCCGCCGGACGGTCCACGGCGCCCTGCGCAGGTGGGGCCTCGGACCGGCGGCGGGCGACCTCACCGACCACATGACGGCGGTCGTCCAGGAGTTCCTGGCCCGCACCGCCACCCGGGCCCGCGAACCGATCCACCTGCGGCTGGAGCTGCGGGCGTCGGCGCGGCTGCTGCTCGGTGAGATCTACAACGCCATCCCCACCCCGCTGGAGTCGGCGCACCGCGCGCTGGACCGGGGGCCGGGGCGCGGCATCGTCGCCCTCACCTACGGACGGCGTCCCGCCCGCGACGGCCGCTGGTACATCCACTCTTTCACCTGGTGGCAGCCGGAGGCGGCCCCCGCCGACCAGTAGCCGTCCCGCACCCCGGGCCGGAGTGTCCGGGGTGAAACGGCGGGAATGGGCCTGGGTGTCCGCTCCAGAGGGGGTGAGGATGGCCGGGCAGGTGGACGATCGGTCGGGCGGGTCGCCGGGCACGCAGTCGGGCATGTCCCACGACCGTCTCGTGGACGCGATGAACTCCGGCGTCCTCGCGACGGACGAGGCGGGCCGCGTCACGGCGTGGAACCCGAGGGCGGAGGAGCTCCTCGGGTACACGCGCGACGAGGTGCTCGGCAGGCGCATGCACCGGTTCCTCCACCGGGACGCCGAGGGGCGCGTCCCGCCGGAGCGGCAGTGCCGCCTGCTGCGGGTGCTCCGCACGGGCGTCCCCGACCACGGGGACGGCCAGCGGTTCGCCCACCGCGATGGACGCCTGATCACCTGCTCCTGGTCGTCCGCGCCGATCTACGGCTCCCTCCTGGGGGACGGCGGGACGGTCGCCGGGCTGGTGATCGTCTTCCAGGACGCCGCCGAGCGCGACGCCGTCGAGCGGGAGCGGCGCGACCGGCTCGCAAGGGAGCGGCGGGCGAACGCGCGGCTGCGGCTCGTCGCGGAGATCACGACGGTGCTGGCGTCGACGCTGAACGAAGAGGAGCTGCTGCGCAGGCTCGTCCGGCTGGTGGTGCCCGCGCTCGGCGACTGGGCGGAGGTCGACCTCCTCGTCCCGGACGGCCGGGTCGAGCGGGTCGCCGCGACGCACCGCGAGCTGTCCGCCGCCGACATCGCCGCGCTGGAGGGGCCGCTGCCGCCGCTGCCCCGGGCGCCGCGCGGGCCGCTCGCCCAGGTCCTGCGGGGCGGGGCGGCGGTCGTGGTCGCCGGCGGCGCCGACGTGCGCTCCGACGAGCCGCTCGGCGCCGCGCAGTACGAGCTGTTCCAGGTCATGGACGCGCAGAGCGCGATCATCGCCCCGCTCGCCGCGCGCGGCGAGACCTACGGCGCGCTGACGCTCGGCTACTCCCGTCCCGGTTACGGCTACGGGCCGGACGACAGGCTCGTCGTGGAGGACGTCGCGCGCCGCACCGGGCTCGTCCTCGCGAACGCCCGGCTGTACGCGGAGCAGCGCAACACGTCCGAGGCGATGCAGCACAACCTGCTCGCGCCCCTGCCGCAGCCGGGCGACCTGCGGCTCGAAGCGAGGTACGTGCCCGCGACGCAGGTGAGCTGGGTCGGCGGCGACTGGTACGACGCGTTCGCCCTCCCGGACGGCGCCACCGGCCTCGTCATCGGGGACATCGTCGGCCACGACCTGCCGGCGGCGGCGCACATGGCGCAGGTCCGCAACATGCTGAGGGCGCTCGCCTGGGACATGGCCCAGCCGCCGAGCGCCGTCCTCGCCCGGCTGGACGGCGTGATGGCCGCCGTCAGCGACGCCGACCTCGCCACCGCCGTGTTCGGCCGGGTCGAGCGGCGTCCCGCGGGGACGTGGCGGCTGCGCTGGTGCAACGCGGGGCATCCGCCGCCGCTGCTGATCACGAACGACGGCGGCACCCGGTTCCTGGACGAGCACGGCCTGCTCCTCGGCGAGCCCGACCTCAGCGCGCCCCGGCCGGACGGCGACCGGGACCTCCCGCCGCTGTCCACGCTGCTGCTCTACACCGACGGCCTGATCGAGCGGCGCGGCATCGACATCACCGACCGGCTCACGAGCCTGCGCAGGCACGCCTCGCACCTGGCGCAGCTCCCGCTGCCCGACCTGTGCGACAAGCTCCTGGAGCGCATCGAGCCGAGCGGCGAGGACGACGTCGCCGTCCTCGCCCTCCGCCTGCCCGCCTGACGCCTGCCCGCCTGGCGTCAGGCGGGGTCTCCGGCGGGCGCCGGGAGCGGCTCGGCGGACGCCGGGGCGTCGGCCGGGGCGCGCCCGGCGAGGACCTCGCGGGCGCGGTCGCGGTCGAACACGCCCTCCCACGTGCTGACGACGATGCTGGCGAGCATCTGCCCGCACAGGCTCACGATGCCGCGCATCATGGACAGGAACCGGTCGACCCCGAAGATCAGCATGATCCCGGCGATCGGGACGACGCCCGTCGTGGACAGGCTCGCGGCCAGCAGCACGAACCCCGCCCCCGCGATCCCCGCGCCGCCCTTGGACGTGATGAGGAAGACGGCGAGCAGCCCGAGCTGCTGCCACAGCGACATCTGGATGTCGAACGCCTGCGCGATGTAGAGGCCCGCGAACCCCATGTAGAGGCAGACGCCGTCGGAGTTGAACGCGTATCCGGACGGGACGACGAGCCCCACGATCGGGCGCGGGCAGCCGAGCCGCTCCAGCTTCTCGATGAGCTGCGGCATGACGGCCTCGTAGTTGGCGGTGCCGAGGGTGATGAGCAGTTCGTCCTTGAAGTAGCGGTACAGCGGGATGACGCGGATGCCGCACAGCCGCGCGACCACGCCGAGCACGACCAGGCAGAAGACGATGCCGGTGGCCCAGAACAGGCCGACGAACGTGCCGAGGCTGGTCAGCGTCTTGGGGCCGAACTTGCCGGTGGTGTAGGCCATCGCGCCGAACGCGCCGACCGGCGCCAGGTACATGACCAGCCGGACGATCCCGAACACGGCCTCGCCGACCCGCTCCACCCCGCGCGCGATGGGGGCGGCCCGCTCGCCCATCATCTTCAGCGCGACGGCGAACAGCACGGACACGAGCAGGATCTGCAGGACGTTCCCGTCCACGAAGGCGCTGACCACGCTCTGCGGGATGATGTTGACGAGGAAGTCGTACCAGTGCTGGTGCTCTCCGGCGGCCGCGTACTCGGACGCCTTGCCGGTGAGCTTGATCGCCGCCGGGTCGGCGTGGACGCCGTCGCCCGGGCGCAGGACGTCCATCACGACCAGGCCCATGACCAGCGCGATCGTGGTGACGACCTCGAAGTAGACGAGGGCCTTGACGCCGACGCGGCCCATGCCCGCGAGCGCCCCGGCGGAGACGATCCCGGTCACGATCGTGCAGAAGATCACCGGGCCGACGAGCATCCGGATGAGGGAGATGAAGCCGTCCCCGAGGGGCTGCATGGCGGCGCCCGCGTCCGGCGCGGCGAGGCCGAGCAGGGCGCCGAGGGCGAGGGCGACGAGGACCGTCAGCCAGAGCTTCGTGGTGAAGGCGGCCCGCAGGACGGACGTGGCACCGGACATCGCTCACCTCTGTTCGTCGGACGCACAGTTGTACGCCGGTTAGAGAGCGAGTGTGACCGACGTACCGACGCGGGTCAAGAGCCCGGCGGGCCACGACTTGTGGCCCCGCGGTTCCAGGGCTAGGCGGACGGGACGAAGTCGATGTCGCGGGAGATGGCGTCGGCCGCCTGCACGACCAGCGGGACGAACCGCTCGTGCAGCTCGGCGACCGAGACGCGTCCGGCGTTGGCCGACACGTTGATGGCCGCGATGACGGCGCCCGACCGGTCGCGCACCGGCGCCGCCGCCGACCGGACGCCCTCCTCGCGCTCGCCGTCCACGACCGCGTAGCCCTGGTCGCGGACACGTCCGAGCTCGGCGGCCAGCGCGTCCGGGTCGGTGATGGTGTTCGGGGTGAGCCGGTCGAGCCGCATCGCGCCGAGCCGCTCGCGGAGGCCCTCCGGCGGCAGGGCGGCCAGCAGGACCCGTCCCATGGACGTCGGGTGGGCGGGCAGCCGCGAGCCCACGTTCAGGACGATCGACATGCTGCGCTTGGCGGGGACGCGGGCGACGTAGACGATCTCCTCGCCGTCCAGCGTCGCCGCCGAGCACGACTCGCGCACCTCCTCGGCCAGCCGCCGCATGTGCGGCTGGGCGCGCTCCCAGATCGGCAGCGAGGCGAGGTACCCGTAGCCGAGCCGCAGGACGCGCGGCAGGAGCCGGAACCGGCGGTCGTCCACCTCCGCGAACCCGAGCCGGACGCAGGTCAGCAGGATGCGCCGGGCCGTCGCCCGGGACAGCCCGGTGAGCTCCGCGGCCTCGCTCACGGTCAGCGTCGGGTGCTCCGCCGAGAACGCCTCCAGCACGCGGAACGCCTTCTCGACGGAGTCGATCACATCCGGGTCCTGCCTTGACATTCCTTGACTCCCGACTCCAAAGTAAACTACCGACGCACGGACGTTCGTCAGTAGAACGAACTCCGCGGACAGCTCCCAGTCTGCGGCATGACGGAAGGGCCATCGTGACGGAAGGTCTGCTCTACGTCCTGTCGCAACCGCGCGACGGCGACGAGGACGGGTTCCACGACTGGTACGACACCGAGCACGGCCCCGCGCGGCTCGCGCTGCCGGGCGTCCGCCAGGGCCACCGGTACCGGGCGACCGACGGCGCGGCGCCGTCCTGGCTCGCATGGTACGACCTTGACCTGGACGTCCTCCAGACTCCGGAGTACCGCGCGCTGCGCGACCGGCGCAGCGCGCGGGAGAGCGCCGTCATGGCGGCCCTGGAGTCCCTCGACCGCCGCGTCTACGAGCTGCTGGACGACCACCTGCCGGACGACCACCTGCCGGACGACCACGGCGCGCCCGCCGCTGCGCCGCCGCCGCTCCTCCTCGCCCGCGCGATCACCGTCCCGCCCCGCGACGAGGCCGCGTTCCACTCCTGGTACGCCGAGGAGCACGTCCCCGCCCTGCACGCGCTGCCCGGCTGGCGACGGACCCGCCGCTACGTCCTCCGGGACGGCGACGCGCCCCGCTTCCTCGCCCTCCACGAGATCGACGATCCCGCCGTCTTCGCCACCGACGCCTACCGCGCCGCGACGGACACGCCCTGGCGCGCCCAGGTCATGCGCACCGTCACCGCCGAAGAGCGCCGCACGTTCGCCTACCACAACAGCTTCCAGACCAGCGGCGCACCCGCACACTGACCCAACGCATCTCACCGGGGGAATCCATGCCTGCTCGCGTCGACGCGTTCCGCCCCGCCGACCTGACCGCCGAGCAGCGCGAGCTCTACGACCGCCTGCTCGCCAGCGCCCGCGCCACCGGCAGCCGCCCGTTCCCGCTCGCCGACGAGGAGGGACGCCTGCGCGGCCCGTTCAACGGCATGCTGCTCAGCCCGGGACTCGGCGACGCGCTGCAGGAGCTCGGCACCGCCGTCCGCTACGGGACGGGGTTCACCCCGCGCCAGAAGGAGCTGGCGATCCTGGCGGTCGCGGCGCACGAGCGGTCGGAGTACGAGTGGGCCGTCCACAGCCACGCCGCGCTCCAGGCCGGTTTCACCGAGGACGAGCTGGCCGCCGTCCGCACCGGCGCGGCCTGCCCCCTGGACGACCCGGCGGAGGCGGCCGTCCTCGCCGCCGCCCGCGAACTGGCCGCCACCGGCGACCTCACCGACGACGCCTTTGCAGCAGCGACCGACGCCCTCGGCCTGACTCGCCTGTACGAACTCGTCACGCTCGTCGGCTATTACCGCCTGGTCGCCACTCAGCTCCGCGTCCTCCGGGTGACCGAATGAAAACGGCGGCCGGGCTTTCGCCCGGCCGCCATTCCCTTACCGCGTATTACTGCACCTGCAGGTCGATGCAGGCGTAGAAGGCGTTCGCGGTGTCGGCGATGTTCCAGACCGCCAGCACCTTCTGCCGTCCGGTCACTCCGCCGAGGTTGACGGTGTGCGACGAGCTCTGCCCGTTGAACGTCGCGAGGCGCCGTCCGTTGAGGAAGTACTCGTAGCTCTTGGTGCTGTGCTTGGCGGTGAACGTCCAGCTGAACGTCACGGAACCGCCGACCGTGGTGGGCTTCCAGGGCTTGCTGTCATCGTCGAGATCGGCGAACCGCGAGTTTCCGCCGCTGCAGCTCTGCAGGCCCTTCGGCCCTTCGACGCTCTGCGGCTCCCACTGGATCTCTCCGCACTGGACGATGTGCTGCGCGCACTGGGCCTGCCGGCTCGACGGCGCGGACACGTACCCGTGCGCGAGCGCCGCCGTGGCGGGCAGGACGACGGTGACCAGCGGTGCGATCCCCACACCCGCCGCGACGGCGGCGAGCTTACGCCTGGATGACTTCATGCGGGACTTCCCTGTTTTCGGGGGTGGGCAGGGGGCTTTCGTCATGGCCACCGGCCTCGCGCATGGACGGACGCCATTCGCGGCATGGGAGCCGGGCGCTCGAAAGGGGCCCGTGCGGCTTGGTCGGCGCGCGTCCTTGCGCAGAGGCGGTGGCGGGGGGGCGGGACATGAGCGCTCAAGCGATAGGAATTCTCCTATCAGGTAGTTGAACGTTAACCCTGCGTCCGCTCTCTGGACAAGACCACTCCCCGATCCTCCATAAAGCCCGAATAAGCCCCCGCAGGTAGGGGACCAGACCGCCGTCCGGAATCCGAATATTCGTCACAAGTTCCAACCGAACCACCCCTCGGATCGGCGAGATTTGTCAAACTCGCCCGTCCAGGATTTGCAGCATTCGGGCGGTGGGAGTGGTCCAGGGGTAGTGCTCGGCGCGGGTTCGGGCGGCGGTGCGGCGGGTCTCTCGTGGGAGGGCCAAGAGGTGTTCGGCGGCGGTCGCGAAGTGCGCCGGGGTCGGCGGGGCAGCGATTCCGGCCTGCGGAGCCAGAAGCTCCCGGGCGGCGCCCCGGTCGGCCGTGACCACCGGGACGCCGCAGGCCAGAGCTTCCAGAACGGCCAGGCCGAACGATTCGACGGGGCAGGTCGAAAGGGCGACGTCGGCAGCCGCGAGGAGGCGGACCACGTCGGCGCGGCGGTGGACGTGGCCGTGGAAGCGGACCGGGAGCGACGCGCGGGCGGCGTAGGAGCGGAGCGAAGGTTGGAGGGGTCCGCTGCCGATGACGTCCAGATGGGCGGGGACGCCCCGGCGGCGGAGTTCCCGGAGCGCCTTCAAGGCCAGGTCGGGGCGCTTCTCGCGGGAGAGGCGTCCCAGGTGGACCAGTCGGAACGCTCCAGAGACGGGCGTGCGCTCGGACGGGCGGAAGGTGGCGAGGTCCACGCCGAGCGGGACGCGGTGCAGCCGGGGCGTCCCCACGCGGGCGAACTCGGCGGCGGCGAACGCCGAGGTCGCCACGACCGCGTCGAACATCGTCGCGAGCCGCCGGTTCCAGCGGTCGGTGAGCGGGGCGACGGGCAGGCCGCCGGGCATGCGCGGCGCGAGGATCGCGTCCAGCCGCTCGTGGGAGAACAGCACGGCGCGCACGCCGTGGCGGCGGGCCCAGCGCGCCGCCACGGTGAGGCTCGCCTTGTCGGAGACCTCCACCACGTCCGGTTCGAGGCGGGCGAGGACGCGCAGCACCGGGCGCGGGTCCAGGACGAGCCGGTATCCGGGCGCGACCGACGCGCCGGGAACCGTGATGAGCAGCCCTTTCTCGCTCTCCGTCCGGGTGTGGGAGCGGCCGGGCACGACCAGGGCGCGCTGGTGTCCGGCGGCGGCGTAGCCCGCGCCGAGCATGTCCACGGCGGTGCGCAGCCCGCCGGACACCGGGCTGTACAGGTTGGCGAGCTGGACGATCCTCATGCCCCGACCAGCGCCCGGTAGGTGGTCGGGCGGCCGCCCGC
The DNA here is from genome assembly GCF_008121305.1 of Actinomadura decatromicini. Taxonomy (NCBI): domain Bacteria; kingdom Bacillati; phylum Actinomycetota; class Actinomycetes; order Streptosporangiales; family Thermomonosporaceae; genus Actinomadura; species Actinomadura decatromicini. The sequence goes on along the minus strand of NZ_VSRQ01000005.1, from coordinate 260,265 downwards.
GGCGACGGTCAGGTCGATGGCGGAGAGGGCGGCGCGGCGCAGGCCGGGACGGGCCAGGTCGGCGGGGTGCAGCGCGATGCGGAACGGCATGCGGAGCCGGGCGAACGTGCGGGCCGCGTCGACCATCAGGCGGGCCCCGGCGCGCTCCCCCGCCCCGCCGGGACGGTGCGACAGCGCGGGCATCCGCCGGATCGGCCCGCCGGGCAGCCGGTGGACGGCGAGGTGGCTCGTCCAGTAGGCGAAGCCGAGCGCGGCCAGCGCGCGCCGGGTGCCGGGGGACGCGAGCCAGCCCGGCGGCGTGAACCCGACGACGTCGATGCCCGCCTCGGCGAGCGTCTCGAGGCCCGCGCGCAAGCGCCGCCCGGCCTGCTCCTCGGTCAGCGTCCAGAACTCCCCGGCCCCTCTGACCAGCACGCGGTTGACGCCGCGCCGCCAGGGCGGGCCGCCGGGGACGCCCTCGTGCCGGTATCCGTGCAGGGCGAGCTCGTGCCCGCGTCCGGCGGCCGCGTGCAGGTACTCGACGAGGTCGGCGTCGTCGGGCAGCGCCGGGCCGTCCCCGAACGGGCCGGGGATCAGCAGAAGCGTGGCGGGCACGCCGCGCTCGTCGAGGTCGGCGAGCCAGCGCCGGGCGGCGGACGCGGTGCCGGGCGACACGTCGTGCACGGACACGACGAACGGGAACCCGCTCATGCCGCGTCGTCCGCGCGCTGGACGGCCGCCTCCCGCGCGCACTCGCCGCCCGCCGCCTGGAGGTAGTGGTCGATGAGCTGCTCGCACACGACGTCCCAGCCGCGCCCCTCGACGGAGGCGAGGGCACCGGCGCCGAGACGAAGCCGCAGGTCGGGGTCGGCGGCCAGCGTCGCGACGGCGGCGCGGAGCCCGTCGCCGTCGTCGGGCGCGTACAGCAGGCCGTTCACGCCGGGCCGGACGAGGTCGAGCGGCCCGCCCGCCGCTGCGGCGACGACCGGCACCCCGCAGGCGAGCGCCTCCTGAACCGCCTGGCAGAACGTGTCGTCCGCGCCGGTGTGGACGAACACGTCCAGGGACGCCATGAGCCGCGACAACTCGGTCCCGGTCTGGAACCCGGTGAAGACGGCGTCGGGCATGAGGCGGCGCAGGCGGCGCTCCTCGGGGCCGTCGCCGACGATCACCAGGCGCGTGCCGGGCAGGCCGGCGAGCGTCGCGAGCATCCTCGGGCGCTTCTCGGCGGCGAGGCGTCCGACGTAGCCGACCAGGACCTCGCCGTCAGGCGCGAGCGCGGCCCGTGTCTCGGGGGACCGGTGCGCGGGGTTGAACCGGCGGCGGTCCACGCCGCGTCCCCACAGCGACAGGCGCGGGACGCCGCGCCTGTCGAGTTCCGCGAGCACGGGAGTGGACGGGGCCAGCGTCCGGTCGGCGCGCCCGTGCACGCGGCGCAGCCACCACCACACCGTCGGGTCGGTGCCGCGCAGGCCGTAGCGGCGGGCGAACCCGGCGATGTCGGTCTGGAAGACGGCCACGGCCGGGACGTCCAGCCGCTCGGCCGCCGCCAGCCCGGACACGCCGAGCATCATCGGCGCGGCGAGATGGACGACGTCCGGCGCGAAGTCCCGCAGGACAGCGGTGACGCGCCTCGTCGGCAACCCGACGACGACCGAGGAGTAGAACGGCAGCCGGACGCCGGGGACGAGCTCCACCCGCGCCCCCGCGTAGGACTCCGGGCCGGGACGGGGCGCGACGACCAGCGCCTGGTGCCCGCGCGCGGCGAGCTGTTCGAGGACGCGGCAGACGGAGCCGGTGACACCGTTGACCTGCGGGAGGAACGACTCGGTCACAATGGCGACTTTCACGGCACACAGGGTGACCGTCCCGTACGACCTTCCAACCGCACATTTCGTCCGAGAAGACGAACAACGCGAAAACCTTGGATCCGTCCGCGCCCGGCGCGCCATACCGCGCGAGCGGCGGGGACGCCTAGGGGGCTCGCTCGCGCGGGACGGGGCCGGACGGTCCGCCCGGTCGGGCGCGGCGCCAGTGGGGTGTGGCGCCCGCCCGGCGGGACGTCGGTGAGGCGAGGGTGGGGCGTGGTCCGCGCCGCCCGCCGCGCCCTCCCCGGGGAGGGCGCGTCCTGGGAAGGCGGCGCGGGAGCCGGGGGTGACCGGGCCGCGTCCTTCCCAGGGAGGTCGCGGCCCGGCCTGTTCGGATCAGTGTCGTGCCGGGCACTTCTTCCAGGCGAAGTGGTAGATCGTCTTAACGCCGCCGTCGGCGGAGTCGAACGAGAGGAAGCTGGTCTCGTCGGGGTCGGAGGTTCCCTTGTCGACGCGCAGCTCAGTGTTGATGTTGAAGTTGCGGTCCTCGCCGCAGGGCTTCCACACGAGGGCGCCCACCGGTGTGCTGTCGGTGAACTGCCAGTTGTCCTCGTACTTGCCCTTGATGGTGTGGCTGACGGCAGCGGTCTGGGACTGGCCCTGGTGGTAGTAGCTAGCGCGCTCCAGACCGGAGGCGCCGTCGGCCAGGTTCGCGTAGCCGCGGTAGTCGGCGCTGGCGATCGCGTAGGTGAAGCCCTGCGGGATGTGCACGCCGAGGCTGAGCTGGCAGTTCTTCCGCATGTCGGTCGGCTTGGACTTCCCGCCGGCTTGGGCGAGGTAGTCGCTGTAGGTGACGGTGAAGGCCGTGTTGTCGGCCGCCGGCGCCACCGCGGCCGTCCCGGCGCGGCAGCCCGAGCCGTTGACCGTGAGGACTTCGAGCGTGATCTTACCGGGGGGCGGCGGGTCGTTCACGGCGGCCTGGGCCATGCCCGTGGTCAGGGCGAGAGCCGAGAGGCATGCCGCCGACGCGGTCACTGCTTTGCGCATTGGTCGTTTCTCCTTCAGGGTGGGGTGGCGGGGCTACTAGCACTTCTTCCAGGCGAAGTGATAGGTCGTCTTGATGCTGCCGTCGGTCGAGTCCATGGCCATGAAGCTGACCTTCGACCCGTCCGAGGTGCCCTTGTCGAGGCGCAGCTCGGTGTTGATGTTGAAGTTGCGCTCCTCGCCGCACGTCCGCCAGACGAGCTGGGACACCGGCACCTTGTCGGTGAACTGGAAGTTGTTGTCGTACGTGCCGGCCAGGTTGTGCGTGAGGTATTCGGTCTGCGTGTTGCCCTGGAAGTAATAGGTGACCCGCTGAATACCCTTGACGCCTTGGTTCAGGAAGGCGTAGCCGCGGTAGTCCGTCTGGGCGATGGCGTAGGTAAAGCCCTGGGGGACGTGCACCTTCATCGCGATCTGGCAGTTCTTGCGAGCGTCGGTCGGCTTGGTCGAGCCGCCGATCTGCGCCATGTAGTCGCTGTAGGTGACCGTGAAGGCTTCCTTGTCGTCCGAGATGGCGACGGCGGCCGTGCCGATCGGACAGCCCGAGCCGTTCACGGTCGCGATCTCGATCGTTACCCCGTCGGGGCCGCGGACCAGGCGCGGCATGGCCGCGGCGGCCGGCGCGACGGACGCCGCGGTCAACGCGAGCGCCGAGGCGCCCGCGGCGATAAGTGCGATCCCTTTACGCATGCGATTCCTCTTCGCTGGGACTGGAACTATTTTTTTCTTCGAATATCGAAGAGGCGGGCGCCGGAAATCCGGATTTAAACAGGCGCCCGTCAATGGACGTAGATCCAGGATCTCAACGGAGAGTAACTTTGCCCCCAAGTGTTGTCAATCAGCAGCTTTTAACATTCCCTGGCCGCTCCCGATCGACGGAAGGGGGCGCACTGTTCGACATGATCATCGATTATCGAACGTCAATGATGGCATTTTTGACAAGGACCGTTCCATCACATGCCGGGGCATTCTGAAACGACCCGGCGGGCAGTCCGTAAAGCAAGTTATGTGCAGCCGGAAAAGGACCCGACGATGGGTGTGCACAGGGGCGTCGAACGTGTCCCGTTCCGGTCTAAAGATCAGTTGACGCGATCTGTGCGACCGGCCCGTCGACGAAGGCGGCCAGGCCACGGGCGCAGGCGTCCCTCGCCGACCGTGTAGTAGTGACCGTGGAGGAGTACACGCTGCGGAAGACGTGGACGGCCTGCGCGGGCGTGCATCCGCGGTCCTCGGCCCCGGTCACGATCGCCTCGACCGTCCAGCGGGCGTCCTCGCCGCCCCGGCGCCCGGCTCGGCGGCGAGCCGCCGGATGGTCGGCGCCTCCCGGCCGTCCCGGTCGATGAGCTCGCGCGCCGCCGCGAGGATCCGCGCGCGCGAGGTCCTCGGCGGACGGCCGGTGCGGCCGCGCGACGTGGGCTATAGGGGCATCGTCCCCGGCGCCCGCGCCCGTTGGAACGCGGGCGAGGGACGGCTTCCGGAGCGAACCGGCCGGGGCGGGATCCGTCGGCGAACCCGTGCGGCGCGTTTTGCGCGGCGCTGAATTCGCTCTTGAATCGGGCCCCGCCACGGCGCCGTCCGGACCATTCCGCGCCGGAAAGGCGGCCGCGGCGAAATCGCCGTCGCCTTTCTTCACTCCGGCCGCCGGCACGGCCGGGAGTGGCGGCGGGGATTCGCCGCCATATCGCGCCGGAGCAATTCCGCCGCGGGCGATCGCGGCAGGCGGGCGGCGCCCCGTCGGCCGGGAAGGGGGCAGGCTTCGAAGCCCGAATCGGCCGCGCGGCCGGCGCCGACGCTCGCCTTCGTGGCCGTCACGCAGTTCATGGTGGCACTCGACGGCGTTCTACTTCATGTCGCGCTATGCCCTGGGGCTGGCCTTGAGCGCCGTGCTCCTGATCGGCGCGGCGCTGCCGGCGCTGACCGTCCTCCCCCGGACGTCGCCCGAACCCGAGCCGGAGTCGGAGCCGGAGTCGCCGGGGCGGCGGCGGGCCCACGCGACGTAGCCGAGGAGGAGGGTCCCGGTCAGCAGGGCGCCGGCGGCGGCCGGGACCAGGAAGCCGAACCGCAGCCCGATCGAGGCGGTCACGTCGACGCCGGGACGGCCGTCCAGCCGCATGACCACCACGGACCAGGCGCCGCCGGTCTTGTCCCAGGTCAGCGTGCGGGTTCCGGTGCCCTGGGCAGTGGCGACCCACAGCGGTCGCCCCGCCGGGGCCGGGGCCCGCGCGGCGCCCGGGACGCGCGCGAACGTCGCGCGGAACGGTTTCAGGTCGGCCGATCTGAAGTCGTCGTAGGCCGTTCCGCGCAGGTACGCCTCGACCCGCGCCTTCGGCCCGATCCCCACGAACACCGGCACGGACGGGTCGGACGCCCGGACGACGATCCGCACGCGCGCCGCCTCGCCGATGTCGGGGTTCGGGTCCGCCGCGTGCGCGCTGTCCGTTCCGACGTCGATCTCGTCGGACTTGAGCGCCGCCGCCGGCGTCGCGAACCGGTGCGGCGAGGTCGAGAAGTAGCCGCCCTCGGACGCCTGCAGCGCCCCGGCCGCGCCGAGTCCCGCGCCCGCGAGCAGCAGGACGGACGAGGCCGCGCCCGCGACGAGGGGCCGCCGCCAGGCCGGAGTCCGGGTCCCGGGTCGTCGCGCCATCACGATCCTCCTTTTTAGTACGACTGTGTTATCAAGGCGATGGTAACACGAGTGTGCTATAAAAAGCCCATGCCCAAAGTCGTGGACCCGGTGGAGCGCAGGCTGGAGGTGGCGGCGGCCGTCTGGCGGGTCGTCCGGCGGGACGGCCTGGAGCGGGCGTCGGTCCGCAACGTCGCCCGGGAGGCCGGGCTGTCGGCCGGGTCGCTCCGGCACTACTTCGCCACCCAGTCCGAGCTGCTCGCCTTCACGCTACGGATGATCATGGAGCGGATCGAGCGGCGGATCGCGGCGCTGCCCGCCGAGCCCGACCCGCGGCGGCGGGCCGAGCGGGTCCTCGCCGAACTGCTGCCGATGGACGCCGAGCGCGCCGCCGAGAACGAGGTGTGGCTCGCGTTCACGGCCAGGTCGATGGTCGATCCCGAGCTGCGCGCGCTGCGGAACGAGGGCTACGACGCCCTGCGGGCGGGCTGCCGCGGGCTCGTCGAGGCGCTCGGCTCCCGGCACGTGGAGGCCGAGACCGACCGGCTGCACGCCTTGGTCGACGGGCTCGCCGTGCACGCGGCGACGCGTCCGGACGTCGCCACGCCGGAGGCCATGCGCGCCGCCGTCGCCGCGCACCTCGACTCGCTCGCCTAGAGCGAGGGCGGGTCAGGCGGCGAGGCGGGTGAAGACCATCGCGTGGTCGGACGCCGGGTCGTCGCGCCGGTCCGCCGGGTCATCGGTCACGGACGGGAGGCCGCCGTCCTGCGCCCGCAGGGTGTGGACGTCGAGCGCGCGTCCGACCAGCGCGTGCGACACCAGCAGGTGGTCGATCAGCTCGTGCCGCTGGTGGAACACGCGGGAGAACCGCTCGCCCTCGGGGATGCGCGGGGCGAGGTTCCAGAGCCGGCTCCCGTCGCCCTTGTCGGGACGGTCCGCGCCCGGCGTGCCGAGCTCGGAGCCGGGCGGGCCGAGCAGGATCTGCGTCGTCGCCGACTCCGGCTCGTCGTTGAGGTCGCCCATCACGATCACCTGCCGGGACCGGCCCTCGCCCGCGAGTAGCTCGTCGGCGAGGGCCCGCGCGGTGACGGCCTCGGCCGCCCGCCGGTAGAGGGCGTAGGCCGCGACGCGGGCGCGCTCCCCCTCGTCGCGCGGCTGGAACCGGGAGTGGTGCCCGCCCGGTGCCGGCGGGAACGACAGCAGCTTGCTCTTCAGGTGGACGGCGACGAGGTCGAGCTTCCGGCCGTCCGCCTCGGTGACGCGGACGGCGAGCGCGCCGCGCCCCATCCGGTCGGCCGTCCCGCCGTCGTCGCCCGCCTGGATCGGGGCCAGCGGACGCGGGAACGGGGCCCGGTCCGCGATCACCTCCAGCGGGAGCCGGGACAGGAACCCGACGCGGATCGGGTGCTTCTCATCGAAGATCGCGGACGTGGTGTGCGACCACTCCCCGTCGAGGCGGCCCGCCAGCTCGGCGAGCGCGTCCGGGTCCCCGACCTCCTCGACGGCCAGGACGTCCGCCCCGGACGTCCGGATCGTCGCGGCGAGGCCCGCGAGCTTGGCGTCGTAGGCGGCCTTGTCCTTCGGACCGAAATCGCCGCCCGGCTTGAAGAAGTTCTCGATGTTCCACGTTCCGACCACGGTCATGATCGCCCCCAGTGCCAGTGGTCCATCCACCTGATACCCGTCATATCCCCACGAACCCAAATGACCACGACATTTGGCCGAGTGAGGACGCAATCGTCCGCCGCCAGTTAGCTGTGACACATCGGCGGGCGGCGGCGCTGAGGGAGATACCGGCGGTGACTTCCCCAGCCGTCGCCGAGGGGTCACCCCGCACCTTGGGAGCGGTGCCGCGGGTGACCGGCCCCGCCCACCCGCGCGACCGTCCCCAGGCGAGAGGGCGGGGCCGCCCGGGGGGCCGGGGCCCCGGGGGACGGGGCGAGACCAGAAAAGCGAACGTCCAGGCCGCCCCTCGCGGGTCGGCCTGGACGTTGGCGTCATCTCAGGCGAGACGGCTGGATCAGCGCAGTTCGAAGCGGTCCAGGTTCATGACCTTGTCCCAGGCCGCGACGAAGTCGCGCACGAACTTCTCCTTCGCGTCGTCGCTGCCGTAGACCTCGGCGACGGCGCGCAGCTCCGAGTTCGAGCCGAAGAGGAGGTCGACGCGGCTGCCGGTCCAGCGGACCTGGCCGCTCGCGTCGCGTCCCTCGTACGTCCCGTCCTCGGCCGGGGACCAGGTGGTCCCCATGTCGAGCAGGTTGACGAAGAAGTCGTTCGTGAGCGTCCCCGGACGGTCGGTGAGGACGCCGAGCGACGACCCGCCGTGGTTCGCGCCGAGCGCGCGGAGGCCGCCGACCAGCACCGTCATCTCGGGCGCGCTCAGCGTGAGCAGGTTGGCCCGGTCGACGAGCAGGTTCTCGGCGGGCAGCCGCTCGCCCTTGCCCAGGTAGTTGCGGAACCCGTCCGAGCCCGGCTCCATGTGCGCGAACGACTCGACGTCGGTGCTCTCCTGCGAGGCGTCGGTGCGCCCCGGCGTGAACGGGACCTCGATGTCGTGGCCCGCCGCCCTCGCGGCCTGCTCGACCGCGGCGACCCCGCCGAGGACGATCAGGTCGGCGAGCGACACCCGCTTGCCGCCGGTCTGCGCCGCGTTGAACGACTCCTGGACGCCCTCCAGCGCGCGCAGGACGATCGCGAGCTCGTCCGGCTCGTGGATCTCCCAGCTGTTCTGCGGCTCCAGCCGGATCCGCGCGCCGTTCGCGCCGCCGCGCTTGTCGGTGCCGCGGAACGTCGCCGCCGCCGACCACGCCACCGACACGAGCTGCGCGATCGTCGGCCCGGACTCCAGGATCCGCCGCTTGAGGTCGGCGATGTCCGCGGCGTCGACCAGTTCGTGGTCGACCTCCGGGACGGGGTCCTGCCACACCAGCACCTCGGACGGGACCTCCGGGCCGAGGTAGCGGGCGATCGGCCCCATGTCGCGGTGGGTCAGCTTGAACCACGCGCGGGCGAAGGCGTCCGCGAACTGGTCCGGGTTCTCGTGGAACCGGCGCGAGATCGGCTCGTAGATCGGGTCGAAGCGCAGCGACAGGTCGGTCGTGAGCATCGTCGGGTGGGTGCGCTTGGACGGGTCGTGCGCGTCCGGCACGAGGTCGGCGCCGGCGCCGTCCTTCGGCCGCCACTGGTGCGCGCCCGCCGGGCTCTTGAACAGCTCCCACTCGAACCCGAACAGGATATCGAAGAAGCTGTTGTCCCAGGTGGTGGGGGTGTTCGTCCAGATGCCCTCAAGGCCGCTGGTGATCGCGTCGGCGCCCTTGCCGGTGCCGTAGCTGCTCTTCCAGCCGAGGCCCTGCTGTTCGAGCGGGGCGCCCTCCGGCTCGGGGCCGACGTGGTCGGCCGGGCCCGCGCCGTGCGTCTTGCCGAACGTGTGGCCGCCCGCGATGAGCGCGACGGTCTCCTCGTCGTTCATCGCCATCCGGCCGAACGTCTCGCGGATGTCGCGGGCCGCCGCGATCGGGTCCGGGTTGCCGTTCGGGCCCTCCGGGTTGACGTAGATCAGGCCCATCTGGACCGCGCCGAGCGGGCTCTCCAGGTTGCGGTCGCCGGTGTAGCGCTCGTCGCCGAGCCAGGTCGTCTCCGGGCCCCAGAACACGTCCTCGTCGGCCTCCCAGGCGTCCTCGCGCCCGCCGGCGAAGCCGAACGTCGTGAAGCCCATGGACTCCAGGGCGACGTTTCCGGCGAGGATGAGGAGGTCGGCCCAGGAGATCTTCTGGCCGTACTTCTGCTTGACCGGCCACAGCAGCCGGCGGGCCTTGTCGAGGCTCGCGTTGTCCGGCCAGCTGTTCAGGGGCGCGAAGCGCTGCTGCCCGGACCCGGCGCCGCCGCGCCCGTCGCTGACCCGGTAGGTGCCCGCGCTGTGCCACGCCATCCGGATGATGAACGGGCCGTAGTTGCCGAAGTCGGCGGGCCACCAGTCCTGCGAGGTGGTGAGCGCCTCCGCGATGTCGCGCTTCACGGCGGGCAGGTCCAGCGTCTGGAACGCCGCCCGGTAGTCGAAGTCCGCGCCGAGCGGGTTCGTCACGGCGGTGTTCTTCGCGAGGATCTTCAGGTTGAGCCGGTCCGGCCACCAGCCGCGGTTGCCGCCGCCCTGGGTCGGATGCGGGGCGCGCGTGTGCGCGACCGGGCAGCCGCCCTCGCCTGCCGCGTTCGTGTCGTAGGCGATTGTTTCCTTGTTCTCTGACATGTGTGGTTCCCTCCCAGGGCACTGCGGGGGTGGATGCAGGAACTCTCTAGGTTGCGGAGCAGGTGGGGCACAGGCCCCAGTAGATGACCTCGGCCTCGTCGATCGCGTAGCCGCTGTCGTCGGACGCGGTGAGGCACGGCGCCTCGCCGACGGCGCAGTCGGCGTCGGCGATGGCGCCGCAGGACCGGCAGACGACGTGGTGGTGGTTGTCCCCGACCCGCGACTCGTACCGGGCCACGTGGCCGGACGGCTGGATCCGCCGTACCAGCCCCGCCGCCGTCAGCGCGTGCAGCGAGTCGTAGACGGCCTGGTGGGACACCTTCGGCAGGTCGTGCCGGACGGCGCCGATGATCGAGTCCGTGTCCGCGTGCGGGTGGGCGTGGACCGCTCTCAGTACCGCCACCCGCGGACGGGTCACCCGCAGAGCCGCCCCGCGAAGGAGCCGCTCGTACTCCGAGATCGTGGTCACGCAGACAGGCTGGACCATTTTCTTGAATGAGTCAAGATTTCGCGCGAACTCGCCGTGGAACGCCGGGTACCGTGCAGGCATGCTTGCCGAACCGGCGCCGGCCCTCACCGATCTCGCGCTCGGCCTGGTCACCGTCGCGCTGGCGGCGCGGCTGGGGCGCACCGGCGCGCACCGGCACTGGCGCACGTCGTTCTGGTGGGCGGGTGCGGCGGCGCTCGCCGGGTTCGTCCACCACGGGTTCGTGAAGTACTCGGCCGCGCTGGACGGGCCGAGCTGGGCCGTGATCAGCGCGATGGTCGTCGTCGCGGTGTCCTACCTGCTGGCCGGGACGGTCGCCGAGGTGCTCGGCCCCCGCCACGGCCGGACGTTCTGGCTGCTGCGCTCGATCGGGATCGGCGCGTACGCCGTCCTCGCGGTCACCGGGCACGCGGGCGTCACCGCGCTGCTGGCCTGCGAGAGCCTGACGATGGTCTGCATCCTCGCGCTGTGGGGGCGGGCCGCCGTCCGGCGCCATCCGATGGCCGGGCCGATGATCGCCGCGCTGGCGGCGAGCGGCGCCGCGGCGGCGGCGAAGGCGATCGACCCGGACGTCACCGGCCGCGTCGGCCTGGACCCGACGTCGGTCTACCACCTCGCCCAGATCGCCGGGATGGCGCTGCTCTATCTCGCGGTCAGCGCGCCGCGTACGGAGGGGCGCGAGGCGCGCCGGGTGCCCGGCCTGCCGGACGTACCGTCCGCCCGCTGACGCCCGGCCCGGCCGGCGTCCCAGGCCGCGACCCAGTTGAACTGGGTCGATAAAGATTTTGTCGTAGTTTGCCTTCTTTTGAGGCTTTGCGTTAGCTTGTCGCTCTCAAGGCGCCCTCCAGGCGCTCTTGGCCCTCGTGTCCCACCGGACACGCGAGCCCCATCCGGCACGGCCCCCGAGGCGGGCCGGTCGCATCGGGCCACAACTCAAACGCCGCTCTTTCGCACGCGGGACACCGGGTCCCGCGTAGGGGCCCCATCGCGCCCCGGTGGATCGCAGCGGCATCGCCGAGTCCGCCTTCGCGCGGAGCCGGGGACCCACATCCTCGCACTGGGGTGAGTCGGCCTGTCCGCAGGCCGTAGGGCGACTTCCACGTCCGAACCCGTCAGCTAACCCGGCAGGCGAATTGGAAGAAGGAGCCCCCTTGAACGGCAAGCACGGCAAGAACCGTAACCCCCTGCACAAATTCCGTGACACTCTGAACACGACGCCCCGCATCATGGGCGCGGTCGTCGGTCTCGCCGCCTTCGGCGTGATCGCGGGAACCGCGCAGGCTGGGGTGTTCGACTCCGAGTCCGCGCAGTCGGCCGCCGCGGTGGCGACCGTCCCCGGCGGCAAGGCGGACGGCGGCGAGCCGGGCCGCACGTCCTCCCACCGCGGGAAGGCGGACCGGAAGAAGTCCGATTCCACGACGTCCGAGAGCAGGGCGTCCGAAAGCAGGACCACCGACTCGAAGTCCAAGCGGGACAGGGTCATCGAGCTGGCGAAGTCGTGGCGCCCCGGCACCGACGAGCGCGTCCGCTACAGCCAGACCAACAGCTACCAGGGCTACCGCACCGACTGTTCGGGATACGTCGCCATGACGCTCGGGCTCGCGAAGCCCGGCCCGAACACCGTCGGCCTGACGTCGTCGCGCTACACCGAGCGCATCACGATGTCCGAGCTGAAGAAGGGCGACCTCGTGATGGACGCCCAGGGCACCAACACCACCCGGCACGTCGTCATCTTCGAGAAGTGGGCGAACGACGACCACACGTCCTACTGGGCGTACGAGCAGCGCGGCCGGTACGGCACCGACTACCGGACGCGCGACTACGGCCTGAACGCGGGCAGCGAGTACAAGGCGTACCGTCCGAAGAACCTCTGACGCGACCGCGCCCCTATGACGAGGGCCCGGCCCGGGACGACCCCCGGCCGGGCCCTTTCCATGGCGCCTTTCCATGCCCCGCCCACCCCGAGTCGGCCAAGGGACGGGCAAGTTCCGGCCGGACGCCAGCGGTCGCCTTGCACCCCGGCACGGCCCTCCTAGAGTCCGCTGACATGGGGAGATGCTGGAAGATCACCGCCGTGGTCGCGGGCACGGCCGCCGTGGCGGCCGGGGCCGCCTGGCCCGCGGCGGCCACCGGGACGGCCACCGGGAGGACGCCGTCCGAGCCCGCCCGGAACGGCTGGAGGCTGGTCGATCAGGAGGGCTTCGACCGCCCGCTGCGCGTCGACGGGGCGCCGTGGCGCCTCGACCCGCAGGGTCCGCGCAGCCCGTGGAACGTGGACGCGTTCGACGACGACGGCGAAGCCTGGAAGAAGATCAGCGGGCCGCTGTTCGCGCGGGAGCTCGCGACGCTGAACGTGTTCCGCAAGCGCGTCGCGTTCGGCCGGAACGGGTGGCTGACCGCCGAGGTCGCCGCCGTCGACAAGGACCGCGACGGCCGTCCCGACTCGCGTCCCGGGCTGTCGACGAAGACCCTGCCGGACGGCCGCAAGGTCGGGCGGATCTCGGAGCCGAGCTGGGACGCGGGCGTCCTCATCCGCCCCACCCGCCCGCTCCCCCGCCACTACCGCGTGGAGATGACGCTGCGCGGCATCGACTTCGGCGGGAAACGGAACGGCACGTTCGACTACGACGGCCGCCACAACGGCTATACGAAGGAGCCGTGCAAGACCCGCTATCCCTGGACGTTCCAAGGCGCGCTGCCCGGCAAGAAGCGCTGCGACTACCCGGACGTGACGCGCGAGAACGGCTTCTACTACCTGACGGTCCTCGACTACGCGACCCCCGCGCCGCACGGCAACCCGGGCATCCACTTCCGCCGCAAGGTGATCATGGACGGCTACTACAGCGACGACGCGCGCTGGAAGAACGCCGGCACCTGCGACCCGAAGACCGGCCGGATCTACCGCACCTTCGACGGGACCTTCAACGGCGTGAACGCGCTGTTCCCGCGCGGCGACCTGTTCCGCGAGACGGCGAACAACAACGTCAGCAACGAGTACTACATCAAGACCAGGTGCGGAAACGTCTCGATGGACAAGCCGTACGGGCCCGGCGACCGGTTCGAGGGACATCTCACCAGCGCCGAGATCCGGCCGGAACTGCTGCCGAAGGCCGCCTACCGGTTCGCCGTGGAACGGGACCGCACCGGGTACACGCTCGAAATGAGCGGGCCGTTCCGGCACATCGGGCAGGCGACGCTGCGCGTCCACCACGACTTCGTGGAGAACGGGCGTCCGATCTGGCATTACAACCAGACGCCCGAGGAGTACGACGGGCGGTTCGACCGGCGGCTCGTCCACAAGGGGCCCGCCGGGACGTACACCACCGAGCACGCATGGCCGAAGGGCTCGGCCTATCCGGACTCGTTCATCATCGGCGACCCGCACCTGAACTACTACGAGGGCGAGGCATACGTCGACGACATCCGCCTCTACGTCCCCGCGAACGGCCGCTGACCTTTCCGGGAACTGACCTTTCCGGGAAAGCGAAAGACCCGCGCACGGGGGTGGCCGTGCGCGGGTCGTTCTCGGCGAAGCGTCCGGATGGCGCGTCCGCGACGTCCGGTCAGCAGGTCAGGTTGCCGCCGGGCTGGACGCCGAGGAGTTCGGTGAACCTCTTGTAGGCGTTCACCCTGCTCTGCACCTGGGACGGGTTTCCGCCGTTGCATTCCAGGCTGCCGTTGATGCTGCGGATCGTCTCACCGAATCCGCGCTGGTTGACCATCGCGTTGTGCGGGGTCATGGTGCCGGGGCCGTTCTGGGTCATCCAGTACCACAGCGCGGTCTTCCACGACACGGCCGCGTCCCGTTCGACCAGCCACGGGTTGTGCAGCAAGTCGATTCCGAGCGCGTCGCCCGCGGCCTTGTAGTTGAAGTTCCAGCTGAGCTGGATGGGCCCGCGGCCGTAGTAGGCCGCCTGCCCGGCGGGGCAGCCGTAGGGCTGGCTCGCGTCGCAGTAATGCGGGTAGTTGCCCGTGTTCTGCTCCACGATGTAGACCAGCCCGCCGGTCTCGTGGTTCACGTTCGCCAGGAATGCGGCCGCCTCCTGTTTCTTGACGGTGTCGCTTCCCGTGTTGGAGAACGCGGGGTACGCGGCCATCGCCGCGGTGAGCCCCTGGTAGGTGTAGAACGAATTCCGGCTCGGGAACATCTGGTTGAACTGGGCTTCGCTCACCACGAAATCCGCGGAGTCGCCGGGGTCGCCGGGATCTCCGGGGTCGTCGGGGGGATCGACGGGGCCGCAGGTTCCCTGGTCGGCCCAGACGATCGTGCCGCTTCCCGGCTTCTCGTTCTGCGTCCACCATTTCGCCGACCAGTTGTGCCCGCCGTAGGACACCTTGGCGCCGCCGGTATAGACGCTGGACGCGTTCCATGCGGCGGCGCAGTCCGCGGCGGAGGCGGACGTCGTCGGCAGGACGGCGGACGCGGTGCCCGCCGTGAGCAGCACGGCCCCGAGCAGGGGCAGGAATCGGCGCATTACTGGATGTTGACGTCGACGCAGGCGTAGAAGGCGTTCCCGGTGTCCGCGATGTTCCAGACCGCCAGGATCTTCTGCCGGCCGCTGAAGCTGCCGAGGTTGACCGAGTGGGTCACGGTGGACGGCGGCTGGGTGTTCCCGCCGTCGACGGTGGCGACCTTCTGGCCGCCGACGAAGTACTCGTAGTTGGTGGTGCGGTGCCGGGCGGTGAACGTCCAGGTGAAGCTGACGGTCCGGCCGACGGTGGTGACCTTCCACGGCTTGCTGTCGTCGTTCAGCTCGGTGAACCGGCTGCCGCCGCTGCACGTCCGCTGGCCCTTCGGGCCCTCGACGCTCTGCGGCTCGTACTGGATCGCTCCGCACTGGACGATCTTCTGCGCGCACTGCGCCTGGCGGCTGAGCGGCGCCGAGACGTAGCCGTGCGCGAGGGCCGCCGTGGCGGGGAGGACGACGGCGACCAGCGGTGCGATTCCGACGCCGGCCGTAATGGCGGCGAGCTTGCGCGTTGACTTCTTCATGCGGGGGGTCCTTGCCAATCTGGGGTGGTCGATTTCCTCGCGTTCTCGCGGTGCTAGGCCGTGCGGGGGTGGTCGGGGTGGTTCGGGCCGGTCGGCCCGCGGCGAGACGGCCCGGCTGCTGCCGGGGCCGGGGAGCGCCGCGGCTCCAGGGGACGGCACGGCCGTGTCACCGGCGATGGAGGGGAGCGGGGCATGCGGACTCCATCTGATAGGAAACTTTCCTATCTGGTAGTTGAACGTTAACCCTAAGTCCGCGGCCCGGGCAAGGCTTGTGCACCGGCCGGCCGCCGAATGGCGGTCAGCGCGTCATATGACCACCGCAGGCCGGAAGCCGAACCGGTCCAAAACGTCCAAGGAAATCGTCAACATCTTCTGGAGAATGGCGGAACGGTGGGCAACATCTGTTCACTCGAAACCCGTTGACACGTGAGGAACCGCTGGTCGGACCCGCGATCGGAGCGGGGCGGATCAGTGCAGCCCGCCGCCGCCCGCCGCCTCGTCGAAGATGAGCCAGGTGCGCGTCGAGCGGACGCCCTCCACCGCGTGGATCCGCGCGAGGACGACGTCCCGCAGCGTGCCGTTGTCGGGCGTACGGACCAGTACGATCACATCGACGTCGCCCCCGACGAACGCCAGATGCTGGATGTAGGGGACCTTGCGCAGCCGCTCGGTCACCTCGCGCCAGGAGTGCTGCTCGATGCTGATCAGGACGTACGCGGACGTGCCGAGCCCGGCCCGGACGGGGTCGACGCGGGCGGCGAACCCGGTGATCACGCCGTCCGCGACCATCCGCTCCACCCGCGCGTAGACGCTGGAGCGGGAGACGCTGACCCGCTCGGCGAGGCTCCGCATGGAGAGCCTCCCGTCGGCCTCCAGCTCCCGCAGGATCGCGCGGTCGACGTCGTCCAGCGGCGCGGCCGAACGTCCGACCGGAGCGAGGCCGGACGGCGGCTCGAACGACAGTTGGTCCATCCTGACCCCTTGTTTCGACCAGATGTCCGCAAATCAGTGTAGCTATTGAGACTTATGGCAATCCTGATTCATATTCCTACCACCGTCTGGTTGAGGAGGGCAGGACCCGATGAGGGAAGCACGGCGGGAAGTACGGCGATGACGGACGTCCGGCTCGACGGCAGGGCGTCCGATGGCGGTCCCGGGTCGCTGCTCCCTTCGGCGCGGCCCGTCCGGTTCCTCACCGACGCGGGGGCGGCGGCCCGGCCGCGTCCCCGCTACCCGGCGCCCGGCCCCGACCTGCTGCGCCGCGCCTACCGCGCGATGGTCGTCGGACGCCGGTTCGACGCGCAGGCCACGGCGCTGACCAAGCAGGGCAGGCTCGCGGTGTACCCGTCCAGCCACGGGCAGGAGGCGTGCCAGGTCGGCGCGGTGCTCGCCCTCGACGACGGCGACTGGCTGTTCCCCACCTACCGCGAGTCGGTGGCGCTGGTGACGCGCGGCATCGACCCGGCGGAGGCGCTGTCCCTGCTGCGCGGGGACGCCCACTGCGGCTACGACCCGCACCGGTACCGGGTGGCGCCGCAGTGCACGCCGCTCGCGACGCAGACCGTCCACGCCGCCGGGCTGGCCTACGCCGAGCAGCGCAAGGGGACGGGGCGCGTCGCGCTCGCCTGCGTCGGCGACGGCGGGACGAGCGAGGGCGACTTCCACGAGGCCCTGAACTTCGCGGCGGTGTTCAAGGCTCCCGCCGTCTTCTTCGTGCAGAACAACGAGTACGCCATTTCCGTCCCGCTGGAGCGGCAGACCGCGGCCCCTTCGCTGGCGTACAAAGGCGTCGGGTACGGAATCCGCTCCGAAAGGGTGGACGGGAACGACCCGGTCGCCGTTCTCGCGGTGCTGGCCGCCGCCGTCGAGCACGCCCGCTCCGGCAAGGGGCCGTTCCTCGTCGAGGCGCACACGTACCGGCTCGAATCGCACACCAACGCCGACGACGCGACCCGGTACCGCGCCGACTCCGAGCCGGAGGAATGGCGGCGCCGCGACCCGATCGCCCGGCTGGAGGCGTACCTGCGGCGGCGCGGCCACCTCACCGACGAGGACGTCGCGGCGGCCGCCGCCGAGGCCGAGGACCTCGCCGCCCGCACGCGCGCCGCGCTGAACGCCGACCCCCACCCCGCGCCGCTGGAGCTGTTCGAGCACGTCTACGGCACGCCGACCCCGCAGTTGGACGAGCAGCGCGCCTTCCTGCGGGACGAACTCGAAGCCGAGGAGGTGCAGTCATGACGGGGCCCGAGCCTGTACCGGTCACCATGGCGCAGGCGATCAACGCGGCGCTCGGGGACGCGATCTCGGCGGACGAGCGCGTCCTCGTCTTCGGGGAGGACGTCGGCGCGCTCGGCGGCGTGTTCCGGGTGACCGACGGGCTCGCCGCGAAGTTCGGCGACGACCGGTGCTTCGATACCCCGCTCGCCGAGGCGGGCATCACCGGGTTCGCGGTCGGAATGGCGATGGGCGGGTTCCGTCCCGTCATCGAGATGCAGTTCGACGCCTTCGCCTATCCGGCGTTCGAGCAGATCGCGTCGCACGTCGCGAAGATGCGGAACCGGACGCGCGGACGGGTCGAACTGCCGATCGTCATCCGCATCCCCTACGGCGGCGGAATCGGCAGCGTCGAGCACCACTGCGACTCCAGCGAGGGCTACTACGCGCACACCCCAGGCTTGAAGGTCGTCACGCCCGCCACCGTGGACGACGCCTATTCCCTTCTGCGGGAGGCGATCGACGACCCCGACCCCGTCATCTTCATGGAGCCGAAGAAGCTCTACTGGTCGAAGAAGGACGTCGCGCTCCCCGTGCGGACGGCGCCGTTCGGGCGCTCGGAGGTGCGGCGTCCGGGCGCGGACGCGACGCTCGTCGCCTACGGGCCGTCCGTGCCGGTCGCGCTGGACGCGGCGGAGGCCGCGGCCGCCGAGGGCTGGGACCTGGAGGTCGTCGACCTGCGGACGGTCGTCCCGTTCGACGACGGCGGCGTCGCGGCGTCCGTCCGCAAGACCGGGCGGTGCGTCGTGATCAGCGAGGCGGCCGGGTTCGCGGGCGTCGGCGCGGAGATCGCGGCGCGCGTCCAGGAGCGCTGCTTCCACAGCCTGGCCGCGCCCGTGCTGCGCGTGACCGGCTTCGACATCCCCTATCCCCCGCCGATGCTGGAGCGCCACCACCTGCCCGGCGTCGACCGGATCCTGGACGCGCTCGACCGGCTCCAGCGCGACGACGAGCCCGACACCCGCTACCTCGACCTGGACGGTGCCGCGTGACCGCGACCCTGGCGGAGCAGGTCTTCCGGCTGCCCGACCTCGGCGAGGGCCTGACGGAGGCCGAGGTGGTCGAGTGGAAGGTCGCGGTCGGCGACGTCGTCGCCGTCGACCAGGCGGTGGTCGAGGTGGAGACCGCGAAGGCCGCCGTCGAGGTGCCCGTCCCGATCGCGGGGACGGTCACCCGCCTGTACGGCGAGGCCGGGACGGTCGTCACCGTCGGCGAACCGCTCATCGCCGTCGCCGTCGACGGCTCGGCGGATGCGGGCTCCGACGAGGGCGGCTCGGGGAACGTGCTGGTCGGCTACGGGACGGGCCCGTCCCGCCCGGCCGGACGCCGCCGCCGCGCCGCCCGCCGCGACGACTCCCGCCGGAACGAGGCCCAGCGGAACGAAGCCCACCGAGCCGACGTCCGGCCGTCCGCGGGGACCCCCGTACCGCGCGGGCGGCCGGACGCCCCCCGGGTGATCTCGCCGATGGTCCGCCGCCTGGCGCGCGAGCACGGCATCGACATCGCCACCGTGCCGCCGACCGGACCGGGCGGCGTCGTGCTCCGCCGCGACGTCGAGGCCGCCATCACCGCCGCCCGCCCCTCCGCGCAGCAGGCCGAGGCGCAGGACGGCGCGGTGCGCGTCCCGCTCAAGGGGCCGCTGCGCGCGGCGGCGGAGAAGCTGTCCCGCAGCCGCCGCGAGATCCCCGACGCGAGCACCTGGGTGGACGCCGACGCGACCCGGCTGGTGGAGCTGAAGGAGTCCATCAACAAGGCGGACCCGGACGCGCGGGTCGGCCTGCTCGCCCTCTTCGCCCGGATCTGCGTCGCCGGGCTGCGCCGGTTCCCCGAGCTCAACGCCTACGTGGACGTCGAGCGCGAGGAGATCGTCCGGCTTCCGCACGTGCACCTCGGCTTCGCCGCGCAGACCGGGCGCGGGCTCGTCGTGCCCGTCGTCCGGGACGCCGACCGCCTCACCCTCGCCGAACTCTCCGGGAAGCTGCGTGAGCGGACGGACGCGGCCCGCGACGGCCGCCTCGCCCCCGCCGACCTCACCGGCGGGACGTTCACCCTCAACAACTACGGCGTCTTCGGCGTGGACGGCGCCGACCCGATCATCAACCATCCGGAGGCCGCGATGCTCGGCGTCGGCCGGATCGTCGAGCGGCCGTGGGCGTTCGAGGGCGAGGTCCGGCTCCGCCGGGTCGTGCAGCTCACCTGCGCGTTCGACCACCGCGTGTGCGACGGGGCGGTCGCGGGCGGCTTCCTGCGCTTCGTCGCCGACTGCGTGGAGCGCCCGGAGGTCCTCGTCACGCACACGTAGCCGACGCGCGCCGCCGGGTCAGTCCTCGGACGCGGCGGGCAACCCGATCAGGTCGCAGAACGCGCGGGACACCTGGTCGGCGTCGAACTCGTCCGGCTTGTACCACCAGTGCATCCAGCTCATCATCCCGAGGATGCCCTCGCTGACGATGCGGGTCGGGTGCCCGGCGGGCAGGACGCCCTCGTCCTGCGCCCGCCGCACGACCTCCTCGACCCGGACGACGAAGTCGCGCTCGTGCCCGCTGACCTCGCGTCCGACGTCCTTCGGCAGCGAGCGGAACTCCTTCCAGTACACGGCGAACGTGCGCTGGTTGAGCGCGAGGGAGCGGACGAACGCGTCGATGACCCGGCGGAGCTGCGTCGCCGGATCGGCGGGGACGTCGAGCGCCTCGTCGAGCGCGGCGGTGAAGTCGCGGTCGACCTGGCGCGCGATCTCCGACATCAGGACTTCCTTGGAGCCCACGTAGTGGTAGATCGTCGGCTGGCTCATCCCGGCCCGCTCGGCGATCTCCTTGGTGGTGCCCCGCTCGTAGCCGCGGACGAAGAAGACGTCGGCGGCGACGTCGAGGATCCGGCGGCGCTTCGCCTCCCAGTCTCCGCTGCGGCTGCCGGGCCTGCGTCCTGGCCGCCGGCGGTTGTCCGCGGGCGGCGCCGTGTTCTCCTGCGTCACGGCCCGATGCTAGCCGACCGGCCGATCGGCCGATCGATCGGCTTTACAGCGCGCCGGACCGGCTGCTAGCGTCCGTATCAATTATTCAATTGATTGATCGAACGAATAGGAGGACGCAGTGGACGGTCGGCTCCTCGACGAGGCCGCCCGGGTCCGGACGGTCGTCGCGGCCGGGCACGAGACCGCGTACCACGAGGCCGGGTCCGGGCGGCCCGTCGTGCTGCTGCACGGCTCGGGCCCCGGCGTGTCGGCGTGGTCGAACTGGTCGGGCGCGCTGCCCGCGCTGGCCGCGGCCGGGCACCGGGTCCTCGCCCCCGACATCGCCGGGTTCGGCGGGACGCGCGCCCACGACGGCGCGGCCTACGGGATCAAGCTCTGGGTGCGGCACCTGTTCGAGTTCCTGGACGCGGTGGACGTCCCGTCCGCGCTCCTCGTCGGCAACAGCTTCGGCGGCGGGCTCGCGCTGGCGGCCACGCTGCGCGACCCGTCCCGGGTGGACGGGCTCGTCCTGCTCGGCACGCCCGCCGGGACGTTCACGATGACGGAGGGCCTGCGCGCGGGCTGGCACTACGAGCCCGACCCCGACGAGATGCGCCGCGTCCTGCGCCTGTTCCCGTACGACGAGAGCCTCGTCACGGACGAGATGGTGAAGGCGCGGTACGAGGCGAGCGCCCGTCCCGGCGCGCAGGACGCCTTCCGCAAGCTGATCCCCGAGCCCGGCCCGGCGGACACGCAGATCAAGGGCGTCCCGGAAGACCGGCTCAGCACGATCACGAAGCCCGCGCTCGTCGTCCACGGACGCGAGGACAGGGTCATCCCGGTCGACCTCGGCTGGCGTCTCGCCCGCACCATCCCGAACGCCGAACTGCATGTCTTCGGCAACTGCGGCCACTGGGTCCAACTAGAACGCCCCGACGCCTTCACCGCCCTCGTCCATGACTTCGCCAGGCGACTGCCGTGAGCGCGGAAGGCGTTGAGAAGGCGCTTTATGACCTGAACGTCGATCGGCGGGCTCGGGAGGCGTTCACCGAAGAGCCCGGCCGGTTCGCCGCGCGCTACCGGCTGACCGAGGACGAGCTGGCCCTGCTGACCGGGCGGGACGTCCGCGGCCTCGCCGCCCGGGGCGCGAACCCGATGCTCGTGTGGGGCTTCTGGCTGATGCTCGCGCCCGACGGCGAGCGCGGCACCCCGGCCTACCTGGCCCGGATGCGCGGCGACACGCCCCGGCTGCACGCCACGAAGGGAGATGACTGACCATGGGCACCGTCGTCGGCGGCTTCGTGCTGCCCCACGACCCGATGATGCTCACGCATCCGGACGCGCCGCCCGCCGACGTGCGCGACCGCGTCCACGCGGCGTACGCGGAGGTGGCGCGGCGGCTCGCGGCGCTCGACCCGACCACCGTCGTGATCTTCGGGACGGACCACTACATCCTGTTCGGCCCGGGCTGCCTGCCGCAGCTGCTGATCGCGACCGGCGACCTGGACGGCCCGGTCGAGCGGCTGCCCGGCCTGCGCCGCGGCCCGCTGCCGGACAACGCGCCGCTCGCCCGGCACATCGCCGCGCACGGCCACCGCAACGGCGTCGACTGGGCGGTGGCGCCGACGTTCACCGCCGACCATTCCGTCGTCCTGCCGTACCAGCTCGTCGCGGCGCCGCTTGAGCTGCCGCTGATCCCCGTCTACCTGGCGTGCGGGGTGGAGCCGCTGCTGCCGCTGCCGCGCGCCGCCCGCGCCGGGGAGGCGGTCCGGGAGGCGGTCGAGGCGGCCGGGCCGGACGAGCGCGTCGTCGTGATCGGCAGCGGCGGCATCGGCCACTGGGTGGGGACGGCCGAGATGGGCCGTCTCAACACCGGCTTCGACCGGAAGGTCCTCGACCTGGTCGCGGCGGGCGACACCGAGGGGCTGGCCGGGCTGGACGACGCGGAGATCCTCGCCGAGGCGGGGAACGGCGCGCTCGAGGTCCGGACGTTCGTCGCCGCGATGTCGGCGGTCGGCCCGTGCCGGGGCGACGTGATCGGGTACGAGGCCGTCCCGGAGTGGATCACGGGCCTCGGGTTCGCGGAGCTGGTCCCGCTGGAGGCCGCCGATGTCCGCTGACGTGACGAGCCCCGCCGACATGACGCGGGCGGGGCGCCGCGTCGTCCTGTGCGCGGCGGGCGACGTCCCGGCGGGCGGGATGCTGCGCGTGGTCGTCCCGGAGGCGGGCCCGCTGCTCGTCGCCAACGTCGACGGAACCTTCCACGTCACGGCCGACACGTGCACCCATGCCGAGGCGTCGCTCAGCGAGGGCGACCTGGAGGGACGCACGGTCGTGTGCCCCGTCCACTGGGCGGAGTTCGACCTCGCGACGGGCGCGGCGCTGTGCTTCCCGGCGACCAGGGCGCTCGCCGTCCACCCGGCGGCCGTGGAGGACGGCCGGGTCGTCGCCTACATCGGGGGTTCCCATGAAGGATGATCTGCTGGCGCTCCGCGACCTGGACGACGGCTGGCTCGACCGCCGCGTCTTCTGGGACCGGGACGTCTACGAACTGGAGCTGGAGCGGATCTTCGCCCGCTGCTGGCTGTTCGTCGCGCACGAGTCGCAGCTGCCGAGGCCCGGGTCGTTCCTCACCACCTGGATGGGCGAGGACCACGTCCTCGTCGTCCGGCGGCGGGACGGCTCCATCGGCGCCTACCTGAACAGTTGCCCGCACCGAGGCAACCGCGTCTGCACGGCGGAGGCGGGTACCGCGCGCGGGTTCGTGTGCAACTACCACGGCTGGTCCTTCGACCTGGACGGACGGCTCGCCGGAGTACACGAGTCCGCCGCGTTCGGACGCGAACCCACGTTCGACCGCTCCCAACTAGGGCTCACGCCCGTCGCGCAACTCGACACGTACAAGGGTCTGGTGTTCGCCACGTTCGACCCGGAAGCGCCATCCCTCCGCGACTTTCTCGGTGACTTCGCCTTCTACCTCGACGTCATGCTGGACAACGACGAGGGCGGGACGGAGTTCGCCGGAGGTTCGATCACGTCCGTCCTGGACTGCAACTGGAAGATCGCGGCGGAGAACTTCGCCGGGGACGCGCTGCACGCCGGGTGGACGCACGCGTCCGGCGCGGAGGCGATGCTCGGCCGCGGCGTCGCCGAGCTCAGCGGCGACGAGGCGGCCGAGAGCTACCACGTCAACGTCAACGGCCACTGCTGGGAGTTCAACCACGACGGCGTCGGCAACGCCGCGACGCTCGGGGACCGGCGGATCATCGACTACCTGCGCGCGAACGAGGCGCGGTTCGCCGCGCGGCTCGGGCCGCTGCGCGCGAAGATGGTCGGCTCGATCAGCTCGGTGAACGTGTTCCCGAACTTCTCCTTCCTGCCCGGCCAGAACACCTTCCGGACGTGGCAGCCGAAAGGCCCGCACCGGACGGAACTGCACACGTGGGTGCTGGTGAACCGCGACGCGCCCGAAGAGGTGAAGGACGCCTGGCGGAAGGGCGCGATGATGACGTTCTCCCCGTCCGGCGTCTTCGAGATGGACGACGGCGAGAACTGGGAATTGGCGACCCGCTCCAACCAGGGCGTGGTGACGCGGCGGCAGCGGCTCTACTACGGGCTCGGCTCGGACACGGCGATCGAGCATCCGGAACTGCCCGGCAACGTGCATCGCGGCCAGGTGAACGACGCCAATCAGCGGGCGTTCTACCGGCGCTGGTCGGAACTGCTGCGCGCCGGAACCTGGGACGAGGTCCCGTCATGACGTCACCGGAGACGTACTGGGAAGTGCAGGCGTTCCTCGCGTACGAGGCGCGGCTGCTCGACGAGGAGCGCTATCCGGAATGGCTCGGCCTTTTCACCGAGGACGCGCATTACTGGGTGCCGGGCGTCGAGAACCGCGGAAGGTCGGACAAGGAGGGTACGTACGCGCCGTCTCGGATGGCGTATTTCGACGACGCCCTGGACGACCTTCGCCGCCGCGTCACCCGCTTCACCGCGCCGACCGCCTGGGCAGAGGACCCGGCGACCCGCCACCTCCACGTCGTGTCGAACATCGAGGTCGAGGACGGCGAAACAGCCGGTGAGCTGCTCGTACGCTCGGTCGTCGTGAACTACCGGGGCCAGGGGGACGTCGACGCGGCGACGCTGTACGGGCGGCGCGAGGACGTGCTGCGCCGCGACCCGAACGGCGACGGCGGGCTGCGCATCGCGCGGCGGCTCGTCGTCCTGCGGCACGCCGTGCTCCCCGCCAAGAACATCAACACCTTCTTCTAAAAGGAAAAGCGATGACGGAAGGACGGCTCGCCGGACGGGTCGCTCTGGTGACCGGCGGCGGCAGCGGCATCGGCCGCGCGGTCGTCGACCGCTATGTCGCGGAGGGCGCGCGGGTCGGCGTCCTGGAACGCGACGCGGAACGGGCCGCCGCGCTCGTCCGCGACCACGGCGACCGGGTCGCGGTCGAGGTCGGGGACGTCCGGACGCCCGCCGCGCACACCGCGTCCGTGGCCCGCACGCTCGACGTCCACGGGCGGCTCGACGTCTACGTCGGCAACGCGGGCGTCTACGACTACTCGGCCCGTTTCGAGGACCTCGACGCCGACCGCCTCACCGCCGGATTCGCGGAACTGTTCGAGACGAACGTGCTCGGCTATCTGCTCGGCGTGCGGGCCGCCCTTCCGGCATTGCGGCACAGCGGCGGGACGGTCATTCTCACGGTGTCGTCCAGCGGCCTTTACGCGGGCGGCGGCGGGGCGCTTTACGTGGCGTCCAAGCACGCGGTCGTCGGGCTGATCCGGCAGCTCGCGCACGAGTTGGCGCCGGACGTCCGGGTGAACGGCGTCGCGCCGGGCGCGACCCGCACGGCGCTCGGCGGCCTGTCCGCCCTCGGCACGGCCACGCGCCGCCTCGAACCGGGCGGCCTGGCCCGGCACATCCCGCTCGGCTTCGTCAGCGACCCGGCCGACCACGCCGGGCTCTACACCCTGCTCGCCGACCCGCGCGACTCGCGCTTCATGACGGGCGCCGTCCTCCCGAGCGACGGCGGCCTGGAGGTACGCGGCACGCGGCCCCGCCCGATGACCGCAGCGGAACAGCAAATCCCGGGCTCCACTCGGCCCGGCACGCAGAAAGGCGGGGCCCTATGAGGCTGTCGGTGTCGCTGGGGTTCTGGCAGGACCGGCCGCCGGGCGAGGCGCTCGGTACCGCCGTCCACGCCGACGCGCTCGGCTTTCCGGAACTGTGGATCGGCGAGATGGCGACCTACGACGCGTTCGCGCTCGCGACCGCCGTCGCCGCGCGGACGTCCGCGATCGCGCTGACGCCGGGGCCGCTGCCGGTCGCCGTCCGCGACCCGGTGATGATCGCGATGGGCGCGGCGTCGCTCGCCGACCTGACCGGGCGCGCGGTCGGCGTGGCGCTCGGCAGCTCCAGCCCGCACGTCGTGGAGCGCTGGCACGGCCGCGAGCGGCGCGACCCGCCCGCCGCGCTGGCCGAGTCCGCCGCCGCGGTGCGGACGCTGCTCGCCGGTGGCCGCGCCGACCTCGACGGGAAGGTCGTCCGCGTCCACGACTACCGGTTGCGGCTGCCCGCGACCCGCGCGCCGATCACGATCGCCGCGTTCGGCCCGGCCGCGATCCGGGTCGCCGCCCGGCACGCCGACCGGATGGTGGTCAGCCTCGTCACGGCGGCCTCGGCGGGACGGCTCGCCGCGCGGCTCCGGGACGAGTCCGCCGCGCTCGGCACGGCGGCCCCGCCGGTCGCGGGCTGGGTGCCGGTGGCCGTGGACGGCGGCGCGCAGGCCCGTGAACAGGCCCGTGAACAGGTTCGCCGCGCGGTCGTCGGCTACCTCGGCGCGCCCGGCTACGCGGAGATGTTCGAGGAGGCCGGGTTCGGGGACGTGGTCGCGTTCGCGCGGAGCCGTCCGCACCCGGCGGAGCTGCTCGCGGCCGTCCCGGACGACCTCGTCCACGCGGTCGCGGCGATCGGCTCAGCGGACGAGGTGGCCGAACGGCTCGCGTCCTACGCGGTGGACGAGATCGCCGTCCTCCCCTGCAGCACAGACGACGACCCGTGCGGCGAACGCGCCCTGCGCGCCCTGGCCGCGCTGACCTAGGAAGACAGCGAGGCGCGGACGGCGTCCGGCAGTTCGCGCAGCCGGTGCAGCGGCAGTTCCAGCGGCGTCACGTCGTGCGCCCAGTGCGCGGCGTCGGCGACGAGGGCGCGGGCCTGCCGCTTGGTCAGCCCCGGCCGGACGTCGATCAGCGCGTCCCGCCAGGTGTTGGCGACCTTGCCGTGCGCCCGCTCCAGCACCGCCCGCAGGACGCGCCGCGCGGAGTCGTCGTCCGGCGTCCTCCGGACGGCCTCCACCACGGAACCGTCCGCCGTCACCTCGAACACCGGCTCAAGCACGGCGGCGACCGCCGTCACGTCCGGCGGCTCGGCCAGCACGACCCGCGCCCGCTCGGCCCGCGCCGCCAGCAGGACGCGGACGAGCGCCCGCTCCATCCCGGCGGGCAGCGCGACGGCGACCTCGCGCGTGCGCGCCGCGTAGGGCTTGGCCAGCCAGGTGCTCAGCCGGGCGCGCGGCACGCCCGGCAGCACCGGCTTCGGCCAGTCGCCGACCAGCACGTCCGGACGGAGGTCGGCCAGGTCGTCCGCCGAGGGCGCGAACCGGTCCCGCGACTCGACCGCCTGCGGGCCCTGCGTGTAGATCGCGGCGCCGAACCGGTCGGCGCGGGCGGACGCGGCGGGCAGGCTCTTCGCCGTGGGACGCAGCACGTACAGGTCGGCGGCCGAGCCGATGGCCTCCGCGCCGTGGTACCGGTTGAAGTCCGGATAGATGGCCTCGGACACCAGGTTCAGGTCGCGCAGCGCGTTCTGCACCTTCAGCGCCAGCGCGGGCGTCCGGTCGCTCGCCCCGTACGCGAGGAGGACGCGCCCGCGCGCCTGCTCACGCAGCCCTTGGACGGCACGCGCCACGAACAGCCCGACGCCGTCCGGAGTGTAGGGCGGGTCGGTGATCGCCAGGTCCGCGTACTCGGCAGCCGAAGGCGGAAGCCCCAGCCGCAGATCGGCCCAGCGCGTCGACACGCGCAACCCCAGCTCGGCGGCGCGGGCGTCGATATAGGCGAGGATGCGCTCGTCAACGTCCACGACCAGGGTCTCGACCTCGGGATGGACGAGCCCGACGGCGAGCGAGGTCAGGTCGTGGTCGCCGACACAGAGCAGCCGCGCGCCGGGCAGCCAGAACCGCGCGCCGAGCAGCAGCGCCCGGCGCACCACCGTGTCCGGCGTCGCGGCGACATGGTCGAGGACGTGCCGACCGCGCGGCGCACCGGTGATCAGCTCGGTCATCCGCTCGACAACCCCGGCGTGGTCGCGCAGCAGATGCTCAACCGGATCGGCGGGCGTGAACGGCCGGTACCGCAGCAGCTCCCCGACGTCGCCCGTCAGCCGGAACCGGTCGCCCGCGCGCTCGACCTTCAAGCTCGCGAGCAGCGCCTCCACGGAACGGCGGGGCGCGGCGGTCTCCCGGACGAGGTCCGCGAGCGTCCACCAGCTCCCGTCCGCGAGGAGGGTCAGCGCGGCGTGGACCCGCCGGGGCTCCATGTCGCCCGCGGCCGGAAGCGTCCCATCCTCGTCCCCCATCCGAGGGAGCCTATCGGCCGGGCACCTCCTTGATCGTGGTGAGCGCCTCGTCCAGGGACAGGACGTCGGCGTACTTGGCCTCCAGGTCGAGGAGGTTCGCCTCGTGCAGGCGGCGGTCGCGGTCGCCGCAGGCTTCGTCCACGACCAGCGGGCGGAACCCGTGCTGGAGCGCGTCGGTCGCCGTCGCGCGGACGCACCCGCTGGTCGTCAGCCCGCAGATCAGCAGCGTGTCGATCCCGGACGCGGTCAGCGTCGCGGACAGGGACGTCCCGTGGAACGCGCTCGCGTACTGCTTCGTGACGACCGTGTCGCCCGGGGCGGGGGCGGCCCCCTCGGCGAACTCGCCGAGGGGGCTCCCCTCCTCGAACACGCGCAGCGCGGGGATCTTGCGGCGGAACAGGCCGCCGTCCGCACTCCCCGGCCGGTACGCGACGCGGGTGAACAGCACCGGCAGGCCCGCCGCCCGCGCCGCGCCGATCAGCGTCACGGACGCGGCGGCCGCGTCCTCGACGGGGGCGCGCAGCGGCGAGCCGTCCACCAGGTAGGCGCGGACGAGGTCGACCACCAGCACCGCCGGCGACCGCCCGCACCCGACCCGCCCGGCGAACCCGGACTCCCGGTAATCAGCCGCGAGATCGGTCATCTCCGCAGCGCCTCCGCCGACCGGACGTCGACCGGCGGGCGGGGCGCGGGCAGGCCCGTCTCCGCCTCGCAGTTGGCGAGGATCTCCGGCAGCGGCGGGCCCATGTCGAACACCGGGATCTCCGTCCGCTCGGCCGCTCGTTGAGCGCGCAGGGCCTCGGTCGCGGCCACGTCGAGCACGCCGTCCTCGGTGCAGACGACGCCGTAGCCGTCGCGGGCACCGTCCGGGGTGACGAGCCCGCGCAGCACCTCAAGCGCGACCAGTTCGGCGGGACGGGCGAGTGGGTCGCCCCACCCTCCGCCGCCCCACGTCACGAAGTGGAGCACGTCGCCCGGCGCGACCGGGACGTCGTGGATCTTGCTGGGCAGCACCTCGCGCGTCCCGTCCGCGCGGTCGATCCACTTGCGGCCCCGGTCGCCGGGACGTCCGCCGTTCACGCCCCACGGGTAGGTGAGCCAGCGGTCGTCGTGGATCGCGATCGTGCCGGGCTCCTCGAAGTGGTAGGCGACGTCGACGCCGTTGCCGCCCCGGTGCAGGCCCGCGCCGCCCGAGTCGGCGATCGTCTCCCACCGCTCGACGCGCAGCGGGTAGTACGACTCCAGGTACTCGCAGGGGATGTTGACGAACGACGGCCAGAGCGAGTGCCCGTCCGGGCCGTCGCCGACCGGGCGTCCCGGCACGCCGCCGAACCCGATCGAGTAGAGCTGGAACCACTCGCCCGCCCGCTCCCCGGACGTGTAGTGCCCCGAGTACATGAAGTGCGGCGACGACGAGAACCCGGCCGCGTTCAGGATGTCGGGGTTGGTCTGCCCGAGCAGCCCGCCGAACAGGTCGAACACGCGGCCGATGCCGTGGTTGCGGGCGTTGAGCGCGGCGGGCTTGCGCGGCTTCCAGAACGAGTCCTCGGGGATCGTGACGTCGATCAGCGGATAGAAGCCGTCGTTCCAGAGGATCTGCGGGTCCGCGACGGTGATCACGTAGATGCCGAAGAACATCCGGACGAGGTTCTCGTTGATGAAGTAGTTGACCGGGCCCACGGCCTGCGGCGCGGCGTGCGAGAAGTCGAGGTGGATCTTCTCGCCGTGCCGGGTGAGCGAGATCTTCAGCTCGTACGGGCCGTAGCCGCAGCCGTCGTCGCAGATGTAGTCGGCGAACTCCAGCGTCCTCCCGTCCTCGAACAGGGCGGCGAGGAGGACCTTCATCGCCTGGTAGTTGCGGTCGAGGAGGGCGTCCAGCGCGGACAGGTACGTCTCCACGCCGAACCGGTCGCACAGCTCCCGGACGCGCCGCGCCGCCGTCGTGCACGCCGCGACGAGGCCGTTCAGGTCGGCGCGGTTCCAGTCGGGCATGCGGACCTGGTTGAGGATGATGCGCAGCGCGTCCTCGTTCAGCTCGCCGCCCTCGTAGAGCTTGAACGGCGGGACGACCACGCCCTCCTCGTAGATGGTGCGGGCGTCGGCGGGCATCGAGCAGGGCGTCTTGCCGCCGACGTCCGACATGTGCCCGAACATCGACGACCAGCCGACGAGCCGCCCCTCGTGGTAGATCGGGACGACGAGCAGCCAGTCGTTCGCGTGGCTGATCGCCGCGCCGCACGCGTACGGGTCGGACGTCATGAGGATGTCGCCCTCGCCGATCGTCCCGTCGAAGTTCTCCAGGAAGTCGGGGACGGACAGCCCGAACTGCCCGACGACCATCTTCCCGGACGGGTCCGCGATCAGCGGGAACTCGTCGTGCTGCTCGCGGATGCCCGGCGACAGGGCGGTGCGGAACAGCACCTCGTCCATCTCGTGGCGCGCGTTGCGCAGGGCG
This sequence comes from Actinomadura decatromicini, assembly GCF_008121305.1. Taxonomy (NCBI): domain Bacteria; kingdom Bacillati; phylum Actinomycetota; class Actinomycetes; order Streptosporangiales; family Thermomonosporaceae; genus Actinomadura; species Actinomadura decatromicini. The sequence continues at coordinate 229,765 of NZ_VSRQ01000005.1, read as the reverse complement.
TTCTCGATGATGTCGAGCGTGACCGGGTCGATGTCGACCCGGCCGATCGGCTCGGCGTCGCTCTGCAGGATCTCGGCCATCAGCCCTCCTCGGTCAGCGGACGGATCAGCAGGCTGCCGCTCGGGTGGACGGTCGCGGCGTGCCCCGGCAGGACGAGCGTCGTGGAGTCCATCTCGGTCACGACGGCGGGGCCGGTCACGACGTCCCCGGCGAGCAGCTTGGAACGGTCGTAGATGCGGGCGGGGGCGGGGGCGCCGTCCATCCACACCTCGGTCTCGCGGACGAGCGCGCCGGACGGGTCGCCCGTCCCTTCGGGGAGCGTCCGCCACGCCACCTCGGGACGCGGCCCGCTCACCGTCACGCGCAGGTTGATGACCTCCCGCTCGTTGCCGAGCAGGAACGAGAACAGCCGCTCGTGCTCGGCGTCGAACGCGGCGCCGAGTTCGGCGAGCAGGTCGCCGTCCACGGCCTCGCGGTCGACCTCGACGGGGATCTCGAAGCCCTGCCCGTGGTAGCGCAGGTCGATCTGGTACGTCTCGGTCTGGTCGGCGCGCGGGACGCCCTCGTCCTCCAGCCGTCGCGCGGCGGAGTCGGCGAGTTCGAGGAGGGCGGTGCGCAGTTCGGCGTCGTCCAGGGTGGAGAAGCGGCGGACCATCGTGCGGGCGCTCTCGTCGCGGGCGCAGGTCGTCGCGTCGCCGTAGGCGCAGAGGACGCCCGGCGACGGCGGCACGATCACCGGCCACGACCCGGTCAGCCTGCCGAGCGCGTTGGCGTGCAGCGGCCCGGCCCCGCCGAACGACACGAGCGCGAACTCGCGCGGGTCGAAGCCCTGCTGGACGCTGATCAGCCGCAGCGCGCCGAGCATGTTCTCGTTGACGATGTCGATGATCCCGGTCGCAGCCGCCTCGACGCCGGGCAGGCCCATCGCGTCGGCCACGGTCCGGACGGCCTTGCGGGCGCTCTCGACGTCGAGTTCGATCTCGCCGCCCGCCAGCTCGCGCGGCAGGTAGCCGAGGACGACGTTCGCGTCCGTCACGGTGGGCTCGGTGCCGCCCGTCCCGTATGCCGCGGGCCCCGGGTCGGCGCCCGCCGACTGCGGGCCGACCCGCAGCGCCTTCGTCAGTTCGGGGACGTGCGCGATCGACCCGCCGCCCGCGCCGACCGTGCGGACGTCCACGCTCGTCGCCCGCACGGTCAGGTCGCCGACCGTCGTCTCCCGGCCGATGCGCGGACGTCCGCCAAGGACGAGCGCGACGTCGGTGGACGTCCCGCCCATGTCGAAGGTGAGGAAGTCGCGGAAACCGGCCTGCTCGGCGAACCACACCGCGCCGGTCACGCCGCCCGCCGGTCCGGAGAGGAGCAGCGCCACCGGGTCCTCGGCCGCCTTCGCGGCGCGGCTCAGCCCGCCGTCGCTGCGCAGCACCGACAGCGGCGCCGCGATCCCGCTGCCGGTAAGGGAACGGTCCAGGTTTCGTACATACCGGGACACCTCGGGCTGGACGTAGCCGTTCGCCACGGTCGTGACGGTCCGCTCGTACTCCCGCATCTCCGGCAGGACGCGGCTCGACAGCGACACCGGGATGCCCGGCAGCTCGTCGGCCGCCAGCTCCGCGACCCGCCTTTCGTGCGCGTCGTTCGCGTACGAGTTGATCAGCGAGATGGTGAGGGCCTCGATGCCCTGCCCGGCGAGGCGGCGCAGGGCGTCCCGGACGCGGTCCTCGTCCAGCGGTGCGACCTCCGCGCCGTCCGCGCCGATCCGGCCCGGAACCTCGACGGTGTGCTCCAGTTTCGCGAGCGGCTCCGGCTTCGGCCAGATGATCCACCCGGCGAGCCCGCCCGGCACGAACGACCGGGCGATCTGGAGCACCTGGCGGAACCCCTCGGTCGTGACCAGCCCGACCCGCGCGCCCCTGCCCTGGAGGATCGCGTTCGTCGCCACCGTCGTGCCGTGCAGGACGTGCGCCACCTCGGGCAGGCCGATCCCCGCGTCCCGGCACACCTTGCGGATGCCGTTGAGGACGCCTTCGGACTGGTCCGCCGGGGTGGACGCCGTCTTCGCCCGGTGGCTGACGCCGGTCTCCTCGTCCACGAGCAGCACGTCGGTGAACGTGCCGCCCACGTCGACGCCTAGCCGATATCCCATGCCGTCTCCCGGTGGGTCAGACGATTCCGCGCTCCGTCAGCGCGTCGATCTCGTCGTCGGAAAGGTCCAGGAGGCCGCCGTACACCTCCCGGTTGTGCTCGCCGAGCGCCGGGCCGGGGTGCCGCACCGACCCGGGCGTCTCGCTGAGCCTGGGGAACGCGTTGTGCATCGGCAGTTCGCCGAAGTCGGGGTGGACGAGCCGCACGATCGCCTCGCGGGCGGCGAAGTGGGGGTCGTCGAACATGTCCTTGGCGGTGTAGATCCGGCCCGCCGGGACGCCGCCCGCGTGCAGCTCGTCCAGCAGCGCCTCGGTGTCGAGGGTGGCCGACCACGCCGCGATCAGCTCGTCCAGCTCGGCCATGTTCCGACCGCGCTCCGCGTGCCCGGCGAAGCGCGGGTCGGCGCTCAGCTCGGGACGTCCCATGGTCTTGGCGAGCCGCGCGAACACCGTGTCCTGGTTCGCGGCGATCAGGATCATCTCGCCGGACTTCGTCGGGTACACGTTGCTCGGCGACACGTTCGGCAGCACGGACCCGGTGCGTTCCCGCTGGTAACCGGCCACGGCCCACTCCGGGAGCAGCGACTCCATCATCGCGAGCACGGCCTCGTAGATGGCGGAGTCGACGACCTGGCCGCGCCCCGTCCGCTCCCTGTTGTGGACGGCGACGAGCGCGCCGATCGTGGCGAACACGGCGGCGAGCGAGTCCCCGAGCGAGATCCCGGCGCGGGACGGCGCGTTCCCCGGATCTCCCGTCACGTACCGGATACCGCCCATCGCCTCACCGATCGACCCGTACCCGGCGCGCGGCGCGTACGGCCCGCTCTGCCCGAACCCGGACACGCGCACCAGCACCAGCCCGGGGTTCGCTTCACGGAGCCGGTCGAAGTCGAGGCCCCAGCGCTCCAGCGTCCCCGGGCGGAAGTTCTCGACGACGATGTCGGCCTTCTCGATGATCCGCCGCGCGAGATCCTGGCCCTCTTCCGTTCGCAGGTTGCACGTGACCGACTTCTTGTTGCGCGCGACGACCGGCCACCACAGCGACTTGCCGTGCGGCTTCTCCCGTCCCCACTGCCGCATCGGGTCGCCGGCGCCCGGCGACTCGAGCTTGACGACCTCGGCGCCGAAGTCGCCGAGGAGCTGCCCGCAGAACGGACCGGCGAGCAGTTGTCCCATCTCCACGACGCGCAGGTCGGAGAGCGGGCCGCGGGCATCTTCGGACATCGATCCTCGTTTCCGGTGGGGGTCAGGACGGGGGGTCGCGGAGCAGGACGGCCTTGGCCGCCAGCACATGGGCGCGCATCACGGACTCGGCCCACGTCCCGTCCCTCGCGCGCAGCGCGGCGACCAGCTCGCGGTGGTGGGCGCAGCTCCGGGTGAGGTCGTCCGGCGAGTAGCGGTGGAAGGTGCGCATCACCAGCGGGAGCTGCACCACGGCGTTGAGCATGGTGACGAGCCGGTTGCTCGCGGCGGCCGCGCGGGCGATGCCGTGGAACTCGGCGTTCAGCTCGGCGACCCGGTCAAGGTCCTGTCGGTCGCCTGGCGCGGCGGCACGCTCGATGAGGCCGCACAACTCGTCCATGCGGTCGGCGTCCTTCGCCTCGATCCGGGTGGCGGCGCGGCGGGCGGCGGCGCCCTCCAGCAGCATGCGCAGGTCGTAGATCTCGTCCAGGTCCTCGGGCGACCAGTCCGGGACGCGGGCGCCGCGGTGCGGCAGCACCTCGACCAGGCCCTCGACCTCCAGCCTGCGCAGCGCCTCCCGGACGGGCGTCCGCGACGACCCGGTCGCCTCGGCCAGCTCGGCCTCCCCGAGCCGCGCCCCCGGCGGATGGACGCCGCTCAGGATGTCGGCGCGCAACCGCTCGTAGACGCGGTCCACGGCAAGGACCATCCGAACCTCCCCTGACCGGTGATTGCATGCAACATAGGCAATCCTCCTGGTTGACACAAGGGTTCTACCTGGAAGAATCTTCGAGAGTCACTCCAGTTTGCATACAAGAGGGCGTCCATGGCGAAGGTCGAAGTCATCGAGGTCGGGCCCCGGGACGGGCTGCAGAACGAGTCCGCGATCCTCCCGACCGCCGACAAGGTGCGGCTGATCGAGCGGAGCATCGCGGCCGGGCTGCGGAGGATCGAGGCGGTGAGCTTCGTCCACCCGAAACGCGTCCCGCAGATGGCGGACGCCGAAGCGGTGATGGAACGCGTCCCCCGGCCGTCCGGCGTGAAATACGCGGGCCTGGTCCTGAACCCACGCGGCCTGGACCGCGCCCTGGCCACCTCCGTCGACGAGGTCAACGTAGTAGTAGTCGCAACCGACGAATTCAGCCAACGCAACCAGGGCTGCTCAGTGGAAGAGGGCCTCCAAAACTGGGCCCAAATAGCAGAAGACGCACGCGCCGCCGGCCTCTACCGAACGGTCACCATAGCCGCCGCCTTCGGCTGCCCCTTCGAGGGCGAAGTACCCACCGCCCACGTCCTGGACCTGATCCGCCGGGTAGCGGAAAGCGCCCCAGACGAAATAGCTATAGCCGACACGATCGGCGTAGGCGTCCCAGCCCAGGTCAAAGCACTCCTGGACGGAGCCGCCGAAATAGCCCCCGGCATCCCGCTCCGCTGCCACTTCCACAACACCCGCAACACCGGCTACGCGAACGCCCTGACCGCCCTGGACCACGGCGTCTCCGCCCTGGACGCGAGCACCGGCGGCTTCGGCGGCTGCCCCTTCGCCCCCGCCGCCACCGGCAACATAGCCACCGAAGACCTCGTCTACGCCCTAGACCGAACCGGCATCAAAACCGGCATCGAAATGGCCCCCCTCACAGAAACAGCAACCTGGCTAGCCGACCGCCTGAACAGCCCGCTCCAAGCCCTACTAGGCCGCGCCGGCCCCTTCCCCGCCCCGCGCAAGGAGGAAACCGAATGAGCAGCTTCCTGGCACCGAGCACCCACAACGGCACCATCACCTACGGCTACCTCGTCGACATGGTCGAGCGCTACTTCAACGCCGTCGACGACTACGACATGGACGGCGTGCTCTCCCTCTTCAACGAGGACGCCGTATTCACCATCCAGTCCGCCCACGCCGTCCACACCGGCCGCGACGAGGGCATCCGCCAGATGTACGTGGAACTGTTCGAGAACTACAGGCGACACATGCGCCACATCCATTTCCGCCACGTCGCCGACCCGGACAACAACCGCGTAGCCAGCCAGTTCACCGTCGAACTGACCGACAACGACGGCAACGAGATCACCCTCACGAACGCGAACTTCTTCTACCTGGAAAACGGCAAGTTCAGCCGCGTCTACGTCTACATGAGCGACGGCGCCAACGTCCTCAACTAGGCGCCACAGAACGGAGCGGCGGCGACGCGGTCAGGTCCATTCGGTGTTGGGATACATCCGGTACTTCAACATTTGGTCCAACCGGTCGGCCGCCGCCTCGGCGTCGCGGCATGACGACAGCAACCAGCCGCGTCCTGGATGTGCCCGGCCGGGAAGGCTTCGGGAACTCTTGGGGATGCGCTCCCGCTAGTCCCCCTGCCATCTCGTGTGATGGCGTCCGCTCCGCTACGAGGACGGGGGCCTGGGGGCGGTTGCGAGCGATACGGTCAAGGCCGTGACCCGTACTCCTGCCGAGCACACCAAGTGGATCATCCACGGTGAACGGGTGGTCGACGAGAATCCGCACATCCGCCTGTCGGTGGCCAGCGTCGAACTGCCCAACGGCGTCGAGTTCGATCAGTACGTCGTTCGCCTTCCCCGTTGCGTGATGACCGCCGTCCTGGATGAGGCTGGCGAGAAGATCCTGCTGATCTGGCGGCACAGGTTCATCATCGACCGGTGGGACTGGGAGGTTCCCGGCGGGTACGCCGATCCCGGAGAGGACCCGGCCGCCACCGCCGTCCGGGAGGCTGAGGAGGAGACCGGCTGGCGGCCCCGCAGCGTGAAGCATCTGTTCACCTTCCAGCCGATGGTCGGATCGGCTGACGCGCCCCAGGATCTCTACGTGGCCTACGGCGCCGACCTGGTCGGACGGCCGCACGTGGACGAGGCCGAGGCCGTCCGGTGGGTGCCGCTGGACGAGGCTCAGCGGCTCATCGAGCGCGGCGAGATCGTCGGGGGAGCGACCATCATGGCCGTGCTGCACGCACGCGCAGTGCGGGAAGCCGCTCCTCGGCGTAGTCCATGAACTCTGCCACGTCCCGCTCGCCGGCGTGGGGACCCAGTGCTCCCAGCACATCGCGGATGTAGCGGTAGACCCGCGCCGAGGTGAGCCCAGCGGCCATATCCACTGCCGTGCGCCCCTCCTCGACCGCCTCTTCCAGGCGCCCCTGCTCGGCCAGGGACATCGCCAAGATCGCGATGTTGAACGTCTTGCCGCGCCGGTAGGTCGGGTCCATTCGCAGCGACTTGCGCGCGTACTCCTCGACCTCGACGGGTCGGCCGAGGTCGCGGAAGCAGTGCGCAATCTTGGCCGCGAAATACGCTTCGTCGAAGTAGTCCAACCACGGCGGCCGCTCCGCGGTGGTGGCGCGGTCGTAGCCGGCCTCGGCGCGTGTCAGCGCCCGCGCGCACGCCCGCGCGCCTCCCTCCTGCGCGGCGTACCCGTGCGCCTCCATCACCTCGCACTCGGTCATCAGGACCGGCAGCCCTGCGCGGCGCGCGGCGGCCTGGGCGGTGCGGGCCATGTCTACGGCCTGGCCTGCCTGGGCGACATAGTGCGCCTGTTGGCTCATGGCGGCGAGGATCTCGGCGCCGAGGCCGTGGTCGTCGGCATGGCGGGCCATGGCCAGGGCCTGAATCAGGTATCGCTGGGCGATACCCTGCCGGTCCAGGTCGTGGTAGAGCCATGCCGCCAGCTTGGTCAGGTCGGCCGCGGCGGCGAATAACTCCTGACGGACCTGCTGGGTGGCGCGCCCGTCCCGCAGCAGCGGACCGACATGGGTGTGCAGGTACTCGACCACCGGCGAGCGGACGTGGCCGCCACCGAGCCGGTTGTCCAAGATGCGGAACGCGCTGGTGACCTGTCGGATCTCCTCAATGTCGGCGAAGCCGATTCGGCGACCGGTCGCCGGGGGCGGCGCCGGGTCCCACGGACCGGTGAACCAGCGCAGCGCGGCGACGGAGAAGGCGCCATGGTCGAAATCGGATGAGACCAGGGTGCGCTGCTGCTCGATGTCCGCCCGCCACAGTGTGGCGACGGCCTGCACACTGCCGCTCTGGCTCGTGGGAAGATCCAAGCCGAGACGGGGCGGAAGCTTGAGGGCCTTCATGCCGAGGTCGACCACCGTGACCCGGCGCCCCAGTTCGATCGTGAAGATCTCGGCGATGAGTTCTGGGACGGGATGGCGGGGCTGTTCGCCACGAAGCCACCGGGCCACGCTGCTGTGGTTGTAGTGCAGATCCCGGACGCCGCGCAGCCTTGCGAGCCGGACGACGCGATCGGCCATGCCCTTCCGGGAGAATCCAGCCTCATCGAGCAGCGTGGCGAACTGGTGATTGGCGTGCGGCTGTCTGCCCATTGAGTCCTGCCTGCGCTCTGCATCCGGCGATGACTTTCAGTGTGACATGACTAACTGTGTGTGTCCGAGTCTTCGCAAGCGTCGCACGCCCCCCGTTCACGCCCAGACCCCCCCTGTGCGCGCACCTGCCCCTGCCCCACGCCTTACAGCGGCGCGCGGTCTTGCGGTTCGCTGCGGACCTATGACCAGGACCGAGTGCCAGCGGGTAGTGGCCCAGTTCCGCCAGGCGGCTCAGGATGCCCACCGGATCGCTGACGCCGCCGAGCGGGATGCGGCGGAGGCCACCGTGGCGTGCGAAGGGCGGTTCGAGAGCCAGCTCGACGCCGGGCAGGTCGAGCGGTCATGACGCACCATGCCCTACAGGACGGCCCCGGCTGGCGTTCGCGCGCCAGGAACTCCGGGGCCTGACCGGACAATGGAGGTCCGGCTGACGATGACGATATCGGAGAAGGTGGCCCGGCTCCGCGCGGAGAACCCGGGCTGGCAGATCGAGCACGACCAGACCCGGCCGGTCCCGTGGCTGGCCATCCGCGAGCCGTCGGACAAGTGGACCGGTGGGCACTCGGTCGCCGAGGCCAAGCTCCCCGGACACCTGCGCCGCCTCATGGCTCAGGCCATCGACTTGGCGTCGCTCGCGTCCACCAAGCACGCGCTGCCTTACGTCGAGCGCATCGAGCAGTTGACCGACCTGCGCAAGTGGTTCCCCGAGTGGGCGTTCGAGGTGCGCGAGTCCCAGCCGATGTGGCACGCGCAGCGCAACTACGTCGACTACCTCGATCGGCCCGCTGCGGTCGGTGAGGTGTACGGCAACGACCCGAAGGAGTTGGCGCTGCTGCTGTTGCGGCTGCCGGGGTTCGAGGCCGGGGTCGGGGTCGGCGAGGAGGCTGAGCGGTGACCGGCCCACGCCGCGCGCGTGAGGCCGAGCGCGCGATCGCCGGGTTCGAGGTGTACGAGCTGCCGGACGGCTCGTGGCGCGCGGTCTCCCAGCGGGACGGCGGCTGGGTGGTCGAGCACGAGCAGTGGGGCGAGCTGGCCTGGACGTGCATCTCGTCCCGGATCGCCGAGGAGTTGCGCGTGGCGGGTGAGGAACTGGCCCGGCGGATGGCCGAGCCGGGCCGCGCTTGGCGCAACGACCCCGGGATGAAGGTCGACGTCCCACCGCACGACACGGCGCGGGACTCGCGCCGCTGAGCCAGGGCGGCGCGGCCGGTCGACAACGCCCCCTGTCCCGGCCGCGCCACCCTTCCCACCCAGCACATCCGAAGATCAAACGAGAAGAGGAAGACCGATGCAGCTCTACGGGCAGGTCGATTCGCTCTATGAGGCCGTTCGGGCCCGCGCGCCGCAGGTGGAGGCGGCCCGCGTCCACCCCGGCCCCCTCTCGGCGGCGAAGGGCCAGGGCGGGGTGGAGAGCGCCGAGCCGACGCGGTACATGCGCGTCAGCTACGGGTCGAGCGGCCCCCGCCGCATCATCTGGGACGCCAGCCTCGAAACCTACCGCTGGGACAGCGGCCCGGGCATCGGCGCCCGCCTCGGCAGCGACCCGAGTGAGGCCGCCGCCCGCATCGCCCGGACGCTCGGCGCGCCGCTCGACCCCGCCCCGACCGCCGAGTGAACCGTCCACGCCACCGGTAGACGCGCTCACCCACCGACCAGAAAGGCAGTTCTGTGGACTGCTGCAACAACACCCCGCCCTACGACGAGCAGTTCTGCGGCTGCCCCGCAGGCTGCGACTGCACCTGCCCCACCGTGTGCTGCTGCGACGGCGAACACCTCGCCCGACTCGCCGCCGCCGGAGGCATGAACGAGATGTTCGGTCCCGCCGAACGGCTCGACGCGGCCGTCCGCCGCATCGCCCCGCAGGTCTCAGTCTCCGCCGTCCGCGACAAGGACGACGGACTGACCCGCGTGCACGTCACCTACCGCAACCGGGGACCGCTGATCCTCGGCTGGGACGGCCAGACCTACCGCCGCTGGACGCCCGACGACGGCTACGGCGCGATCCTCCCCGCCGCCCCCGAGGACGCCGCCCGCCGCGCCGCCGAGATGCTCGCCGCCCTGATCCCGGCCGTCACCGCGCGGCCCTAGAAGCCCGCGGCCCGGGGGGCAACAGGCGCGCACCCGGGCCGCGGTCCCCACCTTGCGCGCTGGAGGAGCCCATGAACGAGACCGCATGCACGCCGACCGGCAAGCCACCGCACGACGCGACCCCCGACGACGGGTACGGCGCGCTGCTGCGCGACGCGCACGCCGCCGGTCCCCGGCGCGGCACCCACCTGCAGATTATCGAACGCGACGACGGCTTCGTCAGCATCGAAGACGCCTACCGGTACTTCACCCGCCCGGACGAGTGGCTCCCCGTCGAGCGCCAAGCCGTCGCGCTCGCGACCGGCCGCGTGCTGGACATCGGCTGCGCGGCGGGCCGCCACATGCTCGCCCTGACCGGCGACCACGAGACCGTCGGGATCGATCCCTCGCCCGGTGCGGTCGCGGTCGCCCGCGAGCAGGGCCTGGACGTCCGCATCGGAACCGTGACCCAGCCCGGCGACGTCGGCACCTTCGACACGCTGCTCATGCTCGGCGGCAACCTCGGCTTACTGGGCAGCCGCGAGCAGGCGCCCGACGTCCTGGACAGCCTGACCCGGCTGGCCCGGCAGGGCGCACGGCTGCTGGCGATCGGGCACGACCCGCACACCGCCGCCCCCGAGCACCGCACCTACCACCAGCGCAACCGGGAGCACGGCCGGTTGCCCGGCCAGGTCCGGATGCGAGTCCGCTACAAGACCTGGACGTCGGAGTGGTTCGACCGGCTGCTGCTCAGCCCCGACGAACTGCGCCACCTGCTCAGCGGCACCGCGTGGACTCTTCAGACGGCCACGCGCTCGCCCGGCACCGGCTTCTACCTGGCCGAGATGACGTGCAGCCGGTGACGTCGAACTCGTCCCGGCCGCAGGGCTCGGGTGCTAGGACGGGTGGCATGACCCACGACGCAGACGTCCTCGCCAGGCTGGACGCCCTGACCGACAAGGTGACGATGATCGCCGAAACACTCGGCGCGACGGGCGACCCAGCCAAGGCCCGCCACGCGGCCGTGCCCGACGTCAACCGGCTCACCGCCGCCGACGTCATGAAGGCTGGCTTCGCCACCACCCGGCTGGCGACCGGGTACAGCCTGGAACAGGTCGACGCCTTCCTCGACCGCGTCGCCGAGGAGATCACCATGCTCACCTTCGAGCGCGACGAGGCCCGCCGGGAACGGGACGCGCTCCGATAGCCCGCAGCCAAGAGCCCCCGCCCTCATGCGGGGGCGGGGGCTCTCCGCTGCCGCACGGGTTGCTCATCCGGGCCTGACGATGTGGGTGCCGTTCGACGCGAGCGTCACGACCGGCCATGGTGGCGCAGCTCGCACTCGCACGACTCTGCCCGAAGGCGGGCACAAGGGTCATATCTGACATGGCGGGTACGCCTCCAAGGTCGGCAAGCGGGAGCTTCCGAGTCGATTACTTCAACAAATCGGCCCGGCAAGAGGAGATGAGCGCGTGGGGTCAGCGCGGTACAACGAGATCGCCGACGACCTGCTGCGGCGTATTGACGCGGGTGAGTGGCAGTCGGGCGACACTCTGCCGCCGATGGAGAAGCTTGCCGAGCACTACGGCGCCAGCCGCAACGCGGTCGCTCGCGCGGTCGGAAAGCTGGCGAAGCAAGGCCGCCTGGTCTCAGTGCCCCGGCGTGGGACGGTCGTCCGCCCCAAGCATCGCAAGACCATCATGCGCACCGATCTCGTGAAGCGGAACACCAGGCACCGGCGGGACGGGGAGGAGTTCGCGGGCGGCTACAGCTTCCCCGCCGCCATGGGCAACGAGATTTGGACTCACCACGGGAAGCCCGACGTCCGCAAAGCCCCCATTAATGACGCTCGGCTTGCCCATCTGCTGAACGTGCCGGTCGGGGAGATGGTCATGAGACGGCTGCGGGTGACCGGCCCGGAGGGTGAACCGGCCTTTCAGATCTCGACCTCGTGGATACATCCGCGAATCTCCGATGAGGTCCCAGAAGTCAAAGAGCCTTATGGGACGGGGCCGGGAGCCTGGATCGACGCGATTGAAGGCAAGGGTCATGGGCCGTTGGAATGGCTTGAGCGGCGGCGTGTGCGGATGCCGACCCTCGATGAGGCCAAGCTGTTGCTCATCCCGGCCGAGCTGCCCGTTTGGGAGGTCGTCCGCATCAGCTACAGCGCCAAGGACGAGAAGGCCGTGGACGTCACGCAGGTCATCATCCCAGGTGACCGCATGGAAGAGGTCTCGCGGCTGCGTCGTGACGACTCCGCGAAGTGGCCCCATCGAGCCAGCGGGCCGGACGGGCCACGGGTCGCGCCCGCCGATTAGCGCGGTCTCAAACGACGGGTCCGGCTTTTAGGTGACGGCCTTGGGGGGTTGGGTCTTGGAGGGTGTTGTTGTCGACTACTGCTCGGCCGCGTACTAGGACGGTTTCTGGGCGGCCGGTTATCTGCATTCCCTCGTAGGGGGTGTAGTCGGTGGCCATGTGCAGGTCCGTAGACGTAATTTGCCATTCTGTTGTGGGGTTCCAGATGGCTATGTCCGCGTCGGCGCCGGGGAGGAGGGTGCCCTTGCGGGGGTAGAGGCCGTTTGTGCGGGCCGGGTTGGTGGACGTCAGTTCTACGAAGCGGGTTGCGGGGAGGCCCTGGCCCACGACGTATTCGGAGAAGATGACCGGGAGGCGGGTTTCTACGCCGGGGAGGCCGTTCGGCATCGCGCGGACGTCGGTGGCGCGGGATTCCTTTTGGGCCGTGTCGTAGCAGCAGTGGTCGCTGCCAATTGTTGTTACCTCGCCGGTGAACAGGTGGCGGCCTAGTGCTTTGACCTGGGTAGATGAGCGTAGGGGCGGGCAGCAGACGTAGCGTTCTGGGTGAGCGCCGTTGTAGGCGGAGTCGTCCAGGACCAGGTGGTGCGCCACTGTTTCGCTGTAGGCGCGGACGCCTCGGCGGCGGGCGGCGGCTACCAGTTCCACGGCTTCGGCTGTGGATTGGTGGACGAAGTACACCGGGGCATCTACTGCTTCTGCGATGGCCAGGATTTCGGCTACGGAGGCTGTTTCAGCTAGGTCAGGACGGGTTGCGGCCATGTTCGCCGCGCCGATGTGGTCGGTGGCCGCGCAGCGGCGTTGGGCGTCGCCGACTATGTGGTCGGCCTCGCAGTGGATGACGACCATGCCGCCGAGGCGGGCCAGTTCGGTCATGGTACGGAGGACGGTGTCCTCGTCGGCCATCGTCTCGCCGCGGTAGGTGGTGAACATCTTGACGGTGGAAATTCCGTCGTTGACCAGGGCGGCGAGTTGGTCGGGGACGGTGTCGTCCCATTCGACCACGCAGGCGTGCAGGGCGCTGTCGCAGAGGCCCTGGGTGGCTTTCGCGCGTTGCGCGTAGGCGACGTCGGCCGGGTTCTCGCCGGGACGCGGGATCGCGAAGTCCACGATGGTGGTCGTGCCGCCGAAGACGGCGGCGGTGGTGCACTGGCGGTAGTCGTCCAGCGAGGTGAACTCGCCGGACGTGAAGCCGACGTGGCAGTGCGGGTCGACTCCGCCCGGCATGACCAGGCGGCCGGTCGCGTCGATGACGGTATCGGCGGCGGGGGCCGTGCCGGGGGCGGCAAGCGCGGTGACGCGGCCGTCCGAAATCACCACGTCGGCGGGGCCCGACCAGCCGGCTTCGACGACCGTCCCGCCTCGGACGACGACGTCGGCGGTCACCGGGCCGCCAGGTGGGCGCGCCAGCCGCCCGCGTCGCTGATGTCCGTGACGCCGGGCAGGGTGAGCGACTCGGCGCGCATCCGCATGCAGAGGGTGCCGGAGCCGTCCGCGAGTTCGATCACGCCGAGCTCCAGCTCGGGCGGCTCGCCGGGCAGCAGGTGGTCGCGGAGGATCTCGTAGGTGACGGCGTACAGCTCGCCGGGCACGGACCGTCCGCCGGACGGCACCGGGTGCAGGCCCGGGAACTCGTCCCGGACGGAGTAGAACCGGTACCGGGGCGCCGTCTCCGCCGGGCCGAGGAACTCGGCGCCGCTCAGCGCCCCGTTCAGCGAGCCGCCGGACATGGCCTGCCCGTTCACGAACATCCGCAGGTTCTCCATGGTGCCTTTCCTCGTCAGACCGCTTGCCGGGCGCGTTCGGCCGCCGGGTCGGGGACCGGGACGGCGTCCAGCAGCGAGCGCGTGTAGGGGTGGGTGGGCCGCCGGTAGATCTCTCCGCAAGGACCGATCTCGACCAGCGAGCCCTGGTCGAGCACCGCGACCCGGTCGCACAGGTAGTGCACGACGGCGAGGTCGTGCGCGATGAACAGGATGGACAGGTCGAGCCGTTCGCGCAGGTCGCGGAAGAGGTTGAGCACCTGCGCCTGGACGGACACGTCCAGCGACGACACCACCTCGTCGCAGATCAGCACCTTCGGCTCGACGGCGAGGGCGCGGGCGATGGCGATGCGCTGCCGCTGGCCGCCGGAGAACGAGCGCGGGTGCCGGTCCGCGTCGGCGGCCGACAGCCCGACCGTCTCCAGCAGGGCGGCGGCACGGTCGCGGCGCTTGCGGCGGTCCGGCTCGATGCCGTGGACGAGCAGGCCCTCCTCGATCAGCGCGCCCGCCGTCATCCGCGGGTTCAGCGACGAGTACGGGTCCTGGAAGACCATCTGCATGTCGCGGCGGAGGGTGCGCAGCTCGCGCCGCGACGCGCCGAGGACGTCCCGTCCGCCGAGCTTGATCTCGCCGGAGTCGGGCTTGGTCAGCCGGGCGACGCAGCGCGCGACCGTCGACTTCCCGGAGCCCGACTCGCCGACCAGCCCGAGCACCTCGCCGGGCGCCAGGTCGAACGAGACGCCCTTCACGACGGGCCGTCCGCCGAAACTCTTCACGAGATTCCGCACGCTCAAAGCGCTAACCCCAGAGACAGCAGTCATAGGGTCTCCCCTTCCAGTGCCGCCTCGTCGACGGTGCTCAGGCGGCGGGACGGGTCATCGTCTATTCGGGGCACCGAGGCGAGGAGGCCGCGCGTGTACGGATGTTGCGGACGGGCGTAGATGTCGTCCACCACGCCCTGTTCGACGGGCGCGCCGTGGCGCATGACGACGACGCGGTCGGCGAAGCCCGCCACGATCCCCAGGTCGTGGGTGATCAGCAGCACCGACATCGACCGTTCCGCCGCCAGTTCGCGCAGCAGCGTGAGCACCTGGGCCTGGACGCGGACGTCCAGAGCCGTGGTCGGCTCGTCCGCGATCAGCAGCGCGGGCTCGGCGATCACCGCGATGGCGATGACGACGCGCTGCCGCATCCCGCCCGAGAACTGGTGCGGGTAGTCGTCGAAGCGCCGGTCGGCGTCGCGGACGCCGAGGCGGCCGAGCAGGTCGACGCCGCGCCGCCGCGCCTCCTTCTTCTTCACGCCGCGGATGAGGAGCGGCTGCATGATCTGCCAGCCGATCGTCATCACCGGGTTGAGGGAGGCGAGCGGGTCCTGGAAGACGAGCCCGATCCGGGCGCCGCGGACGTCCCGCATCGCCCGCTCGGAAAGCCCGAGCAGGTCCTTGCCGTCCAGAAGAACCCGACCCGACAGCGAGGCGTCGCGGTCAAGCCGCAGCACCGCCCGCGCCGTCACCGACTTGCCCGATCCCGACTCGCCGACCAGTGCGACCTTCTCCCCGGCCGCGACCGACATGGTCACCCCGCCCAGCACCTCCACCGGGCCGTCCGGTCCGGGGAAGGAGGCGTGCAGGTCGTCCAGCTCCAGCAGCGGGGTCATGACCGCCTCCCTCGCAGCGTCGGGTCGTTGCGGACGCGCAGCCAGTCCCCCACGAGGTTGAACGAGACCGCGGTGAGCATGATCGCGAGGCCCGGGAAGACGACGGCCCACCAGCCGTTCGTCAGGTTCCCGGCCGCGCCCGCGATCATCGCGCCCCATTCGGCGGACGGCACCTGCGCGCCGACCCCGACGAACGACAGCCCGGAGATCACGAGCATGACCGCCGACACGTCCAGCGTCGTCTGCACGTAGAGGGTGTCGAGCGAGTTCGGCAGCACGTGCCGGAACACCAGGCGCGGCGTGGACACCCCGAGCGTGCGGGCGGCCTCGACGTACTCGGCGTCCCTGACGTCGCGGACGAGCGTCCGGACGAGCCGCGCGTACCCCGGCCACCAGGTGAGGCACAGCGCGATCACCGCCGAGCGCAGCCCGGGGCCGAGCGCGGCGGCGAGGCCGAGCGCCAGGATGATCGCGGGCAGCGACAGGCCGATGTCGCAGATCCGCATCAGGACCTCGTCGGCGACGCGGCCGCCGAGCGCGGCGAGCGTCCCGACGATCGTGCCGATCAGGGTCGCGACGGCGATCACGATGACGGTCGCGAGCAGCGACACCCGCGCCCCGTACAGGACGCGGCTGAAGATGTCGCGGCCGTTCGCGTCCGTCCCGAACCAGTGGTCGGCGGACGGCGCGTGCAGCGCCTGCCCGAGGTTCACCGAGTACGGGTCGTGCGGCGCGAGCAGCGGGCCGACCAGCGCGATCAGCACCATCAGACCCGCGATCGCCAAGGCGACCCGATCGACGATCGAGGCCCGCCCGGCGGGCGCGAACCGTCGGCGACGAAGCACGGCCGGGCCGCGTTCCACGGTGTCCGCGACGGCGGTCTTCATGTCGCCGCCCCTTCCACGACGCCCGGCTCGACGGGCTCCGCCGCCGGGACGGCGGCCGACGCGCGCGACCCGCCGGGCTGCCGGAGCCTCGGGTTGAGCCAGAGCTGGACGACGTCCACGACGATGTTGGCCAGCACGAACACCACTCCGATCACGAGGACGGTGCCGATCACCGCGTACAGGTCGTTCTGCAGGACGGCGTTGACCGCGTACGCCCCGATCCCCCGCCGTCCGAACACCGACTCGACCAGGACGGTGGAGCCGAGCATCCAGCCGAGCTGCATGCCGAGGATGGTGCTGACCGGGACGAGCGCGTTCCGCAGCCCGTGCCTGATCACCACCCGCCACTCCGACGCCCCGGTCGCGCGGGCGAGCGTGATGTAGTCCGAGTCCAGCACGCTGATCATCGACGACCGGACCGTCCGGGCGACGACCGCGACGAACGCCGCCGCGAGCGTCACCGCGGGCAGGACCAGGTGCGACACGGCGTCCGAGAACGCCGCCGGGTCGCCGCTGAGCAGGGCGTCCACCGAGGTCATGCCGGTGATGGACGGCACCTCCCGGCCGAACCCGAGCTGCCCGGTGAGCGGCAGCGCGCCGAGCCGGTCGGCGAACACGAGCTGGAGCATCAGCCCCAGCCAGAACACCGGGACACCCGCGCCGAACAGCACGATCAGCCGCGCGGCGACGTCGGCGGCGCGCCCCCGCCGGTAGGCGGCGTACACGCCGAGCGGCACCGCGACCGCCACGTTGATCAACATCGCGGCGAGCACCAGCTCCAGCGACGACGGCAGCGCGTCGCCGATGTCGCTCAGCACCGGACGCTGGGTGAACACCGATGTGCCGAGGTCGCCGTGCAGGAGGTTCCCGAGGTACGCCGGGAACTGCTCCCACACGGGCTTGTCGAGGCCGAGCCGCGCGGAGACCGCGGCGACCTGCTCGGCGGTCGCGTTGCGTCCCGCCGCGGCCCGCGCCGGGTCCCCGGGCAGCACCTGGGACATCAGGAACGTGACGACGCCCAGGCCGAACAGCACGACGACGCTGGTGACGAGCCGTCTGAGCAGGAAACGCGCCATTGCCGTGCCTCCCCTCGTCAGCCGACCTTGACGCCGTAGACGTCGACGGTCTGGTGGTGGGACGGCTGGTAGGCGTAGCCCTCCACGCCCTTGCGCAGGACGGTCACGTACTGCGGGTTGGACATGTTGACCGACGCGACGTCACCGGCGATGAGCGTCTGCGCCTGCTTGTACAGGCCGCACCGCTCGTTCTCGTCGGTGACCGTCTGGGCCTTCTCGACCAGCTCGTCGACCTTCGGGTTGTCGTAGCCGCCGTTGTTCTGCCCGTTGTTGATGAACCGGGAGTCGAACAGCTGGTACAGCACCGAGTCCGGGTCGGGGTTCGGCGGGAAGGCGTAGATCATGCCGAGGTCCGGCGTGGTCTTGTTCGTCTTCAGCCGCTGCACGTACTCGGGGTAGGTGATGGCCTCCAGCTTCAGCTTCACGCCGATCTTCGCCAGGTCGGACTGGAACAGCGTCGCCGCCTGCTCCATCTCGGCCGTCGCCTTCAGGTACGTCATCGTCAGCGAGACGTTCGACAGGCCCGCCGACTGGAGCGCGCTCTTCGCCTTCGCCACGTCGTAGCCGGGCTGCGGCGTCGCGGCGTCGAAGCACTGCATGGTGGACGGCACCACGCCGACCGCCTTCTTCCCGGCCCCCTTGAGGATGGACGAGATGTGCTGGTCGTACTGGTACGCGGACGCGATCGCCTCGCGCAGCGCCTTGTTCTCGACCTGCGAGCCCTTCATCTTGAAGAACACGTAGAGCTGGACGTTCGTGTCCGCCTTGTCGACCTTGTAGCCGCCGTTGCCCTCGAAGGACGCCCAGTCGTTGGGGTCGATGTCCATCGCGATGTCGATGTCACCGGCGAGCAGGGCGCTCTTCTGCGTCGCGGCCTGCGGCAGGTACCGGAAGACGACGTTCTTCGCCTGCCCGTTGAAGCCGCCCCAGTACTTGCCGTACTGCGCGTACTTCGCCTCCTGGTTGGCCGTGTATCCGGTCAGCTTGTACGGGCCGGAGCCCGCGTCCGCCGTGGCGAGCCACTTCTGCCCGTCGTCGCTGCCCTTGTGCGACTCGACCAGCTTCGAGTTCAGGATGTAGACGCGGGTCAGCGCGGCGACCATCGGCGCGTAGGACCGGCTCATCGTGATCGTGAGGTGCGTATCGTCGAGCACCTTCGACGACTCGTAGGTGCTGATGAGGGACGCGACGCCCACCTTCAGCTTCTTGATCCGGTCCAGGCTGTACTGGACGTCCGCGGCGGTGAGCTTCGCGCCGTCGTGGAAGGTGACGTCGCCGCGCAGCGTCAGGTCGATGGACTTGCCGTCGGCGGCCACCTTCCACTCCGTCGCGACGCTGGGCTCGATCTTGTTGCCCGCGCCGTACTTGACGAGCGTGTCGTAGGCGGGGCGGACGACCTCGTCCACCGTGGAGTTGTCGGCCTGGGCCGGGTCGAAGGTCGCGGGCGGCTCGTTCTCGGCGACGATGAGCGTCTGCGCGCGCTCGCCGGAGCCTCCGCCGCTCGATCCGCCGCAGGCCGCGGCGGCGATCGCCGCCGCCGCGAGCACGGCGGTCAGCCGGGCCGGCCGTGGGCCGGGGAACCACCTGGTCCTCTTGGCCGATGTGTCGTGGAGCACGGTCGTCTCCTAATCGTGGACGTGTCCGGGGGCGGACGGGTCAGGTGTCGTGCCGTTCGGCGCCGTCGCGGACGCGGCGGCGCTCGGCCCTGGCGGGGGTCTCGGTGTGGGAGCCGTCGGGGGCGACGACCAGGCCGTAGTCGCGTTCGGCGGCCGCGGCGGTGACGTAGCCGTCGAGGACGTCGGCGACGACGGCGGCCGGGTCGCGGTCCAGCGGGTCGCCGAAGCCGCCGCCGCCGGCGGTGCGGTTGACGAACCGGTCGCCCGCCCGCATCGCGGCCCGGTACATGCCGACGCGCTTCTCGCGGTCGGTGCCGGGCCACAGCGTCATGCCGCTGGGCTCGGGCTCGTGGCCGCCCTCCAGCGCCCACGGCCTGGTCTTGCTCTTCTTCTTCATCGACAGGACCTCGCCGTCCGCGAGGTAGCGGACCTCGCGCAGGACGCCGACGCCGCCGCGGAACGTCCCGGCCCCGCCGGAGTCCGGGATCAGTTCGAGGCGCTCGTGGAACACGGTCGACTTGTGCTCCAGCACCTCGATCGGCGTGTTCCGGACGACGCTCTGCGACGGGTGCTGCTGCGCGTTCGCGCCGTCCCGGTCGCGCCGCGCGCCCCAGCCGATGCCCTCGTTGTTGCTGATGACGAAGTCCTCGCCGGTGCGCGGGTCGTGGCCGAGCGCCATGAAGCCGGGCTCGTCGCCGCCGGACGACGCCGGGATCGAGTCGAGCACCCCGGCGAGCGCCTTGTGGATCAGCTCGAACGCGACGATGCCGCTCCACTGCGTGAACGTCGCCACCGGGTACTGCGCGTGGAAGAAGTTGCCCGGGTCGGCCGTCACGGTGAGGGCCCGGTAGTGGCCCGCGTTGGACGGCTCGTCCGGCGTCGTCAGCTCCTTGAACGTCGACTTGGCGAGGCTCTCCGTCGCGCCGATCGGCAGGTTCACCGGGCCGAGGACGGCGCCGTCGGAGCCGTTGAAGTCGACCTCCATCCGGTCGCCGTCGATCGTGACCTTGACCTCCATGCGGATCAGGTCGTCGGTGATGCCGTCGTCGTCGCAGTAGTCGGCGGCCGTCCAGGTGCCGTCCGGGAGGGCGGCGACGGCCTTGCGGGCGACGCGCTCGCCGTGCTCGATGATCTGCTTGACGGCCTGGTCGACGGTCTCGCCGCCGAACTTCTCCCACACCTGCGCGAGCCGGTTCTCCCCGGTGCGGAGCGCGGCGAGCTGCGCGTGGAAGTCGCCGATCGTCAGGTCGGGCAGGCGCGAGTTGAAGCGGATCAGCTCGACGATGTCCCGGACGACCTCGCCCTTGTGGACGATCCGCGTGCCCGGGAAGATCAGCCCTTCCTGGTGCATGTCGGTCGAGTCGAGGACGTATCCGGGCGCCTTCGCGCCGAGGTCCATCCAGTGCGCCCGGACGGCCAGGTACGCGGACGGGGCGTCGCCGCCGTCCCGGAACACCGGGGCGAACAGCATCGCGTCGTAGGAGTGCGCGCCGGACCAGTACGGGTAGTTGAGCAGGTAGACGTCGCCCGGCGCGAGGTTCTCCTTGCCCACGTACTCGACGCCCTTGACGATCGCGTGGTCGTTCGCGCCGAGGAACGAGGTGATCCCGGCGGCCTCCGCCATCAGTTCGAGGTCGCCGTCGTAGATCGAGATGCCGAAGTCCAGCACCTCGTAGATCACCGGGTTGAACGCGGCGCGGACGAGCGTCCGGCGCATCTGCTCCCCGACCGACACCAGGTAGTTGCGGATCACCTCGACGGTCGCGCCGTCCAGTTCGGCGGGCATTCGGTCTCCTGTCACTGGTCCGCCTCCGGGCTGCTCACCAGCAGGTGGCCGTGGACGTCCACGGCGAGGCGCTGGTCACTGAAGATCACCGTCGTGGAGGTGCCCTCCTCGACGATCGCGGGGCCCGGCAGCGTGTGGCCGGGCGCGAGCGTCGACCGCTCGTACACCGGGAACGGCACGGTCTCCCCGGCGGCGAAGTCGAACGCGGGACGCGAGCCGACCGGCTCCGGCGTCCCCTCCCCGGTGCCGTCGAGACGGCG
The DNA here is from genome assembly GCF_008121305.1 of Actinomadura decatromicini. NCBI lineage: Bacteria > Bacillati > Actinomycetota > Actinomycetes > Streptosporangiales > Thermomonosporaceae > Actinomadura > Actinomadura decatromicini. The sequence goes on along the minus strand of NZ_VSRQ01000005.1, from coordinate 208,674 downwards.
CAGGCCCGGCTTCGGCAGGACGCCGACCGCCCGCACCCGCAGGGTGAGGATCTGGCCGCCGTCCGGCATCGCGTGCCCGTACCGGGCGCGGTGCTGCTCGTGGAACCGCTCCAGGATCGCGGCCGCGTCGTCGCCGTCCCGGAGGTCTATGCCGAGCGTGTGCTCCTGGCCGTGGTAGCGGACGTCGAGACGGCGGATGAGCGTCCGGTCCTCGGGCTTCACGCCCTGGACGGACAGCACCTCCTCGCCCTGCGACTCCAAGTCGGCGAACGACGGCTCCAACTCGGCGAGCGTCGCGTCGCTGAGCGGCTTGAGGACGGTCGTCGCGAACTCGTACTCCAGGTCCGACATGAGCATGCCGAACGCGGAGAACGCGGCCGGGACCTGCGGGACGACCGTCTCCGTCACGCCCATCTCGCGGGCCAGCATCGGGCCGAGCAGCGGCCCGGCCCCGCCGAACGCGAGCAGCGCGAACTCGCGCGGGTCGAGCGCCCGCTCGACGGTGATCTCGCGGAGCGCGCCGACCGTCCGGGCCAGCAGGACGCGGAACACGCTCGCCGCCGCGTGCGTCGCGTCGACGCCGAGCGGGCCGCCGAGCTTCTCCTCGACGGCGGCGCGGGCCGCGTCCGCGTCGATGGTCATGTCGCCGCCGAGGAACGCGGCCGGGTCGAGGTAGCCGAGGACGAGCGCCGCGTCCGTCACGGTCGGCTCGGTGCCGCCCGCGCCGTAGGCGACCGGGCCCGGGACGGCGCCCGCGCTGCGCGGGCCGACCTTGAGCAGGCCCTCGTCCACCCAGGCGATGGAGCCGCCGCCCGCGCCGACCGTCCGGATGTCGAAGATCGGGATGAGCAGCGGGAAGCCGTCGATCCCGGCCTCGTGCACCTCGCCGGGCGAGCCGTCCTCGATCACGCAGCAGTCCACGCTGGTGCCGCCGACGTCGAACGAGATCAGCTTGTCCCGGCCCAGCTCGCGGGCCAGGAACGAGGCGCCGACCACGCCGCCCGCCGGGCCGGACAGCACGGTCATCAGCGGGGCGCGGCGGGCCAGGTCGGCGGTCATCGCGCCGCCGCCCGACCGCATGATGTGCAGCGGGCGGGTCAGCCCGGCGGCGGAGAGGCGTCCCTCCAGCGCGCCGATGTAGTCGCTGAGCACCGGCCGGATGTAGGCGTCCAGCGTGACGGTGCTGGTCCGCTCGTACTCGCGGTACTCGCGGCTGATGTCGGTGGACGTCGAGATCGACACGTCCGGGTAGGCGTCCCGCAGGATCTGCGCGGCGCGCCGCTCGTGCGCGGGCTCGGCGTAGGAGTGCAGGAAGCAGATCGCGAGCGAGCGCAGCCCCTGCTCCTCGACGAGCAGGCGGCCCGCCTCGCGGACGGCGTCCTCGTCGAGCGGCTCGACCTCGTAGCCCTGCGCGTCGATCCGGCCGGGCACGCCCGTCCGGTGGCGGCGCGGGACGAGCGGCGGCGGCGGCGCGTACGCGAAGTCGTACATGTACTGGCCGGGGACGTTCGCGCGGGCGATCTCCAGCAGGTCGCGGAACCCGGCGTTGGTGATGATCCCGACGTCCGCGCCGCGCCGCTGGAGGATCGCGTTCAGGCCGAGCGTGGTGCCGTGCACGAACGCCTCGACGCCGTCCAGCCGGTCCGCGAGGCCGCCGACCGCGTCGAGCACGCCGCGCGCCGGGGCGTCCGGGGTGGTCGGGGCCTTGTGCAGGCGCAGCTCGCCGGTGGCCTCGTCGTAGGCGATCGCGTCGACGAACGTGCCGCCGATGTCGACCGCCAGCCGGGTGCGGGACGAGGGGCTCACGGGGTTCCTCCCAGGGTGCCGGGGACGGGCAGGTCGTTCCGGACGACCCGCCCGGCCTGCATGACGAACGGGATGCGGCGCAGCGCGGACAGGTCCGACAGCGGGTCCCGGTCGGTCACGACCAGGTCCGCGAGCAGGCCCTCCTCGACCGCGCCCGCCTCGCCGCCGAGTCCGACGAGCCGGGCCGCGTCGCTGGTGCCCGCGCGCAGCGCCTGCGCGGGGTCGAGCCCCGCGTCGGTGAGGAACTCCATCTCGCGGACGGCGACGACGGTGTCCTCGATGGGCTCGCCCGGCGGGTAGTCGGTCCCGGCGAGCATCGTGATGCCGGGCCGCTCCGGGTCGAGCGGGTCGGCGATCCCGGCGGCGACCGCGCGGCGGATGCTCGCGAGGTGGCCGGGCCCGACCTGCGTCGCGCGCTCGATCTGCCACTCGCTGAACGAGTGCCCGGCCATCCAGTCGGGGCAGCGGGTGACGCACAGCGTCGGGGTGAGGAAGACGCGGCGGTCCGCCATCTCCTTCGCGGTCGCCTCGTCCAGCTCGTAGGCGTGCTCGTAGCCGCGGACCCCGGCGGCGAGCGCCTCCCGGATCGCCGACCCGGACCCGGCGTGCGCCGTCACGTACGTGCCGTGCTCCTGCGCGGCGCGGACGACGGCGCGCATCTCGTCCAGGGTCATCTGCGAGCCGGTGAACGACTCGCCCTCGTGCGCGATGCCGCCCGTGATGAACACCTTGATCAGGTCGGCTCCGGCGGCCAGCTCCTCGCGGGCCGCGCGCAGGAAGCCGTCGTGGCCGTCGGCGTAGGAGCAGGCGGAGCCGTGGCCGTGGCCGCCGGTCGTGGAGACCGCGCGGCCCGCGCCGATGATGCGCGGCGCGTCCACCCAGCCCTGCGCGACGCTCTCCTTGATGAGGAGGTCCGCGCGGTTCTGCTCGTGGACGCAGCGGATCGTCGTGACGCCCGCGTGCAGCGCGTCCTGCGCCCGCGACAGCGCCCGCAGCGCGGTCAGCCCCGGGTTCTCGCCCTCGTCGGTCGCGGAGAACGGGTACGTCACCGACAGGTGCGTGTGCACCGAGATCAGGCCGGGCAGCAGGTACCGGCCGCCGAGGTCGATCCGGCGGGCGCCGGGCTCCGGCGCGGCCGTCGTGATCTCCTCGATCCGGCCGCCGGACACCGCGACGTTCGCGTTCCGGCGGACCGTGCCGCGCAGGACGTCCACGACGTGCCCGCCGGTCAGCCAGACCGTCCCGTCCTCCGCCACGGGCCGCCGCCCGCTCGTCGATGTCGACACCGAACTCTCCTCTCTCATCAAGCTCGCTTCCGCTCCGGTCATCGGGCCTGCTCCTGGGCCTGCTCATACGGAACCGGGGTGATCAGCCGGTCGGGGCCGAGGTCGTGGACGTCCACCGGGGGCGCCGTCCCCTCGGCGAGGCAGCGCAGGGTCTCGCCCCACAGCGGGGCGAACGTGAAGGCGTAGGTCCCGCCCGCGACGAGGAAGCCGGGCGCGCCCGGCACCTCCCCGATCACCGGCATCTCGTCCGGGGTGGCGGCGAGCGGGCCCGCCCAGGCGCGCAACAGCCGCAACTCGCGGACGAACGGCAGCACCCGCGCGGCCTGCGCCATGTTGCCGAGGACGCTCGCCGCGCTGATCGGGCTGCGCCCGTCCGGGTCGAAGCGCCGCGCGGGCCAGCCTCCGCCGACCAGGAGGTTCCCGGCCGTGACCTGCTTGACCGACAGGCCCTCGCCGATGTGCTGGACGAGGTGCCGCAGCGTCTCCGGCAGCCGGACGGTCACGTGCATCTGGATCGCGACGGGCGTCATCGCCAGCCGGATCCCGGCCAGCGCGGCGATCTCGCCGAGCCAGGGACCGGCGACGTCCAGCACGCGGGGCGTCTCGATCGGCGCGTCGGTCCCGGCGGTGACGCGCCAGCCGGAGCCGGAACGTTCCACCGCCCGCACCGGGGAGAACGGCCGCACCTCGGCGCCGTGCCGGACGGCCGCGGCGAGGTAGGCGGGCGTGGTCAGCAGCGGGTTCGCGTACCCGTCGAGCGGGCACCAGGTCGCGGCCGTGACGGTCGGGCCGAGCAGCGGCAGCGCCGCGCGGGCGCCGTCGCCGTCGAGCACCTCGGTGGCGATCCCGGCCCGCTCCTCCCAGGCGTGCTTGGCGATCAGCTCGGCGCGCTGTTCGGGTGTTTCGGCGATGGTGAAGCCGCCGCTGCGGCGCAGCTCGACCGAGGCGTCCAGTTCCGCCTCGACCTTCTCCCAGCGGTCGCTCGCGGCGCGCTGCAACGGCAGGAACCGGGCGCTGTCCAGCGGGACCTCCTGGCCGGGCCGCCGCGTGTGGACGGCCTGGACGTGCAGGTTGCCCGCCGTCGTCCCGGATCCCTCGCGGCCGGGCGCGCCCCGGTCGAGGACGATCACCCGGTGTCCGGCCCTGGCGAGGTGGAACGCCGCCGACGCGCCGAGCACGCCCGCGCCGATCACCACGGCGTCCGCGGTGCGCGCGCTCACGCGGCGTCCCCCTCGGGCTCCTGCTCGCCGAGCGCGAGCAGCGTCTCCACCGGCACGGGACGGACGGGCTGCCGCGCCGGGAACACCGGCTCGCCCCGCTCCCCGTCGCGCGCCGCGCGGACGAGGCCGGCGACCGCGAAACCGCAGAAACGTCCTTGGCAGGGCCCCATCCCGGCGCGCGACCAGGACTTGGTGGCGTTCAGGTCGCCGCCCGCCCGGTCGACGGCGGCGGCGCGCACGTCGGACGCGGTCACGGCCTCGCAGCGGCACACGACGGTCTCGTCCGGCAGGGCGCTGACGAGAGCGTCCTGCAACGCGGCGGGGCTCGGGTAGAGCGCCTCGCTGAGCGCGGTGAAGCGGCCGAGCGCGCGGGTCCGCGCGGCGAGCCGGACGATCTCCCGCCGGTCGCCGCCGCCGCGCGCCGCGAGGATGTGCGCGGCGGTCAGCCGTCCGCGCGCCCGCGCCAGGTGGACGCCGCCGATCCCGGCCGCCTCGCCCACGACGTACACGCCGGGACGGCTCGTCCGGCCGAAGGGGTCGGTGACGGGCGCGGCGTCGCCGGTCGCGGCGTCCGCGCGGATCTCGCAGCCGAGCAGCCGGGCCAGCTCCGTCTGCGGGCGGAACCCGTAGCCGACGCACACCGCGTCCACGGCGAACGTGCCGACCGGGCGCGACGGGTCGGCGGTCGCGGCGAGCGTGACGGCCGAGACGCGGCCGTCGCCGGACGCGCCGGTGACCACCCGTCCCTGCCAGATCGGGACGCGCGCCCGCGCGAGCCGCGCCATGTATCCGGCCAGCTCGCGGAGCCGCGCCGGGTGCCGGAGCGCGGCGGTCGCGCGGAGCGACGGCGTGTAGGGGCGCCCGGCCTCGGCGACGCCGACGACCTCGGCGCCCGCGTCCAGCAGGGAGCACGCGACGGGAAGAAGGAACGGTCCAGACCCGGCGACCAGCACGCGCCGCCCGACCGGCGTTCCGTCGGCGGCGGCGAGGTGCTGGGCGAATCCGGGCGTCGTGACGCCGGGGAGCTGCCAGCCGGGGAACGGGTGCGTCCGCTCGTACGCGCCGGTCGCCACGATGACGTGGCGGGCGCGGAGCCGGACCGCGGCGCCGTCCGGCGCGGTGGCGAACAGGGTGCGGCCGTCGTCGGCGACGCCCCAGACGAGGTGCCCGGTCAGGCAGTCGACGCCGAGTTCCCGGACGCGGGCGATGAGCCGCCCGCCCTCCGGACGGTGGTCGCCGTGCGCGCGCAGCACCGCGGGCGACGGACGGCGGAAGTACTGCCCGCCCAGTTCGGGCTGCTCGTCGGCGATCGCCACGGTGAGCCCGGCGGCGGCCAGCCGGACCGCGGCCGACAGCCCGGCCGGACCGCCGCCGACGACCAGCACGTCACGGGACACCACATCACGGGACACGGTCATGGCCGCGTCCCCGAAGAAGAAGGACCGGTCTCCACCGGCGCGCCGGTCTCGACCGTCATGCCGGGGACGACGCGGGTCAGGCAGGCCCGCACGCCCGGCCGTCCGTCGACCGTGACCTCGCATTCGAAGCACACGCCCATGCCGCAGAACGGGCCGCGCGGCTCGCCGCTCACCGGGTTGTCGCGCAGCCGCCAGCGGCGGGCGGCGACGAACGCGGCGGTGAGGGAGGAACCGGCGGTCGCGTCTACCGGCTCCCCGTCGACGGTGATCCGGGTGACGCTCACGACGACGCCCCGGCGGGCTCCAGCGCGGCGCGCAGGCCGGACTCCTCCAGCGCGGCGCGGATGCCGTCGAGCGCCGCGCCGGTCGCCGGCAGCAGCGGCGGGCGGACGTGCCCGCCCGGCTGCCCGAGCTCCGCCATCGCGGCCTTGAGCTGCGGGATCGGCGAGGCGAACACGCCGCTGTAGTCGGGCCTGATGAGCCGGGACGACAGCGCGGCGTAGCGGTCGACGAAGGCGCGGGCGGCCTCCTCGTCGCGGCGCGCCACGGCCTCGTAGAAGGGGACGGCGAACGGCGCGCCGAGCCCGCCGCCGTCGATGTTGCCGTCGCCGCCGAGCCCGAGGAGAACGGCGAGCCCGCGGCGGTGCAGGAAGCTGCCGAACACGCGGACGCGGTCCGCGACCGCCTCGACGGTGGCGAGCATCTTCAGCCAGTCGCCGGTGCTGTCCTTGATCGCGGCGACGTTCGGCAGGTCGGCGAGCCGCTCGACCAGGCCGGGGTGGTCGCCGAGGTCGACGGCGACGCCGCGCGGCCAGTTGTAGACCATGAACGGCAGGTCGGTGGCGGAGCTGACCCGCTCGTAGAACGCGAGGATCTCGTCCGGCCCGGGATGGACGTACGGCGGCGGGGTGGCGAGCACGCCACCGGCCCCCGTGGCGGCCGCGTGCTCCGCCAGCCCGATCGCCTCGTCCTGGGTGTAGGCGGTGACGCCGACGACGACCGGGATGCGCCCGGCGACCTCGACGGCGATCTCGGCGACGCGGCGGCGCTCGGCCGGGGTCTGGCTGAACCACTCGCCGGTGCTGCCGTTGACCAGCACGCCGTGCACGCCCTGCCGCAGGTACAGCCGGAGCAGTTCGGCCCAGGCGTCCTCGTCGAGGGCGCCGTCCGCGGTGAACGGCGTGGGCGCCGCGGGCCAGTAGCCGCGCCATGGGACGTCGTCGCGATCCAAGATCATTCCCCGAGTTCGTAGTGCTCATCCCGCTGGGATCGGTTGCACAAGGTTGCGGCACAGCGTAGGCGAGTGTCAAGGGTCACTTCGCCATTTCTACGTGGGACGACGCGGGAACTCGTTGCGCTGAGCACTCACCGCCCGCCGATTGGGTATGGCATGATTGCCCCGACATTGGGATCGATTGCAGAATCGGAGCACGATGAGCGTCACCCTGAAGGACGTGGCGGCCGCGGCCGGCGTGTCCCGCAGCACCGCCTCCCGGGCGCTGAGCGGGTCGTCCCTGATCGCGCCCGAGACCCGCGCCCTCGTCGAGGACGCCGCGCGCCGGCTCGGCTACCAGCCGAACCGCGCCGCGAGCGCGCTCCGGTCCCGGCAGTCGCACCTGATCGGGCTCGTCGTCGGCAACCTCGTGAACGCGTCGTTCCACACGATCGCCGAGGTCGTGCAGCGCCGCGCCGCCGCCGAGGACTACCAGATGATGCTGTCCATCACCGACGCCGACCCGCGCCGCGAGGAGAACATCCTCCGCACGCTCGGCGAGCACGGCGTGGACGGCGTGATCCTCATCGGCACCGGCTCGAACGCCGCCGCGTCCAACGCGCTGCTCGGCTCCGGGACGGCGGTCGTCAACCTCATCCGGGGCGCGGCGGAGAGCGCGGCGCCGACCGTCCTCGCGTCCGACCGGGACGGCGCGCAGGAGGCCACCCGCTACCTGCTCGGCCTCGGGCACCGGCACATCGGCTACATCGGCGGCCCCGCCGACACGAACTCCGGGCAGGAGCGCTTCGCGGGGTACGAGCTGGCGCTGCGCGAGCGCGGCCTGCCGGTGGACGAGCGGCTCGTCGAGCGCGGCCCGTTCGAGCCGTCCTTCGGGTCCGACGCGGCCGAGCGGCTGCTGCGCCGCGCGCCGGAGATCACCGCGCTGTTCGCCGCCAACCACGAGGCCGTGTTCGGTGTGCTGCCCGCGCTCGTCGCGGCGGGCGTCCGCGTCCCGGACGACATCTCGCTCGTCTGCTACGAGGACATCAGCTGGCTCCGCTGGTGGCACCCGCCCGTCACCGTCGTCGACAACGGCGCCCGCGAGCTGGGCGAACTCGCCATGGACCTGCTGCTCCAGCAGCTCGAACGCGGCCGGCGCGGCGTGCCGGGCGCGCGGACGGGCCGCACCTACCGCGTCGGCGCGCAGCTCCTCCAGCGCGACTCGTGCGCGCCGCCCCGCGACCGGGACGGACGGCCGGAGCCCGCCCAGACGGCCGACGCCTAAGCGCCGGTCTCCACGAACGCGGCGTGCAACGTCCGGACGGACGAGCGGCCGGAGCCCGTCCAGACGGGCTGACGCCTAGGCGCCGGTCTCGACCGAGGCGGCGTGCAGCGTCCGGACGGACGACACCAGCCGCGCCCCCGGCTCGTCGCCGAGCGGCCCGTCCGGCAGCCAGGCCAGCAGCAGGACGGCGTTCAGCGGCGTGTCCCGGAGCGGGACGTGCGCCATCCGCGCCTCCTTCACGGTCGGCCAGTAGGTGAACGTGACCGCGCCGAGCGCGTGCCCGAGCGCGACCGCGGCGGACGCGCTGTTCGCGTAGCTCACCCGCGGCCGGATCCCCGCCGCCGCGCACGCGGTGTGGAAGTGCCCGGTCAGCGGCTGGCACTCGGGGTAGGCGAGGACGACGTGCTCGTCGCCGAGGTCCGCGAGCCCGGCCGCCGGACGGTCCGCGAGCCGGTGCGTGTCCGGCACGCACAGGTACGGGTGTTGCGCGGCGATCTCCTCGTGCCGCACCGGCTCCGGCGGGTCCGGGTCCAGTTCGAGGAAGTGGCGGAACAGCGCGACGTCGATCTCGCCGTTGCCGATGAGCTGGACGAGCCGCTGCCCGGACTCGTCCACCAGCAGCGACATGGGCGCGATGCCGAGGTCCTCCACGCAACGGACGAACGACGTCAGCGTCGGCGCGGGCACGGCGCCGAGCCGGACCGGCGACCGCCCGCCGTCCGCGGCGAGGCAGCGGCGGACGTCGGTGAACATGCGGCTCACGGCGGGCAGGACCGTGTCGGCGTGTTCGAGCAGGATCGACCCGGCCGTGGTGAGCGTGATCCCGGACGGCCGCCGGTGCAGCACCGGCAACCCGACCGCGCGCTCCAGCCGTTGCAGCGCACGGCTGACCCCGCTTTGGCTCATCCCCAGTTCCTCGGCCGCGCGGTTGATGCTGCCCGTCTCGGCGACCCGGTGCAGGATGCGCAGTTGCTGGAGTTCGATGTCCATCGTCACCCGCTCGCCGCGCGCGGACCAGCGTCGATCCTGGCCTTGTGCGCCTCCCGCAGCGCGCGGGCGAAATGCGGGACCTGCCGTGCCCAGAGCCCGTCCGGCCGGTACATGAGGCAGTGCCGCGACACCCACGGCAGCCCCGCGATCGGGCGGCGGACCGTGCCCGGCGCGGACGGCCGCCACCCCTGCGTCAGCAGCACGCTCCCGTCATGCCGGACGACGTCCTCGTGCGGCCCGTGCAGCGGCAGATGATGGACGATCTCCGGCGTGAACCCGAACGGGCGGCACACGCGGTGCAGGAAGGCGATGCACCCGTCCGACCCGGAGATCGCGATCCACCGCTCGTCCCGTAACTCGGGGACGGTGACGGCGGGCCGCCTGGCCAGCGGATGGTCACCGCGCAGCAGGATGTGCGGCCGCTCGTCGATGACGTGCTGGACGGCGAGCCCGCCCGGACGGCAGCCCGGCATGACGGTCTGCTCGTTCACCAGCGCCACGTCGATCTCGCCGGCGAGCAGCCAGTCCGTCACCTGGCGAATCGAGTCGCCGACGGTGACCTCGATCGCGGTGCCGGGGAAGCGGCGGCGCAGCTCGTCCAGGAGCAGGTCGGCGAGGCAGCTCGCCGTCCAGCCGAGCCGGATCGTGCCGGTCTGCCGGTCCCGGTGCCGGGCGAGGTCGTCGTGGATGGCGGCGCAGTCGTCGAGGATCGCGGCGGCGTGGTGCAGGACGACGCGGCCGAGCGCGGTCGGGCGGACGCCGCCCGGGTGCCGGTCGAACAGCGAGCCGCCGAACAGGTCCTCCAGCCGCCGCAGCTGGCGGCTCAGCGCGGGCTGCGGCAACTGGAGCTGTTCGGCCGCCCGGTTCAGGCTGCCCGCCGCGGACACGGCGCGCAGGGTTCTGAGGTGATGCAGTTCCAACTGCATGTCCGCTCCCAAGGGGGGATCGGGACGGGCGCAGGGGAGCACGGCGCGGGTCCGGCTCGGGGCTCGCTCTCCGGCCCCACCGGTCGCTTGGTCGCGAGCATTTTGGCACAGATCCCCGGCGCGGTAACGGGACGAAGCGGCCTCAACCGGCCTGGAGGAGCAGGTTCGGCGTGCCCTCGCCCGCGTCCTGGACCTTCTCCTCCGCCGCCTTCTCCCTGAGCGCCTTGTCGAGTTCCTCGGGCTTCGTGTCCGGGTGCGCGGACAGGTACATCGCGGCGACGCCCGCGGCGTGCGCCGCCGCCATCGACGTGCCGCTCGCCTTCGTGTAGGAGACGTCGCGGGTCGCGCTCGCGGTGACGATGCCGTCGCCGGGCGCGAACAGGTGGACGCACGTCCCGTGGTTCGCGGTCGGGAGCCGCCGGTCGGAGCGGTCGGCGGCGGACGCGGTGATCGCGGTCGTCTGCCGTCCGGGAGTGGTCATGCAGCCGTCCGCGCCGTCGTTCCCGGCCGCCGCCGTGTAGGCGAGGCCCTTCTCCGTCATCCCGTAGAGGGCCAGGTCGAGCACCGACTCGGACGGCCCAGAGAAGCTGAGGTTGAGCAGCGCCGGACGCCGCGCGTGCGCGTCCACCCAGTCGACGGCCGTCATGATCTGCTCGCCCGTTCCGGTGCCGTCGCAGCCGAGCGCGCGCACCGACTCGATCCGGACGCCCTTGGCCACGCCCGTGAGCCGTCCGCCGATCGTGGCGGCGACCTGCGTGCCGTGCCCGTTGCAGTCCGTCCCGCTCCGGCCTGGGGAGTTCGCGGGGTCGAGGGCGTCGAAGGCGGCGCGGGCGCGTCCGGCGAACTCGCGGTGGCTCGTCCTGACCCCCGTGTCCAGGACGTACACGCGCACGTTCGCTGCGTCGCCCGGGTACCGGTAGACGCGGTCGAGCGGCAGATCGGGCTGGTCGATGCGGTCGAGCCCCCACGACGGCGGGTTGGTCTGCGTCCCCGCCACGCGGAACGTCTTGTCCGCGGTGATGGACTCGATGCGGTTGTCGGACAGGTACGCCATGTACTCGTCCATGGTGAGGTCGGCGGAGAACCCCTGGATGGCGGAGTAGTACGTGCGTCGCAGCCGCCCGCCGTACTTGCCGGTCATCTCCTTCGCGGTAGCGGTCACCTGGGCCGGATCGGCGGGGACGCCGCGCAACCAGACGATGTAGACCTTGGTGTCGTCCTGCCGGACGGCGGACGGGGACGCCGCCGCCGCACCCGCCTGGACGAGCGGGAGGGCCAGCGAGACGGCGAGGAACGCGGCCGTCCTCCAGCGCTTTCCGTTCATGGCCTTCATGAGGTTCATGGCGTTCTCCTTGGGAGCTTGCGGAGAGTGCCGGGGCTCGTGGGGCGCCGAGCCCCGGCACGGGGTGGGGGTGGGAGCCATCGGGTGCCCGGCGTAGGCGGGGCCCGCCGGGAGTCCCGGATCAGTACGTGCGGACGACGTTCGTCAGCCAGGCGCGCAGCGCCTCCGGCGACGACGGGTCGAAGCCGACGAACCGGCTGCCGTACTCGGCGGTCTTCCGGACGCTCACCAGCGCCGGAATCCCCCTGACGCCGTACTTGCCGGTCAGGGCCTTGTTCTGGTCGACGTCCACGCGGGCCCAGACCCAGGCTCCGTTGTCCGCGTCGTGGTACTTCTGCAGGTACGGCTTCTGCACCTGGCACCAGTGGCACCAGGTGGCGGTGAAGTCCAGCACGACGGGCTTCGTGTTGGACATCTCCATGACCTGCTGGTAGTTCGCCGACGTGACGTCGACGACCGTCTCGTCCGCGAACGAGGCCGACGCGGCGCGGGTGGCGGGGGCGGCGACGGCGGGCGCCGCGAGGCCGGTGGCGAGCGCACCGGCCAGGGACAGCGTCCCGGTGAGGAGGGCGATCGTGCGTTTCACGGTGGTACTTCCTTCCATGGGTGCGGGCGATCCGGGCCCGGGGCGGCCCGGACGATCAGGGGGCGGACGGTCGACCGGCGGACGACTCGGTCGGAAGCCCGGCGGCGACCCAGTCCTCGATCCCCTCGCGGTACTTGCGGACGTCCCGGTAGCCGAGTTCGAGCAGCCGCGCGCCGACCAGCCCGCTGTTGCGGCACGGGACGTTCGCGCAGTACACGACGACCGGCACGGACTTGTCGGGCAGCACGCGGGGCGCGTGCTCGTCGGTGGACTCGGCGGCCCGCTCGTAGGGGAAGCCGGGGATGTTGCGCGCGCCGGGAAGGTGCTCCTTCTCGTAGTAGGCGGACGGCATCGTGTCGACGACGACGACCGTCCCGGCGTCCATCTCGGCGGCGAGGCGCTCTCGGGTGATCAGGGGCAGCACGTCAGGTTCCCTTCGGGGTCGCGGCGGTGACGTGGGCGGACGCCTCCGCGCCGCCACCGCGCCCGAACCGCCCGAAACGGAGCCGCCCGGCGCGGAGGCGCGCGACACGGACACGGCCGAGGACGGTCTGGACGGTGAACGCGACGGCGAGCGAGGTGAGGGCGGCGCTGCCGAGTCCGGCGACGGCGGCGGCCGTGCCCGCCGCCCAGCTGACCAGGGCGCGCGGCGCCCAGTCGGCCGGGTCGGGGGGCGGCGTGCCGGCGCGGCGGGCGTCCTGGAGCACCGGCCGGCACGCGCGTACGAGGTGGTATTCGGCGATGACGATCCCGGCGACGGGCGGGGCGAGCATCCCGACCGCGGTGAGGAACCCGGCGAAGGCGTGCACGATGCCGGCCGCGGACAGCAGCGTCCCGAGCGCGCCGAGCGCGACCGTCACCGGGACGCGGCCGACCCGCCGCCCGGTGAGCACGTGGACCGCGTTGACCAGGCCGAGCGAGGACGAGTACAGGTTCCAGTCGTTGATCTTCAGGATCGCGGTGGCGAGGACCAGCGTGCCGAGCACCCCGGACGACGAGGTGACGATCCCGACGACGTCGTCGGTGCGGGCGGCGTGCGCGAGCAGCACGCCGATCAGCCCGATCGCGTACTCGCCGAGCGTCACCGACAGCAGCGTCTGCTTCACGACGTCGGAGGCCCGCCGGTTGAACCGGGTCATGTCCGGCGTCATGATCGCGCCGAGCACGAACGCGCCGGACACGAGCGTGACGCCCGCGCCGAGCGACAGCGGCGGCCCCGGCGGCTCCGCCGCGACCAGCTCGGACAGCGGGTGGCTGCGCAGCGCGTCCACGATGGAGACGAGCGCGAGCGCCAGGAACGCCGGGACGGTCAGGCACCCGACCCACGCCATCGTCCGGAACCCGTAGGTGGTGACGGCGGTGATGGCCGCGCCGCCGAGCAGCGCCCACTGCCATTCGGACGACCACGGGGCGAGGTCGTGCATGCCCTGCGCGAACACGCCGTTCTGGACGCCGAACCAGCCCGCCAGGCTGATCGCGACGAGCATCCCGACGAGCGCGGAGCCGCGCCGTCCGAACCCGGCCCAGCGCGCGAGGACGGACGTCGACAGCCCCTCCCGCACGCCCGCGACACCGAGCAGGATCGTGATCGTCTCCAGCAGGACGGAGCCGACCGTGATGGCGAGGACGGCGTCCCAGAACGTCATGCCGTAGCCGAGAATCGCGCCGACCATGAACTGCTGGAATGACGAGACCTGGCCGAATCGCTGCACCGCGACGGAAATCCACGAACGGCGCGCGGATTCCGGAACGCGGACGAGCGAGTAGTCGTCGTGCCCGACCGTCCGGGCACCGGACGCGGGATCAAGCACGGGGTGGGAGTTCACGATCTTTCACCCGGCCCCTAGCCGACATTCCCGAGCCGGAAAAGCGCTCTCTCGTCCCGCCGCTCGGCGCCAGGCTCGGGACGCGCCTCGCGGACGACGAGGAATCCCTGCCCGTCCCGTGGCTTCCACTCCAGTTCCCGGTTGAAGAACCTTTCGAGAAACCGCACCCGCTGGTGGTAGGCGAACACCGAGTTGGCCGCGCCGACGATGTGTCCCGATCCGGCGAACAGCGGGAGCTCGGCCAGGAAATAGCGGACGCCGAGCCGGAGTTCCTCGGACGTGGCGGGACGCCCGTCCGGGAGCTTGCCGTCCAGGACCCAGCGGGTCGCCTCCAGGCATGCGTCCCGGAACTCCCGGTTGCCCAGGAAGAGAATGTTCGCCTGGTCCAGAAGCGCCTGGTAGCGCGGGTTCGCGTTGAGCCGCACCATGCTCAGCACGTGGTCGTCCGGATCCGGGACCGACAGCGCCACCAGCGCGGACCGGATCTTGTTGTGCGTGTACCGGGCCTGCCGGTGCGCCTTCTGCCGGGCCCGCGACGGCGGGTACCCGAGCGCCTCGAACGTGTACGCGGTGATCTCGTCCGGGACGAAGAAGTGGAAATCGGCGAACCCGGCCGACGCCCACCGGGCGAGGCTCGCCAGCCGTTCCGCGCTGAAATAGCTGTTAAAGGGGCTGACCCCGATGCACACGTGATCGTTATGCCGCAGCACGTTCGCGCATTCGCCGGACAGCGGTTCGATCTCATACGCCGCCATGACACCCTCCGTTCGTTATCGCGGTTCGGAAGGGAGTGTGGGCGGCGGCACATCCGGCCGCCAATGCCATCGGGGTATACCGCGCCTGCATAACCCCGGGAAGAACGGGAGCCGATCCGTACGCTGGCGGCGGCCGGGCACCGGAACGGCGACCGCGCCGCCTAATAGCCCCCGCATAGCCCCCGCCAATAGCTTCACTAAATAAACCCTGCTTGAGGCTTCTCTCCACCGCTCCCGAGACGAGGTACAGCGTGCGAACGGATCGCGACGTGCGAAATCTGATCATCATCGGGTCCGGCCCGGCCGGGTACACGGCGGCGGTGTACGCGGCCCGCGCGGACCTGGCCCCGCTCGTGATCGAGGGCGCCGCGTTCGGCGGCGCGCTGATGACCACGACCGAGGTGGAGAACTTCCCGGGCTTCCCGGTCGGCGTCCTCGGCCCCGACCTCATGGACGCGATGCGCAAGCAGGCCGCGCGGTTCGGCGCGGACCTGCTGTGCGACGACGCCGTCCACGCCGAGCTGGGCGGCGCCGTGAAGCGGGTGTGCGCGGGCGACGTCGAGTACCGGGCCCGCGCGGTGATCCTCGCGACCGGCTCGGCGTGGCGGCCGCTCGGCGTCCCCGGCGAGCAGCGGCTCCTCGGCCGCGGCGTCTCGTCCTGCGCGACCTGCGACGGCTTCTTCTTCAAGGGGCAGCACGTCGCGGTGGTCGGCGGCGGCGACTCCGCGATGGAGGAGGCGACGTTCCTGACCCGGTACGCGGAGAGCGTCACGATCGTCCACCGGCGGGACGAGTTCCGCGCGAGCCGGATCATGGCGGAGCGGGCGCTCGCCGACCCGAAGATCGCGGTGCGCTGGAACACGGTCGTGACGGGCGTGGAGGGCGCCGACCGGGTCACCGCCGTGTCCGTCCGGGACGCGCGCACCGAGGCGACCGGCACGCTCGACGTCACCGGCCTGTTCATCGCCATCGGCCACGACCCGCGCAGCGAGCTGTTCGCGGGCCAGGTGGACGTGGACGCGCAGGGCTACGTCCGCACGCAGGCCCCGAGCAGCCGGACGAACCTCCCCGGCGTCTTCGCCTGCGGCGACCTGGTCGACCGCACCTACCGCCAGGCCGTCACCGCCGCCGGAACGGGCTGCGTCGCCGCCCTCGACGCCGAACGCCACCTGGCCGACCTGGGCGTCTGAGAAACGTCAGTCGCAGGGGACGTCGAGGAGCCGCGGTCGGGAGTCCGGGTTGTCGGCGAGCCAGGGCAGCGTCATCCCGTTGCGCTGCACCACCGGCCGGTACAGCTCGTGGTACGTCCGGTGCAGGATGTCGATCTCGCTGGTCGGGACGTTCGACGTCCGCCAGCGCAGCACGCGGTATGCGTCGGTGGCATGCCCCTCCAGCGCGACGATCGTGATCCCGTCGCCGGGCAGCCAGGTCGGGGACGCGAGCGTGATCGCGAACCCGGCCGCGACGAACCCGACCATGCTGGTGAAGTCGGTGTCGGCGTACCGGAAGCGCGGGGTGAACCCGGCGGCCTCGCAGGCGGCGCGGAGCATGGCGGTGCCGCCGTCGTCGCCGCCCTGCGGCGGGATCCAGGTCTCCTCGGCGAGGTCGGTCAGCGACACCCGGCCGCGGCGGGCCAGCCGGTGCGACGACGCGAGCGCTATCCCGCACGGCTCGACCGTGATCACCCGTTCCGTCGTGCCCGGCGGGCACGGCGGCGCGTGGTGGTCGGCGACGCGTCCCATGAACACGACGTCGACCAGGTCATTGGCGAGCAACTGCGTCAGCACGGCGCCGGAATAGTCGAGGCTCGTCGTCACCTCGCGGTGCGGCAGTTCGGTCTCCAGGCTGCGCAGCCATTCCCCGAGAAGAATGTGCGGATGGGTGCCGAGCCGGATGCCCGACCGGGACCCGCCGCCCGGCAGCGTCGCCAGCAGATCGTCCATATCGGCGAGGAGGCCGCGCGCCCTTGCGAGAACATGCCGACCCAGCGGAGTTGGCGTAATTCCGCCAGCTCCGCGCACGAACAGGGGCCCGCCGAACGCCTTCTCGATCCGCCGCAACTGGTTGCTCAGCGTCGGCTGTGACACGCCCAGGCTGGCCGCCGCGCGGGTGATGCTGCCCATCTCGGCCAACTGGGTGAGAACTCGTAAATGCCGCAGTTCAACCTGCATAGCGGTGAAGCTATGCCGAAGTGGAAGGGGCCGCAACCGATTCGCAGATGTCACTCTCATCTTCGCAAGACGCGACAAACCGTCCGCCCGCCCCGGTGCCCGCCCCCCGTTTATCCGCATTTCACCTCCCAATTCGGGAGCCGGCTCGCTCTCGTCCGGCCCGTGTGACCGCGGGTTCCCGTCCGCCGGTGGCGGTGGTCGCGCCTGCGGCCGCCCCGTCCCCCCGCGGAGCGGCCTCCCCCGTGTCGATGGAGGCATGCGGCAGTGAAACGCAAACCGATTCTGGCGGTCCTTGTGGCCGCCGCTCTCGTGCTGGCCGGCCTGGTGCCGGTGGCCCTGAGAGCGCTCCCGAACGCGAAGGGCGCGACGCCCGATCCGAAGACGGCCGCCGTGGCGTCCGCCGAGCGCGTCGTTGCCGGACGGGTCGCCGAACTTCACCCGAGCAAGTTCGACGGCTACGTCCGGACGCAGGTCACCGGAACCCCCTGGGGCCTGAACTACGTCGCGTACGAGCGGACGTACCGCGGGCTCCCCGTGGTCGGCGGCGACTTCGTGGTCGCGACCGATGACAAGGGCCAGGTGCGGAACCTGTCGGTCGCGCAGAAGCGCGCGCTCGACCTTCGCAGCGTCACCCCCAAGGTCGGCAAGGCGGCCGCCCTGCGCACCTCGCGCGCGGCGCTGACCAAGCCGGACAAGAAGGCGCTCCAGCCGCGCCTGGTCGTGCACGCGCTGGCCAAGCCGCGCCTCGCCTGGGAGACCACGGTCTCCGGCCGGGACGGCAAGCAGCCCAGCATGAAGAAGGTGTACGTCGACGCGCTGACCGGCAAGAGGTTCGCCGAGCAGGAGCTGATCTACGCGGGCACCGGCACCGGCATCTGGGAAGGTTCCAACCTCAACATCGGAACGACCCAATCCGGCAGCCAGTACACGATGCGGGACCCGCAGCGGTCCGGCATCACCTGCGCCGACCTCAGCACGAACCAGATCTTCTCCGGCCCGGACGACGTCTGGGGCAGCACGTCCAAGACGAGCAAGGAGGCCGGCTGCGTCGACGTCATGTACGCGTCCGCCGGTGAATGGGACCTGCTGAAGTCCTTCGGGCGCAACGGCCTGAACGGCAGCGGCCAGTGGTACCCGGCGCTCGTCGGGCTCGACGAGGTCAACGCCTACTGGAACGGCTCCAACGCCCGCTTCGGCCACAACAACTCCGGCCAGTGGATCACCGCGACCGACGTGGTGGCGCACGAGTTCGGACACGGCCTGGACAACTTCACCCCCGGCGGCATCTCCGGCGGCGGGACCCAGGAGTTCGTCGGCGACGTGTGGGGCGCGGCCACCGAGGCGTTCCTCAACAACCCGACGGACAAGCCCGACTACACCGTCGGCGAGATGATCAACCTGACCGGGTCGGGACCGATCCGGAACATGTACCAGCCGTCGCTGGTCAACAACGACCCGAACTGCTACTCCAGCTCCGTCCCGAACATGGAGGTGCACAAGGCGGCGGGACCGGGCAACCACTGGTTCTACCTGCTCGCCGAGGGCAACAACCCGGGCGGCGGGAAGCCGACCAGCCCGATCTGCTCGGGCGGTCCCTCCTCGGTGACCGGCATCGGCATCATGAACGCCGCGAAGATCTTCTACAACGCGATGGCGATGAAGACCTCCGGCACCAACTACGGCCGGTACCGGGTCCTGACGCTGACCGCGGCGAAGAACCTCGACCCGTCCTGCAACTGGTACAACAAGGTCAAGGACGCCTGGAACGCCGTCACCCTCGGCGCGCAGTCCGGCGAGCCGACCTGCACGCCGTCCGGGAACGACTTCTCGCTCTCGGTGTCGCCGAGCTCCGGCTCGGTGAAGCCGGGCGCGTCGGTGCAGGCCACGGTCAACACGACGGTCGCGAGCGGCGCCTCGGAGCCGGTCGACCTGACCGCCACCGTGTCCCCGGCGAACAGCGGCCTGACCGCGACGTTCAGCCCGTCGACGGTGAACTCGGGCAGCACGTCCGCGCTCACCATCGCGGCGACCGACGCGGCCAAGACCGGGCCGTTCACGGTCACCGTGACCGGTAAGGGACGCACCAACACGCACACCGCGACGTACAACCTCACCGTCGAGGGCGGCGGAAACCCGGGCACGGGCAACCCGCCGGACGTCAACGTGGAGAACGTGAAGGCGCACCTGCAGCAGTTGCAGAACATCGCCACGCAGAACGGCGGCACCCGTTACGCCGCCAGCGGCGGTTACACGGCGTCGGTGTCCTACATCGAGCAGAAGCTGCAGGCGGCCGGGTTCACCGTGGCGCGGCAGACCTGCGCGTCCGGCTGCACGGCGGGCGCGGGCCCGAACCTGATCGCCGACTGGCCGGGCGGCAACGCGGGCAGCGTCTACATGTTCGGCGCCCACCTGGACAGCGTCCGGGCCGGGCCCGGCCTGAACGACAACGGCAGCGGCTCGGCCGCGCTGCTGGAGACCGCGCTGACCCTGGCGCAGTCGAAGCCGTCGATGCTGAACCACGTCCGGTTCGGCTGGTGGACGGACGAGGAGCAGGGCCTCAAGGGCTCGACCTACTACGTCAACCAGCTCCCGAGCACCGAGCGGTCGAAGATCAAGGGCTACTTCAACTTCGACATGGTCGGCAGCCCGAACCCGGGCTACTTCATCGACGGCCTCACCTCGTCGCTGTCGGCCAACCTGAAGGGCTACTTCGACTCGATCAACATCGTGCCGGACGAGATGTCCGAGTGCTGCAGCGACGACGGCCCGTTCCGCAACGCCGGAATCCAGACGTCGTTCCTGTCCACCGGCGCCTCCGCGGTGAAGACCACCACGCAGGCGCAGAAGTGGGGCGGCACCGCCGGGCAGGCGTACGACCGGTGCTACCACCAGTCCTGCGACACCTACCCGAGCAACATCAACACGACCGCGCTCGACCGGAGCACCGACGCCATCGCGTGGGCGCTGTGGAAGACGTCGGTGAACAGCACGCCCACGGACGACTTCTCGCTCACCGCGGATCCGTCGTCCGCGAGCGTCCAACCGGGGCAGTCGGCCACGGCCACCGTCAGCACGGCGGTGACCGCGGGCGCCGCCCAGCCGATCGACCTGTCGGCGACGGTGTCGCCGGGCGGGCCGAAGGTGACCTTCAACCCGGCCTCGATCCAGGCCGGCGGCAGGTCCACGATGACGGTCGCCACCACGTCGGACACCCCGGCGGGCGACTACAACGTGACGGTCACCGGCGCCGGGAAGTCCGCTTCGCACACCGTCTCCTTCACCCTGTCGGTGAAGGGCGCGGGAACGGACGACTTCTCGGTCTCGGTGGACCCGTCCACCAGCACCGTGGAGGCAGGGAAGCCGGCGACGGCGACCGTCCGCACCACCCTGACCGGTGGTTCGGCGCAGCAGGTCGCGCTGTCGGCGACCGTGTCCCCCGGCGGGCCGACGGCCACCGTCGACCCGGGCTCGGTGCAGACCGGCGGCACGGCGACGCTGAACGTGGCCACCACCAGCAGCACGCCCGAGGGCAGCTACACGGTGACGGTCACGGGCAAGGGCTCGGTCACGCGGACGGCGACGTTCACCCTCTCGGTGACGAAGCCGACCAACGACCGGACCGCCAGCAGCGACACCCAGTACCCGCTCGACGACTACACCTGGACGGTCAGCCCGATCCAGGCGAACGTGTCCGGTCAGGCGGCCTACCAGGTGACGCTGTCGATCGACGTCGACCACACCTGCATGGAGGACCTCGGCGTCTGGCTGGTCTCCCCGGCCGGTCAGACCTACCAGGTCAAGAAGCAGGGCACCGGTCAGTACGAGTGCACGCCGTGGAACGGCCCGAAGACGTTCTACGTCCCGGGCGTCAGTTCCCAGGCGTCCGGCACCTGGCAGTTGTACTTCTACGACTACGGCCCAGGTGACACCGGAACGCTCAACGGCTGGAGCGTGACCCTCTGACGAGGGTGACCCGCTAGCCACCGGACGTGTCCGGCCCGGCCTCCCTCCCCTTCCGGGGGGCGGACGCCGGGGCCGGGCCGGGCACGTCCCTCTCTCCCCGCCCCCTCTCTCCCCGCCCCCTCTCCCACCGCTCCCTCTCCCCATCCGCTCCTCTTCTCGCTCCCCCGCTCAAAAGAGGAAGTGCGTCGCATGTCCCGCCAACCACGCACACGCGCCCTGTCGACGGCGATCGCGGTCGCCGCGACGCTGCTCCTGCCGGCCGCCCTCGCGCCGGCCTTCTCCTTTCCCCGCGCCGACGCCGCCGCGCGGCCGGCGCCGGCCGAACCCGCTCCCAAGCCCGACGCCGCCGGTGAGATGAAGGCGAAGGACGCCGTGCTGCGGTACGCGTCCGGCGCCCGCTCCACGCAGGTCACCATCAGCGATCCGGGCTCCTCCTACATCAAGGTGCACTTCGCGTCGGTGCGGCTGCTCCCCGGCGACCGGATCACGGTCGCCGCCCCGTCCGGCCGCGAGGTGCACACCTACCACGGCGACCCGACGAAGGGCCGGACCCGCGGCGACTCGCCGTTCACCGTCCACGGGCGGACGGGCTTCGCCGCGCTGTCCGTCGACGGCGACACGGCCGTCGTCACCCTGCGGTCCGCCGCGCGGCGCACCGACGCCGCCGACCTCGCCAGGCGCGGGTACGGCGTCCGGATCGACTCCTATTACCGCGGCTACTCCGAGGCCGAGTTCGCGGCCGCGAATCCGCGCCCGTTCAGCGTGTGCGGCGCGGACGGACGGCGCGACGTCGCCTGCTACAAGGACAGCCACCCGACCGAGTACGCCCGCTCGCGCGCCGTGGCCCGGCAGCTCGTCAACGGGCTCGGCTCCTGCACGGCCTGGCGGGTCGGCGACACGAACCGCATGCTCACCAACCAGCACTGCATGGAGAGCGCGGCCGACCTCAAGGCCAGCGAGTTCCAGTTCGAGTACGAGTGCGCGACGTGCGGCGGCAACAACCCCAAGCCGGGCGTCAAGGTCAGCGGCGCGGAGCTGCTCAAGCTCAGCCCGCTCAGCGCCCTCGACTACGCGCTGTTCTCCGTCACCGACTTCGCGAAGATCCAACCGTTCGGGACGCTCTACCTGGAGACCCGCGAACCGTCCGCGAACGAGCGCATCTACATCCCCGGCCACGGCGACGTGAAGCCGAAGCGCCTCTCCCTCTACGAGGACGCCGACGGCGGCGCCTACTGCAAGATCGGGACGGTCGCGTCCGGCGTGAACACCGGCTACCTGTGCGACAGCTCCGGCGGGAACTCCGGGTCGCCGGTGCTCGCCGGGTCCTCGCACAAGGTGATCGCGCTGCACCACCTCGGCGGCTGCCCGAACTGGGGAACCCGGATCAGCCTCGTCTACAAGGAGATCTCCGGCCTGATCGACAACGACCCGGCCGCGCCCCTCACGCGGGCCCCGGGCCTGTAGGAGACGAGTTGTAGGAGCACGACCTCCCGTCCAGGACGAATCTCCCCTCGGGTCCTGGACGGGCCCCGCGTCCGGCCGGTCTCTCGGCGGGGAGAGACCGGCCGGACGCTCGCCGGTACCGCGCCGGCCGTGACCTGGCCCTCGCGCCGGCGCGGTACCGCACACCGCGGCGGCGCTCTCCGCGTTCCGGCTTCCGGGTTCCGGGTTCCGGTCATCGGGACCCGTCTTGGCCTGGCGACCCGGCCCCTCTTACGATCGCGGCACCCATTCACGTCGCCCCTCGAACCGGCGGCGCCCCGACGGGCCAGGCGCGGGCCCTCTGAGCGCGGCCGCCCGGCCGGTGTCCCGGCCCGGCGTCCGCTGGAGGAACTCATGGACGTGACCGCCGCCGTGCCGGGTGCCGCGACCACCGCCGACTACGTCGTCGTGGGGGCGGGCAGCGCGGGATGCGTGCTGGCGAGGCGCCTCGCCGAGTCGGGGGCGGACGTCGTCCTCGTGGAGGCTGGCGGGCCGGACCGGACGCCGCTCGTCCGCAAGCCGGGCCTGATCGCCGTATTCCACAACGTCCCGCAGTTGAAGAAGCGGCTGGACTGGGGGTTCTACAGCGTCCCGCAGAAGAGCGCGCTCGACCGGAAGATCCCGCAGGTGCGCGGGCGGGTGCTCGGCGGGTCCGGGTCGATCAACGGGATGCTGTTCGTGCGCGGCAACCGGAAGAACTACGACGACTGGGCCGCGGACGGCTGCGACGGATGGTCGTACGCCGACGTCCTGCCCAGCTTCAAGCGCCTGGAGAACTGGGAGGACGGCGCGACCGAGCTGCGCGGCGCGGGCGGTCCGATCCAGGTGACGCGGCAGCGCGACCTCACCCCCGCGTCGGAGGCGTTCATCGAGGCGCTCGCCGACACGGCCGGAGTGAAGCGCAACGACGACTACAACGGCGAGACGCAGGACGGCGCGGGCATCTTCCAGCAGAGCGTCGACAAGGGCCTGCGGTACAGCTCGTCCGTCGGATACCTGGACGACCACGGCCTGCCGAACCTGACCGTCCTGACGAACGTGCTGGTCGAGCGGGTGGTCGTGGAGAAGGGACGCGCCACGGGCGTCGCGGTCGTCACGAAGAAGGGGCGTCGCTCGACGGTGCGGGCGTCGCGGGAGGTCGTCCTCGCGGCGGGCGCGTTCGGGTCGCCGCACCTGCTCCTGCTGTCCGGCGTCGGACCGGCCGCCCACCTGCGCGAACACGGCATCGACGCGCACGCCGACCTGCCCGTCGGGGACAACCTGCACGACCACATGTTCGTCCCGATGACCTACGTCATGGACTCGGCCCGGCACCGCGGCACCGCGCCCTACTTCGCGTCGGGCGTCGTCCGGGAGTGGACGAGGGGCGGGACGTGGGTCGCGCGCAGCGTGTTCGAGGCGGTCGGGTTCGTCCGCACCGGGCAGGCGGGCGACGTGCCCGACCTGCAACTCCACGCGCTGCCGTGGTCGTACCCGTTCCCGAACCAGGACGCGCCCGTCCGGCACAAGGTCGACAAGCGCTCGGCGCTCACCGTCATGCCGACGCTGATCTACCCGAAGAGCCGGGGGACGCTGCGGCTCGCGTCGGCGGACCCGTCCGCCGCGCCGCTGATCGACCCCGGCTACCTCACCGACCCGGACGACTCGCGGCTGCTGCTGGACGGCGTCGAACTCGTCCGCGCGGTCATGGCCAACAAGGCCATCGCGGGCGACGTGAAGGCGGAGCTGTCACCCGGCTCCGGCTTCCCCGACCGCGCGGCCCTCGCGAAGGAACTGCCGAACCGGGCGACGACCGTCTACCACCCGGTCGGCACGTGCCGGATGGGCTCGGACGAGCGCGCCGTCGTCGACCCGGCCCTGCGCGTCCGAGGCATCGAGGGCCTCCGCGTCGCGGACGCCTCGATCATGCCGACCATCGTCGGTGGCAACACCAACGCCGCCAGCATGATGATCGGCGAACACGCCGCCACCCTCATCCTCGGCGCCTAACCCGGGAAACTGGCCACCCAGCGGCGTTGCCAGGGGGTTTCCACGGCGCGGGGGTGGTGGTGTTCGCGGGTCCAGGCGACGGCGTCCGCCGGGGCGACGCCGGACAGGACGGCGAGGCAGGCGATCACCGTGCCGGTGCGTCCGACGCCGCCGCCGCACGCGACCTCGACCGACTCCCCGACCCTCGCCCGCGCGTGCAGCGCGCGGATCTCCCGGACGGCGTCGTCGCGGTCGCGCGGCAGCAGGAAGTCGGGCCAGTCGATCCACGCGGACGGCCAGGTCAGCGCGGACCCGTGGCGGCGACGCAGCCGCCCGGAGCCGAGGTAGAGCCCGAAGTCGGGGACCGGCCCGTCCGGCATCGGGTTGCGCAGGCCACGGCCCCGGACGCGCGTCCCGTCCGGCAGCTCGATGGCACCGGTCAGCGGCGCGCCGTTCGGCGAGGTGTCATTTGTCGGGGTGGCATTCGGTGGGGCCCTGTTCGGCGTAGGGCTGTTCGGCGGAGGGCTGTTCGGCAGGGCGCCGTCCGGCGGAGGGCTGTTCGGTGGGGTGGCGGTCATGGCGTGGCCGTTCGGGTGCGGGCGCGGTGGTTGGCGACGTTGAGGCGGTTGCCGCACAGTTCGGGCGTGCAGTAGCGGCGGCGTCCGGCCCGGCTCACGTCGGCGAACACGCCCCGGCAGCCAGGGGCGGCGCAGGCGCGGAACCGGTCGTGGCCGAGCGCCCGGACGGTCCCGGCGATCCCGACCGCGGTGACGGCGGCCAGTTCGGCGGCGAGCGGCGCGTCCGGCGCGGTCGGAACGTGCCACCGCCAGCGCCCGTCTCCGTCGGCTGGGCGGAGGACGGGTGCGCGTCCGGCCCGCCCGAGCAGCACGGCCGCACCCGCGACGGCCTGCTCGGCGGTCTCCGTCTCGATGATCCCCCGCACCTCCCGGCGCAGGAAATGAACTTCGCGGACGTCGTCGTCGGCGGGCGTCCGCAGGTCGTACCCGTACTCGGCGAGGAAGGCACCGAGGGCGGCGCGGTCGGGGAGATCCTCCGTCCCGTGGACGGTCGGCGACGTCCTGACCAGGTCGTTCGCAAGGTCGGCCGCCGCCGCGTAGTCGGCGAGCGCTATGTCCACAAGCGTCCTCCTGTAATGGCTACAGGAGGACTATACCCATTACACCGTCTCTTCCGTGCTGACCCGGAATTGCAGGCCGCCGTTCGCCGCGGACACGTCCACATGGCTGCCGTGCCGGAGGTCGCCCGCGAGCAGCAGGTCGGAGAGCTGGTCGTCCACCTCGCGCTGGATCGTGCGGCGCAGCGGACGCGCCCCGAACTCCGGCTGGTAGCCGCGCTCGGCGATCCAGTCGACGGCCTGCGTGCTGAACGAGACGTCGACGTCCTGCGCGCGGAGGCGGCGGCGCGTCTCGTCCAGCAGCAGGTCGGTGATCTGCCGGAGCTGCCCCTCCTCCAGCCGCTGGAACACGATGATCTCGTCGATCCGGTTGAGGAACTCGGGCCGGAACGACTCGCGCAGCCGCCGCATGATCCGGTCGCTGAGCGCGGCGTCCGGGCCGTCGCCGGTCCCGCCGAAGCCGATCTCGCCGCGCCCGGTGATCAGCTCCGAGCCGAGGTTGCTCGTCATGATCACGACGGTGTTGCGGAAGTCGACGGTGCGGCCCTGCGCGTCGGTGAGGCGGCCGTCGTCCAGGAGTTGGAGCAGGACGTTGAACACGTCCTGGTGCGCCTTCTCGATCTCGTCCAGCAGGATCACCGAGTACGGCTGGCGGCGCACCGCGTCGGTGAGCTGCCCCGCCTCCTCGTATCCGACGTATCCGGGCGGCGCGCCCATCAGGCGGCTGACCGTGTGCCGCTCCTGGAACTCGCTCATGTCGAACCGGATCAGCCGGTCGCGGCTGCCGAACAGCGCCTCGGCCAGCGCCTTCGCCAGCTCCGTCTTGCCGACCCCGGTCGGGCCGAGGAACAGGAACGAGCCGGTCGGACGGTCCGGGTCGCCCATCCCCGCGCGGGACCGCCGGACGGCCCGCGCCACCGCCGCGACCGCGTCCTCCTGCCCGATCACCCGCTGGTGGAGGTGCTCCTCAAGCCGGGTCAGCCGCTCCCGCTCGGCCTGGGTGAGCTGCGTGACCGGGACGCCGGAGATCCGCGACACGACCTCCGCGACGTCCTCCGTCGTCACCTCGGGGACGATCGACGCGCCGCTGCCCTCGTCGCGGGCGTCCTCCAGTTGCCGTTCCAGCCGCGCGATCTCGTCGCGCAGCTCGGACGCCTTCTCGTAGTCCTCGTCCGCGACGGCCTGGTCCTTCTCCCGCCGCCGCCGTTCGAGGCGCTGCTCCAGCTCGCGGCGGCCGCCGTCGCGGGTCCCGGAGCGCAGCCGCACCCGCGCGCCCGCCTGGTCGATCAGGTCGATCGCCTTGTCCGGCAGGAACCGGTCGGTCAGGTACCGGCTCGACAGGTCGACGGCCGCGATGAGGGCCTCGTCGGTGAACCGCACCGAATGGTGCGCCTCGTACCGGTCGCGGAGCCCGCGCAGGATCTCGATGCTGTCCTCGGGCGTCGGCTCGGAGATCAGGATGGGCTGGAACCGGCGCTCCAGCGCGGCGTCCTTCTCGATGTTGCGGCGGTACTCGTCGATCGTCGTCGCGCCGACGACGTGCAGCTCGCCGCGCGCCAGCGGCGGCTTCAGCATGTTGCCCGCCGACATGGCGCCCTCCGCGCCGCCCGCGCCCACGATCGTGTGGATCTCGTCGATGAACACGACCAGTTCGTCGCCGTGGTCGCGGATCTCGTCCACGAGCTTCTTCAGCCGCTCCTCGAAGTCGCCCCGGTAGCGCGTGCCCGCGACGACGCCGCCCAGGTCGACCTGGACGATCCGCTTCCCGCGCAGCGTCTCCGGGACGTCGTCGTCCACGATCCGCTGCGCGAGCCCTTCCGCGATCGCGGTCTTCCCGACGCCCGGGTCGCCGATCAGCACCGGGTTGTTCTTGGTGCGCCGGGACAGGACCTCGACGGTCTCCTCGATCTCGCTCTCACGGCCGATCACCGGGTCGATCCGGCCCTCCCGGGCGAGCGCGGTGAGGTCGCGGCCGAACTCGTCCAGCGTCGGCGTCCCGGACGGCTGCTGCCCCGAGCCGCCGGGCGGCTGCCCGCCGCCGCCCCCGGCCGCCGCCGACTGCAACGTGTCGGGCGTGACGTGCGCGGCGTCCAGGATGCGTCCGGCGCTCGACCCCCGGTCCAGCGCCAACGCGAAAAGCAGGTGCTCAGGGCCTATGTAGGACGATCCGAGCGCCCGCGAAACCTGGTGCGAGTCGAGCAGAGCCCGCTTCGCCGACGGGGTCAGCTCCGGAGGGACGTCGCGGGGCGTGCCGCGCCGCGCGTGCTCCTCGATCTCGCTCTGGATCCGGTCGGGGTCGGCCCCGGCACGTTCCATCCAGTGCCGGGTGCCCTGCTGGCGGGTCGCCGCCCACAGCAGGTGGTCGGTGTCGAGGTCGACGCTGCCCCACTGCGCCGCCTGCGCGGCCGCGTCCCGGACCATCTCCCGCGCGGGCTCGCTCATCAGCCGCGCGATGCTCATCCGCTCCATCGGACGCCGCTGCGCCCGCGACCCGAAGAACCGGGCGAGCATCTCCTCGAACGGGTCCATGCCCCCGGATCCTTGCCATCCCGACGTCATCGTCCTTAACCCCCTGCACGTGGAAGGACAGGTCATAGCAACGCTCAGTCACGTGCCCGTGCCCGGCCCCCGAAAACCAGGGGCCCGGCCCCCGCCACTCCACCAGAACCGGGGCCGCCGCGCGGCCAAGACGCGAAGGAAGGTCCCGTTCCGCTGTCCTGTTGCGGACGTCACCGGAGGCCGATGCGCGGATTCCCCCGATAGCCCGCCCCGAACAATTCAGGGAAACCCCCTACCGTCGCGATCACGCACAGTGGCCGACGACTCCGTGCAGGCCATTCCGGTGGACGCACCGTCACGGCCTACCATACGCAGCCGCCCGACCACCATACGCATCGCCTTCACTCACATTTACAGGAATGGTCAATGGTGGAAGTATCCAATCCGGAATTCCGGATACCACACCCCGCGGAGGAGGAAAAGCATTCATGAAAGGCTCCCGCAAGACCGCCGCGACCCTCGGCCTGGCCGCGGTCGGGCTCACCTCCGCCGTCGCCATGACGCCCGCGCACGCGGCCGCCGCTCCCGGCGCGGTGACCGTCCGGCCCGGCGCGCACGGCGCGTACACCGTGCACGTCACGCGGGCGTCCGGCGCCGCGGCGCTGGCCGCGCCGTCCACGTCGCCGTCCGTCGACCACCGCTTCGTCGCCGACGGCGGCTCCTTCACCTGCGCCCGCAGCTACGCATGCGCCGTCGTCCCCTATTCCAACGGCGCGTACGTCTTCAACTTCTACCGTTACGGCGGCTATTCGCTGAGCTACTGGCACGGCAACGGCGCCTTCGTCAACAACCAGACGGACGGCGCCGCGGCCCGCTACGACGACGCCAACGGCAACCAGGTCGGCTGCGTCCCCGCCGGAATAGCCCGCAACGGGATCGACTGGAACCCGATCTGGCGGATCCGCCTGACCGCCGCCGCCTGCTGACCCTCTGACCAGGCCCCGGCGGCGCACTCCCCCACGCCACGCCACCGGGGCCTCCCGCATTCCCACCCAGCGCCCGCGCCCGAGGTCACCGTCACAGGAGCAGCGCCTCAAGCTCCGGAAGTCGGCCGCACAGGTCGGGCAGGCCGCCGCACCCCGTCCCGCGCGGACTCCTGCGACAGCGCGAGGTCAGGGCCGGTGCTCGCCTCGACACCGGCGAGGCACCGCAGGATGTTCCACCTCGTGTGCCCCAGCCAGCCGCTCGGCTTGTCACGCCGCCTACGCCGCCGCGGTCGCGGCTGACCCGACCGCGTCAGGGCGGGAGTCGGCTCGGACGGTCGTCCACGAGGCGCTGGAGTGCCTCGATCTTCGCCACGCACCGGCGGGACGCCTCCACCTCCTGGTCGTCGATGGTGTCGGCGCCCCAGCTCCACGGCTGCCGGCTCTCCCATTCGTCCAGGTGGTACCGGGCGGCGGCGTACTCGTGCAGGACCGCGAGGAGGGAGTCGCCGGACGAGTCGGCGGACAGTTCGCCGCCCTCCTCCGCCCGCCGCCACGGGACGCCGACCACGCCGTTCCGCCCGGCGGCGAGTTCGCTCAGGCGGTAGCAGTGGATCAGGCGGCCGTGGGGCGCCACGCGCCACTCGTGCTCACCGCGGTCCCACCGCTCGTCGCCGTACAGGGCGAGGAGCGGGACGAGGTCGGAGTCCCAGTCGAAGATCCGCCGCTCGGCCGGCCACAGCGTCGGCCAGTGCCGCAGCGGCGGACCGCCTCGTTCGAGCGGGACGGCCAATCCCCACGGCAGCGAGGTCTCCTGCCCGGACACCGAGCCGCGCGACAGTGCCTCCGCGAGGACGAAGAACTCCTCCGGGAACGCCACTCCGTAGCACTCGCGCAGCACGTCGCGGACGTTCGTCCCGGTCGAGTAAAGCGCCCATGCCAACCGCGCCATCGACCGGTAGTCGTCGCGGGACGCCTGGGCCCGCAGCCGGATCAGCGTCCCTTCGGGCACCGGCGCGGTGAACGGCGCGGACGGCTCGGCGCGGTCCACGACCGGCGCTCCGGCCGGTAGCAGCGTCCCGGCCAGCCGCAACGCGGCGCGATGCGTCGGGAGCGCGCCGACGTCGGGATGGTCCGGATCGAGCCTCCGCAGCATTTCCAGCCGGTCGACGACGATCGCGTGGTAGTCGCGCAGCACCGCCGCCAGCGAGGGCCCGAGCCGTTCGATCCGCCCGTCGTCGCCCAGGGGATCGGTGCCGAACACCGTCGGCTCGCCGCGGGCGAGTTCGGTGAGCCGGTAGCACAGCACGAGGCCGCCGTACTCGGTGCGGTGGTCGCGCAGCCTCAGCACCGGGACGAGCCGCCGGTCGCGTTCGAGCACGGCCCGGTCGTCGTAGTCGTCGAGGCTGGACTGGCCCACCGGAACCGGGCCGCCGCGGTCGGGCGGCAGGACGAGCCGCCACACATGGCACCGCAGGTCCTCGGGAGGGTGTCCGGGCAGCGGCCTTTGGTCGGCGAGCGCGAAGAACTCGTCCGGGAAAGGGGCGCCGTAGCATTCGGCGAGCACTTGGCGCCGGTCCTTCCCGGTCGAGTACAGCGCCGACGCCAGCCGCGCCATCGACCGGTAGTCCGTGCGGGACGCCCGGCTCCGCAGCCGCCCGACGTCCTCGCCGCCGGGCCGGGCGCGGCGCTCGGACGGTGCGCCCGCCCGGCATGGCGCGCCCCGTTCGCGGCACACGTCGACGGCTCCCGCGTTGAGCAGCCGTCCGATGAGGTCCTCGACCGGTTCGCGGGCGATCGACCCGGCGTGCTCCAGTTCGAGCCTGCGGACGGCGGCCGCGTGCAACGCCGTGTGCCCCTGGACGTCGACGGCGTTGACGTCCACACCGGCGGCGAGCAGCCGGGCCAGGAGCAACTCGTGGTCGAGGTAGGGCAGCAGGTGCAGCAGCGTGAGGCCGGACCGGTCGCGCACCAGCGGATCGGCACCGGCGTCCAGGAGCGCGCGCACGCCCGCGGTGTCGCGGTGAAACGCCCGCTCCATCAGCTCCGCCCCGGTCACTGACGGCCTTCGGACCTCCGGCGGTGCGGTGGTGCCGCGCGGGTGGAACAGGGCTCTGGTGACCGCCGGATGCAGGTCGTCCGGTCCCGCGAGGCCGAAGCGCAGGAGGTCGAGGTCGATCGGGTGGCGGTACTCGGGTGCGGTGAGCAGGCGGGACTCGCCGAGCCCGGCACCGCGGCGGCGCGCCGTGACGCGGCCGCCGTCACCGTCGCCGAACGTCAGCTCGATGTCCGTGCCCGCCTGGCCCTCGTCGCGGCACTCGACCCAGATCGTCCGGGCGGGACGCCGCGGCCGCTCCGACAGGCCGGGATCGAAGACGCCTTCGGCGAGCATCGTCCGGGCGTCGTCCACCAGCCGCTCGACCGCGATCCACGGGCGCTGCGGCCAGGTGCGCCGCTGCCCGTCGGCGAGCTCGATGCCGCACGCTTCGAGGGCCTCGCCGGTTCGGCCCTCGTCCCAGAGCAGGGTCAGCCACTCGGTCATGGCGACCGGATCGTCCGGGTGCGGCCCGGTGGGAAGGACGTCCAAGAGGCGGCCGTCTCCGCCGTGGAACGGGATCCGATCGGGCCCGCCGCCGCAGAGGGCGCGCAGCTCGCCGGTGTACCGGGCATCCCAGTACGCGCGCGGCAGGTGGTACAGCCCCGGAACGCGGTCCGGCAGGTCCGCCTCCCCTTCCGACCGGCATCTCACCCACAGCTCCAACCGCCCCCGCCGTCCCCGCCGATGGTTGCCGGTCCTGACCAGGAGGTTCGCGCCGCCGCCTTCCCGGTACCGGCGTAACAGCCCGAAACCGATGGGCGCGCCGGGCCCGTCCAGGCCCCGGGGGATGTTCCAGCGCAGCAGGTCCGGCACGACGTGGTGAAGGTCGTCGACGATCTTCTCGGCCAGCTCACGGCCGTACACCCGCGTGATCATGGGGATGTCGACGTCCAGATCGACGCGGGCGGCGGCGCAGGCCCCAGCCGGGTCGCCGGCCAGCCGCCGCGCGGTCGCGGCCTCGACCATCTTCGCCGGGACGTCCGGCGGACGCGTCCGCCGGTACATCTCCAGCACTTCCCGCCGCTTGCCCCGTAACGCCTTCACGCGCCAGACGGTAACAGCCCATTCGCCGACGATGTACCCGGTAATAGAACACCGAAAATGGTGAAAGCGCTGACCGAGCTGATCAACAGGGCGGCCCAGGACGACCGAGAAAAGGAGTAATCGAAGCCCGGGTGAAGCCACGGCGGCGCGGTGGGGCCGCGCCGCCGCGTTTTCCGCGGGTCAGGCGTGGGAACTCCTGCACAGTTCGTCGAGGATGTCGGGGCAGAGGTCCGGCTTGGCGTGGCCGTTGACGTGCGCGATGGTGTCCGTGCTGGTGGCGGCGCTCGCGGGCGCGGCCACCCCGGCGACCATCCATCCGGCGGCGAGGACGGCCGCCATCATGGCGATGACGCGGGCCACGGACTTGGCCAGGATCGTGCGATTCATCTGAGTTCCTCCAGGAAGTTTGTCGATGCCGTAGCGACATCGCCAATATTACCCTGCGTAATCATAAAGCTACGCACCGTCTGCAGATCCCTCGGAAGATCTATCCCTGGAGGAAGAGAGGCATGGACGGGCAAGTGACTCCGTTTAGGCCGCCAAAATTGTTTGCGCACCCTCGACGTCTGCTTCCATGCTCAGGACATGAGGCCACCGGAGCGCATCGCACTCGGCGACATCCTGCTTCGCCGCTGGACGAGGGCGGACGCCTCGCCCCTGCACGCGGCGGTCATCGAATCCTTCGAGCTCCTGCGCCCCTGGATGCCCTGGGCCGCGCAGCGTCCGGACCCCGTCGAGCAGCGGACCTTCGTGGGCACCGCCATCAGCCAGTGGGACGCCGACGAGGCGTACAACTACGGCATCTTCGCCACCGACGACGGCCGGTTGCTCGGCACCATCGGCCTCCGCGACCAAGGCGAGCCGGGCGGCCTGGAGCTCGGCTACTGGCTGCACGCCGACCACACCGGCAAGGGCCTCGCGACCAGGGCGGCCGAAGCCCTCACCGAGGCCGCGTTCGCCCTACCCGGAATCGAGCGGGTCGAGATCCACTGCGACGAGGCCAACACCGCCAGCGCGGCCATCCCGCAACGCCTCGGCTACCACCTGGCCCGCACCGACTCAGAGAAGCCGGAAGCCCCCGCCGAAACCGGCCGCCGAATGATCTGGATCAAAACCCGCCAGCGAACTACAGATCAAGAGCCCCGCTCTTGACCCGCCGAACAAGGTCAACCCAGGCTTCCGACCCCAGCGCAAGCCGCGCCCCTTCAGGAGCCTTGGAGTCACGCACGAAAAGCGTTCGGGTGTTGGTCGAGACCTCGACGCACTCGCCGTGATCACCCATGCTGTGACTGCTCTTACGCCAATGGATCATCCGCATCACCCTCCATTGTCCTTCTGATCAGAGCCCGAGTGTCCTTTTCGGACAGTGCATGACATCTGATCTCAGAGAACCGAATCCCAAGGCGGGTGACCTCAGCCGGTTCTTCGATCATCCTTCCACCCAGATGGGCTTCTGCATACCCGACGCGACTCCCGTCCGCCTTGGTCAGAACGACCATCGGGCCGTCCAGCCCCTGGTAAGGGCCGTCGATGAGCCGCACTGCCTGGATGTGTATGTGAGGCAGTTCTCCCACATCAAGGAGGTACTGGAGTTGTCCATGCATGATGCGCCCGTCATGCCCACGTCGGAGGATCGCAGCCTGGTCGATAACCACGAAGAGTTCAGGCGGGTTCGCGTCCCGGTTGAGGATCTCCTGCCGTGCTAGACGTTGGGCTATGAAGTCCTCGTTCACTCGTCCCTTGGTGGCGACTTCCCGCATGTAGTCCTCGGTCTGGAGCAGGCCAGGTATGTAGAGCGGCTGGAAGGCGCGGATCTCTGTCGCCTCGCTCTCATGAGGGATGTACGCCTCGAACCACCACTCGTTGAGGTGTTCTCGCTGGGCGTGGTGCCAGAGGCCCTGGAACATCTCGCCGGTTTGGAAGAACTCGTCCAGCTTCTTGCAGAAGTCCTTGTCAGGGCGGTTTCGCTGGCTTTCGTAGGCCGCGACCGTCTCTCGGGTCGCGTAGAGCTCCTTCGCCAGTGTGCTCTGGCTCAGACCGCGCAGCTCCCGCATGAGGCGCAGCGTGTAGGCGAGCTGCGCCCTCATGCTGTGCCGGGGGTCAATCGGGACAGATGGGGGCATTTCTATTCCTCCGCGAGTGATATCACGGGAAGTATCACTCGGATATGTAGCCACGATTAGTCAAGTGGGTCAAGCTGGTCGGCAAGAATCCACGAGACGTACCGGAGAGAATCCGAATGAGCCCGTCCCCGCATCGAAACAAGATCGACCCATTCGAGCCGCTGCCCGCAGTCGGGGAGCCGCCGGACGGGCGTTGGGCGGTTCCTTATCTGGCCCAGAAAAGCGGTCTGTGGACGGTGCACGTGCGCCGCCCGCTCACGCGCAGGCAGCTCGACGCCGGGCTCGTCGACACGCTCAGCGCCTCGACCCTGGACGCCTTGCGGGCCGCCGCGATTCGCCAGGACGACATTGCGGAAAAGCTCGCCACCCGCCCGTACGCCGCCCCGACCTGGACGCGGGAGAAGTGACCATGTCCCTCGACTCCGGGCCCATTCTGCTCTGGCTACTGCTCTACGGAGTGACCTGTTTCCTGTTCGGACTCGGCGTCACCTGGCTGCTTTGGCCATGGATTCACCGCAGAGGCGCACACCGCCGCGGCGCGACCCCACGCGCGTCCACCACGCGGCGTTCGTCCCCGCTCTCGATTCCATGACTCCCCGCCTGTACGTCCGGTACAGGCGGGGCCAAGACCTGGCGGTAAAGAAGGGAAGGTGATTCATGCCTCTAGCCCTAGTGGCGTGACCCGTGCAGCAAGAGGCCCCTGGGCGGACGACGACATTCTTCCAGGGGCCTCTTCGCCTACCCTGACTTCCCTATGCAGGTAAGAAGGTGCTTGGGCCTGACCGAAAACACTGCGGCGCTGACCGTCCAGGACTGAGCTCGATTAGGGCACGTGTTTCAGGAGTGTTCGGACGGCTGGACTGGGAGTTGTTGTGGCTGCGGCTGCTCTTGCGCCAGCGGGCGGCGGACAGGTCGGTCTCGGTCATGACGACCTCTTCTGCTGGACGGCCCCTGCCGTCAGCGTACGCAGCGGCCACGGTCCCGGCCAGGGTTCACATTTGGTTCCCCGTGACGGCCTACGGCTCCCTGCGGCCGACTCGGTAACGCCTTTCCGGTGGCGCGCCAAGTAGGGGTGTAACCGCGAGAGGAGACAGCATGGCCAAGCCTGACAGCGGCCTCGCGTGCATAAGTTCGGATACCGCCGCCTTAGAAGAGTTCTACCGGCGGCATATCGAGGCGGTCGGCCGGTTCGTCGCCCGCCGCGTCCGCGATCCGCACACCGCGGCCGACCTGACCGCGGAGGTGTTCCTGGCGGCCATCGACTCGGCGCACACCTACCGTCCCTCCGCGGGCAGCGAGTTGGGCTGGCTGTACGGGGTCGCGCGCAACGTCGTGGCCGCGGAGCACCGTAGGGCGGAGCGAGAGTCCCGGGCCGTGGGGCGGATCGCCGGGCGGCGGCTGCTGGACGCCGAGGACATCGCCCGGCTGGAGGAGCGGATCGACGCCGAGAGCGCCGGACGACATACCTACGAGGCGCTCGCCGGGCTTCCGGAGGGCATCCGGGCCCTGCTCGAACTGATCACGGTGGACGGGCTCACGGTCACCGAGGCGGCCGCCGCCCTGGGGATCCGGCCCGTCACCGCCCGCGTCCGGCTCCACCGGGCCCGCAAGGCGGTGCGCGCCGCACTGCCCACCTACTCCGCCGCCCTGGCCTACTCGAAGGAGTGATCATGCAGAAGTTCGAAGAACGACTCCTGGCGGAGCTCAAGGACGTCGTCGCCGCCCAGACCGCCTCGGCGACGGCGAACTCGCACGCCCGGTCCGTCCGGTGGCGCTGGGCGGGACTGGTGACCGCTGCGGCGGCCACGGCCGCGGGGTTGGCGATCGGCATCCCTGTTCTGACCGGGGACCAGGCCCCGCAGGCAAACGCGGTCGTGCGGGATCCGGACGGCTCGATCCGGATCTACATCCGCGACTACCGCCATCCGGAGATCATCGCCTCCCGCCTGCGCGGGCTGGGCGTGCCGGCGGTCGTCGATTTCGTGCCCAACGACAAGCGCTGCCGGACGCCCCGAGGGGCCATCACTCCGAACGACGGCTCGCTCGTGACGGTGGAGCCCGAACAAGACGACAGCCAGGGCTCCTACAGCCGTCTCCACCCCGACCGGATGGGGCCCGGGAAGACACTGGTGCTGGAGGTCAGTTTCACCAGTTTCAGCGAGGATGAATCGGTCGCCTGGATGTTCGTCGGCACCGCCACAGGCCACGTCGGTCCCTGCGTACTGGTCCCGGCACCGCCCAAGATGACCCGAGGCCCGGACGGCGGCGTGGGCGGCTGATCCGTCCCCGACTAATTCGCGTTGGCTGAGGCGCGGTGGTTCAGGGGTGTTCGGGAGGCTGGACCAGCGGGCGGAGCAGGGCTGCCTGGACGCGTTGGTCTTCGCTTACGCCTGTCATCGGGTATTTCTGCGCTGTTTGGAGGTGGCCGCGGAGGAGACGGGCCGCGCCTTCGGCGTCGCCTTCCTCGATGCGGGCGAGGGCCTCGGCGTGTTCGTCCAATGCCTGGCGGCGGAGGGCGGGCTCGGGGAAGAAGCCCGCGCGGGTCGCGTGCTCCGACCAACTCCGTTCCTGCGCGGTCCACAAGGTTTCTAGCGCTCCGGCCACGACGAAGAGCGTTTCGTTGCCGCATAGGCGGACTATCGCCTCGTGGAATTCGCGGGACGCGGGCGTCGCGCGCTTCTCGTCGCCGGTTTCGACGGCCTCGACGAGGCTCTCGTGCGCGCGGCGCAGCGCGGGCACGACCTCGGTGTGCCGGTCGGGACGCTGCGCGCAGAGCGCCGCGCAGAACGGCTCTATCTGCTGGAGCGCGTACCCGACGTCCGGCAGCGCGGCCTGCCGCGACTCCAGGACGAGCGCGAGCATGTAGGCGACGCTGTCCCGTTTCGGCGCGTGCACCACCGAGCCCCCGGTGTTGCCGCGCCGGACGGTGATCAGCCCCTCCGTCTCCAGGATGCGCAGCGCCTCACGGGCGGCGAGCTTGCTGACGCCGAACTCCTCCAGCAGGTCGGACTGCTTGGGCAGCAGGCTCCCGTCGGGCAGCTCGCCCCGCAGGATCCGCGCCCGGAGGGTGTCGGCGAGCAGGTCCGCCACCCGCGGCTGGCGCATCTGCGCGCGCGGCTCCGGGGCCCCCGTGTCCTCCACCGTGTGCCTGTCCTCTCGATCTTGTGATGTCTCATCTTCCACCTTGGGTCGGCACCGCGTCCTCGGGTCGGCCGGACGCGGTGACGCCCATCGCGCGCTGGTAAGCGGCGTCCAGGTCGCGCCCGCCGTCCACCGGCTCGGACGCCCGGCCGCGCAGCAGGACGTACCCGCGGTCGAGCCGGTCCCTGATCGCGCCGATGGACGGTTCGACGACGACCACGACGGTGCCCTCGTCGGCGAGGCGGCGCGCGGTGTCCATCAGCTCGGCGACGATCAGCGGGGCGAGGCCGGTGGACATCTCGTCCAGCAGCAGCGCCTTCGGCGATCCCATCAGCGCGCGGGACACGGCGAGCATCTGCTGCTCGCCGCCGCTCAGCACCCCGGCGAGCGCGCGGGCGCGTTCCCGCAGGACGGGGAACCGGTCGAGCCCCGTCTCCACCTCGGCGGACGGGAGGCCGAGCGTGTCCGCCATGACCTGGAGGTTCTCCCGGACGGTCAGGCGCGGGAAGATCTGCCTGCCCTGCGGGACGAGCGCCAGCCCGCGTCCGGCGCGGCGGGCGGCGCTGAGCCCGGAGATGTCCTCGCCGTCGAGCGTGATCCGGCCGGTCGCGGCGACCGACCCGTAGGCGGCGAGCATCAGGCTCGACTTCCCGGCCCCGTTCGGCCCG
Source organism: Actinomadura decatromicini (assembly GCF_008121305.1). Classification (NCBI taxonomy): domain Bacteria; kingdom Bacillati; phylum Actinomycetota; class Actinomycetes; order Streptosporangiales; family Thermomonosporaceae; genus Actinomadura; species Actinomadura decatromicini. Next base: position 170,746 of record NZ_VSRQ01000005.1, on the reverse strand, counting down.
ACGACGGCGCTGACCGCTCCCCCGCTGAACGTCAGCGAGGCGTCCGACACTGCCGTCGACTCCCCATACCGGACGCACACGCCGCTCAACACAAGCTCATGCGTCTTCTTTGTGGGGGGACGACCCCCCACACCCCCCGGTTCGCTTCGCTCATGCGACAACGTTCTCACCACCCGTGCCGAAGTAGACGTCCTGCATTTCGGGGCTGGCCAGGCATTCGGCGGGGTCGCCGTCGAAGACGACCGTGCCGGAGCGCAGCAGCATGATCCGGTCGACGAGGGACGCGACGATGTCCACGTTGTGGTCGACCAGGATGATCCCGCAGCCCTGCGCGCGGACGGCGCGGATCGCCGCCGAGATCGCCGCGATGCCGCCCGAGTCGGCGCCCGCGAACGGCTCGTCCAGCAGGAGGACGGACGGTTCCTGCGCGAGCGCCCGCGCGACCTCGACGAGCCGCTGCTCGCCGAGCGTCAGGTCGCCGCAGCGTCGGCGGAGGTCGCCGAGTTCGAGCGCGTCCGCGACGCGGTGCAGCGTCGCGTCGAAGCGGGCCCCGGACGGCCGGAACGCGCCCGCGACCAGGCCCGCGACCAGCCCGCCGATCCCGGCGAGCTTCGGCGCGGCGGCCCCGAGCAGGACGTTCTCCCGCACCGTCAGGTCGAGCGCGAGGTGCGGGTGCTGGAACGTCCGGGCGAGCCCGGCGCGGGCCCGGCGGGACGGCGGGCCGGTCAGCCTCCGGCCCCGGATGGACAGCGACCCCCGGTCGGCGGGCTGCGCGCCGTCGAGCAGGTCGACCAGCGTCGTCTTCCCGGCGCCGTTCGGGCCGATCAGGCCGAGCACCTCGCCCGCGGACAGGCGCAGCGACACGCCGTCCAGCGCGCGGACGCCGCCGTAGCTCTTGCCGAGGCCCTCGCCCTCCAGCAGGACGGTCATCGCCGTGCTCCTCTCGTGCGGGTCGCCGCGCCGCGCAGCCACCGCGCGCCCTGCCCGGCGTAGCCGAGGATGCCGCCGGGCGCGATCAGCAGCACGGCCAGCACCGCGACGCCGAAGATCAGCGACCCGGAGCGCTCGAAGATCTGCAGGTTGAAGGTCAGCTCGACCACCAGGACGGCGCCGAGCACCGCGCCCCACGCCGAGCCCTGCCCGCCGAGCAGCGGCATGAAGATCGCCAGCATGACGAGGTGCAGGGTGAACGTGTCCGGGCCGATGGTCAGGTTCGCGGTGGTGAACAGGCCGCCGCCGAGGGACGCGATCGCCGCGCCCGCGCCGAGCACCGTCAGCCGCAGCGCCGGGACGCCGACCCCGGCCGCCTCCACGGCGGCGGGGACGTCCCGCGAACTCTGGAGCGCGACGCCGAACGGCGACCGGCGGACCCGGTCGACGGCGACGCCGACGATCCACACGATCAGCAGGGTCAGCGCGATGAACGTCTGCCGGTCCAGCTCGCTACCGAAGATCGTGAGCGGCCGGATCGAGCCGATGCCGACCGCGCCGCCGGTGATGTCCTTGGCGTCCAGCAGGAAACTCTGGAAGGCCATGCCGAACAGCAGCGTCACCGCCGCGAGGTAGAACCCCGACAGCCGCCGCGTCGCGAACCCGAGCACCACCGCCAGCGCGGCGGACGCGAGCGCGCCGAGCAGGTACGCGACGGGCAGCGGCCAGCCGGTCTTGGTCGCGACGAGCCCGACCGAGTACCCGCCGATCGCGACGTAGGCGCTGTAGGCGAGGGACAGCGCGCCCGCCAGGTTGAACGGCATGTACATGCCGAGCGCGAGCAGCGCGTAGGTCGCGCCGAGCAGCGCCAGGTCCTGCCGGAACAGGTCCGCGCCCGCCCAGCCGATGACGGCGAGGGTGAGGACGAGCGTCCCGAGGATCCGCGCCGACTCCGCCGACCGAACCGACCCCACGGCCTTCTGCAAAGGCAACGCACTCATACCCGGACTCTCCTGACGAACAGACCGCTCGGGCGCAGCGCGAAGAACAGGATCGCGACGGCGAGGACGGCGTAGTCGAGCGACGCGCTCCCCAGGTAATAGGGGACGAGCGTCTGCGCCAGCGCGAGCAGCAGCCCGCCCGCGAGCGGCGCCCACACCGAGCCCGTCCCGCCGATGACAAGCGCGAGGAATCCGGACAGCGCCCATCCGAACCCGGACTGGAAGCTCACCCCCGCCTTGGCGGAGAAGAGCTGCCCGGCGAGCCCGACGACCAGCCCGGCCAGCGCGAACGCGACCAGGCGCACCCGTCCGACCGGCATGCCGAGCGTTCGGGCCGCCTCCCGGTTGGACCCGACCGCGCGCAGGATCCGCCCGTACTTGGACTTCCGCATCCACAGCCACACGCCGGTGAAGGACACGATGGTCGCGGCGACGAGCACGATCGTCTGGCCGTCCACGGTGACGAAGCCGAGGTCGAGGGACGTGCCGGGCAGCCACGACCGGCCCGGCATGAGCTGCCGTCCGAACAGCGTCCCGGCGAGCTGCTCGACCGCGAACAGGACCGCGACGACCGCGATGAGGGACGGCAGCTCGCCGCCGCCCGTCCGCGCGTCGATCGGCCGGACCAGCGCGACCTCGGTGACGACCGCGAGCACCGCGGCGATCGCGATGCCGAGGACGGCGGCGAGGCCGAGCGGCCAGCCCTGCTTCGCCATGAGCCACGACGCGGTGAGTCCGGAGAACATCGCGAACGGGCCGAGGGCGAAGTTGAAGAAATCCGCTCCTTCGAGGACGAGGTAGTAGCCGAGGGCCACCAGTCCGAAGAAGCACCCGATCTGGACGACCGAGACCCACAGTTGCGCTGACATCACGCTCCTCCTGCCTGCGTCTGTGGGATCTTATGTTTAAAAGAAAGCCATGACAATGCTAACTTCGGGGCAGCTTGCGAAACCGCGGGAGGCAGCTTTGACCAGTCCGTTCGACGAGGCGACCGTGGCGGAGTACCGGACGGCCGGCTGGTGGGGGTCGGAGACCGTGGCCGACCACGTCCGGCGGCACGCGGCGCGGCGCCCCGGCGGCGCCGCCTACGTGACGCCCGGCGAGACCCTCACCTGGACGCAGTACGACGACCACTCGACCCGGCTCGCCCGGCACCTCGCCGCGCTCGGCCTCGCGCCGGGCGAGCGCGTCGCGACGCAGCTCCCGGACGGCCCGGCCTGGCACGTCGCCGCCGTCGCGGCGGAGAAGGCGGGCCTGGTGCTGGTCGGCGTCGGTGCGCGGGCGGGCCGCCGCGAGCTGCGCCACCTGCTCGGACGCACCGGCTCACGCGCCCTGATCACGCTCGCCGAGCACCGCGGCGCGCCGTCCGCCGCCCTGGTGGACGAGCTGCGCGCGGACGGCCTCGACCTCGCCCAGCACGTGATCGTCGACCGGCTCGGCGTCCCCGCCGACCCGCGCGAGACCGACATCGCCGGACGCGCCCTCGGCCCGGACGACCTCTCCATACTCAACTCGACGTCCGGGACGACCGGGCTGCCGAAGTGCGTGTCCCACACGCAGAACCGCTGGTTCTACTTCCACGAGCTGGCCTGCCGGTCAGGCGAGCTGAACTCGGACGACGTGTTCATGGGCGCGGTGCCGTCGCCGTTCGGGTTCGGGCTGTGGACGGCGCACTTCTCCCCCGCCGCGCTCGGCGTCCCGACCGTCGTCATGGAGCGGTTCGACGCGCACATGGCGCTCGACCTCATCGAGCAGCACCGGGTGACCGTCCTGCACTGTGTGAGCACGCAGTTCATCATGATGCTGAACGCGCAGGCCGAGCGTCCGCGCGACCTGTCGTCGCTGCGCTGCATGTTCACGGGCGGGGAGGCCGTCCCGTATGACCGGGCGGCGGCGTTCGAGGACGCGACCGGCGCGAAGGTGCTCCAGTTCTACGGCTCGAACGAGACGGGCGCGCTCAGCTACACCGGACTCCACGACACCCGCGAGCACCGCCTCCGCACCGCCGGACGGATCATCCCCGAAATGGAGGTACGGCTGTTCGACCCGTCCGACGGCACGGACATCACGGGCTCGGGACGGCCCGGCCAGCCGGGCTGCAAAGGCCCGGCGACCTGCCCCGGCTACTACGACGACCCGGCCGCGAACCGCGAGCTGTTCACCCCGGACGGCTGGATGCTCATGGCCGACATCGTCGAGATCGACGACGACGGCTACCTCCGCGTCGTCGGACGCCTCAGCGACCTCATCATCCGCGGCGGCAAGAACATCAGCGCCGCCGCCGTCGAGGAGGAGGTCGCGACGCACCCGGCGGTCGCGCTCGCCGCCGCTGTCGCCATGCCGGACGAGGTGTTCGGCGAGCGCGTCTGCGTCTACGCCGAACTGCGTCCCGGAACGAAGCTCACCCTCGAAGACCTCACCGCGCACCTGACCGAGCGCGGCGTCTCCCGCGAATGGCACCCCGAACGCCTGATCGTGCTGGACGCGCTGCCCCGCTCGTCCGGCGGCAAGGTCGCCAAGGGCGACCTACGCGCGGACATCCGCCGCCGCGTCACGGAAGGACACGACGCAGAAGAGCACGTCACGGGGTAACGCCCGGCGCCCCAGGGCGAGCGCGCGCGTCATGGGGTGAAGGCGGCGGCGCCGCCGTCCAGGAGGAGGCGGCGGATCTCGTCGGGGACGCGGACCGCCTTGTCCGGGGCGTCCGGGTCGACGCAGACGAGGGTGAGGACGGCGGTCGACGCGCGGTCGCCGTCCTCGGTGATGAAGTCGCCGCGCATGGTGAACGAGGTGCGACCGACGCGGTCCGCGTACAACCGGCACTCGACCTGGTCGAACAGTGTGATCGTCTTCTCGTACTCGGCGGCCGCGGCCCGCGTCACCACCGCGACGCCGAGCCGCTCCGGAAGCCGGTCGAACCGCAGCCCGCGCAGAAACCACCATTCGGTGTGGGTGCGCTCCATCCAGCGCTGGTAGTTGGCGTAGTAGACGATCCCGGCGGGATCGCAGTCGCCGTAGGACAGGCGGAAGGTCACGCGGTGCAGCGGCTCGTCCGGCACATTCACTCCCTTTGCAGATGCTAAGATTTAGATGTTAAGGGCGGTAAGCCCATCTGACTCATGACGGCGTCCCGTGCGGCACGGCAGCTCGCAGGCACGACGTCTCACAGAGCACGACGCCTCACAGAGCACGGCTTCTCACACAGCACGCCATCTCGTCCAGGGCGGAGGTCCGGTGGAGGGAACGCGCCAGTCGCGCATTCGCCAGCCGCGCCTCGCCGACATGGTCGCCTCCGTCCTGCGCGAGCGGATCGTGAGCGGCGAGCTGGCCGACGGCGCGCTGATCGGCCCGCAGGACGACCTGCTCACCGAGTTCGGCGTCAGCAAGCCGTCCATGCGTGAGGCGCTGCGGATCCTGGAGTCCGAGGGGCTCATCACGGTCCTGCGCGGGAACAAGGGCGGCGCGGTCGTGCACGTCCCGCGCACCGAGACGGCGGCGCAGGCGATCGACCTGGTCCTGCGGACGCGGCAGTCCGCGCCCGGTGACATCGCCGTCGCGCTGGTGCGGCTCGAACCGGTGTGCGCGGGGCTCTGCGCGGAGCGTCCGGACCGGGCGACGAGCGTCGTCCCGGCGCTGGAGGCGGCGCAGCGCGACGTGGAGGAGAACCTCGACGACCTGCTCGGCTTCGTCCGGGCCGCGCGCGACTTCCACGCGCAGCTCGTGTTCGGCTGCGGGAACGCCGCGATGTCGGTCGCGGTCGGCGCGCTCGAACGGCTCTGGACCGCCGCCGAGGAGCAGTGGGCCCGCGACACCGCCGCCCGCGGCGACTTCCCCGGCCTCGACCAGCGCTCGGACGGCGTCCGCGCCCACCACCGGCTGATCAAACTGATCGCGGCGGGCGACGCCGCGGGCGCCGAACGCGCCGCACGACGCCACCTGACCGCCGCCCAGTGCCACGTCCTGGACTGACCGCGCCCGGCTAGCTGGACCAGGTGATGGGGAGGTTGGACGGGCCCCACATCATGAAGGAGTCGACGCGGGTCGGGGCGCCGTCCAGGCGTAGGCCGGGTAGGCGTTCGCCGAGGAGGCGCAGGGAGATGCGCGCCTCCAGCCGGGCGAGGGCCGCGCCCGGGCACAGGTACTGGCCGGCGCCGAATGACATGTGGCGGCGGCGCAGGTCGGCGAGGTCGCGGTCGAGTCTGAACGTGTCTGGGTCGTCCCATGCCTCCGGGTCCCGGTTCGCGGACGCGTACAGGCCGTGCGCCTTCGACCCCTCCGGGATCTCGACGCCGTGCATGATGACCGGGCGGGTGTTCGTCCGGAACAGTCCGAGGACGGGCGGGTCGTAGCGGAGGCTCTCCTCCACCGCCGCGTCCACCAGTTCGGGACGCGCCCGGACGTCGTCCCACAGTCCGAGGTCGAGCAGCCGCCACACCGCGTTCGCGATCAGCGAGGTGGTGGTCTCGTTGCCGCCGACCAGCAGCAACAGGATCAGCGGCAGCAGTTCCTCGGTCGTGAACGGGCGGCCGTCGTGCTCGGCGGTGAGCAGCGCGGTCAGCAGGTCGTCCGGGAGGGCGTCCGGCCCGGCGGACGCGAGCACCGCGCGACGCTCCTCCAGCACCTCGGAGAAGTACCCGTCGATCTTCGCGCGGGCGGCGCCCTGCACCGCCGGGTCGGCCGCGTTCTGCCCGGCCATGAACTGGTCGGACCACTCCTTGAACTCGTCCACCCCGGCCGCGGGCACGCCCAGGATCTTCGCGATCACCAGCACCGGCAGCGGCACCGCGTACGCCGCGCACAGGTCGGCGCGGCCGTCGGCGGCGAAGCCGTCGATCAGGTCGCCCGCCGTCGCGGTGATCCAGTCCTCCAGCGCGGCGGTGCGGCGGGCCGTGAACGCCGCCGTCACGAGCCGCCGGTAGACGGTGTGCTCCGGCGGGTCGGACCGCAGCCCGCCCTCCTTCGTGAAGATCGGCCCCTGGCCCCACTCCGACGACCACAGGCCGACGTCGCCGAACAGCGCGGCGACGTCGGCGTGGCGCGACAGCGTGTAGAAGCCGTTCTCCCCGAACCCGGTGTGGTGGTGCACGGGGCACCTCTCGCGCAGGGCGCGGTGCGCGGCGGCCGGATCCTCCAGCACCTCCGGCGCGAACGGGTCGTACTCCCCGCCGGACTCCCCGCCGGGCTCGCTCCCGGCGGGGCGCATGACCGTCATCAGAAGGCGTTCGGGTCGGCCTGGACTTCGGCCGGGACGGGGAACCGGTACAGCTCGGACGCGTTCTGCCAGGTGAAGCGGCGCACGTCCGCGTCGGGCAGCCCGCCGATCTCCGACTCGATGACCGACTGGGTGTTCGGCCAGGTCGAGTCGCAGTGCGGGTAGTCGCTCTCCAGCAGGATGTTCTCCACGCCGATCCGGTCGCGGAGGACGAACGACGACTGGTCCTCGACGGCGCAGAACCAGAAGTTGCGCTTGAGGACCTCGGCCGGGGTGAGGCCGATGTCCTTCGTCCACGTCCCGTACATGTCGTGGTAGCTGAGCATGTGGTCGAGCCGGTCCATCAGCCCGGCGACCCAGCCGATGCCGCCCTCGCTCAGGCAGATCTTCAGGTCCGGGTAGCGGACGGGCAGCATCGAGTACAGCCAGTCGACCGCGGCGAACATCGCGTACCCGAAGAACAGGACGCCGACCGTGTCCGGCGGGGCGTCGTCGGCCGTCGCCGGGGACGTCCCGGACGATCCGATGTGCAGGTTCACGACCGTCCCGGTCTCGGCGCAGGCGCGCATGATCGGGTCCCAGTGCCCGGTGTGCAGGGACGGCAGCCCGAGCTTCTGCGGCGCCTCCGAGAACGTCACGGCCTTGAACCCGCGCTCGGCGTTGCGGCGGATCTCCTCCGCGCCCAGCTCGGGGTCGAGCAGCCACGGGATCTGGCACGGGATGATCCGGTCCGGGTAGGCCCCGGCCCAATCCTCCAGGTGCCAGTCGTTCCACGCCCGGACGGACGCGAGAGCCAACTCCTGATCGGACGTCGTGAGCTGCAACCGCTGGCCCGCGAACCCGGGGAGGAACGACGGGAAGTTGAGCGAGGCGTAGATGCCGGCGAGGTCCATGTCCTTGATGCGGTGGTGGATGTCCCACGCGCCGCGCCGCATCTCGTCGAACCGGGACGGCTCGAAGCTGTACTCCGACACCGGGCGTCCGACGACCGCGTTGAAGCCGACGTTCGGGAACTCCTGCCCGTCGTACACCCACACCTCGGCGCCGTCGTCCCGCTCCACGATCTTCGGCGCGCGGTCGGCGAGCTTCGCGGGGAGGCGGCCCTCGAACGTGTCGGGCGGCTCGACGATGTGGTCGTCCACGGAGATGACGGTGTACTTGCGGTCCTGCCGCTCCGGCTCGGGCAGCCACGTCGGGCCCTCGGCGCCCTTGCCGCCGGTGGTGAAGCCCAGGTCGGACGCGAGGTCGTCGATGTTGATGCTCATTACTGCACCACCTCCGGGTCGTTGCGGAGCAGCGCGCGGACGGCGCCGTTCCAGAAGAAGTCGGTTCCGCGTTCGAGCAGCGACGCCTTCATGCTGCGCCGCAGGCCGGGCGGCACGAGCGTGTGGTCGCGACCTGTCACCAGCACGTCATACATGAGTCGGCACTGCCGGTCGATGGTCGCGGCCCGGTAGGTGGTCTCCTCCACCGTGGGACCGGTCACGATCACGCCGTGGTTGGCGAGCAGCACCACCGACTTGTCGCCGATCCGGTCGGCGAGGTCGGCGCCGAGGTCGGCGTTCGCGATCTCGCCGGTGTACTCGTCGACGAACGCGAGGTCGCCCTCGAACATCGACCCGGTCTGGTGCAGGAACTCCGGCAGGACGCCGAGCGCCGCCAGCACCGTCGAGTAGTAGGGGTGGTTGTGCACGACGACCCGCACGTCGGGACGGCGGCGGTGCAGCTCGGTGTGGATGTGGATGGCGGGGGTGACGTCCCACTTGCCGTCGAGGACCTCCGCGTCCGGCGACACCTTGCAGATGTCGGACGCCGTGATCTCCTCCCACCACAGGCCCCACGGGTTGACCAGCAGGTCGTGCGTGTCGCCCGCGCGGAGCGTGATGTGGCCCGCGATGTTCTCGCTGAAGCCCGACGTCCCGAGGATGCGGAACGCGCAGGCCAGCTTCTGCCGGTCGGTCAGCTCCAGGCCGATCGGCGGCATCACCTTCGGCGTCCACTCGGCCGCGCCGCCCGCGACCGGGGGCGGGGCTTGGCGTTCCCGGTCGACGTCCGTGCCCGCGCCCGTGGGCGTGTCCGTGTCCGCGCCCGTATGCGTGTCCGTGTGCGTGTCCGTTGTCACGGTGACCTCCCTTCCGTCAGCCACAGGCGGGCTGGTAGGTGGGCCACTGGCGGCCCGGCTTGCTGTTCTCGAACTGCATGAGGATCAGGCCGCACAGCCCGTCCGTCCCGCTGTGCTTGCCGGGCTTGAACGACAGCGTGTAGCCCTTCTGGCCGAACGACGACGGGTAGGACGCCACCTGCTCCAGGCCCTTGTTGATGGACTCGCCGTCCGGCTTCGACCCGGCCTTCTCGATGGCCTTCACGAGCATCCCGATCGCGTCGTACGCCTGCGCGTCGTAGGCCGTCACGCCCACCGTCCCGCCGCGCTTGCCGGACAGGAACTTCCGCAGCTCGGCGGTCTTCTCGTTCTGGTCGGTGATCGACCCGACGAACACGAGCTTGTCGAGCGCGCCCGGCTTCGCCTGCCCCCACAGGTCGGGCTGGTTGCCGATGGACGCGAGCGAGAACCGGTCCGCGTCCGGGATGAGCTGGTGCGCCGTGTTGTGGACGAGCACCTCCATCTGCCCGCCGAGCGCGGCGACGAGCATCGCGTCCGGGTTGGCGCGCTTGATGCGGGTGACCTGCGCGGTGACGTCGTTGGCGTCCACCGGGGCCGTCTCGGTCGCGACGACCTGGATGCCCGCGTCCTTGATCGGCGTCATCAGCGCCTTCTCCATCCCAGCGATGGACGCGCTGTCGTCCTTGAACAGGGCGAGCCGCTTGAACCCGGCCTTCTTGAACGCCTCCGCGTAGACCTTGCCGAAGTCGGACGTCGGGTTCGCGAGCGAGTACGTGTAGGCGGAGTTCGGGCCGTCGCCGATGCCGGGCGTGATGTTCACCGGCGCGATCGCGGGCACCTTCTGCTGCTTCAGCAGCGACTGGACCTGGAGCACCGACTGCCCGCCGGAGTTCATGATCACGGCCTGCGCGCCCTGGCTGAGCAACTGCCGGACCACCGTCGGCGCCTTCGTCGCGTCGTTGTCGTCGCTCTTCACAACGAGCTTCAGCTTCTTGCCGCCGACCCCGCCGCCGTCGTTGACCTGCGCGACCGCGTCCTTGATCGTCTTGCCGACGATGGAGGCGTACGCGGCGGCGCCGCCGGACAGGTCCTGGTCCATCCCGATGACGATCGTGTCGTCATCGGTCTTCACCGACCCGGACCCGGACGCGCACGCGCTCGCCACCAGCACGGGCACCGCCGCCGCGGCCACGACCAGCGTCCTCCCCGCTCGACCGCGTCTCGCGAACGGCGTGCTGGTGGAACCGATACTCGTGAACGCCTTGCTCTTGAAAGCCATGGGGGTTGTCCTCCTGGGGGTGGGTTGGAGGCGGGGGGACGGTCTGACCTGCAGTGGCCTATTCCGGAACGGGTCGGCCGGGGGCGATCCGGTCCAAGACGCCTCCGCCGGGAGTCCTCTGCTTCGGGACGATCCGGCCCGGAGTTCTCTGGTCCGGGACGATCCGCTTCGGGGTGATCTGGTCCGGAGTGCTCTGATCCGGGACGAACTGGGCTTGAGCTGTTCGGCCCGAAGCCCTCTGGTCTGAGGTGGTCTGGTCTTGGGTGGTCTGGTCAGGGGTGATCACGACGCTGATCGGCCTGGATCCCGGACGGTTTCCGGCGAGCGTCTCGATGGCCTCGGCGGCGTCGTGGAGGCCGAAGGTGTGGGTGACGAGCCGGTGCAGCGGATGCTCGCCCGAGTTGATCAGTGCGACCGCCCGGCGGAACGACGTGTGCCCCACCGCCCGGACGCCCTGGACGCGCAGCCCCTTCGTGACGACGTCGTCGCTGATCCAGCCGGGCACGGGCCGCCCGCCCTTCAGCCCGGCGAGGATGACCGTCCCGCCGGGCCGGGCGAGCGTCATCGCGTCCAGCACGGTCTGCGGGTCGTAGGCGGCGACGTCGATCACGACGTCCGGCTGGACGCCACCGGTCAGCTCCAGCACCTTCGCCGGGACGCCGCCCTCGTCCGCCTCCTCGCCGTCCACTTCCACGGCGGCGGTCGCGCCGAGCTCCAGCGCGAGGTCGAGCTTGTGCCGGTCGGACGCGAGTCCGGTGACGATCACCGGGTCGGCGCCCGCCGCCCGCGCCGCCAGCACGCAGGCGAGCCCGCGCTGCCCGGCGCCGAGCACGACCACGCAGTCGCCCGCGCGGGTGCCCGGCACCTCCACCGCCCACTCGACCCCGGCGGCGACCGCGTTGAACGTCGCTGCGGTGGTCGGGGCGACGGCGTCCGAGACCTTGTGGACGACGCTGTTCGCGTGCAGGAACATGCGGTCGGCGAACCCGCCCCACAGCGCGGGCGGGATCTTCGCGGGGATGAACCCGTAGCTCATCGGAAAGTGGTCCCAGCCCGCGCACAGGACGTAGCGGCCCGTCCGGCAGTCGCGGCACGCGCCGCACGGCAGCGCGGGCTCGACCACGACCCGGTCGCCCTCGGCGAGCCCCCAACGCCGCGCCGCCCGCGCCCCGATCGCCGCGATCCGTCCGACCGGCTCGTGGCCTGGGACGAACGGCGAGGTCGGCCCGATCGTGTCGAACAGCGCGCCGCTGTACTCCTCGACGTCCGTGCCGCAGATGCCACACGCCTCGACCTGGAGGAGCGCCTCGTCCGGACCGATGTCGGGCAACGGCAACTCGACCAGGTCGAGGTTGCCGGGGCCGCGCTGCAGAACGGCACGCGCCGCCCCCGACCTGCCCCGAGGACGCTGCGGATGCGTCCCGCCACAGGAACTCGTCATTTACCGACCACCGTCATTCGCTGTCCACGGTCATTGGGCATTCACGGGCGTTCGCCGTCCACGATCACCAGGCTGTCCACGGCCATGGGGCCTCCGCCGCCATCAGGCATCCGCCGACACTGCGCGTCCGCCGACTGCGCGTCCGCTGTCATGGACGTCCGCCGACACTGGACACCTGCCGTGGCTGGGCGTCCGCCGTCATTAGCGTCGGCCGTCATTAGCGTTCACGGCCATCGAGTGCCCGCCGTCGTTGGCGTTCGCCCTCGCTGGCGTTCGCCCTCGCTGGCGTTCGCCCTCGCTGGCATTCGCCCTCGCTGGCATTCGCCGTTGTTGGCGTTCGGCGTCATTTGGTGATTGTTCGGATGCCGCCGAAGACGCGGCGGACGCGCGGGGCGAAATGCTCCAGCGGCGGGGTGTCGAAGTCGGGGTCGAAGGCGAGCTGGTCCCATTCGTCCGCGAACTGGACGGCCTGCGCGTACCAGGGACGGTCGGCGAACGAGTCGCGCTCCGCCGGGTCCCAGCCGAAGTGGTGGCCGTAGTGCTTGGCCTCGAACGTCTGGTGAGCGTAGATGATCCGGTACACCTCGTCCCGGACGTAGGGCCGTAGGATCTCGGCGGCGACCGCAGCGTGGTTCGCCGTGGAGATCACCTTGCCCATGTCGTGGCACAGCGCGGCGACGACCATCTCGTCGTCGGCGCCCGCCGCCTCCGCGTGCGCGGCGGTCTGGAGGCTGTGCTGGAGTTGGTCGACGGCGAACCCGTCGCGGAACGCCGACAGGCTCGCCAGCATCGGCATGACCCGGTCGGGCGCGTCGTCCTGCGTCTTCAGGGTCTCGCGGCGGATGTGCAGCCACTCCTCGCGGGTGCCCTCGTCCATTCGGGTGAACATGTGCCTCCTTACCGGTAGCGCGGCCGGAAGTCCGGGTCCGCGGGGTCGAGCCCGTTCTCGTGCTCGGCGAACCAGCGCGTCCGCACGTTGCGGGTCAGCCGCGCGTCCACCAGCACCGGGCCGGACGGATCGGCGATCAGCGTCTTGAGGTCGTCCAGCTCACCGGGCGTCGCGACGGTCACGGCCTGCGCGCCGAACGCGCGGGCCACGGCCGCGAAGTCGGGACGCGGGATCAGCGACAGCCCGACGTCCATGCCCCGGTGCAGCATGTTGTGGTACTCGTAGCCGAACGCGGCGTCGTTCATGACGACGACCACGAGCCGCAGCCCGCGGCGGACGGCCGTGTCCAGTTCGGCGAGGTTCATCATCAGCGCGCCGTCCCCGGTCACGGCGAGCGTCACCCGGTCGGGACGCGCCGTCGCCGCGCCGATCGCGGACGCCAGCCCGAGCCCGATCGACCCGAAGTTGACCGGGAACACGAACCCGGACGGGTCCGGCACCGACAGCCCCCGGCACGGCTCGGACAGCGCGGCGTGCCCGCCCTCGACGACGAGCGTCCGCTCCCTCGGGACCATCCGCTCCAGCGCCGCCACCACCGTGTGCGGGTCGAGACCGGTCTCGTCGCTGGCGTCCGGGAACTCGTCCTCGTAGGCGTACTCAGCGATACGCCGCTCGATCTCGGGCGTGCGCCAGCCGGTCTTCGGCTCGACGGTCTCGGCGAGCATCCGCGCGAGCGCGCTCGCGTCCCCGAGAATCCGCAGGTCGGCGGGCACCCACTCGTCGAACGCCGCCGACCGCACATCGTTGTGGACGATCACCGGGTCGCCCGCCAGCATCCGGCCGCCGTCCACGGTGAAGGAGTTCAGCCCGGCGCCGACCGCGAGGATCAGGTCGGAGGCTCGGATCAGCTCCCGTCCGAGCGCGGTGGAGAAACCTCCGCACACGCCGACATCGAACGGATCTCCGCCGAAGAACCCTTTGGCCTTCAACGTGGTGGCGAGCAGCGCCCCGGCGCGCTCACCGAGAACGACCAGGTCGGCACGCGCGTGCGCGGCGCCTCGCCCCGCCACGATCACCGGGTGTTCGGCCCGCGCGAGCGCCTCCGCCACGCGCGCGACCTCCTCGGCGCTCGGCGGGGGCGCGGGCGTCCGATCTTCGCGGAACGTTCCAGCATCGCCGGTCCCGGCGTCCAGCCCGAGCAGCGGCGTGGGGACGTTCAGCACGATCGGCCGCCGCTCGACGAACGCCCTCCGGACGGCGCGCACCGTGTCCGCCGCCGCCGACTCCGCCGAGTGGACGTGCTGGACGCCCGCACCCGTCGGACGGACCACGTCCTCCTGGTCGATGGCCTGCGGGTTGCGCCGGTCGCCCGGCGGCGTGTCGGCGGCGACGACCAGCATCGGCGTCCGCGCCCGCGCCGCCTCGGTCAGCGCGGTCACCGCATTGGTGAGCGCCGGGCCGTGCGTAACGGTCGCAACGCCGAGCCGTCCACCCGCACGCGCATACCCGTCAGCCATGAGGACGGCCCCGTCCTCCCGGGCCGCCGCGACGTAGTCAGCCCCATGCTCCCGGACGAGAACGTCCAAGATCGGCAGATTCCCGTCGCCCAGCACCCCGAACAGGTACGAGACCCCGTGCGCGGCAAGCGTGCTCGCCACCACCTCGGCCACCCGCATCAGCGCCTCCCAACGCGGCCGCCCTACCCGCCGCACTGAGAGGGACTATCTTATAAAAGAAAGCCATCAGTCAAGAGCTCCCGACCTCCTGAAACCAACCCACCCACCCCGAGATCGTCAGCGCGGGGCGTCTGGTGGATGGTCTGGGTCGTGGGAGCGGCGTTCTATGCCGCGGCGCATGGCCTCCAGGAAGACCTTGGCGGCGAAGCCCAGGAAGACCAGGTCGCCGAGCATCTGCACGGTGGTCAGCCCGCGTGCCGCCTGGGACACGGGCACGATGTCGCCGAATCCGACCGACGAGAACACCGTGATCGTGAAGTACAGCGAGTCGACGTGCGTCAGCCGCTCGCTGAATCCGGGCGGATCGTTGTTGGCGAGCAGGCAGTACCCCGTCGCGAACGCCAGGACGAAAACCGGGACGGACGTCGCCAGCGCCTCAGCCGTCCGCAGCCGCGGCGACCGCGCCCGCACGATCGCCCGCGCCTGCCAGCCCATGAGCCCCGCGAGCGCGGCCAGCAGGGCGCTGAGCACCACCGCCGACGTCGCGGTGAACGACCTGGTCAGCGGTGCCGCGAAGAACGCGCCGAGCAGCGCCGCCGTCGTCAGCGCGACGCGCAGGACGGTCCGGAGCAGGGGCCCGCGACGGACCCGGCGAGTGTCCACGCACTGTTCATGCCCGCTGACGGACCGTACGTGCCGCCGCCGGCACGCGAGGATCGTTCGGCTTCAGAAAGCCTTCTGAAGCCGTTCAATCCGCGCGATCAGCCTGGTCCGGAGGGTCGTTCAGCCCCATTGATGGCCCGACTGTATGGATCGTTCGCTTTTGGACGCCTTCCAGATGGAGCCCCTGTAGACGAGGCCCCGTTAGAAAACACCCTGCTCAGAACACCTGCCGACTAGAAGGCACTGCCAGAGGATGACGCCCCGTACCGTCCAGACACGCTGCCCGGCAGACGCCCCGCTCAGGAGAGACCAGGTCAGGAGGAGACCGGGTCAGGAGGAGACCGGGTCAGATAATGCCTTGGGCGAGCATTGCGTCGGCTACTCGTTCGAAGCCCGCGATGTTGGCGCCGACCACGTAGTCGCCGGGGGCGCCGTAGCGTTCGGCCGTTTCGTAGCAGGTCGCGTGGATGTCACTCATGATCCCGGCCAGCTCGTCCTCGACCTGGGCGAACGACCAGGCGGCGCGGGCCGCGTTCTGGCGCATTTCCAGGGCGCTCACCGCGACGCCGCCCGCGTTCGCGGCCTTGCCGGGGCCGAAGGCGACGTCCGCCTCCTGGAAGATGTGGACGGCCTCGGGCGTGGTGGGCATGTTGGCGCCCTCCGAGACGGCCTTCACGCCGTTGCGGACGAGGAGCGCGGCGGCGTCGGCGTCCAGTTCGTTCTGGGTCGCGGACGGCAGCGCGATGTCGGCGGGAACGTCCCAGACCCGGCCGCCCGCGACGTACCGGGCCGACGATCCGCGCAGGTCGGCGTAGTCGGAGACGCGCCCCCGGTCGACCTCCTTGACGTGCTTGAGCAGGTCGAGGTCGATGCCCTTGTCGTCCACCACGTAGCCGCCGGAGTCGGACACGGTGATCACGTTCGCGCCGAGCTGCTGCGCCTTCTCGATCGTGTAGATCGCGACGTTGCCGGACCCGGACACGACGATCTGCTGGCCGTCGAGGTCCTCGCCGCGGTGCCGGAGCATCTCGGCGGTGAAGAGAACGTTCCCATAGCCGGTGGCCTCGGTCCGGCCCGCGGAGCCGCCCCACGACAAGCCCTTGCCGGTGAGGACGCCCGCCTCCCACCGGTTCGTGACCCGGCGGTACTGCCCGAACAGGTAGCCGATCTCGCGGCCGCCGACGCCGATGTCGCCCGCCGGGACGTCGGTGTGCTCGCCGACGTGGCGGTACAGCTCCGTCATGAACGACTGGCAGAACCGCATGACCTCCTCGTCGGAGCGGCCGTGCGGGTCGAAGTCGCTGCCGCCCTTGCCGCCGCCGATGCCGAGCCCGGTCAGCGCGTTCTTGAAGATCTGCTCGAAGCCGAGGAACTTCACGATGCCGAGGTTCACGGTCGGATGAAACCGCAGCCCGCCCTTGTACGGGCCGAGCGCGCCGTTGAACTCGACGCGGAACCCGCGGTTGACGTGGACGCGGCCCTCGTCGTCCTGCCAGGGGACGCGGAACATGATCTGCCGCTCGGGCTCGATCAGCCGCTCCAGCAGCCGGGCGTCGGCGAGGCCGGTCCGCGCGGCCAGCACCGGACCGAGGGACTCAAGCACCTCGTGGACGGCCTGGTGGAACTCCACCTCGCCCGGGTCGCGTCGCAGGACCCGCTCGTAGGTCTCCTCCAGGGTGGCAAGGATCTCGGGCGGAGCCGGCAGACGGGGGGCCAAGGGCATGGTGAAGGTCCTTCCTCAGACAACCCCTCCACTGTAAAACCTGTCCTCACCGGCTTTGACAGGCACGCCGCGACCTGGGCGAAACATGGAACGCCGGGCCGCGTCCTCCCTGGGTGAGGGCGCGGCCCGGCGAAAGACGGAAGGTCAGGCGGCAGGGCATTGCTTCCACGCGAAGTGATACGTGGTCTTGACGCTTCCGTCTGTGGAGTCGAAGGCCAGGAAGCTGGTCTCCGACGATCCGCCCGCGTAAACGCGGAGCTCGGTGTTGATGTTGAAGTTGCGGTCCTCGCCGCACGGCTTCCAGACAAGCTCGGCGACGTCGGTGCGGTCGGAGAACTGCCAGTTGTCGGAGTACTCGCCCTTGATCGAGTGGCTCACGGGCGTGGTCTGCGACTGACCCTGGTGGTAGTAGCTGGCGCGCTCCAGACCGGACGCGCCGTCCGCCAGGCTCGCGAAGCCGCGGTAGTCCGCCCCGGCGATCGCGTAGGTGAATCCCTGCGGCACGTGGACGCGGAGGTTCAGCTGGCAGTTCTTGCGGAAGTCGGTCGGCTTGGAGCCGCCGCCCGCCTGTGCGAGGTAGTCACTGTAGGTGACGGTGAACCCGGTGTTGTCGCTCGCCGGCGCGACCGCGGCGGTACCGGCGGGGCAGCCGGAGCCGTTCACGGTCAGGACGTCGATGACGATCTTGTCCGGGGGAGGGGTGGTGTCAGCGTGTGCTGCGGGGGCGATGGACGCCGGTAGCGCCAGGGCGGCCGCGCAGGCCGCCGAGACGGTCAGACCCTTGCGCATTTTTTCTACTCCTTTACCAGGCCGGGGGGCAGGTCATCCACGCGAAGTGGTACGTGGTCTTGATGCTGCCGTCGGTGGAGTCCATGGAAATGAAACTCACGTCGTCGGCGGCGGAAGTACCCTTCGCCACTCGCAGTTCGGTGTTGATGTTGAAGTTGCGCTCTTCGCCACACGGCTTCCACACCAACTGGGCCACGTCGTTCGTGTCCGTGAACTGCCAGTTGTCCGCGTACTCGCCACTAATGTTGTGCGTTCTGGTGGCGGTCTGCGCCTGCCCCTGGAAGTAGTAGCTCGCCTTTTCCACGGCAGTGGCGCCGTGGGCCAGGCTGGCGAACCCCCGGTAGTCGGTAGAGGAGATCGCGTAGGTGAATCCCTGCGGGACGTGCACCTTCATGCTGATCTGGCAGTTCTTGCGGAAATCGGTCGGCTTCGCGTCGCCGCCGATCTGCGCGAGGTAGTCGCTGTACGTGACAGTGAATGCCTCTTTGTCTTCCGACACCGCGACGGCGGCGGTACCGGCGGGGCAGCCGGAGCCGTTCACTGTCGCGATCTCGATGGTCACTCCTTTAGGCCCGGGAACGAAGTACGAGCCGTAGGAACCGGCCGAGGCCGGCGTGGCCGTCAGGGCCGTCACCGCGGCCACGGCCATTGCGCCCGCGGCGCAGCTGGCGATCCCTTTTCGCATGCGATTCCTCCTTCTTGGCCCTGCGCAAACGGAGCGTAAACTCGGCTGATCAACTTGGTCAATCACCACTTTTTAACAATAGAAAACGATCGAAGCCGGGGCGGTTGACGGGCGTGATCAGGAGAAATGGAAGGTCCAACGGCCGGGTTTCGAATGGGACCGTTCCATCAAGCTCGTTTGAACGTTTCAACCGCTTGTCCAGAACCCATAGAAAACGGCCTCGGGGTACCTCGCGCGGAAAGCGCGAGCCCAGGGCCTTGTCACACTCGGTGACGAAGGGTCCGCGTCAGCCCTCGGCGCGCAGCCGGGCCGCGAGAACGGCCGCCTGACTGTGCTCGACGTCCCTGGTCGCGGTCAGGAGAGTGAGGGGACCCCGTCCCGCAAGGCCTCGTAGACGGTCGTAGGCCGCGGCTCGTTCAGGCTCGTTCAGTTCGCCTTCATATCGGCGGGTGAACTCCTCGAACCTGTCCACCCGGTGCCCGTACCATTTGCGCAGATCGGTGGACGGGGCGACGTCCTTCTCCCACTCGTCCAGGTGGGCCTTCTCCTTGGACAGGCCACGAGGCCACACGCGGTCGACCAGCACCCGCTGCCTGCCGTCGTCGTCCGAGGCGGGCTCGTACACCCTGCGCAGCCTCACGTCCATGATCCCCCTCCCCCGCCTGTCTACCCCGACCGCTCCGGGCGCCGGACGCCGGGGTCCCCTCTACGCTCCCCGCGCCGTCCGCGACGACACACGTCCCGTCCTGGAGCCACAAGACACACCCCAGAGCCACCCGCTGGCCACGCACTCCAACAGCCCCGCACCGGAGACACACCACTGTCGGCGGACGCCGCAGATACACCGCCGAAGACACCCCAAGAGCTATCCACCAAGGCCACACCCCCCAACCCCCCACGCAACCCCCACGTACACACGCAAGCACACGCGGGCACACGCCGGTAAGGGCGGACATACGCGGGTACGCGCGGACATGCGTGAAGGTGGGTGGAAGCCCGTAGAAACACGCGCAGGCACTCGCAAGCGCCCGCAACGCACGCAGACGCACTGTCTCTTAGACGGGCTCCTGGCGGGCCGAGCTCGTACTCGACGACGGCCGCGTCCCCGCCAACAACGCCGACTGCCCGGAGGCACCGGAAACGCGCGCAACCAGGAACGCAGAAGGAAGCGCGGACCTGCAGGATCCGCCCAATGAAGGGCCAGCGGAGAGCCGCTCGACCACGCGGCACAGGCACGTGGACACAGGGAACACGCGCGGAGACGCGCAGGGACACGCGCGGGACCCATGGGACGCACGGAGACGCGCAGAGGCGAGACGCGGAAACACACACGGATACACCTGCGAACACGCGCGGGAAACGCGGGCGGAGGCAAGCGGAGACACGTCGCGGGGGCCGCGCGAAGAGACACGCGCGGGGACACACGGGGACACACGGGGACACACGCGCGGGGATGGGCACGGATGCGCGGAGATGGGCACGGATGCGCGGGGATGGGCACGGATGCGCGGGGATGGGCACGGATGCGCGGGGATGGGCACGGATGCGCGAGGGTGCGCGCGGATGTGCCGGGACGCGCGGGGATGCGGGTGGATGCGGGTGGATGCGCGGGGATGGTCGCGGGTGCGCGGAACGGGCACGCCGCGTGGGTACGTGGCGCGGGTACGTGGCGCGGGCGAGTGGGAGGGGGTTGGAGGTGGTGGGGTGTGACGGATTGTTACGGGCCGTGGGGTGGGGGTGGTGGGCGGTCGGCGGCCGTGCGGCGGGCGAACTCGGCGGCGGCGGTGCGGCGGGCGAACTCGCCCGCCAGTGCGCGGCTGAGTACGTCGTCGTCCGGTCTGTGACGTTCCAAGAAGGTGAGTGCCTCGGCCAGTTCGCCAGCGGTAAGGAGTCCTACCGGCTTCGCGGCCCAGCGTGGCGGCGCCGGGCCGGGACGTCCGCCGTACGGCGCGGCGCGCGGTTCCTTGTTCACGGGTCACATCCTTTCCTTTTCGCTGTCGGACGGCGGCGGCGCGGCGGCCCGTCCGCCGCAACCCGGTCGAATAGGATTGGCGCGTGCATTGGTGGAGCCAGCTCGCCTTCGACGCGGCGGCCGAGTCGCAGGCCGCGGATCCGTCCCCGGGAAATCAAATGGCGGCGGCCCAAGTGCACGCGCTTGTTTCGATCGCGGAGGCATTGCATCGTGTCGCGGCGGCGCTGGAGGAGGAGGACGGTCCCGAGATCGTTCCGGCGCTGCCCGCTCGTCCGAAAAAGTGAAGTGCCGGTGCACCCGCGGAGGGCGCACCGGCATTCGTCCAACGTTTCATACACCGGCATTTCGTATACCGGCATTTCGTATACCGGCATTTCGGGTACCCGCGTTTCAGGCACCGCTGTTTCGCGTGTCACTGCTGCGCGGACCGATGTTGCGCGAACCGATGTTGCGCGGACCGATGTTGCGCGAACCGATGTTGCGCGAACCGATGTTGCGCGAACCGATGTTGCGCGGACCGGCGTTTCGAGGGCCGGTCTTTCCAGGGCCGGTGTTGCGCAGGCCGGTCTTTCGAGGGCCGGTGTTGCGCGGGTCGGTGTTCGGGTGGCGGTCAGGCATCGCTGAACGTCCTGCGCTCCGTCCGGCCGTTGGAGCTCGCGGCGAGGCGGGAGGTCTTGGCGACGGGTGAGCGGGGCGGCGGGATCTGCGCGGTGTGCTCGGGGTCCGGCTTCGGCTCGGCGGGTTCCTCCGCGGGTTCGGGCTTGGGCGGCTCGTCGCGGGGCCGGTCCCGGAGCCGCCGGGCGGCCTGCCGGAGGGCGCGCTCGCCGACCAGCCGGGTCAGTTCCAGCCCCCAGCAGTCCAGTTTGTCGGCGTCGGTGAGGTCGTCGCGGTGGCTGAGCTCGGCGGCGAGTCCGCCGAGCCGCTGCGCCTCGGCCAGGTCGAACTCGCGCATGAGGTGGCAGCACAGTTCGGCGAGGGCCGCGTGGTCGCGCGCGTACGACAGCCCGGCGAGGTCGTCGCGGGACAGCCTGCTCAGCGCGCGTTTGCGGGCCAGTTCGCCGTCCGCGAGCCGCAGCACGCCGCCGAGCAGCGCGACGGGGCCGGTGCCGATCGTCCCGGGTGACGCGGGTCCGAACGACATGCGGAGGACGGCCGCGGACCCGATCGCGGCGACGAGCACCCGGACGACCGTGATGTTCGCGGGCGGGGTCGTCAGGGGCAGTCCGAATGTCCAGCCGGACGCGGTCACCGCGATCAACGCGACGATCGACGCGCTCGCGTTGATGAAGACGAACAGCAGGCCGCCCGGGGACAGCAGCGCGGCGAACGGCTTGTCGCGATATCGCGCGACCAGTTCGGCGAGGCCGATCGCACCACCGATCACGGCGGCGAGGATCATCTCGACGGTCATGGGCCTTCCTTTACGCGCTGCGGGCGGTCAGTCGGCCGAACGGGGACTCCCAGTGCTGCCCGGTCGCGTTCTCGCGGTTCGGCGGCACCGCGGCGGGACGCTGCCGGGACGCGAGCCCGTCCCGCTCGACCTCCAGGAAGACGAGCAGCCACTCCGCGGGGCCGGCGGCGAGTCCGGTGTGGGGGCGCAGCGCCCGTTCGCGCGCGCCGAGAAAGGCCAGGAGCCATCCGGCGGGTCCGGCGCTTCTAATGCGTGAATCCATGGGGAGACCATTCCGCAGCGGGCCGGGGAAGTCGAACTCCGCCGCGTCAATTTTTCCGGTCGGGAGGTCCGTGGATGCGTTCACCGATATCTCGCGAGGTACGCCCCGGAATGTCGCGGAGAGGCGCGGGAATCTTCTTATCCTTGGGCCGCTCAGTATTTCGTTGGAACGAGCCAGGGTATTTCTTTACGAAAGATTCCAGTGCGGCGGGAGAAGCAGAAGGGGCGGGAGTCGCCGGGTGAGAATTTCGGAGACGTCCGGGCGCGGGAAGGGCCTGTGAATGGAGAGGCCGCTGTCAACGGACGGAGGGGCCACTTCCCCCGAAGTGACCCCTCTCCCCCCGTTCCGCCGAGCCGAGCCGGGACGCGCACACAGGACCGGCCGCTCCCCCCGAAGCGGCTCGTCCCGGCCCGCCCGGCGGATGTGTAGAAGGTAGCGACCTGGATGCACCGTGGCGGTGGCTTTACCCCCGCACGTCGATGAGCGGGCCACAGTCTGCGACGAGCGGACCACGCTCCGCGTTGACCCGAACGCCTTGCGTTCCCTCAGCACGCCACCCAACCCGGAACCGGCGCCGCATCGGCGGCGCGGCATCGGCGGCGCGGCATCGGCGGCGCGGCGAAGGAGCCCGGCGACGGAGCCCCGTGCGGCGCGCCGGTGCCCTGGCGACGGAGCCTCTGCGACGCGGCGGCGGGGCCTCGACGGCGCGGGGACGGAGCCTCAGCGGCGCGGGGACGGAGCCTTGGTGGCGGAGCGGTGGCGTGGTGCTGGGGTCGCATGTGGTCGTTACGCTTGTTGAGGGCGGTCGCCGTGTGGGCGGGACGCCTAGCGGGAGGGACGCGGCCGATGGCGGGACAGGTGCGACCGATCACGCTCGTGGGGACACCGGTCCTGCACGCGCCGTGCCGGTATGTCGAGGACTTCGACGCCGCGCTGGCGGAGCTGGTCGACGACATGTTCGCCAGCATGTACGAGGCGGACGGCGTCGGCCTCGCCGCCAACCAGATCGGCGTCGACCTGCGCGTCTTCGTTTACGACTGCCCGGACGCGGACGGCACGCGGCACCGGGGCGCCGTCGTCAACCCCGTCCTGGAATTGCCCACGCTGGAGGACAGGCGGCTGGACGACGGCGACGAGGGCTGCCTGTCCGTGCCCGGCCCGCATGCGCGGCTCGCACGTCCGGATCACGCGGCCGTTCAGGGCTTCGACGTCAATGGGAAGCCGGTCAGGGTCGAGGGGACGGGTCTGCTCGCCCGCTGCCTCCAGCACGAGACGGACCACCTGGAGGGCAGGCTCTACATCGACCGCCTCTCCGCCCGCGCCCGCAAGAAGGTGCTGAAGGAGTACGAGGCGGCGCGGGCGGAGGCCGAGGAGTCGCTCGCGTCAGGCGGCCAGTAGGCGTTCGTATTCGTAGAGGGCACCGGCGAACTCCCTGACCGGCACCTCGCACACGTGTCCGGGAAGCCACAGATGCTCCAGTCGGACGGTCTGCGCGTCCACCCGGAGATGGCAGGCGTTCCCGGTGTGCTCCCATCCTGGCCGCGCACCCCGAACGACCTCCAGGTGGTGGCGGTGGCACTGCACGTCGTGGAGCAGGAACGCGGCGAGGACATGGCGCGGGCCGTCCACGGTCGAGGGGAACACGCTCGCGCTGGATGCCGCGGACACCATCTCGACGCCGGAGTCGGCCAACTCCGGGAAGAACACCCGCACGCGCTTGAGGACGCCTCTGACCTCGATCGGTTCGCAGGGGAGACGCAGCACCGACTCTGGATCGACGTATCCGTGCACCGGAACGCCTGCCACGACCCCCGACCACGCTCCTGGGATGCCGTCTACGAAACGGGCTCGCGGGAGGGCTGTCCCTAGCTCGGCCATGAGGCGCTCAGGGTCGATGCCACGCGGCATGAACGTTTTGGTGCCGCCGCGTAGGCGCGTCCCTGTTTCGTCTAGGACGGCGAGGTCCGCCCAGCAGGGGCCGGTCCCGGTCTCAAGGACGCCGTGGGGAAGGCATGCGTCTGGGTGCGGAGTAAGGCCCGCCAGGTCCTCCAGGACTGAACGCTGTGTCCGGACGAGACCCCAGCCTTGCGTCCGCCACGACACTGACCCCAGTGCCAACGCCGCCGCAACAGACTCACCAGGCGCCGTCCCACCGAACACAGCTCCGCCGAACCCGGTCCCGCTGTAAGCCGCCCCGCCGAGTGGCTCGTTCAACGGTGCTCCATTCGTCACCGCCCTGTTCAGCGCGGACTCGTTTGCCGTCGCCCCACGGAGCGATGATTCGCCCGGCGCCGACCTGTTCAGGGGCGGCTCGTTGAACGTCGCTCCGCGCCCCGCCGCCCCGTCCAGCGTGGGCCAGCCCGGCGTGGACCCGCCCGGCGTCGATCCGTTCGGCGTCGATCCGTTCAGCGTGGCCCCGCCTAGTGTGGCCCCGCCTAGTGTGGACCCGCCTAGCGTTGGTCCCGGCCCGCTTAGGGGCGGCCCATCCGGGGGCGGCCCGCCCAGCGTGGATGCACCCAGCGGCGGCCCGCCCGGCGTGGGCCAGCCCGACGTCCGTCCGCCCGGCGTCGATCCGCCTGGTGTGGACCCGTCCAGCATCGGCCTGCTCGGCGTTGATCCGTCCGGCGTGGGTTCGTTGAGCGTGGGCCCGTGGAGTGGCGGCTCGTTGGGCGGCGGCCGGTGTGTCGCTGCACCGTCCCAGGGTGTTCTGCTAGGTGGTGGTCCCTGCGTCGGCGGCTCGTTCGGGGCTGGCCTGTTCAGGGACGGTTTGTTTGGCGGCGGCTGGGTGACGGCGCGTTCGAGGCTGCGGCGGTTTTGCAGGGTGCCGACCTCCTGGAGGTACTCGTCCAGGCACTGGCGCAGGATGGTCGGGTCGAGGTCGCAGGACGCCCACCCGCCGATGTCCCGCACGTGGACGATCGTCCCGTCGAAGTCGAGGCGGTGGTAGCGGTAGTGCTCCTGCCAGGGCTCGGCGGGGGCGCCGCGCAGCCGTCCCTGGGCGTGGACGATCGCGGCGACGTCTTCACCCAGGTCGTTGATAAGGAAGTCGCGCAGAGGGGCGTGCAGCGGATCGGTCTCCACGGCCACCCGCACCCCGTCACTGCGGAACCGCACCGGAAGCGACATCGCCATCCGGGTGATTATGCCGATAAGCGAAGATCATCACCTGATATGGCGGAATGCTGCCTTCATCCGGAGACGTCGGCGAGGCTGTCCCCAGCGAGATAGCCGCTGTGAAGACGGTCGCTGGCGGGAGGGCCGTCGAGGGGAGGGTCCTCTGGGAGGCGGTCGGTGGGGAGACGTGTGCCTCGGAAGCGGGCTCGGTAGTCGGACGGCGCGGCTCCCACATGCCGGTGGAACGCTCGGCGCAGTGTCTCCGCCGTCCCGAAGCCGAGCCGTCGGGCCAGCGTCTCGACCGGCTCGTCGTCCTCAGCGAGTGCCCGGCGCGCAGCCTCGACCCGCACCCGCTCGACGTAGGCGGCGGGTGGGACACCCATCTCCGCCGTGAACCGGCGTTGCAGGTGCCGCGCGCTCAGCCCGGACCGTCCGGCCAGGTCAACGATGGTGTGCCTAGCCCCTGGATCGGCCTGGACGGACGACACCGCCGCCCGCACCGGGTCCGTCGCGGGCTGCGCCGACCACAGCGGGACGCTGAACTGCGACTGACTGCCCGGCCTGCGCAGGAACAACACCAGCTCGCGGGCCACGGCGTGGGCCGCGTCGCGGCCGTGGTCGTCCTCGACCAGGGCGAGGGCCAGGTCCATCCCGGCGGTGACTCCGGCGGACGTCCAGAACCGCCCGTCCCGGACGAAGATCGGGTCGCAGTCGACGTCCAGCGCCGGGTACTCGCGCCTGAGCTGACGTTCGCGTGCCCAGTGGGTGGTGACGCGGCGGCCGTCCAGCAGTCCGGTCTCGGCGAGCAGCAGCGCGCCGCTGCATACCGAGGCGACCCGTCGCACTCGTCCGGCCGCCACTGTGAGCCAGCCGACGAGCGCCGGGTCCGCGCGTGCCGCATCCACGCCGGGGCCGCCCGCGACGACCAGCGTGTCGATGTCGCCGAGGTCGAGGGCGGGGTCGAGGTCGCGGAGGGCGTGATCGGCGTGCACGGGCAGCCCTCCGGACGACCGCACCGGCCCCGCGTCCGGCGCGGCGACCAGGCTTTCGTACCGCCCGGCCGCGTTGAACACCTCGTGCGGCCCGGCCAGGTCCAGCACCTGGAACCCGTCATAGATCACGAACGCGACGCGCATGCCTCCCAGGCTGGCCCTTCACCAAAGATGGCGTCAACGCCATACATCCCACACATCACGCCACCTCTCTCGTCCTCCACCGAGCGTCCACGCATCAGCCACCGCGCCCTTCACCACCTCCTTCCTCCATACGCCCATCGCAACGCGCCCCTACAACGTGGCAATCCACCACGCGTCCACAGCGCCCGCCACCGCCCGCACACCCATTACCTGCACGCTCATCACGCGCACGTCCATTGCGGCCTCACCACGCACGCCCCACCGCGTACGCCAACACGCACGCCCATCACGCGCTTGTTCACCTCGCCCATCCACCGCGCACCCCATTACGGCCCCGTCCATCACGGCGTCCACTGCGCCCGCCCATCTCGGCGTCTACCGCCACGACCACCGCGGCGTCTGTCGCGGCGTTCCCAGTGCTGTGCAGCGCGGTGCCCAAGCTTGTATCCAGCGCGATGTCCAGCGCCCCGTCCAACGTGGCGTGCAACGCGGTTGTTGGGGGGTCAGTCTGGGGTGCTGGGCTTTGTGGACGGGGCCGGGAACTCTGCCCAGACGACGGTTCGTGGGCCCTCGGCTCGGACGCCCCAGCGGGACGCGAGGGCATCCACGATTCGCATGCCGCGGCCCGTTTCGGCGCCGATCTCGTCCTTCACGTGGGGTTTTCCGTCGGCCGCGCCGTCGTCGCCGACCTCCAGCCGGTACCGGCCGTCTCCGGCGGCGAGGACGACCGTCACCCTGCCTCCGTCCAGCCCGGACGCCGTATGCGTGATCGCGTTCGCGACCGTCTCGCTCACCACCATGACGATGTCGTCCAAGATGGTCTCGTCGACGTCGCCGTGATCGACCTCGCTCTGGTCGGAGGCGTCTTGGGCGATGTCGGCTTGGCCATCGCCGTCCTGGCCGCCTGTGTTCTTGCCCAGGACCAGGTCCCGGACGAAGTTCCGCGCGTGGCCGACCGCCCGTCGCGTCCCGGGCAGGGTGACCTCGCCGATCACCGTGGGGTCCCGCGACTCGCCCACCGCACCGCCTCCCCGACGCCGGGCGTGCCGGGGAGCCCGGCCCGCCTCGCCCACCCGGACCGCCTCGACCGCCCGGGCCGCTTCGCCCGACCGGGCGGCCTCGGTCACCCGGCCGGCCATCCGCACCACGTCCTCGGCACCCATCGCGACGGCTCCCTTCGCGTCCGGAAAGTCGCCCGTCACCTCGCAGTACGGCCGGAGGCCCGCGTTCCGTTCACGTTCCAATCGACCGTTCCGCCTGATCGCACCGCACGTTCCGCACGCGGACACGCGACCATAACCTACCCTGAGTGACGGATAGTCACGCTGAGTATCCAACCGTTTCGGATCCGGGGAGTCGGCTGTGCGGACGGCGGAGCGGGAACGTGACGTCGGGTGGCGGGCACGCCTGCTCCATTCGGCGCGCGGACGCGCGACGGTCATCACCGCCGCGGTGTCGGCGCTGATCCTCGCGCTGGTGTTCGTCCTGCTGATGCTGCTCGGGCGGGACTACGTGCTGAACCGGGTCCTGCGGGAGTCCGAGGAGACCGTCGAACGGGTCGTGACGGACATCGCCCGAGGTCACGGAGCGGGTGCCCTCGTCCCCCAGCCGGACGAGACACGGATGATCCAGGTCGTCGGGCCGGACGGGCGGGTTCGTGCGTCGAGCGAGGCGCTGCGCGGGCGTCCGGCGCTCGCCGCCGCGGACGCGCGGAACGGCAGGATGCTCGTCGACCACCGCGACTGTCCCGGGTTCCTCGACGAGTGCGTGTGGGTCTTCGGCGTCCGGCTGCGAACGTCGCCGTGGGGTGAGGGTGTTCTGGTCATCGCGGCGGCGCCGCTGCCCGACACGCTGAGCGTGTGGGTGCTGCCGACCGTGATCGCGGTGGTGATGGCGGGGCTGCTCGTCCTGATCACGTGGTGGACGTGGCACACGATCGGGCGGGTGTTCGTCCCGATCGACGGGATCCGGGCGGAGATGGCCGACTTCAGCGCGCGGGGTCTCGACCACCGGGTGCCCGTCCCGGAGACCGGCGGCGAGGTCCGGTCGCTCGCCGAGACCGTCAACTCGACGCTCGCCCGGTTGCAGGAGGCCACGGACCGGGAGCGCCGGTTCGTCTCGGACGCCTCGCACGACCTGCGCAATCCCATCGCCGGGTTGCAGACGCGGCTGGAAGTTCTGCTGGACGAGCCCGCCGACCACGACTGGAAGCCCGCCGTCCGCGCGGCACTGCGCGACGCGGGACGGCTCAACGACATCGTCTCCGACCTGCTGGAACTGTCCCGGCTCGACGCACGCTCGCCCGTCCCGGTGGAGCCGGTCGACCTCGCCGGGCTCGTCTGCCGGGAGGTCGACCGGCGGACACCGCGCGTGCCGGTCGTGACGCGGCTGGAGCCGGACGTCGTCGTCCTGGCGAACCCGGTGCGGCTGTCCCGGGTGCTCGGCAACCTGCTCAGCAACGCCGAACGGCACGCGGTCGGGCGCGTCGACGTGACCGTCGCGCGGGACGGCGACGACGCCGTACTCGAAGTGCTCGACGACGGCGACGGCATCCCCGAAGAGTCGCGCGAGCGCGTGTTCGAGCGGTTCGCCCGCCTCCCCGAGTCCCGGGAGCGTGACCCGCAGGGCACCGGCCTCGGCCTGCCCATCGCCCGCGAGATCGCCGAGATCTACGGCGGCACGCTCCAAATCCTCGACAGCCCCCGCGGGGCCCGCTTCGTCCTCCGCCTTCCCGCCCACTGATCTGGGACGATCTGGGGCAAGTCAAACGTTGTCGCAAACGTGACCACACGGCGCACGATAGGCGCGGGCCGTCCGCCGTGCACCCGGTGCATGGCGTGCGACGCGCGCTGCATGGGCACTGCGGGCGGTGCATGGGCCTGCGGCGGTGCACGACGGGTGGTGCGAGGGTGCGGCTGGCGGTGCACGACGGGCGGTCCCTGCCCCCGGCGGGCGGTGTACGGCGGGTGGGCGGTTTACGGCGGGGCGGTGCACCGGCATGGCGGACGGTGCCTGCACGCGGCGGGTGGCGAAGGGGTGGGCATGTGTGACAGGACGGGCATGAGGGCGAGGGGACGGGTATGAGCGAGGATCTCGGCTACGGATGGCAGGGCGATCTTGTCGACCTGTCCGCCTACCTGGAGCGGGTCGGGTACGACGGAGACGTCGCCCCGACCGTCGCGACGTTGTGCGCCCTGCACCGTGCGCACACCACGTCCATCCCGTTCGAGAACCTGGAGGTCATGCTCGGGCGGCCGGTGGACCTGGCGCTCGACGCCATCCAGGCGAAGCTCGTCGGACGGCCACGCGGCGGCTACTGCTTCGAGCACACCCGGCTGTTCGCGGCCGTGCTGGAGCGGCTCGGCTACGAGGTGATCGCGCTCGCCGGACGGGTCACGCTCGGGGCGCGCAAGATCCTTCCGTCGACGCATGCGCTGCTGCACGTCCGACCGCCGGGACAGCCGCGGGACGAGCCCGCCTGGCTCTGCGACGTCGGCTTCGGGTCCGGACCGCTGGAGCCGCTGCGGTTCCTCGACGGCGAGGAGGTCGACCAGGACGGCTGGGGTTTCCGCCTCCAACAGGGCCGCACGGTCAGCGCATGGAGTCCGAACACCGTCGGCTGGGAACTGCACCAGCGGGGCCCGGACGGCTGGGTCCAGCGCCACACGTTCGCGATGAACGAGGTCTTCCGGATCGACTTCGAGTTGTTCAACTACTTCGTCTCGACGAGTCCGCACTCGCCGTTCACGACCCGTCCGTTCGTGCAGAAGTTCACTGGCGACGCCCTCTACGTCCTGGACGGGACGAACGAGTCGGTCACCTACCCGGACGGCCCCGTGAAGCGCTATGCACACGGCGTTGACGACCTGCCCGACGTCCTGGCGAAAGACTTCGGGATCGTCTTGGACGACGCCGACATCCCGCGCCTCACCGACTTCATGCGCACCCATCAGAAGGAGTCCTAGGTCAAGACTCCACCCAGCACGCCAGAACCTCACCTGGCGCAGGGCCCGCCGGGAAGGCGGGCCCTCGTCGTCCAAGCCGATCGTCAACCAAGGCGCTGGTCGTCCGGAGGGCTCGGTGAAGGGCTGGTTGTTGCCAGGTCACTCGTCGTTCGAGGCGTTGCGCTGCGCTCTGGTTGGGTTGTTTCGCTCGTTCGGCTGGGTCGTTTCGTCGGCCGCGGTTGCTCGTCGGCTGGGTCGCTCGTTGGCTCGGCACTGTTGACCGGTCACTCGTTGTCGTCCTGGTCGGAGCCGATCGTGACGCCGAGGATGTCCGGCAGTTCGCCTAGGCTCGCGGTCAGTTCCGGGACGGATCCGGTGCCCTCGACGACGAGGGTCACCACCGCGGTGCCGGGACGTCGCCGGTCCTCCTCGCGTCTGTCTCGGCGCTCGTCTCGGCCGCGGTCGGAGTCGTCCGGCAGGTACTCGCGCTCGACGTTCAGCTCGATCACGACGAACTCCCGCTGCGTGCACTCCATGAGGGCTCGGCGCAGGGCGCCCTTGCCGTCCCGGTAGACGAGCCGTATCCGTGCCCGTCCCAGCGGACGGAACCGGTCGAGCGGCAGCCTCCGCGTCGCCGCGCTCAGCCCGTACACGACGAGGAAATGCAGGGCCGTGACCGTGACCGCGAGGACGGGCAGTCCGCCGCCCGCCGCCATCCCGACCGCGGCCGTCACCCACACGACCGCCGCCGTGGTCAGGCCGCGCACCGCGTCCCGCCGGACGAAGATCAGTCCGCCGCCGATGAACCCGATCCCGGACACGATCTGCGCCGCCACCCGGGACGGATCGAACGACACCGGCCCCGGCGCGCCCTCGAACCCGTACTTGCTGACCAGCATGAACAGCGCCGCGCCGACACCGACGAGGGTATGCGTGCGGAGCCCGGCGCTCTTGTTGCGCAGCCCCCGCTCCAACCCGATGGCCGCGGACAGGACCATCGCGAGGAGCAGTTCACCGACCTGCTCGATCCCCTGCCCAGGGGAGAGCTCGATCACCCGCTCGGCCGCGGGTCGGGCATGACCGGCATGCCGCTACGCGCGGGACGGCTCAGGACGCAGCGGGTCGTGGCCCACCGTCATCAGCGCGTGCCGCCAGGCGTCGTCCCGCAGCCCTTCGCGGGGCGGGTCGTCCAGCCTGTCCTCCACATAGTCGACGACGCGGCGCATCACGTCGGTGTCGCTGTCGGTCAGGTCGACCTTGCGCTTGCGCAGGATGTCCACCACGCGGGCGCCCAACTCGGACACGCCCGGGCCGGGGCCCGGCTCCGGGAACGCCTCCTCCCCTGACGCGTCCGTGAGCAGCCAGTTCCGCAGTTCGTCGGACGTCATGTTGACGAGCCGGTGGAAGTCCTCCCAGGCCAGCTCCGTGTCGACCGGAATGCGATCGTTCATTGGACAAACTCCCTGTCGCCCGTATCAACCCGCTCTACCCGCAACCCGTCGCTCCCACTCCCCTCCCGTGCCGTGCACCTTCCCTGCGCTTTGCCGCTTTCCATGCGCTTTGCTGCTTTTCCTGCGCCTTGCCGCGCGTTCCGCCTTCGTTCCTGACTCATTCCCTGCCCGTTCCGCGTCCGTTACATCCCGGGCGGCTTGGGAACACGCCGATGCATGGACCATTCGCGTGCCCCCGTCCTCGAAGCCCTCGCCGCCTTCCACCGGGAAGGACAGCTCCCGTTCACGCCGCCCGGCCACAAGCAGGGCCGAGGCGCGGACCCGCGCGTCCGGGAGGTGCTGGGCGACGCCGTGTTCCACTCGGACGTCCTCGCGATCTCCGGGTTGGACGACCGCACGTCCGGCCACGGCGTCCTGGAGCACGCGCAGGAGCTGATGGCGGACGCCGTCCACGCCGAGCAGACGTTCTTCTCCACCTGCGGGAGCAGCCTGTCGGTGAAGAGCGCGATGCTGGCCGTCGCCGGTCCCGGAGAGGAGCTGGTGATCGCCAGGGACGCGCACAAGTCCGTGGTGTCGGGGCTGATCCTGTCGGGTGTCCGGCCGATCTGGGTGGAACCGCGCTGGGATCCCGACCGGCATCTCGCGCACCCGCCGCCCGCCGAGGCGTTCGCCGCCCGGCTGGACGAGCACCCTGAGGCGCGCGGCGCCCTCGTCACCAGCCCCACCCCGTACGGGGGGACCGCCGACCTCGTTGCGATCGCCGCGGTCTGCCACGAGCGCGGCCGCCCGCTGATCGTGGACGAGGCATGGGGCGCGCACCTGCCGTTCCATCCCGGCCTGCCGACCTGGGCGATGGACGCGGGCGCCGACGTGTGCGTGACGAGCGTCCACAAGATGGGCGCCGGGCTGGAGCAGGGCTCGGTGTTCCACCAGCAGGGCGACCTCGTCCACCCGACCGAGTTGAAGGCCCGCGAGGACCTGCTCGGCACCACCAGCCCGTCCGTGCTGATCTACGCGGGGCTGGACGGATGGCGCAGGCAGATGGTCGAGCATGGCCGCGACCTGCTCCAGAACGCGCTGGACCTGGCCGAACGTGTTCGGGATGAGATCTCGGGCATTCCCGGCTTCGTCGTCCAGGGGCGGGACGAGTTCACCGGGCCAGGCCGTGCTCACGACCTCGATCCGCTGCCCGTCGTCATCGACATCGCCGAGCTCGGCACTACTGGCTACTGGGCCGCCGACTGGCTGCGCGAGCACCACCGGATCAACCTCCACCTGGCCGACCATCGCAGGATCAGCGCCCAGCTCACCTTCGCCGACGACGAGGACACCGTCGCGCCGCTGCTCACCGCCCTCCGCGACCTACGCAAGCACGTGGAGAGCACCACGGACGGAGCGGGTGGCGGCGGGCCTGCCAGGGTCGCCGTCCCGTCCCCTGAGGAACTGCGCCTCGAACTCGTCCGGCCGCCCCGCGAGGCCTTCTTCGGGGACGCCGAGCAGGTCCCGGCCGCCGAGGCGGTCGGACGGATCTGCGCCGAGATGCTCACCCCGTACCCGCCCGGCATCCCCGCCGTCCTGCCGGGCGAACGGATCAACGCCTCCGTCATCGAGTACCTACGGACAGGCGTCGACGCCGGAATGCTGATCCCAGACGCCGCCGACCCGACGGTCAAATCCATCCGCGTACACATAGAACCCTGACCCGGCGGCAAGCCGAGCCTCACACGGACGAGCCGTCCACGAGCCAAGCAGCCCGCGCACATGACTCCCACCCGGGCACATGCAGGCAGAGCAGCGCCTAGGGAATCCAGAGGGCACGGGTGGGAAACCAGAGGACGCAGGGCGAAGCAAGACCGTCCGGGGAAGCCAGACGGCGCGATGAGAAACCAGACCCTGCGGGAAGCCAGACCGCGCGTCGGGAGGACAGACTGTGTGGGGAAGCCTGATCGCAATGGCTGACGAGAGCTGTGCGAGACTCCATTCCGGCATGTAGAGGTGAGGAGCGCCATGGAGCTGGTCCACTCGGGCAAGGTCAGGGACGTCTACGCGGACGGCGACGAGCTGATCCTCGTCGCGACCGACCGGGTGAGCGTGTACGACGTCGTCCTGCCGACGCCGATCCCCGACAAGGGGAAGATCCTCACCCAGCTCTCCCTGTGGTGGTTCGAGCAGCTCGCGGACATCGTCCCGAACCATGTCGTGTCCGCGACGGACGTCCCGGACGAATGGCGAGGGCGCGCGATCCGCTGCCAGCGCCTCACCATGCTCCCCGTCGAATGGATCGCACGCGGCTACCTCGCCGGGCTCGGCCTCAAGGAGTACGAGAAGGGCGGCGCCGTCTCCGGCGTTCCGCTGCCGGACGGTCTGGTCGAGGCGTCCCGGCTCCCCGAGCCGATCTTCACGCCGACCACCAAGGCGACCGTGGGGCACGACGAGTTCATCACCTACGACGACGTCGTCCGTGAAATCGGCGCGGACACCGCCGCCCGCCTCAAGGACGCCACCCTCGACGTCTACCGGCGCGGCGCGGCCCTCGCCGCCGAACGCGGCATCGTCATCGCCGACACGAAGCTCGAATTCGGCCGTGCCGCCGATGGGACGCTCGTGCTCGGCGACGAGGTCCTGACCCCCGACTCGTCGCGGTTCTGGCCCGCCGACCAGTGGAAGCCGGGAGGCCCGCAACACTCGCTGGACAAGCAGTACGTCCGCGACTGGAGCGGCGGCCTCGACTGGGACCGCACCCCGCCCGGCCCACCCATCCCGCAGGACGTCGTGGACGCCACCCGGGCCCGCTACGTCGAGGTCTACGAACGCCTCACCGGCGACCGCTGGGAATCCTGACGCACCAGCCCCAGACCGCCTGCCCCGGCTGATAGTCGTCCGCGACTCGGTGTTGCTGAGATCCCGCGACCTCCGAGCCGTCTGGGTGGAGGCAGACTCCTCCCCGTCCCGGGGCCAGGCCCAAAAACGAGAATTCGTCCGCCGCGCCAGAACCCGTCGCCGCATCACGAGGCATCGCCGCATCACGAGTCAGCGGCGCATCACGGATCGTCGGTTCGTCAGAGGTCAGCGGTTCGCCAGAGGTCGTCCAACTGTCGGGAACGGGCCGTCCGACCTGCGGGAACGTCCGTCTGGAGGAATCGCTGACGGGGTCAGAACAGGCCGTCGAGGTCGGCGAGCAGTCGCCGCTTGGGCTTCGCGCCGACGATCTGCTGGACGACCTTCCCGTCCCGGAACAGGTTGAGCGTCGGGAAGCCGAGCACGCCGTACCGCGACACGATCTCCGGATGCTCGTCGCCGTTCAGCTTCGCGACCGTCAGCCGGTCGCCGTGCTCCGCCTCGATCTGCTCAAGGATCGGCGCGATCATCTTGCAGGGAGGACACCAGTCCGCCCAGAATTCGACCAGTACCGGCTTGTCTGCGCGGAGTACGCGGTCGTCGAAGTTCGCCGTCGTGAGCGTGAGCATCGGTGGTCTCCCGGTCGTTCGCGAAACCCGGGGACAGGACGCACCCCGGGCAGGCCCGCGTCAGCCGGCCCGCCATCTCGGCGCGCCGCCTCGTCAGGGCGCGGATCTCGGCGTCGAGTTCGGCGAGCCTGCGCCGGTACACCGCCACCGACTCGGGACAGGACGCGCCGTCGTCGTGCCCGGCCCGCAGGCAGTCGACGAACGGCCGGGCGTCGTCCAGCGTGAATCCGTTCGCCAGCAACGCGCGGATCTCCGCGACGAGCCGGACGTCGGACTCCTCGTACTGCCGGTACCCGTTGGCCGCGCGGCGCGCCGGGAGCAGGCCCTGCTCCTCGTAGTAGCGCAGGGTGCGGGTGCTCACACCGGCCCGTGCGGCCAGTTCCCCGATCCGCATCGCCCCTCCTTCCGTGGCCGCCTCCGAAGCTATCCCTTCACACCGGCGTCAAGGTCAAGCCCGCTCCCCACCAAAGAGACGAGCCGGACACAGACGAATTATCCAGGGAAACAAGCCGCACAGAAGACAGACCGGGCAGGTCAGGGGCCCAAGCCGACCAGAGATCCTGGCGCACAGAGGACAGACCGAGCCCAGGGCAAGCCGAGAGCACAGGAAGAGCCAGAAGGCGAAAGGCTCGACAGAGTGGCGGCTGGCTCAGGCAGTTTACGAGCCGTGCGGGGATGGGGCAGCGGGAGACGAGCTGAGCAGGAAACAAGCCGGGTGGGGAAGGCCAGCCAAGAGGCGAGCCGAGCTGGACAGGGCGAGCCAGGGACGGCGCGGGACGGGCCCGGCGGGTGATCCCGCCGGGCCCGTCGATGTGGCCGGGAACCGTCAGCGGCCCTGAAGGCTGCGGACGTTGTCGCCGAACGTCCAGTTCCTCGACCCGTCCCAGTTCATGGACCAGGTCATGAGGCCCTTCAGTTGGCCGTTGAACGAGTTCCAGGCCTGGCCGACGAGGCCGGGCGACATGTAGCCGCCACCGGCGCCCGGCTGGGCGGGAAGGCCCGGTGCCTGCTTGTCGTACGGGACCTTGATCGTGGTGCCCTGGATGACGAGGCCGTCGTTGAGGCACTGGGTCTGCTTGACGAAGCCCTCGACGGTCGCGGCGGAGTAGGAGTCACCGTGGCAGCCGTACATGCTGCCGTTGTAGTACTGCATGTTCAGCCACCACAGGCGGCCGTTGTCCGCGTACTTCTTGACGATCGGCAGGTACGCGCCCCAGATGGAGCCGTACGTCACGCTGCCGCCGGTCACGTACGCGGTCTCGGGAGCCATCGTGAGCCCGAAGTTCGCGGGCATCTGGCCGAGCACGCCGTCGATGATGCGGATCAGGTTGGACTGCGACGCGGACAGCTGCGTGATGCTGCTGCTGGCCGTCAGTCCCGTCTCGATGTCGATGTCGATGCCGTCGAAGTTGTACTTCTTCAGGATCGGCACGATCGTCGAGACGAACTTGTCCGCGACGCTGGAGGAGTTGAGGTCGATGCCCGCGGTCGCGCCGCCGATCGACATCAGGATGGTGGCGCCCGCCTCCTTGGCGGCGCACATCTGCTCGGGCGTGGCGACCTTCACGGTGTTGTCCATGCCGTCCTCCCAGAGGACGGTGCCGTCAGAGTTGATGACGGGGAACGCCGCGTTGTACACGTTGTAGCCGTGTTGCTTGAACACGGGGTTTTCGATCGGGCTCCATCCGAACGGCGGGTGGACGCCGTTGGACGCGCCGTCCCAGTTCTCCCAGTAGCCCTGCAGCACCTTGCCCGCCGGCTTGCCCTTCGTCGCGCAGGTCTCGCTCCCCTTCGGCGGGGTGGTCGGCGGGTCCGTCGGGGGGTCCGTGGGCGGGTCGGTCGGCGGCGTGGTTCCGTCGCAGGCACCGAGGTCGCGCCAGAGCGTGGGGGTGGACGCGGGGTTCCAGTTGGCGCCCGCGTAGGCGGTGTGGGCGACGGAGGCCTGGTAGCCGTGGCCGGTGTAGACGACCTTTGAGCCGGCCGTGTAGCTGGTGCCCTCGGCCCAGGCCGGGAAGGTACACGCGACCAGGGACGGGGACTGGGCGGACGACGGGGCGGAGAGCGCGACCACGGCGCCGGCCGACAGCACCAGCGCCGCACCGGCCGACGCCAACGCCGCGGCGGCCGCGGACCGTCGGCCGCGTCTGACGTTGACGCGCTTGTGCTTGAGTTTCACGGGACTCCTCAGCGAAGCGGGACAGAGGAGCCGGCGCAGAGCCAAACAAGTCCCGCGAACGGGACCCTCCCAGGCGCAAGGCGCATAACCGGCATGGACGCCAGTAGCAGAGTAACCGTGCCGCGCGACGCCGGGAAGACCTTTCGCATTTCACCGCGTAGAGATCACGTCGGCCAATGGACGAGCACGTAGATCGCCGGCGTCGGCCCACTGATCAGGATGGTCGTCCACCCGATCCCGGCCTAGGTGGAGAGCCCATCCTCAACCGTAGGCTCCACCGAACCTTCCTCTTCCTGGACGGCCCGCAACAACGCGATCGCATCTTCGATGGTCTCCAACAGGAAGAGCGGCCCAGCTCACGAGCCCGCACGGCACCGCACCGAAGCCCCCCCCCCCCCCGTTTCCCGCCCACCACAACGAGCGCCACGATGTGCGGCCAGCCGGTCGACCGTGCTCGCCGCGCTCGTCGGCGGCGAGCAGCCAGTCGTCCAAATCCAAGATCGCGAAGCGGCCGGGCGGGGGGTCACGGGGCAACAGCATGGCGTCCGCGACCCCTTTACCGGACAGAGCGCGTCCTAGGCGGCTCGGGGGTAGTCGGTTGGTGGGGCGGCGGTACGGCTCGGTGGAGGAAGGACGCGGTAGACGTAGCGTCCCGTGGAGTCCCGGGATATGTGCATCTGTTCGGCGTTGGCGTGTTTGAAGCGGTTGTGCCATCCGCAGCAGAGGGCGAGCTGGTCGATATCGGTGGGGCTGCGGCCGAGAGTCCAGCCCTTGACGTGATCGACTTCGCAGAGAATGCCGGGTACCTCGCACCCCTGGACCGCGCATGTCGGGTAGAGGGTTTCCAGGGTTTGACGTTGTCCGGCGGTGGCGAAGCGTTGCCGGTGCCCCAGGTAGAGCGGGACATGGCCGCGGCCCAGGAGGAGCGGCGAGACCCCGGCGCTGAGCGCGATGCGGCGGGCCTGCTCCGCGGGGATCGGCGTGCCGTCGGTCAGGCGGCCCGGCGTGTGTCCACCGGTCAGGGTGTCGAGATCGCAGATCACGGTGACCTTGGTGGCCTTCTGCCCGCCGGAGAGGACGGACGTCAACGCGGCGGCGGTGCGTTCGGGGAGGTCGCGCTGGTCGTCGGGGCCGGCGGGTTTGGCGAGCGGGGCGAGCGTGCCGTCCCAGACGGCGGCGTCTTCGGCGTTCAGCCAACCCTTGATGTACCGGCCGCCGTCCAGCGAGCGCGTGGTCGTGATCCAGGACTGCTCATATCCGCGCTGCGAGTCGTCGTCAGGCGTCTCGGTGCCTTCGCGTTCGGCGATGACGTCGCGGATGCGACGGCCGAAGGAGGCCACTTTTCCAGCGGAGAAGCCCTGGTCGACCATTTCCAGCAGGAGGGTCTCGGCCTTCGCGCAATCGACGTCGTCCAACCGTGCTACGGAATCGGCCACGGTAGATGCGTAACCATAGGTCAGTTCTCCTGCCGCGAGGAGCCTCGTCACCTGGGGCAGGCGGTGTCGCTGCCGGGCCAAGGTGATCCGCTCCCTGGCACGTGACTCGCGCATGCCCAGCCGCGACCGCAGCCAGGCCTGGGTGGACGGCAGGCCCCAGCGGCGCGTCTCGCCCGAGGCGTCCACCCGTCCGATCAGGTCGGCCAGTGCGCTTTCCTGCTGGTCGACGGCCTTGGCCAGGCTCTCGGCGAGTTGCATGCATGCCGCTGGCGAGTCGGGAGCGTCGCGGTCGGCGAGTTCGCCGGCGATCGCGAGCAGAGCGTCGACCAATTCCATGGTGGACGCCCCATCGAGATCAACCCTTACCGAACTCACACCCCAAACTTATCGAACATCCACTCCAACTCACGCCAAATTAAGGTTCGATTTTCCTCACCCTCTGGATAGTCAACCATCCGACAGACCCCATAGGACGCGAAAAAATGTCCACTCCGCTTAGGCAGGAGTTCTACAGAGTGGAGGTCAGGGTGGTTACCAGGTGGGCGGCAGGAGTTTCAGTAGTGGACTGGTAGGACTCTCCTGCCCACAGGTTGATCCCGTCCGGGTCGCCTTGGGCAGCGGACGCTTTGCGTAGCGGCGCGGTCATGTAGTGGACATCGGGGTAAGCGGCCGGTGCGTGCGCCGTGTGCTCGGTCAGGAAGCGGTTGACCAGGCCACGGGCAGGACGTCCACTGAAGGCGCGGGTCATCGCGGTGGACGTGAAGCGCGGGTCCGCCAGCGCCGCCTTGTACACGTCGCTGGCACCGCTCTCCGGGCAGCGGACGAACGCCGTCCCGAACTGGGCCGCAAAAGCCCCGGACGCCAGGACGTCCGCAACGTCGGAGGCAGTGGCGAGACCGCCGGCGGCCAGCAGAGGCTGCGGCGTCATCGCGCGGACCGCGGCCAGCAGGTCACGGAGCGGCAGCGGCAGCGGCGTGTCGGAGCTGGTGTTACTGAAGGTGCCCCGGTGTCCCCCGGCCTCGGCGCCCTGGAGGCACAGCGCGTCGGCGCCAGACGACCGGAGTGCCTCGTCCACGGACGTCACGGTGACGATCACGACCGCGCCGCGGTTCCGGAAAGCCCGGATGACCTGCGGCGACGGGCAGCCGAACGTGAAGCTCACGAACGCGGGCGGGTCGTCCAGCAGGGCGGCGACCTTGGCTTCGTAGGCGTCGTCGCGCGCGGCGGACGGCGGCGTGCCCAGCGCGACGCCGAGCCGTTCCGCCTCGGGAGCGAGGCGGTCGCGGTAGGCGGCGACGGCGGCCGGGTCGGGGTCGTCCAGAGACGGCATGAACAGGTTCATCCCGAAAGGCCGGGAGGTGAGCGCGCGGGTCTCGGCAATGTCCGCGAGCATCGCGTCCGGTGTCTTGTACCCGGCGGCGAGGAAGCCGAGGCCGCCCGCGTCCGATACGGCGGCGGCCAGCCGGGGGGTGGACGGCCCACCTGCCATCGGCGCCTGCACAATCGGACGTTCGGGCCACGGCGCATGCGTCATGATCAGGACGATAGACGGGAAGGGGCCGCGATGCAGGTACTGCTGCACTACGACACGGACCACGGAGACACGCACCAAGGGGACACGGACCACGAGGACACCGACCACGAGGAGCCTGACCTCGACATCGTGAGCTGCTCCGAGCAGGACGACGCGCGGTTCGCCGAGCTGCTGCCGGACACCGAGGTCATCTGGCATGTGCTGCGTCCGCTGACCGCGGCCGACATGGACCGCGCGCCGAAGCTGCGGCTGATCC
This sequence comes from Actinomadura decatromicini, assembly GCF_008121305.1. Classification (NCBI taxonomy): domain Bacteria; kingdom Bacillati; phylum Actinomycetota; class Actinomycetes; order Streptosporangiales; family Thermomonosporaceae; genus Actinomadura; species Actinomadura decatromicini. The sequence continues at coordinate 130,177 of NZ_VSRQ01000005.1, read as the reverse complement.
AGAAGCTCGGCACCGGGGTGAACACCATCGACCTGGACGCGGCGGCCGAACGCGGGATCGCCGTCGCGAACATGCCGGGGCGGAACGCGCAGGCGGTCGCGGAGACGAGCCTGCTGCTGATGCTCGCGGCACTGCGGAAGGTCGTCGCGTTCGACGCGCGGACGCGGCGCGGCGAGGGCTGGCCCGCCGACCGGGCCCTGGTCGGCGGGGAACTCGCCGGACGGACGGTCGGTCTCCTCGGCGGCGGCGAGATCGCGACGCTGCTGCGCGGCATGCTGGAGGCGATCGGCGCGAAGGTCGTCTACACGTCGCGACGGCAGCGTCCAGGCGACCCGTCCTGGATGGAACTGGACGACCTGCTGCAGGCAAGCGACATCGTTTCGGTGCACGTCCCGCTGACCGAGGAGACGCATCACCTGCTCGACGCGCGAAGGCTGGCGCTGCTGCCGCGCGACGCGATCGTGGTGAACACCGCTCGCGGCGCGGTGATCGACGAGGCCGCGCTGGTGGCGGCACTGACGGGGGGACGCCTCGGCGGCGCCGGACTCGACGTCTTCGAGACCGAACCTGTGGACGCGGGGAATCCGCTTTTGAAGCTCGAGAATGTCGTCGTCATGCCGCATGTCGCATGGCTGACCCATGAGACATGGGACCGGTATTTCGCGGTCGCGGCGGAGAACTGCCGCCGCCTAGCACGAGGCGAGGAACTTCTCCACCGCGTCCGCTAGAGAGCGCGTCTCTTAAGAAGACACCTCCGATAAGAAGGCACCCTCTCAGGAAAGCCGGTTTGAACCGCCGCTTCCGGCGACAGCAGAGCTTCGTTAGGACAGGCTGTAGCGGATGGGGAGTCGCTTCAGGCCGCCCACGAATGTGGTGGCGATGCTCTCCGGCGACCCGGCCAGTTCGATCGAGTTGAGGCGGGGCAGCAGTTCGTCGAAGAACGCGCGGACCTCCATCCGCGCCAATGCCGCGCCCAAGCAGTAGTGGACGCCGAACCCGAACGCCAGGTGCTTGTTGGGGTCGCGTCCGACGTCGAACTGGAACGGGTCGTCGAAGACGTCCTCGTCCCGGTTCGCGGACGGGTAGGAGAGCAGCACCGATTCGGCCTCCCGGATCGTCACTCCGCGCAGTTCGTAATCCTCGGTCGCGGTGCGCATGAACTCCTTGACGGGCGTGACCCAGCGGATCATCTCGTCCACGGCGAACGGCATCAGTTCGGGATTCGCGCGGAGGCGGGTGAGCTGGTCGGGGTGCTCGATCAGCGCGTGCAGGCCGCCCGCGATCGTCGCGCTGGTGGTGTCGTGACCGGCCGAGGCGATTATCACGTAATAGGACGCCGTGTCGAAGTCGTTGAGCGGCTCGCCGTCCACGCGCGCGTTGGCGATGGCGGACGCGAGGTCGTCGGTCGGGTTCGCGCGCCGCGCCTCCGTCAGCCCTTGGAAGTAGGCGAAGAAGTCCAGCAGGACCTGGATCTTCTCCTCGTTGGTCGTGCCGCGCTGGAATTCGTCGTCGTCCCCGCCGAACAGTTGCTGGGTGAGTGTCAGCATGCGGTCGAAGTCGTCCTCGGGCAGGCCGAGCAGCGACAGGATCACGTAGAGCGGGAAATAGATGGCGACGTCCTGCGCGAAGTCGCATTCGCCGCCGAGGTCGACCATCCGGTCGACGTACCGTTTCGCCAGTTCCTTGATGCGGGGTTCGAGCGCCCGCATGGCACGCGGACGGAACCAGTCCGCGCCGATCGCGCGGATGACGCGGTGGTCGGGGTCGTCCATGTGGACGAGCGTCCGGAGTGCGATTCCCTGCTCGGCCCGCTGCCGGTTCAGTATGTCGAATTCGGCGGTGGCGAGGATCGGGCGCGGCGCGTTCAGGAAGATCTGGTGGTTGCGCTCGATCTCCATGACGTCTTCGTGCTTGGTGACCGCCCAGAACGGGTTGTAGTCGGGGGCCTTCACGAGGTGCACCGGGGATTCGCGGCGGAGTAAGGCGAGCGCGTCGTGCAGGACCTGGTCGTCGGCGTAGGTCTTCGGGTCGGCGATCGCGAGTCCCGCCTCGGCCACGGTCAGCGTCATGCGCCGGCTCCTCCTCGGATTGTCCGCAAGTGTCAACTTACTCAGCCGCCGTCCCGTGCCGTCCGAGACCGGCCGCGAAACGGGCCACGCCTTCGGCGGCGTCGCGCAGGGAGCGTTCGCCGTGCCGGTGTTCGACGGCGATCGCCTCGTCCTCCGGCAGGCCCTCCGCGTCGAGCAGGGAAAGGCGGTCGTTGCGCAGGCACGCCTGCGGGAGTCGCGCCATTTCGGCTGCCAGTTCCTCGGCCGCTTCCCGCGCCTTTCCGGGCGGGACGAGCCGGTTCGCGAGGCCGATGTCGAACGCCTCGCGCGCGGCGACGGGACGTCCGGTGAGGATCAGGTCCATGGCGCGGCTCGCACCGATCAGGCGGGGCAGGCGGAACGTCCCGCCGTCCACGAGCGGGACGCCCCAGCGACGGCAGAAGACCCCGAACGTCGCGTCCTCCTCCACGACCCGGAGGTCGCACCAGAGCGCCAGCTCCAGGCCGCCCGCGACCGCGTAACCGGCGACCGCCGCGATCACCGGCTTGGACAGGCGCAGGCGGGTGCAACCGAGCGGGGCGTCGGCGGGCGGCGGGTCGAGACGCGGGCCGTCCACGGTGCCGATCGACTTGAGGTCGGCGCCGGAGCAGAACGTCCCGCCCTCGCCCCAGAGGACGGCGACGCTCGCGCCGTCGTCCGCGTCGAACGCCCGGAAGGCGGCGGCGAGATCACGGGCGGTCGCGCCGTCCACGGCGTTCCGGGTCTCGGGCCGCGCCATGACGACCGTGGTGACGGGCCCGTCCCGCTCGATCCGCACCGCCACCGAAACCTCCTCCTCCTTGCTCCCCGCAAGCTTCTTCTCCCCGCAAGGCCGAGCCCGTACGGTCCACCCCAATCCGTGCGGGTCACTCGACCGTTCGGAGCCGCGGCACGCAGGCCGCCCGGGTTCGAGCGTAGGGGCCAGAAGAGCACGGGTTCGCGGGTCGGACACGGCGTGTTCTGCAGAGCGTGTGCCACACAGCGTGTTCTGCAGAGCGTGTGCCACACAGCGTGTTCGCGGACGGGACGGTGGGGCCGCACCGCCGAGTCCGCCGACTCCGCCGGGGGGGCTTACTCGTCGTCGGCGCGAGGGTTCAGGGTCCCTGCCCATTCCTGGTCGGAGAGTTTGCGGATGGCCTGCATGACCTCGTCCGTGATGACGCGGCGGGCCCGGCCGGGCGGCAGGTCGCGGTAGCGGGAGAAGTCCATGGGCTCGCCGAACCGGACGGTCGGACGCACGTTGAGCTGCGGCTTCCAGGTGCCGAGCGGGATGATCTGGTCGGTCTTGCCGAGCGCGACGGGGACCACCTTCGCGCCCGACCTGAGGGCCAGCCAGGCGACGCCCCTGCGGCCGAGGTAGAGGCGTCCGTCCGGGGAGCGGCTGCCCTCGGGGTAGATGGCGATGCCGCCGCCCGCGTCGAGGAAGGCGGCCATCCGTTCGAGGGCGCGGACGGCGGCGCGGGTGGGTCCGCGCCTGATCGGGACGTTCCCCAGCGCGAGCATGCCCCACCTGATCAGCCGTCCGGCCACGCCGGGCAGTTCGAAGTACTCGGCCCTCGCGAGCCACCACAGCCGGCGCGGGATGACGGGCGACAGCACGAAGCTGTCCACGAACGACAGATGGTTGCTCGCCAGGATGAACGGTCCCTCGGCCGGGATGTTCTCCCTGCCCTCGACCTTCGGACGCAGCAGCACGCGGAGCAGGGGCCCGACCGTGTGCGACACGACACCGTAGAACACGCAGCCTCCTGTGACTCGGCACCGGGGACGGGGTGCACGAAGCCGAATCTAGGAAGCCTCGGGGCCGCGCGAATCCGCCATGTGACCAGCTTCATGCCCAGCGCCCGCATCCGGGTCCGTTCGCCGCTGGAAATTAATCGAACGAGCGATTATTTTCTAGACCAGGAGGAACCGAGACAACCTCCGGGAGAGGAGGCAGTGATGCACGAGAGGCGCAAGCCCGTCATCGTGATGGTGGTCGCGTCGCTGATCGGGATGGTCTTCGCAGGGTCGTTCCTCGGCGCGCTGCACCACACCCGGCCGCATGACGTCCCCGTCGCCGTGGTCGCGCCCGAGACCGACGTGCACCGGCTCGGCGTGATGCTGGACCGGAAGGCGAAAGGCGCGTTCGACCTCACCGCCTACGGCAGCCAGGACATGGCGCGCGACGCGCTGCTGAACCGCGACGTCGACGCCGTCTTCGTCCTGGGCGACGGCCGCGTCGCGGGACAGGGCCGGGGAGCGCGACTGATCGTCGCGGGGGCCAACGGCAGGATCGAGAACGGCGTGCTGACCGAGGTCTTCCAGGGCTTCGGGCAGGCCACCGGGATACAGGTGGCGGTCGAGGACATCGTGCCGCTGCCGTCCGACGACAACAACGGCATCTCGTCGATCTTCTTCGTCGTCACCACGGTGATCCCAGCCGTGATCATGGCGGTGCTGTTCGCGTTCGCCGTCCCCACCGCCGGGGCCGGACGGCGGATCACGCTGCTCCTCGCCGGGTCGGTCGTGCTCGGCGGGGCGAACGTCCTGGTCGCGGACGCGATGCTCGGCGCACTGGCCGGGGCTCCGTGGGCGCTGTGGGGCGTCACGTCCCTGCTGGTGTTCGCGGTCGCCTCGTTCACAGCGGGTGCCCTTCACGTCGCCGGACCGCCCGGAGCCGGTTTGACCGCCCTGCTGCTCGTCCCGATCGGACTGCCCGCGAGCGGCGGACCCATGGGCCCGCGCTTCATCCCCCAGTGGTACGCGGCATTCGGCGAATGGCTCCCGCCCTCGGCCGCCATCAGCGCGGTGCGCAACGTCGTCTACTTCGACGGGAACGCGCTCGGACGTCCACTGCTCGTCCTCGGCCTCTGGGCAGCGGCGGGGATCGCACTGGTCCTAGCACCAAAGAGGAGGACGCGAGAACAACGCGAAACAGTGACGCCCACCGCCCCCGAACCCGCCACCGGCACGTGACCAACGAGCACAACAGGCCCACCAAACCCTCCACCGAACACACAGTGAGACATTCGCCGGGATCCCGACGAACGTCCGGGGACGTTCGCCGGGGGCTCCGGTCGAGTGTTCGTCGGAGGCTCCGGTGGGACTTTCGGTGGGGCTGTCCGGCACGCTGGTCTCATGGACCGAGGAGGTAGCAGGACGTGGCGATGAAGTCGGGGGGCCGGACGCACCGGCGTCCGGGACGTCCCCCGAAGACGGAGGCGGGGGACACCAAGGCGGCGCTCGTCGAGGCGGCGCTGCGGCTCTTCGCGCAGAAGGGGTACACGGGCACGTCGATCCGCGCGATCGCCCGCGAGGTCGGGTTGAGCGAGAGCGTGCTCTACGCCCATTTCGAGAGCAAGCAGGACATCTTCGAGGCCGCCGTCGCGAAGCTCGGGCCGCAGGGCCTGGTCGCCGGACGGGAGAGCCTCGACCCGGAGCTGGCCGACCGCGACCCGGCGGGCTACATCCGCGCGCTGGTCGAGCACGTCCTCGACTCCTGGGACTCGCCGAGCGGACGGCTCTTCATCAGCCTGATGGTCCGGGACGGCCTGGTGCACAGCGCGGCCATGGGCGCCACCATCGCCGCGTCCATGGAGGAGACGGGTTCGCTGTTCGAGCGGTGGATCGAGATGGGGCGGATACCGTCCGATCTCGGTCGTCCAGCCGACCTGGCCTGGGCTCTGTTCGGGCCGATCGGCCAAGCGCGGCTACTGTGGTTGCACGCCGATGCCGCGCCTGGAGAACGGCAGGAGGCCCGGGAGCGGGCGCTGCGACACACCGAACTGTTCATCAGGGCGGTCTTCCGCGACCAGCGGAAGTCCCCGGACGCCTGATCCTGGAGGACGTGACGATGGCGGGCCTGGACCGCGACTCCTCCCGGGCACCGGCGGAATCGATGGACGCTTTTCATCCTCGGGAGGTGCGTATGGCCGATGCCTCCGCGGACGGTCCGGATGAGAAGTGTTCAGCGTCCCGGACGATCCGGATCCTGCTGGCCGAGGACGTCGCGCTCCTGCGCGGCGCCCTCGCCGGACTGCTCGACCTCGAACCCGACCTGGAGGTCGTCGCGGAGCTGGGCAGCGGCGACGCGATCGTCCGGGCGGCGCTGCGGCTCCGGCCGGACGTCGCCGTTCTCGACGTCGACCTCCCCGGCGTGGACGGCGTCACCGCCGCCGCCGAGCTGCACCGGCGGCTGCCGGAGTGCCGGGTGTTGATCCTGACGGGCCTCGGCCGTCCAGGCGACCTGCGGCGGGCGCTGGACGCGCACGCGCACGGGTTCGTCCTGAAGGACGTGCCGCCCGCCGAACTGGCCGCCGCGATCCGCCGGGTCGCGGCGGGCGAACAGGTGGTCGACCCGCAGCTCGCGCTGGTCGCGCTGCGCCAGCCGGAGAGCCCGCTTACCCCCCGAGAGGCGCAGGTCCTGCGGCTCGCGGCGGAGGGCGCGGACGTGGACGACATCGCGCTCGTCCTCGGCCTGACGGTGGGAACCGTCCGCAACTACCTGGCGAGCTGCATCAGCAAACTGAACGCCCGCAACCGGATAGACGCCGTACGCATAGCGGGCGATTTCGGCTGGGTCTGACCCACCCCGAACCCACCCCACCGCTCGACCTGACCCTGACCCTGGCACGCTGCCAGGCCCACCCTGCGGTCAGTCTGAACGACGTCCCAGCCTGAGGTGCCTCCCAGCCTGAGATGCGGCGGCCCTCGACCGGCGGGCAGGCCTCAGCGGCGGGCGGTCGAAGAAGGCGGTGTGAGCGATCCGCCGCGCGTGGGCAATCGGTGGTCCGAGCGGAGCTGAGCGACCCGCTGACGCAGAGCGGCGGATGTGAGCGATGGCCGGACGGGAGCGGGTGTGAGGAAGATCTTTGTTTGGAGGGGGTGTGAGGAATGCATGGGTTGATCTGCGGGCGATTCATATGTGGATCGGTGTGCGCCGCACTGGGCAGGGGGGACGGGGGGTGACACGCTCCGGGGCATGGTGGGTGACGGCTGTGTCAGCGGCGGTGGGGCTGCGGGTGGCGTGCTCTATGGGCGTGCTCGAGAAGTCGCCGCGATCGACCGGGTTCTCGACCGGGTGCGGGCCGGGGCGGGCGGTGGAGTTCTGATCCTGCGCGGGGAGGCGGGGATTGGTAAGACCGCGTTGCTCGACCACGCCGAGGCACAGGCGGCCGGATTGCGGGTGCTGCGGGGCGGCGGGGTTGAGGCCGAGGCCGGGGTGCCGTTCGCGGCTCTGCATTTGCTGTTCGGCGGGATTCCCGGTGGCGTCGACGAGTTGCCCGCCGCGCAGGCGGCGGCGTTGCGGGCGGCGCTGGGGCTGGCTCGGCCGCGGCCGGAGGATCGGCTTCTCGTCGGGCTCGCGGTGCTGTCGCTCCTCGCCCGGCCGGACGAGACGCCGCTCGTCTGCCTGATCGACGACGCGCAGTGGCTCGACCAGGAGTCGGCGGACGCGCTGTTCTTCGCCGCGCGGCGAACGGCGTCGCGTCCGATCGTGTTCCTCATCGCGACGCGGGACGACCGGTCGCGCACCGGTCTGCCGGAGCTGCGCCTGGACGGTCTGGACGATGACGACGCGCGTCGCCTCCTGGACGACCTCGGGGCCGACCGCGAGCACAGCACCGACCGCGAGCACAGCCACGACCGCGAGCTCAGTGACGGGCTCGTGCGGGAGGCGCGTGGGAATCCCCTCGCGCTCGCCGCGTTCGCCGAGGCCGGGTCGGGACGGCTGGCGCGTGTCCCGGCGGAGTTCGGGCGTGCCGTCCGCGAGCTGGACGAGCCGGTCCGGCTGCTGCTCGCGGCCGTCGCCGCCGACGAGACGGGCGAGCCGGGCGTGGTGGTGCGCGCCGCGCGGGATCTCGGCGTGCCGCTGGACGCGCTGGAGGCAGCGGAGGAGTCGGGTCTCGTGTCCGTCACCCGGACGTCGATCGGCTTCCGGCATCCGCTGGCCCGCGCCGCCGCGTACCAGGGCGTTCCGGTCACGCGGCGGATCGCGGTGCATCGGGCGCTCGCCGCCGTGCACGCGCGGGCGGGGGACGCGGACCTGCGCGTCCGGCACCTGGCCGCCGCCGCGCTCGGCACGGACGAGACCGTCGCCGCCGAGCTGGAGTCGGCGGCGGACGACATCGGGCACGACGGCATCGGGCACGACGGCGCCGGGCACGACGGCATCGGGCACGACGGCGCCGGGCACCACGGTGCCGGGCACCACGGCGGTCCGGCCGTCGCGGCGTTCGCGTACGAGCGGGCCGCGCGGCTCGCCGGGGAACCGGCGGTGCGGGCCCGCCGGCTGGCCGCGGCGGCCGAGGCGGAACTCGCCGCCGGGAACCCGGAGAAGGCACGCACCCTCGCCGACGAGGCCGCCCGGAGCGGCGACGCGGAGACCAGGGCGCGGGCGGAGCTGGTGCGGGCGGGCGTCGAGGCGGAGCACGGCGTCCCGGAGGCGGCCGCTCGGCTGCTGATGGAAAGGGCCCGCGATCACAGCGAGCCGGAGATCAGGACGCGGTTGCTCGAAGAGGCCGTCCTGCATGCGTGGGCGTGCGGCGATCGGGACACGGCCGTCCGGGCGCGCGAACTCCTCGCCGGGATCGCAGGGCCGACGAACGGGCTGGCGGAGGCGTTGGGTGCGTTGCTCGACGACGACGTGGCGGAGGCCCGCCGGGTCCTCGCCGGGCTGCCCCAGGACGGGACGGCGGGCGACGAGCGGCTGCACCTGCTCGCCGCCGAGGTCGCCCTGCTCGCGGGGGACGACGACGCCGCCGCCGAGGCGTCCGCGCGGCTCGTCGCGCGGTGCCGGGAGCGGGGGACGCCGGGGCCGGTCCCGCGCGGGCTGGCCGTCCAGGCGTGGGCGCGGCTGTTCCACGGCGCGCACGACGAGGCGCGGGCCCTCGCCCGGGACGCGATCGAGGCCGCCGAGGCGGCCGGGCAGCGGCAGCAGGCGGCGGCGCGGCGGCAGCAGGCGGCGGGACGGATCGTCCAGGCACAGGCCAGCCAGGCACAGGCCAGCCAGGCACGGGCCAGTCAGGCACAGGCCAGCCAGGCGCGGGCCGTCCAGGCGCGGCAGGCGGCGATGGAGGGAGACGAGGTCCGCTGCCGCGCGCTGTCCGCCGACGGCGGCGGAGGCGTCGGCGACGCGCTGGGGCTGCTCGCGCTCGGCCTGGGCCGTCCCGAGGACGCCCTGGAGCACCTCCGCGACGCCCGTCCGGACACGCCCGGTCCCCCCGGAGTGCTGGCGCTGGCCGACACCGTGGAGGCGGCGGTCGCGGCGGGACGTCCCACGGCGGGCGCGGACGCGATGGCCCGCCTGGAGGCGTTCGCGCGCGACGCCGGACACGCCTGGGCGGACGGCGTCGCGTCCCGCTGCCGGGCGCTGCTCACCGCCGACCCCGCCGAGGCGGAGCGGCACTTCGACCTGGCGCTCGCCGCCCACCGGGAGGGCGGGCGCCCGTTCGAGCGGGCCCGCACCGAGCTGCTCTACGGGGAGTGGCTGCGCAGGTCGCGGCGCCGCGCGCAGGCCAGGGCGCGGCTGAAGGCTGCGCTGGAGATCTTCGAGCGGCTGGGCGCCGTCCCGTGGGCGGAGCGGGCGCGCGGCGAGCTGCGCGCCGCCGGGCAGGGCGTGCGGACGTCCGGGTCCGACGACGTTCCCGGACGGCTCACCGCGCAGGAGATGCAGGTCGTCCGGCTGGCGATGACCGGTGCGACGAACCGGCAGATCGCGGCGCGGCTGCGGCTCAGCCACCGGACCGTCGCCTACCACCTCTACAAGGCGTTCCCGAAGCTCGGCGTGGCGTCCCGCGCCGAGCTGCACCGGCACGTCCCGGCCGAAGTCCCGGTCGGAACCGCGTCAGGCCCGGTCGGAACCGCGTCAGGCCCGGTCGGAACCGCGTCAGGCCCGCTCGGAACCGCGTCAGGCCGAGTCAGGACCGCGTCGGTCCCGGTCGGAAGCGCGTCGGCGGGAAGGGCCGGGGCGGACCGGACCGCCTGACGTCCCCGCCACAAAAAAATATTCGCCCGCTTATTTCCCTTGATCGGTCGGTCCCGTCGTTTAATCATCCGATGGGACGGCGTTGGGGGGCCGGTGAGCGGAGCGTGACGAAGTCGGGACGGGACGAGCCGGCGGGGCCAGGGGGCCACGCGGGCAGGACTCCCCTGTTCGCGCGCACCATCACCGGGATGTACCTCGTCCTGATGCTGCAGACGCGGCTCGTGAAGCAGGCGGAGACCGGGCCGACGCACATGCTGCTGTCCGCGACCCTCGTGATCACGGGGATCTTCGGCGTGCAGTGGCTGCTCGTCCTGTACGGGCCGCGGTCGCAGCAGCCCCGTCGCTGGGTGATCTGGACGCACCTGTCGGTGCAGACGGCGCTGGCGCTGCTGCCGCTGCTGGTGTTCGGCAACGACTGGTATCCGGTAGCGGGCGGCTTCCTCGCCGGGTCGATGCTCCTCCTGCTGAGACCCCCGCTGTCGTGGTTCATGGTGGCGCTGGTCGCCGCCGCCGAGGGCCTGCTCCGCCACTACCAGGGCTGGACGGCCCGCGACGTGTCGTTCTGCATGGTGACGACCGTGAACGTCGGCGTGGCGATGTACGCGATCACGCGGCTGTCGGGGTTCGTCCGGGAGCTGCACGCGACGCGGGAGCGCTTCGCGGCGGCCGCGGCGGCGCGCGAGCGGCTGGAGGCGGCGGGCAGCCTGCGGGCCGTGCTCGGCGCCGCCCTCGTCAAGATCGAGGAGGTCAGCCGCCGCGCCCGCGACCGGCTCCAGACCGACGCCGCCGGAGCGCGCGCCGACCTGGACGAGGTGGCGCGCACCGCGCGGCGGGCGGCGACGGACGTCCGGTCGATCGTCGGGGCGTTGCAGGGGCCGTCCGCGCGGCGGCAGCGTCCGGGGCGCGTGACGCAGTCGCGCCTCGCCTGGACGATCCTCATGTTCCTCACCCTGGGCCTCGCCTGGCAGCAGGTCGTCAACGTGTACGCGGGGACGGGCGGGTCGTGGCCCGCGACCGGCGGGGCCGTCGCGGTCGCGGCGGCGATCACCGTGCTCCAGCTCCGGCACTCCTCGACCGTGCTGCGCGGGCACCGGCCGCGCGGCGGCGCGTGGACGCTCCTCGCGCAGGCGCTGCTGGTGTTCGTCCCGTACGCGGCGTTCGGCAAGGAATGGGCGACGATGGCGTGCCTGGCGTCCGGGTCGGTGCTGCTCGTGTCGCGCGGGCGGCGCGCGTGGATCCTGTTCTCGCTGACGATCCTCGGCTGGTGCCTGCCCGCCCTGTGGGCCTCCTACGGGACGCTCTCCTACCTCTACACGTGCGCGATCTCCGTGCAGATCGGCGTGGTCGTGTACGCGCTGTACCGGCTGCCGATGCTCGCCCGCGAGGTCGACGTCGCCCGCGAGCGCCTCGCCCGGATGGCGGCGCTGCACGAGCGGCTCCGCATCTCCCGGGACGTCCACGACCTGCTGGGCCTCGGCCTGTCGACGATCACGGTGAAGGCGGAGCTGGCGCGGCGGCTGGTGACGGCCGACCCGTCCCGCGCCGCGAACGAGATCGGCGAGCTGGCGGACCTGGCCGAGCGGTCCCGCGCGGACGCCCGCGCCGTCGCCGAACAGGACCGGTCGCTCTCGCTGCGGGACGAGGCCGTCTCCGCGCGGGCCGCGCTCGCCGCCGCCGGGGCCGAGGTCCGCGTCCACCTGCCGGACGAGGCCGACCTGCCGCCGTCGTCCCCGGTGGACGGGGTGCTCGCCGCGGTGCTGCGCGAATCCGTCACGAACGTCCTGCGGCACGCGCACCCCGAGCACTGCGGCGTGACGGTCGTCGTCGACGCGGGCGTGGTGCGGCTCACGGTCCGCAACGACGGCGTCATCCCGCCGTCCTACACGGGCTCCGACCCGGGCACCGGGAAGGGCCTGTCGAACCTCACCGCGCGGACCGGCGCGCTCGGCGGCTCGCTGTCCGCCGGGACGGACGGCAAGGGCGGTTTCACCCTCGTCGCGGAAGTGCCGTTCAGCGCGGCGGCGAAGGGTGCGGGGAGCACAACGGAAGAGGCCCGTCATATGACGGATTCGCCGCTCCCCTTCCGTGCCTAGCGTTCCGGGCATGACGCAGGACTTCGACCTTGACCGCTATGTGCGAAGTTCCAAGGCGGTCGACCTGTCGGGGGTGGCGTGGCACGAGATCCCCTCACACCCGGTGTCGGGCGCGGAGGCGCGCACCCTGACCTTCATGATGGACATCGAGACCCACACCGTGATGTACGCCCGCGACCTGCTCGCGACGCGGGCCGCGTTCGACCCTGAGATCACGGCGTTCATGAGCTGCTGGATCTACGAGGAGTTCTGGCACGGCGAGGCGTTCTCCCGGTTCCTCGGCGAGGCGGGCTTCACGCTGGCGCCGGACCGGGAGCGGGTCGGCGTCCGGTCCCGCTATCCGACGAAGGTCGCGCGCAACGAGCGGATCCGCCGGGCGCTCGGCCGCGGCGTCTACACCGGGCATCTCGCCTCGATGCTCGGCTCCGCGCTGACCAGGGACTTCATCGCGATCCACATGACGTGGGGCGCGATGAACGAGCTCAGCGCGATCCACAGCTACCAGGCGATGATCGACAAGAGCGACAACCCGGTACTGCGCGACATCCTGCGTCGCGTCATCAAGGACGAGCGCCGCCACTTCGCCTTCTACCGCGCGCAGGCGCGCCTCCGGCTGGAGCGCAGCGCGCGGGCCCGCAGGCTCGCCCGGTTCGCGATGGAGCGCCTCTGGGCGCCCGTCGGAACCGGTCTGCGCCCGCAGGAGGAGAGCGACTTCGCGCTCGTCTGGCTGTTCGGCGACGACGCGGGCCTCGACCGGCTCCGCGGCATCGACGCCACCATCGCGCGGCTGCCCGGTTTCAGCGACGCGACGCTCGCGCAGGACGCGCGGCGCCGGTCGCTGGAGCGCGTGCCGCGCGACCGCATACCGCAGATGGCCTCCGACTGGGCGTTGGCCCACGCCGGCGTACACAGGGAGCGTGCCGCATGACTGACGGCCTCGCTGGACGAACCGTTCTGCTCACCGGGGTCACGGGGTTCATCGGGCAGGCTCTGCTGGAACGCGTCCTGTCCGGGTATCCGGACACCCGCGTCGTCGCGGTGCTGCGCGAACGTCCCGGCATGACCGCCGAGCAGCGGCTGGACGAGCTGATCGACAAGCCGGTGTTCTGGTCCTGGCGGGAGCGGGTCGGGGACGACGCGGCGCGGGCGGCCGTCCGGGAGCGGGTGCGGGTCGTCGCCGCCGACCTCACCGACTCCGTCCCCGAGCTGCCGGACGACATCGACGTCGTCATCCACGGCGCGTCGATCGTGTCGTTCGACCCGCCGATCGACGAGGCGTTCCGCACCAACGTCGTCGGGACCGTCGACCTGTACGACGCCGTCCGGCGGGCCGGGGAGCGGGGCGGCAGGAAGCCGCACATCGTGCACGTGTCCACCGCGTACGTCGCGGGCTCCAAGAAGGGGATCGTCGCTGAGACGTCCCTCCAGCACGACGTCGACTGGGCGACGGAGCTGGAGTGCGCGGTGGAGGCCCGGCGGTCCGTGGAGCGCGACTCGCGGCGTCCGGAGGTCCTCGGACGGCTGCGCGCCGCCGCGCTCAAGGAGCAGGGCAAGGCGGGCCCGACCGCCGTCGCCGCCGACACCGAGCAGCGCCGCCGCAAGGAGGTCGACGACCGGCTCATCGCCTACGGCCGGGAGCGGGCCCGCAGTCTCGGCTGGCCGGACGTCTACACGCTGACCAAGGCGCTCGGCGAGCGCGCGGCGGAGCAGACGGCGCACGACGTGCCGCTGTCGATCGTCCGCCCGGCGATCGTGGAGAGCAGCCTGCGGCACCCGTACCCGGGCTGGATCGACGGGTTCAAGATGGCGGACCCGCTGATCCTCGCCTACGGGCAGGGCATGCTCCGGGCGCTCGCCGGGATCCCGGACGGCATCGTCGACATCATCCCCGTCGACCTCGTCGTGAACGCGCTGCTCGCCGCCGCCGCCGCGCCGCCCGAGCCGGGCACTCCCGCGTACTACCACGTGGGGTCCGGGGCGCGGAACCCGCTGACGCTGCAACGGCTCATCGAGCTGGTGCAGGAGTACTTCGACGAGCACCCGCTGCCCGGCACGGACGGCCGCGGCGCGATCCGCCCGCGCGATGTGACGCTGCTCAGCGAGGGCCGCGCCGACAAGATGCTCGGCACCGCCGAGCGCGCCATGGACTTCGCCGAGAAGGCCCTGCTGATGCTGCCGAGCGGGGACCGCACCCGCGGCTGGCAGCGCAACCTCTACAAGCAGGGCCGCGAGGTGCGGATGCTGCGCCGCTACCGCGACCTGTACGGCGCGTACGGCGCGGCCGAGGTCGTCTACGCCGACTCCGCCACCCTCGCGCTCGACGCCTCGCTGCCGGACGGCGCGGGCTGCGACTCCGCCGTCATCGACTGGGCGTACTACCTGCGCGACGTACACTGCGCCGCGGTCACGGCCGCGTTCCGGGGGGTGCCGCCGCCCGTCCGGGAGCCGAAGCCCGCCCTGACGGCGGGACGTCCCGCGCCCCCGCCGATCGTGTTCGAGGAGCGCGGCGACGTCGCGGCCGTCTTCGACCTGGACGGGACGATCGTCGCGTCCGACGTCGTCGAGGCGCACCTGTGGGCGCGGCTGCTCGACGCCCCGCTGAAGGCGTGGCCGCAGACGATGCTGCCCGTCCTGCGGAGCGTGCCCCGCTACCTGCGCACCGAGCACCGCGACCGGGGCGAGTTCCTGCGCGAGTTCGTCCAGCGGTACGAGGGCGCGAACGAGGCGGAGCTGCGCAGGCTCGCGCAGGAGCGACTGTCGGACGTGCTGCTCCGCCGGGCGTGGCCGCAGGCGATCCGGCGGATCCGGCGGCACCGCGCGGCCGGGCACCGGACCGTCCTGCTCACCGGCACCGTGGACGTGTTCGTCGAGCCGCTCCGCACGCTGTTCGACGACGTCCTCGCCGCCCGGCTCCGGGTCGTCGACGGGCGCTGCACCGGCACCTTCGAGCAGCCGCCGCTGATCGGCGAGGCCCGCGCCGCGTGGGTGCGCGCCTGGGCCAAGCAGGAGGGCATCGACCTCGCCGGGAGCTGGGCGTACGGTGACCACTACTCCGACCGTCCGGTGCTGGAGCAGGTCGGGCATCCTGTCGCCGTGAACCCGGACGCCCGCCTGTACCGGCACGCCAAACGGCAACGCTGGTCGATCGCCGACTGGGACGGCGACTCCGGCGCCGTCACAACCCTCCTCGACGCGGCCCTCGCGGGCGCCTCCCCGGAAAGCAGGACCCGATGACCGCAGCGAAGCGAGGATCTTCGGGCTCTGCGTCGCGGGGGTCTGGGGGTCGTCCCCCAGAAAGGCAGGACCCGATGACCGCAGCGAAGCGAGGATCTTCGAGCCTGCGGCTCGGGGATCTGGGGGTCGTCCCCCAGGAAGGCAGGGCCCGATGATTCTGGCGTTGGAGTATCACCGGTCGCCTGCGCGGTATCTCGCGGCGGCGCGGTTGCCGGGGCGGTTGCGGCCCGCGGCGGTGCCGTCGCTGGCGCCGCTGCGGCTGACGAACCGGCCCGTGCCGAACACGCCGGGCCCCGGCTGGGTGCGGCTCCGGACCATCCTGTCCGGGATCTGCGGGTCGGACCTGGCGATGGCGGCGGGCAAGGTGTCCCCCTACCTGGGGCCGCTGACGTCGATGCCGTTCGTGCCCGGCCACGAGGTCCTCGCCGAGCTGATGGACGACGTCCGGATGGACGACGGGACCGACCTCCGCGCCGGGACGCGCGTCGTGATCGACCCGGTGCTGCCGTGCCGGGCGCGGGGCACGGGCCCGTGCCCGTCCTGCGCGAGCGGGCACGAGAACCGGTGCGACCACGTCAACGCCGGGCGGATCTCCGCCGGGCTCCAGACGGGCTTCTGCGCCGACACGGGCGGCGGCTGGTCGGAGCGGCTCGTCGCGCACCGCAGCCAGCTGCACCGGGTGCCGGACGCGCTGCCGTCCGAGCGGGCCGTGCTGGCGGAGCCGCTGGCCTGCGCGGTCCGGTCGGTGCGCCGCATCGACGTGCCGCGCGGGACGTCGATCGTCGTGGTCGGCGCCGGGACGGTCGGGCTGCTGACCGTCCTTGCGCTGCGCGAGCTGACCCCGGCCGGGCCGATCACCGTGATCGCCCGGCATCCGGGGCAGCGGCGGCGCGCCGTGGCGCTCGGCGCGACGGAGACGATCGCGCCGCAGGCGGCGCTGCGCGGGCTGCGCCGGATCACCGGCGGGTCGCTCGTCCGGCCGGAGCTCGGCCCCGGCTACCTGCTCGGCGGCGCGGACATCGTCGTCGAGTGCACCGGCGGCGAGGGGCTCGACACGGCGCTGCGGCTCGTCCGCGGCGGCGGGACAGTGCTGCTGTCCGGCATGCCGGGAAAGCCCGCCGACCTGACGCCCGCCTGGTTCCGCGAGCTGAACATCGTCGGCTCCTACGCCAGCCGCGGCGCGGACGACTTCTCCACCGCGCTCGACCTGGCCTCGCACGACGCCCTCGCGGGCTTCGTCGACAGCGTCTACCCGCTCACCCGCTGGCGGGACGCGCTGTCGCACGCCCTGTCCGCCGGACGCTCCGGCAGCGTCAAGATCGCTTTCGACCCGCGGAACGGCGACCGGTACGCGCAGAACGGCGACGCCGCCGAGCCCGCCGCCCTGCCCGGCCACACCCGCTCTACCAGCACCACCACCTCGACCAGCGACACCACCTCAACCAGCGACACCGCCTCGACCGGTGACACCGACCATCTCGACCGCGAAGGAGCCGATGGATGAGCAGACCGGGACTCGTGCTGGAGGTGGACGAGCGGACGCCCCCGCTGCTGGTGCACGAGGGGGAGGGGTTCCGGCTGGAGCGGTTCCCCCTCGGCACCCGGGTGATCTATCCCCCGGATTCGCTACCGGGCATCCGCGACGTGAACCGGCGGATCCAGGACGCGCTGCTCAACCCCCTCGGCAGCGAGCCGCTGCCGGAGCTGCTGCACTCGGGCATGCGGCTGACGATCGTGTTCGACGACCTGTCGCTGCCGCTCCCGCCGATGCAGGCGCCGGACGTCCGGGGGCGGATCATCGAGCAGGTCCTGGAGATGGCCGCCGCCGCCGGGGTGGACGACGTCGAGCTGATCGCCGGTAACGCGCTGCACCGCCGGATGACCCCGGCGGAGATCAAGCACATCGTCGGCGAGCGGGTGTTCAACTCCTTCTGGCCGGACCGGCTCCGCAACCACGACGCCGAGGACCGCGACAACCTCACCTCGCTCGGCCAGACCCGGCACGGCGAGGACGTCGAGATCAACTCGCGGGCCGCGCAGAGCGACCTGATCGTGTACGTGAACATCACGCTGGTCGCGATGAGCGGCGGCGCGAAGTCCGTGTCGGTGGGGCTCGCGTCGTACAAGAGCCTGCGGCACCACCACAACGTCCACACGCTGCGGCACTCGCGGTCGTTCAACGACCCGCCGAACTCGGCGATGCACCACTCGTACGAGCGGATGCACTCGCTGCTGTCGGAGTCGGTGCGGGTGTTCCACATCGAGTGCACGGTCAACAACGACGTGTTCCCGTCGCCGTTCCAGTTCCTGAACAAGCGCGAATGGGAGTGGACGCTCAAGGACCAGGCGAAGTTCCTCGCCGGGAAGCGCGCCAACGACCTCGCCCCCGCCGGGGCGCGGCACCGCGTGTGGCAGAACATGCGCGCCCCCTACGGCGTGACGGGCGTGCACGCTGGGGCTACGGACCTCGTCCATGAGAAGACGCTCGCGAACGTCCACCGGCAGCAGCTCACCGAGGTGCATGGCCAGTCGGACGTCCTCATGCTGGGGCTGCCGTACCTGTGCCCCTACAACGTCAACTCGGTGATGAACCCGATCCTCGTGTACAGCCTGGGGCTCGGCTACTACTTCAACATGTACAAGAACAAGCCGCTCGTCCGGGAGGGCGGCGCGCTCATCATGTACCACCCGATGAAGGCCGAGTTCCATCCGCTGCACCACCCCTCGTACATCGACTTCTACGAGGAGGTCCTGACGCAGACGATCGACCCGGCGACCATCGAGACGAAGTTCGAGGAGCAGTACGCGACCGACCCCTGGTACATCCACCTGTACCGGAACTCGTACGCCTACCACGGCGTCCACCCGTTCTACATGTGGTACTGGGGCGCGCACGCGCTGTCGCACCTGGGCGACGTCATCTGCGTGGGCGCGGACCGCCGGGTCGCGTCGCGGTTCGGGTTCCGTGCCGCCTCCACGCTCGCGGACGCGCTGGAGATGGCGGGCGAGACCGTCGGCCGCAGCCCGTCCCTCACCTACCTGCACACCCCGCCGATGACGCTGGCGGACGTCCGATGAGCGGCGGCGGGAAGGGCGGCCGGATGAAGCTCATCGAGGAGGTCCGGCTGCTGCGCCGCGGCCGCGACTGGCGCGGCCGGGCACCCGCGCCGCGCTCGGCGCAGCCCTGGTCGGTGAGCCCGCCGCCGCGCGCGTTCCCGACCGACTGGGCGCGGACGCCGGCCGCCATCGCGGCCCGCAAGGTCGTGTTCGACGGCGTCCTCCGGACCCTCACCTGGAGCCAGACGCGGCCCGAGATCCACGGCGCCGACATCCTGGACGAACTCCGCGGCCCGGTCGTGTTCGTCGCGAACCACGCGAGCCACCTGGACACGCCGCTGATCCTCGGGTCGCTGCCCGTCCGGCTGCGGCGGCGCGTCGCGGTCGCCGCGGCGGCGGACTACTTCTTCGACGCCCGGTGGCGCGCCGTCGCGACCGCGCTGACGTTCAACGCGTTCCCGATCGAGCGGCGCGGCGCCGGCAACTCGCTCGACCTCGCGACGGAGCTGATCAAGGACGGCTGGAGCCTGCTCATCTACCCGGAAGGCACCCGCTCGACGGACGGCTTCGCGCGCCGGTTCCGGATGGGCGCGTCGCTGCTGTGCCGGGAGCTGGACGTCCCGGCCGTCCCGCTGGTGCTGCGCGGCACGTACCAGGCGATGCCGCGCGGCGGGTTCTGGCCGAAGAAGGGCCGCCCGGTGGTGTCGGTGCGGTACGGGCGCCCGCTCGTCCCCGGCGAGGACGAGTCGACCAGCGCGTTCAACGCCCGCCTGGAGGACGCGGTCGGCCGCCTGTGGGTCGAGCACGACGAGGGCTGGTGGGCGTCGCTGCACGCCACGGAGCGCCGCCGCGCGCCGCGCGGCCCCGACGCCTCCGAATGGCGCCGCAAGTGGGAGGCCACACGACCGCAGGCCCCGTCCACCCGCCACAACCGCATCTGGCGCCGCAAGTAACCGGAGCCGCGCACCGGGGCCCTGCGCACCACCCCCGGCCCACCTCACGAAACGTGGGCGCGCCGCCGACCAACGAAGCTCGGCGGCGCCCCTCCCGTCCCCGACCTGGCCATCCCCGCTCCTGGACCTCCAGCCCCGGCCCAAGGCATCTAGCCTCGGCCTGAGCCCATCTAGCCCCGGCCGCGACCTCGGCGCCATCCGTTAAGCCCTCGACTCCCGCCGATCCCGCTCGCGCTGCCCTGGCTGCGCTGATCGCCTTGAGCGGCCGTGTCGGTTTGACAGGGCGGTTTCTTCGGCGTGTGGACAGCATCGGCGGGCCGCCGTGCTGGCTGTATCGATCTTGTCGGGACCTACCTTGGCCCGTCCCGGCCAGGGCGGGAAAAGACCGGTGTCGCAGACGTACGGTAACTACCAGGTGACCGAAGGTGGAGTGCGGGGAGCCGGGCATGCAGGCCAGGCACAGGGGGATTGTGGGAGCTGCAGCCGTGGTGCTGCTTGGCCTGGTCCTGCATCGGGCGTTCTTGTCGCCGCGAGCCCACCCACCTGCGGCCGCGCTCGTCGCTCCCATCGAGCGAGCCGTTCCCGGAGCGCGGCCCATCGAGCTGATCGAGCGCATCGAGGGGTCGTTCAAGGACATCTATCTAACGCAAATCAGCATCATTCAGGGCGTCGCGTTCGGCTTCCTCGCCCGAAGCGCCCTCACCGGCACCAGACCAACGGCCGGACAATGGATTGCCTACGGAACCGCCTTCATGGTGATCACCATTGTCTGGCAGGAGTACATGGTCGGCTCGACCGCGTTCACGTGGGTGCCGACCCTGTTGGACTCCGTCACCCCGTACGTGCTCGGAATTCTGGAATTTCTGATCATCATCCGAGCACGGGAGAGCACCGGATCGTTCCTGCTCATTCTGATGATCACCTGGTGGAGCGGATGGGTTTCCTACGGCAACTACTGGTACCACGCACGCCGTGGTGGCGAGCTGAACCGTGCTTCCTATGCGCTGCTGGGCCGGTACGTCAGGTTCGGTTTGGGGTGTCACCTGGTCGGCGCTCCGGCCGCTGTCCTCCTGTGGGTCCTCCACCACTACTCCGGCAAGGAATGGGACCTGGTGTTCTTGACCGCCGCGTTCGCGACCCTCGCCCCTCTCTTCCTGCATTCGATCTTCAACTGGAGCCTGGTGCTGTACCGGCTCCAACGCGCAGTGAAGCAATGAGCCTGCCTGCTTGAGCTCCACCATCACGCCAATAGGTCGACACGCCGCCCCGAGTTCAGCATCCCGAGCCGTCAGACCTCAGCATTAAAGGGGTCGACCCTTGGGTTGGGGCCACCAACCCCTTCGGAAATCTAGAACCCACGGTCAACGATGTCTAAGCCCGGTCGTGGGCGGCTGGTCTCGGTCCTGGACGGTGGTCAGGTGGTTTCGCCGAGGACGACCTGGGTCACGTTCGGGAATTCGCCGAAGACCTTCGTGCCGGCGCCGAAGCCGTTGCCGGTGACGGTCATCGACGGCATCGCCCCGAAGCGCGCGGCGAGGGTGACGAGCAGCGCGGCGCCGGTCGGGGTGGCCATCTCGGCTTCGACGTCGTGTCCCTGGATGGGCGCGCGGGCGCGGGCGACCAGTTCGACGACGGCGGGCCCCGGGTTGGGGATCAGGCCGTGGCGGCAGCGGATGAAGCCGCGTCCGACGGGGATCGGCGCGGCCCGCACCTCGTCCACGCCGAGGGTTTCGAGGGCGGCGCAGGTCCCGACGATGTCGACGATGGCGTCGTGTCCGCCGACCTCGTGGAAGTGGACGTCGTCCGGGGACGTCCCGTGCACCGCGCCCTCGGCCTCGGCCAGCGTCCGGAAAACGGCGAGCGCGCGGTCGCGGACCCGGCCGGGCAGCGGCGCGGACCCGATGAGGTCCGCGATGACGGAGTGGTTCCGTGCGACGGCGTCGTCCTCGACCCCCACGATCGCGCGGGTGGCGGCGATGCCGCGCCGCGACACCCGCTCGGTGTCGAGGGACCAGCCGGGAACGTCCAAACCCTTCAACATGGCGCGCACCTCGCCGAGGTCGGCGCCCGCGTCGAGCAGCGCGCCGAGTGCCATGTCGCCCGCGATCCCGGCGAAACAGTGGAAATAGGCGATCTTCCTGGGCTGGACGATCTGCTTGTGCTGAGCGGTCATGTGAGCATCCTCCGGGCTAGTACCGCGGCTCCGAGGCCGTCGTCGATGCCGGTCACGGCGAGGCCCGGCGCGCCGGACGCGAGCAGCGCCGCGAGCGCGGCGAGGCCGCCGTCCGAACTGCCGTAGCCGACGCTGGTCGGCACCGCGATCACCGGACGGGACGTGAGCCGCGCCGTCACCGACGGCAGCGCGCCGTCCATGCCCGCCGCGACGATGAGGACCCGCGCCTGGTCGAGCCGCTCCCGGACGGCGAGCAGCCGGTGCAGCCCAGCCACGCCGACGTCCGCGGTCAGCGTCACCGACAGCCCGAACGCCGCCGCCGCTTGGAGCGCCTCCTCCGCGACGGGCAGGTCGGCCGTCCCCGCCGAGACCACGGCGACCGGGAACGGCACGGGCGGACGCGGCCGCGTCAACACCACGAGCCCGGACCGCTCATGGAACACGGCGTCGGGCGCGGCCTCCCGCGCCGCCTCGAACTGCCCCACCGAAGCCCGCCGCAGAAACGCGACCTCGGCATCCCGCGCAAGCAGTTCCTTGACCCGGTCACGCACCTGATCGGGCCCCAGCCCACCCGCCTCACCAACAGCAACAATGACCCGACTCATACCGCCCCCGCATCAACAACGGACACCACGTCACCCCCGGCCGCAGCGTCAGCGGCGGTTGCGTTGGGCGCAGCGTTCGCGGCGGGCGCGTCGTTGGCGGCGTTGGCCGCGAGCGCGGCGTTTGCCGCGAGCGCGGCGGGTGCCGCGAGCGCGGCGGGTGCCGCGTTTGTTGCGGTTGTTGTGGGCGGGTTGGTGGTGGCGTTCGGGGCGTTGATCATGTGGGCGGAGTAGCCGGCGCCGTAGCCGTTGTCGATGTTGACGGCGACCACGCCCGGCGAGCAGGAGTTCAGTGCGGACAGCAGGGCCGCGCGGCCCGGCAGGGCGCCGCCCGCCGATGTCGGGAGCGCGATGACCATGCGGTCCACCAGGCCGGACACGAGGGTGGGGAGGGCGCCGCCGGTGCCGTCCGCGACGACGAAGACGGCGGGCGCGTCCTGCTCGCCGAGGCCGAGTCCGAGCCAGCCGGGCAGGGCGGCGGGGTCGTGGACGGGCGCGTCGTAGCGGCGCACGACCCGGCTGCCCATCGCCTCCGCGACGAGGGCGGCCTCCTCTGCGGCGGGCTCGTCCTCGGGACGCCCGCACACGACGTCCACCCGTCCGGTACCCGACCGGGCCGCCGGGGCGAGAACGGCCAGGCGGGCGCGCTCGTGCACGACCGTCCCGGGGAACGCGGCGCGCAGCGCGCCGAGCGTCTCGTCGGACGCCCGCGTCGCGAGGACGTTCTCCGCACCCGACCCGACGAGACTCCGCGCGATCGCGACGACCTCCGCGACGGTCTTCCCCTCGCAGTAGACGGCCTCGGGATGCCCCCTCCGCCGTCCCCGTCCGATATCAACCCGCGCGAACCCCAGCTCCTCCACCGCATCGGACGCAACCCCAGAGCGCGCGCCCGGCATCGTCGCAGAGGTTGAGGCCGGCGTCGCCGGCGGGGTTGCGGCGAGTTTGGTCGGGGTGGGTGGGGCGGGGTTGGTGGGAGTGAGCGGGGCGGGGTTGGTGGGGTCGGTCATGGGGTGGCCGTTCGGAGGCGGGGGAGGCCGAGGACGGCGTTGTGGCTGCCCTGGCGGTAAGGCTCCAGGTCCAGGGTGACGTAGCGGAAACCGGCGTCCTTCAGGAGGGCGACGATCTCGGTCGCGTGGGTCGCGGCGCGGGGGATGTCGGCGGCCTCCACCTCGATGCGGGCGAGGTCGCCGCCCTGGTCGCGGACGCGGAACCGGCCTCCGAAACCGGCGCGGCGGAGGGCATCCTCGGCGTCCTCGACGCGGCGCAGCGCCTCCCGGGTGACCGGCACCCCGTACGCGAGGCGGGACGACAGGCACGCCGACGCGGGCTTGTCGGACGTCGGCAGCCCCAGTTCGTGGGCGGCGCCGCGGACGTCGGCCTTGCTGAGCCCGGCGTCCACCATGGGGAACTTCGCGCCCATCCGGCGGGCGGCGGCCTGCCCCGGGCGGTGGTCGCCGAGGTCGTCGGTGTTGACGCCGAGCAGGACGGGCCAGTCCCCCGCCTCCGCCGCGACCGCCGACAGCACCGAGACCAGCTCCTCCTTGCAGAACCGGCAGCGGTCGCCGCGGTTCACCGTGTAGCGCTCGTCGTCCAGCTCCTGGGTCTGGACGACGCGGTGCCGCAGCCCGAGCCGTTCGGCCTGCGCGCGGGCATCGGCCAGTTCGGACCGCGCGAGGGACGGGGAGTCGGCCGTCACCGCGAGGGCCCGGTCGCCGAGCTCCTGGTGGGCCAGGTAGGCGAGCAGGGAGCTGTCCACGCCGCCCGAGTAGGCGACGACGGCCCCCGGCAGCGCGGCGAGCGCCGCTCGCAACGCCGCC
This sequence comes from Actinomadura decatromicini, assembly GCF_008121305.1. Taxonomy (NCBI): domain Bacteria; kingdom Bacillati; phylum Actinomycetota; class Actinomycetes; order Streptosporangiales; family Thermomonosporaceae; genus Actinomadura; species Actinomadura decatromicini. Next base: position 106,192 of record NZ_VSRQ01000005.1, on the reverse strand, counting down.
ACCTTGGACTGCGCCGACCCATTGGACTGCGCCAATCCCCCGGACAGGGCCGCGTCCTGCGGTGCGTTCGCGTCCTGCCGTGCTCTCGCATCGTGCAGGGCCTTCGCGTCCGGTGGTGGCGACACGGTGGCGTGAGCCATGCGTTCCTCCTTCGGCGTCGTCCTCCGGCTGGTGAGGCTAGACGCGGGGAGGGGCGCGGCGAATCCGTCATCCGACGGGTGACTTGGGCGCGGGTACGGCACGACGCCCTCCAGGCCGCAAGGAAAGGGTTCTGAGCACGATCCCGGCCTGGAGGGCGCCGTGGTCAATCGGCCGCCCTTGTCGGACGGTCAGCTTCGGGCGGAGTCGAAGCGGGTCTTGACGTCCGTCCAGTTGACGAGGGACCAGAGCTTCTCGACATAGTCCGGACGGACGTTGCGGTACTGCAAGTAGTAGGCGTGCTCCCAAGCGTCGAAGACGAGCAGTGGGGTGGTGTTCATGCCGACGTTGCCGTGGTGGTCGTAGACCTGTTCCACGACAAGGCGCTTACCCAAGGGCTCCCAGGCCAGCACTCCCCAGCCCGACCCCTGCACGGTGGACGTCGCCGTCGTGAGCTGCTTGCGGAAGGCGTCGAACGACCCGAAATGCTCATCGATCGCTGCGGACAACTCGCCGTCGGGGCGGTCCCCGCCGTCCGGCGAGAGGTTGTCCCAGAAGATCGAGTGCAGGACGTGCCCGGACAGGTTGAACGCGAACGTCTTCTCCAGGCCGACCAACCCGCCGTACTGCTCCTTGTCGCGCGCCTCGGCCAGCCGCTCCAGCGTGTCGTTCGCGCCCTTGACGTAGGCGGCGTGGTGCTTGGAGTGGTGCAGCTCAAGGATCTCCCCCGTGATGGCGGGCTCCAGGGCGGCGTAGTCGTACGGCAGGTCGGGAAGCGTGTAGTCAGCCATGCCGCCACTATTGCAAATGAGTTGCAGGTGCGTCCAGTAGGCAGGAGGCGTGGCGGACGGTGGGGGTAGGTCTACCGCGAAACGCTCCTCACGCCCACCGACCGGACGGCCGGGACGCACCACCATCAATGGCATGAACGACATCGTCGCCCGGCGTTTCACCGCGATCGCGGGAATCGCCTTCTCCGCCGCCCTGATCGTCGAGGTCCCGCTCTATTTCGTCTACTCGGACGAGCCGCCGCAGTCCAATGTGCTGACCCGCCTGCTGTTCGGAATCCTCGGCCTCGGGTTCCTGCTCGTGTTCGTCTCCGGTCTCCGGGACCTCATCAAGAAGGTGAATCCGGAGTGCGAATGGATCGCCAATCTTCTTTCGACCGCCGGACTGGCCTACGTGGCCGTCACGCTCGTGTCCAGCGGGCTTGAGGCGGGGGCCGTCATCGCGTCCGACAAGCCGATCGACCCGACCATCACGGTCACCGGCACCTACATCCTCTACGGCACGATCGGACGCATGCTGCTCGCGATGTTCCTCGGCGCGACCGCGTACGCGATCGCGCGCACGCGGCTTCTCCCGTCCTGGACGTCCAAGGGGTCCTACGTGCTCGCGGGCATCAATCTCGCGTTCATTCCGTCACTGTTCTTCGGCAACACGCCCGCGCATTTCTACGCCGCCAACGGCTGGGGGACCACGGCCATGATGGGCGCGATCCTCAGCTATTGGCTGCTGGCGGTGAGCATCGCGCTGCTCCGGAGCGCCCGGACGCGGTGAACCATCCGTCTGCAGAGGTCCGAGCCGCGTTGGCGCGGCTCGGACCAGGGCTTTCTCAGGACTGGAACCGAATCCAGACGTCGGGTGGGAGGTCGTCGCGGCCGGGCACGGGGCGCTTTTCCTCCGTCCAGGCGGTCCCGGAGACGTCGGCGGCGAGTCGGCGCCAGAAACGGGCGGCGGGCGCGTTGTCGTCCTGGAACGCGATCTCCCAGGAGCCGGGATGCCGGGCGAGCACCTCGCGGGCGGCGCTCAACCCGACCCCGGCCCGCCGCGCCCCGCGCACGATGAAGAATTCGCTCAGCACGCGGACGCTGCCGTTCAGCCCGCGAACCAGCGCCATTCCGACCGGGCTTTCCCCGCTCGTCACGAGATAGGGCGCCCAGTCGGGATCGCGGAAGGACGCGCGGAGCCTGTCGTCGCGAAACCCGCCGCTGGAGTCGGGCAGCACGGAACGGAACTCGGACAGGTCATGCCGGAACATCAACCAAAGCCGCTCCAGGACGGAACGGTCGGCCACATTCGCGCGGCGCACGGAAATCTCAGGCATGGCGGTTCTCCTCGCGCATTCAGAGTGGGGTGCGAGAACGCAAAAAGCCTCCCGCACAGACACGGAAGGCTCCTTGTTGACACCATTCTACCAAGCCGCTTGAGCCGCGCAGCCGCCAGACCTCCGGGGCGACGCCGATATCGCGCGGGACCGGTCCCCGCGCAGCCGCGATATGGATTCCGTCATGGTGACGACGTGGACGCAAGGGCGCCTCGACAAGTCGACCTCATTGCTCCTGGATCGCGAGTACCTATCCGCTCTGCGGGAACTGCTCGTGATCCTCGACGTCTACCCGGACCAGCCGGAGGGCCTGCGGCTGACGGCGAGCGCGAGTCGGGGGTGATCGCCGACCCGCTCGGGGCGCGGTGCGCCGCTCGGGGCGCGGTGCGCGTCCTGCGACGTCACGCTGTGCCGGAACCATCTGCCCTGCGCGGACGGTCCGCTCGCGTGCGCCCGGTGCGGCGCCCCGCTGGACGCGGCACCCGCCCCGAACGGGCGGCGGCGTACCACCCAGACGCCGCGCCTGAACAAACGCCTGGTCCACGTGCTGGTCCTGGTGGAGTCGAGACGGCCGCCGGCACGCGAGTTCGTGACGCAACTCCTCACGCACGTCTCGCCCGACGTGTTCGAGGACCGTCCGCGCGTCGAAGCCTTCAACGAGCGCCGGTTCAAGGGCGACGGCCACGACCTCGGTCTCATGCTCGCCCTGACCGCCGACCCCGCATACCGGACGCCCGCCTACGACATCCACATCCACCCCGGCCAGGAGGCCGGACGCCGCGGGGCCCGCTGGGTGATCGCAAAGGTCTTCGACAACCACCCCAAGCACATCGACCCAGACGACCCCCGCACTTCGCCCAACACCCCTCACAAACCCCCTGAACACCACGACACCTAGCAACGCCCCAGCCCTCCGGAGAGAGTCTCCTGGAGTGTGTTCTAGTTCGTGAATCGGAGATTGAAGGAAAGGGGAAGGATTCGAGGCGCACGCCCTTTGCTTGCATTCAGAATCCATCATCTCGGCCGCGTGCAGGGTGCGCCTAAGTGCGTTCCACGACAAAGGCGGACGAAAAGTACGAGCGGTTCGCCGTCCAGTGAAATGGCGAGGGCCGGGGCTTCGCACGGCGCCGACCCCCTCGCTCCTCCTTGGGCCGCGCGGCAGGTGGCGAATATGGACGGTCTACGGCCCCGCTCCCGCCGAGCGGTCGTGATCACTGCGTGCCGGGGCTGCGAGGCGGCCGGTTGCGGTCCGCGGTGGGACGGAGACTGGTGAATCGGCGCTTTCACTTATGCGGTTGAGCGAATCCCTGGCGTCACGGGTTAGAGCGCGTGAATATCGGAACCACCGGCGGTGATGGACGGTGACCGGGTCGGTCGGTTGCATTGCCAGATAGTGCGAACGTCCTGCACAATCGGCTCCCACAGATGCGCGAAGGGGTGCGGCCTCCGACGTTCGCGAGCTGTACCGCACGACTCTTTTGTGCCGAGGTAACGGGCGGCACGCCGCCGATTGGGGAGCACGCCGATCGGGGAATCCGCGCAGCGCCGCATCCGCGTGATGGGAGTGGGCATGGCCGTGGACGCTCCGGGAGGCCCCGACGGCGGCAAAGCGCGCCGGGAGCGGCTGTTCGGCTGGCTCGGATGGGTCGGCGGGACGGGCGGCATCGCCGCGGCCCTCGGAGCCGACCTTTCCTTCCGGAACCGGCTGCTTCTCTTCATCGGCGTTCTGGTCGCCGTCCCGCTCGTCATGACGCTCGGCCTCACCTTGCGCGACCGCGTGCCGAAGCGCGATCTCCCGAGGGCGTTCCTCAGGCGATTAGGTCGTATCTGCGGGCTGCTGCTGCACCAGTCGGCCCGCGCGATTCCGGCGATCCTGGCCACGGTGCTCGTCTGGACGGCGGTGCACTGGTCCTTCGTCACGAGCGGGGCCTCCGAGAAATCCTGCGAACCCGCCGACGTGCGGGTCACCGTCTCGCCGGAAAGCCTGACCGCGTTGAAGGCGGCGGCGCATCGGTACGTGGAGGACAAGTCCGGGGGCGGGTGCCGCAAGGCCACGATCACGATGACGGCCAATTCCTCGATCTCCGATCTGCGCGAGGGATTCGCCAACGGCTGGCTGGAACCGGGCGTGGAGGGGGACACGTCCGAGCGGGTGCCGATGCTCGGCCCGCGTCCCGACCTTTGGATCCCGCAGACGACGCTCGCCGCGAAGGACGTCATCGCTCACCTGGACGAGGCGCAGAGCGACGGACAGGGCGACGGGCAGAGCGACGGGCAGGGCGACGGGCTCCGTGGAAAGGCGCTGCTCGACTTGGACGAGAAGAAGACCGCCGGAACTTCTCCCATGGTCGTGGCCTCTCTCAGTGACGCTTATCGGGGCAGCGGTTCGACGGGTCCGGAGGGGCTTCAGTCCGTCCTCAACCGGCTTCGCCAGCAGGGCGTCCTGGATCCGCTCGCGCGGGCTCTGCCCGACACCTCCGAATCCGCGTTGGCGGCCACGCCCGCCCTTTATCAGGCGTTGGCGTCCGGCGACGGGGCGGCGGAACGGTTCCTCAACAAGGACCGCCTGGTCCCCGGCGACGCGACCGCGCTGCTGTGCCGGTTCCGGGAGCAGTCGAGCGCGCCGCCGGGCGGGATCGCCGTGGTCGTGCCCGAGAACACGCTGGCCGACTACGCGCGGAACAAGGAACTGGGAACGGCCTGCCCGCCTCTCGCGAACGCGGCCGCGGCGAAGCGGCTCGTCCCGTATTACACCGAGGAGTTGCCCGTCTTGGACCATCCCATCGTCCAGGTGCGCTGGCCGGGCGAGGACAGCGAGAAACGGCGGGCGGCGATCAGCGAATTCCGTGACTGGCTCGCGTCGCATCCGCCGACCGGGGAGGGCTTCCGCGACGCGAAAGGGTCGGCGCCGACCGGGCCCAAGACGGCGCTCGGGGTGTTGCGGGATCCCACGCGAAACAACGCGGTGCCGCCGAGAATGCCGCCTCACGAGGGGCTGAAAGGCGCCAAGGGGTGCGTCGAATCGTTGAAAGCAGCTCGTGCCTGTTATGAGGCGGCCCGTCCCAACGCCGTCCTGACATTGGCGTTCGACGTCTCGGGTTCGATGGGACAGACGGCGAAGCCCGCGCTTCCCCGCGCGCAGGACATCGCGCAGCGCATCGTCGCCGCCGCCCGCCCGCGCGACCAGCTCAGATGGGCGACGTTCTCCAGCCCGGCGCCCGTGGCGTTCGAACGGCCCGTGACCATCGCCACCGGCCCGAAGCAGCAGGAGCAGAAGAACGCTCTGCAGGCGGGCATCCGGAAGATCACACTCCGCGGCGGGGACCGGGCGCTCGCCGACACCGTCGACGCGATGCGGGGCACGCTGCGACCCGGCGTCCAACATCTGGTGGTGCTGACGGACGGGCAGACGGCGCGCACCAACGCGGGCGCGCGACTCTCCCCGGGCAGGCTCGCGGAGCGGCTCCGCGGCGACAAGGCACAGTCCGACCTGCGGGTCCTCATCGTCTCCGTGGGGCCGGACGGATGCTCGGCGGGACCCGCCAAGGCGATCGGCGACGCGGTCGGCGAGCCGTGCATCGACGGTTCGGCGGGCACGGCGGCCGACGCGGCAGGCAAGATCATCTCCAGTGTCATCGAGAGCACGCCGTCATGACGATCAGCAGGCGCGCGCTCGCCGTCGCCGTCGCGTCCCTGGTGGCGGTCGCGCCGACCTGGCTCGTCATGGACCGGGTGGCGGGCGTGCGGTCCGCCGAGCCCGGCCTCGGCTGCGGCGAGCACGACGGCCTCGTCATCGGCGTGGACAGCGACGTCAGCCTCGGCTTCCAGCGGCGGGGCCTGCTGAAGCTCTGGAACCAGTGGCACGGCTCCAAGGTCACCCTGATGGAGGTCGGGCTGAAGGTCGACCAGCAGCGGAGCCAGCTCGCGGCCGCGGCGGAGGCGCGGAGCTGCCTCTACGACGTCCTCATCCTCGACACCCCGGGAACGGCGGAGTTCGCCGAGCGCGGCCACCTCGAACCGATCAAACCGATGTGGATGGAGGACCCGGACGACTTCTTCGATGCTCCCCGGGAGTCGGGCAAATGGCAGGGCAAGCAGTACGCGGTCCCCTGGACGACCGATGCGGGATTGCTCTACGTCAAGGGGAAAGGGAAGGCCGTTCCCGGCAGTTGGGAAGCGCTGGTGAACGCGGGCTATGAGACGCAGCTCGTCGATTACGAGGGCCTGACCGTCAATGCCCTGGACGCGGTTTGGAACAGGAACGAGCGGCAACGGCGTCCCCCGGTGCTGATGGGCACCGACACGAAGGTCACCGTCGACGACGCCCGGGAGAGCATCCTCCCCGGCCTGCGCGACCTCAAGGCCGGACTGGAGCACCAGCGGGCCCGGGCCGGCGCCGCGGGAATGGCGAAGGACCCCCGGACCTCGGACGAGCTGGACAGCATCGAGATGTTCGCGCAGGCACCGGACGGGACCGTCATGCGCAACTGGCCGTTCGTCTTCCGCTCCCTTTTCGCCGATCCCCGGGTCCGCGACAGGTTCGAGGTCAGGCGGCTCCCCGCGCCGGGCCTGAGCGTGCTCGGCGGGCAGAACCTCGCCATTTCCGCGTACTCGCGGCACAAGGAGGAGGCAGGGGAACTCGTCTATTTCCTCACCGGCAAGACCTCGGAGAACCGGCTCTTCGTGTGCGGCGGATATCCGCCCACGCGGAAGTCGGCCCTGAACGACAACCCGTGCCAGGAGCAGGGCGCCAAGCTCGAACCGGAGGAGCAACCCACGCCCGAGCGGCGGAACGCGTTCATCGTCGAGTTGAAGGCGGCGATGGAAAAGGCGCACCCCCGGCCGATCACGCCGCACTACAGCCAGTTCAGCGAGACCTTCCGCGGATGCGCCGACGCCGTTCTCGACAGCGGTCCGGACGCCCCCGAGCCCTCACCGGAAAAGCTCGCCGCGGCCCTCAACGCCAGCCTCCGCGGCGAACACGGCAGCTGCTGAACCCGTCCGGCCGTTGAACGTGGCAAACGCCGAACCCGGCGCGTGCCGAACTCGACCGCCGCCGGACGCGGCAGGCGCCAGACGCGGCAGGCGCCAGACGCGCCTGCCGCCGGGCTCGGCAAGTGCCGGGCTTGGCAGGTGCCGGGCTCGGCTGCCGCCGAGCTCGGTCAGTGGCGGCCGCCGCGATATCGGGACAGGAGGCGGCGGGCCTTGGCCTGGGTGCGCGGGTCCCGGGCGAGACGTTCCGCCCTGGCCCGCGCCTTCTGTCCTTGCGGGCTGCGCATGAATCGCTTGATCCGGTCGATGACGGAAGCCATTTCTTCCTCCTCGGCCTTGTCTTGACGGTTCAACGTCTGCCCACTGAGGAAAGTTCGGAACATCCCCCTCCGTGCCGTGCGGCTCACCGTGCGTTCAGGCCCTCCGCGCGCTGCGGACGGCGGCCAAGGTAAGGACGGTCAGGACGGCGGCGAACCACAGGACGGCCTTCGCGGACGCGCCGTTCACCACGAAACCGCCGAACAGCGCGCCGAGTGCGATGGCCAGGTTGAACACGACCGTGTTGAGCGCCGTCGCGGGTTCGGCGCGGTCGGGCGCGGCCTTGAAGATCCACATCTGGACGCCGACCGGGACGCTCCCGAAGGACAGGCCCCACAGGACCAGGAGGGCGGTCCCGGTGACGGCGGTCCCGCCGAGCAGCGGGAACAGCGCCAGGACGGTGGTGAGCAGCGCGGCGACCACGGCGACGGTGGCGCGGACGTCGCGTCCGGCGGCGGCTCCGGCGACGAACGTCCCGACGATCCCGGCGGCGCCGAACACGAGCAGCAGCGGGCCGATCAGGTCCTCGTCGACGCCGGAGATGTCCCGGAGGATGGGGCTGACGAACGTGTACGCCGCCATGTGCCCGCTGACCAGCAGGAACGTCGACAGCGTGGCGGCCCGGACGAACCGGTCGCCGAACAGCGAGAGCAGCGCGCCGAACCCGATGGAGCCGGTGGCGGGGATGCCGGGCAGCAGCACGAACAGCGCGGCGACGGCCAGCAGCCCCAGCCCGGCCAGGGTGACGAACGCGATGCGCCAGTCGGTGAGCCCGCCGATCAGCGTCCCGGCGGAGACGCCGAGGACGTTCGCGGCGGTCGCCCCGCCGAAGGCGATCGACGTGGCGCGCGGAACGCGGCTCTCCGGCACGAGCCGGACGGCGATCCCCGCCGCCAGCGCCCAGAACCCGCCGATGCTGACCCCGACCAGGAAGCGCGACGCCAGCAAAACCGGAAAGTTGGGCGCCAGGAACGACAGCGCGTTCGCCACCACCATCAGGCTGATCAGCGCGAGCAGGACGGTGCGGCGGTCCGCCCGTCCGATCACGACCGGGACCAGCAGCGCCCCCGCGGACGCCACCAGCCCCGGCACGGTGATCATCAGACCGGCGGTGCCCTCGGACACCCCGAGGTCGCCGCCGACGGACGTCAGCAGGCCCACGGGCAGTTGCTCGGCCGTGACGACGAGGAACGTCCCGACCGCGACCGCCACCACGGCCAGCCACCGCCTGAGCGGCACCTGGTCGGCGGCGGCGGACGCGGCGGACGCGGGTGATTCGATGCGGTTCACCGGACTCAGCTCCACGGATCATCATTGACAATCTCAACGTTAAGAGGTTCTGCTCACGCGAGCCTCACCGTCAAGTAGGTGAACGTTGAGATATCCCTCACGTCCGCAGGGCCAAGGCGGCGGCGAACGTCAGAACGCCTCGTCCAAGGTGACGGCGCCCTCCACACCGATCTGGTAGGCGGAGACACGGCGCTCGAAGAAGTTGGACAACTCCTGGACGTCCTGCAACTCCATGAACGCGAACGGGTTCGGCGTCCCGTACCGGACGGGCAGGCCGAGCCGCGCGAGCCGCTGGTCCGCGACGTATTCCAGGTAGCCGCGCATGTCGTCGGCGTTCATGCCCGGGAGCCCTCCGCCGTCGCCGCACAGGTCGCGCGCGAAGTCGAGTTCCGCCTGGACGGCCTCTTCGAGCATCGTCATCACCTCCTCGGTCATGGCGGCGTCGAACAGTTCGGGTTCCTCCGCCCGGACGGTGTCGACCACGGAGAAAGCGAACTCCATGTGCATCGACTCATCTCGAAAGACCCAGTTGGTTCCGGACGCGAGGCCGTTCAGCAACCCGCGCGACCGCAGCCAGTACACGTAGGCGAACGCGCCGTAGAAGAACAGCCCCTCGATGCACGCAGCGAAACAGATCAGGTTCAGCAGGAACGCGCGGCGGTCGGCGGCCGTGCGCAACTCGTCCAGGGAACCGAGTGAGTCGATCCAGCGGAAGCAGAACTCCGCCTTGGCCCGGATCGACGGGATGTGCTCGATGGCGGCGAACGCCTTGGCCCGCTCGTCCTGGTCGGGCAGATAGGTGTCGAGAAGGGTCAGATAGAACTGGACGTGAACGGCCTCCTCGAAAAGCTGCCGGGAGAGGTAGAGGCGCGCCTCGGGCGCGTTGACGTGCTTGTAGAGGTTCAGCACGAGGTTGTTCGCGACGATCGAGTCGCCCGTGGCGAAGAACGCGACGAGCCGGTTGACCAGATGCAGTTCGGCGGGCGTCAGCCGAGCGAGGTCGGCCAAGTCGGAGGCGAGGTCCACCTCCTCTACCGTCCACGTGTTGCGAATGGCGGCGCGGTAGCGCTCGTAGAAGTCGGGATAGCGCATGGGACGCAGCGTCAGGTCCATGCCGGGGTCGAGCAGCATGCCGTGCTTTCCGTTCCGTTCGCTCACTGGCACGCCTCGCAGGTCTCCGGGTTCTCTAGTGAGCACACGTCGGCGGCCGTCTGGAGGACGGTGGTCTGCGCGATCCGGGTCGCGGGGCGCGAGCGCAGGTAGTAGGTCGTCTTCAGGCCGCTGCGCCAGGCGTAGGCGTACATCGAGGAGAGCTTCCCGATCGTCGGCGTCTCCATGAAGAGGTTCAGCGACTGCGACTGGTCGACGTACGGGGTGCGCGCGGCGGCGAGGTCGATCAGCGCCTTCTGCGGCAGTTCCCAGGCCGTCCGGTACAGGGTGCGCATTTCCTCGGGAAGGCCGACCAGCCCCTGGACGGAGCCGTTCGCCTTCTTGATCGCCTCGCGGACGTCCGGCGTCCACAGCCCGAGCGATTTGAGGTCGTCCACCAGATAGGCGTTGATCTGCAGGAACTCGCCGGACAGCGTCTCCCGCTTGAACAGGTTGGACACCGGCGGCTCGATGCATTCGTAGCATCCCGCGATGGACGCGATCGTCGCGGTCGGCGCGATGGCGATCAGCAGCGAATTGCGCAGCCCGACCTCGGCGACCCGGGCGCGCAGCCGCTCCCATTCGCCGGGACGTTCCGGCGCCGCGTCCGGGAAATGGTCGAGATGGAGGAACCCGCGAGCGGTGCGCGTCTGCTCATAGGCGGGCAGCGGACCGTCCAATGCGGCCAGTTCGGTGGACGCGCCATAAGCGGCGAGCGCGATCTCCTCCGCGATGCGCGTCGACAGAGCCCGCGCCTCATCGGAGTCGAAGGGAAGGCGGAGCGTGAAGAAGACATCCGCGAGACCCATTACGCCGAGCCCGACCGGACGCCATTTGCGGTTCGCCGCCTCCGCCTCGGGCGTCGGGTAGAAGCCGCGGTCGATCGTCCGGTCCAGGAAACGGACGGCGGTGCGGACGGTCGCGCGCAGCCGCTCCCAATCGACCCCGGACGGCGTGACGTGCGCAGCGAGGTTCACCGACCCGAGGTTGCACACGGCCGCCTCGCTGTCGCCCGTCACCTCCAGGATCTCCGTGCACAGGTTCGACAGGTGGACGACCCCGCCCCCGGCGGTCTGGTTGCAGGCGCGGTTGGCGGCGTCCTTGAAGGTCATCCAGCCGTTGCCGGTCTCGGCGAGCGTCCGCATCATGCGCCCGTACAGCTTGCGGGCCGGGACCTGGCGGACGAACCGTCCCGCCCGCTCCGCCGCCCGGTACGCCTCGTCGAACTCCTCGCCCCACAGGTCGGTCAGCTCGGGGACCTCCTTCGGGTCGAACAGCGACCACGTCCCGTCGGACTCGACGCGGCGCATGAACTCGTCCGGGATCCAGTTGGCGAGGTTGAGGTTGTGGGCGCGGCGCGCGTCCTCGCCCGTGTTGTCGCGAAGCTCCAGGAACTCCTCGACGTCGGCGTGCCACGGCTCCAGGTAGACGCAGGCCGCGCCCTTGCGGCGACCGCCCTGGTTGACGGCGGCGACGGACGAGTCGAGCGTCCGCAGCCACGGGACGATCCCGTTCGAGTGCCCGTTCGTCCCGCGGATCAGCGAGCCGCGCGACCGGATCCGCGTCCACGAGATCCCGATGCCGCCCGCGTACTTGCTGAGCCGCGCGACCTGCCCGTACCGCTCGTAGATCGAATCCAGCTCGTCGCGCGGCGAGTCCAGCAGGAAGCAGGACGAGAGCTGCGGACGCCGCGCCGCCGCGTTGAACAGCGTCGGTGAGCTGGGCAGATACGACAGCGTACTGAGCAGCCCGTACAACTCGGCCGCCTCGGCGACCCCGTCCGCGCCGGTTCCGTCGGGGTAGGCGAGGCCGCACGCGACGCGCAGGAGGAAATGCTGCGGACGTTCCAGGACGAGCCGCGACCGCGGATGCCGAAGCAGATACCGGTCGTAGAGGGTGCGCAGCCCGAAGTACTCGAAACGCTCGTCGGCGGACTCGTCGATCAGGGCGTTCAGCGCCGCCGCGTTGGCCGCGACGAACGCGGCCGGGGCGTCGGCCAGCAGGCCCTCCCGGTGGGCGGCGGCCACGGACTCGGCGAACGTGCCGACCCCGGCGGCCGCGGCCTCGTCCCGGATCCGGTTGCCGAGCAGCCGCGCGGCGACCTTGGAGTATCCCGGTTCGGCGGGGACGAGCGCGCTCGCCTCGCCGATGGCGAGATCCCGCAGCGCGGCGGCGTCGAGCGCGTCGCCCGAGCGGGCGAGCAGCCGTCCCGCGTCCACCCCCGGTATGCCGTCGCAGGCCGCCTCGACCTCGGCGGCGATCTCCGCCGCCGGCGGCGCGGCCAGAGCCTGTGTCACGTGCGTCTCCCCTCGCGAGCCGCCTCGCGGAGGGCATGCGAACGGCACGCGGCGGCACGCCGCGCTCCGCCCCCGGCCCACCCGCGAGACCTGGACGTGTTCGGCCTGGGGGACGTCCCCCGGACCCTTGAAGAGGTCGGTCAGGCGAACCTCGCCATGGCGCGGCCGCCCGGCCTCCTCGCGCGCTGGCAGGTCTTCGGACTCGCGGGCACGGCGCCTCTCCGGAGACCCGGAGGAGGGCGCGTCCTACTGGCCGTCGCTTCCCGGGCCGTGCGGCCCAGTGCGTGATGACGGCGGTCGTTCCCACTCACCGCTGCGGGGCAGTCCCGGACTCTCACCGGGTTCCCTCTTGCGACGCCCCCGCCTGGGCGGCGGGGGCGAACCAGCACGGGACTGAACCCTACATCTAGTCGACGATCTTTGCGCAACCCCAATATGTTGGGCGTGTCGAGATTGTTCGCGGGGGTGGGGTACACAGCCCGGGGAGCGGGTGGGACGATGGTCAACGCCATGTCCCCGCGTCCCCCGCTCCCGGGCTTCCGAACCGCGCGCGCGGTGGTGTTCGCCACCGTGTGCGTCGTGCTGGCGACCAGCGGGCACGTCCTCGCCTCGGGTGCGCCCGTCCCCGTGTGGACGGCGGGCGTCGGATTCTGCGCGGTACTCGGCGTCACGCTGATGCTGGCCGGGCACGAGCGCTCCCTGCCGACGATCTTGGGTGGGCTCCTCGGCGGGCAGTTCGCGCTGCACACGCTGTTCACGGCCGCGACGACCGCGGGCTCGGTCCAGCGGAGCGCAGCCGTCATGCACGACCCCGTCACGCACGGTTCCGCCATGCACGGTTCCGCCGTGCACGGGGCGGGCGCGGAGGTCCTCACGCCGGTCGCGCACGGCTCCGGCGGGATCACGATGACGCTCGCGCACACGGTCGCCGCGCTGGTCGCCGCGTGGTGGCTGCGGCGCGGCGAGCGGACGGCGTGGGCGCTGGCACGGCGGGCCGCCGCGGCGGCGGACCGTCCGATCCGGCTGCTGCTCGCACTCCTCGCCCTCGCCGCCCGACCGGCGGGCGGACCGCCGCGCGCGGTGTTCGCCGTCCCGGCGGCGGACGCGGTCCCGGCGGTCGGACGTGTGCTGCGGCACCAGGTCGTCCGGCGGGGTCCCCCGCCGCGTTCGAGGGCGCTCGCCGTCCGCTAGGCGGACGAATCGAGCGCCGTACGTCACCGGACGCCGACCGATCGGCGTTTCCGGATTTTCCGTACGACTCGAACGGAGTTCCGTCATGGCTTTCCTTTCGCATGCCTCCCACCCGGCCGCCCGCCCGGTCGCCCGGCGGGTCGGCGCGGTCGCCGCGCTGTCCGCCGTGTCCGTGCTCGGCCTCGCATCGGCGGCGTCCGCGCACGTCACCGCCAATCCGAAGTCCGCCGAGAAGGGCTCGTACGCCAAGATCTCGTTCCGGGTGCCGAACGAGCGCGACAACGCCTCCACGACGAAGCTCGTGGTGAACCTGCCCGCCGACCATCCGCTGTCGTCGGTGTCGGTCCGTCCGCTGCCCGGCTGGACGGCGAAGGTCGAGAAGGCGAAGCTCGCGCAGCCGATCAAGACCGAGGGCGGCGAGCTGACCGAGACCGTCAGCAAGATCACCTGGACCGGCGGGAAGATCGAGGCCGGGCAGTTCCAGGAGTTCGACGTCTCGATGGGCCCGCTGCCCACCGACACCGACCAGCTCGTCTTCAAGACCGACCAGACGTACTCGAACGGCGAGGTCGTCAAGTGGGAGGAGAACCCGGTCGACGGGCCGAACGAGCCCGAGCATCCGGCGCCCGCGCTGAAACTCGTCCCCAAGCAGGAGGCGGGCGGCACCGCGCAGGCGGGGCTGACCGCGCAGGTGAAACCGCAGGCCACGGCCTCGTCCGACGACGGGACGGCCCGCCTGCTCGGCGGCGTCGGCATCGGCGTCGGCGCGCTCGGTCTCCTCGCCGCCGCCTTCGCCCTCACCCGCGCCCGGAGCAGGTCATGACCCGGGCCGCCACCAGCCCTGGGCGCGCGGCGCACGTCTTCAAGCAGGCGGGGCGGGTCTCTGAGCGCACGACGCAATTCACCGGGCCGGTGGCGCGTGCCTTCAAGCGGACGGGGCGGGACTCCGCGCGCACGACGCAGTTCACCGGGCCGGTGGCGCGTGCCTTCAAGCGGGCGGGGCGGGACTCCGCGCGCACGACGCGGTTCTCCAAGCCGGTTGGACGGGCGTCCAGGCGTGTCGGGGCGAGTGCCCTCGCGGTCGGGACGGTTCTCGCGTTGTCCGCGGTTCCGGCTTCGGCGCATACCGCGCTGACCGGGGCCACCCCGGCGAAGAACGCTTCGGTCGGGGCGCCGACGAAGGTCGTCCTGGAGTACTCCGAGACGGTCCGGTTGCCGAAGGTGATCCTTTCGGACGCGTCCGGCGGGCAGCACCAGTCGGGATCGGCGCGGGCCGTCGACAACAAGGTCACGCAGGCGGTCAACGGGACGTTGCCGAACGGCAAGTACACGGTCGCCTGGCGGGTCGTGTCGGCGGACGGGCACCCGGTCTCGGGCACCTACACGTTCACCGTGAAGGGATCGTCGGGGAGTGCCACCCAGCCCGCGCCGTCCCAGGCACAGCCCGCGCCGTCGCAGGCTGCACCGTCGCAGACCGCGGCGGTGTCGTCGTCCGACGACTCGGGCGGCGGCTCGTCCGGCTGGCTGTGGATCGGGCTGATCGCGGCGGTCGTCGCGGCGGCGGCCGGGGCGGTCGCGCTGTTCCGGCGCTCGTCGGCCGCCAAGGACTGATCGTCCGGATTGATCGTTGGGGATTGATCGGGGATTGATCGTCCCGCTTCCGGTCGGGTGATTACAGGATTACTGTGATTACCCGACCGGTCGCATTCATGGGGGCACGCATGATCGTCGAGTACATCCGCTACCGCATCGACCCGGCCGAGTCCGGGGCGTTCGAGCAGGCGTACGCGCGGGCCGCCGCCTCCCTCGCCGCCGCGCCCCAGTGCGTGGACTACGAGCTGTCCCGGTGCGTAGACGAGCCCGAGTGGTACGTCCTGCGCATCGGCTGGACGTCCACCGACGACCACATGAAGGGCTTCCGCGGCGGCGAGCACTTCCCCGCCTTCTTCGCGGAGATCAAGCCGTACGTGCAGCGGATCGAGGAGATGCGGCACTACGAGCGGACGCCGGTGCGGGGCGCGGGCGGGTCCGTCCCGACGATGTACGCCTGGGCGGGCGGGGGCGAGGCGCTGGCGCGGCTCACCGAGGTCTTCTACACGAACGTCCTGAAGGACGACCTGCTCAGGCCCCTGTTCGAGCACATGGCGCCGGACCATCCGAAGTGGGTCGCGATCTGGCTCGGCGAGGTGTTCGGCGGGCCCGGGCGCTACAGCGGGGAGCGCGGCGGCTACCACCACATGGTCCGGCAGCACCTCGGCAAGGCGATCACCGAGGCGCAGCGGCGCCGCTGGGTGTCGCTGCTCATGGACGCCGCGGACGAGGTCGGCCTCCCGGACGACCCCGAGTTCCGCGCCGCGTTCGCGTCCTACATCGAGTGGGGGACGCGCATCGCCCTCGCCAACTCCCAGCCCGACGCGAAACCGCCGCTGGAGGCGCCCATGCCGCACTGGAGCTGGGGAGTCGCCCCGCCCTACACCGGCTGACCTCCACGGTCGGACAGCCCTACACACACTGACGACCTCTACGGTCCGACGGACACGGTCTAGTGACCGGGCAGGTTGACAGATAACGCTAGTTCACTAACACTTCCTATCGCACTAGCGAAAGGGAGTGTGTGGCATGTCTGCGTTCCTGGGGCGGCTCGGCCGGTTCTGCTTCCGGCGGCGGCTCGCGGTCGTACTGGCCTGGACGGGGCTGCTCGCCGCCGCCCTGCTGAGCGGCGCGACGCTCGCCGAACCGGCCCCCGACACGTTCTCCGTCCCGGGAACAGAGTCGCAACACGCGAACGACCTGCTCGCCGACCGGTTCCCGCAGGCCGAGGCCGGGAACGCGGCGGCGAAGGTCGTGTTCACCGGAGCCGTCCTGCCGAAGGCGTCCGTCGACCGGGCGATCGACCGCATCAAGTCGGCGCCGAAGGTCGCGGAGGTCTCCCCGGCGACCGTCTCGCGCAACGGACGAACCGCCTTCGCCGAGGTCGCCTACCGCGTCCCGGAGTACGAGCTGACCGGCGCCGACCGCGCCGCGCTGCGCGCCGCCGCGACCGTCCCCGGCCTGCGGGTGGAGATGAGCGGCGACGCGGTCGCGCCACCGGAGGAGGGCGCCGGGGAGCTGCTCGGCGTCGCGGTGGCGGCGGTCGTCCTGTTCGTCACGCTGGGTTCGTTCGTCGCGGCCGGGTTGCCGCTGCTCACGGCCGCCGCCGGGATCGCGATCGGGCTGTCGGTGATCAGCGCCGCCACCGCCGTGGTCGAGTTCAGCTCCGACGCCTCGGCGCTCGCGCTCATGCTCGGCCTCGCCGTCGCGATCGACTACGCGCTGTTCATCATCTCCCGCTACCGCGAGGAGGTCCGGGACGGCCACGCCCCCGCCGACGCGGCCGGACGCGCCGCCGCCACCGCCGGGTCCGCCGTCGTGTTCGCCGGGCTCACCGTGATCATCGCGCTCGCGGGCCTCGCCGTCGTGGACATCCCCGTGCTGACGAAGCTCGGCCTGTCCGCCGCGTTCACGGTCGGGGTCGCCGTGGCGGTCGCGCTGACGCTGTTGCCCGCGTTGCTCGGGTTCGCCGGACACCGCGCGCTGGGCGGTCGCCGTCCCGCCGCGGACCCGGCCGGACGGCGCTGGGCCCGGTTCGTGACCGCGCGGCCGGTCCCCGTCCTGGCCGTGGCGGTCGCCGGGCTGGTCGTCGCGGCGGTGCCCGCGCTCGGCCTGCGCCTCGGCCTGCCGGACGACGGGACCGCCCCGTCCGGGACGACGCAACGCGCGGCATACGACCTCCTCGCCGCGGATTTTGGCCCGGGGATCAACGGACCGCTGACGCTGGTCGTCCAGTCCTCCCGAAACACGAGAACCGCCGCGGACCAGGTCGCGCGGCAGGTCGCGTCCCTTCCCGGCGTGGCATCGGTCGGCGAGCCGTTGCTCAACCGGTCCGGTGACACGGCGCTGCTGAACGTCGTCCCCGCGAGCGGCCCGACCAGCGAGGACACCGAGAAGCTCATCAACGACATCCGCGACCGCTTCCACGGCGACGGTGTCGCGGTCACCGGCCGGACGGCGATCGACATCGACACGTCGGCGAAGCTCGCGGACGCCCTTGTCCCCTACTTGGCGGTCGTCATCGGCCTGGCGTTCATCCTGCTCACGCTCGTGTTCCGGTCGATCGCGGTGCCGCTGAAGGCCACGCTCGGCTTCCTACTCAGCGTCGCGGCGACGTTCGGCGCGGTCGTCGCGGTGTTCCAGTGGGGGTGGCTGGACGCGCTCGGCGTCGTCCATTCGTCCGGCATCATCGTGAACCTGCTGCCCGTCATGCTGATCGGCCTCGTGTTCGGGCTGGCCATGGACTACCAGGTCTTCCTCGTCACCCGGATGCGGGAGGCGCACGTGCGCGGCGCCGCGCCGGCCGAGGCCGCCGCCGCCGGCCTCGCGCACGGCGCCCGCGTCGTCACCGCCGCCGCGATCATCATGATCAGTGTGTTCGGCGGTTTCATCCTGTCGAACACCCCGATGGTGCAGTCGTTCGGCTTCGCGCTCGCCGCCGCCGTGCTGTTCGACGCGTTCGTCGTCCGGCTGACGATCGTGCCCGCCGTGATGTCCCTGCTCGGACGCACCGGATGGTGGCTGCCCGCCCGGCTCGACCGCGTCCTGCCGCACGTGGACGTGGAGGGCGCGCCGGTAGGCTCGGCGGCGGAAACGGGCTGAGGGAAGGCGGGGCATGGCGGCCAAGCAGGGCCTTCGGGAACTGAAGAAGGCGAGGACGCGGGCCGCGATCCAGCGGGAGGCGCTTCGCCTGTTTCGCGAGCAGGGCTACGAGTCGACCACCGTCGAGCAGGTGGCGCAGGCGGCGGAGGTCGCGCACACCACCGTCTTCCGCTATTTCCCCACCAAAGAGGACCTCGTCATCACCGACGAGACCGACCCGGTGTTCTTCGAGTCGCTCCGCGCCCAGCCCCCGGACCTGCCCCCCATCCAGGCATTGCGCGCCGCGCTGCGGGACGTCCTCGGTGGCTTCTCCGCCGACGACCTCGCCGCCGGGCACGACCGGACCGTCCTGATCCTGTCCGTTCCCGCGTTGCGCGGCGTCGCGTTCGGCAGTTTCATCGACACGATGCGCACGGTGACCGCCATTCTCGCCGAACGCACCGGCCGCCCCTCGCCCGAAATCCGCACGCTGACCGGCGCGGCCTTCGGCATCATGCTCGACCTGATGCTCCGCTGGGCGGACGACCCGTCCCTGGACCTCCCCGAAGCCCTGGACGAGGCCCTCGCCACGCTCGGCTGAATGGCCTCGTTCCCCGAACCCGGCGGGCTTCGAGCTGCTAGGAATGATCACTTCCGCACGAGGAGGTTCGGGAGCGTGAGCACGCAGCTCAGGTTGTACAGCGTCAGCCTCGCGACGCTCGACATATTGGTCCGGCCGACGAATGTCTGGCTGGCCGAGGAGTCCCGGACACAGGCCGCCGCCGTCGACGCGGAAGGCTACGTCAAGGGCTCGCGCACGGTCACCGAGGCGCTGGAGGACATCCTGCACGACCGTCCGAAAGACCCGGACGCCGGAAACGCCTACGGCCACGCCTGGGAAATCGTCATCGAGCAGCTCGAATCGAAACGCTTCGACTTCGGCCCGATGAAACTGGGCGCCCGCTTCCTGGACGAGGCAAGCCGCGAGCTGATGGCCCTGGGCGTCCCCGCCGAGCTAACTCCTCTGGGCTTCATGTACAACTCCCCGTTCACAGGCACCCCCTACCCATCCGACCTACCCTCGATCGGACACCTCCCCGCACCCCAGGTGGCCGCCCTACTAACGGCCTACCAAGCAGCCGAAGCCCGCCTCGCGAATCCCGACCACAAGGCCCTGGCCCACACCATCATCACGGCCGCCGAAGAGGTAGTGGACTTCAACCGTTTCGCCGACGGAATGGAAGACGAAGACATCCCCTACTGCGACCTGGTCACCTTCTACTCCTGAGCTACACCGGGCTAACGGCCTCGTGCCATCGCGCGGTGTCGGTGTACTGGTGCAGCCAGGAGATCAGCCCACCGGTAACCCGCCACAGGTGGACGAACTCGGCCTCATAATCGCGCCCCGTCGCCCGCGAAACGCCCCGATAACGGCCGGTGACCACGACCATTCCGTCCGTCGTCTCATGCCAGGACTCGGCGTACGGAGCCGTGTCGAACTCGGCGAACACCGCACCCCACACTTTGGCGAGCGTCTCGTGCGGCCCATGGAAGGTGCCACCCGCCCCGCACGGGAGCCCCGGCGCGGTGTGCGCCTCGAACGTCGGATGCAGGATGGCCAGGATCGCCGCCCCGTCCCCCGCCTGCGCGGCGCCGTAGAACCGTGCGACGAGATCCGTCTCCGCTGACATGCGCGCACCTCGTTTTAGAGAAGATGTTCTAGAATGCTCCACTACTAGCACTGGGAGGCGCTCCTTGGGAAGACCGGCGAAGTTCGGCCAGGACCAGATCCTCGACGCGGCCCTCGCCGTCACCGCCGAGGACGGCCCGGCCGCCGCGACGATCGCGGCCATCGCGGGACGGCTCGGCGCCCCGTCCGGCTCCCTCTACCATCGCTTCGGCTCCCGCGACCTGCTCCTGGCGACGTTGTGGACGCGCACCGTCCGCCGCTTCCAGGAAGGCTTCATCGAGGCCCTCAACGCGGACGACCCCGAATCCGCCGCCCTGCACACCCCGCGCTGGTGCCGCACCCACATGAACGAGGCCGCGGTCCTACTCCTCTACCGCCGCCAAGACCTGGCTCCCACCTGGCCCACCGACCTGACCGAAGCCCTAGCCACCCTGAACACCCGCCTAGCGCAAGCCCTGAACGCCTACATAACCCGCCACCCCACAACCGACCGCGACGACCTCCTATTCGCCACGATCGACGTCCCCTACGGCGCCGTCCGCCGCCACCTCCAAGACCGACGACCTCCACCCCCACAGGTGGACGCCCTAATCAGCAAAACCTGCCGAGCCATCCTCAGCCCCTGACCTCACACCCCACCGACGCAGCGGCTTCGTCCGGCGAGTAGACAACGGCCCCAACCCACCCGCGCACCACCGCAACAACCTGCGCACGATCAGGCGCGGCGGGCTTGACCCCAACGCGCCGAGCCCACACCACGCCGCCGATGCCGCGCCTGGCCGCAACGACGACACCGAGCTGGACGTACTCGACGCGCCCACTCATCGAGACCGTGACCCGCCGCACCTCTCCACGCACCCCGGGCGCCGACGCCTCAAGCCCTCGCCGAACATGCCGAATCGCAACGTCCCGATCCCCCGTCACCCCGCCCGCGCCCCCAACGACGTCCCACACAAAGAACGGCAGAGGGCCACTCGTCCTCGTCACACCCACCTCCCACATTGTGGCGAATCGGTCACTCTCAGTGAATCACTGACGGGCGGTGGAGGTCACCGTGATAACCGCGGGTGAGAGTGGATACCGGCCATCTCCGCGGAAATCCGAGCCGAGGTGAATCGCAGTGTCCAAGAAGAAGCAGGTTGGGGCGCGGTTACGGGCCGAGCGCAAAGCGCGCGGGTTGACCGTCGCAGATCTGGCCGAACTCTTCCGCGACGTGGCACCCGACCGCGTCGCCCGACGCCTACCAAGCCTCAAAGACCTTGAGCGAACGATCCGCGGCCACGAAGCAGGCGAACACGCCGTAGGCCCCCGCTACCGCCTCCTCTACACCGCCGCCCTAGAAATCCCTGAGCACGACCTGTTCTCCGGACAGGCGCCTCCAGCAGTGGAGGTGCTGCATGACGACGGGTTGGACGCGGTGGAGTTGGCGCGGCGGGTGGCTGCTAGTGATGTCGGCGAGGGGACGCTTGTCGCGTTGGAAGTGGCGGTGGATGAGCTTGCTTCTGCTTATCCGCGGTCTGCGCCGTCCGAGCTGCTTCGTCGGACGCGGCGGCATCTGGAGTATGTGGCGCGGCTCATGGACGTGCGGATGACGCTCGTCCAGCGGCGGCGGCTCGTGGTGGTCGGCGGGTGGCTGTCGTTGCTCGCCGCGACCTGCGAGATCGACCTGGGCCATAGTAGGAGCGCGGCTGTGCGGCTGCGGACGGCCGCCGAGCTTGCCGTGCATGGCGGTCATCCGGAGATTTATGCGTGGACGCTGGAGACGCGCGCGTGGGAGGCCGTCACCGGTGGCGATTACCGGGAGGCCGTCGTCCTGGCAAGGGGAGCGCAGGAGGCCGCGCCGAAGGGTGGTTCGGCGTTCATTCAGGCCACGGCGCAGGAAGGGCGGGCTTGGGCGCGGCTTGGTGCTGGGGCGGAGACGCGCGATGCGCTGGCTCGGGTGGAGCGGCTCGTCGCGCCGATGGCGATGCCGGAACGGCCCGAGCACCACTTCCGCTATGACCCCGCTAAGAGCGACGCCTACATGGCCACCACTCTGTCGTGGCTGGGTGATCCGGCGGCGGTGGCGTGTGCGCGGGGCGTCCTGGGGCGGTTGGAGGCGCGGCGGGCCGACCGGCCTCGGCGGGTGGTGTCTGCTCGGTTGGATCTGGCCTTGGCGCTGGTTGGCGCTGGTCAGGGGGACGAGGCGGTCCATGTGGCTCTTGAAGCGGTGACGAGTGGGCGGCTCGTTCCGTCCAACTACTGGCGTGCCGCTGAGGTCGTCACGGGGGTCGGTGAGTTGCGCGTTCCGGAGGTTGGGGAGTTGAAGGACGCCTATCGCGCCTTTTGTGGGTGAGGGGTTACGCGCGGAGGATGGCGGTTAGTACTGCGTCGGTTTCTGTTAGGTCGGGGAGGACTGCTTCGGCGCCTGAGAGGCGTAGGGCGGCGGCTGGGGTTGCGCCTGTTGCCACTGCTACTACGTGGGCGCCGCCTTCGTGGGCTGCGCGGACGTCGTGCGGGGTGTCGCCTATCAGGACGGTGTTGGACGCCGTGAATTGCTCGCCGTATTGGCGGGACGCGCGGTGCTGGGCGAGTTTCACCAACGGCGGGCGTTCGAGAGCGTCGTCGCCGTAGGCGCCGGCGTCGAGGGCGAAGAAGTCGGTGAGGCCGAAGGCGGTCAGTTTGCATTCGGCGATCCGGCGGGTGTTGCCCGTCAGCGCTGACTGGACCACGTCGGTACGGGCGGCCAGGGCCTCCAGGGCGGCGCGGGCGCCGGGGAGGACGTGGCCCCGGGCGGGCAGTTCGGCGCGGCGTGCCTCGAAGGCAAGAGCCAGGGCGTCCAGGAAAGACGAGGTCAGGGACGGTGTCGGGGGCACGCCGTGGTGGTCCAGGGTCTCGGCGGTGATGGCTCGGTCGGTGCGTCCGGCCATTGCGGCGATCTTGGCGGGCGCGCGGCCGATCAGGCGGTGGAAGACGGACGCGTAGATCTCGCCGCTGAGGCCGCCCGCGTTAATGAGGGTGTGATCGATGTCCCAGAGCACCAGTGTTCGCACCTGAGCATGCTAGGCGGGCGCCGTCGACCCTCACTTTTCTGTTGTTGTTCACCTTGCCGTGAAATCCTGGCCACTTGGGTGTGGAGCGGTGCCGGACCCCTTCCTGGAGGAGCTGAAGCGTGGCCGAAAGGCATCTGGAGATCGAGCAGAAGTACGACGCCGCGTCCGACTTCGTCCTGCCGGATCTGGACGGGCTGCCGGACGTGGCCTCCACGGGGACGCCCGAGGCGCACGAACTGTACGCGACCTACTACGACACCGCGGATCTCCGGCTCGCCGCGCACGGGATCACGTTGCGCCGCCGCCGCGGCGGGACGGACGCGGGCTGGCATCTCAAGATGCCCGCCGGTCCGGACAGCAAGCAGGAGCTGCGGGCGCCGCTGGGGCGTCCGAGCGTGGTGCCGGCGCGGCTGTCCGCGCTGGTCGCGGCCTATACGCGGGGCGCGGAGCTGGGGCCGGTCGCGACGCTCGACACCGGGCGGACGGTCGTCCGGCTGTACGACGCGGACGGCCGCGAGCTGGCGGAGATCGCCGACGACCTGGTCACCGGGCGGGCCGGGCCGGACGCCGAACCCGACCGCTGGCGCGAGGTCGAGGTGGAGCTCGGCGGCGGGACGCCGGAGCTCATGAAGGCGACCGGGAAGCGGCTGCGCAAGTGCGGCGCGCGGCGGGCCGCGTCGTCGTCGAAGCTCGGGCGGCTGCTCGGCGGCGCGGTGACGCCGTCGGCGGCGGCCGCGGCGCGGGCGGCGGCGCGGTCGCGGGTCGCGGCGGCCACCTCGAACGGCAAGGGCCCCGTGGTGACGACCGGGGAGGTCGTCCTCGCCTACCTCGCCGAGCAGGTCGACGCGGTGCTGGAGTTCGACCCGAAGGCGCGGCTCGCGGAGGACGACGCCGTCCACCGGATGCGGGTGGCGGTGCGGCGGCTGCGGAGCGCGCTGCGCAGCTACCGGCCCGTCCTCGACGCGGAGCGCACCGCGCCGCTCAACCCTGAGCTGCGGTGGCTCGCCGAAGTGCTCGGCGAGGTCCGCGATCGGGAAGTGCTGAGAATGCGTTTCGCGGGCGCGCCGGCCTTTCTGCTGGACGACCTGAAACAGCAGGAACAGGCCGCCTACCGCCGCCTCAACGCGCATCTGAAGAGCGCCAGGTATTTCGCGATCCTCGACGAGCTCGACCGGCTCGTCCTCGATCCGCCGCTCGCGGAGACGGCGGACAGAAAGGCCCGCAAGGAGCTGCCGGGCCTCGTCACGCGGGCGTGGACGCGAATGGCCAAGGACTACCACTCGATCAAGACGTCCGACGATCCCGACATCGCGCGGCACGAGACCCGCAAGGCCGCCAAGCGGGCGCGCTACGCCGCCGAGCTGGCCGTTCCGGTGCTGGGCGTTGCCGCGAAGCGGGTGGTCAAGGACGCCAAGCGCATCCAGGAGGTGCTCGGCGACCACCAGGACGGCGTGATCGCCATGGAGCACTTGGAGGCCGCCGCCAAGCGCACGAACATCCCGGCCGAGGCGTTCGCGTTGGGCGTCCTTTACGGGAAAGAGGAATGCGCGGCGGAGGCGGCGAAGGGCCGCCTGTCCACTACGTGGTCGCAGACCTTGGGTCCGTCGTTCTAGGGCGGTGGCGTTCGAGAGCGGCCATTGAACCGTCGCTCACGTGCGCCACCCAGAATTCCGCCTTTCGCAGGCCCGGATCGTCCGGGACTTTCTGGCCGAGCGCCTTGCACAATCCGGTGACGAGCGTGGAGACGATCTCGCCGTGCGTGCAGACGACGGCGGGGACGCCGTCCGCGACCAGGCCGAGGAGCGTCTCGACGGCACGGTCGGGGCCGGTGTCCCCGACCGTGAACGCCGCGTCCGTGACGACCGGCTCCCGCAGCCGCCGCGCGTAGGGCAGGACGGTCTCCGCGCACCGCGCCGTCGCCGAGCTGACCAGCCGGGACGGCCCGAAAACATGCAGGAGTCCGGCCAGCTGGATGGCCTCCGCGCGGCCCGCCTCGTCCAGGGGCCGCAGCTCGTCCGCCTCACGCCAGCGGAGCTTCTCACCCGCGGACGCGTGCCGCAGGATCACGAACGGCGTGGTGTGCAGCGGCCCGTTGAGGAACTCGCGCAACAGGTCGACGTCGTGCCCGTAGCTGAGCCTCTCCTCCGCCTCGGCGGCGGGCAGCCAGGCCAGCTCGTCCACCTCGTCGTTCGGCGTGAACGCGCCGAAGGCGAGCGGGCGCGCCGCCCAGTAGTCGACCTGCTTCGTCCGGTCCCGGACGGGATACGTGCTGGTCGGGAGCCTGCGGCCGAGCCGGGGCACGATCCCGGTCTCCTCCTCGATCTCCCGGACGGCCGCCGCCAGCACGTGCTCGCCCTTGTCGATCTTCCCCTTGGGGAACGACCAGTCGTCGTAGCGCGGCCGGTGGATCACTGCGAACTCAGCCTCGCCCAGCGGGCCGTCCCGCCAGAGCAGCGCGCCCGCCGCCCGGATGACGTCAGCCATCGACGGTCCTCCACCGGCGGCTCTTCACCAGGTGGGTCTGGATGTCGAGCATGATCTCGCCGGGCCGCGGGGTGAGCCGCGTCCAGGTGCCGTCGGCGTCGAGCGCCCACGAGTGGGTGCCCTCGTCCATGGCGCGGTCGAGAAGGGCGAGCAGGTCGTCGCGCTGCGCCCGGTCGGTGACGGTGACGAGGGCCTCGACGCGGCGGTCCAGGTTGCGGTGCATGAGGTCGGCGCTGCCGATCCACACCTCCGGCTCGCCGCCGTTCTCGAACGCGAACACGCGGGAGTGCTCCAGGAACCGGCCGAGGACGCTCCGCACCCGGACGGTCTCCGACAGCCCCGGCACGCCGGGACGCAGCGCGCAGATCCCGCGGACCCAGACGTCCACCGGCACCCCGGCCCGCGACGCCCGGTACAGCGCGTCGATGATCACCTCGTCCACCAGCGAGTTGCACTTGATCCTGATCCGCGCCGGATGCCCGGCCCGGTGGTTGTCGATCTCGTGCTCGATCCGCTGGACGAGCCCCGACCGCAGGCTGTTCGGCGCGACGAGCAGCCGATGGTAGGAGCTCTGCCGCGAGTAGCCGGTGAGGTGATTGAACAGGGCGCTGACGTCCTCGCCGACCTCGGGGTCGGCGGTCAGGAGCCCGAAGTCCTCGTAGAGGCGGGCGGTCTTCGGGTGGTAGTTGCCGGTGCCGATGTGGCAGTACCGGCGGAGCTGCCCCTCCGCGTCCTGCCGGACGATCAGCGCCAGCTTGCAGTGCGTCTTCAACCCGACGAACCCGTACACGACGTGGCAGCCCGCCGTCTCCAGCTTCCGCGCCCAGGCGATGTTGGCGCGCTCGTCGAACCGGGCCTTCAGCTCGACGACGACCACGACCTGCTTGCCCGCCTCGGCGGCGGCCATCAGCGCGTCCACGATCGGGGAGTCGCCGGACGTCCGGTACAGCGTCTGCTTGATCGCGAGGACGCGCGGGTCGGTGGCCGCGTCCTCGATCAGCCGCTGGACGGTCGTCGTGAACGAGTCGTAGGGGTGGTGGACGAGCACGTCCCGCTCACGGATCGCGCTGAAGATGCTCGCATCCTCCGGCAGCGCCTCCTTGGACGGGACGAAAGGGGGATATTTCAGCTCCGGCCGGTCGAGATCGGCGATGGCGGCGAGCCCGCCGAGGTCGAGCGGGCCGACGACGCGGTAGATCTGGCCCTCGTCCACCGCCAGCTCGGACGTGAGCAGCTCCAGCACCCCGGCGGAGATCGACTCCTCCACCTCAAGGCGGACGACCGGGCCGAACCGGCGGCGCAGCAGCTCCCGCTCCAGCGCCTGGAGGAGGCCCTCGCTGATGTCGTCGTCGATCTCCAAGTCCTGGTTGCGGGTGACGCGGAACGCGTGGTGCTCGACGACCTCCATCCCGACGAACAACTGGCCGAGATGGGCGGCGATCACGTCCTCCAGCGGGGTGAACCGGTCCGGGGACGCCTCGATGAAGCGCGGCAGGAGCGGCGGCACCTTGACGCGGGCGAACATCGTCGCGTCCGTCTCCGGGTCCCGGACGATCACCGCCAGGTTCAGCGACAGCCCCGAGATGTAAGGGAACGGGTGCGCGGAGTCGACGACGAGCGGCGTGAGGACGGGGTAGATCCGGTCGCGGAACAGGCGGCGGAGCCGCTCCTGCTCGGTCTCGGCCAGTTCGTCCCAGCGCAGGATGTCGATGCCCTCGTCGCCGAGCGCGGGCTGGACCTCGTCGCGGAAGACGGCGGCGTGCCGCAGCATCAGCTCGTGCGCGACCTCGCCGGTGCGCTGCAGCACCTCGCGCGGCTGCCGGCCGCTCGCGGACTGGACGGCGAGCCCGGTCGCCATCCGGCGGGCGAGCCCGGCGACGCGGACCATGAAGAACTCGTCCAGGTTGCTGGCGAAGATCGACAGGAACCGGACGCGCTCCAGCAGCGGCAGCGTCGGATCCTCGGCCAACTCCAGGACACGCTGGTTGAATCTGAGCCAGCTCTCCTCCCGGTCGAGGAAGCGGTCGTCGGGCAGCGCCTCGGCAGCGCGAGGGAGATGTCCTGGATTGACGGTCATGCCGGAATTTTCTCCAAGGAAAGTGAACGGCAGTCGAACTCGGTTATTACGCCCACGTATCCGACTCTCCGATCGTTCCCGGAGTTCCCGCAGTTCACTCGGTGCGCCCGGCGGCGATCGCGATCCACTACGGTGCGGACTCGCCCGTGATCAGGCGGTGGCCGAGCCGTCCCGCCAACTCGGCCACGAAGGCGTCGGAGAGCCGCGGCCAGTTCCAGAAGCGGAGGCCCAGCTCCGCGAACGCGCAGGGAGTCGGCCAGATCCAGCCATTCAGGGCGGTCCGGGCGCCGCACCGGGCGCAGACGAGCGACCCCGGGCCGCCCTCCAGCCACTCCTCCACCTCCTCGAGGACGACCTCGAACGGCAGCCAGGCGTCGCAGTTCGGGCAGGCGACCCGGTCGTCCTCGCGGACCGTTCCGTAGAAGGCGCTGCGGCCGACGTCCACCTCCAGGCCGTTCGGCCACACGTCGGGGAATCCGCCCAGGTCACCCGCGACGATCGTGGTGGCGGCGGGGCCCGGCGCGTAGCCGCCGGGGACGTCGCCGAGCACACAGTCGGTAGGGTCCGCGACCACGATCCCGGCGTTCACGAGACGGTCGAGGACGGCGCGGGCGAGGTCGGGCGCTTCCCCGGGATGGGCGTCGACGTCCGCGACCCACCGGCTGCGCTCCCCCACAAAACCACACATTACGCCGCGCGAGGTGACCGTGGGGGAGTACCGACCTGGCCACCTGGAGGGCTTCACTCGGTAAGGCCCCGTGGGTAGAACGAAACCGTGACCTCTCACGAGCCTTCGCCGCCGTACACGACCGCCGTCTTCTGGCCGCGCTGCACGGCCGTCGACGGATGCACCGGACGCACCGCCGGATCGTCCGGGGGCTGCCCCGCCCATCTGCGTCCCCGCGACTTCGAGCGGTTCGTGGCGTCGCTGCGTCCCGGTGGCGACCTCGACCTGCGCGGGGTCACGATCCCCGGCTGGCTGCTGGACGCCGTGCTCGACGCCGTCACCGGGCCGGACGGGCGCCCCCACCTCGGCCGGACGCGGTTCGACGGCGCGGTGCTGCCGACCGACGCCGGGCTGCGCGGCTTCTGCGTCGAGGGCGACAGCTCGTTCGACGGCGCCTGCTTCCTCGGCGCCGCGTCCTTCTTCGACGCGCGGTTCTTCGGGCACGTCTCGTTCCGGGGCGCGCGGTTCGGGCGCAACGTCTCCTTCCACGGCGTGCGGTTCCACCAGCACACCTCGTTCGAGGAGGCCGTGTTCGCCGGGGACGTCCTGTTCGGCGAGGCCGCCTGGAACGCCGACGCCTCCTTCCGGCGGGCCGTGTTCATGGGCGCCGCCTGTTTCGACCGTGCCAAGTTCGGCCGGGACGCCGCCATGCAGGCCGCCTGCTTTGGCGGCGCCGTGTCGTTCCGGCGCGTCCAGGTCGCCCGGCACGCCCGCTTCGAGCGGACGAAGTTCCGCCAGGGGCTCTGGCTCGGCCCTCTCGTCGCGGGCGGCCGGATCGGGCTCGCCGACGTCACAGCGCACGGCGGGCTCCGCGTCCACGCGGCGGCGCGGCAGGTCACGGCGCACGGCGCGGCCGTCCACGGGGAGGCCGACTTCCGGCTCCGGCACGCCGAACTCGACCTGGAAGGCGCGGTCTTCGACGGGACGGCGTCCGTCCGCGCCCTCGCCCACCCGATCCAGGGCCTCCCCGAACCGGCCTGGGCCACCGCCTCCCCGCGCCGCCCGATCGGCCGGGACCTCGAAACGGGCGCTGGGCCGGGCGCCGGGCGGGGCGTCGGGACGGGCGCCGGGGCGGGGCGTGAGGCGGGCGGCGAGCCAAGCGTTGGGACAGGTCTTGAGGACGGGCGATTCGGCGGAGGTACCGGGGCGGGGCGGGCTTTCGGAACGGTCCGGGTGACGTCGCTGCGGCGGGTCGACGCGAAGCGGGTGCGGCTCGACGGCGTCGACCTGAGCGACTGCGCCTTCCTCGGCCTGCGGCGGCCGGACGCGCTCCGCCTCACCGGCGGCTGCGCGTTCGCGCGGACTCCCGGCCGGACCTGGCCGCGCCGCTCGCCGGGCCGCGCCGTCCTCGCCGACGACCTCGCCCACGTCCTGGCGGACGCGCCCGACCCGTCCGCCGCACCTCACTCCACGACGGCGCCGTCCGGGGCGCCGCGATCCGGAACCGGGGCTCAGCGGTCCAAGGCGAGAAGGTCCAGGATCGGGTGGGCCGGGGCCAGCCGGTTCGGGGCGGCGCGCTCCGGGACGGGGCGTTACCGCGCGGCGCGGTCGCGGGCGGCGCGCTCCGGACGGATCGGGGGCGCGGGCTCCGGAATCGGCGACGCGCGGCTGGCCGCGCTGTACTGGGATCTCGCGCGGGCGGCCGCCGACTCCGGGCACGGCCGGCTCTCCCGCGACTTCCGGTACAACGCGCTTGAGCTGCGGCGACACAGCGAACCCGTCCCGTGGCGGCGCTGGGGCCTGTACCTCATGTGGATGACCTGCGGTTACGGGCTGCGGGCCGGGCGGGCCGTCGCCTGGCTCGCCTTCATCGTGGCGCTCGTCTGCTGCGGGGCGACGCTGCTGGGTCACGACAACGACCAGGAGATCGTCCCGTACTTGAGCGCTCCCCGGCCATAACTCGCCGGGGCGGGTTCCCCCGGGTTCGGTGAAATGAGGCGCGGCCTTGTTTTGTCAGACCCTTGGGTAATCATTCTTGTTATGAGCAGAGACACCCATCCGGGGGTGCAGTGCCCGCACTGCCAATCGCATCTCGCGCTCGTCCCCGTGCCCGGAAACCCCGCGTCCGGAAACTCCGCCGTCCCACCGATCCCCGTCGTGCCGATCACGCCGAAGGAGGAATGGCAGCCGCCGCCCGTCGCCGAAGTGCTCGCGGTTTACGCGGGGCGCGTGAAGGACTCCGCCACCGCGTCCCGCGGCGCGGCGAAGGTCAGGGAAAGCCTCAACCGCGCGCGGTCCACCGCCGCGCAGCGGCGGGCCGCCCAGAAAACGGCCCGCCGCACCCCCAAAAGCGCCTGATCACATCCCGAACACTAACGACCCCTCGCCCCAATGACACGCCACGTCCCCGCGACGACGCGAACGCGACCTGAACGCGCCTCCAAGGTCGACGCGAAAGGGACGGCACCGAGTGGGCGCCGTCCCCTTCCGTAACAAGGTCACTTGGGCTGCGCGTCGGTCCATTCCGCGGTGACCGTGACCATCGAGTCAAGGACCTGACCGGCCTTGAACTCGGCCCCCGGCGCGGGCTTCAACAGGATGTTGTCGAAGGACAGCGCGGTGCCCGTGGACAGGTCGAGCACCACCCGATGGCGGATCACTCCGGCGTCCGTCCGCTCGTCCACGGCGACGGCGTCGCCCGTCCGGCCCTGCGAGTCGGTGACCTTCCCGATCGACTTCACCTGCGGCAGCCCGGCCAGCACCCGGAAGGCGGCCGACCGCACCGCGGGCTTCACCGGCATGCCCACCACGCCGCGCGCCACCTCGAACAGCCACGCGTCCGCCCCCATCGGGACGTCGCCTTCGGTGCCGTGGCCCTTGTACCCGCGCAGCAGCACGGCCTTGAGCTCGGCCGGGTCGGACGGCAGCGACCGCAGGTCCTTCATGGTCACGTTCCGGCCGATCCAGAAGATCGTGCCGTCCTTCAGCGGGGCACTGGAGAGCTTCCGCGCGCTCGGGCCGGTGTGCAGCACGATCGGCTTGCGGATCCTGTTCCCTGGGGTGATCGAGACCAGCGCGTTGAAGGTGGTCGGCGAACCGGCGCGCTGCCACGCCTGCGCGTCCCGCATCGTCGCGGGCTTCGCGTCGAGCTGGTGGACGGCGCCCCACGTCCGCCCGGTCGGGCTGCTGGGCACCCAGCCCTCCTCCATCTGCCGCATGACGACGGTGTAGGCCGCGTCGCCCTTGCCCACCCGGAAGTAGTGGGACGCGATCGTCCGGTCATGCCAGTAGGTCCGCGTCTCGTCGGGCTGCCCGGCCGCCTTGTCCGCAGCCGTCAGCAGGACGGTCTTCACGTCGATCACCTGCTCGCCGCCCGAGCCGGGGGCGTGCCGCGCCGGGCCGTCCCCGCCCATCGGGACGAGCGTCACCGCCGCCACGGCCCCCGCCGCGACAGCCCCCGCGAGCCCGAGCCCCCACACCGGGCGCACCCGCCGCCTCCGCCGATCCGGGACCACCGCCCGCAGTGCGGCCTCGCCCGGCGAGACCGTCGCCATCGCGTGTGCCAGTTCGGCATGCCGCACGCCCTCGTCGAGCGGCGCACCAGGGTCAAGTTCGGCGGGACGTGCGTCCCGCAGCGTCCGCATCGCGTCCTTCATGACATCTCCTTACCGACGATCCCGACCCGCGCCCCGGCGGGCGTCCCATTGGCCCCAGCGGCCCTCGCACGCCGCCCCTGCGGCGCCTCGTACGCACCTTCCGCCGCCCCGGCGGGCATCGTGCGCTGTCCGTGCGGCATGTCGCGGGTGCCCGCTGGTGTCCCGGCGTGCTGTCCGTGCGGTGCGTTGTGGGCGCTCGCCGGTGATCCGGCGGGCATCGTTGGGTGCCCTTGCGGTCGTGTTCCCGTGGCCCTCTCGGGGCGTTCCCGCGGTGTGTCGTGTGTTTCTTCCGCGGCGCGGACCAGGCGGCGCCGGGCGCGGTGCAGCCGGACGCGCAGCGCCGCCGGTGAGCAGCCGACCACGCGGGCCGCGTCGCGCGGCGACAACCCCTGCCACGCGATCAGGACGAGGATCTCCTGGTCGCCTTCCGGCAGTGCCGCCATGGCGCGCAGGACGGCGAGCCGGTCCGTCACGTCCTCGGCGATGTCCCCGCCGGGGTTCTCCGCCGCCGTCCATCTGCCCAGTTCGGCCGCGAACGCCGCGCGCCGCGCCTCGGCGCGGTGTCCGGCGCGCAGCACGTTCCGCGCGACGCCGAGCAGCCACGGCAGCGGCGGCTCCGGGACGTCGGCGAGCCGCCGCCACGCGATCGTGAACGTCTCGGCCACCACCTCGTCCGCGTCCTGGCGTCCGACGCGGCTGACGGCGTACGCCCACACGCGCTGCCGGCATTCGTCGTAGATCGCGGTGAAGCGTCTCTCGTCGGGGGCTTCGTCTGCCACCGCCTGCTCCTCCGTCCCTCCGGGTTCTGACTGACACGGGGTAGTGGCGTGGGACGGGCCGCCGTTACACGACGGGCGTCGTCTTTCCGGAAGAGGTCTGTGGCGGCGCGCCACCGTTTCCAGTGCGTCCGGTGCATTCCGCCGATCCGGTGCCCTTAATATTTGTGCGCGACGGCGAGCAGCATCCCCCCATTTCCGCGCGTCCCGCGCCGGGCCCAAGGAGCGGACACATGACCGCCATGCACGGCCGCGGTGCCGAACGCCTTCTCGGCGTCGCCGCTTCCCCGCACCTACTCCTGGTCGAGGACGACCCCGCCGACGCGATCCTGTTCGAAGACCTGCTGACCGAGGCGCAGCCCGACGTCCGGATCACGGTCGCGACCACGCTACGCGAGGCGCTCGGCGCGCTCCGGCCGGAGATCCAGTGCGTGATCGTCGACCTGTCGCTGCCGGACGCGCACGGCCTCGACGCGCTCCGCCAGGTCCTCGCGCACGCGCCGGGCACCGCCGTGCTCGTGCTGACCGGCCTCGCCGACGCGCACGTCGGCGTGGAGGCCGTCGCGGCGGGCGCGCAGGACTACCTCGTCAAGCAGGACGTGGACAGCGCGCTGCTCAGCCGCGCGATCAGCTACGCGATCGAGCGCAAGCGCGCCGACGAGTCCGAGCGGCAACTCGTCGAGGCACGCGCGCTGAGCAGGGAGAACGCCCGGCTCGAACGGGGCCTGCTGCCCGTCCCGATCCTGCCCGACGACACCCTGCGTCACCACGCCCGCTACCGGCCGGGACGCTACCGCGCGCTGCTCGGCGGCGACTTCCACGACACCGTGCAGACCGCGGACGGCGCCGTCCACGCCGTGATCGGCGACGTCAGCGGGCACGGCGCGGACGAGGCGTCGCTCGGCGTGCGGCTGCGCATGGCGTGGCGGACGCTCGTCCTCGCCGGGCACACCGGCGAACGGCTGCTCGGCACGCTGGACGCCGTCCTCCAGCACGAGCGGTGGGGCGACGAGATCTTCACGACCGTGTGCATGCTGACCATCGCCCCGGACCGGCGGTCGGCGCGGCTGCACCGGGCCGGTCATCCGCGCCCGCTGCTCTTCGGGCCGGACGGCGTGGAGCCCGTCCCGGACGAGCCGCGCGGCCCGGCCCTCGGCCTGTTCCCCGGCGCCGACTGGCCCGGCCTCGACCTCGAACTCGGCGACTCGTGGGGCCTGCTGCTCTACACCGACGGCCTGATCGAGGGCCACGCCGGGGAGGAATACCTCGACCTGTCCGGGCTGACGGAGCTGGCCCGCGCCGCGCACGGCGACGGGCGGCAGGGCGACGCCCTCCTGGACGGCCTCATCGCGGAGGCGGAACGCCTGAACGGCGGCGTCCTCTCCGACGACATGGCGATCCTCATGCTGAGCCGGGACGAGTCCTGATGCCCCCGAACGGAACGCCCCCGAACGAACGGCCCCCGAACGAACGGCGCCCGGGCGGGCGAGCTCCGGGCGAGCGGGCGCGAACGGATGGCACGCCCCCGAACGAGCGGGGAGAGGCCGAGCGGGTCCCCGGGGAGCGGGCGCGGGACGAGCGGGCGCGGGACAAGGAGGCGCGGGCCGAGCGGCGGCGGGTGGCGGATTCGGGGCCCGCCGTGGTGCTGTCCGCGGCGAACGTCCCGGAGCCGAGCGGGATGGGGCGGATCCGGCTCGTCCAGCTCTACCGGGTCGGGTCGCTCGTCATCGGGGTGCTGCTGCTCGCCGCGTTCGCGCAGACGGGGATGGCCCTCTACGAGAACGAGCGGGCGCGGAACATCCTCATCGACCAGGTCGACCAGGCGGCGCTGGAGCAGTCCCGGCTGTCCGCGGCGATCGCCGCCCAGGACAGCGCGATCCGCGAATACGCGCTGGACGGCGGGCCGGACCGGCTCGCCGAGTACCGCACCGCCGTCCGCCGGGAGACGGAGTCCGCGGCGCGGATACGGCAGGTCCTCGACGGGGTCGCCGGAAGCGGGAGCGTTGTCCGCCACCTGGACAACACCGCAGGCGACACGCAGGCATGGCGGGCCGCCTTCGCCGACCAGCTCGCGGCGGGTCCGGGCGGGCAGGGCCTCCAGCCCGACCAGAGCAGGCGGGCGCGGCGGCTGCTCAGCCAGGCGCGCGCCGACATGGAACCGTTGCAGTCCGACATCGCCGA
This sequence comes from Actinomadura decatromicini, assembly GCF_008121305.1. Taxonomy (NCBI): domain Bacteria; kingdom Bacillati; phylum Actinomycetota; class Actinomycetes; order Streptosporangiales; family Thermomonosporaceae; genus Actinomadura; species Actinomadura decatromicini. Next base: position 71,476 of record NZ_VSRQ01000005.1, on the reverse strand, counting down.
GCTTCACGACCGGACCGTGGCGACGCTCCGCTCCCGCGCCCGCACGACCCTGTGGTCGACGAGCGGCGCGCTCGCGCTGGTGGTGCTGGTGTCGCTGGCGCTGGCGCTGCTGATCCGCCGGACGGTGCTGACCCCCGTGTCGACGCTGACCGAACGGGTCCGCGCCGTGGCGCACGGGGACTTCGGGCACCCGCTGGACGTCCCCGGGCCGTCCGAGATCAACGAGCTGGCGGTCATCATCGACGCGATGCGCGACCGCATCATCGAGGAGTGGCGCGCCAGCGTCGAGCAGGCGAACCGGCTCGACGCGCAGGCCGAGGAGCTGCGCCGGTCCAACGCCGAGCTGGAGCAGTTCGCCTACGTGGCGTCCCACGACCTCCAGGAGCCGCTGCGGAAGGTCGCGAGCTTCTGCCAGATGCTCGAACGCCGGTACGGCGACCGGCTGGACGACCGCGGTCTCCAGTACATCGAGTTCGCCGTGGACGGCGCGAAGCGCATGCAGGCCCTCATCAACGACCTGCTGGCCTTCTCCAGGGTCGGCCGACTGTCGAGCGTGGACGAGGCCGTCGACCTCAACGACGTCGCGCGGCAGGCGCTCGGCAACCTCGCCGCGCTCCGCGAGGAGACCGACGCCGAGGTGGACGTCGCCGACCTGCCGCGCGTGTCCGGCGACGCGGCGCAGTTCGTCCGGCTGTTCCAGAACCTCGTCGGCAACGCCATCAAGTTCCGCCGCCCGGACGTGCCGCCGCGGGTCATCGTCGACGCCCGGCGTGTCGGGGACGAGTGGGAGTTCCGCTGCGCCGACAACGGGATCGGCATCGAGCCCCGGCACGCCGACCGCATCTTCCTGATCTTCCAGCGGCTGCACCCGCGCGACGAGTACACCGGCACGGGCATCGGCCTCGCCCTCTGCAAGAAGATCGTCGAATACCACGGCGGCCGGATCTGGCTCGACACCGACGACACCGACGCCGACACCGACACCGAGGGCACCACGTTCCGCTGGACGCTCCCCGCCCAGCCCGACCCCGACCCCGAAGCGGAACCCGACCCCGAAGCCGAACCCGACCCCCTACCTCAACCCGACCCCGATTCCGATGACGGAGGGAAGCATGCGTGAAGCGCCGCACCCCATCGAAGTGCTGCTCGTCGAGGACGACCCCGGCGACGTGCTCCTGACCGTCGAAGCGTTCGAGCACAACAAGGTCAACAACAAGCTGCACGTGGTCAACGACGGCGAGCAGGCGATGGCGTTCCTGCGCCGGGAGGGCGAGTTCGCGAGCGTTCCCCGTCCCGACCTCGTGTTGCTGGACCTGAACCTGCCGCGCAAGAGCGGCCTGGAGGTGCTGGCCGAGGTCAAGGAGGACGACGACCTGCGCCGCATCCCCGTCGTCATCCTCACCACGTCCGAGGCGGACGAGGACATCCTGCGGAGCTACCATCTCCACGCCAACGCCTATGTGACGAAGCCGGTCGACTTCGACCAGTTCATCTCCGTCGTCCGCCGTATCGACGACTTCTTCGTGACGGTGGTCAAACTGCCGCGCTAACGGCTCCGCAGAGTCCGATATCGCGTCAGCTCGCCAGCGACTTCTCGAAATGGACGATCGCGCCATCTCGGTTGGCGCGATCGGCGATGCGCAGTTCCTCCGTGAACGCGCGCATGAGTTGCAGCCCCCGTCCGTGCTCGGCCAGGGACGCGCTCTGCGCGGCCTCCCAGCCCACGTCCAGTCCCGGCTCCCCGGCGTCGAACTCCTCGGCGACGCCGCCGTCGATGACCTCGACGACGCACCGCGTCCCGTCCATCCGTGCCCTGACCTCGTACTCCTGCCCGTTCGCCGCGTGCTGGATCACGTTCGCGCACGCCTCACCCAGGGCCAGCGCGATGTCGGCACGGATCTCGGAGGCCACCCCGAGCCCGCGGAGCGAGGCGTCGAGCGTGTGACGCACCAGCGGAGCGCTCTCGGCGTTCCTCGGGAGGGTCATTTCGAGAACGACCTCCATGCCATTCGCCTCCGTTCCCTCTAGCAGCCAGATTTCCCGTTACTCTCCAACGGAAACTCCAGTCACCGGAAAACCGTGTCGGCCTGCCACTGGACGCCTTTCCCACGAAACGCCCGTCTACCCGCCCGGCGGAGCGTCCCCGCCCGGCCGGACGCAACGAGCACACCAAGACTGGGGCGTGATCTAGCAGGTGAAGCGGGGGACGGCGCGGCGAGGGCCTCCAATCCGTGACATCCCCCTCACTAGCGGCTGGAACCGGAACCTGTTCCCGAACCGGTGCATCTATCCCTGCGACATGTTGGTCGTACGGGGGAGGGTTCCGTGGTCCGTTCCGCATCGTTCGTCGCCGTTCTCGCGCTCGGCGGCGCGCTGCTGGTCAGCGGCTGCCAGAGCAACAGCTACAGCTGCAAGAACGGCGTATGCCACGTGACCGTCTCGGGCGCCGGGCAGACCGTCGACCTGGACGACTCGAAGGTCACCGTGTCGGAGATCGGCGACCGGGGCGTCACGGTGTCCGCGGACGGCTCGGCCCCGACGACGATCGCGGTCGGCGACACCGCGCGGATCGGCCGCGTCCAGATCACGGTCACGTCCATCGACGGCGAGAAGGTCAAGTTCGACCTGCGCTAGGGCCCCGCTCGGACGCGGGGCCGGTGCACTAGCCCGACCTGCGGTAGGCGTCCCCCGGACTCGCGGGGCCCGTGAAGCAGGCGGCGCTCAAGCCCGGCCTGCGGTCGGGGCGTCGGTCGGGCTCTCGGGCTCGGTGAAGTAGGCGGCGCTCTCCGCGTCCGCCGGGTAGTAGGACTCGATCGCGATCTCGTCAAGCGTGATGTCCATCGGCGTGCCGAACGTGGTGATCGTGGAGAACAGCCGCAGTTCCCGGCCGTCGACGCGAAGGACCATCGGGATCAGGACGTCCGACTCGACCGACCGGCTCGCCGCGTCCTCCTCGGGGACTGCCGCCAGCAGTTCCTCGTAGAGCGCGGCGAGCTCGGCGTCGGGCGCCGAGGCGAGCTGCCGGGTGATCCGGGAGCGGAACATGGCGCGGACGTCCGCCAGGTTAGCGACCAGGTGACCGAGCCCGCGCGGATCCAGGCCCAGCCGGAGCAGGTTCATCGGCGGCCGCCGGAGGTCGGGATCGACGCGGGCGAGGAACGGGTCGAGGGCGCGGTTGGTCATCACGATGTTCCACCGGCGGTCGAACGCCAGCGCCGGATACGGCTCGTGCGCCTGGAGGACCCTGGCCACCGCGTCCCGGGCCGCCGAGAGCGCCTCGTCATCGAGGGTCCGCTCGGGGTAGCGGGGCGCGAACCCCGCGGCGAGCAGCAGCCGGTTGCGGTCGCGCAGCGGCACGTCGAGCTGGTCGGCGAGGCGCAGGACCATGGCGGCGCTCGGGTTCGACTTCCCGGTCTCGACCAGGCTGACGTGACGGGCGGACACGTCGGCGGCGAGCGCGAGATCGAGCTGGCTGAGCCGCCGCTGCGTCCGCCACCGCCGCAGGAGTTCACCGACCGTGTCCACGCCCACCGAGCGTACTCAGCTCACGGCCGGACGCCATGAAATGCCATTTCATCGACAAGCCGCCGGGACCGGGGAAACCTTGCGTCCATGAGCAGCGATAACAAGAGCATCGTCCAACAGGCCCTGTCGGAACTGCTGGGACCGGGCGGCGTCGACGCACTCGAACCATTGATTCGCGACGACTTCCTCCACCACAGGCCGGACGCGACGTCGTCCACGAAGGCGGAATGGCTGGCCGCGGTCGGCGCGGCCCTCGTGCCACTCGCCGACATGCGCATCGAGATACGGCACGTGCTGGCCGATGGCGACCACGTGGTGATGCACACGCGCCGGTGGCTTCCCGAAACGGGGGCGGAAGTCGCGGTCATCGACATCCTGCGAGTCGACAACGGCCTGATCGCCGAGGCGTGGGAAATCATCGAGCCGACGTCCCAGGCCACCGCCAACCTGTCTTGGTGGGACACGGCGCGTCCGGCTCCCGAACCGGCCTGACGCGGCGCGGCGTGCCCGGCTCAGGCGTGGTCCGGAGCCGGGCACTTTCGCTCAGCAGTATTTCGAGGAGCCCGTGCTTCCCCAGGAGCACTTGTCCGCGACGCTGCCGCTCGGGTAGAGCAGGTAGGCGGTGTCGCCGGTGTTGTTCCACACGTACTGCGACCGTCCCCAGTAACGGTGCGTCGCGCTGTTGGAGCCCTTCCCCGTGTGCACGTAGACGGACTTGCGTCCCCCGATCGTGAACGCGCCGAAGGTGTACGTGTACCCGGTCTTGTCGCGGAGCTTCACGCCCTTGAGGTTCTTGGACGACGTGGACGTGTTGAACAGCTGCACCCACTCACCGTTCAGGGACGCGTTCGACCGCGTGTCCTTCCCCGGCGAGTCGTAGTACACCCGGTAGATCTGCACCGGACTCGCGGCCTCGGCCGGAGCCGCCACGACCACCCCGACCCCGCCCGCCACCAGCACGGCAGCGGCCCCCGCGACGAGAAGCTTCTTCATCCCCAGCGATCCTCCCTGTTCGGACGAATCCCTAGATGTACCCGTATCCCCCGACTCACGTAGGCCACTGGCCATCTCCGGGCGCACTGGCAACCAGCGGTCATGATCCCGCGTCTGTGGCCACCAGCTGAACAGGAGAGGGCTACCAGGTGGACGGGAACATGCGGTGCTTAAGGAGCGCGTCCACCTGCTCCATCGCGTGCTTCACGTCGCCGCAGGGAGCCAGGTAGCCGAACCGTCCACGCGCGGCGTCGTAGTAGGCCCACGTCCCGCCGGGCACCGCCCGGACGCGCACCGCGACCCTGACGTGATGCTCAGGACCGAACGCGAACACCCACAGCATGGGCAACCAGTGCGGGTACTCCTCCGTCCGGTAGAGCTTGACGCACCGGTACCCCTTGGCCTGGGCCGCGGTAGCGAGCAGGTCGAGGTGACGGACTGCCGTGGCCCGTCCCCACTGGGTGCGCCACCGCAGTAACCGGCGCTGCATCCGGTCCTTCATCGGGCGCAGCGAGCCCATACGACCTTCCCTCCCCCGTCCAGCGGCCGGACGCCCCAGTCGTCGACGAGCCGGACCATCAGCAGCAGCCCACGCCCGCACAGCGCGTCATCGGCCGCCTCCTGGACGACGGGCAGCCCGCCCCCGTCGTCCGCGACCTCGATGAGAACGAGCCCCTCGTCCGCCTCGGGCAGCACTCGCACAACGATGCGCCCGAATCCGACGTGTTTATAGGAATTCGTAACCAACTCCGTAACCACCACTTGTCCGACATAGGCGTCGACGTACCCCAGCTCGGCGAACCGCACGGCGAGATACCGGCGCGCCAAGGCAGGCGCACGGTCCGTCGCGTCCAAGACGAGCGCCGGCCGCTCCGGCGCGAGAGCTACCACTGACATCGCATGACCTTCGATCGTGTCCGGCTCATGTATCTCTCAGTAACCCACCCATCGACGCGGAGTTATGGTTAACATCCGGAAAGACGAAACATCTCGATGTGGATCTTGGAGTTCCGGTTCCTGCTGGTTAAGGAGCGAGAACATGGCGTCCCCCCGACGACGTGCGGTAACGTCGCCCGCCCTCGCGGCATTCGGTCGACAGTTCAGGCGGTATCGCGAGCGCGCCGGGTTGAGTCAGGCCCGCGTCGCCCAGCGCACTGGCAAGACCGCATCCTTCGTTTCGCAGGTCGAGAGCGGGAAGAAACGCTGCAAACGCGAGTTCGTCGAGATCATGGACCCGGAACTCAAGGCGGGCGGCGTCCTCCTCACCCTCCACGATGACCTCACCAACGACGGGCGACTCGGCTTCCCGACCTGGTTCGACTGGCCCGAGGTGGAGGCCGAGGCCGAGGTACTGACCTGGTGGGAGCACACGGTCATCCCCGGCCTCCTGCAGAAGGAGAGCTACGCGCGCGCCTTCCTCGGCTCAGACGAAGCCATCGCCGCGCGCATGGCACGTCAAGAGATCCTCACTCGTGAGGTTCCGGCCGCCACTACCCTGATCGCGTTCCTAAGCGAGAGTGCGCTCACCAACCTCATCGGCTCGCGAGAGACTATGCGAGAGCAACTCGAACACTTAATAGCGATGAGCGAACTACCGAACGTAACCATTCAAGTCGTCGTGAACGATGACGGCGTTCCCGCAGGGACTGGAGGGGCGTTCATTCTCGCGACCATGAAGGACCGGAGCGAGGTGGCGTATCTTGAGACGACGGTTCGAGGTATCACCACCGATGATGACGATGATCTCATCGGCTTGGCCCGCACGCTAAGGACTCTGACAAGCAAGGCCCTCCCGGCGAGCATGTCACGGGAGTTGATAAGAAAGGTGATAGAAACTAAATGGACTTGACTGCTCTCACCTGGCGAAAGGCGTCAAGGAGCGGCGAGAACGGCGGCGCCTGCGTCGAACTGGCATCAGCATCCGACGTCATCGTGGTCCGCGACAGCAAGAACCCCACCGGTCCCAGGCTCACCATGAGCCGCCCCCACTTCCAACACCTCGCCCGTACCCTCAAAAACCTCTGAGTCCACCTGGATAATTGAGAATGGTGGTCAAAGTATGAGCTCGGGTATTGTTAAATGGCGCAAGTCCAGCCGCAGTACCTCGAATGAGGGAGATCGCCAGCGTTCCCGAAACCATCGCGAGCCGAGACAGCAAAAAACCAAAGGTCCTAACTCGCCCTAAGTCGTAACGACTTCCGACATCTCATTGACGCGCTCAAGGGGCGGCGAGCCTAGGACGCGCGTATGCCGTGGGCTAGGGCCGCGGCGGAGCCTCTTCCGGGTCACGGCCCACGGCATGGCGACCGCCGTCCACCGGAACGACGGCACCGTTGATGAAGCTCGCCTCGCCCGAAAGCAGAAAGGCGACCGTGGCGGCCACCTCGTCTGGACGTCCGACACGCCCCACCGGGTGAAGCAGGCGCATCTCACTCTCAATACGCGCCACCTCGGCGGGCACCTGGTTTCCGAGGAACGTCTCGTACCGCTCAGTGGTGATGGAGCCAAGCGCGACGACATTCGTCCGAATACCGTACGGCCCGTAGTCAACGGCGAGCGCCCGACTCATCCCCTCAGTGGCGGCCTTGGCCGTCGCGTACGGCAGCGAGCCCCGCACCGGCCGCTGTGCCTGGTGGGACGACACATTCACGACGGCCCCACCCGTCCCAGCGTCCAAGAACCGGCGGACGGCAGTGAAGCTTCCCACGACCGCAGGCTCGAAGTTCAACCCAACGAGCTCCAACACCTCACGCGCGGACGGCGACGGAACGTCCCGAAACACAGCCGCGTTGTTGACCCACCCGGCGAGGTCCCCCACCTCTTGAGCCGCATCAGCCGCCCGCTCAGCAACATCCTCCTCCGCCGCGCTCCCCACCACCGGAATGACATCGGCACACTCCCCGGCCCATTCCACAGCAGCCGGATCGACCTCGATCACGACGACTTTCCCGCCGTCCGCCCGAAGCCGCTCGACAATGGCCCGCCCGACTCCACGCCCTCCACCAGTAACGACATAAGACCGACCCACGGCACCCACCTCCGATTCGGCAACCTCCCCATGATCGCCCTGACCCCCACGATGAGGCGAGCCAACCGCCGCCTGGCGCCGGCGCACCACGCACCGCGAAGCACCCAGGGCACCTTCCCGCGCCTTCCCGAACAGATGCCAACGCGAAGACCGTTCATCGCGCTTCCGGCCGCCCCTGGGAGACGGAAGCCCGACCCAAGACAGTGCGAAGGGCCCGACCGGTCTGAGACGCTATAGACGTGCCATCCGTCGAGATCGGCCTTGATCGTTTCAGCGACACGCCGGGGTCTCATGCACAACCGGAGGTTCGCTGCAATCGCACCCCATGGATGGTCATCCGGGCGGCAGCCAACCAGCGGCTTTACCATGGGGTCCTCATCGCCCCGACGGGTCCTCATCGCTGCACTACTCCGAGGGCCCGACGACGCAGACCGTCCGGTCCTCATCGCCCCGACGGGTCCTCATCGCCCCTACGAGGGTTCGCAACAACTCCTCGCGGAGTTCCTTTTCGGCCTTGGCCTTCTGGTCCTCATCGCCCCTACGAGGGTTCGCAACCTCACGGACGCGCAGGGCGGCTACCTGGTGCCGTTCAGTCCTCATCGCCCCTACGAGGGTTCGCAACACGCGGGCACGGTCACCTTGTCGCCTGGGTGGATCAGGTCCGGTCCTCATCGCCCCTACGAGGGTTCGCAACCGATCACGGTCGTCCGGCGCGGGTACGAGTGCCCGGGTCCTCATTGCCCCTACGAGGGTTCGCAACCGATCTTGAGGGCCTTGCTTGCGGTGAACGGCAGTCCTCATCGCCCCTACGAGGGTTCGCAAGGGGTAGGTCATCGCCATTAGCGTTGACTCCCACATGAGGGTCCTCATCGCCCCTACGAGGGTTCGCAACTCAATCCGGACGATCTGTTGCCGTGCCCGCCGGTGTCCTCATCGCCCCCTACGAGGGTTCGCAACAGCCGCAACACCAGCCGATCCACACGGTCCTGCGCTCGTCCTCATCGCCCCTACGAGGGTTCGCAACACACCGGCCAGCCGTGCGGGCACTGCACGCAAGCGTCCTCATCGCCCCTATGAGGGTTCGCAACGCGACTCGCGCGTGATCCTCGATCAGCCCGGCGCCGGTCCTCATCGCCCCTATGAGGGTTCGCAACGGCTGGCGTACCCCCGGCTGAGCGTGGGGGGCGGTCCTCATCGCCCCTACGAGAGTTCGCAACCTGTCCAGGACCGCAGCTTGGACCGCTCGTACTCCTCGTCCTCATCGCACCTATGAGGTTCGCAACCCTTGCTGTGACGGAGCCGCCTCAAAGTGCACCCGGGGAGTCCTCATCGCCCCTATGAGGGTTCGCAACCGAGGTGCGCGACCACCCAGCGGTCGAGGCGGGCCGCCGGTTTTCATCGCCTCTACTAGGGTTCGCAACATGGGCTGGTCATCCAGCCGTTCCATCGGGACCTGAAAGCTCTCGTCGCCTGTACGAGGGTTCGCAACACCCGTACGGGAAGTTCGGCCGTCGTCCATCCGGGTCCTCATCGCCCCTACGAGGGTTCGCAACGCGACCACGGTGTGGCGGGCGATCCGCTCGCGCAGGTGTCCTCATCGCCCCTGCGAGGGTTCGCAACGCTCGGCGGACGGAGATGGAGAGGCGTGCGAGCTTGGTCCTCATCACCTCTACGGGGCGGCGTGCGTGGTGGGTGGACGGGCTCCTTCGGTCTCCGGTGATGCTGGCCTGGTTATGGGTTTCGGCCTTGGGCCTGGGTGTGGTGGATGTCCCAGATCCAGGAATTGTCGCCCTACTGTTGCCTGACTTCGCCGATTCCGCTGGTGATCTCTTGGCGGAGGTCCCTGAGGTTTCCTGAGCTTTGGGGCCTCGCGAGCAGTCGTCTGACTATCGACTCGTCGATCTGTGCCAGGCACCAGGCGTCAAGCTGCGCTACTGGCCACGTTCCGATATCGTCCGTCGACCACGAGTCGACATTCGCGAGACCCTGCATGATCTGCTCCGCCAGGTCGCCTTGGTGAAGGTTGATCCCCACTCCCGCCCGCTGAAGCATTTGGCCGATTTCCTGGTTCGTGCTCGCGCTGACCCTGCTCAGGTCCCAGCGCGCCACATGCCACCCGGCATCGTTCAATTCTATGAGGTGGGCGAGATGGCGAGCTTCGTCGTTCCCGTCCGCCCGCATCCTCCTGTCGATGAAGACGCTCTGCATGCCCGGCGAGTAGCAGAAGTGGTTCGTCCATTCGACGGCCCGTGCCTGGGTGGGCCAGGGGTCGGCCACGACCCATTCCGAAGGGTCCTCGCCCTCAGAAACGATGATCACGAACCAATGCGACTGCTGAGGGTGCATCACCATCATGAGGTCCTCCCCGCGGGCCTATCGCTGAAGGTGGGAGAACGTGCATGCGGCGGACGACTCGCAAATCATGCTTCGCGCATACAGAGCCTTCGCGCCCACCAAGTCGCGACGGTCGGTACCGCGAAGGAGCCTGGCAAGGTCCAAGAAACCGTCATGCTGCTGGACGACTCCCGCTGCGCTGCTGGATGACGTGCGTCAGATCGTGGGCGAGGGTGTGCTTGTCCGCGCCACCCGAACCGACCACGACGTGGCAGCTGGACCTGTAGGCCCGCGCCCCGATCTCGGCGGCCGACCGCTGCGCCGCGACGTCATCGTGAATTCGCACGTCGCTGAAATTCGCGCCCAGCCGTTGCTCCATCTCATCCCGCAGCCCGTCCCCCAGAGGACACCCGGAGGTGCGCAGGACGTCATGCACCGCCGACCGCTGGACCGCACGGGACGTGACCGTGCCCCTGCGCCCTCAGCACGGCGGTCACTGCGGCGTTGCCCGCCGCACGCTGCAAAGCCAGCAGAGCCGACGCCGGATCGGTCGGCTCCGCCGCCTTAGGCCGGGCGACACCCCGCGGGCGCTCTTCGCTGTTCTGCTTGCCCAGTCGCGCATTTTCCCGCACGGATGCCTCCCGACAATGAACGCACCTCACCGTCCCCCGTGCCCTCGGCCTGGGGGAAGGACGCTGAGGACAGCGCCAAGGGCAAGCTCTCGTGCCCTTCCGATCAATGCCGGTGCCGCGAGGTCCCGTCATCGAAGGCCCATCGGGGCCATGGGACGGCCTCCGAGTCACGTTCGATGACGCCGCTGTCACCGCCCGTGCGACCGCTACTGTGCCTCAAGCCAATGGGAGCGGCCGGGCTGGTCTGAGACGCTACAGACGTGCCCACCGCCGAGGTCGACCTTGATCGTTTCAGCGACACGCCGGGGTCTCGTGCAGAACCGGAGGTTCGCTGCAATCACACCCCATGTACGGTCACCCAGGCGACGTCCAACCAGCGGCTTTACCATGGGGTCCTCATAGCCCCTACGAGGGTTCGCAACACCGAAGCGGGCCGAGGAGTGGGTGAACGCCGCCGGTCCTCATAGCCCCTACGAGGGTTCGCAACATGGCCGAGCGTGACGAGCTGCGCCGGTTCTTCGTCCGTCCTCATAGCCCCTACGAGGGTTCGCAACCGGTTCTCGCCCGCGCTGGCCTCGATGGCGCGGGTCCTCATCGCCCCTACGAGGGTTCGCAACACAGTGACCCGGACGAGGACCACTGCGACCGTCCCAGTCCTCATCGCCCCTACGAGGGTTCGCAACTGCACGCCTACGCCGGGTTCCTCGGCCTGACCGGGTCCTCATCGCCCCTACGAGGGTTCGCAACACCTTCTGCCGACCTGCCTCGGCGACCTCGCGCGTCCTCATCGCCCCTACGAGGGTTCGCAACCTGAGGCGTCACCTCGGACGAACCGCAGGCACTCCTGGTCCTCATCGCCCCTACGAGGGTTCGCAACAACCCGTCCGCTTGCAGGTCCCATCTGGAGCGGGTGCCGTCCTCATCGCCCCTACGAGGGTTCGCAACGCATTACGCCCCCCGCTTTGTGTGATGATGCTGCGTCGTCCTCATCGCCCCTACGAGGGTTCGCAACGCATTACGCCCCCCGCTTTGTGTGATGATGCTGCGTCGTCCTCATCGCCCCTACGAGGGTTCGCAACGTGATGTCGCCGCCGTCCCGGCCGATCACGCACACGTCCTCATCGCCCCTACGAGGGTTCGCAACGCGTAGATGGTGCCCTTGTAGCCGTTGATGAGTACGTCCTCATCGCCCCTACGAGGGTTCGCAACTCGATCCGGATCGCCGACTCCCAGCACTGGCCGGTCCTCATCGGCCCTACGAGGGTTCGTCACCCGTAATGCGGCGCGGTCAGTGGCACGCGGGATTCGTGGTCTCATCGCCCCAGCGGGCGAGGCTAGTGGGGTGTGGGTCTTGTTCGGTGAACGTGTGCCTTCCGGGTGGAGGGTCTTGGGGTCGGTAGGCTTTGGGGTGCGGATGGTTCACTCGGGGACGAGTGTCGTAAGAGGGAACCCGGTGTGAGTCCGGGACTGCCCCGCAGCGGTTAGTGGGAACGACCGCCGTCATACGCACTGGGCCTCACGGCCTGGGAAGCGACGGTCAGTAGGAGCAAGCACGGCGCCCGCGAGTCCGAAGACCTGCCTCCGCCCGTGCGCCAACTGGTGCGCGGTGGTCTGCGGCCTCGTGGGACGGTCGGCGGCGTCCGCTTCGCCGTGCGCTCCTCGGGGTCCGCCCGTGGCACAGCGAGGGAAGCCGCCATGAACACCACGATCCTCGGATACCCCCGAATCGGGGCGCGCCGGGAACTGAAATTCGCCACCGAGGACTACTGGGCCGGACGCGCCGACGCCGACGCCCTCAACAGGACGGGCGCGGAACTGCGCGCCGACGTCTGGACGTCCCTGCGCGACGCGGGCCTGAACGCCATTCCGTCCAACTCCTTTTCGTTCTATGACCACATGCTCGACACGAGTGTCTTGGTCGACGCCGTCCCGGAGCGGTATCGGAAGCTGAGCGGGCTCGACCGGTACTTCGCCATGGCGCGGGGCGTGCAGGACGTCCCGCCGCTGGAGATGACCAAGTGGCTCGACACGAATTATCACTACATTGTCCCGGAGGTCGGGCCGGGGACGCGGTTTCGGCTGGCGGACGGGTCAGCCGCCAAGCCGCTCGCCGAATTCCGGGAGGCGCGGGCGCTCGGGATCGAGACGCGGCCCGTGCTCGTCGGGCCGCTCACCTATCTTCTGCTGGCCAAGGCCGAGGAGGGCGCGCCGAAGGAGTTCCGGCCGCTGGACCTGCTGGACGGGCTCGTCAACGTCTACTCCGAACTGCTGGAACGGCTGGCCGGGGCAGGGGCGAAGTGGGTGCAGCTGGATGAGCCCGTGCTTGTCGCCGATCGGTCGGAGGAGGAGATCGCCGCGCTGAAACGCGCCTATGCGCGGCTCGGACGGCTTACGAGTAGGCCCCGGCTCATGGTCGCCACCTACTTCGGCACGATCGGCGCGGATGCTTTGCGTGTTCTGGCGGCGAGTCGGGTCGAGGCCGTTGGGCTGGACTTTGTTGCGGGGCCCGAGAATGTCGACGTCCTGGCGTCGGTCGGTGGGCTGCCGCGCAAGACGCTTGTTGCGGGTGTCGTGGACGGGCGCAACGTCTGGCGGACCGATCGGCGTCGGGCCATGGCCACCTGCGCTTCGCTCCTCGGGCTCGTCGACCAACTGGTGGTGAGCACGTCGTGCTCCCTCATGCATGTCCCCATCGACCTGGACGCGGAGACCGCGCTCGAACCCGGTGTGAAGGAACGGCTTGCGTTCGCGCGCCAGAAGGTCGGGGAGGTCGTCGCGCTCGGGCGGGCGTTGCGTGAGGACGTCCCGCTTCCTGATGATGCGATGGCGTCGCCTGCGGCGGTCAATCAGGAAGTGCGGGAGCGGCTGGAAGCGCTGAACGACGCAGGGCGCGGTGACAGGGGCTCGCGGTTCGAGGCGCAGCAGGAGGCGCTGGGACTGCCCGTGCTGGCGACCACCACGATCGGGTCGTTTCCGCAGACGTCCGAGATCCGGCGGGCCCGTGCCGACCGTCGCGCCGGGCGCATCAGCGAGGACGCCTACACCCAGGTCATGAAGGACGAAATCGCCCGCGTCATCGCGCTGCAAGAGGACCTCGGGCTGGACGTCCTCGTGCATGGTGAGCCTGAGCGCAACGACATGGTGCAGTACTTCGCCGAGCAGTTCGACGGGTACGCGGCGACCCAGCACGGATGGGTGCAGTCGTACGGGTCGCGTTACGTCCGGCCGCCGATCCTGCACGGGGACGTCGCGCGGCCTCGGCCTATGACCGTTGAGTGGACGACATATGCGCAGTCCCTTACGAGGAAGCCCGTCAAGGGGATGCTGACCGGGCCCGTCACCATGCTGGCCTGGTCGTTCGTCCGGGACGATCAACCCCTCGGAGACACCTCCCGCCAGGTCGCGCTGGCGCTGAGGGACGAGATCGCCGATCTGGAGGCGGCCGGGATCCGCGTCGTTCAGGTGGACGAGCCCGCGCTCCGCGAACTGCTGCCGCTCCGGGACGCCGACCGTCCCGCTTACCTGGACTGGGCGGTCGGCGCGTTCCGGCTCGCCACCTCGGGCGCCGCCGACACGACGCAGGTCCACACGCACATGTGCTACTCCGAGTTCGGCGAGATCATCGGCGCGATCGGCGCGCTGGACGCCGACGTCACCAGCGTCGAGGCGGCCCGCTCGCGGATGGAGCTAGTCGCGGACCTGCGCGCCGCCGGGTACGCGAACGGCATCGGGCCGGGCGTGTACGACATCCACTCGCCGCGCGTCCCGGCCGCCGAGGAGATCGAGGAGAACCTGCGCCGCGCGCTCCTCGCCGTCGAGCCGGATCGGCTCTGGGTCAACCCCGACTGCGGGTTGAAGACCCGCGCCTACCCGGAGACGGAGGCGTCGCTGCGGAACCTGGTCGCGGCGGCGCGCCGCGTCCGCGCCGAGCTGACCGGCTGAGCCCGGCACCGCATGGCCCGTCCGCTGCCCCCCGGCGCGGTCGGGCCATGCGGCCCCCTCTACTGCCGGTCGTCCCCTCCTTCGGAAAGCCCTTCGTACACCCGGACGAGCTGCTCGCACACCTCGGTGATGTCGGTGACCGGCAGTTTCCCGGTCTCGCCGGAGCGGGCGCACCAGCGGAACGTCGCCGTCTCGCACCACACCGTCAGCTCCCCGGGCGCGGACAGCATCGCGACGCCGAGCTCGTTCCGCGGCGCGAGCCGCTGCAGGCCGCGTTGGACGAGCATCGCCTGCAAGTCGCGCATCGAGCTCGTCCCGGCCGTCCGGGGGGCGAGCGGACGCGGGTGGCCGGTGCGGGTGGCGGGCACCGCGAACCAGGTGGCCTTGCCGCGCACCACCGGGCTGCTGAGCCGGGACCGTGTCGGATGGTGCCCCCACCGTCCGGCCGTGAGCAGCTCGATGATCTCCAGCCCGCGGCCGTGCTCGTGCATGCCGCCGACCCGCTCCGGCGGACGCCGCCACTGCCGGAGCGAGTCGAACGCCTTGACGACCAGCTCGTCCCCGCCGAGGACGGAGGCGCGCTGGTAGACCCACAGCTCGGCGCGGGAGCGCCCGGAGCGGGGCGTCGCGTGCTGGAGGACGTTGGTGGCCAGCTCGCTGACCATGATGGCGACGTCGTCGGCGTCCTTGACGGCGAGGCCGAGCACCGGGAGCAGCGTCCTGACCTGGGCTCGGGCGACGGAGGCGATCGACTCGTCCGCCGGCAGCGGGATGGCCGCGCAGCCGCCGGGCTCCAGACTCCAGGGAATCCCGCACTCCGTTGCGGCCTTCGTCATGACGCTCACCCTCGGGGTTTCGCGGAGCTGTGTTCGCGTTCAGACAATCGCGACATGAGCCTCATAGGCCCGCGAGTCGCTATGTGTGATTCACAGATCAAAGCTTCGCACATCCCGGCCGGAATGGGGCGTCACACGAGCAAGCTCGTCCGGGCACGACTGAGACGTTCACCGAACCGGCTGGAAACCGCACAGACCATGCCCCGGAACGGGCCGCCAAGCACGTACCGGCGGCGCGGGAGACGTCCGGCCGCCCGCGCTGTAGCGTTGGCGGGGCCTGAGAGAGGGCCGCACACGTGAAGATCCCCCAGGGATGCAGCCCCTGGGGGATCCGGTGTGCGGCCCGGCGATCGTGCGGGGCCGCTCGCCCTACCGGGACCGCGGGCGCGCCCGCTGGTGGAGAGCCGCTCCCGCGGGGTCGGCCCGGTCGGCGGTCCGATGCCGGAGGACGCCCGCGCCGCGCCGTCCGCCGTCGGCCACGCCGGGCGGTCCGCCGGTCAGCGGTCGTACCTGCCCGCGCGCAGGTCGCCGAGGAACGCGGCGAAGACGGACCGGGGGACGACGTGCGCTCCGGCCTCCGGGGTCCTGCTGTCGCGCAGCCCGGTGGCCGTCCCGAGGTCGGCGACCTCGACGCAGCCGCCGTTGCTGCTCGCGCTCGCGGTGGCCTTGAACCATCGTGCCTGAGAGAGATCCATGTGTGCTCCGCTCGCTCTCTCGCGCCGGACTCACTCCAGCGCGGCGATCGACTTCTCCAGGTGTGCCGCGGTGTCGGCGGTGCTCAAGGCCGCCGCGCGGATCTGCTCGAAGATCCGGTCATACGCCTCCACTTTTTCGGGGGTGTCGATCTCCTGGATGTCCGCGTCGTTCTCCAGGAAGACCAGCGGCGGCTCGCCGCCGGGGAAGCGGAAGATGTTGACCAGCGTCGACATGCCGGGGTGCAGGCCGTCCGACAGGCGGAGCAGCCGCAGCTCCACGTTCGGCCGCTTCGACATGGTCAGCAGGTGGCGGAGCTGGGCGCGGCGATCGCCCGCGTCGCCCCACTCGTACATCAGCGCCGCCTCGGTGATCAGCGCGACCAGCTCGGGGGCGGTGCCGTCGTCCCGGTCGAGGATCTGCTGGCGGCGCAGCCGCGCCCGCAGCGCCCGCTCGCGCCACTCCGGCGACTGGAACCCCGACGCCAGCAGGGCCTGCATGTACGGCAGGGTCTGCAGCAGGCCCGGCAGCACCAGCGGCATGATCACGTGGATGCGGGACGCGTCGCCCTCGAAACCCGGGAACTCGTTGTCGAAGACGTCGGGATACTCCCGCCACCAGGCGCGTTCCCGCGCCAGCGAGGCGAGCCGCTCCAGCTCGTCGAGGTCGCTGCCCTCGTAGATGCGGGCGAGGTCGCGGATGTCGCTCAGCTCGGGACGGACCCAGTTGTTCGCCTCGAACCGGCCGACCTTGCCGCGTCCCCAGTTCAGCCGGTCGCACACCTGGTTGGCGGTGTATCCGGCCTCGTCGCGCAGCTCGCGCAGACGCCGCGCCAGGCCCCGCTTCGCGACGGTGGCCCCGTACGCCTCGCTCACCGGAACCACCTCCCCTGATCTCCGCCCGCCATCAGCATACGCCTTCCCAATTTGTGAATCACAGATGCTGACAGATCGGATTTAGGAGACGCCGTGACCGCAGCGAAGCGAGGATCACGGCGTCTCCCCCGGGGGTTCGGGGGTCGCCCCCCGAAAGGGCACGCCGTGACCGCAGCGAAGCGAGGATCACGGCGCCTCCCGCGGGGGTTCGGGGGTCGTTCCCCGAAAGGGCACAGCAGCGTGATCGAACTCTCCCTTCTTCACTCCGTCCAGGAAGCAGGTCCACTCGTGCTCGTCGAAGACGGAGACGGGGCCGTCGGCGGTGCGCAGGAACGTCCACTCTCCGGAGAACGCGACCTCGATTGCGCCCTCGGCCGTGCCTGAGCGCTTCCAGTCCAGGGTGTCGGGGTCGAGCCCTAGGTCGTCCAGTGTGGGTTTCTTCGTGGTCATGCGAGTCCCCTCCTCATACATCCCAGGTCAGGCGGGTTTTTTCGCGACCGCGCAGTAGGACCAGCGGGAGCCGTCGCTGTCGGCGGCCTCGGGGTCCTCGGCGCCCCACTCGCCCGCGTAGACGAGGTCCGGCGCGGCGCCCTCGTACGGCGGGACGATCTCCAGCCCGTCGAAGTAGCGCGCGATCTCCTCCCGCGTCCTGGTGTGGACGTTGGCCGACGACTTGGAGTAGACGTCCTTGAGCCCGCTGACGGCCCGCTCCGCCTGCCTGTCATGCGTCCCGGCGGACAGCGCCAGATAGCTGCCCGGAACCAATCGGTCCATGTAACGGCGGATGACGCCCCACGGGTCGTCCGCGTCCGGGACGAAATGCGTCAACGCGACCACCAGTAAAGCCACCGGCTGCGTGAAATCGATGGTCGCCTGCGTGATGGGATGCGCGAGCAGCCCTTCCGGGTCGCGGAAGTCGGCCTGGATGAAGGCCGTCCCGTTGACGCCGGTCAGCAGTTTCTGCGCGTGGGCGCGCACCATCGGGTCGTTGTCCGCGTACAGGACGCGCGCTTCCGGTGCGACGGCCTGCGCCGCGTCGTGCGTGTTGTTTCGGGTCGGAAGTCCCGCGCCGACGTCGATGAACTGGCGGATGTCATGACGCGCGAGCCAGCTGACCGCGCGTTGCAGAAAGCCACGGTTCGCCCACGCGGCGTCTTCGGCCTCCGGCATCGCCGCCTTGACCTTGGCGGCGGCGATACGGTCCACCTCGAAGTTCTCCGTGCCACCGAGATAGAAGTCGTACATTCGGGCCGGGCTGGGGATATCGGGGTCGACCCCGGGGGGAACCTGATCTGTGTCGCTCACCGGTCGGGCCTCCGTTGCGGCAACTTGTGATGCACGAATTATGAAACAAGTTCTCCGGTCCCGCGAAGGGCGCGAGGGGAGGGGAGCCGGGGCGGTCAGTCGTGCGTGGCCGGGGCGACGGCGCAGGCATTTCCCCGCGCATCTCCCCGCGCATCGCCAATGGCCTGCGGATTCTCGGCCAGCCACCGGTAGCCGGGGCATTCGAGAATGTCGTCGGCGGTGCATTCCATGACGTGCTC
This sequence comes from Actinomadura decatromicini, assembly GCF_008121305.1. Lineage (NCBI taxonomy): Bacteria > Bacillati > Actinomycetota > Actinomycetes > Streptosporangiales > Thermomonosporaceae > Actinomadura > Actinomadura decatromicini. The sequence goes on along the minus strand of NZ_VSRQ01000005.1, from coordinate 53,074 downwards.
GATCAGCGCCTTGGACGCGTTCAGCGCCGCGATGCGCCGTTCCAGCGCGGCGTGCTGGCGGCGGAGGAGGGCCTGGCGCTCGTCCCGGCCGGGGGCGTCGAGCATGGCGCGGATCTGCTCCAGCGACAGCCCGCCCTCCTTCGCCCGGACGATCGTCATGACCCGGACGACGTGCTCGTCGGTGTAAACCCGCCGCCCGTTCACCCGCGCGGCCGGGGTGAGCAGACCCATCGCCTCCCAGTGGCGCAGCACGTGCGGGGCGAGGCCGAACCGTCCGGCCAGCTCGCCGATCCGCAGCGCCGCGCTTGACTTCATGTTGACATTAACTTGCAGACTCGTGGCCATGTCAACCTTCGACGGACCGGACGCGTTCGACGTGCTGATCGCGGGCGGCGGGCTGGCCGGGATGGCCGCCGCCTCACCCTCGGCCGGACGCACCGCCGGGACGCCTTTTCGAGGTCTCTACGCGGCGGGCGACATGGCGCGGCGCGCGGCGTTCCCGATGCCGCCGTGAATGGTGAACCATTGCCGGTTCCCCGCCGTCATATCGCACTAGGGTCGAAGGCGGAGGTGGCGGAACATGGATCTTGTGGCGCTGTCCGAGGCGGCGGCCGCGCTGGTGGCCGCGGGCGCGACGGGCGCGGCGCAGAGCGCGGGCGAGCAGGCCACGGCGGGGATGCTGGAGCGGATCCGGTCGGTGTTCCGCGGCGACGCCCGCGCGACGGAGAGCCTGGACGAGGCCGCGTCCACCGGCGACGAGACCGCCGTCCAGGAGCTCGCCGAGTCGCTGCGCTGGTACGCGCGGCGCGACGAGGGGTTCGCCGCCGACCTGGAGCGCTGGGCGGGCGGGCACGTCGAGGTGACGCAGAACGTCGTCGCCGGGCGCGACGCCTACACCGCCGCACGCGACCAGACCATCACCCATCACCACGGCACGCAGGGCACCGACGAGCGCGGAACGCGACAGCGGGACGTCCACCGGCACGGCACCTCCGACGACGACTGACGGGCGCCGCCGGTGACCGCCCCCGACCGTGCCGACCCGCCGCGGCAGGACGTCGCCGCGGAGCGTGACGCCTACACGGCCGGGCGCGACCAGCACCTGACCGTCCACAACACCACCTACTACGGCGAGCCGCGCGCACGCCCGAAACCGCTGCGCGTGCTCGTCTCCTGGACGTCGGACGACCTGCGCGACCACCGCGAGCAGGTGCGCCGCGCGCTGCGCCGGGTCGGGGTGGAGGAGGTCGAGTCCGACGCGGCGACGCGTCCGCTCGCCGACCACCTGGACGAGGTGCGCCGCTGCGACCTGTTCCTGTGCGTCCTCGCGTGGCGGTACGGGCCGGTGCCCGAGGGCGGCGAGCACTCGCTGCCCGAGCTGGAGCTGCGCGCCGCGCGGGAGGCCGGGGGCGAGTCGCTCGTGTTCCTGCTGAGCGACCGGGAGCCGTGGCCGCCCGGCGCGATGGACCGCGGCGAGGCCGCGGGCCGCGTCGACGCGCTCCGCGCCGAGCTGGCGTCCGGCGAGGGCTGCGAGGAGTTCACGACCCCGGCCGACCTCGGCGCCCGCGTCGAGGAGCTGGTGACGCCGCGCGGCCTCGGCGAGGAGCCCGGCTCGCGCGCGGACGCGGCGACGGCCGCGCACTGGCGGGCCTACCGGCGGCGGCTGATCGAGGAGTACGGGCGGCTCGACCTGGAGGCGCTGACCCCGCCCGAGCGGGAGGAGTACCTCCAGCTCTGGCTGCGCGACGTGTTCGTTGAACCGGACGTCCGGCAGGACGCGCCGCCCGTCGAGCTGCCGAAGGAGCTGTGGCGCAAGCTCCAGGACGCCAAGGAGCTGTCGCCGTCGGACGTCCCGCGCGGGCTGGGGCTGAACCGCGACGACCTGGAGAAGGTCCGCCAGGTGTACCGGACGCGCCCCACCCGGGCGCTGTTCGACGTGGCGGCGCGTCCGACCGAGCGGCTGTGCGTGCTGCTCGGCGACCCGGGCGCCGGGAAGTCGACGGTCGCCCGCTACCTGGCGCTCGCCCTCGCGCAGGACCGGCTGCCCCCGCGGCTCGCCGACCTCGACGGCCACGAGCCGGTGCTGATCGAGCTGCGCGACTACGCGGCCGAGCGCGCCCGCAACCGGTGCGCCGGGTTCGGCGACTACCTGGCGCACCGGGCGCGCACCGACGGGCTCGGCGTCCCGGCCGAGGCGCTGGAGGCGCGGCTGTCCGGCGGCGGCCCGGCGCTGGTGATCTTCGACGGGCTGGACGAGCTGTTCGACCCGCGCGAGCGGGAGGCGGTGGCCCGGGAGATCGCCTGGTTCGCGTCGTCGCATCCGACCGCGCGGGTGCTGGTGACGTCCCGGATCGTCGGGTACCGGCGGCGGATCCTGGAGGAGGCGGGGTTCACGCACTACACCGTCCAGGATCTCGGGGGCGACCAGATCGAGGAGTTCCTGACGTCCTGGTACGGGCTGGCGCTGCACGACCGTCCCGCGCTGGCGGAGCAGCGGCGGCTGCGGCTGACCGGCGCGATCGACGACTCCCCGCCGATCCGCGAGCTGGCCGGGAACCCGCTGCTGCTGACGATCCTCGCCATCATCGGCAAGCACCGGGAGCTGCCGCGCGAGCGCTGGAAGGTGTACGACCACGCGGCCGGGGTCCTGGTCGAGCACTGGGACGTCAACAAGCACCTCTCCGACGCCCGCATCGACGCCGACGTGATCCGCGAGGATGACAAGAAGGACCTGCTGCGCAGGCTCGCCTACCGCATGCAGCTCGGCACCGAGGGCCTCGCCGGGAACCACATCTGGAAGGACGACCTCGTCGACGAGATCGTCGGCTACCTGCAAGGACGCTTCCAGTACGACCTGGCCCGCGCCACCGCCATCGCGAACGCGATCGTCGAGCAGTTCCATGAGCGCAATTTCGTCCTCGCCCGGTACGGGCCGCGCATTTACGGGTTCGTGCACCGGGCCCTGCTGGAGTTCTTCTGCGCGAGCGAGATCGTCGCCCGGTTCGAGAAGACCCGCGCCCTGACCGAGGAGCAGCTCCGCGAGGAGGTCTACGAGGCCCACTGGGAGGACCCGGCCTGGACGGAGGTGCTCCGCCTCGTCGCCGGGATGGTGGACGCCACCGTCACCGGCCGCCTGCTGGAGCACCTGCTGCGGCGGGTCGAGCCGGTGCGCACGACCGTCCTGGACAGGCCGCCGCTCGGCGCGGTGACGCTCGCCGTGCAGTGCCTGGCCGAGGTGCGCAGCCTCGGGTCCGCCGAGCAGTCGGCCCGCGCGCTGCTGGACGCGATCATCGAGCTGCTGCGCGCGCCCGACCGGTCCTTCGCCGACGACCGGCAGGAACGCCTGGAGACGGCGGCGCTGCCCGCCATCGCCGCCATCGGCCCCGCCTGGCCCGGACGCGACCACTTCCTGCACTGGTTCCGGCAGCACGCGTCGGCGTTCGTGAGCTGGCGCGCCTGCCGCCTCGCGCCGCGCATCCTCGCCGCGCTGTACTCCGACACCCCGTCCGTCCGGGCCATGCTCGCGGACATGGCGCGGCACGACGGCGTCGCGGGCCAGCGCCGGACGTGCCTGCTCGCCGTCGTGGAACGCTGGCCCGACCATCCCGGAACACGCGAACTGGTCGCCGGCCTGCTGCACGACCACGCCGACGCGCTCCGGCAGACGGCCGTCGAGCAGCTCGCCGCGCACTGGCCGGACGACCCCGGCACGCGCGCGGCCGTCCACGAGGCGCTGTTCGACGCGGCCGCCGACGTCCGGCAGGCGGCGGTGGAGCAGGTCGCCGCGCGCTGGCCGCGCGAGCCCGCGACGCCGGCGGCCGTCCAGGGGCGGCTCGGCGATCCCGACCCGGACGTTCGCGAAGCCGCGTTGGAGCAGCTCACGGCGAACTGGGCGACGCGCCACGGCACCCTCGACGCCGTGCACCGCGCCGCGCGGGACCCGCACTGGTCGGTGCGCCGCGCCGCGGTCCGCGCGCTGGACTCGTCGTGGGCGCGCGTCGCCGAGACCCTCGCCGTGCTGCGGCACGCCGCCGTGGACGTCGACGAGGACGTCCGGCAGGCCGCGATCCGCGCGCTCGCGGACCGCTTCGCCGACGACCCCGGCACGTACCCGGCCGTCCTGGACGCCGTCACCGACCCGGACCCGCAGGTCGGCGCGGTCGCGGTCGAGCAGCTCGCGAGCCGGTGGCCGGACCGTCCGGAGACCCTGGACGCGCTGCGCCGCGCCTGCCGCAGCCCGCACGGCGACGTCCAGTGCGCGGCGGCCGTCGCGGTCGCGCGCCGCGCGGACGGTCACGCCGATCCCACGGCGGCGCTCCTCGAACGGCTCGGCGACCCGCGCAACGAGGACGTCCGGCAGGCCGCGCTCGAACTCGTCGGCGAGCACCGGGCCGGGCGTCCCGAGGTGCTGCGGGCCGTCCTGCGCGCGACGGCCGACCCGGTGGCGGCGAACCGGGTCGCGGCGATGCGCGTCCTGTCCCGGTACTGGCCCGCGCATCCCAAGCTGCGGGACGCCTGCCTGTCGTCGGTGTGCGAGTTCGAGGCGGACGTCCGCAAGGCCGGGATGGAGACGCTCGCCGCGCACTGGGCCGGCGACCCGGCCCTGCTTCCCGTGTTCCTCGCGGGCGCGCGGGACGCCGCCTGGATGGTCCGCAAGGTCGCGCTCGAAACCCTCGCCGCGCGCTGGAGCGACCACCCGGACGCGGTCGCCGCCATCGAGCGGCTCACCCGCGACCCGGCCGGGCTGATCCGCGACGCCGCGCTGGAGGCGCTCGTCGCGCTCGGCGCCGACCAGCGGCGCGCCGCCGACGCGCTCGACGACCCGCACCGGGGCGCCAGGCGCAGCGCCCGCCGCCTGCTCGCCGGACGCTGGCAGGCGGGCTGGACGCAACGGACGCACGTCACCGCGGCCCTGAACTCGCCGCTCGGGGCCGTCCGGCGGACCGCGCTCGCGTCCCTGGTCGAACGGTTCGGCGCAGAACCCGAAACGTGGGAAACGGTCGAGCGCGCCCTCGCGGACAACGACGTGGACGTGCGGCTCCTCGCCCTCGGCGCGCTGCTCGCCGCCACCCGGGACCGCGACCGTGGTTTTGAGCGCGACCGTGGTTTTGAGCACGTCCGTGGTTTCGAGCGCGTCCGGACGGCCGTCCTCGACGCCACCCGCGACCCCGAAAGCGAGGTCAGGGGGCTGGCGCTGCGCGTCCTGCTGGTGCGGTGGCGCCACGACCCCGGCACCGGCGCCGCCGCGCGGCGGATGCTCGACGACCTGTCCGGCGACGTCCGCCGGACGGCGGTGGAGGCGCTCGTCCTGTCCGACCCGGACTCCCCCGAGACCTTCGACCGGCTGACCCTGGCCTGCCAGGACGACGACGGCGAGACCCGCAAACGGGCCGTGGAGGCGCTCGCGGCGCACCGTCCCGGCTTCCCGGGGGCGGCGGCGGCGATGCTGGCCGCGTCCGAGGACACGTCCGCCGAGGCCCGCCGGGGCGGCGTCAAGGCGCTGAGCCTGCGCTGGCGGGACGAGGACGGCGTGTTCGAGCGGGTCGCGCGCGCCGTGTGCGACCCGTCCGAGAACGTCCGGCTCACCGCGCTCGCCGCCCTCACGACCCGCTGGCCCGCGCACCCCGAGACGCCCGCCCTGGTCCGGCGCCTGCTCTGGGACGAGACGTCCCGCGTCCGCGGCGCCGCCGACCTGTGCCTCGCGTTCCTCGGCGCGGCGGAGGCGCGGTCGCTGCCGCTGGACCGCCCGGCCGCCGCGGCGGCGGCGGCGCACCCCGACTCGCGCGTCCGGGTGACCGGGCTGTCGCGGCTCCTGCTCGCCTGGCCGGACGCGCCGGAGACGCGGCGCGCCGTCCGGATCGCCTTCCAGGACGAGGTGTGGCCCGTCCGCGGCCTCGCCTTCGCCGACCTCGTCCGCCGGATGCCGGACCCCGGCGCGGCGGCGGTGCTCGAAGCCGGGCTGCGGTCGCCGTCCGAGGCCGTCCGCGAGCTGGCGCTGTGGGGCCTCGCCACCGCGCGGCCCGGCGACCCCCGGTGCCGCGGCTGGATCGAGCGGGCGCTCGACGACCCGGAGCCGAACGTCCGGGACACGGCGGTCGACCTCGTCGCCCGCCTCTACACCGGCCACGACGAGTGGCTCCGCCGCAAGACCGCCGACCCGTCCGCGCGCGTGCGGGTCCGGGCCCTGAGCTGGCTCGCGGCGCTGCGCCCCTCGTCGCCCGCGACCGTGCGGACACTGGCGCGGTGCGCCGGGGACCCGGACGACGACGTCCGCGCGGCGGCGCTCGAAGCGCTGCTCGTCCAGTGGCCGGACGCGCCCGAGACCAGGGACGCCCTGCACCTGCTGAGCCGCAGCCCCGTCGTCGACGACCGCGAAATGGCCCGCGAGACGCTCGACCGGCGGGATCGGCGCCGTCCACGCGACCTGGCCGAGACGGTCCGCGCCGCCGGGCACGGGCACCCCGCCCGGCGGGCCGACGCCCTCCACGAGCTGTTCCTCCGCTGGCCGGACGCGCCTGAAGCACTGCGCGCCCTGCACGAGGCCGCCGCCGCCGGGCCCGTCCTCCTCAGGTACACGGCGCTCCGCGAGATCGGCGCGCTGTGGCTGCGCGACCCCGGTTCCCTGGCCGCCGTCCACCGCGCCGTGGAGGACGAGGACGGCGGCGTCCGCTACAAGGCCCACGCGGTCCTCTCGGACGGGTACCACCCGGACGGCCTCCACGTGCTCGTCCCCGCCGCGCGGACCGACCCGTACTGGGCGCTGCGCGCGCTGGCGATGCGGCACCTGGTGATCCGCCGGCCGTTCGATCCGGAAACCGTGGAAACTCTGCGGGAGATGACGGCCGACCGGGACTGGTACATCCGCCGGGTGGCGTTCGACCTCCTCCACCAGGCGGCGCGGACCCGTGCCGAGGACCCGTGGCCGGGCGCCTGCGACCCGAACGTCGCCACCGAGGGGGCGCTGCGGCACGTCCTCGTCGCGGGGGACCGCCCGCTGCCGCTCACGCCGACCGGCCTGCGCCCCCTCTGGGACGGCGACCCGCGCCGGGCCGCGCTCATCACCGCCCACCTGCGCGGCGACGACCCGGACCTGCGGCCGGCGCTCGCCCCGGCGGCGCTGGGCGACGACCACGCCGTCCACGGCCCGGCCCTCGCCGCGCTCGCCGCCTGGTGGCCGGACGCCCCGGAAACCCGGGAAACACTGCTGGCCGCGGCGCGCCACGACTGCCCCCGCGTCCGCGGCGCCGCGCTCGCGGCGCTCTACACGCGGCCGGACGACACCGTCCGCGCCCTGGCCCGCGAGGCCCTGACCGACCCGGTCGCGCCGATCCGCCACACCGCCCTGAACTTCCTCGACGTGACCGGCCCGCTCGACACCGCGACCCTCCTGCGCCTCACCGCCGACCCCGACGAGGACGTGGCGATGCGCGCGATGGAGTCCCTCGGCGTCCGGGAGCCGGACGACCCGGCGGTCTGGGACGAACTCCGGGAATCCGCCGCCGCCTGCCAGACCCCGGCCCCGGCCCGGTGGCTGGCCTGGCGCCGCGAGACCGCCCGCTGAAACCGTCCCGCGGCGAGCGGCGCACTAACTACGATGAGCCCGGTGACGAGCAATGACATTCCGGACTTGATCCATTTCGCCGACGAGCACGGGAACAGCGTCGTCCTCCGCGTGACCGAACTGGAGGCGGAACGGCTGACCGGTCGGATCGAGGTCCGCAGCGCCTTCGTCAACGGCGAGGTGACCACGACGGTCGACGCCGCGGACCTCGACGAATGGGAAACGGTCCTCGACGACCTGCACGAAGGCGACAACACGGCCTGGCGCGAGGACACGCGCGCCCCCGAGATCTGGCTCGAAGTGGACGACGAGGACCGCCTGCTCGTCTCCGTCATCGACCGCCAGGGGTCGTCCAGCACCGCCGAGCTCCTCGTCGCCGTCCCCGAGAACTGGCTGGACGACCACTACGACCGCCTTTCCGCCATCCGCAAACTCCAGGCCGGATAGCACCGGGCGGACGCCATTCCCCGGTCGCTGAGACAATGGCCGGGGAGGACGTGTGACCGTATTCGTGTGCGCACATTGTGAGGCCGTTCTCACCGCCCCGGTTTCGCGGGTTGCGCTGCCCGTTCACGCCTATCAGCGATATGGCCATCGACTCCTTCCCGCGCTGATGAGGTCCGGGACGTTCGCCGTGGAGCCGGAGCCGACCGGCCCGCCGTGGCGGGAGCGGAGCGAGACCGGGGCGGACGAGGCCGCGGCGCGCGGCGTGTACGCGCCGGTGCGCAGCCTGTCCTACAGCCCGCCGGACGCGGTCGCGGTCGCGCCGGGGGACGTCCGCGGCACCGTCCTGATCCCCGAGCGGTGCGACGGCTACTGCATGGGCCTGGACGGCCGCAACGGCCCGAACCTCGCGTGCGCTCAATGTGGGCAGCCTGTGGCGACCCGCGTCGACGACTGCGGGTTATGGCAGGTGACCTGGCTGGACTCACGGTCCGTGCGCGGAGTCCCCGACGACGAACCCGAGCCCCGAGTGATCGGGTGGGACGAGCTGGCCGCGCGGGACGAGCTGACGGAGCGGGACGAGCTGGCGCGAACGCCGCCGATCGAACCGCCTGAGTCCTGGAACCCGGTGTGGGAGGCGGCGGCCGGGGCGGCGCTGCCCCACCTGCTGGTCGGCGCGTCCGGCGGGCCGGTGGCCGTCCCCGAGGGGCTGCTCGCCGACGCGTTCCGCACCGCGCTCGACGCGCTGCTCCCGTCCGGCCCGCCGCCGAAGAGCCTGGCCCTCGCCGGGCCAGGCCTGCCCGCCGCCGACGCTGACATCGTCCTGGTCCCGCGCCATCCGCAGACGGGCCGGGTGTGGGCGGTGCCGCCCGGCAGTGCGCACCCTGTGCCGCTGGCCGCGGAGGTGTGGACGTGGCTGGCGACCGATCAGAACCGGACGCCCGCCCCGCCGCCTAGATGAAGCGGGGGGCGATGGGGGCTATTTCGGGGCCTTCGCGGAGGAAGGTGCGGAGGTCGTCGCCCCAGCCGGGTGGTAGGGCGGGGGACGCGGCGGGGTCCGGCTGCTGGTCGGATTGGACGTCGAAGACCGGGAAGATCGTGCGGAGTTCGGTCGTCCAGCCGGACGGGTCGCCCTCGCGGGCCGTGCGTTCCAGGCGGTCGAGGGGGTGCTCGGACGCGGCGGTCGCGGTGGACGCGCCCAGCATGCTGATGACGTGCGGCCACCGGATCGCGAAGGCCGCGAGTTTGGCGATCTGCTCCTGGTCGGGCGCGGGCGCGCCGAGGAGCCGCTGCCTTTCGGCGACGAAACTGTAGAAACGGAACAGGTTGACGAACCGCTTGATCTCGCGTGGATTGCGGGATCCGAGCACGGGGAGGGAGCGGGCGAGCACGGCGTGCGCGTCCAGGTCGCTGTACAGGTCGGACACGACGCGGTCGGCGGCGGCCAGGGTTTCCGGGGTGAGCGGCTCCGGCAGGTCGAGCAGTTCGCGTTGGACGGCGAGTGCCGTTTCGCGGAGCGTGTCGGGGGTTGGTTGGCGGGCGCGGATGCGGCTCTCTATCTCGGCTATCTGCTCGATCGAGGAAGTGTCCGGGGCCTCGACGATGCGTTCTGGTGTTTCGTCGGGGAGCGGAATGGCCGGAGAAGGGGCCTGTCGTCGGATCCGGACCCGCCGGTCCCCTGGGACGAAGGGCGAGGTGCGCGCTACGCGGCGTTCCCCGGAGGGTGCACTTCCGGGGCGGGGTTTCGGGGTGTGAGCTTCGACGAGGGAGCGCAGGTAGTCGTCGATCTCGCCGTTCCCGCCGGGCGCCGGGACGCTCAGCGGCAACTGGACGATCTTCTCCAGGAAGCGCCAGCCGAGCGTCGACCAGTCCCCGGCCAGCCGTCCGTCGCGTTGGGCCTTGACGAGGTCCTGGTAGGCGACCTCGACGTGCGCGGCGACCGCGCCCGGCTCCATGCCCAGCACGAACACGCAGTTGGGGAACTCGCCCGCGAGGAACAGGTTCACGGCTTCGATGACCTGGGTGACCGCGCTGGGCGAGCAGCGGTCGAGGTCGTCCACGAAGACGACCAGGGGACGTTCCGGGGTGGCGATGAGGTCCAGCACCCGTTTCATGTCGCTGTGGACGAGGTGCAGGAAGCCCAGCCGTCCCGCGTAACCGGGGTCGGGCACGATCGTGTCGAAGCCGGTCTTGGCCTGGTCGGCGAGGAGGCGCTGGCTTCCGCCGAGGATGTCCGGCTTGCGGACGAGCGCGGACAGCGGCCCCGACGCGGCCTTCCCGAGGAAGGACAGCGTCTTGCCCGTCCCGCCGACGAGGAGCACGACCGTCCCGGTGCCGAGCACCCCGGCGGACAACCCGCGCAACACGCCGCGCAGCGGGTCCACGAGTTGTCCGACGGCGAGCCAGGCCAGGGTGACGAGGAACGCGACGACCCATACCGCCAGGAAAGGGAGGAGCCGTTCGGCCAGCAGCCGGTACCAGCGGCGCCGGATGACGCTGCGGTCGATCCGCGCGAGGTTGAGCCTGAGCCAGAACCGTTCGCGGTCGGCCACGGGGAGCCGCTCGGTGACCTGCGTGATGATCTCGTGAGCCAGCCCGGCCCAGATCTGCTCGCCGTTCTGGTACATCCACGGGTTGAACCACACGGTCGGACGCCAGTCGCCCGCCCGCACCGGCGCCCCCTTGGCGACATGGGCGCGCAGGCCGGACGTCGGCTCGCCCGTGGCGTCGTCCGGGCCGGGCTCGTCGGCGTGGAGCAGGATCTCCAGGTTGGTGACCCCCGATCCGGGAGTTGCGCTCGCGCGCCGGAGCAGCTTGCGCCATCGGCTGCGGGACGGCTTGTTACGGCTGTTTCGGCGGTCCAGGCGGATGGTGCAGGGACGTTCGCCGTCGCGCGGGTCGAGGTTGTTCTGGATCATCCGCATCAGCGAGGTCTTGCCCGCGCCCCACGGCGCCTTCAACCCGATGGTGAGCGGCGGGCGCGTCTGCCTGTGCCTGATGAACTCCGCGATCGCGTCGGCGTAGTGGGAGTAGGAGAGGCGGTCGCGGAGCGTCCAGTAGTCCCTGGTGATCGTCGGCTCCGGCTGCGGCCGGTACCCGCGCTCCATCAGGAAGAACCGCCGCGCCCGGTCGCGGACGGCGGCCAGTTCGATCGCCTCCTCCGCCTCCTCGGCGCGTTCGCGTGCGAACTCCCGGACGGGATCGTGGGTGCGGATGACCTGGCCGTCCTGCCACGTGTAGAGGAGGTGGACGTCCACCAGCCGGTCGATCGCCTTGTCCACCTCGTCGGGCGTGAGCTCGTCGCCGACGAGGAACGGGAGGAGGCGGCGCGGGAGCTCCTCGTGCTCGTCCACGAGCGCCAGCCTCCGCAGCACCAGCCTCTCAGCGTCGCCCAAGCTCTCGTAGAGCCGCGCCAGCAGCCATCCCTCTGGCTGGCCTTCTCTCCCCCAATCCGGCGCGAAGAGAGGTTCCGCTCCAGGCATGGACGGGTGCGCGGTGAGCACCGCCCCGGCGAGGTGCAACATCAACGGCGACCTGCCGCACAGTTCGATGAATTGGAGCGCCGCGTCCGAGTTGAGTCTTCCCGGCCCCACCGCCGGTGAGAGGATCGCGAGCCCGTCCTCCTCCGAGACCCCCTCGAGGTCCACCAACTGGAGATCCGGTGCGGCGAAAGTCCCTGTGCACGTGACCAGCAGCAGCGATCGGCCGTCGCCCTCCCGAAGCAGCGCGTCGATCATGTCGAAGCCGTCCGGCCTGGAGACGTCGTCGAGGACGATCAGCAGCCGCCGTGAGGCCAGCAGGTCGCGCAGCGCCGCGGTGCGCTCGGCGAACGTCTCCGGCACCGCGTCGGACGCGACGCCGAGCGCTCGGAGCAGGCCGCCCAGCACGGTCCTGACCCGATCCGACTCCGGATGCAGGTGCGCGAGGTTCGCGAAGAGGACGCCGTCCGGGAACTCGCCCTCGACGTGGCGGGCGAAGGCGACCGCCAAGGAGGTCTTGCCGATCCCCGGAGGGCCGCCGAGCACCAGGAGCTGGGACGTCGACTGGCTAAGGGAGGACTGGCCGAGCCACAGCGAAAGGAGCCAGTGTCGGTCGAAGTCCGCCATGGACGGCGGTAGCGGCGACGGCAGCGGCGGGAGTGCGAACGCCGCGAGTTCCCGCTGGACCTCTTCGGAAGGCGCCGGGGCGGTTTCCGTCGCCAGCGTCCGCATCAGCTGGGTGTGCCGGAGGCGCCAGTGATCCAGGTCGAAGGCCGGAACCTCGGTCGGGAGCTGCAGTTCCCCGGCGAGGACGCGGCAGACGCTCACGAAGGTGACGACGAACTCCCAGGTGGGCGCCGACCGTCCGGCGAGCTTGTCGCGGACGGTGCTCGCGCTGAGCCGGAGCCCGCGTTCGCGTTCGCTGACCTGCTCCAGCCGCCGCAGCGGCGGGCCACCGGCCGCGTCCAGCACGGCCCGCAGTTCCTCGCCGAACTCGCGGAGCGCCTCGGCGCGGGGGTTCTCCGAGCTGTCGCCGGTCACGGCGCTCCCTTCCTCATCACCGGAGTCACCGGGGTCAGGCGGACAACTGCCGCGTCATCGCCTGGACGTCGGGGTGGTCCTTGCCGTACATCCCCGTCCAGCGGAGCCGGGCCGGTTCGCCGAGTTCGCGGGCGCTGCGCCGGTCGCCGCTCGCCTGGAGGTACCGCACCTGGGACAGGACGAGCCCGCGCACCTCCGGCAGATCGCAGTCGTACGCCTCGGACGGCAGCAGATGCGGCTGGATCTCCTTGAACCGCGGCCAGTTGTCCGGATCGGCCGGGTCGGCGGGCGCGTGCCGCAGCAGCAGGAGGTGGACGGCGTGCGCGAGGCCCACCCGGCGGAGCGGCGACATCGACTCCTTGCGGCGGACGACCGCCTGGATCAGCCGGTGCACCTCGACCGTCCGGCGGGCGGCGTCGACGCGGGCGAGCGCGAAGCGGCGCAGGTCGCGGAGCGCGAGGTCGAAGGCGACCGAGTCGCCGAGCGTCCCGCCGAGCGCCGAGGGGAGGACGGTGTCCGCGTCGGTCGTCAGCATGGCGAGCGGGATGGGTTCGGGCGCGAAGAGCGCGCACAGCTCCAGCAGTTCGACGGCCGCCGGGTTGTCGGCGCGGAGCCGGTCGATGGCCATCTGCCACGTCGCGTACAGCGACACCGGGTAGCCGGGCGGGAGGTCGTCCGACAGCATCGACGGGAGGACGTCCTCGAACCGCCGCAGGTGCTCGTCGATCGGCATGCTGGTCGACGCCTGCCATTCGGCGGCCTGGACGAGCGCGATCGGCAGCCCGCCCGCGGCCTGCGCCATGCGCGCGGCGTCGGCGTCGGAGAGGCCGCGTTCGGCGGGCAGGTGGCGGCGCAACAGGCGAACGCTCTCCTCCGGAGTCAGGACGCCGACGTCGATCGCGTCCGTCCGCAGCGACCAGACGGGGTTGCGCGACGTGACGAGCAGGTGGCCGGGTCCCTCGGGGAGGAGTTCGCCGAGTTCCTCTGGACGGTCGGCGTTGTCGTAGACCATGAGCCAGTGGCCGCACGGCTCGCCGCTGCGCAGCGCCGCGAGCGCCCGCGACCACGGTTCACCGCCCGTGGTGTCGGCACCGGGCGGGGCGCCGCCGTCCGGTCCGAGGCGGTGGGCCAGCTCGGTCAGCGACGCCCTGACGCCTGCCCGCTGCTGCGCCGGAACCCACCAGACCAGGTCGTAGTCGTCCCCGTAACGGTGCGCGTACTCGATGGCGAGCTGAGTCTTGCCGACGCCGCCCATCCCGTGAAGGGTGCAGGTCAGCAGGGCCGATCCGCCCGCCTCCAGCTTGGCGCGCAGCTTCGCGAGCATCGGCTCGCGTCCCGTGAACCGCGGGTTGGCGCTCGGCACCGCCCCCCAGATCGGCGAAACCCGCCTCGCCCGCGGAGGCCACGCCGGGGCCTGCCGCGGGACATCGCCCCGAGCGTCACCCGGGGCATCGCCTGGGGTGTCGCCGGGAGTGCCGTCCGGAGCGGTGCCGGGTGCGGCGTCCGGGACGCGGGCCGGGCGGCGTTGGCGGACGGGGGTGCCCGCGCCGCGCAACGACTGGAGCACCATCCGGTTGACGATGGCGAACCCCATGTTCGAGGAATCGTCCAGGAGGGCGCGCTGCGAGCTGGACACGTCCGCGAGCAGGCCCAGCACGCGCGTCGCCTCGGTTCGCGTCAGGTGTCCGACCAGGACCTCGCGGACGCCCGGCCGGAAGTCGTACCGGACGCTGTCCGGGGAACGCGCGCGGCCCGCGTCGTCCTGGCGGAGCAGGAGCCCGCCGAGGAAGACCTCCGCGAGGTGCCCGTTCGTCGAATGCGGCGCCATCTCGGCCTGCACGAGTCGCATCACCGGCAGGGTCAGCACGGCGGCGGCGAAGTACCGGGCGAGGCTCCCGGCCTCCGGCGACGACACCGCGAGGAAACGCGCGACCCGCTCGGACGGCGACGGCTCCGCCTCACGCCCCGCCCCCGCCCCCGCCTCGTCGGCGTCCTCCGTCACGGGATCGACGCGGTCGCTGATGACGTGGGCGAGGCCGTTTACCCAGCCCGTGCCCGTCCCGGAGATCACCGTCGCCCACGAGTTCAGCCACCGCGGCTGGAGTTCCAGGACGGGGATCGGCACGCCCCGGGGCGCCGTCCCGTCGGCACGGTCGCGGCAGATCAGCCGGTCGTTGGACCGCCCGGCGGGCGACACGCGCTGCCAGCGGACGGACGTGAGCTCCAGCGCCGTCCGCCGCCAGAGCCGCTGCGGGAGCACCTGCACGATCGCGACGGTCTGCCTGCGTCCCCACTCGCCGAGCATCCGCTGCATCGCGCCGGTCCGCCAGGCGGCGCCCACGCAGTCGCTCAGGACGAGCACGCACTGCCGCCGCGCGGGCATCACGACCTCGCCGGGGCGGCGGCCGGACGCGCCCCCGCCCGTGCCCAGCGTCGGCCACCCGCCGCCGATCGCGCGATCGGTGTCGACCGTCCAGGTCCGGATGTCGCGGAACACCCCGAGGTGCTCGATCACCGAGCGCAACCACCGCATCGCCGGACGCCACAGGTCCATGGACGTCCCCGTGTCGACCACGAGCGCGAGGTCGAAGGCACGCTCCCGGACAGTCGGCGTCTCCGGAAGGAACAGGTGCGGCGCGGCCGGGGAGAGCGCCCGCTCGTCGAGCAGGATTCGCCGGGCGCCCGTCCCGGCGTCGCGCAACGGGCGAAACGCCCGGGCGAGGGCGCCGGCGCTCGGCATCCCCGCCGTCGCGAACAAGCCGGGATCCGGCGCCCGGACCGGCAGCGCCACACGGCCGGGCGACGGTTCGGCGGGTGCCGTGCCGGGCGGCGGTACGGCGGGCGCCGCTGTCCCAGGCGGCGTGGCGGGCGGCGTTTGGATCGGTGGCGCCGTTTCGGGTGGTTCGGCGGGCGGTGGTTCGGGGCCCGTGTGGGAGGCCAGCCAGATGGCGTCGGCGATCTCCTCGCCCGTCGGTCGCAGGCCGAGGTCGCCGAGCGCTCTGAGCAGCCGGTCGATCATTCGGGGCCGTCCGCCTCCGTCGTCCTGAGGAGGGCGTCGGCCAGCCGCCGCGCGTCCGGTCCGTCCCACGAGGTGGCGAGGTAGATGGCGTTGAGCAGCTGGTCGACGCCGACGTCGCCGCGCGTCCGGTTCTGCAGGAAGCTCTCGATCAGCTCCCCGCTGCGCGCGGTCATGTCGGGCCCGAGGTGCGCGGTGACGATGTCCACGAGCTGCAGAAGGCCGGGCGGCGCGATGCCGAGCCGCAGGCAGCGGCGCAGGAAGCCGGGCGGGAACTCCCGCTCCCCGTTACTGGTGATCACGATCATCGGGAAGGCGTGGCAGCGGACCCGCCCGTCCGGGACGACGGCCCGCCGCCCGTCCGAGGTCAGCACCGTGGCCGCGGGCTCCGCGCCGGCGATCCGCATCAGCTCCGGGATCTGGAACTCGCCCTCCTCCATGACCGACAGCAGCTCGTGCGGCAGGTCGAAGTCGCTCTGGTCGAGCTGGTCGATCAGCAGGACGCGGGGGAACCGCGCGGGCAGCAGCGCCGTGCCGAGCGGGCCCAGCCGGATGAACGACCCGATGTCCGCCGGGCGCGTCCCGCCGCTCGCGGCGATGTTCGTCTCCTGCAGCCGTCCGATGGCGTCGTACTCGTAGAGGCCGTTGCGCAGCACCGACGAGCGCGTGATCGGCCAGTACAGGACGGGCCCGAGCTTCAGCTCGTAGGCGATGCTGTAGGCGAGGGTCGACTTCCCGGTGCCGGGCAGGCCGGTGACCAGCAGCGGGCGCCGCAGGATGAGCGCGGCGTTCACCACGTCCACCACGCTCGCGTCCGGCTTGTAGGAGCGCGCCCGTTGCAGGGACGTGCCGACGTCGAACGGCTCGGGCGGCGGGTTCAGCGGGGGCCGCGGGCCGTCGGCGAGCGTCCCCCAGTTGCCGAAGTCGCGCCACGGCGGCGGGGGCGGAAGGCGCTCGATGCCGTCGTGCGGCACCCCCGTGCCACGGTAGATGTGGTGGGCCTGGAGTCCGGTCCCTGCCGTCTCCGCGGTCATCGGCTCGTGTCTCCCTCGGGAAGTTCGGGAACGTGCAGACCGCCCGGCCGGTCCGGGACGCGGCTCGGATCGTCGAAGATCACCTGGAGGCCCTTTCCTGGATGGTCGGCGCCGGCGGGCGCGGCGGCGGCCTCCCGGCGCAGGTCGCGCACCATGCGGGGAAGGTCGTCGGCGGGCGTCTCGGCGAGCCGGGACTGGAGCTCGGCGGCCGCCGCCGGGCCCGGGTCGTGCCGATGCCAGACCGCGATCGAGAAGCCGTCCCGAAGCGCGTCGAGCACCCCGCCGGGGCTGCGGTCCGCGACGAGGTAGACGGGCGCCGTGGTCCCCGGGCGGTCGTCCGCGCGCTCTTCCGGCGATCGCCGTTCCCGGGACAGGTGGGCCCGCTCCAGGCTGCGGACGACGACCGGGTACACCGTGCCGATCTCGGCCTCCGGCTCCGCGGAGTGCCCGAGCGGCCACTCCTCCACCGGGACGTTGAGCAGCGTTCGCGGCAGGACGAACTCGACCACCAGATCGTCGGCGTCCCCCGGTGGCGTGCCGGTCCCCACCGGTCCGACCAGCTCCTTGAGCAGGCGCTGGGCCTCCGGCAGGGTCACCGCCTCGTCCGGGCTGAGCAGCACGGTCGGCGGCCCGCCCGCCCGCTGCGACGACACTGTCAGCAGGAAGTGGTCGGCGTCGAGACCGTCCTCCTCCAGCTGGACGATCAAGTAGGACCGAGGGTCCGGCGCCGGGGAGGTCGTCTCGGCTCGCTCCGCCGACCACGCTTCCGGCGGCAGGCCGAGCCGTTCGCCGACCCCGGCGAGCCAGCCGCGCAGCCGCGAGCCGGTGAAGGGCTCCGCGTCCGCGGCGAGCCGCGCCACGACCTCCAGCAGGGGCGGGACGCCGGCGGGGGAGACGACGGCGTCCTCCAGCGTCCGGATGGCGGACAGGAGATCGCCGCGCTCGCCGAGCCGCGCGCCGACCGCGCCGCCCATCGCCGTCCCGACCCCTGGAGTGATCAACGTTCCGATCGCGGCGCCGCCGGACGGCGCCGCCGATGCGCCGCGGACGGCTTCGACCAGGCGGAGCAGGTCGGCCCGCTCGTTCTCGGTGAGCAGCGGCGGCGGCACCACGCGCTCGATCCGCTCCGCCAGCTGCTCGACCTCGACGCTCGCCGGGTGGAACATCCTGACCACGTCCAGCAGCGTGTGGAAGGCGCCCGGCCGCTCGGCGCACCAGTTCACGAGGGTCCACAGTTCGCGGTGTGTCTCGCCGCTGACCCCGATGCCGGGGCGCTCGCCCAGCAGCTCCCCGAGCAGTTGGTCGTAGATGCCGCGGAGCCGCCGTCCGGTGAGGTCGGGCATGTTCATGAGCGCGTCGACGATCGTCCCGGCCTCCGCCGCCGACAGGCGCGCGGCGCGGGGCGGCGGCGCCGCGAGCCCGGCGAGCGGCGGCCAGAGGTCCGCGACGGCCCGCGCGGGCAGCATGAGCGCCGTGCGCTCCGGCGCCGCCGCCGTGAGGACGCCGACCACGTTCCCCGTCTCGCCGGACAGGACGGCCGCGCCGCTGAACCCCGGCCCGAGCAGTCCGGGCGCCGCGACGTCGAGCGACCGCCGCCCCGCCGCGTCGCCGCCGCGCGCCGAGACTCGCGCGGACATCCACATCCCCTGGTCGGCGTCGCCGGGATAGCCGAAGTATCGAACCTCCATGCCGGGCGGGATGTCCTCATCCGGCCGGACGACGGGAAGCGGGTCGCACCGGACGGACGGTCCGATGAGGTTCAGCACCGCGAGGTCCCCGTGGCCGGACGACGCGGGGAACCAGCCGCCCGGCAGCACCTTGGCCGACCGGTCCTGCCCGAACGCGGGCAACTCGACCCGGACGCCGTCGACCGGACGTCCCGCCGCGCCTCCGCCGCCCGCCACGACGTGCGCGCAGGTCAGCACCAGGTGATGGTCGACCAGGAACCCGGTCCCGGCGACGAGCCCCTGCTGGTCGAGCACGCGGACACACCATGGAGGCGCGTCACCGGGCACGCTCGGCCAGCTCACCGCTCACCACCCTGAGTCATCCGAACCACCATTATTTCGGACGCCGAAGCCGTGCGGGGCGGACGCGGAGGTCTGCGCAGAGGTGTGCGCAGATATGCGCGCGCGTCATCATCTGATGAGTCTGGCGATGAGCTCCTCGCGCGCGGACACACCGAGCTTGCGGTAAATCGATTTGAAATGGTCGTTGAGGGTGTGCGGCGACATCTCCAGCCGACGCGCGATCTGCTTGGCGGCCAGCCCGTCGAGGACCTGCTCGACGACCGCGCGCTCCTTGGGCGTGAGGCCGTGCCAGAACGCCATCGCCGGGAGCAGATCGGTGCCGACGGCGGGCTGGATCGTCACCGCCACCTCCGTCCCGCCGATCAGGGGTTGAGCGTGCAGGACGATCCACCCGCGCCTGGTGGGGACGCGGGTCATCGCCGGCTTGTCCGTGGTGCGCACCGTCTGGGTGAGGATCCAGACGATGCTCTCCACCGGCGGATTCGGCGCCGTGGGCGCGTCGGCGGGCAGCGCCCCCAGCTCGTCGAGCCATCCGCGCGCGGACGGCGTCGCCGCCACGACCGTCTCGGCGGCTATGGCTCCGGCTCCGGTTCCGATGACCAGCACGCCCGGCGGGAGGTCGAGTCCCCTGGGCTCCGGCGGCGCGCCCGCCGCGTAGCGTCGCATCGCGGCGACGACGTCCCGGGCGAGCCGCTGGGCCTGGACGGACTCGTCCACCGAGAACGGCCGGGCTCCCCTCGGACGGAGCAGCACCAGCCCGCCCCACATCGTCCCCGCGTGGGCCAACGCGATGCGCAGCTCGCTGCCGACACCCTGATCGAGCATGACGTCGCGCATCGCCTCGTTGCGGCGCAGCCCCGGAGCGTCCGTGTTGAAGACGCCCACCCGGGATTGCCTGGTCCTCCGCTCAAAGGGATACGGGTGGTCGCCGTCGATGCGGTCCCCCACGATCAGCCGCCGCGCGGCCGCCTGGCTGTAGCCGTCCTCCCTCGCGAGGAAACATCCCACGCCGGTGACCGGGTCCACCCCGGCGAGCATGTACCCCTCGTGGGGGACCACTCGTCCCACCCAATGCGAGATCACCGCGCCCAGTTCGACGGTGGTCCCGACGTCCGAGGCAGCCTCGATGGACGAGCGCTCACCCCTGCTCACCCTTCCATTATCCGCCACGCAACGCATTTAGACGAGCACAGATTGTCGCATTCGTGAGCTGGGGCCCTTCGGGAAGGCACCGGCAACCCCCGAGACCTGGGGATACTCCCGCGCCCGCCGTCCGGCGACCGTTTGTGGCAGGACGGCTCACCACCCCGCGGACGAGCCCAGATCGGATCGGAGAGCAAGATGCGCAAATTCGTGATGCTGGTGCTGATGCCGACAATCACCATGCTCGGCGGGACGGGCGCCGCGACGTCCGCCTCAGCGGCCCCGGCCCCGGCCTCGGCCCCGGCGTCGGCCCCGGCCTCAGCCCAGGCGACGGCGCCGCCACCAACACCTACGACTGCCATCCGGGAAACCCGCAGTTGTGGCGGTTCAGCGGGGACACGCTGATCAGCGGCCTCAACGGCAAGTGCCTCAGCGTCCTGGCGAACAACTTCGCCGCCGGAGCGGCCGTGGTGAACTTCGGCTGCAATGGAGGCAGAGGCCAGTCCTGGCGGACGACGACCTGACCGAGACGCCCCGGAGCGACTCAAGCCCAGGCCAGAGACAATCTCTGGCCTGGGCCATTCCCTTCCCGATCCCGACTTCGACGGCCCCGGCATAACCTCACCTATAACCGCTGGACGAGGCCGCAGGAGCAGACGATGAACACTCAGGTACGCATGCTGGACGTGGCACCGGTAATCCCGGTCCGTGACCTGAAGGCCGCTCTAGACCGTTACCGCGCCCTCGGCTTCTCCGTGCGCCAGGCCGACGAAGACCACCGCTACGGATTCGCCGACTGGGGCCCCGTCTCCTTGCACCTCACCCAGTGGGACGAGCACGATCCCGCCCGAACCGGCGCCGCCATCTACCTCTACGTTTCGGACGCCGACGCCGTCCACGCCCAATGGACGAACGCAGACGTCCCCGGCCGCCTCGGCGAACCAACCGGCACCCCGTACGGCCTGCGAGAATTCGCCTACGTCGACCCGGACGGAACCCTCCATCGAGTCGGCTCGCCCGGCGTCTAATCCTCGATAGTGATCCCCATGGCCGCCGCGAGGGCGAACAGCAGCGCCTGAGCGTCAGCGGCAGGCACTGTCGCACCCTCGAAACTCTGAATGCCATTGACCCCGTAGAGGTCGCACTCAGAAAGCCGGGCGCCCTTCATGTTGGCGCCGCTGAACTGCGCACCGGTCAGCTTGCAACGCTCGAACCGGACGCCGCCGAGCTCCGCACCCTGGAAGTTCGCGTCGGTCAGGTTGCAGTCGCGAAAGACGACGCTCTTGAACCGACCGAACCGAAAGGACGAAAGGTCGGCGCGGCAATTGACGAACAGGACGTCCCGGAGCCCGCACCCGCTCATCGAGGTCCCGGTCAGGCGGCTCCCCTGGACGACCGCGTTGAAGATCCGGGAGTCGACGAGCCTGAGATTGGCCAGGTCACACGACGTGAACTCGACATCGGCGAAACCGGCGCGGCGCATCATCGTCCCGGAGAACCGCGTGTCCTGAAAGCGGCAGCGCTCGAACTCCACGTCCTCGACATCCTGCGCGGACAGATCTACGTCGCAGAACCGCGTGGACAGATAAACGCCATCATGCGCCAACTCGGCACCCGAACCGCCGACCTCCTCCAATGAACTGGGGATCTTAGGCGCCACAGGTTCTTTAAGCCGCTTCGGACGAGCCCGAACATCGTTACCTGCCACCTGCCCGACCCTACTGATCGCGAAGCCAGGACGCCCACGACTCACCAGGATCAAGAGACCCCGAACTCACCGGCCCACGAGACCACGCTCGCGGCCCGACGTCACCGACCGACCCGCTGGCTACGATCGAGCATCTCGGTCACGGCACGTCCGCCCCCTGCCGCTCCCAACCAGGCCATGCGGACAGACGATCCACTCAGTCCCAGGCCGACACCGGTATCAGAACGTGAGTCACTTGGGGCTCTCACGCAACTTGTCCCGTGTTAACCTCCCCCGATAGTTCAGATTTGAACAACCCCCTGGGAGGGAGCATGACCCCCGCGAACCGGATCCCCTACCTCTCCGACGTCGCCCTGCTCATCGGCCGCGTCGCAGTCGGCGTCGTCTTCGTCGCGCACGGCTGGCAGAAGTTCGACGACATGGGCCACGGCGGCGTCACCAAGATGTTCAAGGGCATGGACATCCCGGCGCCGTCCCTCGCCGCCTACTACTCCACCTGGGTCGAGCTCATCGGCGGCCTCGCCCTCATCGCCGGAGTCGCCGTCCCGCTGGCGGGCCTGCTACTCGCCGCCGACATGGCGGGCGCCTTCTGGTTCGTCCACAAGGGCAACGGCGTCTTCGTCACCGAGAACGGCTACGAACTGGTCCTCGTCCTCGGCGCAAGCGCGCTCCTGCTGGCCCTCGCCGGCGCAGGCCGCTTCTCCGTCGACGGCCTCCTGTTCGACCGCACCAGGAAACCCCAAGAAGCCACAACCTGACCGCACCCCCACCGACGTTCCACTCACGATCAGCCCCGGGCCAGAGGCTCACCCTCTGGCCCGGGCGCTCTCCCACCACCCCAAGGCCCCAACCAAAAAGCCGCCCTCGGCGAAACCGGCCCACCCCTTCCAATCCCACCAGGGACGTCGCTAGTGGTGGTCTGTGCGCTGCCACGGAAATGGGGCGAGGTCGGGTTCGATCCAGCCGGTTCTGGCCGGTGAAGAGGCCAGGGTCGCCGGACGGTAGAAGCGGGTCAGAAGACGCTTGTCGAGCAAGGCGGGATTCCGGTTGACGAATGCGGCGAAGGCGTCTTCGTCGTGTTCGGCCGCGTGATGTCCGACGAGTTCGACCCAGGCTCGGCTCATGGTCGCGTGGTACTTCTGGGGCACTTTCGCATAGCGGGCGGTGCGTTGAATGCCGTCGCTGACCAGGCCGACAGCCGCGGGCACTCCGACCCGTCGCACGGCCAGCCACGTCAGATGCACATGCTCGCGGTGGCCGAACCGCTCGGCGGTCGCCATCGCCTCGGCCATCAACGCATCGAAGTCTGGTGCACCGACGAAGCGTTCCCCGGAGGGACGCGCGGTCATGACCGAACCTCCGTCAAGGCTTCCAGCGCGGTACGCAGGTGGGCGATCGCGTCGCTCGGCAAACCGTCGAGCGCGCGGTGCTCCACGTCGGCGATGGCCTGCCGGATCGTGGCGGCGGCCAGCCGTCCGGACGGGGTGAGTTCGATGAGCACCGCGCGGCGGTCTCCAGGGCGAGCGCCGCGGGTGATGTGGCCCCGTCGTTCCAGGCGGTCCAGCACGCTGGTGAGCGTGGTGGGACGGGTTCCCACGGCCGCGCCGAGCTCGGACACCGTCCGGCCTCGGCCGTCACCCAGATTCGCCAGCGCGTTGATCTCGGAGCTGGTCAGGTCCAGGTCGACGAGCTCAGCGGAGAGCACTTGCAGTGTGGCGTGCGTGGCCCGCTGCAAGGCGAGCAAAGCCGACCACTCAGATGCAACGGATTCGGACTTCATGTTTTCGTACTATACGATTTCGTTGTATCTGCCGCAACCGTCCTGCCGCCGGGGCACCGCTCAAGGTCGGTCTCGACGTACGCCTGTGGCGCTGGGCGACTTGAAGACACACCCGCGCTGGCGATCACGCGCGGCCCTCAGTGTGGTGGGACGCGGGCCCTCGCTGGGACAAGGGCGAACCGTGACCTGCGTGTGGCTTTTTCTCTCTTCGGCGCGGGGACGGTGCAGGAGCATCGCTGCGTTCGGATGCCGCGCCTTGGCGGCGGGCGGCGCGGTAGCCGAGGGGGAACATGAGTCGGACACGCACCCGACGGGTGGTCATGGCGGGAGCGCTCGCCGCAACAGCCACCGCCTTCACCATGCCTCCTGCGGTCGCCTTCGCTGCCGCGGGAGTGTCCGGCGGGCCTACTCCACGACCGCCCCAGCTACCGCGTGACTTTCATGGAACCGGTAGATACATCGTCCGGGATCTGGGCGTAACGGTGCCGTTCACCTGGACGGGGAGAGACGGCGACAGCCAGATGGTCGCGGGAGGTCCGCGCTACCCGATCTGGTTCACGAACCTCATCTATCGGAATTCGTTCTACACGCTGACCTATAAATGGCCCGGCCTTAACGACCACGAATGCTCGCGAATACCAGGGGTCAACCTGGACACTCTGAACCAGAAGCTCAGGACGGCGCGCTTCGTCGGACGGGAGACCCTGCATCTGAATCCGCAACGCCAGGTCAACCACTGGAGGGTCGGCGTGGTCGTCCCGCAACTGCCTCCGGGGAAGTTCCTCCGGTTCCCGGTAGCGCTCGGCGACATCTACGTCGATCAAAGGGATCCAACGACCTTCTGGCAGGTGCTCCAATTCGGCATCCAAAATCTTTACGACCCTGAGCTCGACGAATGGTTCAAGATGAGCACGTTCAAGCACACCCCGGGAAGAGTCACACTCCCCGCCCAGTGCCCATCACCACAGTCGCGCTAACACTGATCGCCCACCACCCTCGCCCCCCTGTCATCTACCGGACGCACCGATCGTCAAGCGATCGTGAGTCTGGAATGAAGCCAGCCAAGCGGTCTCCTCGCCCGCTGAAGCCAGGAGGCTCCCCGGTCCGTCAAGTCGGCAGAGGGGCGGCTCGGCGATGGCGGAGTTGGCGTAGCCGGGGCGCAACTTGGCAGGCCCGGCGCCGAACAGCTTGCTGTAGGAGGCGGTGGGCCTTTCAGATCGGAGCACCCGCGCCAGCAGCCGGAGCAGGAAATTCGGCTATGTATCGGAGGGCTCGTTCCCAGGGGTCGAACGCGAAGAGTTCGCGAGGCCGGTGGTAATGGCGCAGGCAGAACGTGTCTAGATCCATGAGGATCGGACGCGGCTGGAAGTCGTTCACAGGAGCGGCCTCGCGCGTGACCCGAAGAAGTTCCGACTCCAGGGTCCATCCATCGTGATCGAAGGCCCACGTACCGTTCGTGACGTAGAGATGGCCGGGGTCTTTCGCCTCGCGTGACCAGAGCCCGACAGGCTGAAACCCAGCGTCCGGATAGGTGTCCATGAACGCGTAGGCGAGGATGTGGCAGGCGCCGGAAGCGAAGAACGCCAAGTCGTCCCGGTCCCAGGAGAGGAGTTGATCCCGCCGCTCGGCGTCGGTTCGCTTGAAGCAAGCAGGTGGACGGTACATGCTAGATCATCCGTTTCCGAAGCTCACCATTGAGGTAGCGCTTGAACCAGTTCGGGCGCACACTCACAATGACTCTCTGCTCGGTCGCCTCCCATAAGCGCACAGGGTGCCGACCGGTTTGAGTTCGCGGTCGCTGACCTGCGGGGGCGCGGACGCCCGTGTGGGGGCGGTGGTGTCAAGTCTTGTTTTCCTGGTCGGCAGCGCTTAGAACGATCTTGCCTCTTGCGTGATCCCCGGGGGGCGTCCGGCCGCTGGTCTGGCGCATCACGCTCCGACCGAAGGGACCTCTCATGAGGAGTTCTCGCAAGCCGGGGAAGGTGGGGCGGCGAGCACCGTGGCTCGTCCTGTCCGCCGCGCTCGTCCTGAGCCCGCTACCCGCACTGGCTCAGGGCGCGACACCGAACGGCGGTGTGTCCCCCGACCGTGGATCCAGCAGTGAGCAGAACGGCGTCGCGCTCATGCGCGTCATCGTCCCGGACCAACAGGCCGTCGACCGGCTGAACGACCTCGGCGTGGACCTCGCCGAGTACACCCGTCCCGTGGACGGAGGAATCGAGGTGCACGCCGTCCTCAGCCCGGCGGAGACGAAGGAGCTGAGGAGCAAGGGCTTCGACGTCCGCGACGCCATCTCCGACCAGCAGGACGTGACCAAGCTCCGGCAGGAGCGCGAGAGGACGCTCCGCTCGCTCGCGCAGGACGGGCAGGCGGCCGACACCCTGACCCCGCTGCGCGCCGAATGGTTCACCAGCCTGGAGGGGCAGCGGTTCCTGTCGATCGAGGTGAAGACGAGCGCCCCGGACGCCACGAACATCCTCACGGCGGCGTGGAACAGCGGCAAGGACACCGAACCGGGCTCCGGCGGCACCGCGACGATGTCGCGCTTCACCGACGCCGGCCAGTACATGTACCACCGGTTCACCTCCCCGCTCGCGATCGACTCCGCGCCGACGGAGGCCACGATCACCAGCAGCTCGGGCGGCAGCCTCACCGTTCCGGTCAAGGAATGGCTGGGCAAGCCGCGGAAGGCTCCGGGCAAGCACTACGTCAGCGACTTCGTCGACCATTACATGGACCCGACCGAGGTCTACGGCCGGATCAACGGGCTCGCCAGGCAGTTCCCCAAGCTCGCCGAGATCGTCGACCTGCCGAACAAGACGAACGGATACCGCCGGAACGCTCAGGCCCAGTTCGGGACCGTCCCGGCGAGCACCTTCTACGTGACCTCGAAGGCGTACGGGTCGGACGGCGGCAACGACATCGCGGTGGCGCTGCAAAAGGCTGACCGGCCGTCCGCCCCGCTGGCGGTGTCGGTCGACGGCAAGAACGTCACCGTCACCCTCGCGACGGACGCCGACGGTGCGGCGACCAGCACGGCCAAGCAGGTCGTGGACGCGCTGAACGCCGACGCCGGCACGCTGCTGAGCGCGGCCACCTACCGCGGGGACGCCGGTTCCGGTGTGGTGGCCGAAAGCGCCGCGACGAAACTCACGGACGGTCTGAAGGCCCCGGCGTCGGTGTCGCGCAAGCCCTTCCAGATGCGGGCACTGCGCATCGGAGGCAAGCGGGACGGCTCGAAGCCGGGCGTGTTCCTGTACTGCCAGGAACACGCCCGCGAATGGGTGACGCCGCTGACCTGCGTGGAAACCGCCGAGCGGCTGCTGCGCAACTACCGGCTCGACCCGGCGACGCGCAAGATCGTCAATGACCTCGACATCTTCGTCCTCCCGTCGGTGAACCCCGACGGCGCGCACTACAGCATGTACGACTTCAACATGCAGCGCAGGAACATGACGAACCACTGCGGTCCGACGGAGTCCGACCCGGGGTACCGCAACTCGTGGGGCGTCGACCTCAACCGCAACTTCTCGGTCGGGTCGTTGTTCGACGGGTACAGCGGCGCGTCGTCGTCCTGCCGCAGCGACGTCTTCGCCGGGCCCGCCGAGCTGTCGGAGCCCGAGGCCAAGAACGAGGTGTGGCTGACGCACCGGTTCCCGAACATCAGGTTCGCGATGAACACGCACTCCTACGGCGGGTACTTCATGTGGCCGCCGGGTGCGTACAAGGTCCCGGGCCGCGAACTGCTGCCCAGGGTGGACCTCGGGACCGAGACCTTCTTCTGGGCGGCGTCCGACCACATCCTGAACTCGGTGCAGAGCCGGCGCGGCACGGCCATCTGGCCGGGACGCACCGGCCCGGTGCCGGACGTGCTGTACTCCGCGGCGGGCAACAGCGCGGACGAGCACTGGTACAACCGCGGCATCATCGGCTGGGACTTCGAGGTCGGCGCGGACATCTGGAACCAGGCGACCAAGCGGTTCGACCCGGTGGGCTTCCAGCCGCCGTTCTCGGAGGGCCACGAGGAGGCGATGGAATTCTCCAGCGGGCAGATCGGAATCCTGGAGGTCGCCCGCGCCTACGGCTCCGACAAGACCCCGCCGAGGTCGAACCTGCTGATCGACAGCCGCCAGCCGGGGTCCACGACCTTCACGTTCACGACGAGCGAGCCCGCCACGGTCTACTACACGCTCGACGGCAGCCGCCCGACGCTCAAGTCGCCGAAACTCAAGGCGGCGGGCGTGCGCGAAGGCCCGGAGAAGCTCAAGGTGGACAAGAACACCGAGGTCAAGTGGTTCACGGTCGACATAGCCGGCAACGTCGAGCGGCACTACGACCCGGACGGCGACCGGCAGAACTACCGGCACCAGTGGGTGACGGTCAAGAACTGACCCGCTGAGCCCGCAACCGTGGCCGCCTGCCCTCCCCGGCAGGCGGCCACAATCGATGCCAAAGATGTCGCCATTGCCGTAAATGATCAGCTTTACCAATCCTGGATTCGACCGGCCGGGCCATCGCGATGCCCCGCCGATCACTATTCCCAGTGTTTGCGACCAGGGTGACATGTACCTCATCCCGCCGGGCAACGTGATCAAGAAGAGCGATGCCGGACACCTCCGGCAGAACGCCAGAATCACTTGTTCGAGGGAGAAAGAATGAGGAGTAGTGCGCGCACCGGCATGGCGGTCGCGGTGGCCGGGGTGGCGAGCGGCCTGACCATGCTGAGCGGCGGTGCCACCGCCCTGGCGGCGACCACCACCGCACCGCCGACGAGGCTCGCCGACGACGGCATCTGCCGTTACGAGGTCATCGCGCGGCACGGGCTCAAGGTCCACGAGACGCCGCGAGGCAAGGAGATTCCGCCGCCGCTGAAGTTCGGCAAGCGCGTCCTGGCGGACTGCAAGACGAGCCACGACGGCTGGGTCGAGCTGCGCGGGGACGTGCCGGTGAGCCAGCGCCATGGCTGGGTCTTCGCGAAGTTCCTGAAGCGGATCAAGCCCGTCGGCGGCGTCTCCGCCGGTGGCGGCGGCACCTCCGCGGCGGCGAACCCGATGCTGGCCGGCGCCGGCATCGGCGCGCTCGTCCTCGGCGCGGGTGTCGCGGTCTCCGCGCGGCGCCGCCAGGTGAGGAACGTCGCCTGAGGGATGGAGCGCTCCATTCGGCGGTCGGCCGGCCACCCGGGGTGGCGACCGGCCGTCGTTCCCTTCCGGCGTTCCGCCGCATTTGAATTGTCGGGCCATTGGCGAAGAGCATCGTTTGCGCCGAACGGGAGAATTCCATGGCGCTGCCGGGCTCGAAGAGGTCCATTTGGTGGAGAGAATGAAGCTGAGAACGTACCCCGGCACGGTGATCGCGGTGGCGGGGGCCGAGAACGATCTGGCGCCGCGTCGCACTGGGTGGCGAGTCCGCTGCGATACGAAGGGTCTCGGGTGAGCCCATGAGCGAAGCGGAGCGGAGCGGGCGATCGGCGACTCTGCTGTACTGGCTGGCCGCCGTTATCATCTCGACGGGCGTCGCCCTGTGCGTCGTCGGGTTCCGGCTGATCGGCCCGGACACGCCACCGCGGCCGCCCGCATCGGTCGCGGACATGCCCGAGGACCCGGCCCCGAACCCGGAGCGGGCGCTTCCCGCGTCCGTCCCGAAACGGATCAGGATTCCGTCCATCAAGGTCGACGCACCGGTCGCGCCGGTCGACGTCCAGCCGGACGGGGCGCTCGGCGTGCCGTCGCTGAGCCGCGTCGACGAGGTCGGCTGGTACAGGGCCGGGCCGACGCCGGGCGAGAACGGCCGCAGCGTCCTGGTCGGCCATGTCGACTCCAAAAAGCAGCCGGGTGTCTTCTACAAACTGGGCGCGCTGCGCCAGGGACGCCGGATCGAGGTCGTCCGAAAGGACGGCATGGCAGCGGCCTTCCGCGTCGACGGCGTCAAGCTCGTCTCCAAGGACAGGTTCCCGACCGAGAGCGTCTACGGGAACGGAGGCGGGCCGGAGCTGCGTCTCGTCACCTGCGGCGGCCGCTTCGACCGCAAGCGTGGGCACTACGAGGACAACATCATCGTGTACGCGTCCCTGATCCCCGGCTCCCAGAACGCCCAGAATGCCGTTCGTCAAAGGCCGTGATCAGCAGCAGGTGGATCCCGCTGTGACCTTTTCGCCCTCGGTGGTCTCGTCGGTCTGCTGGCCGGTGGCGCAGCAGGCGGAGTTCTCCTCCTTGGCCAAGGTGTCGGCGTCGCCCTTGACCACGTAGACCTCCCACGGCTCCTGGCCGGGGCCATGCACCCACACCTTGTCCTGGAGGGCGTAGCAGCAGGAGGTGTCGTCTTCGGTCAGGGTCACGAGGCCGGCGTCAGTGAGGCGCTGTGTGGCCTGGTGGACCTGGGCGGTGTCCTCGACCTCCACGCCCAGGTGGTCCATGCGGGTGGGCTCGTCGGCGTCGCCCTCGATCAGGACGAGCTTGAGCGGCGGCTCGGCGATGGCGAAGTTGGCGTAGCCGGGACGCAGCTTGGCGGGCTCGGCCCCGAACAGCTTGCTGTAGAAGGCGATGGAGCCTTCCAGGTCGGACACGCGCAGGGCGAGCTGGACGCGAGACATCGAGACCTCCTGTTTTGATGTTCATCGAATCAGTTCGGCAGCACCGAGTTTGCGCTCTTGCCTAGATGGATGTCAAATTAGAGGCATGTCGAAACAAGGTCTGCCGGTGCTGGATCTCTCGCCGGTCACCTCGGGGGACGCGGAGTGCTGCGTCCCGCTGGCCTGCGAGCCGCTCGACGCGGAGGAGGCGGCGGGGCTGGCGCCGCTGTTCAAGGCGCTGGGCGACCCGGTCCGGCTGCGGCTGCTGTCGCTGATCGCCTGCCATGAGGGCGGCGAGGCGTGCGTGTGCGACCTGACGGGGGCGTTCGACCTGTCCGGCCCGACGATCTCCCACCACCTGAAGGTGCTCAAGCAGACCGGGCTGATCGACTCCGAGCGGCGCGGGACCTGGGTGTACTACTGGCTCCAGCCACAGGTCCTGGAGCGGCTCTCGGCGGTCCTCGGACCACGGCTCGCCACCGCCTCGTGACCAGCGCTGAGCCCCATCTGCACTCTGGGACTCCCGCCGAACCCGGTGCCGCGGGCCCGGTGACGGCGAGGCTGTCACGGCTGGACCGCTTCCTGCCGGTGTGGATCGGCGCGGCCATGGTGGCGGGCCTGGCGGCCGGACGCGCCGTCCCCGGCCTCGGGTCGGCCCTGGAGGCGGTGAAGGTCGACGGGATCTCGCTGCCGATCGCGCTGGGACTGCTGGTCATGATGTATCCGGTCCTGGCCAAGGTCCGCTATGACCGTCTGGACGCCGTCACGGGAGATCGGCGGCTGCTCGTGGCGTCCCTGGTGGCGAACTGGGTCGTCGGACCGGCGGTCATGTTCGCCCTCGCCTGGATCTTCCTCCCCGACCTGCCGGAGTACCGGACAGGGCTGATCATCGTGGGCCTGGCCCGGTGCATCGCCATGGTGATCATCTGGAATGACCTGGCGTGCGGCGACCGCGAGGCCGCCGCCGTCCTGGTCGCGCTCAACTCGCTGTTCCAGGTCGTGGCGTTCGCCGGGCTGGGCTGGTTCTACCTGGAGGTCCTGCCTGGCTGGCTCGGCCTTGACCAGGCCCGCTTGGACGTCTCGGCCTGGGACATCGCGCGTAGCGTGCTGGTCTTCCTCGGCGTCCCGCTGGCCGCCGGGTATCTGTCGCGTCGCCTGGGCGAACGAGCGCGGGGCCGTGCCTGGTACGAGGGGACGTTCCTGCCGCGCATCGGCCCGGTCGCCCTGTACGGCCTGCTGTTCACGATCGTGGTCCTGTTCGTCCTGCAGGGCGAGGCGATCACCTCCAAGCCCCTCGACGTGGCCCGGATCGCGTTGCCGCTGCTGGCGTACTTCGCCGTCATGTGGGCCGGGGCCTTCGCTCTGGGCCGCGCGAGCGGACTCGGCTACCCGCGCACCGCGACCCTGGCGTTCACCGCCGCGGGCAACAACTTCGAACTCGCCATCGCCGTCGCCATCGCGACCTTCGGCGCGGCGTCCGGGCAGGCGCTGGCCGGGGTCGTCGGGCCGCTCATCGAGGTTCCCGTCCTGGTCGGCCTCGTCTACGTCTCGCTGACGCTGCGCCGCCGCCTCACAGCAGAGGAGTCGTGATGTCCGTGTCCGCCGAGCCCCGGGTTCCCGAGGTGCTGTTCGTCTGCGTGCACAACGCCGGGCGTTCCCAGATGGCCGCCGCGCTGCTGGACCACCATGCCGCCGGACGTGTCCGGGTGCGCTCGGCCGGTTCCGCGCCCGCCGACACGATCAACCCGGCCGTGGTGGACGCGATGGCCGAACTCGGGCTCGACCTGACCAAGGAGCATCCCAAGGCGCTGACCGGCGACACGGTCGAGGCCGCCGACGTCGTCATCACCATGGGCTGCGGGGACGCCTGCCCGGTCTTCCCCGGCAAGCGCTACCTGGACTGGCAGCTCCCTGACCCTGCGGGACGTCCCGTGGCCGAGGTCCGACCGATCCGCGACGAGATCGACCGCCGCGTCCGGGCCCTGCTCGCCGAACTGACGCCCGACGCCTCCTAGCCGGGTCTTCGTGCGAGCCTGCGCCGCGGGGGTCTTCCATTCGGGACGATTAATCGTCTATCGTCGATTAACGATGGATGAGCAGAGCGGGCCGCTCGACCGGCCGACCGCGACCGAGTACGCGTCCTGGTTCAAGGCGCTGGCCGACCCGACGCGGATCCAGATCGTGTCCCTGCTGGCCCGCCGTGGTCGGCCGATGAACGTGGGCGAGATCGTCCAAGCCGTCCAGGTCGGCCAATCGACCGTGTCGGCCCACCTCAAAGTGCTGGCCGAGGTGCGGTTCGTCCTGGCCGACCAGAGCGGCACCGCGCGCTACTACCGGATCAACCAGGAGTGCGTGGCCTGCTTCCCCACCGCCGCGGACGTCGTCATGGGACAACCCGCACCCGCCCCGCCCACCTGCGGTCCCCCCGAACGAAAATGAACATAGGGAGCACACCATGGCCACCCCTCACCCGCAGACCCGTGCAGCGATCGTGGACCGCTATGGCGCCTTGGCGCGGGCTGCGTCCGATGGCCTCCCCGTCATCGACTGCGGCCCCGACACCGCATGCTTCGGGGCCGCCGCCTACGACGACACCGACCAGCTACCAGAGGCGGCCGTCCGGGCGAGCCTGGGCTGCGGCAACCCCACCGCCGTCGCCGACATGCGGCCGGGAGACACGGTCCTTGACCTGGGCTCGGGCGGCGGCATCGACGTACTGATCTCAGCTCGCCGCGTCGCCCCCGACGGCATCGCCTACGGCCTGGACGCCAGCCAGGACATGCTCACCCTGGCCCGCGCCAACGCCGCCCAGGCCGGAGCCGACAACGCCCGATTCCTGCACGGCCACATCGAGGACATCCCGCTGCCCGACGCCTCCATCGACGTCGTCATCTCCAATTGCGTCATCAACCTCTCGACCGACAAGTCGCGGGTGCTCCGCGAGGCCCACCGAGTACTGCGACCCGGCGGCCGACTAGGCATAAGCGACGTCCTCTCGGACGACGCGGTCCCGGAAGCCGACCGCACGGGGCACCTCGCCGCCGAACAGCGTGTCGGATGCGTCAACGGCACGCTCACGGCCGCCGAGTACCACCAACTGCTGCACCAGGCCGGATTCACCGACATCACCATCACACCGACCAGCAATGCGGACATCCGGCTGCACACGGCAATCGTCCAAGCGACCAAGCCCTAGGCTCACGACGCTTTACAGCACGCCTCGTCCCCGCTCAGGGCACGTCCTCACTCTTTCAAAATGGAGCCGTTGAGCTTGCCGTCTGTGGCCTTGACGTAGCAGAACACATGGCGGAACCCGGCAGCCCACGCACCCTCCGTCGTGTATCGCATCGAAAGCGTGATGCGGGGAGGAGGTGGCGGCAGCGGCAGGCGAATCTTCACCTTCGCGCGTTGGCACTCGTCCCACGCCTGCGCCTTGAACGCCTGGTCCCCCGGATAGAGACCGGGAGGCGCGTCGTACCTGTGCACGATCTGGCCATCATGTGGCGAGTCGCAGGCCAGGACCACGCTTTCGTATCTCAACTCCTCTCCCCGGAGATCAAGGCATTGACCCACCCGGAAGGGGAGAGGCCCGGCGCCTGACACTGACGACTCAGGTTGCCGGTCGAGTCCTACATACGCCGAAAACCTCAACACGCCAAAGGAGGCCAAGACTACGAAGAGCACCGTCCAGGCGGCGAAGGCCACGATGCCGCCGATGGCCAGGTTCCGGCCTTTGTCGCCCGTACGCCGGATCCGGAAGAGTGCGACGATGCCGAGCACCAGCCCGACGACCGAGAGGCAGCCGAGCAGCCCGGTGACCAGAGCGGCGATCGCCAGTCCGGAGGTCTTGGGCTGAGCAGCCTGGGATTGATCCATGACCTAATAGTAATGACTAGCCGATCCTGGAGACTATAGACAACGACTTTTCGTCAACCGATTGTGATCGCCGACCAGCCTCGCCCACCGCCATGGACGGCCCTGACCTGCACCGGCGCTGCCCGCGCCCGAACCCCGTCCGCCCAACGCTCCTCGTGTACTTCCGGCCATCACGCACCCCGACGGACGGTCGTGGCCCTGAAGACCGCGGCACAGTGACCTCAACACGATCACGCTCGCCGGAAGCCGGTGGCCGAGGGTGTCTCACTGCGCACCCTGATGGCGCGCATGAGCCACTCCGTGAGCGTCCGCTCTAACGGGCACGCAACAGAGACGGCTTCACCCTCCTCGTAGGGCACCGGGCAAGGATCCGCGATATAGACGTAGATATGCGACCGGAGCCAGGACAGGTTTTGCACTTTTCCGAAGACCCGACGATCACCCGGTTCGTTCCTCATGTCGCCTCCAGCGCGCAGCAGCGGGAGCCCTATGTGTGGGCGGTCGATCACGCGCGTGCACCGGACTACTGGTTTCCCCGAGACTGTCCACGAGCGATGACATGGGTGGGCCCCACGACCTTGGACGCCGACCGTGAACGGATCATCGGGTCCGGCTGCGGCACCCGCGTCCACGCGATCGAATACCCCTGGATCACCAGGCTCCTCGACGTCAAACTGTTCGCATATCGGCTGCCCGCGGCCCCATTCCAGCCGATCGGTAAACCAACGCCGCACGCGGTCGTCGCCACAGAGCCGGTCGAGCCTCTCGGCGCTCCCGAACTGGTGGGCGATCTACTGCAGCTGCATGACGCCGCGGGCATACAACTGCGAGTGCTCGACAATCTGTGGGAGTTCTGGGACGCAGTCATCACAAGCACCCTCGAGTACAGCGGAATCCGCCTACGCAACGCCCGCCCTCGCCCATGAGCGCACGTCCCCACCACTGATCTCCCCCGGCCCGACGAGAACTGCACATTTCGACTGACGGGTCCGCCCATCCTCGACACCTCGGGGTCGGCGGATGAAGACCAGGTCAGCGGTGTCGGGTACTGAGCCGGAGTAGACCAGTGCGTCGTAGCCAGCTCCCCCAGCGGCCGGTTCGTGGCAAAGTGGCGGGATGCCTGGCGCGCGGTACGGGATGGATGCGCCCTACGGGTTCAGCTTCGTGGGCCTGGTCGTACTGGGGTTCTGGGTGACCGGGCTGGTGATGGCGGTCACCGCCGATCTGGCCGCCGCGCTCCCCGCGCTGGTCTCCGGCACCCTGCTGGCGGGATGCCTGGCCCTGAGCCTGCACGCCACCCTGCGCG
Source organism: Actinomadura decatromicini (assembly GCF_008121305.1). Taxonomy (NCBI): domain Bacteria; kingdom Bacillati; phylum Actinomycetota; class Actinomycetes; order Streptosporangiales; family Thermomonosporaceae; genus Actinomadura; species Actinomadura decatromicini. Next base: position 18,088 of record NZ_VSRQ01000005.1, on the reverse strand, counting down.
GCAAGTTCCTGGTCTGGCGGGACGTCCTGGACGAGCTGGAACTGCGTGGCGACGAACGGCTGCTCGACCTCGGCTGCGGACGCGGCGCCGTCCTGTTAGCCGCCGCCCGGCGCCTCCCGGAAGGTCGGGCGGTCGGCGTGGACCTGTGGCGCGGACGGGACCAATCCGGCAACACCCCGGCGGCGACCATGCACAACGCCCGCGCCGAAGGCGTCGCCGACCGCGTTCGTGTGCAAGGGGGCGACCTGCGCAGACTCCCGTACGCGGAGGCAAGCTTCGACCTGGTCATGTCCAGCCTGACGGTGCACACCATCCGCGGCGCAGACGCCCGCGCCCAAGCAATCACCGAGGCGTACCGGGTGCTGCGGCCGGGCGGTCGCCTGCTGATCGCCGACCTGGCACGGACCCCCCGCGAGTACGCCGCGGTGCTGGCCCGACTGAACGCCCAGGACATCCACGTACGCAACCTCGGCTGGCGCGCATGGTGGGGCAGCCCCTGGGTCCCAACCCGCCTACTAACCGCCCGCAAACCACCCACCCCCTGAGATCCAGGCCCCTGGTCACCTGGCGTCCGACGAGCACCATCGATTCCATGACCTCCGCCACACGGCAACACCTACGTGGCAGAGCCGGGTCACTGGCTGAGTTGATCTCAGACGCCTCTCGGTTTCCACCCTCGTCCAGACCCTTCCAGACCCGCCGTTAGCACCCGCGTTAGCAGGCCTGAGCACTCCGCGCCGACCGGTCCGGGGTGCTCGTTAGCGCGAACGGCGCGCACCCCCGTGACAGACAGCTTGGCGCGAACGAGCCCCCCGGCTCGCGGGGGCCCAGGGGCGGCGCAGTCCCCTGGTTCGAGCTCGCTCCACCGAATCCGTTACAAGCAAGATCGGCAGTGGCCAGGACAGCCCCCACAGGTGGTCTCCTGACCAGCCTTCGCCCGTCCGCGCCGCCCACCCATTCGAGATCATCAGACCTCATTGCCAGTACTGGCGTTAGCGACGCGCTCCGCTCCGGAGGGTGCACCCACGCGAACGGCCAGACGGTGTGACAGACGGTTTCTCGCGGTCGTGCCCTCCCGGCTCGCGGGAGCTGTGGGTCGCGAGACCGCTTCGGGCTCGTTCAGCCAGCGGGTAACCCGGCTTTCAGGCTCTCAACCACTTGGCTCGAATTTCGAGGCCCAGGAGGATCAGGGATCCCTGACAGGATCCCGCGACATCCATGATCATTTCACTGGGCTCGAGAATCCGCTTAACATTTAGAGTTATGGCTGTGCGGGCGGAGGTATCGGTGAGTTCGATATTAAGAGGCGGCTTGACAGGAGCGTCCGAAAGGTTCGCTCGACAGGTACTTTGCCCAGGAGAACTTTCGAATACCGGGACGAGCATCTGCAGATTGGTGGCCTTGTTCGGTTCTTTGATACGGAACCTGACATGCGCCCTTCCCGAAGCGTCCTGACCTCCCCACTCGCCGATCTTGATCGGAGTTCCGACTGCCGTAATGACTGGCGCTGCCGTCTGACTTCGCGCGCGAGCGGCGGACGGGGACTGCTCCTGATCCGATTTTGTATCGGAGGCGCCACAACCCCCTAACGCGATCATCGATAAGGCGATCACCTGGGCGTAGACCTGCGGTCTCATGATCCCATCACTCCCATTGAGATCATTTATTGCTCTAAGTGAACTAATAATGGCGGCCAACGGTCCCGCACGAGCAAGAATGTCCGAATGCGGTCATGCGAGCGAAACGCAGCCTATGGCCGATTCCACACTTACGAGGCCAAACCGGATGTAGGCCTCTCGTGAGCTATGCGAGTCGATCTGTAGCAGTGATCGGATAGCAAGCCGAGGCGGAGGCGTGACTAGGGCTTGTGGCGGCCGCGTACGGCGGCGCGAGACGGGATCGGAGGAACAGGCCGCATGCCCGGCTCGCAGAGCCGGGCACAGCCACCCGGCGACCCACGCCAGCGGGCGCCCTTGATCTCATACGGCCGAATTCGGCAAGCCGTCTGACCCATGGCAAGGGCGGGGCTGTCCAGCATCGCCCCCCATCAGGACATGCATGAAGTTCTGGGCGAGACGTCGTCCACGTCGCTGCCACACGAACCCTGCTGCGAGTCCGCATCAAGGGGCGCTGCCCAGCCGGGCTGAGACAGGTTTACGGATCACCACCCGGAACTTTGATCATGTGGGCGTCTAAGGCGGAGGGGGCCATGGGTATCGGGACTCCACACGCTTGAGGAGTCCCATGAACTTTCACCTTCGGTCTCTCTGCACATGTGCGGTGATGGCGGGCGTTTTGCCGCTAGGCGGGGGCATGGCCATGGCAGCCCAGTCTCCCCCGCCCGTCCGGGAGACCGCGAAGACGGCCCAGGCCACCGACTCGGCGGCATGCTGTGTCCACAGCTGCGGAGAGTGCGGTCCGCGGGGCCCCCGCGGACCGCGAGGCCCCCAAGGCCCGAGAGGGGAAACAGGCCCCCAAGGTCCCACAGGCGAAACAGGCCCCCAAGGCCCGACAGGGGCAACAGGCCCTCAAGGTCCGAGAGGCGAAACAGGCCCCCAAGGCCCGAGAGGCGAAACAGGCCCCCAAGGCCCGACAGGGGCAACAGGTCCCCAGGGCCCTTCGGGCGAGCCCGGCCGGGACGGAGTCATCGGCCGGCAGGTCGTTCAGGCGCAGTTCACGAACCCGCCGAACTCGTCCACCCCGCAGACCGTCACGTGCCCCTCAGGCAAGGTGGCGCTGAGCGGTGGATACCTCATGGACCCGAGGATCACGGGCCCCACCGGTTCCCGGCCGTCCGGAACCGACGGCTGGGAGGTGACTCCGCCCTCCAACTACGGCTTCCCTTTCGACTTCACCGTCTATGTGGTCTGCGCGAACGCCGATACGGCGGCCTGAGTCCCAAGTCCCGTGGGCGAACGGACGAAGCGGCGTGCGGCGGCAGTACCTCGAAATGGACAGCGGAGACATGATCGTCGGGCCCACGAAATCACGGGCGGGCGTCCGAACGGCGGCGCTTCCGGCTGCGATCACTCCGGCAATCAGGGAACACCTGGAGCGACACACCGCCTCCGACCCGGCGGCCACGGTCTTCACTGGGGCGAAGGGTAGTGTCCTGCGTACGGGGCACCTTCCGGTGCCCTGGAAGCTCCAGAGCTACGACTGATCAACTGACGGAAGGGTCGGCCATCGCGTCCTGGTGGCCGACCTTTTCGCTTCTTCGCCACTAGCAGGCGGACGGGCGACGCGGCGCGGCGTGACCGGACGGAACAGGCCGCACGCCCGGCGCGCCGGGGCGGGCGCCCGCCTGGCGACGCGGAGCGGCGCCCTTGAAGAAGTAAAGAAGGCTCTCATCCAGGGACGGGGCGCCTCGGAGGGGCCAGCGTTTCGGTTGTCCGGCCGCCCGGCTTCCTCCTGTCTTTCTGGCTGTTCAGACGTCTAGGCGTTCGGCGGCGTCGAGCAGGTATCGGGGCAGTTTGGAGCGGGCGTCAAGGATCTCGATGCCGATGACGCGCCCCTCGGCGTCGAAGTCGAGATTGATCACCCCGCCGACGTCGACGGGGTCGCAGGCGTACATTTGCGCCGACTTCGTCCCGGCCTGGGTGGGGTCGACGAGGTAGACGTACGCGGCATTGGCCTGCTAGTCGTAGGTGACTTTGACTTCTGCCATGGGCTCCCTCTACTGAGCGGCCCTCACTTTGAGGAGGGCTGGGTGGCCGTGGCCCTGAAGACCGCGCGGCAGGGCGAACGGGAGAGCCACGGGACGCCTGCCGCGCGGTCTTCACTTCTTCGATCGGGTCGCCGGTGATGGGCGGAAGGCCCGATAGCGCTCGACGCCCGTCACAGGCGCACTCGTCGTCCCATGCGATCCCAACGGTCCTGGTGCCGGTGGCCTAATGGCCGCTAACGGCCCGTCGCTGACAACGCCTACAAACGATCAAGGCCCAGGTTCGGGGAGTGCTTCCCTGGCCTGGGCCTCTGTGGTGGGAGCGGGTGACGGGAATCGAACCCGCGCTGTCAGCTTGGGAATAGTTCCGATCTTGCCCGTTGGTACCGCTGACCTGGCCAAGTGCCGTACCGCTAGTGACCGTGAATGCCCCTTGGTCACCCTGCCTTATGGCCCGCTAACGGCCCGTCACTGTAGCCACTGGTCTGCGCGCACTCGGCTTGATCGGAACGACGGCGCCTGCAGACCCCGGCGGCACGCAGGCATGGAGCGCAGGCCGCCGACCAAAGCCCGAACATCGAACGCCGCGAGCCGTGAGACCGTACTCGACGGCAGCTTCGGCCAGTGCCTGAGGCACGTCAGTGGTCGGAGGGCGATGCCGGACACAGTGGCCGTACGGGGGTGGACGTCCCACCTCCCCTCAGATCTGCAGCAGTAAGTGCTGCATCATTCGATGCGTAATGTGCTGTACACTTGACTGCATGAACGTACGCAAGAGTGTCCCGGTAGGGCCCGAGGACGTCATCACCTTGGAGCGCATGCACGCTCCCACCAGTCCCGAGCGCCAGGCCCTAGCCCAACTCACCGGCCACGAACTGGACGCCAGCGCCTCCGATGCAGAGATCCTCGCCGCGTTGGTCCGCGCAGGACGAGAAGCCGTCACCCAACAGGTGGCGACCACCGGGTACGCGGCATGGGCGGCCGAAATGGACGACGAGGACCGCGCCTACCGCACCGCCCGCCGTGGCTGGGATCGCGGCAACAAGGTGGCTGGTGAAACGAAAGCGTGAACGCTGCCCCCAACATCGTCCCCATCCGCGGTCGGATCTATCGTGCCGATCTCGGCTACGGTCTCAAGCCGTGGCTAGTGGTCTCCAACAACGCCCGCAACAACGCCATCGATGATTGCCTCGTTGCGCGGATCACCACCACTCGCCGCGATCTACCATCCTGGGCTCCCCTGAGCGCCAGCGACCCACTCGCTGGATACGTCAACTGCGACGACCTCGGCCCCCTTTACCGAGACCAGATCGTCGCTGATCTGGGGGCGCTGTCTATGCCCACGATGATGAACGTCGGCCGGGCACTGCGGCACGCCTTGGCACTGTGACCGCCCTCGGCCGATACGACCGGACTTCCTTTGACCGACGGTGTACTGAGGCATGGCAGCAAACTCGCATGTCGCGGCGCCGGGCGTATTGGTCCAGGCCGAGCAGGGACGAAACGAGGACGATGGCGTAGTCGCTGCGGCACTTGTGCTCATGGCTTGATGGCACACTCACTGCACAGCAGGCGTAGAAGCCAGAAACGATCAAAGCCTAGGTCTGGGGGTCATGTCCCTGGCCTGGGCCTTTGTGGTGGGAGCGGGTGACGGGAATCGAACCCGCGCTGTCAGCTTGGGAAGCTGAAGTTCTACCATTGAACTACACCCGCGTGGGGAGGCTTGGGCCTCCCGTGTTGTGAGTACTGTACCGGAAGTCGGTGGGGGCCTGGTCGTGGGATAGCGTTTCGGGGTGCTGCTCTCCGATCGTGACATCAGGGCCGAGCTCGAATCCGGGCGGGTGAAGATCGACCCGTATGAGCCGGAGATGGTCCAGCCGTCCAGCGTGGACGTGAGGCTCGACCGGTACTTCCGGGTGTTCGAGAACCACAGGTATCCGCACATCGACCCTGCCGTGGAGCAGCGGGATCTGACGCGGCTGGTGGAGGTGGACGCCGAGGAGGCGTTCGTCCTGCATCCGGGGGAGTTCGTGCTCGCCTCGACGTACGAGGTGTTCGGGCTGCCGGACGATCTGGCCGCCCGGCTGGAAGGGAAGTCAAGCCTGGGACGGCTCGGGCTGCTCACGCACTCGACCGCCGGGTGGATCGACCCCGGGTTCTCCGGGCACGTGACGTTGGAACTGTCGAACGTCGCGACGCTGCCGATCAAGCTGTGGCCGGGCATGAAGATCGGGCAGATGTGCCTGTTCCGGACGAGTTCGCCGACCGAGTTCCCGTATGGCTCTGAACGGTACGGGTCGCGGTACCAGGACCAGCGGGGGCCGACGCCGTCGCGGTCGTACCTGAACTTTCATCGCACCAAGGTGTAGTCGACCCCCTAGTGCGCCAGGCCGACGCTGAATAGGACGGCTGCTAGGCCCAGGCCCGTTGCGCACAGGGTCAGGACGCGCGGGTGGACGCTGTGCGCCTCCGGGAGGATCTCGGAGGCGGACAGGTACAGCAGGACTCCGGCGAAGAAACCCAGGTAGGGGGCTAGGACGGCCTCCGGGACGTGGACGAGCGTGCCGAGCGCGGCGCCCGCGATGGGAGCGGCGGCGTCCGCGACCAGCAGCAGGACGGCGGGACGCCGGTCGCCCCGGTTCAGCGACGCGGCCGTGAAAGTGTTGAAGCCGTCCGCGAAGTCGTGCGTGACGACGGCGAGCGCGACGAACGCGCCGACCTCCGTCCCGGACTGGAAGCCGAGCCCGATGCTGAGGCCGTCCACGAGGCTGTGCGCGACGAGCGCGGACGCGGCGAGCAGTCCGGCCGTGCGCCCCGCCGCGCGGCCGGTACCGGACGCGACGGCGGGGGAATGGGCGTGGACGTGCGGGGCGTACTCGTCCTCGTGCGCCCGGTGGATCGCCACCGCCTGCTCGACGACGTGCAGCAGCAGGAAGCCGGCGGCAAAGCCGATCATGGGCGTGGGGACGCCGAGCAGGTCGTGCCGCGCCATCTCCAGCGACTCGGGGACCAGGTCGAACGCGACGACGCCGAGCATCAGCCCGCCCGCCAGCCCGAGGACGAGGTGCCGGTGGTCGCGCACCCGCATCGCCGTCAGCCCCCCGGCGAGCGTCATCAGGAACGCGAGGACGGACACCAGCACGGCCATCCCTGGGTCTTACCAGGACATCCCCCACCGCAACCACCGCCCGCCGCGCCCGCCCGCGCTCAGTTCAGCGCCGGGACGTCGACCACGGACTTGGCGGGCGGCGCCTGGACGGTCACCGGCTGCCCGTACTCGACGTATTCGAGCCGGTCCTCCCGTCCGCCCTCCATGAGCAGCACGTACGGAAGACCCTGCGTCGCGATCTGGATCTTGTCCCCCGCCGAGTCGGACAGCACCACGGTGGGAATGTCGCCGACCTTGCCCGCGCCCTCCTTCCGCCATCCCCTGCCGCTCTTCACCGCCTCGTCGAACAGAGTCGTCTTGTTCACGAAAGCCGCGAGTTCGCGGAAGTCGGCGCTGGTGGTCTTCATCTTGAGGTACTTGCCGGAGAGGAGCTGCGCGGCTCCCTTGCCGCCGGCCGACCTCCAGAACCTGTCGTTGCCGGACATGTAGACGACCTTGCCGATCACGGTGAGTTCGGCGCGCTCCGAGCGCTGCTGGAGGGAGCCGGTCACCTTCGTCCTCCCCTCGAAACGGAAGTCGATCTTGTATTTCTCGCCGTCCTCGACCTGGCCGCGCACTCGCACGTACCGCGCGGACGCCGTCGCCGCGCGGGCGCGGGCGAAGATCTGGGCCGGTTTCAGGGCCGCGATCCCGTTGTCGGTCGCGGACGGCGACGGCGATGCCGACGCGGAAGGCGAGGCGGACGCCCCCGTGGTGGCCGCCTCCTTCTTCGCGCCGTCCGACTCGCCGGCCGGTCCGCATCCGGCGGTGAACGCGAGCGCCAGGACGAGCGCCGCCGGAATCCCCGCCCGTAGATGGTGATGCACCGAGGTCCCCTTTCATTGCGTATCGGAGCAAGCCCCCGATGTCCGGAAAATGCTGCTGCGCGGCGGTGCGGAATCACTGTCGGTATGCTGCGGTCACTGCGCCCCGGCTGCGGAACGACGGCGGTGGCGCCGGAAGCGGGGGCGTTTGGGGGTGGTCACGCTGGCGGGCGACGGCTCCCCGCTGCGTTTCGAGATCCTCGGCCGTCCGGCCGCCTGGCGGGACGGACGGGAGCTCGACCTCGGTCCCGGCAAGCAGCGCGCCGTGCTCGCCGTGCTCCTGCTGTCGCCCAACCGTCCGGTGCCGACGTCCTCGATCGTGGAGGCCGTCTGGGGGGACGAGCCGCCGGACAACGGGGCGAACGTCGTCCAGAAATACGTCGCCGGGCTGCGCCGCGTGCTGGAGCCGGAGCGCTCGCCGCGCTCTCCCGGACGCCTGCTGACGCTGACCGGCGCCGGGTACGCGCTGCGCGTCCCGCCCGAGGGCCTGGACGCCGAGATCTTCCAGGACCGGGTGAGGGAGGCCCACGCCGTCCGCGCCGCAGGTGACCCGGCGCGGGCCGAGGCACTGCTGCGGGACGCGCTGTCCGGCTGGCGCGGGACGGCGCTCGCCGGGCTGAACGGCTCGTTCTTCGAAGCCGCGCGCGGCCGCCTGGACGAGGAGCGCGCCGCCGCGCTGGAGGCGTGCGCGGAGATCGGGTTGGAGCTGGGCGAGCACGCGCGGCTGGTGCCCGAGCTGATCCGGCTCGTCGCCGAGTACCCGCTGCGCGAGGGCTTCCGGTACCTGCTGATGCTGGCCCTGTACCGGTGCGGACGCCAGGCCGAGGCCCTCGCCGCCTACCGGGACGCCCGCGACTTCTTCGCCGACGAGTTCGGCGTCGAGCCGGGCGAACGGCTCCAGACCCTGCACGTCGGCATCCTCCGCGCCGACCCCGCCCTGGCCGCCCCGCCCGCGCCCGCGGACACGCCGCCCGCGGACGATCTTCCAGAACCGGCCGGGACGGGTGCGGCGGCGGGGTTCGCGCCGCCCGATCCGCCCGCGGCGGCGCCGGTGCGGGCGGAGCACGTCCCGGCGACGATGGTCGCCGCTCACCCGGCGGCGGCCGGCCAGCCGTGGCCCGGCGTCCCGGTCGTCGGCCCGGCGCCCGCCATCGGATGGCCCCCGCCCCAGGCGCCCGCCCGGCGGCGGTATCCGTGGGCCGTGCGGACCGGTCTGATACTGGCCCCGCTGCTCAGCTTCGGCGCCCTGACCTGGGCCGAGGTCGCCTACTTCGCGGCGCGGCGCCGGAGCGGGACGCTCGGGCTCATGTCCGTCGGCTACCTGGTGATGACGGTCGTCTTCTTCTACGGCGCCGCCGCCACCGACCCCGAGGCGACGGGCTGGTGGGACGTCCCGATGATGTTCTCGGTGTTCGTGACGACGCTCGGCGGCGGCGTCCACCTGGCTCTGATCACCGCCGAGCCGTCGTCGCCGCCGGACGGCCCGGCCGGCCTGTCCGAGGCGGCGGTGGACGTCGCGCTGATCGAGCGGCGGGTCCGGCGCGACCAGGCGCGGTCGCTGGTGGCGCACCATCCGGCGGTGGCGCGGGAGCTGCGGATCGGGCGTCCCGACCTCGCCCGGACGTTCGACGACGGCGGCCTGGTCGACGTCAACGCGGCGCCCGAGCACGTGCTCGCCGCGCTGCCGGGCCTGGACCCGTACCACGCGAAACTGATCGTGCTGGCCCGGACGGCGCACGGGCCGCTCCCGTCCGTCGACGACCTCGCCGTCCGGGAGATCCTGCCGTTCCACACGGTGCACGCACTGCGCGAAACACTGATCGCCGTCCCGCCCGAAGCCTGACCCGCGACATGGGAAGACCCCCGGCCGCGTGACGGCCGGGGGTCTTCGCGCGCTATTCGGCGGCGACGGGCTCCTTCTCCGGGGCCTTGCCCTCGCCCTTGATGGAGCGGATCAGCAACTGCGAGACGTCGACGACTTCGAGGGATTCCTTCGCGTCGCCGGAGTTCTTCTTCTCGTTGATCGCGTCACCGAGCATGACGAGGCAGAACGGGCAGGCCGTGGACACGGTGTCCGGATCGGTGGCGAGCGCCTCGTCCACGCGCTCGGTGTTGATGCGCTTTCCGATGCGCTCTTCCATCCACATCCGGGCGCCGCCCGCGCCGCAGCAGAATCCGCGGTCCTTGTGCCGGTGCATTTCCTGCGTCTTGACGCCGGGGACGGTCGCCATGATGTCGCGCGGCTGCTTGTAGACCTTGTTGTGCCGTCCGAGGAAGCACGGGTCGTGGTAGGTGATGTTCTCCTCGATCGGCGAGACCGGGGTGAGTTTCCCGGACTCCACGAGGTGCGCGAGCAGTTGCGTGTGGTGCACGACCTCGTAGTTCCCGCCGATCTGCGGGTACTCGTTGGCCAATGTGTTGAAGCAGTGCGGGCAGGTCGCGACGATCTTCTTCGCGCCCGCGTCGTTCAGCGTCTCGACGTTCTGCTGGGCGAGCATCTGGAACACGAATTCCATGCCGAGACGGCGGGCCGGGTCGCCGGTGCAGGCCTCCATCGGGCCGAGCACCGCGAATTTCACGCCCGCGATGTGCAGCAGTTCCGCGACGGCCTTGGTGGTCTTCTTGGCACGGTCTTCCAGCGCGCCCGCGCAGCCGACCCAGAACAGGTACTCGGTGTCCTCGGACACCTTCTCGTCGACGACGTCCACCTCGAAGTCGAGCTCCTCGATCCATTCGAGGCGCTTCATCTCGGACATCCCCCACGGGTTGCCCTTGTTCTCCAGGTTCTTGAGCATGACGCCCGCCTCGGACGGGAAGCTGGACTCGATCATGACCTGGAAACGGCGCATGTCCAGGATGTGGTCGATGTGCTCGATGTCGACCGGGCACTGCTCGACGCACGCGCCGCAGTTCGTGCACGACCAGAGGACGTCCGGGTGAATGACGCCGTCCTCGCCGACCAGTTCCTTGTCCACCTGCATGGCGAGCTTCTGCTCTTCGGTGAACGAGGCCCGCTTCTCCTCGGACGCCGTGAAATACGGCGCCTTCGCGAGCGCGTGGTCGCGCAGTTCGAGGATGACCATCTTCGGCGACAGCGGCTTGCCGGTGTTCCAGGCCGGGCACTGGGACTGGCAGCGACCGCACTCGGTGCAGGTCGCCATGTCGAGGAAGCCCTTCCAGGTGAAGTCCTCGATCTTGCCGCGGCCGAAGACGTCCTCGTCCGGGTCGGCCTCCTCGAAGTCGAGCGGCTTGCCGCCCGACATCATCGGCTGCGCGGCGCCGAGGCCGTCCGGGCGGCGCTTGAACATGACGTTCAGCGGGGCCAGGAAGATGTGCAGGTGCTTGGAATGCACGACGAACACGAGGAACACCAGCGCGACGCCGATGTGCAGCAGCAGCCCGACCGACTCGACCACTTCGAGGGTGTCGTGGCTGAGGCCCTCGAAAAGGTGGCCGACCGTCCAGGAGAAGTAGGCGCCCTTTCCGTAGGCGAGGTTCCCGCTGGCGTACTCGGCGCCGCGGAAGAAGAACATCGTCCAGATCACGTTGAAGATCATGATCAGGGTGATCCACGCGCCGGACAGGTGCGAGCCCTTGAACCGGGAGTCGCGGCCGATCCGCTTCGGCGAGTTCTTGATCCGGATCGCAGTGAACACCAGCAGGCCCGCGGTACAGGCCAGGGCGATGGTGTCCTGGACGAACCCGATCGGCCCCCACGTCTGGAGGCCCGGAATGTGCTTGTCCAGACCGGCCAGCAACGCGACCGCGGCCTCCAGGTAGACCGTGATCAGCAGGATGAACGCCCACATCACCGCGGCGTGCGCGGCGCCCGCCACCGTCCACTTGAGCAGCTTGCGCTGCCCGAACACCTCGGTGACCTGCCCCTCCAGGTCGGCCTTCGGGTCACGCTTGACCTGCAGCACCCGCTCGGGGTCGGGCTGCCCGCTCTTCGCGACGGTGTACAGGAACAGCACCCGCCGGCCGGCGAGCGCCATCGCGACCGCCGCTCCGGCGAGCCCAATGACCAACGTGATCCAGAACACTGTTCCGTCCTCCTGGGGTACGGGCGATGGCAGTCAGCGTAAGACTCGCGGCGGACCGCTTCTCACCCGGGGCCCGAATACTACTCGGTAGTAGCTTATGCGTCACCCGCGCCGGTCCGGGGCAGCGCCCGCGGGACGTCCGCCCGCGCATCCGCACTCCGACCTGGCGTTCCTCTCATTCCCCCTACTTTAGGGATTCACGTCACCGATGAATATCGCCCGGTTCCCGAGTCCATATCCATAGACGGGTCCCGTCCAGCGGCGGTCCCGTCCAGCGGAACGTCACCGGACGATCGTCCAACGGAGGAACCAGTATGACCGCGATGCCCGATCTCGCGCCCGCCGCCCGCCGGATGGCGGACCTGCTCGCCGGCGTCCGCGACGCGCAGCTCGACGCGCCGACGCCCTGCGACATGCCGCTCGGCGCGCTGCTCGACCACCTGAACGGCCTGACCCTCGCGTTCACCTGGGCCGCCGAGAAGGAGTTCCCGGACGGGCCGTCGCGGCCGCCGTCCGCGGACGCCACCCGGCTCCCGTCCGACTGGCGGACCCGCATCCCCGCGCAGCTCGACGCCCTCGCCGCCGCCTGGCGCTCGCCCGACGCCTGGCAGGGCATGACCCGGGCGGGCGGGGTCGACCTCCCCGGCGAGGCGGCCGGACACGTCGCGATGAACGAGCTGGTCGTCCACGGCTGGGACATCGCGCGCGCCAGCGGCCAGCCCTACGAGGTGGGCGAGGACGAGGTCGCCGCCTGCCTGGCCTTCGTGGCCCCGACCGTCGAACAGAGCGGCGGCGCCGGCATCGAGGGCCTCTTCGGCCCCGCCGTGGACGTCCCCTGCGACGCGCCCCCACTGGACCGCCTGCTCGGCATGACCGGCAGAAACCCGGCCTGACAAGACCTGAGCCGAGGCCACGGGTCGTGCGGCCGGAGGCGCCCCAACGCCGGAGGCCGCACGACCCGCCGGCGCAGGCGACCGCAGCGACGCCACACACACCCGCACAGGCAAGACAGCCCGCCACAGCGGCGTGAGGATCGCCTGCGCCGCAACGGGGGTTCCAGGGGGGCGCCCCTTGGGTTAACTCGCCCCCCTGGGTTAACACTTCTCGAAGATGGCGGCCAGGCCCTGGCCGCCGCCTATGCACATTGTTTCCAGGCCGTAGCGGGAGTCGCGGCGGCGCATTTCGCGGGCGAGGGTGGCGAGGATGCGGGCGCCGGTGGCGCCTACGGGGTGGCCCAGGGAGATGCCGGAGCCGTTGACGTTGACGCGGTCCCAGTCGGCTTCCTTGAGGTCCCATTCGCGGGTGACGGCAAGGGCCTGCGCGGCGAACGCCTCGTTCAGTTCGATCAGGTCGATGTCGGCGAGGGTGAGCCCGGCCCGGTCGAGGGCGCGCGCCGTCGCGGGGACGGGGCCGATGCCCATCGTCCGGGGCGGCACCCCGGCGCGGGCCCAGGAGACGAGCCGGACGAGGGGACGGAGCCCCAGCTCGGCGGCCCGCTCGGGAGTCGTGACGACGCAGGCGGCGGCCGCGTCGTTCTGGCCGCTGGCGTTCCCGGCGGTGACCGTCGCCTCGTCGTCGGTCTTGCCAAGGACGGGACGCAGCTTCGCCAGCGTCTCCACGGTCGTGTCGGGACGCGGGTGCTCGTCGGTGTCGACGACCGTGTCCCCCTTCCGCGAGCGGACGGTCACCGGGACGATCTCCTCCGCGAACGCGCCCGACCTCTGCGCGGCGACGGCGCGCCGGTGGGAGCGGACGGCCAGCTCGTCCTGCTCCTCGCGTCCGATGCCGTATTCGCGGCGCAGGTTCTCGGCGGTCTCCAGCATCCCGCCGGGCACCGGGTGGTGGGCGCCGCCAGCGGTGACGCGCCCCTGCGCGAGCGCGTCGTGCAGTTCGAGGGACGGCCCGCGGATGCCCCAGCGCGCGGCCGTCGTGTAGAAGGGCGCGTTGCTCATGCTCTCCGCGCCGCCCGCGATGATCACGTCACTGGCGCCGGTCTGGATCTGCATGGCCGCGTTCACGACGGCCTGGAGCCCGGACCCGCAGCGCCGGTCGAGCTGGACGCCGCCGACCTCGACCGGCAGCCCGGCGTCGAGCGCGGCGACACGGCCGATGGCGGGGGCGTCCGACGTCGGGTAGCAGTGCCCGAGGATCACCTCGTCGATCGCGTCGCCGGACAGTCCGGTCCGTTCGACGAGCGTCCGGATGACGGTGGCGGCGAGTTCGGCGGCCTGGACGGTCTTCAACACCCCGCCGAACCGGCCGATGGGAGTACGGAGCGGCTCGCAGATCACCGCGTCGCGCATGGTGGCTCCTTGGACGTCGATGTCGGACATCAGGCAGGCTACGGCCCGGGGCGCGGCGGGCGGCGCCCACCCTTCCGTCCAGCGGGGGGTTGAATGCCAGGGAATCTTGGGAAATGCCGGGAAACCAGGAGTGGGCGATCGAGGAGGCGGCGGTGGCGGAGTGGGCGCGGCGGGCGACGACGGTCCGGGTGGTCGGGACGGGGGCGATGGGACGCGGCATCGCACAGCTCGCCGCGGCCGGAGGGCTGACGGTCGAGCTGGCGGACGTCCGGATCGAGGCGGTGACCAGCGCGGTCGAGGACATCGGCGGCATGTTCGACCGGCTCGTGAGCAAGGGGCGGATGGACGCGGGCGACGCGGCGCGGGCCAAGGAGAGGCTGCGTCCGGTGGGCGAGCCGCTCACGCCGTTCCAGGAATGCGATCTCGTGATCGAGGCCGTCCGGGAGGACCTGGACACGAAGCGGAAGCTGTTCGCGGCGCTGGAGGGCACGTGTCCCGAGCACACGATCCTGGCGACCAACACCAGTTCGCTGTCGGTGACGGCCATCGGCGCGGCGTTGAAGGACCCGTCCAGGCTGGCGGGACTCCATTTCTTCAACCCGGTGCCGTTGATGCGCCTGGTCGAGGTGATTCCTGGCGCGCGGACGGCCGACTGGGTCCCGGACGCGCTGGCCGACCTGGTGAGGCGTCTCGGTCACGAACCCGTGGTCGCCCCAGACGCGCCCGGCTTCCTCGTCAACCACGCTGGGCGCGGGCTGGTGACGGAGGCGTTGCAGATCCTGTCCGAGGGCGCCGCCGAGCCCGCGGACATCGACCGCATAGCGCGCGACGTACTCGGCCTGAAAATGGGCCCCTGCGAACTGCTCGACCTCACCGGAATGGACGTCTCGCACTCCGTCATGGAGTCCATCTGGGAGGGGTTCTACGGGGAGCCTCGGTTCCGTCCGTCCAGGATCGGACGGGCCCGGGTCGACGCGGGGATGTTCGGACGCAAGACGGGCGAAGGCTTCTACGGGTATGTAGACGGCGCTAAGCAAGAGCCGCCGGAGGTGACGGCACCGGTCGTGGAGCCGCGTCCTGTGTGGGTGCACGGAGATGTGCGCGAAGAACTGGGCGCGCTGCTTTCGACGTCCGGGGTGGAGGTCGAGCAAGGGGACGAGCCGTCCGGCCGGGCGATCGCCCTTGTCGCGCCGTTCGGGCAGAGCACGCTTGGCGCGGCCCAGGCCGAGGGCCTTCCCGTGGAGCGCACCTTGGGTGTCGACCCGTTCGGTGGGTTCTTCACTCGGCTCACCCTGTCCGTGCATCCGGGCGTTGACAAAACGGCTGGGCGCGCGGCCCTCGCGGCCCTTGTCTCCACGGGACGGTCCGTCAGCGTCGTCCGGGACGCGCCCGCGCCCGTCGCGCAACGCCTGCTCACCGCCATCGTGAACGTGGGCTGCGGGATCGCGGAGCAGCGGCTCGCCCGTCCCGAGGACGTCGACACGGCGGTGCGGCTCGGGCTCGGCTACCCGCGCGGCCCGCTGGAGTGGGGCGAGCAGGCCGGGGCGGAAAGCGTCCTCGCGATCCTGCGCGGCCTGCACGCGGCGACCGGCGACCCGCGCTACCGGCCGAGCGGCTGGCTCACCGAACGGGCGGCGCTCGGCCTGCCCCTGACCGAGGCCGGCACCGCACCGTCCGACCTCACCTCCTGAAAAGCCCGCGGGCCTCCGGAGAGGGCCCGCGGGCTCGACGGGTCAGAACGGGAGTTTCGCGGGCGGGTTCGGCTTGGCGTCCGTCCATCCCGCCGAACGGCAGGCCATGTAGTCGAGGACGAAGCCGGGCCTCATCTCCGCGTACGGCCCGCCCGGCTGGGTGAGCACGGTCTGCGTGGACAGCAGCGCGCCGGTGCGCTCGTCGAAGACGATCTCCACGCGGACGCGGTAGGTCCCCTGCTGGGCCTTCGGCGTGCCGAACTCACCGGTCTCCGTCACCGCGCGGTCGTCGGTGCCCAGCGCGGCGCCCCGGCGGCCCAGCGGATCGGTGACGCGGCCGATCTCGTGCACGCCCGGCTGGGCGGCCAGCGCCCTCATCAGGCCGGACCGCACCTTCGGCGAGACCGGCGTGGCCAGCAGGCCCGACACCCGCATGATCTTCATCGCCGCGAGCGCCCGCCGCCCGGACTTCGCCCCGCTCGGGTCGGCCCGTCCGGCCGCCTTCCCCTCCTGCTCCATCGCCTTCCCGCTCAGGAACAACTGGGCGAGCTTCTCCGGGTCGGTCGGGAGGTTCTGCAGGTCCTCGACCGACTTGCCGATGATGAACTTGCCGCCGCCGCGAGGATCGACGCCCACGTTGGGGCCGTCCGAGGTCCACGCGGTCGCCTTGGTCGTATAGGTGGCGAAGTGATCACCGGACCAGACGCGGATCTGCGACGGCGCCCCGGCCGCGCGCCACAGGGCCGCGTCCCGCGCGGTCTGCGGATGGGCCGGGAGGTCGCGGCCGTAGTACGCCTCGCCCATGCCCGACTTCACACCCGACCAGTTGAACGTCTCGCTGTGCGCGCCGAAGATCGCGTAGGTCCCGGTCTTCGCGCGCACCACGTACGCCTGGCCGCTGACCCTGTCGTCGTGCCAGTACTTGCCCATCGGCTGGAGTTCGGCCTTCTCCGCCGCCGCGAGCACCGCTCCCTTGCCCAGCTCGACCGTCGGGTGCGGAGCGGGCGGCGACGACCCCGTGGCCGCGATCACGACCGCGGTGGCCGCGCCGACCGCGACCACGCCCGCCCCGACCTTCAACCTCCACCCGGTGGCGCGCCACCCGGACCGGACGCGCGGCGCCTGCTCGAACATCCGGGCGCGGGCCTCGGTCATCTCGGCCGCCGTCGGGGGCGCGGGCTCGCCGTACGCTTCGCGGACCGTCCGCAGGTCATCCATGGTCGTCCTCCAGGTCGTGCATCGGATTGGTCCCGCCGAGCGCCGCGCGCACCTTCCGGCGCGCCCGGTTGAGCCGCGAGCCGACCGTCCCGTACGGGATGTCCAGCGCGGCCGCCACCTCCTGGTGGCTCATGTCGGCCAGCGCGACGAGCAGCAGCACGTCCCGGTCGCGCGCGGGCAGCGCCGCGATCGCCCCGGCCAGGCGTCCGCGCAGCCCTTCGGCGCTGACCCGGGCGTCCACCCGGTCGGCGTGCCCGCCGCCCGCGTCGTCGCCGGAGCGCTCGGCGGGGCCGAGCCGCTCGCGGGCGCGCAGCCCGCGCACCTCGGCGCGCCGGTGCCTGCCGATGACGTTGGTCGCGATGCCGTAGAGCCAGGTCCGGACGGCGGCCCGCGAGTCGTCGTAGCGGGCCCGCTGGCGGAACGCCTCCAGGAACGTCTGCGACGCGATGTCGGACGCGGCGTCCGGGCCGAGCCGCCGGGCCGCGTACCCGTGGATCTCCGCGAAGTAGGCGTCGAAGATGGCGCCGAACCGCTCGGGCTCGTTCAGGGACATCCGCAGGACGGTGCTGTCCTCCACCCGGCCGGGCCGTGTGTCCGGGGGCGGATCCGCGGTGAGGGGCTCCCCTGTCATGTGCTGCCTTTCCGTGGCGGACGGCGGTCGTACACGTATCACCCGGAGCCCGACATCACTTTCACGGGCATCGCTCGCACGGGCATCGCTCGCACGGGCATCGCTTGCACGGGCCTCGCTCGCACGGGCATCGCTCGCACGGCGTCCTCCTGGGGATGGACGCGGCGCGCGCGGGCCTCGTCCACGAGGCCGATCTCTTCGCTCGCGGGACGCCGCGGGGAACCGGAATACCCCGCTCACTCGTCCTGTTGAAGAGGTCGTCAGTAAAGTTGAGTCCGGTCGGCTCAAGTCATTTGACAGAGCGGGGACGTCCGGGCACTCTTGCGGACAGCAGACGAACCGGCCGCACCCTGGCGCGACCGGGGAGCGATACACCGGAGAAACGACGGAGGACGAGAACATGGCACGTGCGGTCGGCATCGACCTCGGGACGACCAACTCGGTCGTCGCGATCCTGGAGGGCGGAGAGCCCACGGTCATCGCGAACGCGGAGGGGTCGCGGACCACGCCGTCCGTCGTCGCCTTCGCCAAGAACGGTGAGGTGCTGGTGGGCGAGGTCGCCAAGC
>NZ_VSRQ01000004.1:0-909026 GCF_008121305.1 Actinomadura decatromicini | reverse complement strand
CGCGCCTTCGGAGCGGGGGAAGAATTCGTACCAGGCGCTGAACAGGGCCCGTTGGCGGTGGACGGCCAGGGGGTACCAGTCGCTGACGGTCAGCAGCTCACGCAGCGGATGACGCGCCAGCACGTCCGCCACGTCCGGGTCGTCGACGGCCTCCATCCGGTCGGTGACCGGGACGGTCTGGTCCCCGAGCCGCCGGGCGAGCCGCTCCAGGGTCGGGCGGTCCTTGCCCGGCACCGCCTCGGCCGCCCGCGCGTACAGCAGCGACCCTTCGGTGAGCATGAGTTCGACGTCCTGCCCGCGCGGCACCTTGATCTGCGCGTCGTGCCGCCAGTGCGCGATCGGATCGCCCCACGCCTGCACCCGAAACGACCACGAACCCACCCCGGTCGGCGTCACCCGCCCCGCCCACCGGTCCAACCCCGGCGCCACCTCCGCCATCACCTCACCCGGCAACTCCTCACCCTCCGGCGTCCGCAGCACCACCGCCGCGCCCAACCGCTCGTGCCCCTCCCGGAACACCGTCGCCGACACCTCGACCGTCTCCCCCACCACCGCCTTGGCAGGCCACCGCCCACACCCCACCACCGGCGCCACATCGAGGATCGGGATGCGACCGAGCCTCGGAATGCCGGTCCCGCTGGACGTCCCGGACTCGTCGTGCATAAGGCCTCCTCTACCCGTGCGGGAATTCCGAAACGTCCATGCCCGCGAACCGGCCGATACCCCCTCCAAACCACCGATAACTGTGTGCGACGCGCCGTTCACGCAACCCCGGCTGTCGCGTCCGCGCCGGGCACCGCATAGCGTGACGTCGCGTGAAGGCAATCCGACGATTCACGGTCCGTACCGTCCTCCCGGAGCCGCTCCGGCAGTTGGAGGAGCTGGTCCTCAACCTGCGCTGGTCCTGGCACCACGAGACGCTCGACCTGTTCCGCGCGGTGGATCCGGCGCTGTGGCAGGCCGTCCGCCACGACCCGGTGCGGCTGCTCGGCGAGGTCGCGCCGGACCGGCTCGCGCGGCTGGCGGACGACCGTCGGTTCCTGCGCCGGCTCCAGGACACCGCCGAGGACCTGCACGAATACCTGACGGCGCCGCGCTGGTACCAGGCCAGGCGGGACACGCCGACGTCCATCGCCTACTTCTCGCCCGAGTACGGGATCACCGCCGCGCTGCCGCAGTACTCCGGCGGCCTCGGCATCCTCGCGGGCGACCATCTGAAGACCGCGAGCGACATGGGCGTCCCGATCATCGGGGTAGGACTTCTCTATCGCCACGGTTACTTCTCGCAATCGCTGTCGCCGGACGGCTGGCAGCTTGAGCACTACCCGCCGATCGACCCGAACGGCCTGCCGCTGACGCTGCTCCGCGAGCGGGACGGCGCGCCCGTCCGGGTGGCGGTCGGGCTCCCGAAGGGCAAGGGCCTGCACGCGCAGGTGTGGGTCGCGCGGGTCGGGCGCGTCCCGCAGCTGCTGCTCGACTCCGACGTCGAGGAGAACGACCGGTCGGCGCGGGACGTCACCGACCGCCTGTACGGGGGCGGCGGCGACCACCGGCTGCTGCAGGAGATGCTCCTCGGCATCGGCGGCGTCCGCGCGATCCGCGCGTACTGCCGCATCACCGGGCATCCGGCGCCGGAGGTGTTCCACACCAACGAGGGGCACGCCGGGTTCCTCGGCCTGGAGCGCATCCGCGAGCTGGCGGACGAGGAGGGCCTGAGCTTCGACGAGGCGCTGGAGGCGGTCCGCGCGGGCACGGTGTTCACGACGCACACGCCCGTCCCGGCCGGGATCGACCGGTTCCCGCGCGATCTGATCGGCCGGTACTTCGGCGGCTCGAACGAGGAGGAGCGGATCCCCGTCGACCGGATCCTCGCGCTCGGCGCGGAGGACTACCCGGGCGGCGACCGCACCGTGTTCAACATGGCCGTCATGGGGATGCGGCTGGCGCAGCGCGTCAACGGCGTCAGCGAGCTGCACGGGCGCGTCAGCCGCGAGATGTTCGGCGGGCTGTGGGGCGGCTTCGACACCGACGAGGTCCCGGTCGGGTCGATCACGAACGGCGTGCACGCGGGCACGTGGGTGGCCCGGGAGATGCTGGAGCTCGCCGCGCGGGAGCTGCCGTCGCTCTTCGAGTCCGGGCAGGGCTGGGAGGAGGTGCGGACCCGTCCCGGCACCGAGCTGTGGCGGGTCCGCGGCGTGCTGCGCCGCCGGCTCGTGCTGGAGGCGCGGCGGCGGCTGCGCGAGTCGTGGCGGCAGCGCGGCGCGAGCGAGGCCGAGGTGGCGTGGACCGACGGCGCCCTCGACCCGGACGTCCTCACGATCGGGTTCGCGCGGCGCGTCCCGTCCTACAAGCGGCTGACGCTGATGATGAGCGACCCGGAGCGGCTCCGCGCCCTCCTGCTGGACGAGGAGCGCCCCGTGCAGATCGTCGTCGCGGGCAAGGCGCACCCGGCGGACGAGGGCGGCAAGCGGCTGATCCAGGAGATCGTGCGGTTCAGCGGGCGGGAGGACGTCCGGCACCGGATCGTGTTCCTGCCCGACTACGACATGGCGCTCGGGCAGCTCATGGTGCAGGGCTGCGACGTGTGGATGAACAACCCGCTGCGCCCGCTGGAGGCGTGCGGCACGTCCGGGATGAAGTCGGCGCTGAACGGCGGGCTGAACCTGTCGATCCTGGACGGCTGGTGGGACGAGTGGTACGACGGCCAGAACGGCTGGGCGATCCCGTCCGCCGACGGCCTCGCGAGCCCCGACCGGCGGGACGAGCTGGAGGCCGCCGCGCTCTACGAGCTGATCGCGGACCACGTCGCCGTCACCTTCTACGACCGCGACGCGAGCGGCCTGCCCCGGCGCTGGCTGGAGATGGTGAAGCACACGATCGCGACGCTCGGCCCGAAGGTGCTCGCGTCCCGGATGCTGCGCGACTACGTCGACGAGCTGTACACCCCGGCCGCCGCGGCGGCGCGGGCCATGACCGCCGACAAGTTCGCGGGCGCCCGCGCGCTGTCCGCGTGGAAGCAGCGGGTCCGCCGGGCGTGGCCGGACGTCGCCGTCGAGCACGTCGAGTCGGACGGCGCGGAGAGCCCGCAGGTCGGCGCCCGCCTCACCGTCCGGGCCGTCGTCGCGCTCGGCGGCCTCGACCCGGACGACGTCGCCGTCGAGGTCGTGTACGGCCGCGTCGACGACTCCGACGCCCTCGTCGCGCCGTCCTACCTGGAACTCGCCGACCGCGAGCCCGCCGGGGACGGGCGCCACCGCTACACGGGCGAGGTCCCGCTCGGCCGCAGCGGCGCGTTCGGCTACAGCGTCCGCGTGGTGCCGAGCCACCCGCTGCTGTCCGGCCGCGCCGAACTGGGCCTGGTCGCGCTGCCCCCGGCCCCGCCCGGCATGACGAACGGCGACCTGCGGTAGCCCCGCCGCCGGCTAGTCGGTTTCGGCGGGGTTCTCGGCCAGGGCCTCGTAGGCCGGGGCGAGGACCTCCGCCAAGCCGCGGCGGCGGATCTTCACCGGCGGGGGCGGGACGACCTGGAGCACCAGGCCCGGCGGCGCGGGCGGGACGGCCGGGCGGTCGCGCAGCCCCGCGAGCCCGGCCGGCGGCGTCCAGAACCCGGCGGCGGTGAGCGGCTCGTCGGCCATGTCGAGCGGGTCGGGCTCCACGGCGGAGTCGCGGCGCAGCGACGAGAGGAGGCTCTCGCGGCCCCGCCCGTTCCACAGCAGGATGAGGAACGGGTCGTCGTCGAACTTCTCCGCCAGCAGGTACAGGACGGCGGCGGCGTGCTTGCACGGGTCGCCCCAGTCGGGGCAGTCGCACATCAGGTGCAGGTCGGACGCCTCGCCGGGGAACAGCGACAGGCCCAGCTCGGCGAACACCCACTCGATCTCCGGCGGCATCTCCCCGGCGAGCAGCCGCGCCTTGAACACCGCGCGGGACGCGAGCTCGCGCTCCACCGCGCGCCAGCCGTCCGGCTCGATGGCGTCGATGCCGAGCGCCACCTCGTACGGGTCGGGCGCCGAGCCCCGCACCCGCGCCGTCACCTCGTAGGGGGAGACCTTGAGGTCGAACACGTTGCCCTTGCGCGCGTACGTCCGGCCGCGCTGGAGGCGGCCGGTGTCGGCGAACGACTCGACCAGGTCGATGAAGCGGCGCGACCACCACTGCGCGCCGATCGAGCCGCGCTTCGTGCGGGCCCTGAGGCCCTCCGGCTCCTCGGACATCAGCCGCTCACCGCGTCGGGGGACAGCCGCAGGACGTCGCGCAGCTCGGCGACCGACAGCTCGGTCAGCCAGTCCTCGCCGGTGCCGACGATCGAGTCGGCGAGGGCCTTCTTGCGGTCGATCATCTCGTCGACGCGCTCCTCCACCGTCCCGACGCAGATGAACTTGCGGACCTGGACGTTGCGGGTCTGCCCGATGCGGAACGCGCGGTCGGTCGCCTGGTCCTCGACGGCGGGGTTCCACCAGCGGTCGACGTGGACGACGTGGTTCGCGGCCGTCAGCGTCAGGCCCGTCCCGGCGGCCTTGAGCGACAGCAGGAAGACCGACGGTTCGGCGTCGCTCTGGAAGCGCTCGACGAGGTCGTCGCGCCCCTGCTTGGACGTCCCGCCGTGCAGCCACAGCACCGGGCGTTCGAGCCGTCCTGCGAGATACGGCTGGAGCATCGAGCCGAACTCGGCGTACTGGGTGAAGACGAGCGCCTTCTCGCCCTGCCCGACGACCTCGGCGCAGATCTCCTCCAGCCGTTCGAGCTTGCCGGACCGGCCGGGCAGCCGCGAGCCGTCCTTGAGGAGCTGCGCCGGATGGTTGCAGACCTGCTTGAGCTTCGCCATCGTCGCGAGGACGAGCCCGCGCCGCTGCGTCTCGTCGGCCTCGGCGATCTGCTGGAGCATGTCGTCGACGGTCGCCTGGTAGAGCGACGCCTGCTCGGCGGTCAGGTTGCAGTAGACCTTGATCTCCTGCTTCTCCGGCAGGTCGGAGATGATCGACGTGTCGGTCTTGAGGCGGCGCAGGACGAACGGCTGGGTCGCCCGTTTCAGCGCCAGCGCGGCCTGCTCGTCGCCGTCCCGCTCGATCGGGATCGCGAACCGCCGCCGGAACGCGGCGCGCGGCCCGAGCAGCCCCGGGTTCGCGAACTCCATGATCGACCACAGCTCGGTGAGGTGGTTCTCGACCGGGGTGCCGGTGAGCGCGATGCGGTTGCGCGCCGGGATGCCGCGGACCGCCCTGGCCTGGCGCGTCCCGCTGTTCTTGAGCGCCTGCGCCTCGTCGCAGACGACCCGCTCCCAGGCGATCTCGGCGAGGGACTCGGCGTCGCGGGTCGCCGTCCCGTACGTGGTGAGGACGAGGTCGGCGCCCGCGGCGGCCCGGACGAGGTCGTCGCCGCGGTGCCGTCCCGTCCCGTGGTGGACGTAGACGCGCAGCTTCGGCGTGAACCGCGCCGCCTCCCGCTGCCAGTTCCCGACCAGCGACATCGGCAGGATCGCCAGCGTCGGGCCGGGCGCGGCGCCGCCCTCCCGCTCGTGCACGAGCAGCGACAGGACGGAGATCGTCTTGCCCAGCCCCATGTCGTCGGCGAGCAGGGCGCCGAGGCCGAGGCCGTCCATGAAGGCGAGCCAGGCGAGGCCGCGCTCCTGGTAGGGGCGCAGCTCGGCGTCGAGCTCCTCGGGGGTGTGCAGGGGGACGAGTCGCCGGTCGGCTTCACCGGAGAGGAGGTCGCCGAGCGCGCCGCCAGCGTCGACACTGGTCAGCGGGAGCGCGTCGTCGCCCGCGTGGACGACCGCGCGGACCGCCTCCGCGGCCGTCATCCGGCCGCGCCTCGGATGGCGCAGGAAGTCGAGGGCGGCTTCGAGCTGGTGCTCGTCCAGCTCGACCCACTGGCCGCGCAGCCGGACGAGCGGCGTCTTCAACCGGGCCAGCTCCGCGAGCTCCTCCTCGTCGATGCTCTCGTCGCCGATGGCGAGGTCCCAGCGGAAGTCGACCATGGCCTTCAGGTCGAAGCCCGACGACGCCGCCGACCCGGACGACGCCTCGGGGTCGTCGTTCCGCGTCGTCAGCTTCATGCCGAGCTTCGCCTTGCCCGCCCACTGCGGCAGCAGCACGCCGAACCCGGCGGCGGCCAGCATCGGCGCCGCCTGCCGCAGGAAGCGGAACGCGCCCGCCGTGTCGAGCGGCAGCTCGGCCGGGGACGGGCCGTCCAGCGCCGGGGACAGGTCGGGGAACAGCCGCAGCGCCCGGCCGAGGCCGGCGAGCAGCGTCTCCTCGGCGCGCGGGATCGAGGCGGCCTCGCCCTCCCACACGGTCGCGGCGGGCACGTACAGGCTCGGGTCGTCGGTGCCCTGGAGCGCGAACTCGACGCGCCACGCGGTCTTCTTCTCGTCGTCGCCCGGGCCGGGCTCGGCGAGCCGGAAGCACACCCGCAGCGGGCCGGACGGGCGGCGCGCGGCGGCGGCCCAGGCGTCCAGCTCGGCGATCAGGTCGTCCGGGTCGTCGCGCGGCTCGCGGGCGACCGCGGCGGACGGCCCGGTGAGCGCGGCGGCCCAGCGCTCGGCGAGCGGCAGCCGCTCGGGGACCTTGCCGCGCCGGGGCGCCAGCAGCGGATGCGGCACCACCCCGCGGACCGCCGTGTCGACCAGCCCGGACAGCGCCTCGCGCAGCACCTCGGCGGCGGGCCGCCCGCCGTCCGCCGCGCGGCAGGCGGCGGGCATCGCGCGGGCCAGGGCCCGGAAGCGGGCCGGTTCGTCCAGCACGGGACGCCAGCGGGCGACGAGGTCGCCGTCCTCGCGCAGCAGCGCGGGAAGGACCTGCCCCCGCTCCGTCAGCCGGACGGCCTCGCCCGCGACCAGGCACAGGAAGCGCAGGTCGCCGCCGGGGACGACGTCGGCGCTCCGCTCGGCGGCCTGGAGCAGCGCCATCGCCGGGAACGGCTCCAGCACGAGGGCCGGGACGCGCCACAGGCGCAGCTCGGGCTCGTCCGCCACCGGCTCGGGCCCCAGCTCGGCGGACGGCAGCGGATGCCCGCCGGAGGTCGGCAGCGCCATCGCCAACTCGACCCGGATCGCGCCCCGGACGAACGGCTCGTACGACGTCCCCGCGAAATCACGCGAAGCGAAGGGGTGGACGTCGTCAGAGGGAAGCCCATAAGGCCCTGTTTCTTGTGGGGGGACGACTCCCCACCGGGGTGGCGCACCGGCTCGGGTCCCTCCACTCCGCTGGAGCTCCGTTCCGGGAACCGGGCCGGTGCGCTCGGCCCACAGGCACAGCGCACCGCCATGCCAGGTGGCGTGGGCGACGAGCATGGTCACCGAAGCTACCAGCAGCCTCTGACGTTCCGTTTCGTGCCTCGCGTCGCGCGGCCGACCGCCGTCACGGTGACCGCGGGGCGTCGCGTTAGGCTCGTGGCGTTTGCCGCCGTTTCACTCCAGGAGGGTCGCCGTGGGCGAGTTCGTACGGGTCGAGGTCGAGGACGGGATCGCGACGATCAGGCTCGACCGCCCGAAGATGAACGCCCTGAACGCCCAGATGCAGCTTGAGCTGATCGACGCGGCGCGCCAGGTCACGCAGGACGACGCGGTCGCCGCCGTCGTCCTGTACGGCGGGGAGAGGGTGTTCGCGGCGGGCGCGGACATCAAGGAGATGGCCCCGATGTCGTACGCGCAGATGTCCGCCGGCCACTCGCGGCTGCTGCAGGACTTCGCGAAGGCGCTCGCCGGGATCCCGAAGCCGGTCATCGCCGCGATCACCGGGTACGCGCTCGGCGGCGGCCTCGAGACGGCGCTGACCGCCGACTTCCGCGTCGCGGGCGAGGGCGCGAAGGTGGGGCAGCCGGAGATCCAGCTCGGCATCATCCCGGGCGCGGGCGGCACGCAGCGGCTGTCCCGGCTGATCGGCCCGTCGCGGGCCAAGGACCTGGTCTTCTCCGGACGGCACGTCGGCGCCGCCGAGGCCCTCGCGCTCGGCCTGGTCGACCGGGTCGTCCCGGACGACCAGGTCTACGCGGCGGCGAAGGAGTGGGCGGCGACGTTCGTCGGCGGCCCGGCGATCGCGCTGCGCGCCGCCAAGCAGGCCATCGACGCGGGCCTTGAGGTCGACCTGGAGACCGGCCTGGAGATCGAGCGGACGCAGTTCGCCGCGCTGTTCGCCACCGAGGACCAGGCCGCCGGGATGAAGAGCTTCATGGAGGAGGGCCCCGGCAAGGCGACGTTCACCGGCCGCTGACCCCCGCCGCGAGGTCCCGGGCGTCGAGGACGTCGTCGGCGTACCGCTCGGTCCACCGGCCGAGCGCGTCGAGCGGGACGAGCAGGCCGCGCCCCGGCGCGGTCAGCGCGTACTCGACGCGCGGCGGCGCCTCGGCGTAGCGGCGGCGGGTGACGAGGCCGTCGTGTTCGAGGCGGCGGAGCGTCCCGGTCAGGACCTTGTGGCTGATGCCGCCGATCCGGGCGCGCAGCTCGCCCGGCCGCAGCGGGCCGTCGCGCAGCGTCCACAGCACGACGCCCGTCCAGGTGCCGGACAGCAGGTCGAGCGCGAGCCGCGTCTGGCAGTCGGCGACGAAGCCGGTGTCGTCCATGGTTTCCCCCCGGCGCGATCCTGCTGCGTCCGATAGGCACCGGACGGTGCGGAACGGACCGCCTAGCGTCCCGTCCGACGGTAGTCGAGACGGGAGGACCTCATGCGGATCGGTGTGCTGGGCGCGGGCGACATGGCGGAGGCGCTCGCCACGCAGTGGGCGGGCAAGGGGCACGAGGTGCGGATCGGGGCGCGGACGCCCGCGAAGGCGGTCGCGCTCGCGAAGCGCGTCGGCGCCGGGGCGACCGGCGGCACGCTCCGGGAGGCGGGGGAGTTCGGCGAGGTCGTCCTGCTCGCCGTGTGGCACGAGGGCGTCCCGGACGTCCTGCGGCAGGCCGGGCCGCTCGCCGGGCGCGTCCTGATCGACTGCACCAACCCGATGGAGCCGCCGTTCGAGCGGCTGAAGACCGGCGGCGGGCCGTCCGCCGCGCGGCGGATCGCCGACGCGACCGGGGCGCGGGTCGTGAAGGCGTTCAACCTGTGCCACGAGAGCGTGTGGCGGATGGCGCCGCCGGTGTTCGACGGGCGCCCGCTCGGCGTGCCGCTGTGCGGGGACGACGCCGACGCGCTCGCGACCGTCCGGACGCTGGTCGCCGATCTCGGCTGCGTCCCCATGGACGGCGGCGGCCTGGAGCGGGCCGGCCTGCTGGAAGCGGCCACCGCGTTCGTCGTCGGGCTGTGGGTCGCGGGCGAGGATCCGAGGGCCATGCTGCCGCCGCCGGAGCGGGCCGTGGGCGAGCCGGTGCGCACGTCCGACATGACCGCCTAAACCGTTATTCGATTCTTCGGCGAGCCGCGTGGCCGCGCCGATACGGGCCGCTAGCATCGGCCGCCATGCGGCACGCGTATCGCACGGCGCTCGTGACGGGGGCGTCCAGCGGGATCGGGGAGAGCTTCGCCCGCGTCCTCGCCGCCCGGGGCACCGACCTCGTGATCGTGGCGCGCCGGACCGGCCTGCTGGACGACCTGGCCCGCGAGCTGGTCGAGCGGTACCGGGTCGCGGTCGAGGTGCTCGCGGCCGACCTGACCGACCTCGCCCAGCGCGCCGAGGTGGAGGGACGGCTCCGCGCCGACCCCGTCGAACTGCTCGTCAACAACGCGGGCCACGGCGCGTTTGGACCGTTCGCGGAGATGCCGCTGAACGACCACCTCGCGCAGGTCGAGTTGAACGTGACCGCGCTGGTGCGGCTCACCCACGCGGCCCTTCCGGGAATGGTCGAGCGGCGCCGGGGCGGGGTGCTGAACGTCGCCTCGATGTCGGGCTTCGCGCCCTCTCCGGGGAGCGCCACGTACGGGGCGACGAAGGCGTACGTGGCGTCGTTCTCCGAGAGCCTGCACTCCGAGGTGGCGGGCAAGGGCGTGCACGTGACGGCGCTGTGCCCCGGCTTCACCCGGACGGAGGACGACGTCCCGTCCAACATCCTCTGGCTGCGGCGCGACGACGTGGCGCGGGCCGGGCTGGACGCCGTGTCCGCCGGACGCGCCCTCTGCATCCCCGGCGTGCAGTACAAGGCGGCGTTCCCCGCGTTGCGGCTCGTCCCGAGGCCGCTGCTCCGCGCGGCGGCGAACCGCGTGTGGCAGCAGGCCGCCGACACGCGGTGACGAAACGCACAGCGGTGACGAAACGCACAGCGGTGACGAAACGCACAGCGGTGACGAAACGCACAGCGGTGACGAAACGCACACGCGCTCCTTTGCTCGGGTCTACAAAACTCGGCGCTCGCTGATTGTCGCGGAGGCGACTTGACGCGGGTCGCGCGCACTGGCGACGATCGAACCTACGGTTGAGTAGGTTCAGAGTACGGCCTGCTGGCAGCCCCTGACACGTGCCGCGCGCTCGGCGGCACCGTCCGGTACGTCCACGTCGTCCAGCGAAGGAAACGCATGTCCGCGACCCCCGAAGAGAAGCTCCAGACTCGCCTCCTGCTCGACCTCGAGCCGGTGGTCGAGAAGGAGCTGAACCGGCACCTGTCGATGGCCAAGGAGTGGTTTCCGCACCAGTACGTGCCGTGGAGCGAGGGCCGCGACTTCGACGGTCCGCTGGACGGCGAGCCCTGGTCGATCGAGCAGTCGAAGCTGAGCGTCGAGGCGCGCGAGTCGCTCATCGTCAACCTCCTCACCGAGGACAACCTCCCCGGCTACCACCGCGCGATCGCCACGGTCTTCGGCCGCGACGGCGCCTGGGGAACCTGGGTCAACCGGTGGACGGCCGAGGAGAACCGGCACGGCATCGCCCTGCGCGACTACCTGACCGTGACCCGCGCCGTCGACCCGGTCGCGTTGGAACGCGCCCGCATGCACCACATGGAGGCGGGCTACGAGGCCGACCACGGCGACTCGTTCCTGCACGGCGCCGCGTACGTGTCGTTCCAGGAGCTCGCCACCCGCGTCTCGCACCGCAACACGGGCCGGGCGTCCGGCGACCCGCTCTGCGAGCAGATGATGACGCGGATCGCGGCCGACGAGAACCTGCACATGATCTTCTACCGGAACCTGATGGCCGCCGCGCTGGAGGCCGAGCCGAACGCGACGATGCGGGCGATCACCGACGTCGTCACCGGGTTCCAGATGCCGGGCCACAGCATCGACGGGTTCATGCGCAAGTCGGTGATCATCGCCAACGCCGGGATCTACGACCTGCGGCTCCACCACGACGACGTGCTCGTCCCGGTGCTGCGCAAGTGGAACGTGTTCGACCGCACCGACCTGTCCGGCGACGGGGCGAAGGCGCTTGAGGAACTCGGCGAGTTCCTGGCGGGCCTCGACGCCGCCGCCACCCGGTTCGAGACGCGCCGCGAGGAGCGCCGCGCCCGCCAGGCGGCCCGCCGCGGCTGACCCTCTCGGCCGATCCCTCGGCTCACGCCCTCGGTTGACCGGCCCTGGCCGCCGACTCCGGCCGATGGTCCGATTTGTCCGGAACGTCGGCCCGGTTTCCGGCGTCTAAGGATTCATGGGGACGCATCGGCGACTGGGCGGCTATCGGTTGCTGGACGAGATCGGACGGGGCAGCACCGCCGTGGTGCACCTCGCCATGGATCCCCGCGGCCGCGAGGTCGCGGTGAAGGAGCTGAGGCCGGAGTTCAGGGGAGAGCCGGAGGCGATCGCGCGGCTGGCGCGGGAGCTGTCCGCGCAGGGGCGGGTGCGCAGCGCCTACGTGGCGCGCCTGCTCGACGGGCAGGTCACCGCCGAACGGCCGTACGTGGTCATGGAGTACGTGCCCGGCTGCCCGCTGAACGACCTGATCTCGGCGTACGGGCCGCTGCGCCGCGACCGGCTCGCCCGGTTCGCGCGGCGGCTCGCGCTCGGGCTCGCCGACGTCCACGACGCGGGCGTCCTGCACCGCGACGTGGCGCCCGGCAACGTGATCGTGATGGGCGACCGGCCCACGCTGATCGACTTCGGCATCGCGCACGAGGCGGGCGCCGAGCAGCTCACCAAGCGCGGCATGGTCGTCGGGACGCCCGCCTACCTCGCCCCCGAGCTGATCGAGGGGGAGCGCGCCACCCCCGCCTCCGACGTGTTCTCGTGGGCCGCGACGGTGGCCTGCGCCGCGACCGGCCGCCCGCCTTTCGGACGCGGCTCGCTGCACGGCGTGTGCTTCCGCATCCTGCGCGGCCAGGCCGATCTCGACGGCGTCCCCGAGCCGCTCGCGGGGCTGCTGCGGAGCGCGTTCCGGCGCGATCCGGCCGGGCGGCCGACGGCGCGCCGGCTCGCGGGCGCCCTGGCCGAGGGACGCGGCGGCGCGTCCGCCGCGTGACGGGCGGCGGATCCGCGGGGACGCGATCCACGGAAGGTAGGGTTTTCGAAACGATGAGGGGAGCTGTCACGTCCGGGGACCGAATCGGCCACTACAGCGTGCTCCAGACCCTGGGGGAAGGGGGCATGGGCGTCGTCTACCTCGGCGCCGACCCCGAGGGGCGCAACGTGGCCATCAAGGTGCTGCGGCCCGCGGTCGCGGGGGACGCCACGGCGCGCCGCCGCCTCGCCCGCGAGGTCGACTCGATGCGCCGGGTGCACAGCCCGCACGTCGCGGAGATCCTCGACGCCGACGTGACCGCCGACCAGCCCTACATCGTCACCCAGTACGTGCCCGGCCGTACCCTTGAGGAGATCGTCGAGGAGGCCGGGCCGATCTACGGGCCGGGGCTCCAGCGGCTCGGCGTCGGGCTGGCGTCGGCGCTGTCGGCGATCCACGGGGCCGGGATCGTCCACCGCGACCTGAAGCCCGGCAACGTCATGCTCGTGGACGGCGAGCCCGTCGTGATCGACTTCGGCATCGCGCAGGCCGCCGACGCGACCCGGCTGACCGCGACCGGCATGGTCATCGGCACTCCCGGCTACCTCGCGCCGGAGATCATCGAGGGCGAGGACGCGGGGCCGCCGTCCGACGTGCACGCCTGGGCCGGGACCGTCGCCTACGCCGCGACCGGCCGCCCGCCGTTCGGCTCCGGCACCTTCGAGTCGATCTTCTACAAGATCATGCAGGGCACGCCCGACCTGGACGGCGTGCCGGACGCGATGCTGCCCGTGCTGCGCTCGGCGATGGCCCGGCATCCGGCCGAGCGCCCCACCGCGGTGAACCTCGTGCAGCTCACCCGGCGCATCCACATCGAAGCGACCATCACCGACCAGACCAGGATCGACCGCCACTACCCGGCGCCGTCCGCGACGTCGTCCCCGAGCACGTCCCAGCCGACCTCCCAGCCGAGTGGGTCGCAGCCGATCGACGAGACCGCGCCGGACCACTCGCGGCAGTTCTCCATGCCGCTGGCCGCGCCGCCGCCGTCGGAGGTCCAGGCGCGTCCGACCACGCCGGGGTCGACCGCGATCCCGGCCGCGGCGACGCCGCCGCCCGCGCCCGCGCCGCCCCCGGCCCAGCCGAAGGACTTCGTCGGCCAGCTGCCGCCCGCCGCGCCGCCGCCCGTCCCGCCGCCGGGGCCCGCCCCGACCCGGGCGGGGGAGCGGTACCAGCAGCACGGCTACGCCCGGGTGAACCCCCCGCCGAACCCCTACGACCAGGGCGGATACCCGCCGCAGTACGCGCCGCCCCCGCACCAGCCGCCGCCCCACCAGCCCCCGCACCAGCCGCCGGGCGAGTTGCAGCGCGGCGGCCCCTACGACGCGCGGACGCAGGACGCGCAGCGCCGCGTCGAGGACCGCGCCCGCGCCGAGCGCGACCGCCCGAAGCCCTACGGCTGGTACCGGGTGCTGAGCTTCCTCGTCCTGGTGGCGCTGCTCGGGTTCGCCCACCTCGCGCCGCTGTTCGCGGTCGGCGTCACCGTCGCGGGCGTGCTCGTCCTGCGGATGGCCGACAAGGCCGCCAAGGGCATGGAGGGACGGCAGACCCGGCGCGGCCCGCGCTCGGGCGACGCCGTCGCCGCCGCGTTCCGGACGCCGCTGCACCTGCCGGGCGCCCTGATGTCCACGCTGCTGTGGACGTCGCTGAGCTGCGCCGCCGGGCTGATCATGCTCGGCGTGCTGATCTTCGCGAGGTCGGAGATGACGGCCTCGACCGCCATCGCCTACTCCGCCATGGCGGTGATCGGACTGCTCTGCCTCGCGCCGGGCAGCGGCGCGCCGCGCCGGCAGCTCGCCCGGATCTGGGGCGCGGTGCTCCCGCGCGCCGAGGTCGCGCTCGCGGGCGCGCTGATCCTCGGGGTCCTCGCGATCGTGCTGGTCGTCGTCGCGCAGAACCAGCCGCCCGACACGGCGCCGCTGGACGGCATGAGCCAGGACCTTGAGGGCCTGCGCTCCGACGTCCACGACTTCCTCTCCGACCTCCCCGGCGTCCCCGGCGTGTGATCGGACGTCCCCGGCGCGGCCCGCCGGGGTCGGTAGGGTGGCGGCACAATGAGCGGCGAGACGAGCCACCAGGCGCACATCGGCCCCTACCGGTTGCTGTCCCCGCTGGGCGGCGACGCGGGGGCCGTCCACCGGGCGGCCGGGCCGGACGGGCGCGACGTGGCGATCCGGCTGCTGCCGCCGGGCGCCGTCCCCGACGTCGCCCGCATGCGCGAGGTGCTCAGCCCCTACGTGGTGGACGTCCTGGACGGCGACCCGGCCGCGTCCCCGCCCTATGTCGTGTCGCGGTTCGTCCCCGGGCGGCCGCTCGCGGAGACCGTCGCCGAGCACGGCCCGCTGTCGGGGGACGCGCTGCGCCGCCTGGCGGCCGGGCTGGCCAAGGGGCTCGCGGCCGTCCACCGGGCGGGCCTCGCGCACGGCGCGCTGGGCCCGGAGACCGTCCTCGTCGTGGACGGCGCGCCCGTCGTCGTCGACTTCGCGCTCGGCCCTGACGGCGCGGACGGCGGCCCGGCCGGGGACGTCCGGGCCTGGGCCGCGACCGTGGCCTTCGCCGCCACCGGGACCCCGGACGCGCCCGCCGCCGTCCTGCCCGAAGCGCTGCGCCCCCTCGTCGAGGCGGCCGCGGCCGCCGATCCGGGCGTCCGCCCGTCGGCGGCCGAGCTGGTGGAGGCCGCGTCCGGGCTGGTCCTGCCCGGCGGGCCGGAGACCGGGACCCCGCCGCCGCTGGCGCCGCCGCCGCGCCGGGCGCCCGTCGCGCCCTCGCCCGTCTCACACCCGCCCGTCTCACACCCGCCCGTCCCGCGCCCGCCGATTTCCGCTTCGGCCGGGCCCGCGCCGGAGCTGGCCGTGGCGCGCGGGTGGGCGCGGCTCCTCACGGCCCTGGTGATGGTGATCGCGGTCGCCGTCGTGGTGATGGCGCCGATCGCCGGGCTCGTGCTGTCGCTCTGCGCGGTGACGCTGCTCAGCGTCGCCGGGACGACGGCCCGCGGCTGGGCGTGGGCGTTCGGCCGGACGCTGCTGACCGTCCCGTACGCGGCGGCGGTCGCGGTCGCCGTGCCGCTCGGGCTGGTCGCGGCGACGGCGGTCGGCGGCGAGATCGACTCGCTCGGCGCGTGCGCGTTCGGGGCCGGGGCGGGCGCGGCCGTGCTGTGGACGGCGCCCGGCGTCAGCGCCCCGAGGCGGCAGCTGGAGCGGATGTTCCTGGCGGTCGCGCGGCGGCCCCGGCGGATCGCGGCGGCGGGCGCGCTGCTCGGCGCGCTGGCGCTGCTGGCGGCGCTCGGCGCGCTGACCCTCACGCCGAGCTTCTCGCCGATGTACGGGTTCCAGCGGTCCCTGGAGAGCACGATGGACCGGTTGCAGAACGCCGTGAACAGGTTCTGATTTGCGAGTATGCTACTGACGGGTAACATTATTCCGACACGGCCGAATCAGGGACCCGGTTCCGAAGCCCGTTCGGGTGTTTGGCAGGCTGTGACTTCGAAAGCGCACGTCCGCGTCGGCCCGCCAGGGCCGCGCACCTCTGCCGCTGACCTCAGCGGCCAACTGAGTGCAGGGGAGGTCGGCCACCGGCCATGAACATCGTCGTCCTGGTGAAGCAGGTTCCCGATACGGAGAGCCCGCGCAAGCTGAAGTCCGATGACAGCACGCTCGACCGTGCCGCAGCGGACGGTGTCATCAACGAGCTCGATGAGTACGCCATCGAAGAGGGGCTGCGCATCAAGGAGGCCCAGGGCGGAGAGGTGACCGTTCTGAGCATGGGCCCCGACAAGGCCGCCGACTCGATCCGCAAGTCCCTCGCCATGGGCGCCGACAAGGCCGTGCACCTCCTCGACGACGGCCTCGCGGGCTCCGACGCGCTGCAGACCTCGTACGCGATCCAGCAGGCGCTCGGCCGGACCGGGTTCGACCTCGTGATCCTCGGCTCGGAGTCCACCGACGCGCGCACCGGCGTGCTCGCCGCGATGCTCGCCGAGCGGCTCGGCGTCCCGCAGCTCTCGCTCGCCAACAAGGTCGAGATCGACGGGACGTCCATCAAGATCCAGCGGCAGACCGACTACGGGTTCGACCGCGTCGAGGCGACGCTGCCCGCGGTGGTCAGCGTGGTCGAGAAGATCAACGAGCCGCGCTACCCCTCGTTCAAGGGGATCATGGCGGCCAAGAAGAAGCCGGTCGAGACGCTCGGGCTGGGCGACGCCGGCATCGACGCGGGCCAGGTGGGCCTCGCGAACGCGGCCACCGAGGTGGTCGACTTCGCCGAGGCGCCGCCCCGCGCGAAGGGTCAGATCGTCACCGACGAGGGCGACGGCGGCGCGAAGATCGCCGAGTTCCTCGCGTCGAAGAAGTTCGTCTGACCGGGGAAGGGGACTAGCGAACAATGGCGGAGATTCTCGTCCTCGTCGACCATGTCGACGGTGAGGTCAAGAAGGTCACGCTCGAACTGCTGACGCTGGCGAACCGGCTCGGTGAGGCCGCCGCGGTGTGGGTCGGCCCGGGCTACGAGAACGCGAGGGACCGGCTCGGCGAGTACGGCGCGGGCAAGGTCTACGTGGCCGCCGACGAGGAGCTGACCTCGTACGTCGTCGCGCCGAAGGCCGCGCTGCTCGCGCAGCTCGTGAAGGAGAGGTCCCCGGCGGCGGTGCTGGTGGCCGCGACGGCCGAGGGCAAGGAGATCGCCGGACGCCTCGCGGTGAAGACCGGCTCCGGCGTCCTCACCGACGTCGTGGACGTCACCGACGGCTTCGTCGCCGAGCACTCCATCTTCGGCGGCGGGATCATCGCGCACGCGAAGGTGAGGACCGGCACGCCGATCATCGCCGTGCGGCCGAACTCGGTCGCGCCGGAGCCGAACGCCGCCACCCCCGCCGAGGAGCAGGTGACGGTCGCGCTGTCGGACGCCGACAAGGCCGCGAAGATCGTGGAGAAGGTCGTCCAGGAGAAGGGCGAGCGCCCGGACCTCACCGAGGCCGCGATCGTCGTCTCCGGCGGGCGCGGCGTCGGCGGCGCCGACAACTTCTCGATCATCGAGGGCCTGGCCGACTCGCTCGGCGGGGCGGTCGGCGCGTCCCGGGCCGCGACGGACGCGGGCTGGTACCCGCACTCGTTCCAGGTCGGGCAGACCGGCAAGACCGTGTCGCCGCAGCTCTACATCGCGGTCGGCATCTCCGGCGCCATCCAGCACCGGGCCGGCATGCAGACCTCGAAGACCATCGTCGCCATCAACAAGGACCCCGAGGCACCGATCTTCGAACTGGTCGACTTCGGCGTCGTGGGCGACCTGTTCCAGGTCGCGCCGCAGCTCACCGAGGAGATCGCCAAGCGCAAGTGACGGCCCCGTCGCCCGTCCGCTCAGGAGCGGGCGGGCGACGGGTACGGCACGGCCGCGAGCAGCGACGGCTTGAGCATGGTCCCGATCTCCGCGTAAGGGACGACCACGTCGAGCAGCCCGCACGCGGAGGCGTAGCCGAGGATCGACCCGTAGAACGCCACGCGGACGCCCTGCGGCGTGAGCGCCATCGTGACGTCGCCCGTCTTGACGAACCTGGACGGGTCGTCCGTCCCCTCCGGCTGGATCGGCCCGCTCGTGGAGGGCCGGTCACTGTAGCAGTACACGCCGTCCGGCAGGTGCGCCTTGACCTTGCCGTCCAGCGGCCTGAGGCCCTGGTCGGACGGGACGCGGAACAGGTCGAGCGGCCGGTAGGACGCGCCGGTACGCAGGTCGACGGTCGCGGCCTGCGACTGGTCCCAGCCCGTCCCGCGCTCGCCGCGCAGCTCGACGCCGTACCAGACGGACAGCAGGCGGTCGTTGCGCATCAGGATCCGCGGCGTCACGACGTCGGTGTACGCGCCCCGGCCGATCCCGTCGAGGCCCTTGCGGACCTTGGCCCAGCGCTGTTCGAGCGGCGCCCGCAGCGCCTGGTTGATCTTCCGGTTGAGCGCGGCGTCGCCGCCCGCGACCTGGACGACGCGGCCCTGCGCCTGGAACGTCTTCCCGTCGCCGATGTCCCGCTGGGGCTCGCTCAGCGCGGCGAGCCGCGCCACGATCGGCTTCGGGGCCTCGTCCGCGGTCGCGACGTAGACGGCCGCGCCGCCGCCCACGGCGAGCGCGGCGGCCCCGCCCGCGATCGCCACCGTCCCCTTCGCGCCCAGCGCGCCGAGCGCGCCCGCTCCGGCGCCGCCGCCGCTCCCCGCCGCGCCCGCCGCCCCGGCGGCCCCCGCCGCCCCGGCCGCGCCGGACGCGGCGCCGCCGGAGCCGAGGCCGAGCGCGGTCAGCGGGAACAGCATCGACAGCGCGGCGGCGGCCCCGGCGAGCGTCCGGACGCCGCGTCCCTCCCAGTCCGCGCCGTACGCGCCGGAGGCGACCGACTCCAGCTCGGCGACGAACGCCGCCGCGCCGAGCGGACGGTCCCACGGGTTCTTCGCCATGCCCCGCTCGATCAGCGGGCGGAGCGGCTCGGGGACGTCCTCCACCGGGACCGGCGCGGTCAGGTGGCGGCCCATCAGCCCGGCCTGGTCCTCGGCGGCGTACGGGCGGCGCCCGGTCACGCACTCGAAGAACACGCAGGCCGCCGCGTACACGTCGGTGGACGGGGACGCGGGCTCGTCCCGCCACTGCTCGGGCGCCATGTAGACGGGCGTCCCGGAACGGCCGGCGGCGCCCGCGTCCACGGCGATGCCGAAGTCGATCAGCTTGCTCAGCCCGTCGCCCCGGACGATCACGTTCGCGGGCTTGTAGTCGCGGTGCACGATGCCGACGTCGTGCGCGGACGCCAGCCCGAGCAGCGACCCCTTGAGCAGGGTCAGCGCCGCCTCGGGCGGCAGCGGGCCGTGCTCGGCGAGCACCGCCTTGAGGGACGCGCCGTCCACCGCCTCCATGACGATGGCGGCGCCGTCGGCCGTCTCGACCAGCCCGAACATCTGCGCGACGAACGGGTTGCGCAGCCGCCGCAGCAGGTCCGCCTCGCGGCGGAACCGCTCGCGGAAACCCGCGTCCCCGGCCAGCGCGTCCGCCAGGTACTTGATCGCGGCCGGGCGCCCGGTCGCGTCGTGCCGGGCCAGCACGACGCGGCCCTGCGCGCCCTCGCCGAGCACCCGCAGCTCGCTGTACCCCGGGACCCGCCACCCGCCCATGCACCGCCCCCTTCACCGTGATCCAGAACGGGTTATACCGGATCAGAGCGGCAGTGCGGCGGGTTAGGCGGCGATGGGCTCGGGCCGGGTGTCGGTCGGCGGGGCCTCGGCGGGGACGGCGGCGACGTCGCCCGGCGCGCGCAGCGGGGCGAACCGGGCGCCCGCCGCGATGAGCAGCGCGAGCACGACGACCGTCCCGACGCCGACCCGCAGCGACGTGGCGTCCGACAGGAAGCCGACGACGACCGGGCCGAGCAGCAGCCCGCCGTAGCCCATCGCGCCGACCTGCGCCACGGCCGCGGCCGGACGGTCCGGCGCGACGGCTCCGGCCAGCGAGATCGTCGTCGGGACGACCGTGCACACCACGAGGCCCGTGAAGAAGAACCCGGCGATGGCGACGGGCGCCGCCGGCGCCAGCACGACGACCGTCATCCCGACGGCGGTGCCGAGGCCCGCGCCGATCAGCAGCCGCCGGGTGCCGACCCGCATCCGGACGCGGTCGCCCATGAGCCGGCCGAGCAGCATCGCCAGCTCGAACATCGGGTAGCCGAACGCGGCGACGGCCTCGGTCGCGCCCATCTCGTCGTGCAGCAGCAGCCCGCTCCAGTCGGCGATCGAGCCCTCGGTCATGAACGCGATGAACCCGAGGGCGCCGATCAGGTACACGGCGGGCGGCAGGCGGCGGGCGCGGCGGCCCGTCCCGGCCGCGGCGGGCGCGGGCGGGTCCGGCAGGTAGGTGCGGCCGAGGGCGAGGCCCGCGGGCAGCGTCAGCAGCGCGGCGGCCAGCACGGTCTCGGTGAACCCGAGCCCGGCTGCGGCGGTGGCGACGCCGAACAGCCCGCCGCTCATCGCGCCGACGCACCAGCCCGCGTGCATGCCGCTCATGATCGACCGCCGGTACGCGCGCTCGACCACGCTGCCCTGCGCGTTCATCGCGATGTCGGTGATCCCGAACGTCATGCCGAACAGCACGACGGCGCCGAGCAGCACGCCGTAGGAGGGGGCGAGCGCCACCGCCGCGTAGGACACCCCGGTCAGCGGCAGCGCCACCCGCAGCGCGGCGCGGCTGCCCGCGCGGGCCATCACGCCGCGCAGCGCCTGCATGGCGGCGATCGCGCCGAGCCCCCAGACGAGGACGACGATGCCGATCTCGCCCTCGTTCGTCCCGAACTTGGCGGCCAGCGCGGGCATGCGCGCCACCCACACTCCGGTCAGCAGCCCTGCCAGCGCGAAGGTCAGGAACGTCCCCGTACGGGCGCGGAACAGCATGGTTCACCTCTTTCTCGGCTCGGCGGGGCCGCGGCCCCAGGCGTGGTGGAACGCTCCAGACTGCTCGGTCCGGAGCGTTCGGGTGGTTCTTCGGATGGGGGGACGCGGCGCGTCCCCGGGATCAGTGCTCCAGCAGGCCCAGGAGCCGGCGTTTCAGCGCGTCGAGGCGTCCGGCGTCGTACAGCTCGGGCTGGTGGCTCACCACTTCCCAGAGCCCCTCGGCCGCCAGCCGGACGATCAGCGCCGCGTCCGGGTCGGGGTCGTCCGCCGGGTCGCGGCCGTGCCAGCGCCGCATCGCCTCGTTCAGCGGCTCGGCCTGCTCGGGGTCGGCGGCGGCGGCCGTGATCGCCGACCAGCGCCGGTAGGCGCGCGCCTCGCCGGTGAGGATCTCGAAGGTGGCCTCGACGTAGGCGCGGGTGTAGGCGCTCGGCGCGCCGTCCCCGTAGGAGTCGATGTAGGACGCGATCAGCTCGTCGAACTCGTCGATCACCCGCGCGACCATGGCGCGCACGAGCGCCTCCTTGGTCGGGAAGTGGTAGAGCAGCCCGCCCTTGCTGACACCCGCGCGGTCCGCGACCGCGGTGAGCGTCAGCGCCTGCGTCCCCTGCTCGGAGAGGACGGCCTCGGCGGCGTCGAGGAGTGCTTCGCGTTTCATGACCATTTCACTGTACCGGCTGGACGGTACACACGCTAACCCGGCCCCGCGCGATGCTATTCCCGCGCCCTCCCAGCCCGCCCGCGCGGGGGAACATCCGCGACGCGGCTACTGTTGTCGGCGTGGTGACCTACCTCGACCATGCGGCGACCACCCCGATGCTCCCCGAGGCCGTCGAGGCGATGACGGCGGAGCTGCGCGAGCTCGGGAACCCGTCCTCGCTGCACGCCGTCGGCCGCCGCGCCCGCCGGGTGGTGGAGGAGTCCCGCGAGATCATCGCGGAGGCGTTCGACGCCCGGCCGAGCGAGGTCGTGTTCACCTCCGGCGGCACCGAGGCCGACAACCTCGCCGTGAAGGGCCTGTTCTGGGCCCGCCGCGCCGCCGACCCCGCGCGCACGCGGGTGCTGGTCAGCGCGGTCGAGCACCACGCCGTCCTGGACGCGGCGCACTGGCTCGCCGGCCAGGAGGGCGCCCGGGTCGACTGGATCCCGGTCGACGGCGCGGGCCGCGTCCGCCCCGAGGCGCTGCGCGCCGCGCTCGGCTCCGGCGACGACGTGGCGCTCGCCAGCGTGATGTGGGCCAACAACGAGGTCGGGACGGTCCAGCCGGTGCCGGAGCTGGCCGAGGTGGCGCGCGAGCGCGGCGTCCCGCTGCACACCGACGCCGTCCAGGCCGCCGGGACGCTGCCCGTCGCGTTCGCGACGAGCGGCGCGCAGGCGCTGACCGTCACCGGCCACAAGCTCGGCGGCCCGATCGGCGTCGGCGCGCTGCTGCTGGCGAAGCCGAAGGAGCCCGTCTTCCTCGACCCGGTGCCGCTGCTGCACGGCGGCGGGCAGGAGCGCGACGTCCGGTCCGGGACGCTCGACGCGCCCGCGATCGCCGGGTTCGCCGCCGCCGTCCAGGTCACCGCCGCCCGCCGGGACGCCGAGGCCCGCCGCCTCGCCGAGCTGCGCGACCGGCTGGTCGAGGCCGTCCGCGCGGCGGTGCCGGACGCGATCCTGAACGGCGACCCGGTCGACCGGCTGCCCGGCAACGCGCACTTCTCCTTCCCCGGCTGCGAGGGCGACGCGCTGCTCATGCTGCTGGACGCGCGCGGCATCGCCTGCTCCACCGGCTCCGCCTGCTCGGCCGGGGTCTCGCAGCCGAGCCACGTGCTGACCGCGATGGGCTCGGCGGCCGACCTCGCGCGCGGATCGCTGCGGTTCACGCTCGGCCACACGTCCACCGAGGCGGACGTCAAGGCCCTCGCCGACGCCCTGCCCGCCGCCGTGGAACGCGCCCGCCGGGCGAGCTCGTAACGACCTACCGGGGCAGCTCGTAGCGATCTGTCCAGGTTTGACCGTCCCTTGGGCGGGGATCGAACGGGCCGTGGCGACGGATGTGAGCACGGGACTCGAACAGGCGGCCGGACACCCGTGGTTTCACGGCATGTCCCGCGTTGGACTGGCGGCGCGGGCGTCCCTCTACCTGCTGATCGGCTGGCTGGCCCTCCAGGTGGCGTTCGGCGAGGGCGGGCGGGAGGCCGACAAGAAGGGCGCGCTGGAGACGGTCGCGGGCAAGCCGGGCGGGCCGGTCCTCCTCTGGCTGATCGTGGCCGGGTTCGCCGCGCTCGCGCTCTGGCAGTACGCGGAGGCGCTGTACGGGCGCCCCGTCCCGGACGGCGACAAGGCGACCAAGCGGGTGGCGTCGGCCGTCCGCGGCGCCGTCTACACGGCCGGGTTCGTGACGGGCGTCGCGTTCCTGCTCGGGCACCACGGCTCGTCCAGCGACCAGCAGTCCAAGTCGGCCACCGCGCGGCTGATGGCCGAGCCGGGCGGGCGCTGGGCCGTGCTCGCGGCGGGGGCCGGGTTCGTCGGATGGGGCATCGCGGTGATCGTCAGCGCGATGCGCCGCCGGTTCCTGGACGAGCTGGAGACGGGCCGGATGGGGCCCGCCGTCCGGCGGATCGTCCAGCCCCTCGCGATCGTCGGCAACACCGCCCGCGGCCTGGTCACCGCCGCCGTCGGGGCCTTCCTCGCGCACGCGGCCCTCGCCTTCCAGCCGGACAAGGCCGAGGGCCTGGACGGAGCCCTCCGCGAGTTCGCGGACACGCCCGCCGGACCGTGGGGCCTCGCCGCGGTCGCCTTGGGCGTCGTGACGTTCGGCCTGTACTCGCTCTGCGAGACCCGCTACCGGAAGGTCGACCCGACCCGCCCGGCGGGCGTCAGGGCTGGTAAGGGGCCAGCGCTTTCCAGCCCGGGTCGCTGGTTGAGGCGACTTTCGCCTTCCCTTCCGACCAGGTGGCGGCGAGCTGGTCGAGCTCGGAGATGACGCCCGAGTCGGGATCGGCGTACAGGTGGAAGACCCGCAGGCCGTCGCCCGTCTCGTGGACGGCCAGCACCGCGCGGGCGCCGAGCTTCGCGAGCTTCTTCTCGAAGGCGCGCAGCGCCCCCGAGGACGGCTCGACCGGCAGCCGGTCGGGGTTGCTGTTGGCGTACGGGACGCTGATCGCCACGTGCAGGTCGCAGAGCGGGTAGTCCTGCCGGTGGAGCGGGAAGCGGGCGCCGAGGCGGCTCGGGTGGCCGCGCGGGGTGCGGCCCTCGCCGGTCAGCCACGCGGGCTCGGCGAACGGCTCGGCGACCTGCTCGACCACGGCGGGCAGCATCGACGGCGGCAGCGCGTCGATCGGCGCCTCCGTCGCGATCGAGACCCGGCCGATCCAGCGGGCGACGTCGTCCTCGCCGA
The DNA here is from genome assembly GCF_008121305.1 of Actinomadura decatromicini. Taxonomy (NCBI): domain Bacteria; kingdom Bacillati; phylum Actinomycetota; class Actinomycetes; order Streptosporangiales; family Thermomonosporaceae; genus Actinomadura; species Actinomadura decatromicini. The sequence goes on along the minus strand of NZ_VSRQ01000004.1, from coordinate 884,891 downwards.
GGGCCCAGTGCAGGACGTTCACCGCGACCTGGATCCGCTGCTCCTCCGCGACGAACAGGAAGTCGGGATGGTAGGCGATCACGTGCACGCGGGCCCGGTCGGCGTCGGCGCGCATGCCGAGCCGGACGTACTCCAGGTCGAACTCGTGGTCGCCGAGCAGGAGGTCCTGCGTGAGCATCTCGGGGTCGGCGTGCCGCGCCGGGTGGAAGCTCCACCCGCCCGCCGCCGCCCCGGTGGGCGCGGCCCGCGCCCACCGCTCGGTGACGCCGCGCAGCTCGGGGTCGCCGCCGCCGGTCACGGTGAGGACCGGCGCGGCCTCGTCGCCGCCGATCTCCCACTGCAGGGCGGAATGGATCCGGTGGACGCGGCGGGACAGCTCGGCGATCGCGTCCGCGGACAGCCCCTCGCCGGGCGTCTCCGGCTCGGGCCGGTCGGGTCCGGCGGCGAGGGACGCCTCGATCGTCGGGCGGGCCTGCGCCCACCACTCCCAGAACTCGCCGATCGCGGGCGGCGTGACGGCTGAGGTCTCGCGCGGACGGCGGAAGATTCCCACCAGTCGTCTCTTCCTTGTCGTGGTCGAGCGCCGGCACGGCGCCCCCGGAAATCCCCCGAGGCCGTGCCCTTTCCGTAGACCCTACGCGAGCCGCCGCGCCGGTCGCGCGCGGGAAATACATGTCGGGCGGACGGCGGGCGGCGCGTACGCTCGAAGGCATTATGACTCTGCGCGTCCTTGCCGCCATGTCCGGCGGCGTCGACTCCGCCGTGGCCGCCGCCCGCGCCGCCGAGGCCGGGCACGACGTCACCGGCGTCCACATGGCCCTGTCCAGCAACCCGAAGTCCTACCGGACGGGCGCCCGCGGCTGCTGCACCCTGGAGGACTCCCGCGACGCCCGCCGCGCCGCCGACGTGATCGGCATCCCGTTCTACGTCTGGGACCTCGCCGAGCGCTTCCACGAGGACGTCGTCGAGGACTTCGTCAGCGAGTACGCGGCGGGCCGCACCCCGAACCCGTGCCTGCGCTGCAACGAGAAGATCAAGTTCGCCGCGCTGCTGGACCGCGCGATGGCGCTCGGGTTCGACGCGGTCTGCACCGGGCACTACGCCCGGCTCGAGGGCGGCGTCCTGCGCCGGGCCGTCGACCAGGGCAAGGACCAGTCGTACGTCCTCGCCGTGTGCACGCCCGAGCAGCTCGCGCACGCGCTGTTCCCGCTCGGCGACACGACGAAGGCCGACATCCGGCTGGAGGCCGAGCGGCGCGGGCTGCGCGTCGCCGACAAGCCCGACAGCCACGACATCTGCTTCATCGCGGACGGCGACACCCGCGGCTTCCTCGCCGAGCGGCTCGGCTCGGTGCGCGGCCCGATCGTCGACGCCGACGGCAACGAGGTCGGGGAGCACGACGGCGCGTACGCCTACACGATCGGGCAGCGCAAGGGCCTGCGGCTCGGCACCCCCGCGCCGGACGGGCGGCCGCGCTACGTCCTCGACATCTCCCCGGTGACGAACACGGTCACCGTCGGGCCGCGCGAGGCGCTGGACGTCCGCGAGATCACCGGCGAGCGCCCGGTCTGGCTGAGCGAGCCGCGCGCCGGGGCGTTCGAGTGCCGCGTCCAGCTCCGCGCGCACGGCGAGGTGCACGCGGCCACGGCCGAGCAGGACGGCGATGTCCTGCGCGTCCGGCTGTCCGCGCCCGCCCGGGGCGTCGCGCCGGGGCAGGCGGCCGTCCTGTACGAGGGCGACCGGGTGCTCGCGTCCGCCACGATCGCGGAGGCGGCGCGCGTCCCCGCTTGAGAGCCCGGTGTGAGGCCCGGCTAGGGTGCTGCCGCCGTGACGATCTAGGACGCTCCAGGAGGCTGGCATGCGGTTCGGTGTCTCGACGTTCGTGACCGACGACGGGATCGCGCCCGTCGCGCTCGGCCGTGCGCTGGAGGAACGCGGGTTCGCCTCGCTCTACGTCACCGAGCACACCCACATCCCGGTGAAGCGGGAGTCGCCGTGGCCGGGCGGCGGCGACCTGCCGCGCATCTACTACCGGACGCTCGACCCGTTCGTCGTCCTGTCCGCCGTCGCGGCCGTGACGGAGCGGCTGCGGCTCGGCACCGGGATCGTGCTGATCGTCCAGCGCGACCCGATCACGCTGGCGAAGGAGGTCGCCTCGCTCGACCTCGTGTCCGGCGGGCGGGCCGTGCTCGGCGTCGGCGCGGGCTGGAACCGGGAGGAGATGCGCAACCACGGCACCGACCCGGCGACCCGGATGCGGCTGCTGCGCGAGCGCGTCCTCGCCGTCAAGGAGCTGTGGACGAAGGACGAGGCCGAGTTCCACGGGGAGTTCGTCGACTTCGACCCGGTGTTCTCCTACCCGAAGCCCGTCCAGGACCCGCACCCGCCCGTGCTGCTCGGCGGGGCCGGGCCGACCACGTTCGACCGGGTCGTGGAGTTCGGCGACGGCTGGATGCCGCTCTACGGGCGCGGCACCGACGATCTCGGCGCGAAGATCGCCGCGCTGCGGGAGCGGGCGGGCCGCCCGCTGCCGGTGACGGTGTTCGCGACGCCGGGACGCCCGGAGGCCGTCGAGGAGCTGGCGGCGGCGGGCGTCGACGAGGTCCTCTTCCACCTGGACACCGAGCCCGAGGCCGACACGCTGCGCAACCTCGACCGGCTCGCCGCGCTGACGGGGTAGCGGCGTCGGTAGGGTTTCGGGCGTGACGACGACCTACCCCTGGGGACCCGGGACGGCGGCCGGGATCGGGTCGTACCCGGGCGACGACCCGGCCGAGGCGCTGCGGACCGTCCTCGGCGAGACGCCCGAGCTGCCGCACCTGCCCGAGCTGCCCGCGCGCGGCCCCGGCGCCGACCTCACCGGGCGGACCGCCGGGCTGCTCGTCGACATGCCCGTCCACCTGGAACCGTCCGGGTGGCGTTTCTCCGACCGGCCCGGCCGCGACACGCTGCGCTCCCGCGACCACCTCGCCCGCGACCTGGACGTCCTGGAGGAGGTCGCGGGCGGGCACGACGGCCCGTTCAAGATCCAGGTGTGCGGGCCGTGGACGCTCGCCGCGACGATCGAGCTGCGGCACGGCGACCGGGCCCTGAAGGACGCGGGCGCCGTCCGCGACCTCGCCGCCTCGCTCGCCGAGGGCGTCGCGGCGCACGTCGCGGACGTGCGGCGGCGGCTGCCCGCGGCGGAGATCCTCCTGCAGCTGGACGAGCCGGGCCTGCCCGCCGCGCTCGCCGGGACCGTCCCGACCGCGAGCGGCTTCTCCCGGCTCCGCGCGGTCGAGGAGCCCGTGGCGCAGGAGACGCTCCGCACCGTAATCGACGCGGCGCACGCCTTCACGGTCGTGCACTGCTGCGCCAGGGACGTCCCGTACACGCTGCTGCGCGGCGCGGGCGCGAAGGCGGTCTCCGTCGACCTGCGGCGCGTCCCGAAGCGCGACGACGACGCGGTGGGCGAGGCGATCGACGCGGGCACGGCCCTGTTCCTCGGTGCGGTGCCCGCGACCGACGCCCTCCTGCCCCCGCTCCAGGCGACCGGCGAGCCGGTGCGGGAGCTGTGGCGGCGGTTCGGCTTCCCGGCCGCGCGGCTCGCCCGGCAGGTCGTGATCACACCGGCGTGCGGGATGGCGGGGGCGTCCCCGCGGTACGTGCGGGAGGCCCTGAAACGGTGCCGCGACACGGCCCGGATGATCTACGAGGCCGCGGACTGACCAGGGGCGCGGCGAGCCTCGTATTGTCGGAGGCGACGGCGACAATAGGGGCATGACCATGAGTGACGCGGTTCCGAGCGAGGCCAGGCAGCGGCACCTGGAGCTGACCCGGGAGATCGACGAGGCCAACTACCGCTACTACGTCCTCGACCGCCCGACGCTCAGCGACGCCGACTACGACCGGCAGATGCGGGAGATCCGCGCGCTGGAGGAGCGGCATCCCGAGCTCGTCACGCCCGACTCGCCGACGCAGCGGGTCGGCGCGCCGATCGTCACCGACTTCGCGACCGTCCGGCACCTGGAGCGGATGCAGAGCCTCGACAACGCGATGAGCGACGACGAGCTGCTCGCCTGGGACGAGCGCGTCGTCAAGGAGGTCGGCGAGGTCGCCGGCTACCTGTGCGAACTCAAGATCGACGGGCTGGCGATCGCGCTGACGTACGAGCAGGGGCGGCTGGTCCGCGGCGTGACCCGGGGCGACGGGCGCACCGGCGAGGACGTCACGAACAACGTCCGCACGATCGACGACATCCCCCACCGGCTGGAGGGCGACGGCTGGCCCGACGTCCTGGAGGTGCGCGGCGAGGTGTTCCTGCCGGTCGAGGGCTTCGAGCAGGTGAACGCCGCGCAGGTGGAGGCGGGCCGGGAGCCGTTCGCCAACCCGCGCAACGCGGCGGCCGGGTCGCTGCGGCAGAAGGACCCGAGGATCACCGCGCACCGCCCGCTCGGCATGCTCGTCCACGGGTTCGGCGCGTGGCGGGGCGGGACGCAGCCCGAGAGCCAGTCCGGCGCGTACGAGCTGATGCGCGGCTGGGGGCTGCCGGTCAGCGACCGCTACAAGGTCGTCGGCGGGCTGGACGCCGTCCGCGAGTACATCGCCGAGTACGGCGAGAACCGGCACGGCACCGCGTACGAGATCGACGGCGTGGTCGTGAAGGTCGACCAGTTCGCGCTGCAGCGCAGGCTCGGGTCGACGAGCCGCGCGCCGCGCTGGGCGATCGCGTGGAAGTACCCGCCGGAGGAGGTCAACACCAAGCTGCTCGACATCAAGGTCGGCGTCGGCCGGACGGGCCGCATCACCCCCTATGGCGTGATGGAGCCGGTCAAGGTCGCCGGGTCGACCGTCGAGCGCGCCACGCTGCACAACGCGGGCGAGGTCAAGCGCAAGGGCGTGCTGATCGGCGACACGGTCGTGCTGCGCAAGGCGGGCGACGTCATCCCCGAGATCGTCGCGCCGGTGGCCGACCTGCGCGACGGCTCCGAGCGCGAGTTCGAGATGCCCTCCCACTGCCCCGAGTGCGGCACCGAGCTGGCGTACGAGAAGGAGGGCGACGCCGACATCCGCTGCCCGAACGCGCGGTTCTGCCCGGGCCAGCTCCGTGAGCGGCTGTACTTCGTCGCCAGCCGCAACGCGCTCGACATCGAGGCGCTCGGCTACGTCGGCGCGACCGCGCTGACGCAGCCGCTGGAGCCGTCCGACCCGCCGGTGAAGAACGAGGGCGACCTGTTCCACCTGACCGTCGACCGGCTGCTCCCGATCAGGAGCCCGGTCCTCGACATGCGGACCGGCACCCCGAAGACCGACCCGAAGACCGGCGAGCCGAAGGTCGTGTCGTTCTTCGCCAACAAGGAGGGCGAGCCGAAGAAGACCGTCGAGATCCTCTTCGAGGAGCTGGAGAAGGCGAAGCGGCAGCCGCTGTGGCGGGTGCTGGTCGCGCTGTCGATCCGGCACGTCGGGCCGTCCGCGGCGCGCGACCTGGCCCGCGAGATGCGCTCGATGGACGCGATCGCCGCCGCCACCGAGGAGGAGCTCGCCGCGGTCGACGGCGTCGGCCCGACGATCGCGGCGTCCATCAAGGCGTGGTTCGAGGTCGGCTGGCACCGCGAGATCGTCGACAAGTGGCGGGCCGCCGGGGTCCGGATGGAGGACGAGGGCGCCGCCGGCCCGCGCCCGCTGGAGGGCGTCACCGTGGTGATCACCGGGTCGCTGGAGGGGTTCAGCCGCGACTCGGCGACGGAGGCGGTGCAGCGGCTCGGCGGCAAGGTGTCGGGCTCGGTGTCCAAGAAAACGGGCTTCGTGATCGTCGGCGACAGCCCAGGGTCAAAGTACGACAAAGCGGTCAAACTGGGTGTGCCGGTCCTGGCGGAGGAGGGGTTCCGCGTCCTGCTCTCCGATGGGCCGGATGCGGCCAAAGGTGTAACCCTGAGCGCCGACGGCTAACGCGGCGTGGTCGCGAGGGGTTTCACCAGGTTTGCGTTACTCAGGGGTACACTTCCACTACCGAACGGTGAGTGGTCGCCATGGAATGGGCATAACGCAACGTACCCAAACGGTTTCGCGAAGTTGAGCAAAGGCCGTACCCTCCCACTCATCACGACCTACACCTGAATCTCCGGACGTAACACCCGGGGGGCGTCCCCCGAGGTCGGGGACGCCCGGTGGCCGGGGGACGACCCCCGAATCCCCCCGAGGATGTGATGAAGGACCCGAACAACACGCGGAACACGGCGCCGCGCCGGGGCTCCCCGTTGTGGATCTACTTCGTCGTCGTCCTGCTCGGCGTCGGCGTCTGCGCCACCGCGTTCTCCGGGGTGACCGGCCCCGAGCTCGACGCGCTCGTCCGCTCGCCGGTGTTCTGGATCCTCGGCTGCTTCATCATCTTCGGCGAGCTGCGCCCGATCATCACCCCCGGGTCCACCGAGAACAACGGCGCGACCATGTCCACCACGTTCTCGTTCGCCGCGCTCCTGTACGCCGGGCTGCCGATCGCCGCCGGGCTGCAGGCCGTCGCCGTGATCACCTGCGGCGTCTTCCGCGGCCGCAGCCCGCACCGCATCGCGTTCAACGCCGCGCAGTACACGCTCAGCCTGGGCGCGGCGCAGCTCGTCCTCGCGCTGTTCGGCGACCTCGCGACGCCCACCGACCGGTGGGTCCCGGACGGCGCCGACCTCCCCGCCGTCGCCCTCGCCGGAACCGTCTACTTCCTCTGCAACGACACCCTCGTCGGCTCCGCCGTCGCCCTGCACGAGCGGGTGTCGCTGGTCAAGGCCCTCCGCTGGGACCTCGGCTACCAGGTCCTCGTCCACCTCGCGCTGCTCGGGCTCGCGCCGCTGATGGTGATCGCCATGGATCGGTCCGCGGTGTTCGTGCCGCTGATCGTCCTGCCGTTCATCGCCGTGTACCTGAACGCCTCGGTGTCCGTCCGGCGCGAGCACCAGGCCCTGCACGACGGGCTGACCGGGCTCCCGAACCGCAAGCTGCTGATCACGCGGACGGAGGAGGCGCTCGCCGAGGCGCGCACCGCCGAAAAGCGCGAGGTCGAGAAGCGCGACATCGAGAGGCGCGACGCGGAGCGGCGCGGCGCCGACCGGCCCGGGAGACGCTGGAGACCCTGGGCGGGGGAGCGGGGCGCCGGGACCCGCGGGCCGCGCGGCCCGCGCGCCGGCCTCGCCGCCCGCCGCCGCAGGGCCGCCGACCCGCCGACGCACCGCGCCGGGCTGTTCCTCCTCGACCTCGACCGGTTCAAGGAGGTCAACGACACGCTCGGGCACCCCACCGGCGACCGGCTCCTCCAGCTCGTCGCCCACCGGCTGACACACAGCGTCCGGCCCGGCGACCTCGTCGCGCGGCTCGGCGGCGACGAGTTCGCGGTGCTGCTGCCGTCCGTCCGGGACGAGGCCGCCGCCCGCGAGGTCGCGGCCCGGCTGCGCGCCGCGCTCAGCGAGCCCGTCCGGCTGGACGGCATGTCGTTCGACCTGGAGGCGAGCGTCGGCATCGCGCTGTTCCCCGACCACGCGCCCGACTTCGAGCTGCTGCTCCAGCGCGCCGACGTCGCGATGTACCACGCCAAGGAGACCCGCTCCGGCGTCGAGATCTACACCTCCGGCAAGGACCGCAACTCCCCGGCCCGGCTGAGCATGCTCGGCGACCTGCGCCGCGCCCTCGACCGCTCCGAGCTCGAACTGTTCTACCAGCCGAAGGTGTCCCTGCGGGACGGCCAGCTCGTCGGCATGGAGGCGCTGCTGCGCTGGCGGCACCCGGTGGACGGCGTCCTCGAACCAGCGGCGTTCCTGTCGGTCGCCGAGCAGACCTACCTGATGCGCTCGATCACCCACCACGTCGTCGACGCCGCGCTCACCCAGGCCGCCGCCTGGTGGCGGGAGGACCTCACCGTCCAGGTCGCGGTGAACGCGTCCGGCCGCGACCTACTCGACACCGGCCTCACCGAGACGATCGAGGAGGGGCTGCTCGCCCGCGGCCTGCCCGCCGCCGCCCTCCAGCTGGAGATCACCGAGCGCATCCTGATGAACGAGCCCGCCTACGCGTCCGACACGGTCGGCGCGCTCGCCGAACTCGGCATCCCGCTCAGCCTGGACGACTTCGGCACCGGCTACTCGTCGCTCGTGCGACTGAACCGGCTCCCGGTCGAGGAGATCAAGATCGACTCCTCGTTCGTCGGGCGGCTCGCCGACTCGCCCGAGGACGCGGTGATCGTCCGCTCGATCGTCGACCTCGTCCGCACCCTCGGCCTGCGCTCGGTGGCCGAGGGCGTCGAGGACCCGGACACCGCCCGGCTGCTCCGCGAGATGGGCTGCGACGCCGCGCAGGGCTGGCACTTCGGCCGCCCGATGGACGCCGAGACCGCCACCGACTGGCTCCGCCGCCACATGCAGCGGGCCCCCGAGCCCGCGGCCTGACCGGACGGTTGTGATTTACCGCCTCAGTAGGGGCGGCGGTGGGTGTACTCGTCCTCGTAGTAGTACTCGTCGCGCGGCGGAGGCGGCCGCCGGTCGACCGCGCGGCGCGCGGAGGCGATCCGGACGATGCCGATGACGAGCCCGATCAGGCCGCCGAGCATCAGGATCAGTCCGACCAGCCGGATGTCGACTCCGCTGAGGTCGACGTCGACCGCGTAGGCCAGGATCGCGCCGATGATGATGAGGGCGATGCTGCCGCCGATGGTCACGGCGACCCTCCTCTCGTCCCGGGGGGTGAACAGAGGAATGGTTCCCGCCACCAGGATCTGAAACGGCGCGCCGGACGGGGGGCGGGTAAACCGGTCGGGCGGAACCGGGTGCGGCCAATAGGATGGCCGTCGAACCCAACTCATCCCAGGAACGGTTTCTCTCATGTCCGCCATCACCCGCGACGAGGTGTCGCATCTCGCCCGCCTGTCCAGGCTGGCGCTCGGCGACGACGAGCTCGACCACCTCGCCGCCCAGCTCGACCAGATCATCTCCGCGGTCGCGCGGGTGCAGGAGGTCGCCGCGGAGGACATCCCGCCCACCTCGCACGCGCTCCCGCTGACCAACGTCTACCGGACGGACGAGCTGCGACAGTGCCTCACGCCCGAGCAGGCCCTCGCCGGCGCCCCCGCCGCCGAGGAGCAGCGGTTCCGCGTCCCGCGGATCCTGGACGAGGAGGCGTGACGGGTGCTGGTCAAGAAGACCGCGGCGGAGCTCGGAGAGCTGCTCGCCGCCGGTGAGGTGTCGGCCGTCGAGGTCGCGGAAGCCCACCTGGACCGGATCGCCGAGGTGGACGGGCAGGTCAACGCCTTCCTCCACGTCGACCGCGAGACGACGCTCGCGCAGGCCCGCCGGGTCGACGAGCGCCGCGCGGCGGGGGAGGAGCTCGGCCCGCTGGCCGGCGTCCCCGTCGCGCACAAGGACGTGTTCACCACCGCCGACATGCCCACCACCGCCGGGTCCAAGATCCTGGAGGGGTGGCGGCCGCCCTACGACGCGACCGTGACCGCGCGGCTGCGCGCCGCCGGGCTGGTGATCCTCGGCAAGACGAACATGGACGAGTTCGCGATGGGCTCGTCCACGGAGAACAGCGCCTACTTCACCTCGCGCAACCCGTGGGACCTGGAGCGCGTCCCCGGCGGGTCGTCCGGCGGTTCGTCGGCGGCGGTCGCGGCGTACGAGGCGCCGCTGTCCACCGGGACCGACACCGGCGGGTCGATCCGGCAGCCCGCCGCCGTCACCGGCATCGTCGGGATGAAGCCGACCTACGGCGGGTCGTCCCGCTACGGCGTGATCGCGTTCGCGTCGTCGCTGGACACGCCGGGGCCGTTCGCCCGGACCGTGCTCGACGCGGCGCTGCTGCACGAGGCGTTCAGCGGCCACGACCCGATGGACTCCACGTCCGTCCCCGAGGCCGTCCCGCCGGTGGTGGAGGCCGCGCGCCGCGCCGACGTGAACGGGCTGCGGATCGGCGTCGTCAAGGAGTTCGCGGGCGAGGGCTACCAGCCCGGCGTGTCCGCGCGGTTCGACGAGGCGGTCGAGGTCCTGGAGTCGCTCGGCGCGAAGGTCGTCGAGGTCTCCTGTCCGCACTTCACGTACGCGCTGCCCGCCTACTATCTGATCGCGCCGTCGGAGTGCTCGTCCAACCTGGCCCGCTTCGACGCGATGCGGTACGGCCTGCGCGTAGGCGACGACGGCAGCCGCAGCGCCGAGGAGGTCATGGCGCTGACCCGCGCGGAGGGCTTCGGGCCCGAGGTGAAGCGGCGCATCATGCTCGGCACGTACGCGCTCTCGTCCGGCTACTACGACGCCTACTACGGCAAGGCGCAGCAGGTCCGGACGCTGATCAGGCGCGACTTCGAGTCCGCGTTCGAGCAGGTGGACGTGCTGGTCTCGCCGACCACGCCGACCACCGCGTTCCCGATCGGCGAGCGCGCCGACGACCCGGTCGCGATGTACCTGGCCGACCTCTGCACGATCCCGGCGAACCTGACCGGCAACGCGGCGATCTCCGTCCCGTGCGGCCTCGCGGACGACCTCCCGGTCGGCCTGCAGATCATGGCGCCCGTCCTCGGCGACGACCGCGTCTACCGCGTCGGCGCCGCCGTCGAACGCGCCCTCGAAGCCCGCTGGGGCGGCCCCCTGCTGGCGAAGGCTCCGGCCCTCTGAGCGACGAAGGAACGGCGGTACGTCAATGATCACCCGCGTCGAGATCGACGGCTTCAAGTCCTTCCTGGACTTCAAGCTCGACGTCCCGCCGTTCCTCGCCTTGGTCGGTCCGAACGCCAGCGGCAAGTCCAACCTCTTCGACGCCATCGCCTACTGCCTGGACTCGAGGCGCTACCGCTCTGACGCCATCTTGGCCGACCGCCGGGGGAGGCCGGTGGAGCTCTTCCACATGGACAGTGCTGGCCGCCCCGTGGACGAGTTCGGTGTCACTTTGCGCTGTCTGCTGAATCTGCCAGACGGATTGGCCGGCATCGAGGCTGCCGCGGACGCGCGGCTGGAGAACGGGGTACCCCAGTATCAGAACGACCACACAGGGATTCTCGATCTCGCAGCCGATACGAGTTTGCCCAAAGGCGTACGTGCGCGGGAATCGCGGGAGATCCACGACTCTTTCAATGATGACGCCCGCTTCTCCGACACGGTGGTCGCAATCGATGCCGCGTTGACGCAGGTGCTGTTCTATCCCGGCGATCCGCGTGCGATGCGGTCCGTGGCGAGTCTGGCCGATCAGCGGCCGCTGCGATCCGACGGCGCCAACCTGGCCGCCGTGCTCGGGCGGATGGGGTCGTCCTCCGCGCTGGACGATCTGATGGTCGACCTCGCCGCCCTGGTGCCGGATGTGCGCGAGGTCAGGACCGAACTGGACGAGAAGCGCCAGGAGTGGTCGTTCGAACTCGTCCTCGAAGGGCAGGGGAGCGTCCCCAGCACCCTTCTGTCGGACGGCACGCTGCGGATCCTCGGTCTGCTCGCGGCACTGCACGATCCAGACCACGCCGGGGTTCTGTTGGTGGAGGAGATCGAGAACGGGCTTCATCCGGGTCGGCTCGCCGAGTTGCTGCGGCGGATCCAGGAGCGGGTAACGGACCTGAACGACCCGGCGTCGTTGGATCGTCCGCTGCGGCAGGTCATCATCACCAGCCATTCGCCGGTGGTGGTGTCCGAGCTGTACCGGTCGCGTCCCGAGGCGCTCGTCTTCATGGACACGGCGGTCCGCGTGGATCCGGACAAGGAGCGGGTGTCCCGCGTCACCGTCGCGAAATCCGTCCGCGACGGCGGAGAACCGGGAACGTTCGTGTCGCCCCGGCAGGTTCGCAAGTACCTGGGGACCGTGCGGCAGGACGAGTTGTGAGCCGTCCGCTGGTCCCCGGGCTCGTGGCTGAGAACACCACCGACGAACGGTTCCTCGGCCCCGTGGTCTTCCGGCAGCTCAAGGCGTTGACGGAGCGGGGGACCCGGCACGTCGTGGACGTCGCCAAGACCGAGATCGGCGAATGCTGGACGATCAAGGACGCCGACCGGGTCTGCCGGGCGGTCGTCGAGCTGGCCGAGGACTGCCATCTGGTCTGCGTCCACAACGACCACAACGAACGCGGCAAGGCCGCGAAGGTCGTAGAGGCCCTGGGTGAACGGGGCCTGGCCACGCCTGTGATCCCGCTCGTGCCGGTGCGGGAGACGGAGGCGTGGCTGCTCGCCGACCGCGAGGTCTGGGCGGGGCTGCGGGGGAGCGACCCGTCGCACCTGCCCGTCCGTCCCAGGGACGTGGAGAAGATCCACGATCCCAAGCCGGTGCTGGACGCGGTTCGCCCGCGGCGCGGACGCCGCTCGCGGGCCGACTACTTCGATTACATAGGACAGAATGTCGACCTCGACGTGCTCGCACAGATCCCGGCGTACGCCGCCTGGGTGGCCGAGACGGAAGAGGCGTTGAAGGGACTGGGATTCCTGTGAGCGTGGAAACGCTGATGGACTATGACGAGGCGCTCGCGCGGTTCGAGCCGGTGCTCGGGATCGAGACGCACATCGAGCTGGGCACCGTGTCCAAGATGTTCTGCGGGTGTCCGACGGGCTTCGGGGCCGAGCCGAACACGCAGGTGTGCCCGGTGTGCCTCGGGCTGCCGGGGTCGCTGCCGGTCACCAACCGCGCCGCGATCGAGGGGATCATCAAGATCGGCCTCGCGCTGAACTGCGAGATCGTCGAGTGGTGCCGGTTCGCCCGGAAGAACTACTTCTATCCGGACATGCCGAAGAACTTCCAGATCTCGCAGTACGACGAGCCGCTCTGCGTCGACGGCCACCTGGAGGTCGAGGTCGACGGCGACACGTACCGGATCGAGATCGAGCGCGTCCACATGGAGGAGGACACCGGCAAGTCGCTGCACGTCGGCGGTGCCACCGGGCGCATCCACGGCGCGGAGTACTCGCTGGTCGACTACAACCGGGCGGGCATCCCGCTGGTCGAGATCGTGACGAAGCCGATCGTCGCGACCGGCGACAAGGCGCCGCTCGTGGCCCGCGCGTACGCGACGGAGCTGCGCGAGCTCGTCCGGTCCCTCGGGGTGTCGGACGTGCGCATGGAGCAGGGCTCGATGCGCTGCGACGTGAACGTGTCGCTGATGCCGCGCGGCGCGTCCGAGTGGGGGACGCGCTCGGAGACGAAGAACGTCAACTCGCTGCGGTCGGTGGAGCGGGCCGTCCGGTCGGAGATCGAGCGGCAGGCGGGCGTGCTGTCCGCCGGCGGCCGCGTCGTCCAGGAGACCCGGCACTTCCACGAGGACACCGGCCGCACGACGAGCGGGCGCAGCAAGGAAGAGGCGCAGGACTACCGCTACTTCCCCGAGCCCGACCTGGTGCCGATGGCGCCGTCCCGGGCCTGGGTGGACGAGCTGCGCGCGTCCCTGCCGGAGCTCCCGGCCGCGCGCCGCCGCCGCATCCAGGAGGAGTGGAGGCTGTCCGACCTGGAGCTGCGGGACGTCGTCAACGCGGGCGCCGTCGACCTCATCGAGGCCACGGTCGCGCAGGGCACCGACGCCGGGGCCGCGCGCAAGTGGTGGATGAACGAGCTGTCCCGCCGCGCGACCGAGCAGGGCGTCGAGCTGGCCGACCTGCCGATCACGCCGGAGCAGGTCGCCCGCGTCCAGGCGATGATCACCGCGGGGGAGCTGAACGACAAGCTGGCCCGCAAGGTGTTCGAGGGCGTCCTCGCGGGCGAGGGCGGGCCGGACGAGGTCGTCGCCGCCCGCGGGCTCAAGGTCGTCAGCGACGAGGGCGAGCTGGCGTCGGTGATCGACCAGGTGATAGCCGACAACGCGGCCGTGGCCGACAAGATCCGCGCGGGCAAGGTCGCCGCGGCGGGCGCGCTGGTCGGCGCGGTCATGAAGGCGACCCGCGGGCAGGCCGACGCCGGGCGCGCGCGCGAGCTGATCCTGGAGAAGCTCGGCGCGTCCTGAGCATCTCCCGTCCGCTGACGCCGCCCTGAGCGGCGTCAGCGGACGGGGACGCTGATGATGCGGTCGTCGTCCTTGGCGGGGTCGCCGCGTCCGTCCCGGTTGCTCGTGGTGATCCACAGCGTGCCGTCGGGCGCCGCGACGGCGGCGCGGAGGCGTCCGTAGACGGCCTCGAAGTGCGCGACGGGCCGTCCCGCCCTGCCGTTGTCGAGGGGCACCTGCCAGAGGCGCCGTCCGCCGAGCGCGGCGGCCCACAGCGACCCGTTCGCGTAGGCGAGGCCGGACGGCGACGCCTCGTCCGTCGACCAGGTCAGCAGCGGGTCGGTGAAGCCCTTCCGGCGGCCGACGCCCTCCACCTCGGGCCAGCCGTAGTTCTTGCCCTTCTCGATCCGGTTGATCTCGTCGAAGGTGTTCTGGCCGAACTCGGAGGCGAACATGCGGCCCTTGTCGTCCCAGGCGATGCCCTGGACGTTGCGGTGCCCGTACGTCCAGACGCGGTCGCCGAACGGGTTGCCGGGGGCGGGCTTCCCGTCGGGCGTGACACGCAGGATCTTCCCGCCGAGGGAGTTCTTGTTCTGGGCGAGGGGCCCGTCGCCGGTCTCGCCGGTCGTGATGTAGAGCATTTTGTCCGGCCCGAACTGGAGCCGCCCGCCGTTGTGGTTGGGTCCCTTCGGGATGCCGGTGACGATCGGCTGCGGCGCGCCGAGCGACCCGTCGAGGGTGGCGCGGACGACACGGTTGTCGGACGCGGCGGTGAAGTACAGGTAGACGAGGTGGTCGGTGGCGTAGGACGGCGACACGGCGACGCCCAGAAGACCTCCCTCGCCTTCCGGCTGCACTCCTGGCACCTTCGCGATCTGCCGTCGTTGCCCGGACGGCGACACCCGCAGTAGGTTCGCGGTGTCGCGCTCGGTGACCAGCGCGTCGCCGCCGGGCAGGAACGCGACGGCCCACGGCACCGCCAGGCCGGACGCGACGACGCGCGCCCCGCCCGGGCTCGCGGACGGGGACGACGCCCCGGCCGTGGCGGGCGGTGGGGTGCTCGCCTCGCCGCCGCCGGAGCCGCCCGAGGAGCAGGCCGCCGCGGAGGCCGCGAGGAACAGCGCGGCCGCGGCGAGGACGATCGTCTGCTGTCGCATGATCGTATGCTTGCGCATGGGTGCCTCCGGAGGAAGCACGGACCGTGCGCGTCCGGCGGTTCCGCCCGGCGGCGCCGCTCCGAACGCGGTCACACAGGGTGATCTCCGGCAGGTCGGACCAGGAGGGACGATTCGGTTTCGGTCGTCCCAAACCGGGATCCGACTAGGGCGTTCGTCGCCGGGAGGACGCCCAGCCTCAATCGCTCCGTGACCTACCGAACGTACATTGAGCGTCACGGTGATCCCGTAGTGCAGCAACGTCGCTGATCTCCGGCGGGCGAGACGGACGCGCTCGCAGGCCGGCCCGCGCGCACTCCGCGCGGGGCACGATTCATGGCCTCCCGCCCGTTATCCGGGCGGGACGAGTGGTGAAGACCCACATCTCCCCTGGCGCGGCGCTGCGCCTCCAGGGACCGACGCTCCACCGGGGCGGGAAGGAACACGGCGCGATGAGCGGCGACCACACCAGGCGGATACCGCCGCGTGCGCTGCCCGTCGCCATGGCCGTCATCGCCGGCGCGCTGTACGCCACCGGCTCGCTGCTCGGCTGGGGCGGCCGCGCGTTCATCGCGTGGACCGAGGTCGCCGCCGCGGTCGCCGCCGCCGTGTCGCTGCTGCTGTCGGCCCGGCGCCCGGCCGGGCCGCCCGCCGACGCCGCGCCCGGCGGGCTGTGGCGCGCGTCCTGGCGCTGGTACGGGATCGCCGCCGCGGCCTGGTTCGCGGGCGCGCTCGGCAGCGCCCTGTCGAGCGCGGGCGACCCGGGCGGGCGCAGCGCGCTGTCGCTGTCCGTCCCCGACCTGTTCTACCTGGTGGCGCTGACGTCGCTGGTGGTCGGCCTGGTCGTGCCGATCAGGCTGCCGCGGGACGCGGGCGCCTGGCTCCGCTACGCCGCCGACACCTACGTCTGCGCGTGCGCGCTGTTCGTGCTCGGCTGGGTCGCGCTGTTCGGCAGGCTCTACCACCAGTCGGGGGAGTCGCCGTCGGAGTTCCTGCTCGAACTGCTGTACCCGCTGATCGACATCGTGTTCATCTGCGGGGCGCTGCCGTTCGTCCTCGGCGCGGCGCGCGGCCGGCGGCGGCTCGCCTGGATGGGCTACGGCGCACTGACGGCGGTCGCGGGCGCCGACATCGTGACGACGTTCGTCCGGCTGGACGGCGGCCGGGCGGCCGACGACCCGTCCGACATCCTGCGGCTCGCCGGGCTGCTGCTCCTGCTGCTCGTCCCGTGGACGGGCCCGGCCCCCGAACCCGACCTCCCGGTCGACGACATCCCCGCCGACATCGCCGTCGACATCGCCGCCGCGGACGGCGAGCCGGACGCCGCCGACCCGGCGGGCGAGCGGCGCGGCCGCATGATCGGCCCCGGCCTCGCCCCGGCCGCGGTCGCCGCCGCGGCCGGGCTGTTCATCGCGGGCCACTCGATCACCGGGGAGAACGGCCTCGAACCGGGCGTTTCGATCACCGCGGGGTCGGCCGCGCTGGTGCTGATCGCGCGGCTGGCCGGGCTGCTAAGGGAGAACGACCGGCTGCGTCGCGCGGTGGAGACCGGCGAGGAGCACTTCCGCGCGCTGACGGAGAGCATCGACGACGCGGTCCTCATCTGCGACCTCGACGCGACCGTCCGTTACGCCAGCGCGGGAGCCCTGCGCACCTACCACTACGCCCCGGACGAGCTGCTCGGCCGCCCGCTGAACGAGATCGTCCACCCGGAGGACCTGCCCCGCGTCCAGGACGTGTTCACCGAGTTCCTCGACGACCAGGCCGGGACGGCGGCGGGCCGCCTCGCCGACCCGCGCGACGCGCTCCGCGTCTCCTGCCGGGTCCGCGCCGCCGACGGGACGTGGCTGCCCACCGAGTCCACGGTCTCCTGGTTCACCGGCTCCGACGGCGGGCCCGCACGCCTGCTGGTCACGACCCGCGACCTGAGCGAGCAGGCGGCGCTCCAGCGGCAGGTCGCGCACCTGACCTTCCACGACGGCCTGACGGGCCTGCCGAACCGGTCCTACTTCGAGGAGCGCACCCGCGAGGTGCTGTCGCGGCGGCCGTCCGCCGGGGCGGTCGCGGTGGTCTTCGTCGACCTGGACGGCTTCACCGCCGTCAACGACTCCGAGGGGCACGCGGCGGGCGACCAGGTGCTCTCGCAGGCGGCGCGGCGGCTGCGGGCCAACGTCCAGTCCGACGACACGGTGGCGCGCTGGGGCGGGGACGAGTTCGCGGTGCTCGTCCAGCTCCCGCCGGACGACCGTGAGACACGCGCCACTGTCGAGCTCGCCGGACGCCTCCTCCGGGTCCTTTCGGTCGACCCTTACCAGGTCGGCGACAAGCACATCGTGCTGACGGCGAGTGTCGGCATCGCGTTCGCGGGCGACGACGAGCGCCCCCCGGACGGCGGCGGCTCGGACGCCGAGCGCCGCCTCCGCCGCACCGCCGCCGACCTGCTGCGCAACGGCGACCTCGCGATGGCCAGGGCGAAGGAGCTCGGCGGCGGGCGGGTCGAGGTGTACGCGCCGCACATGCACGCCGACGTCGTCCGGCGGCTCGAACTCGGCAGCGACCTGCAGCGGGCGCTCGCCGAGGAGCAGTTCGCGATCGAGTTCCAGCCGGTGGTGGAGCTGGCGACGTCCCGGGTGTGCGGGGTGGAGGCGCTGCTGCGCTGGTGGCGGGGCGGCGAGGCGGTGCCGCCGGAGGAGTTCATCGGCCCGGCGGAGGAGTCCGGCCTGATGATCCCGCTCGGCGGCTGGGTGCTGCGCGAGGCGTGCCGGGAGGTCGCCCGGTGGCGCCGCGACTCGTGGGACATCGGCCTCTCGGTCAACTTCACCGGACGGCAGATCGCCGCGCCCCGGTTCGTCGAGTCGGTCGCGGCGGTGCTCGCGGAGACGGGCCTGCCGCCGCACGCGCTGACGCTGGAGGTGCGCGAGGAGGTCCTCGTCGAGGACGCGGGCCAGAACGTCGCGCGCCTGTCGGAGCTGCGCGAGCTGGGCGTCCGGCTCGCCATCGACGACTTCGGCACCGGGTACGCCTCGCTCGCCTACCTCGGGCAGCTCCCCGTCGACATCATCAAGATCGACCCGTCGTTCGTGGCGGGCCTCGGCTCGGACGAGACCCTGACCCTCCTCACGCGGACGATCGTCCGGCTCGGCAGCGACCTCGGGCTGACCGTGGTGGCGGAGGGCATCGAGCGGCCCGAGCAGCTCCAGGCGCTGCGCGAGATGGGCTGCCCGCGCGGGCAGGGGTTCCTCGTGGCGCGGCCGATGGCGGCCGGACGGGTGGAGTCCCTCGTCCGGACGAACCTGGAGGAGCACGGCAGGTCCAGCGACGTGCCGCTTCCGCTGCCGGGATGACCGGCGGCGCGAGCGCCGCGCGGCGACCGAGGGCCGGTCATGGTGTCTCAAATGGTGAGACAAAGTGTTCAATAATTTGACCGCGGGCCGGACATCGGCGAAAGTGGGGCCCGTGCAGAGCACCATCACCATTCTCGTAGTACTTGGTCGGCGCGCAGGCTGACCAAGCTCCTCGTCCTGCGCGCCTCCCCTCGACCGCCTGCCGGCGGCGGGGGTTTTTTGTTGCCCGGCGAGCCAAGAGACACATCTCCCCAAGGGAAACCCAGATCATGACGACCGAACAGATGACGGGAGCCCAGGCGCTGGTCCGCGCACTGGAGAACGTCGGCGTCGACACCGTGTTCGGCATTCCGGGCGGCGCGATCCTCCCGGCCTACGACCCGATCTTCGACTCCGCGAAACTGCGGCACATCCTCGTCAGGCACGAGCAGGGCGCGGGGCACGCGGCCCAGGGCTACGCGATGGTGACCGGCAAGGTGGGCGTGTGCATGGCCACCAGCGGGCCGGGCGCGACGAACCTCGTCACGGCGATCTCCGACGCCTACATGGACTCGGTGCCGATCGTGGCGATCACCGGCCAGGTGGCCTCGTCCCTCATCGGGACGGACGGCTTCCAGGAGGCCGACATCGCCGGCATCACGATGCCGATCACCAAGCACAACTTCCTGGTGACGAAGGCCGGGGACATCGCCCGGACGATCGCCGAGGCGTTCCACATCGCCTCCACCGGGCGTCCCGGACCGGTCCTCGTCGACATCGCCAAGGACGCCCTCCAGGCCACGGTCGAGTTCGAGTGGCCGGTCGCGCTGCAGCTGCCCGGCTACCGGCCCGTCACCCGGCCGCACTCCAAGCAGGTCAGGGAGGCGGCACGGCTGATCGTCGCGGCGGAGCGCCCGGTGCTGTACGTCGGCGGCGGGGTGCTGAAGGCGAACGCCTCCGCCGAGCTGAAGGTGCTGGCGGAGCTGACCGGCGCGCCGGTCGTCACCACGCTGATGGCGAAGGGCGCCCTGCCCGACAGCCACCCCCTGCACATGGGCATGCCGGGCATGCACGGCGCGGTCGGCGCGGTCGGCGCGCTGCAGCGGTCCGACCTGCTGGTCGCGCTCGGCGCCCGGTTCGACGACCGGGTCACCGGCAAGCTGGACGGCTTCGCCCCGAACGCCAAGGTCGTGCACGCCGACATCGACCCGGCGGAGATCTCCAAGAACCGGCACGCGGACGTCCCGATCGTCGGCGACGCCCGCGAGGTCCTCGCCGACCTGATCGTCGCGGTGCAGAAGGAGCACGAGGCCGGGCGCAAGGGCGACTACAGCGACTGGTGGCGGCAGCTCCAGGCGTGGCGCGACACGTACCCGCTGGGCTACGACACGCCGTCGGACGGCTCGCTGTCTCCGCAGTACGTGATCGAGCGGATCGGCCGCCTCGCCGGCCCCGACGCCTACTACGTCGCGGGCGTCGGCCAGCACCAGATGTGGGCCGCGCAGTTCATCAGGTACGAGCGGCCGGGCGCGTTCCTGAACTCGGGCGGCGCGGGGACGATGGGCTACGCCGTCCCGGCGGCGATGGGCGCGAAGGTCGGCGCGCCGGACACGACGGTCTGGGCGATCGACGGCGACGGCTGCTTCCAGATGACCAACCAGGAGCTCGCCACCTGCGCGATCGAGGGCGTCCCCGTCAAGATCGCCATCATCAACAACGGCAACCTGGGCATGGTCCGGCAGTGGCAGACGCTCTTCTACAACGAGCGCTACTCCAACACCGGGCTCCAGCCGCAGGCCGGGCACGCGGCCAAGCGGATCCCCGACTTCGTCAAGCTCGCCGAGGCGTACGGTTGTGTCGGCCTGCGCTGCGAGAAGGCCGAGGACGTCGACGAGGTCATCGCGAAGGCCATGGAGATCAACGACGCTCCGGTCGTGATCGACTTCGTCGTCCACAAGGACGCCATGGTCTGGCCGATGGTCGCGGCGGGCACCACCAACGACGACATCAAGATCGCGCGGGACATGGCGCCCGAGTGGGAGAACGGAGACTGACCCCGATGAGCCTGCACACCCTGTCGGTGCTCGTGGAGAACAAGCCCGGCATCCTGGCCCGGGTCGCGGCGCTGTTCTCCCGGCGCGGCTTCAACATCGAGTCGCTCGCGGTCGGCACCACCGAGCATCCGGACATCTCCCGGATGACGATCGTGGTCAACGTCGAGGAACTGCCGCTCGAACAGGTCACGAAGCAGCTGAACAAGCTGATCAACGTGCTGAAGATCGTCGAGCTGGACCGGACGGCGTCCGTCCAGCGGGAGCTGGTGCTGGTCAAGGTGCGCGCGGACGCCGAGACCCGGTCCCAGGTGCTGGAGACCGTCCAGCTCTTCCGGGCCAAGGTGGTCGACGTCGCGCCCGACGCCGTCACGATCGAGGCCACCGGCAACCGCGACAAGCTGGACGCGTTCATCAAGGTCCTGGAGCCCTTCGGCATCAAGGAGCTGGTGCAGTCGGGACTGGTGGCCATCGGCCGCGGCGCCCGGTCGATCACCGACCGCTCGCTGCGGGCCATCGAGCGCAGCGCGTGACTTCCGGCCGTCCCCGCCTCCCGGCGGGGACGGCCTTCCATTCAGTGACAATCACGAAAGGCAACAAGCACTGTGGCTGAGATGTTCTACGACGACGCCGCCGACCTGAGCGTGATCCAGGGCCGGCACGTGGCGGTCATCGGTTACGGGAGCCAGGGGCACGCGCACGCGCTGTCGCTGCGCGACTCCGGCGTCGACGTGCGGGTCGGGCTCCGCGAGGGGTCGGCGAGCCGGGAGCTCGCGGAGGCCGAGGGGCTGCGCGTCGTCACCCCGGCGGAGGCCGCCGAGGAGGCCGACCTGATCATGCTTCTCGCCCCGGACCACCACCACCGGGAGATCTTCGAGAAGGACGTCAAGCCCGCGCTGGTCGAGGGCGACGCGCTGTTCTTCGGCCACGGGTTCAGCATCCGGTACGACCTCGTCCAGCCGCCGGAGGGCGTGGACGTGGCGATGGTCGCGCCGAAGGGCCCGGGGCACCTCGTGCGGCGGCAGTTCGTCGCCGGGCGCGGCGTGCCGGTGATCGTGGCGGTGGAGAAGGACGCGTCCGGGAACGCCTGGCCGCTGGCCCTGTCCTACGCGAAGGCGATCGGCGGGCTCCGCGCGGGCGGCATCAGGACGACGTTCACCGAGGAGACCGAGACCGACCTGTTCGGCGAGCAGACGGTGCTGTGCGGCGGCGTCTCCGAGCTGATCAAGACCGGGTTCGAGGTGCTGACCGAGGCGGGCTACCAGCCCGAGGTCGCCTACTTCGAGGTGCTGCACGAGCTGAAGCTGATCATCGACCTGATCTACGAGGGCGGCATCTCGAAGATGTACTGGTCGGTGTCGGACAACGCCGAGTACGGCGGCTACACCCGCGGCCCGCGCGTGATCACGCCGGAGACCAAGGCCGCGATGAAGAAGATCCTCGGCGAGATCCAGTCCGGGCAGTACGCCAAGGAGCTGGTGGACGAGTTCGAGGGCGGCCAGAAGGAGTTCGGCCGGTACCGCGAGGAGCTCGCCGAGCACCCGATCGAGAAGACGGGCGCGGAGCTGCGCCCGATGATGAGCTGGCTCAACGACTGAGCCCCTCCCATCGCGGCAGGTCATCGCGGCGTGTCACCCCGGCGGGGTGACACGCCGCAGCCGTTTCGGGACACCGGTGCACGCTCGGTGTTGCCATGTGCATACTCGGTATGCATACTTGGTAGGCATGTCCATACGTCACGGCCTGCTGGCCCTGCTGTCGCAGGGGCCCCGCTACGGCTACCAGCTCCGCGCCGAGTTCGAGTCGTCCACGGGCGCGACCTGGCCCCTCAACATCGGGCAGGTGTACTCCACGCTGTCCCGGCTCGAACGCGACGACCTCGTCGCCCGCGTCGGCGCCGACGACGAGGGCCGCTTCGTCTACCGGATCACCCCGGCGGGGGAGGCGGAGGTCCGGCGCTGGTTCGGCACCCCGATCACCCGCACCGACCGGCCCCGCGACGAGCTCGCGATCAAGCTGGCGATGGCCGTGACGACGCCGGGCGTGGACGTCGCGCGGGTCGTCCAGGCCCAGCGCACCGCCACGCTCCGCAGCCTCCAGGAGCTCACCCGGCTCAAGGTCTCGGCGCCCGCCGCGCCCGCCGAGCAGGGCGACCGCGCGTGGCGGCTCGTCCTGGAGTCGATGGTCTTCCAGGCGGAGGCCGAGGTGCGCTGGCTGGATCACTGCGAGGCGTTCATCGCGCAGGCCGGGCCGCCCGCGGTGAGCGCCCCCGCCCCCGGCCCGGCCGACGCCCCGGCGGAAGCGGACGAGGAGGCGCGGCGATGAGCCTGCTCGCGCTCCGCGAGGTCTCCCGCGACCACGGCAGCGGCCCCGGCCTCGTGCACGCCCTCCGGAGCGTGACGCTGGACGTCGCGCCCGGCGAGTTCGTCGCCGTGATGGGGCCGTCCGGCTCCGGCAAGTCGACCCTGCTGACGCTCGCGGGCGGGCTCGACACGCCGTCGTCCGGGCAGGTCTTCGTGGACGGCGCCGACCTCGGCGCGCTCGGCCGGGCCGGACGGTCCGCGCTGCGCCGCCGCAGCGTCGGCTACATCTTCCAGGACCTCAACCTCATCCCGAGCCTGACCGCCGCCGAGAACGTCATGCTGCCCCGCGAGCTGGACGGCGTCCGCGCCCGGCAGGCCCGCCGCGAGGCGGCGCACGCGCTCACCGAGGTCGGCGTCCAGGAGCTCGCCGACCGCTACCCGGACGAGATGTCCGGCGGCCAGCAGCAGCGCGTCGCCATCGCCCGCGCGCTCGTCGGCGACCGGCGGCTCGTCCTCGCCGACGAGCCGACCGGCGCGCTCGACAGCAACACCGGCGAGGACATCATGCGCGTCCTGCGCGGGCGCTGCGACGCGGGCGCGTCCTGCCTGATGGTGACGCACGAGTCCCGGCACGCCGCCTGGGCCG
Source organism: Actinomadura decatromicini (assembly GCF_008121305.1). Taxonomy (NCBI): domain Bacteria; kingdom Bacillati; phylum Actinomycetota; class Actinomycetes; order Streptosporangiales; family Thermomonosporaceae; genus Actinomadura; species Actinomadura decatromicini. The sequence continues at coordinate 861,526 of NZ_VSRQ01000004.1, read as the reverse complement.
ACCGCGTCGTCTTCCTGCGCGACGGCCGGATCGTCGACACCACGCCCGCCGCCACCGGTCCGGAGAGCCTCCTGCAGGAGGCGCCATGACCGGCGCGACGCGAGGATCATGGCACCGCCGCTCCGGGGGCCTGGGGTTCTTCCCCGGGAAAGGCGGGACTCCGTGAGCGAGTATCTCTGCGCGCTGCGCATGGCGGCGCGGGACGCGGCGCGGTCCAAGGGGCGCACCGCGCTGGTGCTGGCGATGATCGGGTTCCCCACCACCCTGATCGTCATGCTGGCCGTCCTGATGCGGACGGGCGAGCCCACGCAGGCGGTGGTCGCGGGGGAGGGCGAGCCCGTCTCGGACGGCGCCGCTGCCGCCGCCGAGAGCGCCATCGGCGCGCTGGTCGTCACGATGATCGTGCTCCAGGTCGTGCTGCTCGCCGGGCCGTCGTTCGTCGTGGACGTCCGCAGGCGCCGCCGCGACCTCGCGCTCGTCGCCGCGGCGGGCGGGGAGGCCCGGCACCTGCGCGCCGTCGTCCTCGCGGGCGGCCTGGTCATCGGCGGGGCCGCCGCGCTCGGCGGGGCGGCGCTCGGGATCGTCGGCTCGGCGATCGCGAAGCCGGTCATCGAGGCCGTGACCGACGAGAGACTCGGCCCGTTCCGGGTGCCGTGGGGGCTCGTCCTCGTCACGATGCTCGTCGCGGCGGGCAGCGGCGTCCTCGCCGCGCTGGTCCCCGCCCGGCAGGCCGCCCGGATGGACGTCGTGTCCGCCCTCGCCGGCCGCCGCGACCCGCCCGGCCGGGCCCGCCGCGGCCTGCCGCTGCTCGGCGGCCTGCTGGTCGCCGCCGGCATCGTGATCTCGCTGGTCGGCGTGCGGGTCATGCGCGAGTTCGGCGCGGCGCTCGGCGCGGCGGCGATCATCATCGGGCTGGTGATGGTCTGCCCGGCGGTCGTCGGGGCGTCCGGGCGCGTCGCGTCCCGGCTCCCGCTGCCGCTGCGCCTCGCCGTCCGGGACGCCGCCCGCAACCGCGCCCGCACCGCCCCGGCCGTCGCGGCGATCACCGCCGCCGTGGCCGCCGTCACCGCGCTGGCCATCGGGGGCGCCAGCGACTTCCGCCAGCGGGAGATCGAGTACCGGCCGGAACTGCCGATGGGGACGACCCTCGTCCGCGCGCCGACGGAGCGCGCGGACGAGGTCGAGCGGGCCGTGCGCGGCGACTTGCCCGGCGTGCCCGTCCAGAGCCTGAAGGTCCTGCCCTACGCGGAGGGGGCCTGCAACGAGGAGGCCACTCCCGGGTGCCCCTCGGTGCACGTCGCCGGCAAGGACGACGACGGCATGCGGATCTCCCTCCTGGACAACGTCGTCGGCGGGCCCCGCGAGGCGCGCCTGCTGCTCGGCCGCGACGACCCGGCCGTCAGCGCCGCGCTGACCGCGGGCAAGGTCGTGCTGTTCCGGTCGCGGCCGCCCGCGAGCGGGATGACGACCATGAGGATCTCCTTCCAGGAGGGGCAGGGGAAGGGCCGCGTCATCAGGGACGTCCCGGCCGTCGCCGCCGCCGGGGACCCGCACGTGCGGACGATCATCCCGCCCGCCGTCGCCGCGCGGACCGGCCTCCCCCTGCACACGGAGGCGTACGGCGTCGACCGCGCCGACCACCGGGTCACCAAGGCCGAGGAGTCCCGGCTGAAGAAGACGATCTCCCGGTTCACCCAGGAGTCCGAACTGGTCTACGTCGAGCGGGGCTTCACCGAGTCCCTCGACGGCGTCCTGCTGCTGCTCGCCGGCGTCGCCGCCGCGCTGGTCCTCGGCGGCGCGCTGATCTCGACCGGGCTGGCCGCCGCCGACGCCAGGCCCGACCTCGCCACCCTCGCCGCGGTCGGCGCCCGGCCCCGGACGCGGCGGGTGCTGACAATGGCCCAGGCCGTGGTCGTCGCGGGATTCGGCTGCTGGATCGGCATCGCGGGCGGGCTCGTCCCCGGCTTCGCCGTGACGCGCCCGCTCACCGAGCAGCTCGAGGCGTCCGACGACAGCGTGCCGCCGCACGGGGCGATCCTGGACGTGCCGTGGCTGCTGCTGATCGCCATCGGGGTCGTCGTCCCGCTCGTCGCGGCGCTCGCCGCCGGGATGTTCACCGCCGGCCGGCTGCCGATGACCCGCCGCGCGGCGGGGTAGGGACGCGCCGGTCCGGCCAGGGGGCGCGCCTCGCCGGACCGGCCGCGCCGGTTCACATACCGGTTCAGCCGCGCGCCGGAGGCGGTGGTAGCGTCCGGCGCGTGGCTGAGGCGGTGGCGGTGGGGGGACGCGCCGGCGCCGCGCCGGCCCCGCGGCCGTCCCGGCGGCGGCGCGCCGCGCTCGCGGCGATGGTCGCGGGCGGCGCGGCGCTCTACGGCGGGTACTCGCTGCTGCGGCTGCGCGCGTTCCGGGCGGGCAGCTACGACCTCGTCATCTTCGACCAGGCGATCCGCTCCTACAGCCGGTTCGAGGCGCCGGTCTCGATGGTGAAGGGCGTGCACAACGGGTTCGGGCCCGGGTTCGCCGTCCTCGGCGACCACTTCTCGCCGATCCTCGCGCTGCTGGCCCCGCTGTACTGGATCCACGACGGGCCCGCGACGCTGCTGCTCGCGCAGGCCGTGCTGCTCGCGCTCGCGATCGTGCCGGTCTTCCGGTTCACCGAGCGCAGGCTCGGCGCGGCGGCGGCGTACTGCGCGGCCGGCGGCTACGCGCTGTCGTGGCCGGTCGCGGAGGCGCTCGCGTTCGACTTCCACGAGGTGGCGTTCGTCCCGCTGCTGTCGGCGCTGATGGTCGAGCGGCACGACGCGGGACGGCGCGGCCAGGCTGCCCTGGCGGCGTGCGCCCTGCTCCTGGTCAAGGAGGACATGGGCCTGCTGCTCGTGGGCTTCGGCATGTTCCTCGCCACCCGCCGCGGCTCGCGGGACGACCGCCGCGCGGGCCTCGCCTACGCCGTCGTCGGCCTCGTCGCGACCTGGATCTGCTCCCGCGTCGTCACCGCCGCGTTCGGCGGCGACAAGGACTACTACTGGGCGTACGGGTCCCTCGGCCCCGACCTGCCGCACGCCGCCGTGCACGCGCTGACCCATCCGTGGGACGCCGCCGCCGTCCTCGGCACCCCGCCGCAGAAGGTCCTGACGATGGCGCTGGTCGTCCTGCCGCTGTTCCTGCTGCCGCTGGTCTCGCCGCTGACCCTGACGGTCCTGCCGCTGCTCGCCGAACGGATGCTGAACAGCCGGTTCAGCAACTGGTGGGAGCCGCACTACCACTACAACGCGTTCATCATCGCGGTGCTCGTCCTGGCGGCGGTGGACGGGGCGGCCCGGCTGCGCGGCCGGATCCGGAGGGCGCGCGGGTGGCCGGCCGTCCTGCCGGGGGCCGCGATCCTGGCGGCGATGCTGGTCTGCGTCCCGTTCTTCACCTACCGGCACCTGGCCGACCCGGCGCTGTGGCGGCCGAACGAGCGGGCCCGCGCGGCGGCCGCCGCGGCGGCGCGCGTCCCGGACGGCGCACTGGTCGAGGCGGCGAACGGCGTCGGCCCCGCGCTCACGACCCGCGCCCGGGTCCTGCTGTGGGACGAGCGCTCCCGCGGCGCCCCCTGGGTCGTCGCCTGCGTCGGACGGCTGGAGTTCCCCTTCGCGAGCGTGGCCGACCAGCGCCGCCGGGTCGAGGAGCTGGCCGCCGAGGGATACCGCGAGGTGTTCCGCCGGGAGGGGTACGTCGTCCTGTACCGCCCCGGCCCCGACCCCTGGTAAGCCCTGATCACCCTATTTTGGACGGATTGGCCGGTGACCGATCATCACGCCGACCGTCAGAAAGCGGGTGAAGGCGCGATTTGAACAAAATCCTCTGTAGTTCTGGCGCACTTTGCCTGATACTTGAAGAAAGCCGTGACGGCCGCGGCCGACGCGGGACTCCCCGCGCTGAACCTCGTGTGACCGCCGCCGGAGCGGCAAAGGGGCGCGGCGCATGAGTGGTGTGATGCAGGTCGGGAACGACGAAGAGCCGAGAGCAGGCGGCACGGCGGAATTCGCCTCCCGCGCGGCGATCGCGCGGCCGGGCAATTGCCGCGGGCGAAATCCACATGACCGCCGTGAAAACGGCCGGGAGCCGTGACGTGCCGGCGGCGGAGGAGAAGGACGTCCGGCGCTTCGAGACGTGCGGGCACGCCTGGATCGGCGTCCTGCGGCACGTCTGGGCCGCCGGGGAGGCCGGGCTGGAGGACGGCGGCCCCATCATCGAGGGCCCGCCGCTGCTGTTCGAGATCGCGTCGCTCAGCTGGGAGGACCCGATCCTCCACGAGCACGGCGACCGCGCGCGGCTCGTCCGGCGGGCGCAGGAGCGCACCCGCCGCCCGGTCCGCGGGCGGTACTGGCCGCGGCTGCACGACCTCCAGGGCAACGACCAGATCCGCTGGGTCGTGGACCTGCTGCGCGCCCGCCCGTGGACGACCAGCGCGTGGATCTCGCTCACGATCCCCGGCGAGCCGGCGGAGGGGCTGCCGTGCCTGACGGCGCTGTCGTTCCGCATCCGCGGCTACCGGCTGATCATGACGGCGATGTTCCGGTCTCAGGACGTCCACCGCGGGTACCTGACCTACATCCCGCTGCGCGACGTGCAGGTCCAGGTCGCCGAGGCGCTGGGGCTGCCCGCCGGGCCGCTGCGCGTGTACGTGGACGTCCCGCACGTCCACGTCGCCGACGCGGAGCGGGTCGCGTCCGTGCTGGCGGCGGTGCCGGAGCCGAACGCGGCCTGACGGCGTCCAGAGCCGGACGAATCAGGACTTACCGGTGGGTGTCTCCCTGCCGCGAACCGCTCCACTCCACGGGAGATAGACTCGCGGAGGGGCGAGGGCACGACGAGGTGACCCGCGACTTCACCTGCAGAGATCACATTCCATCCACATCCCGAAGGACTGTCTTCCTTGAGCATGCCCGTCGTCCTCGTCGCTGAAGAACTCTCCCCGGCCGGCATCGCCGTGCTGGAGGCCGACTTCGAGGTCCGCCACGTCGACGGCAGCGACAAAGCCCAGCTGCTGCCCGCCGTGGCCGACGTCGACGCGCTGATCGTCCGCAGCGCCACCAAGGTCACCGCCGAGGTGTTCCAGCACGCCTCGAAGCTGCGGGTCGTCGCCCGCGCGGGCGTCGGCCTCGACAACGTCGACGTGGAGGCCGCCACCAAGGCCGGCGTCATGGTCGTCAACGCGCCCACGTCGAACATCGTCACCGCCGCCGAGCACGCGATCGCGCTGCTGCTCGCCACCGCCCGGAACGTGCCGCAGGGGCACGGTGCGCTCAAGAAGGGCGAGTGGAAGCGGTCCAAGTACACCGGCGTCGAGCTGCAGGGCAAGACGGTCGGCGTGCTCGGCCTCGGGCGCATCGGCGTCCTCGTCGCGCAGCGCCTCGCCGCCTTCGACATGAACGTGATCGCCTACGACCCGTACGTGCAGGCGGCCCGCGCGGCGCAGCTCGGCGTGAAGCTCGTCACGCTCGACGAGCTGCTCGCCGAGAGCGACTTCATCACCGTCCACCTGCCGAAGACGCCGGAGACGCTCGGCCTCCTCGGCGACCGCGAGCTCCGCCTGGTCAAGCCCGAGGTGCGGATCGTCAACGCCGCCCGCGGCGGGATCGTCGACGAGGAGGCGCTCGACCTCGCGCTGAAGGACGGCCGCGTCGCCGGCGCCGGCCTCGACGTGTTCACCTCCGAGCCGATGACCGACAGCCCGCTGTTCCACCACGACAACGTCGTGGTCACCCCGCACCTCGGCGCCAGCACGCACGAGGCGCAGGAGAAGGCGGGCACGCAGGTCGCCCGGTCGGTGAAGCTCGCGCTGTCCGGCGAGTTCGTCCCGGACGCCGTGAACGTGCAGGGCGGCGCCGTCGCCGAGGACGTGAAGCCCGGCCTGCCGCTCACCGAGAAGCTCGGCCGCATCTTCACCGCGCTCGCGGGCGGCGTCCCCGTCCGGCTGGACGTCGTCGTCCGCGGCGAGATCGCCGAGCACGACGTCAAGGTGCTGGAGCTCGCCGCGCTCAAGGGCGTGTTCGTGGACGTGATCGAGGAGGCCGTGACGTTCGTCAACGCCCCGCTGCTGGCCCGCGACCGCGGCGTCGAGGTCACCCTCACCACCAGCGAGGACAGCCCCGACTGGCGCAACGTCGTGCAGGTCCGCGGGACGATGTCGGGCGGCGAGGTCGTGTCGGTGTCCGGCACGCTCACCGGCCCGAAGCACGCCGAGCGGCTCATCGAGATCAACGGCTACAACATGGAGCTCGTCCCGACCGAGCACATGGCGTTCTTCTCCTACGTCGACCGGCCGGGGATCGTCGGCGCGGTCGGCAAGCTGCTCGGCGACGCCGAGGTCAACATCGCCGGGATGCAGGTCGGCCGGGACGCCAAGGGCGGCCGCGCGCTGATCGCGCTGACCGTCGACTCCGCCATCCCGCCGCAGCTCGTCGACGCGATCACCGCCGAGGTGGGCGCCGACATGGGCCGCCGCGTCGACCTGGACGGCTGAGCGCGACGCTTGTCCGCCGGGCCCGTGGCGGACGCTTGCCATCTCATATGGTGAGATTTTCCGCCACAGGTCGGGACAATCGCTCTTGACCAGAGGTAATCTCACAGGTAGTCATGCGGCGCTTCGTGGTAATCCTTCGCTGCCGCAGCGGGGCCTGATCATCGGCAGGCCGGCACCCGCTGCGGAGGCTCTGCCTGGCCGTTAGTCCGATCCTCTCTCGCCGGACCGTGCGAACCACGCCCTTCTCCGGCGGCCCCACCGGCCAGAAAAACAGCGATCGGAGCGAACCATCATGAACGACACCCGCGACACCACTCCCGCCGACGACGCCCAGGAAGAGGCGGCCCGCGCCCTGCAGACCGCCCTGGACCGCCGCGACAACGGCGGCCGTTCCTGACCCGTCCACGAATCCGGGCGGTGCGAGACTGGGGCGCATGCCTCCCGACGTCCCGCCCGGCGAGGTGGCCGGGCTGCTGCGCGACACGGCCCGGCTCGGGCCGTACTTCGAGATCGGCACCGGTCCGGCCGGGGACGGCGGATGGCGCCCGTTCCCCGGCGACACCGCCCCGCTCGCCGCGCTGACCGCCGACCACGCCGAACGGCTCGGCACCGGCGAGCGCAGGGTGGCCGCGTCGCTGCTCTTCCAGGGGCTCGCGGCGCGGCTGTGGTCCCCGGTCGTCGCGGCGGCGGCGCGGGGGATCGTCCCCGACCTGTCCGGCCTGCGGTGGCGCGGCGCGCCCGGCGAGCCGATCGCCCTCCGGCTCACCGAACCGCGCGGGCACCGGGTGACGGACGCCGCGCGGGCCGCCGACCTGATCCTCCCCATGGTCGTGGACGACCGGCTCCGGCCGCTGCGCGAGACGATGCTGACCTTCGTCCCCCTCGCGGACGGCCTGCTGTGGGGCAACGCCGCGTCCGCGCTCGCCGGGGGCCTGAACGTCGGCCCGCCCGACCCGGCGCGGCGCGCGATCGCCGCGGAACTGCTCGGCCGCCCGCCGCTCGCCGGGACGTGGGCGCCGGGCCCCGGCGGCTTCCGCAGGCGCAACTGTTGCCTGTACTACCGCGTGCCGGGCGGCGGGCTGTGCGGTGACTGCGGCCTGCGGGAACGAGACGGCCGTTCCGAGACGTGAGACAAATGCCCAACCAATGAGACGTTTGCAGTAGAGTGCGCGCATGGCATCGCGCAGTGTTCGTCTGGCCGTGATCCCGGGTGACGGGATCGGCCCCGAGGTGGTCGCCGAGGGCCTCAAGGTCCTCGACGCCGTGTCCGGTGATCTCGCGTTCGAGCGGACGTCCTACGACCTCGGCGCCGCCCGCTGGCACCGCACCGGGGAGGTCCTGCCCGACTCGGTCCTCGCCGAGCTGCGCGAGCAGGACGTCATCCTGCTCGGCGCCGTCGGCGACCCGAGCGTCCCGAGCGGGACGCTCGAACGCGGCCTCCTCCTGCGCACCCGCTTCGAGCTCGACCACTACGTCAACCTGCGCCCGGTGAAGCTGTTCCCCGGCGTCGCGACCGCGCTGGCGGGCGTGACGGCCGACGACGTCGACATGGTCGTCGTCCGCGAGGGCACCGAGGGGCCGTACACGGGCGTCGGCGGCGTCCTGCGCAAGGGCACCCGGCACGAGGTCGCCACGCAGGAGAGCGTGAACACCGCGTTCGGCGTCGAGCGCGTCGTCCGGTACGCCTTCGAGGTGGCGGCGTCGCGGCCGCGCAGGCACCTGACGCTCGTCCACAAGGACAACGTGCTCACCTTCGCGGGCGACCTCTACCAGCGCGTGCTGAAGCGCGTCGCCGAGGAGTACCCGCAGGTCACGACCGCCTACTGCCATGTCGACGCGGCCACGATGTTCTTCGTCAGCAATCCCGGCCGGTTCGACGTAATCGTCACCGACAACCTGTTCGGCGACATCATCACCGACCTCGGCGCGGCGATCGCCGGGGGCATCGGGCTCGCCGCGTCCGGCAACGTCAACCCCGACCGCACCGCCCCGTCGATGTTCGAGCCGGTGCACGGCAGCGCGCCCGACATCGCCGGGCAGGGCAAGGCCGACCCGACCGCCACGATCCTGTCTGTCGCCATGCTGCTCGACCACATCGGCGAGGGCGACGCCGCCCGCCGCGTCGAGCGGGCCGTCTCGGACGACCTCGCCGAGCGCGCCGCGTTCGGCGAGCGGTCCACGTCCCAGGTCGGCGACGCGATCGCGAAGCGAGTATCCGGCTAGGGGCACGCCTCTCTGGCCAGTACAGGGAACTCCGGGCGTGCCCGCGCGGCGCGCCCGGTTTTCGCGTGCGCCGCGTCCTCCCGGGGGAGTAGGTCTGGACGAAGTACGACAATAGGGACTAGGGAAGCCGCGGCGGCGATGGGGCCGCCCCGGCGATCCGGCGAGAGGACGAACCGCGATGAGCGACACCCTGGACTTCGAGATCACCCGCACCGAGCGACCGGCGACCGCGGCGGACCGCGCGCGCGTCCTGGCCGACCCCGGCTTCGGACGGTACTTCACCGATCACATGATCACGATCCGGTACTCGCAGGAGCGGGGCTGGCACGACGCGAAGCTCGAACCGTACGGCCCGCTGCCCATGGACCCGGCGAGCCAGGTGTTCCACTACGCCCAGGAGCTGTTCGAGGGGCTCAAGGCGTACAAGCAGCCGGACGGCTCGGTCGTCACCTTCCGCCCGTTCATGAACGCGGCCCGGATGAACCGGTCCGCCCGCCGGATGGCGATGCCGGAGATCCCCGAGCAGCTCTTCGTGGACGCCGTCGAGCTCCTCGTCCGCACCGACAAGGACTGGGTGCCCGACACGGAGGGCCACAGCCTCTACCTCCGCCCGTTCATGTTCGCCACGACCCGCGCGCTCGGCGTGAACAGCCCGGCGAGCGAGTTCCTGTTCATGGTCATCGCGTCCCCGTCCGGGCTGTACTACCCGCGCGGGATCAAGCCCGTCTCGGTCTGGCTGTCGCAGGACTACACGCGCGCCGCGCCGGGCGGCACCGGCGAGGCCAAGTTCGGCGGCAACTACGCGGCCTCGTTCGCCGGGCAGAAGCAGGCCGTCGCGGAGGGCTGCGACCAGGTCGTCTGGCTCGACGCGGTCGAGCACCGCTGGGTCGAGGAGGTGGGCTCGATGAACCTGATGTTCGTCTACGGGTCCGGCTCCCGGGCGCGGCTGCTCACCCCCGCGCTGACCGGGACGCTGCTCGCCGGCGTCACCCGCGACTCCATGCTGAAGCTCGCCCCCGACCTCGGCGTCCCCGCCGAGGAGGGCAAGATCAGCATCGAGGAGTGGGAGGAGGGCTGCCGGTCCGGCGAGATCACCGAGGTGTTCGGCTGCGGCACCGCCGCGATCATCAGCCCGGTCGGGTCGGTCAAGGGCGCCGACCGCGCCTGGACGATCGGCGACGGCGAGCCCGGCGAGGTCTCGATGCGGCTGCGCCAGGAGCTGGTCGGCATCCAGTACGGGACGCGCCCCGACCCGTACGGCTGGGTCCACAAGATCGTCTGACCCGGTCGACTCTTCCGACCAGGGGGTTCGCGACGTCGCCGGGCCCCGGTGGCAGGCCCGCCGGGGCGGTGCCGTCTCGGCATCCGAGACGGATGTCCCAACTTTACGGACCATGTGGCAGACTGGTCCGCGTCATGCGCCACAGCCTCGTGATTATCGGCAGGCGCGCCGGCAGCAGCTAACGGGACAGCGCCGGCGCGCAGACCTCTCACGTCCGTGAGGGGTCTTTTTTGTGTCCTGGCGCAGCCCCTTGGGGGTTACACCAATGCACGGCCCATCTACGCAAGGCGACGCATTCCACGTCTACGACACCACCCTGCGCGACGGCTCGCAGCAGGAGGGGCTCAACCTCTCCGTGCCCGACAAGCTCGCCATCGCGCGGCACCTCGACGATCTCGGCGTCGGCTTCATCGAGGGCGGCTGGCCCGGCGCCAATCCGAAGGACACCGAGTTCTTCAGGCGGGCCCGAACAGAGCTCGACCTGAAGTACGCGCAGCTCACCGCGTTCGGCGCGACCCGCCGGGCCGGTGTGCGGGCGGCCGACGACCCCCAGGTCGCCGCGCTGCGCGAATCCGGCGCGCCCGTCGTGACCCTCGTTGCGAAGAGTCACGACAGGCACGTCGAGCTGGCCCTCCGCACCACCCTGGAGGAGAACCTCGCGATGATCCGCGACACGGTCTCCCACCTGCGTGCGGAGGGCCAACGCGTCTTCCTGGACGCCGAGCACTTCTTCGACGGCTACAAGGCCAACCGCGCGTACGCGCTGGAGGCCGTCCGCGCCGCCGCCGAGGCGGGCGCCGACGTCGTCGCGCTCTGCGACACCAACGGCGGCATGCTCCCGGACGAGCTGGCCGACGTCGTCCACGAGGTGGCGTCCCTCGGCGTCCGCGTCGGGATCCACTGCCACGACGACTCCGGCTGCGCGGTGGCGAACTCGCTCGCCGCGGTGAAGGCGGGCGCCACCCACGTCCAGGGGTGCGCGAACGGGTACGGGGAGCGCAGCGGCAACGCCAACCTGTTCACGGTCGTCGGGAACCTGCAGCTCAAGCGCGGGATGAGCCTCGTCTCGGACGCCCAGCTCGCCGAGATGACCCGGATCGCCCACGCCGTGTCCGAGGTCACGAACGTCGCGCCCAGCTCGCAGCAGCCGTACGTCGGACTGTCGGCGTTCGCGCACAAGGCGGGCCTGCACGCCTCCGCCGTCAAGGTCGACCCCGACCTGTACCAGCACATCGACCCGTCCCGCGTGGGCAACGACATGCGGATGCTGGTGTCGAGCATGGCGGGACGCGCGTCCGTCGAGCTGAAGGGGCGCGAGCTGGGCTACGACCTGTCCGGCGAGAAGGCCAAGGCCGTCGTGGACAAGGTCAAGGAGCTGGAGTCCACCGGCTACACGTTCGAGGCCGCGGACGCCTCGTTCGAGCTGCTGCTGCGCGAGGAGCTGACCGGCGTCCGGCAGCGGCACTTCGAGGTCGAGTCGTGGCGGTCGATCGTGGAGCGCCGCCCGGACGGCTCCATGGTCAGCGAGGCGACCGTCAAGCTGCACGCCAAGGGCGAGCGGATCATCGCGACGGGCGAGGGCAACGGCCCGGTCAACGCGCTGGACAACGCCCTGCGCCTCGCGCTCGAACGGCTCTACCCGGAGCTGGCGCGGCTGGAGCTCGTCGACTACAAGGTCCGCATCCTGGAGGGCTCGCACGGCACCGACGCCCGGACGCGCGTGCTCGTCGAGTCCGGGGACGGCGAGCGCGAGTGGGGCACGGTCGGCGTCGAGGACAACGTCATCGCCGCGTCCTGGCAGGCGCTGGAGGAGGCCGTCTCCTACTGCCTGCTCCGCGCGGGCCACGAGCCGGGCTGATCCGCCGCCGCGCCGCCGCGTGCCGCCCCGCCGCCCCGCTGCCGCGCGGCGCCCCGCCGGGCCGACCCGGCGGGGAATGGGCGCGGCTCGCTGGGCATTATCGGGGGCATGAGCACCGAGATCACCGACAACGCCGAGCGCAAGCGCTACGAGATCAGGCTGGACGGCGAGCTGGCGGGCTTCGCCGACTACGAGCCCGCCGAGAACGACATCCTCGTCCTCACCCACACCGAGGTCGATCCCGCCTTCGAGGGCAAGGGGGTCGGCGGGACGCTGGCCCGCGGCGTCCTGGACGACCTGCGCGCCCAGAACCGGACGGTCATCCCGCTCTGCCCGTTCATCAAGGGCTGGATCCAGCGCCACCCCGACTACCGCGACGTGGTGGCGCCGTGACCGCCTAGGACGCGCGGCCGCCCGCCGGGCCGGTCGTGGCCGTTCGTCTCCGGCCACAACCGGGGCATTGTGGTGGGTCAGTGGTCGCGCAGGGCGTCGAACAGTCCGTCGCGCGCGCCGGGCTCGCGGGTGGCCGGCGGCAGGGCCGAACCGGTCTCGACCAGCCGGGCGAGGACGGCCGGCGGGAGCAGCACGCCGCCGCCGAGGCGCCGCTCGTCCGCGAGGACGGTCCGCTCGCCCTGGCGGCCCGAGACGTAGAGGCCGAACGTGCAGCCGGTCCACTCGTCCCAGACGAGGGCCTTGTCGCCGGTGACGACGGTCGCGTCGACGGGGCCCTTGGGGTCGAGCCAGCTCCGGTCCACCTGGATGCCGCGGTCGCCGAGCGCCTCGACGACGGCGGTGATGTAGCCGTGCGCGGCGTCGACTTCGGGGTCCGGGTGGTGCGCGGGCGTGTGCGCGCGCATACGAGAAATGGACATCTCGGTCCTTTTACGGTTAATGGTGTCGTTGATGGCGAAGACGGTGGTGCGTCAGGAACCGCGTTCCCACACCTCGACGGGCACCTCTCCGGCGATGAAGCGGATCCTATTGGTGCCCGGCTTGTAAATGGTGACGGTGAGGCGGAACGGCTCGCCGTGCTGGTCGTACGCGGTCCGCCGGTGCTCGATCACGGCGAGGCTGCCGCGGGAGAGCCCGAAGAACCTGAGCTCCTCCTCCGTCGGCTGCCGGGCGTCGAACACGTCCTCGTAGCCGGTCTGGACGTGGCCGCAGCTCTGCAGGTAGGCGACGGTGCCCTCCTCGATGTCGGCCGACTTGAGGAGCGCCTGCGCCTGGATGGCGAGCTCCAGCTTGAAGTACGAGTGCTGGAGCGAGTTCGGCTTGCCGTCGACGAACCGCTGCTGGGAGCGCCGGACCACCTGCGGCCTCGGCTGGCCGGGCGCGACCGGCGCGATGCCGAGCGCCCTCATCTGCGGCTCCTCGGCGTCCTCGACCTTGACCTCGGGTTTCGAGGAGTGGGCCGCGTGGTTCTGGCGCTCGGCCTCGGCCGTGAACGCCCTGCCCTCGCCGCCGCCGAAGCCGCGTCCGGGCGGGTTCTCCTCGCCCAGGTCCGTGTGGTTCAGCGTGATGACGAACGGCGCGGTCGGCTCGGCGACGAAGCTCCCCTTCTGGGGGACGGTCTCGACGAGGCCCTGCTGGCGCAGCTCGTTGACGGCCTTCTTGATGGTGTTGGCCGAGACGCCCCAGTGCTCGACGAGTTCCTTCTCCGTCGGCAGTTGGGCGGCGGGCGGGAGGGTCCCGTCCTCGATCTGGGCACGGAGGTCCTGCGCGATCTCGACGTACTTGGGGATCCGGTCCGCCATCGCGACCTCTCATTGCAATCAGAGCGATTGGTTCCAACGATCGGGTTTTGCCCTACCTGATATGGGTTACACCTTTAGTAGGACCGAAGCCGAGAGAGCTGAACCAGACGGCTTGAAGAGTCTGATGGTACCGGGCCGATCATCGGAGTTTCCAGGAATCGGCTCAGATCAACGGCCTGATCGGGTTCACCCTCTGCACCCCGCGGAGAGGAGCGTTGGAATGATCGGTGACCTGACCCTGTACCTGTGGATCATCGGTCCCGCGGCACTGTTCCTGATCCTGTCGCTCTACGTCGTCCTGCTCGGCTACCGCACGAGGGACCTGCAGTTCCGCAGCCGGATGCCCACGCCGACGTCGCCGGTCGGACGGCGGGGCGCGCTGATCAACGTGGCGGTCCCGGCCGACCGCCCACGCGCGACACCGCCCGCGCCCGACCCGGCGCCTTCTGGCATGGCGCCTTCCGACGCGGGTCCTTCCGACGCGGGACCGCCCGGCACAGCGCCTTCCGTTACGGCGCCTTCTGGTACGGCTCCTGTCGGTATGGCTCCGGCGGGTGCCGATACGGGCAAGGTGTGAGGTCGTCCGGCAGATTCGGCTGTCCGATGCGAACGGGTGTTCCTTCCGTTCACATCGGCTCGGTCACGGAGAAATTTCGTCGAACACGCCGAAATCGGTGGCGGTTTTCGTGCAGAGCGTCCACTATGGGGGCGACACAGCGCGCGTGCCGCATTCCGCGCGCCACTCTTCTCAGCGCACCGACCCACCGGAGTGATCGTATGCTCGTCCGACCCTGGAGCCCCGCGGACCTCGGGCGTCCGACGGACGGCACGTGGGCGGACGTGGCCTTCGGCCTCGGCGAGCTGTACGAGCACGAAGGCGACCTGGAGCAGGCCGCCGACTGGTACCGGCGGGCGGCCGAGTCCGGCCGCGCCGACGCGGCGCTGCGGCTCGGCGGCGTCCTCGGCCGGATGGCGGACGCGGGCTCCGCCGCCGACTCCGCCGAGGAACTGCTCGCCGAGGCGACCCGCTGGCTGAGCGGCGCCCACGACGCCACCACCCCGGACGCCATCGAGCTGATCACCGACATGCTCAACCGGCAGCTCCGGCGGGCGGCGCGCCGCGGCCTGGAGCCCGCCCACGCGGGCTGATCCGGCCCGGCGCGCCTGCCCGGTTCGTTATGAACCTATTCGCGCCCTTCGTCGTCGGACTCCATGAGATCGACGACGTTGGAAGGTGGGCGAGTTGAGCGGCGAGGAGCCCGGGTACGTGCCCCCGGACCACAAGACGACCGCCGAGTTCCGCGCCCCGCGCAGGCGCGCGGAGCCCGCGGAGACCGTGCCCGGCGGCGCCGTGCCCGGCCCTGAGGCGACGATCGTCGACGAGCCCGTGGACGACCTGGCCGAGCCGGTCGGTCCGGTCGGTCCGGCCGCGACGCTCCAGGACGTCCCGCAGGACGACCTGTCGGGCGCCACCTTCCAGGACGTCCCGGTCGACGACCTGCCGGGCGTCACCTCTCAGGACCTCCCGCAGGACGACGCGCCGGGCGTCACCTTCAAGGACGTCCCGGTCGACGACCTTGAAGACGATCCCGAGGACGACTTCGAAGACCTGGCGGAAGCGACCGTCGCGGACGACCCGGGCGACGACGGCGCGTCCGTGACCGTCTCGGACATTCCCGTCCGGCCGAAGGCCGTGCGGTTCGAGGTGCCCGCGCCCGCGAAACCGGCGGACCCCGTCGAACCCGAAGAGGCCGCCGAAGCCCCCGAGGCTTCCGTGGTCGAGCAGGCGGCGATGCGGGAACAGGCGCCGCCGCCCGCCGCCGGGGCGGTCGTCGGGGAGGCGCCCTGGACGGAGCAGTTCGGCGCCGGAGCCGAGGCGACGCATCCCGGTGCGGGCGCCCCCGTGTACACGCCGTCCCCGCCTCCGCCGCCCCAGCCCGCCACGTCGCCCGTGCCGCCCGGCCCGCCGCCGTCCGGGACGGGCCGGTCGCGGCGTCCGCTGCTGGTCGTCGCGGTGATCGGCGTATTCCTGGCGCTCGCCGCCGCCGCTGTGGTCGTGCTCCTGTTCACCGGCGGATCGGACTCGAAGGGGAAGGCCGGGGCGCCTTCGGCGTCCACGCCGCAGACTCCTGAGGGCGGCGCGGCCCCGACGACGTCCGGTGAGCCGTCGCCGGGCGGGGCGCCCGCCACACCGCAGCCGTCCGGGACGCCGCCGGAGGGGCAGCCGGCGTCCCCGGCGCCGCCCGCCTCGACCGCGCCGATCGGCCCGGTCGTGGACGGCGACGGCATCACCTACCAGCTCGTCCAGCGGGACGAGGGCTACTTCGAGGGCCGGATGGTCATCACCAATCGCACGAACAAGCCCATGAAGGCGTGGCGGCTGACGTTCCGCACCCCGGGCGCGGACGTGAAGAACATCTGGGGCGCGCGGCTCGTGCACGGTGGCGCGACCGTCGAGATCAGGAACCTGGACGGCGCGCCCGCGATCCCGCCGGGCGGCACGTGGGACGTCCAGTTCGGCGCGGCGGGCGCGACGGCCGCGCCGAAGGGCTGCAAGCTGAACGGGAAGGCGTGCGGCTTCTGACCCGCGGCCGACGGGGGCACGCGCCGCCCCGGGCGCATCCCGGGCGTGTCCGGGGCAAGGGCTAGGCTCTCGACCATGCGTATCGCCAGGTTCGCCACCGACGAGGGCATGTCCTTCGGCGTGGTGGAGGAGAACACCGTCGCGGCCATCGCGGCTCACCCGTTCGGTGACTTGACGTTCACCGGGGTGCGGCTGCCGCTCGCGGACGTCCGGCTGCTCGCGCCGATCCTGCCCAGCAAGGTCATCGCGATCGGGAAGAACTACGCGGACCACGTCCGCGAGATGGGCCACGCGGCGCCGCCCGCCGAGCCGGTGGTGTTCGCCAAGCCGTCCACCGCCGTGATCGGGCCGGGGGAGGCGGTCGCGTACCCGCAGAAGCTGTCCGAGCGGGTCGACTACGAGGGCGAGCTGGCGGTCGTCATCGGCCGGATGTGCCGCGAGGTGCCCGCGTCCCGCGCCGCCGACGTGATCCTCGGCTACACGTGCGCGAACGACGTCACGGCCCGCGACCTCCAGGCGAAGGACGGCCAGTGGACGCGCGCGAAGGGCTTCGACACGTTCTGCCCGCTCGGCCCGTGGATCGAGACGGAGGTCGACCCCGCCGACCTGGCGATCACGACGTCCGTGAACGGCGAGGTCAAGCAGGACGCCCGCACGTCCCTGCTGCTGCACGACGTCCCGGCGCTGGTCGAGTACGTCAGCCAGGTCATGACGCTGCTGCCCGGCGACGTGATCCTCACCGGCACCCCGGCCGGGGTCGGCCCGCTGGAGATCGGCGACGAGGTGACCGTCACGATCGAGAACGTCGGCAGCCTCACCAACCGCGTCATCGCCCGCGACTGACGACCGGCTACTGACGACCGGCTACCGACGACCGCGCTACCGACGACCGCGCTACCGACGACCGGGAGGGACGCCGTGGCGTTCAGCGGCTTCACCGACGAGGCGTTCGCGTTCTACGAAGGGCTCCAGGCCGACAACACCAAGTCCTACTGGACGGCCCACAAGGACGCCTACGAACGCCACGTGCGCGAGCCCCTCATGGAGCTGTGCGCCGAGCTCGAGGACGAGTTCGGCGCCGTCAAGCTCTTCCGCCCCTACCGGGACGTCCGCTTCAGCAAGGACAAGACGCCCTATAAGACGCACCAGGGCGGGCACACGAACGAGGGCTTCTACCTCCAGATCGACGCCGACGGGCTGATGGTCGCGGGCGGCATGTACGCGCCGAGCCCCGACCAGCTCCGCGCCTACCGCGAGGCCGCCGGGTCCGAGACGTTCGGCGGCGAGCTCCAGGCCATCGTGGACGACCTGCGCTCCGCCGGGATGGAGATCGCCGGCGACCGGCTCAAGACCCGTCCGCGCGGCACGCCCGAGGACCATCCCCGGCTCGACCTGCTGCGGCACCGCTCGCTCTACGCCCACGAGGGCTGGCCCGCCGACCCGTGGATGGCGACGCCGGAGGCGGTGGCCCGGGTCCGCGATTCGTGGCGGCGGCTTCGCCCGCTGGTCGAGTGGGGACGGCGGCACATCGGCCCGCCCGACTTCACCCGCTGACGCCGCCCGCCCGCCGCGCCGGCACCGTCCGCCCGCCGCGCTGGCACCGTCCCGGCCGCCGCGCGGGTGCCCGATTCAGGACGGCGGGACGCGGGCGCGGTAACCGTTTTGGTCGCGGTCCCGGCGTCCTGTAAGCTCATCGAGGCGCGAGCGACCCGCTGGAAACGGCGAGGTCGTCCGTACCTCCCTGGGGTATGGTGTAATCGGCAGCACGAGTGATTCTGGTTCACTTAGTCTAGGTTCGAGTCCTGGTACCCCAGCTGCGTCCGCTCACCACGGACACACGCCCCCGTCGTCTAGTGGCCTAGGACGCCGCCCTCTCAAGGCGGTAACGGCGGTTCGAATCCGCTCGGGGGTACGCCCGACCATCCCTCTCCCGGTGACCCTCCTGCGGGTCGGGGGAGCGGGAATCGGGTCGAGGCGGAGAACGTCCGTCCAGTAAAGTGGTGGAAGCCGGAGCGGGAGACCGCGAAGGCGCACACAAGTCCTGCCCCCGTCGTCTAGTGGCCTAGGACGCCGCCCTCTCAAGGCGGTAACGGCGGTTCGAATCCGCTCGGGGGTACCTCTGGCCCCGCACTAGGGTGCCCGCATGAAGATCGAAATGCTGGAGCGGCTCGCCCCCTTCCGCGCCGCCGCACTCAAGCGCGGCATTCCGTCCGCCGATGTCGAGCGGTGGATTCGCACCGCCCGGCCGTGCGCGACATTGACCCGGCACGGCGACGGACCGGTCGTCGGCACTCTCGGCGGGCCGTTACTCCTCCCCGCCGATGCCCCGGACCCCTGGTATCCGCTCGTCGCGGCCATCGACCTCGCGGCCCTCCCCGCCGACGCCACGGATCTGCCGCTCCCACCCGACGGACGACTGCTCCTGTTCGCCTATCCCGACACGGAGACCGACGGCGAGGCCGTGTACGTCCCCGCTGGTACGGCCGTCGAGGAACGGAAAGGAAACCCCTACTTCGAGGCCGAGGCGTACGCGGACGTCACAGCGGCATTTCCACGAGGCCCGCTGCATCTGGCCGTCGACGTGTCGCTTCCGTACCACTGCTGGGTCGAGGTCCCCGACCATCCCTACGTCGAGCCCCTCCCCGGTCATCCCCACTCCGAGGAACTGCGCGACACGTGGCTGGACACGGCCGACGAGATCGCCGGACGCGGCGTGTTGCAGATCGGCGGATACGCCTCGGACGAGTCCAGCGACATCGACCCCGTCCTCCCGGCGGACGAATCGCGCCGGGCCGACGACTGGGTGCTGCTCGCCGACTGGTACACCGACATCAAGGGCCGGGAGGGCGCGACCGTCCACTGGGCCATCCGCCGGGCCGACCTCGCCGCCCGCCGCTTCGACCAGACCGACGTCACCGTCTTCTGGAATCCCTAACCGGAAACGGCTTCCGAGCCGGGCGCCGGGCCGAGCAGATCCCAGCGGTTCCCGGCGGTGTCGAGGAAGACCGCGACCCGGCCATAGGGCTCGGTGCGCGGCGCGGTCACGAACTCGACGCCCGCCGCCGTCATGCGCCGATGGGCGGCCTCGTCCACGACGATCGTGACCAGGGCGAGCCGCATCTCCGGACCCCTTCGTCCGTCCGGAGGCCCATTCTCGCCCCCGTGCGGCGGTGAACGCCGCGGAGCGGGGAATGGTCCGGCCGTGGGGTGGAGGTCGTACGGCTCGCTCGCCGCGGTGATGGCGCTGGTCACGCTGGACGTCGTGGTCGACGGCCCGCTGCGGCAGCTCGACCACGCCGTCCACGGGTTCTGCGACGCGCACGTGCGGGGCCGCGCGCTGGAGTTCGTGCGCGGCGTCAGCAAGCTCGGCCAGCGCGGCTACCTGGTGCGCGTCATCATCCCGCTGTCGGTGGTGGCGGCCGTGCGGAGACGGTCGCTGCGGTATCCGGCGTTCGCCGTCCTGATCGCGTACGCGTTGTCGCTGACGCAGACGGGGTTGAAGTCGGTCGTTCCGCGCTCGTTCCCGTACGGGGGCGTGGACGTCATCGGCCGGTACGGCGACGCGTATCCGTCCGGGCACACGCTCAACGGGTTCGTGCTGGTGTGGGTCGTCCTCGAACTGCTGGCCGCCGCCCTGCCCGCGGTGGACGGCGTCCTCCCCGCGCGCCGCCGCCGGGACGCCGCCCTGGTCGCGGGCGTCGTCACGGCGGCGGCGCTCACGGTGTCGGACCAGCACTGGCTGACCGACGTCCTGTTCAGCCTCGCGCTCGGTCCCGTCCTGCTGGCGTGGCTGGTGGCGGCGGCCCCGTTCGAGCGTCGCCGCCCTCTTCCGGCTCCGCTGCGGAGCGCCGCGCCGGCCACCAGAACCGAGGCCCCGCGTCCAGGGCCAGAGCGGGGACGATGACCGACCGGACGAAGAACGTGTCCAGCAGCACGCCCAGCGACACGAGCACCCCGATCTGCACCATCATCGTGATCGGCATGACCCCGAGGACGCCGAACGTCGCGGCGAGGACGAGCCCCGCGCTGGAGATCACCCCGCCGGTGACGCCGAGGCCGCGCAGCACCCCGGCGCGGTGCCCGTGCCGCGCCGCCTCCTCCCGGATCCGGGACACGAGGAACAGGTTGTAGTCCACGCCCAGCGCGACCATGAACAGGAACCCCATCAGCGCGACCTGCTCGTCCAGGGCCGGGAAGCCGAACACGTGCTTGAAAAGCAGCCAGGCCGCGCCGAGCGCCGCGAAGTACGACGCGACGACCGTGCCGATGACCAGCAGCGGCGCGACCAGGGCGCGGAGCAGCGCGATGAGCACGACGAGCACCACGCCGAGGATCAGCGGGATGACGACGCGCCGGTCGTGCGCCTGCGCGTCCGCGAGGTCCAGCTTGCTCGCGGTGCCCGCGCCGAACGCCGCGGTCGGGACGTCCGCGCGGAGCCTCCGGACGGCGTCCGCGGCGGCGGCGCTGTCCGGCGGGGCGTCGAGGACGACGTCGAGCCTGGTGAGGCGTCCGTCCGAGGACGGCCGCGGGTTCTCCACGCGCGCCACGCCGGGGGAGTTCCGGATCGCGTCCGCCGCGCGGGCGTCGCCCGTGACGGCCTGGAGCGGACGCCCCTGCCCGCCCGGATAGTGCTCGATCAGCAGGCGTTCCCCGATGGTGGAGCCCGGGGTGTTAGTGAGGAAGTGGGCCCGGTCGAGCCCCGTGTCGATGCCGAGCGTCCCTGCGGCGAGCGCGCCGAGGACGGCCATGCCGCCCACCCAGACGAGCCGCGGACGCGCCGCGACGCGCCGTCCGATCCGCTCCCACGCGCCGCGCCCGGACGGGACGTCGCCGTACCGGGGGATCCGGGGCCAGAAGACCCACCGTCCGAGGATCACGAGGAGGGCGGGCAGCAGCGTCATCACGACGACGAGGCCGCCGAGCACGCCGATGGCGCCGATCGGGCCGAGCGCGTAGTTGAAGCCCATGCGGGCGGCGAGCAGGCACAGCAGGCCGAGCGACACGGTCGCGGCGGACGCGGCGACCGGCGCGGCGGCCCGCCGCAGCGCGACCGCCATGGCCCTGTGCCGGTCCGGGTGGCGGCGCAGTTCCTCGCGGTAGCGGGCGAGGAGCAGCAGGGCGTAGTCGGTCGAGATCCCGAAGACGAGCGCGTTCAGGATCGCGGACATCCCGTCCGCCACGTACAGCCCGGCGTGCTTTCCGAGCAGGTAGACGACCGCGTTCGTGACCTGGAGCGCGATCGCCGCGTTCACGACCGGCAGCAGCCACAGGACCGGACTGCGGTAGGTGACGAGCAGCACCGCCGTGACGAGCAGGATCGTGATGACGAGCAGCGCCTTGTCGACGTGCTCGAACGCGTCGCCGACGTCGAGCGCGCCCCCGGCCGGGCCGGTGAGGCGGACCTCCAGGCCGTCCGGGACGTCGCGGCGGGACTGGTCCCGGACCTTCTCGGCCCGGTCGGAGAGCGAGTCGTCGTCGGCCAGCGGGACGGCCAGCAGCAGCGCCCTCCCGTCGCCGGACGGGCGGGGCGGCGCGATCGTCCCGGCGGCGACGGGCGCGAGCGCGCGGCGGTCGGCCTCCGCCTTCGCGCGGTCGGCGGCCGTGACGCCGGAGCCGCGGACGTAGACGACGATCCCCGGCGCCAGCTCGCCGCCGGGGAAGCGTGCCGCGAGCTTCTCGACCTCGGTCGACTGCGCGCCGCGCGGCAGCTCGGCGGACGACTTGCCCTCGACGACGTCCGGGAGCCTGCTCGCCGCCGGGACGGCCAGCACGGTGATCACGACCCAGAGCAGCAGCACCGCCCATTTCAGCAGGCGCGAGCGTGAACTGGGCGATGGTCGTTTGCGTGAGAGCAGCATGAGGTGCTCTCCTTTCGTTCGGGGGTTCGGTGTCGCGTGCGAACACGCCGGATTCGGCGTGGTGATGCGGGACCTCCGCCCGTCCGGGCCGCCGAGGGGCAACTCGGCGGTCCGGACCTTCCGGGCTCGGTCCCGGGACCTACACCTCGGGGAATGCCAGGAATCTGGCGTGGAGGGTGCGCGCGTCCGGCGGCGGGTCGTCGTCGGCGCGCTTGTAGCGGTAGAGGAGCGCGATGTACTCCTCGAAGAAGGGACGCACCTCGTCCGGCGTCAGCGTGACCGTGGCGAACGAGAACAGCAGCGCGTCCGCCCACGGGCCGAGGTCGTCGCGGGCGTCCTGGAAGCGGTCGAGCGCCTCCAGTTCGTTCGCGAACTCCAGCCGGGTCAGCTCGTCCACGGCGGCGCGCATCTCCGGCGTCTGCTCGCCGTACCGGGGGAGCCTGCGGTCGCCGGGCACGGCCCGCCACCAGCGCTCCCGGCCCCGCGCGAGCTCCGGGACCTCCTCGACGAGGCCGTGCTTGGCGAGCTGGCGCAGGTGGTAGCTCGTCGCGCCGGTGCTCTGCCCGAGCTCGCGGGCGAGCGTCGTGGACGACACGGGCCCGCGCCGCGTCAGCTCGGCGATCCGCTTGCGCAGCGGGTGGGCGAGCAGCCGCACCCGCCGCGGATCGGTGATCGTCTCGGGCGGCGGTCGTTCCTTCATGCCCCGGACGCTAGAAGTCGCAAAGGGCCTTTGCAACGGTTCTTGGCAAAGTTCACCGAGGAGGGTGAGGGCCTGCGACCTGAGGGGGAGGGGCGGCCTGCCCCTCCCGGTCGAGTCCGCTCAGTCGGACAGGACGCGGCCGTCGCTCAGGGTGATCACGTCGTCGGCGTGGTCGGCGGCGGACAGGTCGTGGGTGACCATGACGATCGTCTGGCCCATCTCGTCCACGGCGCGGCGCAGCAGGGCGAGGACCCCGGCGCCGGAGCGGGAGTCGAGGTTGCCGGTCGGCTCGTCCGCGAAGATCAGCTCGGGGCGCCCGGCGAGGGCGCGGGCGCAGGCCACCCGCTGCCGCTGCCCGCCGGACAGCTCGGCCGGACGGTGCCCGAGCCGGTCCCGGAGCCCGACCGCGTCGATCACCTCGTCCAGCCAGGCCGGGTCGAGGGAGCGTCCGGCGATGTCGGCGGGGAGCGTGATGTTCTCCAGCGCGGTCAGCGTCGGGACGAGGTTGAACGACTGGAACACGAAGCCGACCCGGTCGCGGCGGAGCCGGGTCAGGGCCCGGTCGCCCAGCGCCGTGATGTCGGTGCCGCCGATGTAGGCGTGGCCGGAGTCGGCGGCGTCCAGTCCCGCCATGACGTGCATCAGCGTCGACTTGCCGGAGCCCGAGGCTCCCATCACGGCGACGAAGCGCTCGCGGGGGACGGCGACGGTCACGGCGTCCAGCGCGGTGACGCGGGCGTCGCCCGTCCCGTAGGTCTTGCGCACATCCTCGGCGCGCGCTGCGAACTCGGTCACGTCCGTGCCCCTCTCATTCGACGTAGCCGATTGCAGCGGACGGGGCGGTGCGCGCGGCAGCGCCCAACGGCGGGGGCCGCCGCCGAAGGTCGCGGGCGGGCCACGACTTTCGGAGGGGGCGCGCTTCGGTTGGCTGAGCACGGCATATGTGGTCAACTAAAATCACTCAGAGAGGGGCATGATGCGGGAGCGCTTGCACGAGGTTTCTCCGGGGGCGTCGCTCGCGGAGAAGGTCGAATGGCTGATCCAGAACCTGTGGCCGGCGGACGCGGAGCCGCCGCGCAACAACGTGGACGCGGCCGCCGCCGTCGCGCGCGCCACCGGGGAGGAGATCTCGTCCACCACCGTGTGGAAGCTGCGCACCGGACGGCAGGAGAACCCGCAGCTCAAGACCCTCACCGCGCTCGCCACCTTCTTCGGCGTGCCGATCGGGTTCTTCGGCTTCCCGAGCGAGGCCGAGCCCATCGGGGAGGACCTCACGCTCAAGGCGATCCGCCGGGACGTCGAGAGCGGCGTCATCCGCCCCGAGGTGCTGCGCGCCTTCGTCGACCTGTCGCCGGAGGCCCGCTGGGTCGTGGACGAGATGATCCTCGCCGCCGCCGCGGCCGACCGGCGGCGGACCCGCCTGGACGGCTGACCGGCCGTCGGCCGGGCGGTGGACGGGACGGTCGGCCCGCAGGTTTCCGGGGTGCCTGATCAGGTAGAGGTCAGGTGGAACAGGTGACCCGTACCCCGGAGGGGCAATGGCGCCGTACGCGGTCGTCCTCTCGGTCGTGGGGCTGGTGGCGGCGCTGGTCGCCGCCGTCTACGCCGTCTCGTACGTCCTGACGCCGCCGGGGGCGGAGGCCGGGCCGTACCTGTCCGGGCGGCGTCCGGCCGAGCACGCGGTGTCGCGGTACCACGTTCGGTGGTACGCGGTGTCAATGGTCTTCCTGGCCTTCGACATGGAGATGGGCTTCATGTACCCGTGGGCGCTCGTCGTCGCGTCCGTGGGGGTGAAGGCGGTCGTCGAGATGTTCCTCTTCCTCGGGCTGATCATGGTCGGGGTCCTGTACGCGTGGCGCGAGGGGGCGCTGCGATGGGCCTGAGGGGGCTCGCGAGGGGGTTCGCGGCGCCGCGCCCGTTCGTCGTCTCGGCGGCGGACGGCACGCCCGACCGGCTCGCGGTGGAGGCGGAGATGCGGCGGCGCGGCTGGCGCCCGGCCCTCTCACCGGCGGAGACGGGGACACTCGTCGTGTGCGGCACGCCGGGGGCGGCGCTGGCGGAGGCCATCGAGACCGTGTGGCGGGACATGCCGGAGCCGCGCGTCCGCGCGTCCGCCGACCTCGAAGGCGCCGGAGGCGGGGCGGCGCGGGCTCCGCTGGAGTTGGACGACGTCCCCATGGCCGACCGTGCCGACGACCGCGACGGGCTCCGGCTGGACGTCCTGCACGTGCCGCTAGGCCCCGTCCTCGCGGACTGGCCCGCCGGGTTGCGGGTCGACCTGACGTTGCAAGGCGACGTCGTCCAGGACGCCGAGGCCACGGCGGTGGACACGGCGGACGGCTCGTTCTGGCACGGGCGTCCGGCCGCGTCCCGGCTCGACGGCCTCGCCCGGCTGCTGCGCGTCGCGGGCTGGGACGCGGCGGCCGAGCGAGCGGCGGCGCTGCGCGACGAGACGCTGTCGGGCGCGGTGCCGGAGGAGACGCTCGCGCGGCGTTTCGCGCCGTTCGCGCGCAGGGTCGGACGTTCGCGGCTGCTGCGCTGGATGACGCGGGACGTCGGCGGCGTCCGCGACGCGCTCGACGGCCGGCTGCGCGACATCGGCGCGGCCCTCGAAGGACGGGACGTCCCGCCGCGCCCGCCGTGGCGCGCGGTGCTCGACGCGCTGCCCGCCCTGCTCGCCGGGACGGAGCTGGGCGAGGCGCGGCTGATCGTGGCGGCCCTCGATCCCGACCTCGGGACGGCCGCCGATGGTTGAGGTGCTCGTCCTCGGCGCGCTGGCGGTGGCGGCGGCGTCGCTGAGCGGGCCGCTCGCCGGACGTCCCGCCGCCGCGCCGTTCCGGGAGGCCGCGCGGCTGCTGACCTTGCAGCGCCGCCGGACCGTCCGGGCGGACGTCCTCCTGACCAGGATCGGAGTGGTGTCGCTGCCGATGGCGGCGGCGCTCGCCGCCCTGGTCGTGCCGTTCGGCGGGCGCGTCGCGCTGTCGACGTCGGTCGGCGTCGTCTGGTTCAACGCGATGGAGGTCGTGGCCTGGGCGTCGGTGTGGCTGGTCGGCTGGGGCGCCAACTCGGCGTACGCGCTGGTCGGCGGGTACCGGTTCGTCGCGCAGGGCCTCGCCTACGAGCTGCCGCACATGTTCGCGCTGATCACGGCGTCGCTCGCCGCGCACTCGCTCGACCTGCGGGTGATCGGCGACGCGCAGCACGGCCTCTGGTACGCGGTGTGGATGCCGGTCGCGTTCGCCGTCTACCTGGTGTCCGCGCTGGCGATGACGTTCTGGGGGCCGTTCGGGCACCCGCTCGGCGCGGACCTCGCCGGGGGCGCGGCGCTGGAGCTGTCCGGCCCCGACCGCCTCGTCTTCCTCGCCGGACGGTTCGGGCTGCTGGCAGTGTCGGCGGGCGCCGCCGTCCCGCTGTTCCTCGGCGGGGGCGCCGGGCCGCTGCTACCGGGCTGGCTGTGGTCGCTGGTGAAGGCGTGCGCCGTCCTGTCCCTGCTGGTGTGGACGCGGCATCGCCTGCCGGTCCTGCGCATGGACAGGTTCATGACGGCCGCGTGGACGGTGCTCATCCCCGCCACGCTGCTGCAGATGCTCGTCGTCGGGATCGTCGTCGTCTGAGGAGGCGGGTGCGGGTGGAGGCCGTCGCGTTCTGGGTGCTCGCCGTGGCCGCGGTCGGGACGGGCGCCGCCGTGTTCGTCGTCGACTCGATGGCGCGGGCGACGTTCGCGCTGCTCGCGTCCTTCCTGTGCGCGGGAGGCGAGCTGCTGCTCGTGGGGCTCCGCTACCTCGGCGTCCTGGTGGTCCTGATGATGATCATGGAGATGCTGGTGATGGCCGTCTTCATGGTCATGTACATGATGAACCCGGCCGGGCTGATGCCGATGTCGATGACGCACAACCGGCGCGGCGCGCTCGCCGTCGCGGGCGGCGCGTTCGCGGCGCTCGCGGCCGGGATCCTCGCGGTGCCGTGGCCGGAGCGGCGGGGCCGCCCGCCGCACGACCCGACGGTCGCGCTCGGCGACGCGGTGATGGGACCGTCCATGCTGGTCATGATGGTGATCGGCGTCGCCATCCTGGCCACCATGATCGCGACGGTGGTGCTCGCGACGCACCGGGGACGCTATGACGCTTGAGACGTTCCTGCTGCTCGCCGCCGCGCTGTTCTGCGTCGGGCTGTACGGCGCGCTGTCCCAGCAGTCGATCGTGATGCTGATGATGGGCATCGAGCTGATGGTCAACGGCGTGGTGGTCGCGGCGGCCGGGTTCTGGCACTGGGTGTCGCCGGGGTCGGCGGACGGGCAGGTCCTCGTCCTCGTGGCGATCACCGTGATGGCGCTGGAGATGGCGATGGGCTTCGCCGTCGTCACCGCGCTCTTCCGGGCCCGCGACGTGGACATGACAGATGACGCAGGAGATCTCAAGGGATGAGCGAAGCGAACCGGGGGGTGCGGGGGGTCGTCCCCCCGCGGGGAGCACGCGGATGATGTTGCCGGGGTGGCCGGGAGGGCTCGCGGTGGACGGGTTGTCCGCCGTCCTGCTGGTGACCCTGGCGGTCGTGCTGGCCGCCGTCCTCGCCTACTCGGCGCGCGAGGGGTACGGGCCGCGGTTCTTCGTCCTGATGCTGCTGTTCGCGGCGGCGATGGCCGTGACGGTCACGGCGTCCGACCTGCTGCTGTTGCTGATGGGCTGGGAGGTCATGGGCGCGATGTCGTACGCGCTCATCGGCTACGCCTGGCAGGACGCGGCCCGGGTCCGGGCGGCGGACACGGCGTTCCTCACCACCCGGGCCGCCGACCTCGGCCTCTACGCGGCGGCGGGCTTCGCGGTCGCCGGGGCGCACTCGCTCCGGCTGGACGCGCTCGCGCACGCGGACGCGCCGTGGCGGGACCTGATCGCGGCGGGGGTCGTGGTGTCCGCGCTGGGGAAGTCGGCGCAGCTGCCGTTCTCGTTCTGGCTGTCGAAGGCGATGGCGGGCCCGAGCCCGGTGTCGGCGCTGCTGCACTCGGCCACGATGGTCGTCGCGGGCGCGTACCTGCTGATGCGCCTCCATCCGCTGCTGGACGCGACCGGCTGGGCGAGCACGCTCGTGTCGTGGGCGGGTGCGCTGACCGCGTTGCTGATGGGCGCGGTCGCGCTCGCGCAGCGGGATCTCAAGCAGCTCCTCGCGGCGTCCACCTGCGCGCAGATCGGGTTCATGGTGCTCGCGGCGGGCGCCGGGACGGTCGGCGGCGGCACGGCCCACCTGGTCGCCCACGCGGCGGTGAAGAGCCTGCTGTTCCTGTGCGCCGGGGTGTGGCTGACCAGGGACGGGAGCCACCGCCTCGTGGACGTCGCGTTCGGCGCGGGCGCGCTGGCGCTGGCGGGCGTCCCGCCGCTGGCGCTGTGGGTGACCAAGGACGAGGTGCTCGCGGGCGTCGGCGACCCGGCGCTGCTCGCGGTGGCGTTCGCGGCGTCGGTGCTGTCGGCCGCCTACGCCGGGAAGGCGCTGTTGCGCGTGTTGCGTGCGGTTGCGTCCTCGCCGGTGGCGCTGTCGCAGCGGGTACCGCTGGCGGGGCTCGCGGTGGCGGCCTGCGGGCTCGGCGCGCTCGGGCTGCCGGGCGTCGCGGGGGAGTGGCGGCGACTGCTGGGCGCGACCGGCGACTTCACGCCCGACGTCTGGACGCTCGTCCTGTCCGGGGTGCTCGCCGTCGTCACCGTGGGCACGGTCGTGCTGGCGCGGCGGGCGCCGGAGCCTGGGTGGGCGCTCGACTGGCTGCTGCTGGAACGGGCGGCGACTGCGGGCGTCGTCCGTCCGGTGCTCGCGCTCGCGCGGGCGCTGGACCGGTTCGACGACCGGGTCGTGGACGGCGCCGTCCGCGGCGTCGCCCGCGCCGGGCGCGGGACGGCCGCGCTCGCCGGACGCCGCGTCGAGATCCGCGTCGACGGCGCCGTCGGCCTGACCGCCCGCGCCGCCCGGTGGCTCGCCGCGCTGGCCAGGCGTCCGCAGACCGGGCAGCTCCACCTGTACTACGCGCAGGCCGCGGTGGTGCTCGCGGTGCTCGTCGCCGTCGCCGTCCTGGCCGCCGGGTGACGCCGTGCTGACCCTGGTGATCTTCCTGCCGCTGGCGGTCGCGGTCGTGCTCCCGGCCGTCCCGCGCCGCGCCGTGCCCTGGACGTGGACCGCCGCCGCCCTCGCCGAGGCCGCCCTCGTCACCGCGATGTGGGCCGTCCACGGGACGGGCGGCGGCGTCTCGTTCGAGACGGACGCGCGGTGGATCCCGTCCGTCCGGGCCGGGTACCACGTCGGCGTGGACGGGCTGTCGCTCCCGCTCCTCGCGCTGACCGCCGTCCTGTTCGCGGCGTGCGCGGTGTACTCGCTGCGGCAGACGCACCGCGTGCGGGAGTTCGCGGGGCTGTTCCTCCTCCTGGAGACGGTGTGCCTCGGCCTGTTCGCCGCGCTCGACCTGCTGCTGTTCTTCGTATTCTTCGACCTGTCGATCGTCGGCATGTACTTCGTGATCCTGGTGTGGGGGCACGGGGATCCGGCGCGGTCGGCGCTGAAGTTCTTCCTCTACACGTTCCTCGGGTCGCTCGTCCTGCTGCTGGGGTTCATCGGCCTCTACCTCGGCGCGGACCCGCACACGTTCGACATGGTGGACCTGACCCGGACGCCGCCGCTGTCCGGGTCGCCGGGCCTCGCCGGGCTGACGCTGCTCGCGGTCGGGATCGGGCTCGGGATCAAGACGCCGGTCGTCCCGTTCCACACGTGGCTGCCGCCCGCGCACACCGACGCGCCCGCCGCCGGGTCCGCGATCCTCGCGGGCGTCATGCTGAAGATGGGCGCGTACGGGCTCGTCCGGATCGCGATGCCGATGCTGCCGGACGCCTGGCGCCGCTACGCCCTGGTGATCCTCATCATCGGGCTGGTCAGCGTGCTGTACGGGGCGCTGGTCGCGCTCGCGCAGGACAACGTGAAGCGGCTCGTCGCGTACTCGTCGGTGAACCACATGGGGTACATCGTCCTGGCGCTCGGCGCGGCCGGGTACGCGGCGGGCGGCACGGACGCGCGGCGGCTCGCCGTGACCGGCGCGGTGACGCAGATGGTCAGCCACGGCCTCGTCACCGGCGCCCTGTTCCTGCTCTGCGGGGTGCTGCGCGACCGGGCCGGGAGCTACGACATCGGACGGTTCGGCGGTGTCGCGCGGGGCGCCCCCGTGTTCGCGGGCCTGCTCGCGGTCGCGTCGTTCGCCGCGCTGGGGCTGCCCGGCCTGTCCGGGTTCATCGCCGAGTTCCAGATCTTCGCCGGGACGATCGGCGCCGGCGCGGTCGCCACCGCCGTGACCGGCGCGCTCGCCGTGACCGGCATCCTGATCACGGCGGCGCTGTTCCTGCGCGTCCTGCACAAGGTCGTGCTCGGGCCGCCCGGCGAGCTGACGCCGCTGGTCACCGACGTGCGGCGGCCCGAACTGGCGGCGCTCGTCCCGCTGCTCGCGCTGTCACTGCTGATCGGCGTCGCGCCGCGGGCGCTGCTCGACACGATCGAGCCGCTGTCGGCGGCCGTCGTCGCGCTGGTCGGCCGCTGATGGCGATGACGATGACGGTGGCGATGGGGATGACGGCGGCGATGGGGATGAACGAGAACCCGGCCGATCTCGCGCCCGAGTTGTGCGTGCTGCTCGCCGCCGTGCTCGGCCTCGTCAACGGCCTGTTCCTGCCCCGGACGAAGCAGTTGCGCGTCGCCGTGGTCTGCGCCGCCGGGCTCGTGTTCGGGCTGGCCGCCGCCGGAGTCGCGGCCTCACGACCCGACCTGATGGCGTTCGGGTCGTTCGCCGTCGACCCGGTCACCCACGTCACCCGGATCGCCGTACTCGGCTCGACGCTGCTCGTCGTCGCGCTCGCCGCCGGGGAGGTCCGCGACCACCCGCGCGAGAGCGAGCACTACGCGCTCATCCTGCTGTCGGCGCTCGGCGCGATGGTGCTCGGCGCGACGTCCGACCTGCTGGTGCTCGTCGGCGCGTACCTGCTGGCGAGCATCCCCGCGTACGCGCTCGCCGGGTTCGGCAAGGACGCGCCCGGCACCGAGGCCGCGCTGAAGTACTACCTGATGGGAGCGTTCCTCGGCGTCGTGATGCTCGCCGGGGTGACGCTGCTCTACGGTGTCGGGCGCGGCACCGCCTACGGCACGCTGCGCGCCGGGCTGGCCGACGCCCCGGCCGCCGCGATGGCCGTCGGCGTGGTCGCGCTGCTCGCCGGGCTGCTGTTCAAGGCGGGCGCCGTCCCCGGGCACTTCTGGGTCCCGGACGTGACCGAGGGCGCGCCGCCCGCCATCGCGGCCTACGTCACCACCGTCCCGAAGATCGGCGCGTTCGCGGCGCTGTTCCGGTTCGGCGTGGAGACGGCGCCCGGCGGCTGGGCGCCGCTCGTCTCGGTCGTGGCCGCCGCCACGATGACGCTCGGGAACCTCGCCGCGTTCGGGCAGGACAACGTCCGGCGGCTGCTCGCGTACTCGACCGTCAGCCAGGCGGGGTACCTGCTCGTCCCCGTCGCCATGGCGGGACGCGCCGGCCTCGCCCGTCCCGCCGTGCTGTTCTACGTCGCGGCGTACGCGGTGACGAACGTGGGCGCGTTCGCCGTCGTCCTCGCCTGCGGCCGGGACGACCTCGCCGGGTACACCGGGCTGCTGCGCCGGTCCCCGGCGGCCGGGCTGTCGCTGATCGTCTGCCTGCTCGGCCTCGTCGGGACGCCGCCCACCGCCGTCTTCGTCGGGAAGGTGCTGATGTTCGGCGCGGCGCTGGAGGGCGGCTACGCCTGGCTCGCCGCGCTCGCCGCCGTCAACACGGTCGCGAGCGTCTTCTACTACCTGCGGTGGATCGTCCCGCTGTTCGGACGGCCGGACGGCCGCCCGCCGCCGTCCCGGGCCCCGCTGGCGGTCGCCGTCGCGGCCGCCGCCGTGTCGCTGGCGCTCGGCGTCGGCAGCGGGATCGCGCTCGCCGCCTGAGCGGACGGCCGCCCCGTCAGCCGTCGAACCACTCGGCGGGAGAGCGGGTCCGCGACGGTTCCGTCGGCGGCATCGGCGGATAGGGCGGGCGGATCTCCCGCCGCGCGCGGATGCGTTCCCGCAACTCGGCCTCGATGCGCATCTCGTCCTCGCTCGGCGCCATCGCGACGATCGCCAGCAGGACGATCGACACGACGCCGATCGCGCCGATGAGCGGCACGAGGAAGTCGGTCGCGGTCGCGCCGGTCGGGGGCGCCATGTCGTGGTGCATGGTGACGCGCATCGCCGCCATGCCCGTGTAGTGCATGCCGGTCACCGCGACGCCCATGATCATCGCGGCCCCGGCGGTCGCCCACCCGCCCCGGACCCGCAGCGCGAACCAGAGCGCCGCCGACGCCGCCACCACGGCGATCGCCACCGACGCGGCCACGAGGCCCGGCTGGTAGCCGATGTGGCCCGGCATGTTCATCGCCGTCATGCCGAGGTAGTGCATGCTCGCCACGCCGATCCCCATGATGACGCCGCCCGCGACGATAGCGGGTCGCCCGGCCTCGCGGAAGCCGACGAGGAACAGCCCGGCCGCCACCACCACGACGGCGATGACGCAGCTCAGGATGGTGCGGGGGACGTCGTAGCGGATCTCGGCGCTTCCCACGCTGAAGCCGAGCATGGCGATGAAGTGCATCACCCAGATCCCGGTCCAGCCGATCGCGAGCGCCGCGAGGGCCAGCCACGCGGCGCGGGCGCGTCCGGCCGAGACCCGCGCGCGTGCCGTGCACAGCAGCCCGAGCAGCGAGCCGGTGACGGACATGAGATAGGCCAGGGCGGGCGTCAGCACCCCGTAGGAGAAATGGTCAACCTCCGCCATCGGATCCCCCGGCTTCTCACGCGACGCGGTCGAGGGGATCATAGCCGGATAACCTGCGGAAACTTCGATCAGCGCCGGATGCGGCCACTTTTGGCACCGGCGTCATCCGTTTCAGGTCAACACACGTCTGATTTACCGTTGAAACGGAGGAAGGCTCAGGTGAGGAGGCCGTTCCGGTGCGCCAGGTCCAGGGCCGCCTGGGCGGCCGGGGCCAGGAGGTGGCGTTCGGCGGGGGCGACGTAGACGTACTCGTCCACCTCGCCCGCCGCGGACATCGCGCCCCGGTAGGACGCCGTGAAGCAGGCCATCCGCACGTGCGCGAAGTCGGGCTGGTCGTGCGCGGGGGCGCGGACGACGCCCAGCTCGCGGAACGACGCCTCGTCCAGTTCGAGGGCGAGTTCCTCGCGGACCTCGCGGGACAGGGCCGTCCAGTCGTCCTCGCCCCGCTCGCGCTTGCCTCCGGGGAGGTAGAGGAGGTCGCGGCCCCGGGAGCGGACGGCGAGCATCCGGCCGTCCGACACCTGGACCCAGGCGACCACGTCGAGATCGGTCATGGCGGTCAGTCTGCTACACGCAGGGTGAGCGTCCCGGCGACGCGGAAGGCGGCGGCCGCCGAGCCCTGGTTGACGGCCAGGCCGAGCCAGCCGGACGAGTCCACCCACACCAGCGGCTCGCCGATCGCGACGCTGCCGAACGTCTCCACGAACGGGACGCGGGCGGAGTGCTCCCGTCCGTCCGGATCGGACCAGGTCAAGGCGAGGACGGTGCCGTGCGGCAGGGGGCCGAACGCGGCGGCGAGGTCGTCCGGCCCCGCGCCGAGAACCAGGCTGCCGTAGCGGTCGGTGTAGAGGACGGGCGCCGCCAACTCGCCGTCGCGCGCCGCCGGAGGCGGGACGTCCAGCGGCAGCGGCTCGACCGGCGCGCCGAGGGCGGCCACGTCCACGCCGGTGGCGAGGTGCGCGGCGGCAGGGGCGAAGACGTCCCGCCCGTGGAAGGACGCCGACACCTCCGGCAGCCGGTACGCCGATTCCTCCAGGACGTGCGCCCGCGCGATCCCGCCGAGCGCCTCCGCCGCCGGGACCAGCAGGCCGTTGTCGGGGCCGACCAGCACGTCCCCGCGCCCCGTCTCGATCGCGACCGGGCGGCGCGGCGTGCCGACGCCCGGGTCGACGATCCCCGTGTGCACGCCCACCGGCAGGTACGGGAGCGCCTGCCGCAGCAGCATCGCGCCCTCCCGGACGTCGAACGGCGTGATCTCGTCGGTCAGCACCAGCACGGTCGCCGCCGGGGCGATCCGGTGGACGACGCCCGCGCAGATCCCCGTGTACGCGGCGCCGAAGTCGGTGGCCAGGCTGACGAAAGCGCGGCGGTCGGGCATGGGGCGACCCTATCCGGCGGCGCATCCGGGGCTCCGGCCAGACCGCCGTATCCTGCGGGGATGCGCGCAGAGGCCCTCGACCCCGTCCTCCTGCGGACGTTCGTCGCCGTCGCCGACCTCGGCTCGTTCACCGCCGCCGCGGCCGCCGGCGGTTACACCCAGTCGGCCGTCTCCCGGCAGATCGCGGCGCTGGAGGACGTGTGCGGCGTGGAGCTGTTCGCGCGCGGCGCCCGCGGCGTCCGCCCGACCCCGGCCGGGGAGCACCTCCTCCCGCACGCGCGCGGCCTGCTCGACCGGCTCGCCGACACCGCCCGCGCGCTGGAGGGCCTGCGCCGCCTCGACACCGGCACGCTGCGGCTCGGCGCGTTCCCCACCGCCAACGCCGCGCTGGTGCCGCGCGCCCTCGCCCGGTTCCGGGAGCGGCACCCGGGCGTCCGCCCGCTGCTGCGGGAGGGGACGACCGAGCGCCTGCTGCCGATGCTGGAGGCGGGCGACCTCGACCTCGCCGTCGTCAGCACGCACACGCTGCCGTCGATCCCCGCCGGTGACCTCGTCGAGCTGCTGGACGACGCGCTGCTCGTCGCGCTGCCGAGCGGGCACCGGCTCGCCGGGCGCGACCACGTCCCGCTCCGCGAGCTGGCCGACGAGCCGTGGATCGTCGCCGACCAGCCCGACGCGGTCGCCGCGCTCCGGGCCCGCTGTGCGGCGGCCGGGTTCGTCCCGGAGACGCCGCTGCGGGTCGCCGAGTGGGTGTCCAAGCTTGGCCTGGTCGCGGCGGGGTTCGGGGTGACGCTGGTGCCCGCGCTCGCGGCCGCCGCGATGTCCAGGGACGACGTCGCGCTGCGCCCGCTCGCGTCCGCCGCGCCCGCCCGCCGCGCCGTCTACGCGGCGGTCGGGCGGCACGCCCGCAGGTCGCCGCCCGTCGCCGCGTTCCTCGCCGTCCTGCGCGAAGTGGCCGAGGACCTGGGAAGTTAGGGGAGGGCGGCGACGATCTCCACCTCCAGCAGCGCTTCCGGGTGGAACAGGCGCGACACCTCGACGGTCGTGCTCGTCGGCGGCGGTCCGGTGAAGTACCGGGCGCGGACGGCCCCGTACTCGGCGCGCAGGCCGATGTCGGTGAGGAACGTCCGGATGTTGACGACGTCGGCGAAGCCCGCGCCGTGCGCGGCGAGGATCCGCTCCAGCAGCGACATGACCACCTCGGACTGCCGGGTCATGTCACCGGGCGCGTCCACCTCGCCGTTCTCGTCCAGGGCGATCTGCCCCGCCACGTAGAGCATCGGGCCCGCGGTCACGTGGGCGGTGTGCGAATAGGCGGGGTTCGGCGGGGCGGGGACGGTCGCGGGGTTGTCGAACGTGACGCGCATCGGCGCGGTCCTCCTGACGTGGTCGGGGAGTGCGGTGAGGTCGTGGCCGCCGAGTCCGGCGGCGAGCGCGGCGTCCACCCGGTCCATGACGGCGGGCAGCACGCCGCCCGGACGGGCGCCGTCCAGGGCGAGGGCGAGGTCCTTGGCCGCCAGGGCGACCGTGAAGCGGGCCGGGGCGCCCGGGACGGCGTCGCACAGAGGATCGCCGGCTCGCCGGCCCCCGCCAGCGGCGCGGCCCGCGCGGGCGTGCGGTTCCAGACGGACAGGTCGTGACCGGCGGCGAGGAGCCGTCCGGCCATGGGGGCGCCCATGCGCCCGAGTCCGAGAAAGGCGATTCGTGTCATGGCGCGACCGACGCTATGCGCCCAGTGGCCATGTCACCAGCGAAGACTTCGCACGTCTGGCATGCGCGGCGCGCATGCCTCAGCTGCCTCAGTGCAGCGCGAGGAGCACGGCGACGACCGCGAGCAGCACCGTCAGCGCGGTCGCGAACAGCACCGACCCGGGGTCGGCCGCCGCCCTGCCCGCCGAGACGCCGTGCCGCCGGGCGCGCAGGTTCGCCCTGGCCCGCCGGATCTGCAGCGCCGCGCCGCCGCAGACGACGGCGCCCGCCGCCACCGCGCCCGCCGACGTCGGCGCGAGCCGCACGCACAGGAAACCGGCGACGATCAGCGCCAGCGTCGTGCGGGACCAGGCCAGCGCGGTCCGCTCCGGCTGCGCGCCCGGGTCGCCGACCTTCATCGGGTCAGCAGGACGGCGATCAGCAGGGCGAGCGC
Source organism: Actinomadura decatromicini (assembly GCF_008121305.1). Taxonomy (NCBI): domain Bacteria; kingdom Bacillati; phylum Actinomycetota; class Actinomycetes; order Streptosporangiales; family Thermomonosporaceae; genus Actinomadura; species Actinomadura decatromicini. The sequence continues at coordinate 825,397 of NZ_VSRQ01000004.1, read as the reverse complement.
CGTGCCCGCCAGCCCGTAGGCCATCACGGGGGCGAGCACCGGCAGCGGCAGCGTCTCGGCGCGGCGCAGCGCCCGCTCGGTGCGCAGCCAGCGGCGGAACGCGAGCACCGCGACCAGCGCGCCCGCCGTGCTGAAGCCGACCGCGAGGACCGCCCGCAGCGGCGTCTCGATCAGGCTCTCGGCGAGCGCGATCCCGATCCCGCCCGCGATCAGCGCGAGCGCGGTCCGGATCCAGGCGAGAAAGGTGCGCTCGTTGGCGAGCGAGAAACGGGGGTCGGGGTCCTCGCCCTCGGCGAGCAGGCGGTCGGTCCACCGGTCGCCGGAGGTCTCCGGACGCTGCGCGGCGGTCACCGGCATATCACTCTGCGGAATCCCTGCGGCGTGGTCGAATGCTGTCTCATGCATTCAATATTAGACACCCGTTGCAAATTCTCAATTGCCGGGATATGAATGGTCAATTCCGATCTATCATCCCGGAATTGGGGGGACGTCCCAGGTCAGGCCGGGCCGAAACGCCGCGCGGAGGCGTCTTCCTGGGCGAGCCTGTGCAATGCCGTCAGCACCTGCTCGTAGAGCACGGTCGACACCACCAGGGAATGGACGGCGCGGGCGCGGGGCGTCCCGTCCGCGACCCGGCCGATCTCGTGCTCGGCGACCTCGCTCGCGGCGTTCACGTACGGGCGCAGGTCGCGCAGCGTGATCGGGAAGCCGAGCCGGCGGAGCGCGACGAACGTGTGCGCGAGCAGGTCGCGGGCCGGGGCGCGCTCGCCGACGTGCCAGCCGAGCTCGCGGACGAGGGCGTCCACGTCCTCGCGGGCGGCGCGCCAGTGCGGGTCGTGCGGGGCGGCGACGTGCGGGCCGATCGCGTGCTGGGTGGTGGCGAACAGCTCGTGCAGGCTGGTCCCGTCGTCCTCGATGGCGGCGATGATCTGCTGGATCGAGGACACCGGCAGGTCGCCGACGTCGCGCAGCGCGCTGATCAGCCGCAGCCGCTCCAGATGGCGGCGGTCGTACTCGGACCGCGTCGCGCTCACCGCCGAGCCCTTCGGGAGGAGGCCCTCCCGGATGTAGAACTTGATCGTCTGCACCGTGAGACCGCTCCGATCGCTGAGCTCGGAGATCTGCACCGCCGCACCCCCTTTGCCGGAGGTCAACGCTATCGGCACCTGCTGTGCCGATACCTGGGCTTTCGCTCGGGCGTCCGACTTGCGTGGAACGTCGGCAACCGGCGGAATTCACGGCCGGGGGTGAGAGGCGCGTCAGGAGGCGGTGCGGCGCATCCCCTCGGAGATCCGCTCGGCGGCGGCCGCGACGGGCGCGGCGTGCAGCCGGCCGGGCGAGCGGGTCAGCCGTTCGAGCGGCCCGGACACCGAGACGGCGGCGACCACCCGGCCGCCCGCGCCGCGGATCGGGGCGGACACCGACCCGACGCCCTGCTCGCGCTCGCCGACGCTCTGCGCCCAGCCCCGGCGGCGGACGGACGCGAGCGTCGCAGCCTCGAACTTCGCGCCGCGCAGCCCGCGGTGCAGCCGGTCGGGCTCCTCCCAGGCGAGCAGGATCTGCGCGGCGGACCCGGCGGTCATCGGCAGGGCCGCGCCGACCGGGATCGTGTCGCGCAGCCCGCTGGTGCGCTCCGCCGCGGCGACGCAGACCCGGACGTCCCCCTGCCTGCGGAACAGCGAGGCGCTCTCCCCGGTCGCGTCGCGGAGCTGGGCGAGGACGGGCTGGGCGATGGCGAGCAGCCGGTCCTCCCCGGCGGCGACGGCGAGCTCGGCGAGCCGGGGGCCGAGGATGAACCGGCCCTGCGTGTCCCGGTGGACGAGCCGGTGGTGCTCCAGCGCGACGGCCAGCCGGTGGGCGGTCGGACGGGCCAGCCCGGTCGTCTGGACGAGCTGCGCGAGCGACGCGGGCCCGGCTTCCAGCGCGTTCAGCACGAGAACGGCTTTGTCAAGTACGCCGACTCCGCTAGAGTTGTCCATGTCTTGATATTGCCGTCTCGTAATTTGAGATGCAAGTCGAGCAGACCGGAACCGCGGGCCGCACCGGAGCGCCCGCGCGGCGCAGCGGGCGACCGAGCACGCGACGCAGCACGCGACGATCAAGGACGAGGTGGGAGCGATGGGCCGAACACTGGCCGAGAAGGTGTACGACGCGCACGTCGTACGGCGAGCCGAGGGTGAGCCCGACCTCCTCTACATCGACCTTCACCTGGTCCACGAGGTCACGAGCCCGCAGGCGTTCGACGGGCTGCGGATGGCGGGCCGCCCGGTGCGCCGCCCCGACCTGACGATCGCCACCGAGGACCACAACGTCCCGACCACGGACCTGCTCAAGCCGATCGCCGACCCGGTGTCGCGCACGCAGGTCGAGACGCTGCGCAAGAACTGCTCGGACTTCGGCGTCCGGCTCCACCCGATGGGCGACGACGGGCAGGGCATCGTCCACGTCATCGGGCCGCAGCTCGGGCTGACCCAGCCGGGCATGACGGTCGTGTGCGGCGACTCGCACACGTCCACGCACGGCGCGTTCGGCGCGCTCGCGTTCGGCATCGGCACGAGTGAGGTCGAACACGTCCTCGCCACGCAGACGCTGCCGCAGATCAAGCCGAAGACCATGGCCGTCACGGTGGACGGCGCGCTGCCGGACGGCGTCACCGCCAAGGACCTCATCCTCGCGATCATCGCGAAGATCGGCACCGGCGGCGGCCAGGGGCACATCGTCGAGTACCGGGGCGAGGCCGTCCGGTCGCTGTCGATGGAGGGCCGCATGACGGTCTGCAACATGTCCATCGAGGCCGGGGCCCGCGCCGGGATGATCGCCCCGGACGAGACGACGTTCGAGTACCTCAAGGGCCGCCCGCACGCCCCGCAGGGCGAGGACTGGGACAAGGCCGTCGAGTACTGGACGTCCCTGCGCACCGACGACGACGCCGTCTTCGACAAGGAGGTCGTGATCGACGCGGCCGAGCTGACGCCGTTCGTCACCTGGGGCACGAACCCGGGCCAGGGCCTGCCGCTGGGCGGGTCCGTGCCCGACCCGGCCTCGTTCGACGACCCGGTGCAGCGCCAGTCGGCCGAGCGGGCCCTGGAGTACATGGGCCTCACGGCCGGGACGCCGCTGCGCGACATCGCCGTCGACACCGTCTTCGTAGGCTCCTGCACCAACGGCCGCATCGAGGACCTGCGCGCCGTCGCCGGGGTGCTGGAGGGCCGCAAGGTCGCCGACGGCGTCCGCATGCTGGTCGTCCCCGGCTCCATGCGGGTCAAGAAGCAGGCCGAGGAGGAGGGCCTGGACGCGGTCATCTCCGCGTCCGGCGCCGAATGGCGGGAGGCGGGCTGCTCGATGTGCCTCGCGATGAACCCGGACAAGCTGACCCCGGGGGAGCGCAGCGCCTCCACGTCCAACCGCAACTTCGAGGGACGGCAGGGCCCCGGCGGGCGCACCCACCTGGTGTCCCCGGCCGTCGCCGCCGCGACCGCAGTCACCGGCCGTCTGACCGCCCCCGCCGACCTCTGAGGACACGAGCCATGGAAGCCTTCACCACCTACACCGGGCGCGCGGTGCCGCTGCGCCGCAGCAACGTCGACACCGACCAGATCATCCCGGCCGTCTGGCTGAAGCAGGTCAGCCGCACCGGGTTCGACAAGGGCCTGTTCTCCGCCTGGCGGGAGGACCCGGAGTTCGTCCTGAACCAGCCGCAGTACGAGGGCGCGGGCGTTCTGGTGGCCGGGCCCGACTTCGGGACGGGGTCGTCCCGCGAGCACGCCGTCTGGGCGCTCCAGCAGTACGGGTTCCGCGTCGTGATCGCGCCGCGCTTCGGCGACATCTTCCGCAACAACTCCACGAAGATGGGGCTGCTGCCCGTCGTCCTCACCGGCGAGCAGGTCGAGGAGCTCCAGGCCGCCGTCGAGAAGGACCCGGCGCTGGAGGTCACCGTCGACCTGGAGAAGCGCGAGGTCCGCTGGGAAGGCCGCACCGCCGCCTTCGAGATCGACGACTACACCCGCTGGCGCCTCATGGAGGGCCTGGACGACATCGGTCTCACCCTCCGCCACGCCGACGCGATCAACGACTACGAGGCCGGGCGCACGCCCTGGCTTCCCGTCACGCTCTAGCGCTCCGGCGCCCTCGCGGGCATGGCGCGTTTCGCCTGGCCCGCCGTCCTCCGCGACGGCGGGCCAGGCCCTTTTCCGCCCCCTGGTGGACGAACGGCGACGTCGAGCGGGGAGAATTCCCTTAGTGCGAACACACCGTCCGACCGTTTGGGGGGATGAATTGAGCACGGTCCCACGGACCGAGCCCGAGTGGGACGACCCTGCCCTGACCGAGCTCGCGCGGCGGTTGCGCGACGCCCACCGGGCCGTGGCGCCGCTGCCGCCGGACGACCGGCGGCGGCTCATCCGCCATCTCCTGGCGATCACCGATCTGGCGAAACGGGACCCCGAACTGGCCTCGCGGAGGCTGGAGACGTTCCTCGCCGATTTCCACGAGGCCCCCGACGTCGGTTAGCGTGCGCAGTGGCCGGATCCGGTCCGGTCACCCGGCGAGACGGGGGCGAGGCCGACAAAAACGCCAGCGACACGCCAACTCGTGCGTGCAGGTGATTGTGTCCATGCTGAGGGTCCCTTAGTTTCGTTCGGGCAAGGGGGGAACTAGAGGAGTAACCCATGAACAAGCGTGAGCTGGTCGACGCCATCTCTGACCGGCTGGGCAGCAAGAAGGCCGCAGCCGAGGCCGTCGACGCCATCCTGGAGGCGATCCAGACCGCCGTCGCCAAGGGCGACAAGGTCGCGATCACCGGGTTCGGTTCGTTCGAGAAGGCCGACCGGCCTGCCCGCACGGCCCGCAATCCCGCAACGGGCAAGACCATCGAGGTTCCCGCGACGTCCGTGCCGAAGTTCAAGGCGGGCGCCGACTTCAAGAACCTGGTGGCCGGCAAGAAGTAGCCCGGCAAGAAGTAGCTCGCCGCGCCAGTGCCCGGGCCCGTGCTGACGGGACCCGGGCGCTGCCGCGTTCCGAGGCCTAGTGCGGCGGCAGCGGGAACGTCGACAGCGTGACGACCGTGATCCGGCCGCCGTCGACCGCGAGGTTCACCCGCTGCCCGAACCGCAGCCGCAGCAGCCCGCCCGCCGCGAACGCGGCCGCGTCGAAGGGCAGCTCCGTCCCGTCGTCGAGCAGCACGCTGCCCGACCGGGTGTCCGCGTCGAACGCCTTCACCGTCGCCTGCATGAGCCGAATGCTAGGCCAGCGCGGGCAGCCGCGCCGCGACGGCGGACGTGCGCGGCCCCGCGCCGAGGGCGAGCGCGGCGCGGAGGTCGTCGAGGGTGTCGACGTCCTGCCGGACGGTGTCGGTCCCCGGCAGGACGATCTCGCGGACCCCGCGGGCGCGGTGCGCGGCGCGCGAGTCGGCGCCGAAGGCGGGCGCGAACGGGACGCCGGGGCGCGCCGTGTACAGCGTGGTCCCCGTTCCGGCCGCGTCCGGGACGAACGCCTCCGGCGCCCGCGCCGCCGCGTCCAGCACGCGGGCTAGTTCAAGAGGGCGCAAAGCGGGCAGGTCGGCGGAGAGGGCGCCGACGCCCGCGCCGGGGGCCAGTTCGCGGCCCCGGCCGGCGCCGTGCACGAGGGCCGGGTTCAGCCCGGCGTCCGGGACGTCCGGCACGACGCGGGCGCCGAGCGCGGCGAGGTCCGCGGCGGGAAGGGGGTCGTCGGTGACGACGATCACGGTGCGGACCCGGTCGCAGCGCAGCGCCGCCGCGACCGTGTCGGTCGCCACGGCGAGCGCGAGCGGCTCGCGGAGCGGCCCCGCCGCGCCGGACATGCGGGTCTTCGCCCTGGCCAGCACCTTGACCGGCACCACGAGCGACCAACGGAGATCAAGCGCGCTGCGCGCTGCGGTAGACATGGCAACTCGACACTATGCGCACGTAACCGCGACACTTGAGGACACCCCGCGTTCGCCGCGGGGTGTGGGGAGTGAACGAGGAGGGGGCATGAGCCACGGATATTCGCCCGCCTGGCGCGGGCTCACGGTCGGCATCCTGCGCCCGCTGCTGTTCGGCCTGCTGAAGCGCGACTGGCGGGGCCGGGAGCACGTGCCCGGGGAGGGCGGCGTCATCATCGCCGCCAACCACATCTCCGAGTCCGATCCGCTGGCGCTCGCCCACTTCGTGTACGAGTCCGGCCGTTTCCCCGTGTTCCTGGCCAAGTCGACGCTGTTCGACACGATGGTCGTGAAGAACATCCTGCGCGGCACGGGGCAGATCCCCGTCCACCGCGACAGCGACGACCCGGCGCTCGCCCTCAAGGACGCCGAGAAGGCCCTGCGGGACGGCGAGTGCCTCGTGTTCTACCCGGAGGGCACGTGTACCCGTGACCCCGAGCTGTGGCCGATGACCGGGCAGACGGGCGTGGCGCGGATGGCCTTGTCCACGGGCGCGAAGGTCGTCCCGGTGGCGAGCTGGGGCGCGCACGAGCTGCTGCCCTACAAGAAGGGCGAGCAGACGGGCCTGGCCGGGAGCCTCAAGAAGGGCCTCCACCCGTTCCCCCGCAAGACGATGAAGGTCGTCGCCGGTCCGCCCGTCGACCTGTCGCGGTACGCCGGACGGCCGCTCACCCGCGAGACGCTCCGCGCCGCCACCGACGAGGTCATGGCCGCGATCACCGCCCTGCTCGCCGGGATCCGCGGCGAGCAGCCGCCGAAGGAGCGCTACGACCACCACCGCGTCCTGGAGGAGCGGCGCCGCGCGGCGGCCGAGGCGTTCGAGCCCGCCGTGCCCGAGCAGGCCGCCCCGGGCCGGGAGACCGCCGCCGAGCGGAAGGCGGACGGCTCGTGACGTTCCGCACGGCCGTGATGGGTGCCGGGTCCTGGGGGACGACGTTCACCAAGCTGCTCAACGACGCGGGCGGCGAGGTCGTGCTGTGGGGCCGCCGCCCGGAGATCGTCGAGGCGGTGAACGAGCGGCACGAGAACCCCGACTACCTGCCCGGCGTGACGCTGCCGGAGGCCGTCCGGGCGACGCTCGACCCGGCGGAGGCGCTGCGCGGCGCCGACTTCGTCGCGCTGGCCGTCCCGGCGCAGACGCTCCGGCGGAACCTCGCCGCGTGGGTGCCGCTGCTGCCGCCGGACGCGGTGCTCGTCAGCCTGATGAAGGGCGTCGAGCTCGGCACGACGCGGCGGATGTCGGAGGTGATCCGGGAGGTCGCCGACGTCCCGGAGGAGCGGGTCGCGCTGTTCAGCGGGCCGAACCTGGCGCGCGAGATCGCGACCGGCGAGCCGGGCGCGGCCGTCGCGGGCTGCGCCGACGAGGCCGTCGCCCAGCGCCTCCAGGCCGCGACGATGACGCCGTACTTCCGCGTCTACACCTCCACGGACGTGGTGGGCTGCGAGCTCGGCGGCGCGGTGAAGAACGTCGTCGCGCTGTGCGTCGGGATGGCGGCCGGGCTCGGGTTCGGCGCGAGCACGCAGGCGGTGCTGATGACCCGCGGGCTCGCCGAGATCGCCCGGCTGGGCGCGGCGCTCGGCGCGGACGAGCACACGTTCGCGGGCCTCGCCGGGATGGGCGACCTCGTCGGCACGTGCATGTCGCCGCTGTCCCGCAACCGGACGTTCGGCGTGAACCTCGGGCGCGGCATGACGCTGGACGAGGTCATCGCCGTCACCAAGCAGACGGCGGAGGGCGTGAAGTCGTCCGAGCCGGTGCTGGAGCTCGCCCGCAAGCACAACGTGGAGATGCCGATCACGGAGGCGGTCACCGCCGTCCTGCACCACGGCATGCCCATCAAGGAGGCGGCGATCTCGCTGATCTCGCGCTCCCCGAAGCCCGAACGGTACGGGGTGTGACCCGCGCCGGCGGGGCGCAGGCGGGCGGCCCGCTCATGGCCGCCGCGGACTGATCACAGATAGGGTCGGGCCTCATGTCCCAGGTTTCAAAGACGCGCGTGGCCGTCGTCTTCGGCGGACGCAGCTCCGAGCACGCGATCTCCTGCGTCACCGCGGGGGCCGTCATGGCCGCCATCGACCGGGACCGGTACGAGGTGGTGCCGATCGGCATCGCCCGCGACGGCCGCTGGGTCCTCGCGCCCGCCGACCTGCGGCTCGCCATCGAGGACGGGCTGCTGCCCGAGGTGACGGGCTCCGGCGGCGTCCTCGCGCTGCCCTTCGACCCGGACAGCCGCGGCCTGATCGTCGTCGAGCAGGGCAAGGTCCCCGAGACGCTCGGCGACGTCGACGTCGTGCTGCCGCTGCTGCACGGCCCCTACGGCGAGGACGGCACCATCCAGGGCCTCCTCGACCTCGCGGGCGTCCGGTACGTCGGCGCCGGGGTGCTGGCGAGCGCGGTCGGCATGGACAAGGGGTTCATGAAGCTCGTCTGGCAGGCGCGCGGCCTGCCCGTCGGCCCGTACGTCCTGGTCGGCGACCGGGAGTGGCGGCGCGAGCGCAAGCGCAAGATCGACGAGATCAAGGAGCTGGGGCTCGCGGACGGCCGCGCGGTGTTCGTCAAGCCGGCCCGCGCCGGGTCGAGCATGGGCATCAGCCGCGTCACCGCCGAGGCCGACCTGGAGGCCGCGGTCGACGCGGCCCGCGAGCACGACCCGAAGGTCGTCGTGGAGGCGGCGATCGAGGGACGCGAGATCGAGTGCGGCGTCCTGCAGGGCCTGGACGACGGCCCCGCCGAGGCCAGCCTGCCCGCCGAGGTGCTGATGGCGGGCGGCCACGACTTCTACGACTTCGAGACCAAGTACCTCGACGGCGCCACCAGGATGGCGATCCCGCCCGACCTGCCGCCCGCCGCGATCGAGGAGGTCCGCCGGATCGCCGTGCAGGCGTTCGACGCGCTCGACTGCGAGGGCCTCGCCCGCGTCGACTTCTTCCACACGCCGGACGGCGGCTGGATCCTCAACGAGATCAACACGATGCCGGGGTTCACCCCGGCGTCGGCGTTCCCGCAGATGTGGGCGGCGACCGGGCTCGACTACCCGGCGCTCGTCGACCGGCTCATCCAGACCGCGCTGGGCCGCTCCACCGGCCTCCGCTGATCCCTCGCCCTCACTTGAACGGCAGCCAGGCGGCGTCCTTGAGCGTGGCGGCGTCGGTGGCGCGGGCGCCGTCGTCGGAGAACGTCCAGAGGGTGTTCCCGACGACGAGCGAGCGCCTCACGCCGTTGCCGAACCGCTCGGTGTCCGGGTGCCGGACGGTCCCCGCCTTGGTGATGGACGTCCCGCCGACCTTGAGGACGAGGGCCTCGCTCGTCCCGCCGCCGGGGTCCGTCACCGGGATGACGGTGAGGCCGGACTGCGGCCAGTACAGGAACGCGTGCGGCTCGAACTCCGCCTGGGACGAGGCGTCCGGCAGCCGGTAGGAGGCGACCCTGCGGGGCTGCGCGGCGGACACGTCGAACAGCGAGACCTGGAGCCCGAGCGTGCGGCCGGAGGCGTCGGCGTCCCGGCCGACGCCGAGCAGCCGCCCGTCCGCCAGCGGGTGCAGGTACGCGGAGTATCCGGTGATCTTCAGCTCGCCGCCGAGCCGGGGCCGCCGCGGGTCCTTCAGGTCGAGCGTGTAGAGCGGGTCGACCTGGCGGAACGTCACGACGTAGGCGGTCGTCCCGAGGAACCGGACGGAGTAGATCCGCTCGCCCTTGCCGAGCCCGCCGAGGCGGCCGATCTCGTCGAGGCGTCCGCCGTGCTGCGCGAGGACGTACACCGCGCTCTCCGACTTGCGCTCACGGGAGTCGATCTGGCTGGTCGTCGTCGCGAGGCGCAGGTTTCCGTCCAGTTCGGACAGCGAGTACTGGTTGAGCAGGAAGCCCTTCACCGAGCCGGACGCGACGTAGCGGGGGCGTTCCGTCCCAGCGACGTCGAACTTGTAGACGTCGGTGCGCGGCTCGGGGGCGCGCGGGGGCGCGTTCCACGTGTACGGGGTCGGGGGAGTGCCGGTCACGTAGAGGCTCTTCCCGTTGCCGTAGACGGTCGTCCCGTCGGCGGCGACGGCGATGGCCTTCGGGTCGCCGAGCCCCTTCGCCAGGTCGAACGTCAGCACCGACAGCAGCGACGACCCCGCGTACGAGGACGGGCGGCTCACCTGGTCGCACGGGCTCCGGTACGTCGCGGCGCGGCCGCCGGCGCCGTCGTCCGTCCGGAAGGACGGCAGCCAGGCGTCGAGCGGCGCCTTCAGGACGGCGGCGCGGTTCGCCTCGGCGGCGTGCTTCTCGCCCTTGCCGCCGTTCCCGCCGGGGAACTGGATCCGCGGCGTGGACCGCATCACGACCCGCACCGTCGAGCCGGTCTGCCGCGCGTCGACGTAGGCGGCCTCGGTGGTCATCGTCCCGACGACCTTCGGCGCGGCGGACAGGTCGACGAGCGTCAGCCGCGTGGTCGGCACGGCGGTCGGCGTCGGCAGGTCGTCGAACCCGCCGGGCCCGGGGACGGGACGGCGCTCCAACGGGAGCATGGCCGTCTGCTGGGTCGTCACGAGCGCGCGGTCGCCGCTGAGCAGGAGCTGCGCGTCGGCGCCGCGGAAGGCGCCGCCGAGGCCGGGGAGGTCCATGGTGTGCGCGACCCTGCGGGTGGCCGGGTCGATGACGCGCAGCTCGCCGCCGGTCACGGTCACGATGCGGCGGCCGTCGGTCTTGACGAGGTCGGGCTCGTCCGCGCCCGGCTCGTGCGAGTTGGTGGTGGAATGCTGCGGCGTGCCGGGCGGCGGCGCCGCGTTCGGGACGCCCGGCTGCGCCGCCTCGGGACCCTTGCGCAGCGCGGTGTCGCCCTCCAGCGGCACCATGCCGGGGACGCCGCTCAGCCCGTACGGGCCGACCTTGTCCGCCGTCGCGCGGCGCAGGCCGTCGAGGAGCGCGTCGCAGCCGTCGTAGGCGACGAGCCGGACCTCCGGCCCCGGCGGGGCGGGACGGTGCGCGCCGCCAGGGGAGCCGCCGCATCTGGCCGCTCCGGCCAGGGCGAGCGCTGTCACGGACGATGCGAGTGTGCGTCCACGCATTGACCTTGGACGCAAACAAGCCCGTCCAGGTTCCCCCTTAGTTGGATTTAGTCGGACGCATCCGGCAGGCCGAGTCCGGGCGACAGCCTCTCGCGGGCGAGGCGTGTGAGCGGGAGGTCGACGTCCAGTTCGTCCGCCAGCTCCAGGGCGAGCGCCAGGTCCTTCTCACCGAGGTCGCGGACGTGTCGCAGCGTGTCGTAGAGGTCGTCGTCCGGCTTGAGCGGCGCGGTCGTGTCGCGGAGCATGAGCATGCCGGGCCCGCCGGTGATCGCGTCCGTGTGCCGGACCACCCGCCCCAGCTCGCGCAGCGGCACCCCCGCCGCCTCGGCCAGCCGCTGCGCCTCCGCGGCGGCCGTGTACGCGACGTAGTGCAGCAGGTTCCGGGCGAGCTTCGCGCGGGTGCCCGCGCCGACCGGGCCCATGTGCAGGACGAGGTCCGCCCACGTCCCGAACGGCTCGCGGCAGCGGTCGAACGCCTCGTCCGTCCCGCCGACCATGGCCGCGAGGGTGCCCGCGCCCGCCCCGGCGGAGCCGCCGCTGACCGGGGCGTCCACGACGTGGATGTCGTACCGGAGGGCGCGTTCGGCGAGGTCCTCGGCCGTCGCGGCGCGGATCGTCGAGTGGATCGCGAGGACCGTTCCAGGACGCGCGCTCGCCAGCACCTCCTCGCCGACCTCGCGCACCTGCGCGTCGTCCCGCACCATGACGGACACGAGCTCGGCGTGCGCGGCGACGTCCGCGACGCTCCGCGCCGCCCGCGCGCCCACCCGCACGAGCGGCGTCATCGCTTCCGAGCGGGCGTCGTACACGACGAGGCCCCGCCCGGCGAGGCGCGCCGCCATCGGCGCGCCCATCCGCCCCAGCCCGATGAACCCCACTGCCATGAACGGACCGCCTCTCCTCCGCCGACACCGCCCGACACCGCCGCCATCCTCTCCTGACCGATTTCGACCCCCATACCGCCCCCATGACTTCCACCGCCCGGCTCCGCGCGACCGCTCCCGCGAACGGCCGGACAAATGCGTTGCGGCCATTCACGCGGCGATGGCATCGTGGACGTCGTCAGCCCGAAACACGAGGCTCCGAGAGGAGGACCGGCCATGGCTCTGGAGCAGTACCGACTTCGACTGCCCTCGGCGTCGCACGCCCGCCCCGGCCGGTATCCCGCCTCCTAGAGGCCGTTCCGGCCGGGCCGCCGCGAGTGACGCCGCCTCACGCGAATTGCTTTCACGCGGCTCTACTCCAATTGGCAGAGAGGCCACTCTCAGGAAGTGGTTGTTCCGGGTTCGAATCCCGGGGGCCGCACGCACGCCTCCGTAGTCCAATGGCAGAGACAGCGGCATGAGGTGCCGTGTGCTGAGGGTTCGAATCCCTCCGGAGGTACGGCGCGGGTCCGGGGGCCCCGCGCGCACGGGGCGGCGCCGACGTCGGAGAGTCGGGCTTGGCTGTAAACCAAGTGCCACGCGCTGAGTGGGTTCGACTCCCACCCGCCCCACCGGCTCGCCGGGACGGCGGAGCCGACCCTGCCCGACGCCGCCGAATGGCGGCTCGGGGCGCTCAGATCTGGCCCTCGGGCTTCTGCGGGATCGTCGCCTTGATCGACGGGCCGAGCTCGATCAGCGCGTCCCCGGCCGGGTTGTACTTGGGCGGCACCGTCACCTCGACGTACGCCTGCCGCGCGACCGCGGTGAACGTCACCGGACGGTCGATCGGCTGCCCGAACCAGTCGATCCCGTTGATCGTGACGAGCTGGGACTCGGGGCGGAGCGCGGCCGGCCGCGGCACGCCGCAGCGCAGCGCGATCGCGGGGGAGCCCCAGGCGGCGGTCAGCGGCGAGTCGGGGGAGGTGTCGCGGCGCTCCAGGCCGCGCACCTTCTCGGGGAGCCGGAGGCCCTCGCACAGCCGCCGCGTCGCCGCGTCCGGCCCGGGGACGGGCACCCGCACGGCGCCCTCGCCGCACGCCGCGGCCAGCAGCGCCAGCACGCCGAGGACGGCCACCGCCCGCGCCCGGCGCAGCCGCCGGGGCGACGCCTCAGATATGGACAATCGGGCAGGTGAGCGTACGCGTGATGCCTTCGACCGACTGGATCTGCGCGACGACGAGCTTGCCCAGCTCGTCCACATTCCGCGCCTCCGCTCGGACGATCACGTCATAGGGGCCCGTGACGTCCTCCGCCAGCGTGACGCCCGTCATGCCGGAGATGTGGCCGGCCACCTCGGCCGCCTTGCCGACTTCGGTCTGGATGAGGATGTAGGCCTGCACCATCACGTCCTCCCCGGGCGGAGAATCTACGTCGGACGGTTCACCGTATCGTGTTACGCGCCGCGGCGGGCGGCGGGGGGCGCGCGGGCCGGACGGCCGCGTCCGGCACGCGTGGATCAGGGGGAATCGGCGATATGGGGACGATCGGTGACCTGGGGGAGTTCGCGCTGATCGCCACGCTGACCCGGCGGCTTCCGCAGGGCCCGGCCGTCCTGCTCGGGCCGGGCGACGACGCGGCCGTGATCGGCGCGCCGGACGGGCGTGTCGTCGCCACCACGGACGTCCTGGTCGAGGGCCGCCACTTCCGCCGCGACTGGTCGGGCCCCTACGACATCGGCCGCAAGGCCGCCGCGCAGAACCTCGCCGACGTCGTCGCGATGGGCGCCCGCCCGACCGCGCTGCTCGTCGGGTTCGCCGCGCCGCCCGCGACGGACGTCGAATGGGCGGAGCGGCTCTACGACGGGCTCGCGCACGAGTGCCGGGCGGCCGGGGCGTCGGTCGCGGGCGGGGACGTCGTCGCCGCGCCGGAGGTCACGCTCGCCGTCACCGCGCTCGGCGACCTCGGCGGCGCGCCGCCGCTCACCCGCGCCGGGGCGCGGCCGGGCGACGCCGTGGCCGTGCGCGGCCGGCTCGGGTTCGCCGCGGCCGGCCTCGCGCTGCTCGCCGCCGGACGCGACGGCCCCGCCGAGCTGACCGAGGCGCACCGGCGGCCGCGCCCCCCGTACGCGGCCGGGGCGGAGGCGCGGGCGGCCGGGGCGACCGCGCTGCTGGACGTGAGCGACGGGCTCGTCCAGGACCTCGGGCACATCGCGGCGGCGAGCGGCGTCCGCGTCGACGTCGAATCGGCGGCCGTGCCCGTCCCGGCGGTCCTCGGGCCGGACGGGCTCCGGCACGCCCTCACCGGCGGCGAGGACCACGCCTTCGCCGGGACGTTCCCCGCCGGAGCCGTCCTGCCGCCGTCCTGGACGCGGATCGGGACCGTCACCGAAGGGACAGGTGTCCGTGTGGACGGGCGCGAGCCACCGCCCGGCGCATGGGATCATTTCCCGACGTGAGGGGCGCCGCGCGGAGGGCGTCCTTACGTGCTTGTTGACGTGTCTTGTAGGCATGGTTGGTGAGGGTTTGGTATACATCCGTGTGATCGAAGAGGGATGGGATGGGACGACACACCAAGCTCGGTCAACCGGATGACGAGCCCGCACCGGACGCCCGCACGTCCCAGGGCTCGTACTACGGGGCACCACCCGCACCGCCCTTCGACGCATACTCCGGCCCGACCGACGACCGGCTCTACGTGTCGCCGCACGAGACCACCTCGACCGGACCCGCGCCCGGCGCCGGGCACCCGCACGACCCGCCGTACGACTACGGCTTCGAGCCGCTCCCGGGGGACTACCAGGACGGTCCTCCCCCCGACTTCGGCGAGCCGTGGGGCGAGAAGCCGCAGCCGTCCGAGAAGCCGGGCGGGCGCGGCAGGCTCAAGCTCCTCTCGGTGCTGCCCGTCCCGATGCTGCCGATCGTCGCCCTCGTCATCGCGGTCGGGATCGTCGCCTACGCGCTGAGCACGCAGCAGATCTCCCTCAACTTCGCGGGCGGCGCGCCCGCCCACGACTCGCAGCCCGACCCGCGCGACAACCAGGTCTCCCAGCGCGGGCCCGGCGAGCGCGCCAGCCGCGGCGCGGCCCGGCCGGACGGCCTCGTCGTCGCGTTCCGGGTCGCGTCCCGCAAGCCCGGCGGGTTCACCTTCACCGCCACGATCGCCAACAAGGGCCCGCAGCCGGTGGCCAAGTGGGCGCTCGCCTTCAAGATCGACAGCGCCTCGGTCACGGCGGTCAGCGGGGCGACCGTCGTCCGGACGGGCAAGGTCCCGTTCGTCCGCGGCCGCACGGCGATCGCGCCCGGCGCCACCGTGCGGATCGCCTTCGCCGCGCAGGGGACGCCCGCGAAGCCGTCGACCTGCGTCATGAACAGCAACCCCTGCTCCCTGGTCTGAGACCGCCCGGCGGGGTCCGGGCCGCCGTGACGCGGTCATGACGCCATAAAGTGGACGGCATGACGCCCACCCCGTCCGCCTCGTCCGCTCCGTCCGTGCCGCCCGTTCAGGCGCCGCCGCTCGTGCTGACGATCGCGGGGTCCGACTCCGGCGGCGGCGCCGGGATCCAGGCGGATCTGAAGACCATGCTCGCGCTCGGCGTCCACGGGATGAGCGTCGTCGCGGCCGTCACCGCGCAGAACTCGCTCGGTGTCCAGGGGTACTGGGAACTGCCGCCGGAGGCGGTGCGCGCGCAGCTCGACTCCGTCCTGTCCGACATCGGGGTGCACGCGATCAAGACGGGGATGCTCGCGTCGAGCGGCCTGGTCGAGATCGTCGCGGAGGCGCTGGCCGGGTCGGACGCGCCCGCCGTCGTCGACCCGGTCGGGGTGTCCAAGCACGGCGACCCGCTGCTCGCGCCGGACGCGGTGCACGCCGTCCGGTCGGCGCTGATCCCGGCCGCGACCGTCGTCACGCCCAACCTCTACGAGGTGGAGCAGCTCACCGGCGTCAAGGTCGTGGACGAGTCGGGGCTGCGCGAGGCGGCCGAGGCCGTGCGGGCGCTGGGCCCGCGCTGGGTGCTGATCAAGGGCGGGCACCTGCCGGGCGAGGCCGCCGACCTGCTGTTCGACGGGGAGCGCGAGCACCGCTTCACCGCGCCCCGGCACGACAACCGGCACACGCACGGGACGGGCTGCACGCTCGCCTCGGCGATCGCGTCCCGGCTGGCGCTCGGCGACGACGTCCCGGCGGCGGTGGCGGCGGCGAAGGAGTACGTGACCGGCGCCATCGCGGCGGGCTTCCCGCTCGGCGCGGGCATCGGCCCGGTAGACCACGCCTGGCACTGGCGCCCCTGATTCAGGACATGCGAAAGCCAGCCCATCGGAGCGGCTCCGATGGACTGGCGGGAAAGCCTGGCTGCGGCGGACCTCAGACGGTCGGCTTGACGACCTTGCCGGCCTTGATGCAGGACGTGCAGGCGTTGATCCGCTTGGTGGCGCCGTTCACGACGGCGCGCACGCGCTGGATGTTGGGGTTCCAGCGGCGCGGGGTGCGGCGGTGCGAGTGGGAGACGCGCATGCCGAAACCGGGTCCCTTGCCGCAGACGTCGCAGACGGAAGCCACGGGAAACTCCAAGTGGTGTCGATGCTCTGACGGAGCGCCGCCCCGGCGGCCGCAGGCGGGCGAACCGGGCATCATGGGTGCTCACTGACGGGCGCCCCGGACGAGGCGCATGGATCAGAGTAGCCGACGGCGCGTCGGGTAGGCGAATCGGCCGCGGCCGCACGCGCGGCCGGAGCGGCGGCGGGGAGGGGCGGGCGTTGGGCGAGGTCCTCGACGGCGCGGCGGTGCGCCGGTGGTGCGGGCTCGCGGCGGACGCGCTCGGCCGCGCCCGGACGGAGATCGACGCGCTGAACGTGTTCCCCGTCCCGGACGGCGACACCGGCACCAACCTGCACCTGACCGTCCGCGCGGCGGCGGACGCGCTGGACGCGCTCCCGCCCGGCACGGGCGCCCCGGACACGTGGCGGGCGCTGGCGCGGGGCGCGCTGCTCGGCGCGCGGGGCAACTCCGGAGTGATCCTCAGCCAGGTTCTCCGCGGGCTCGCCGACGTCCTCGGCCCGCTGGACGCGCCGCCCGACGGCGCCGCGCTCGCCGCGGCCCTGGCGCACGCGTCCGCGCTGGCCAGGGACGCGGTCGAGCATCCCGTCGAGGGCACGGTCCTGAGCGTGCTCGCCGCGTCGGCGGCCGCGGGCGCGTCCGCCGGAGCTGATCTCGCAGGCGTCTCGCGGGCCGCCGCGGACGGAGCCCGCCGCGCGCTGCGCGCCACGCCCGGGCAGCTCGACGTCCTCGCCCGCGTGGGCGTCGTGGACGCGGGCGCCGCCGGGCTCTGCGTCGTCCTCGACGCCCTCGCGGCCGTGCTCACCGACGAGTACCCGGAGCGCTACGAGGTCCCGGCCCGCGCTCCCGGCGCGAAGGCCCCGGCGCCCGCCGCGCCGTCCGGGCCGAGCTACGAGGTCATGTACCTGCTGGACGCGCCAGACGACGCCGTCCACCCGCTGCGCGAACGGCTCGATGCCCTCGGCGACTCCCTCGTCGTGGTCGGCGGCGACGGCCTGTGGAACGTCCACGTCCACGTGGACGACGCCGGGGCCGCCGTCGAGGCGGGGCTCGACGCGGGCCGTCCGCACCGGATCCGCGTCACGTACCTGCACGCCGCCACCGGGGAGCCGCACGCGCCGTGCACCGGCCGCGCGGTCGTCGCGGTGACCGCCGCGGACGGCCTCGCCGCGCTGTTCGAGGAGAGCGGCGCGCGGGCCGTCCGGCGACAGCCGGGCACCGTGCCGCCGCTCGCGGTGCTGGCCGAGGCGATCCTCGCGGCGGGCGACGAGGTGACGGTCCTGCCGGACGGGCCGGAGGTCCACGCCCTGGCCGAGGCCGCCGCCGAGCGGGCCCGGGACGCGGGGGCGCGGATCGAGGTGGTGCCCGCGAAGGCGTCCGTCCAGGCGCTGGCGGCGCTCGCGGTGCACGACCCGCTGCGCCGCTTCGGCGAGGACGTGATCGAGATGACCCGCGCGGCGGGCGCGACCCGCTTCGGCCACCTGGAGGTCGCCGCGCGGGAGGCGGTGACGAGCGTCGGGCTGTGCCGGCGCGGCGACGTCCTCGGGCTGATCGAGGGCGACGTCGCGACGATCGGCGCGGACGTCGCGGAGGTGGCCCGGCGCGTCCTCGACCGGATGCTGTCCGGCGGCGGGGAGCTGGTCACGCTGATCACCGGACGGGACGCGCCGCCCGGCCTCGCCGCCGTCCTCGAAGAGCATCTGCGCGACGTCCATCCCGACGTGGAGGCGGGGGTCTACGACGGCGGGCAGGAGAAATACCCGCTCCTCGTCGGCGTGGAGTGAGGCGTCCGGTGATACGCGCCGCCGCTTTGGGCTAGAAAAGACTGCGTGGCGAACCTCGACGAGCCGTTGCGCGACGTCCTCGGCGACAAGACGGCCAAGGCCCTGGAGAAGGGCCTCGACCTGCGCACCGTCGGCGACCTCCTGCACCACTACCCGCGCCGCTACGCGCACCGCGGCGAGCTGACCCAGCTCAGCGGCCTGGAGGACGGCGAGCACGTCACCGTCATGGCGGAGGTCGTGA
Organism: Actinomadura decatromicini; assembly: GCF_008121305.1. NCBI lineage: Bacteria > Bacillati > Actinomycetota > Actinomycetes > Streptosporangiales > Thermomonosporaceae > Actinomadura > Actinomadura decatromicini. The sequence goes on along the minus strand of NZ_VSRQ01000004.1, from coordinate 806,968 downwards.
AGGTGCAGGGCCGCAGCCTCAACCGCAGCCCCGGCTACGTCCTGGAGATCACCGTCACGGACGGGACGGGCGAGCTCAAGCTGAGCTTCTTCGGCCGCAAGGGGTCCTACCGCCCGGAGAAGGACCTGTCGCCCGGCACCCGCGGCCTGTTCGCCGGGAAGATCAGCACCTACCGGCCGCGCAGCGGGCGCCCGGTGCGGCAGCTCGCCCACCCGCAGTACAAGGTCGTCCACGAGACGAGCGCCGAGCAGGCGGCGCAGGAGTGGGCGGACGAGATCATCCCGATCTACCCGTCCACGAAGACGCTGCCGATCGAGACGATCGGGACGTCCGTCGGCATGGTCCTCGACCAGCTGACCCTGCCCGCCGACCCGATGCCCGGAGCGCTGCTGCGCCGCCGCGACCTGATCGGCCTGCGCGAGGCGTACGAGGGCATCCACCGCCCGCGGAGCTGGGACGAGCTCGGTCGCGCCAAGGCCCGCCTCAAATGGGACGAGGCGTTCGTCGTCCAGGTCGCGCTGGCCCAGCGCCGTCTCGCGGCCGCCGCCCTCCCGGCCACCCCGCGCCCGCCGTCCTTCGGCGGACTCCTCGCCGAGTTCGACGCCCGCCTCCCGTTCGAGCTGACCAAGGGCCAGCGCCAGGTGGGCGACGAGATCGCCGCCGACCTGGCCGTCGAACACCCCATGCACCGCCTCCTCCAAGGCGACGTCGGCGCCGGGAAGACCGTGATCGCGTTGCGGGCGATGCTTCAGGTCGTGGACGGCGGTGGGCAGGCCGCGCTGCTCGCGCCTACCGAGGTGCTCGCGCAGCAGCACTACCGGTCGATCACCGGGATGCTCGGCGACCTCGCCGAGGCCGGGCAGATCGGCGGCGCGGAGAACGCGACGCGGGTCGCGCTGCTCACCGGGTCGCTGGGCGCGCAGGCGCGCAAGGCCGCCCTGCTGGACGCGGCGTCCGGCGCGGCGGGCATCGTCGTCGGCACGCACGCGCTGCTGCAGGAGACCGTCCAGTTCGCCGACCTCGGCCTCGTCGTCGTGGACGAGCAGCACCGCTTCGGCGTCGAGCAGCGGGACGCGCTGCGCGAGAAGACCGGCGGCGGGCGCCCGCACGTCCTCGTCATGACGGCGACGCCGATCCCGCGCACGGTGGCGATGACGGTCTTCGGCGACCTGGAGACGTCCGTCCTCGGGCAGCTCCCGGCGGGCCGGTCGGAGATCCAGACGCACGTGGTGCCGCCGGAGAAGCCCGCGTTCCTCGCCCGCACCTGGGAGCGCATCAAGGAGGAGGCCGCGCAGGGCCGGCAGATCTACATCGTCTGCCCGCGCATCGGCGAGCAGGAGGGCGACGAGGGCGACGCCGTCGCCGCGGACGAGGAGGGCCGCCGCTCCCCGCTCGGGATCATGGAGGTGCTGCCGAAGCTGGAGGAGCTGCTCGACGGGCTGCGCATCGGCGTCCTGCACGGCAAGCTGCACCCCGACGAGAAGGACGCGGTGATGCGCCGCTTCACCGACCGCGACCTGGACGTCCTGCTCGCCACCACGGTCATCGAGGTCGGCGTGGACGTCCCGAACGCCACCGTCATGGTCATCATGGACGCCGACCGGTTCGGCGTCTCCCAGCTCCACCAGCTCCGCGGCCGGGTGGGACGCGGCACGCTCCCCGGCCTGTGCCTCCTCGTCACCGACGCGGAGCCCGGCAGCAAGGCGCGCGAGCGGCTCGCGGCGGTCGCGTCCACGACGGACGGCTTCGCCCTGTCCCGGCTCGACCTGGAGCAGCGCCGGGAGGGTGACGTGCTCGGCGCGGCGCAGGCGGGCCGGACGTCCAGCCTCCGCCTCCTCACCCTCCAGAAGGACGAGGACGTCATCCGCGACGCCCGCGACGAGGCGACCGCGCTGGTCGAGTCCGATCCGGACCTCGCCGACCATCCGGGCCTGGCGACCGTCCTGGCGTCCCTCCTGGACGAGGAGCGCGCCGACTTCCTTGAGAAGACCTGACGTCCGACGCCGAAGTGACGCGCGCGGAAGGTTCTCTGGGGCGTTCCCCCCGTTGGATACTGAGAAGACACGGTTGATCACAGACGTCTGACATGTAGCGCGGGTTCGCATGCGACGGAGGAGCTCCCAATGACGGCGGTCGGCCCCCTGCTGCCCAACGACCCGGCCAGGCTGGGGCGGTACGAGCTGGTCGGACGGATAGGCGAGGGCGGGCAGAGCATCGTCTTCCTGGGGCGCCACGAGGACGACGGCCGCCGCGCGGCGGTGAAGCTGCTGCGCGACCGGTTCGTCCGCGACCCGGAGTGGCGGGCGCGGTTCGAGCGCGAGCTGGCGATGATCGGCCGGGTGGCGGGGTTCTGCACGGCGCAGGTCGTGGACGCCGACATCTCCGGCGACCTGCCGTACGTCGTCAGCGAGTACGTGCCGGGCCCGTCGCTGAGCGGCCTCGTCAACGAGGAGGGCCCGCGCACCGGGACGAACCTCGACCGCCTCGCGATCGGCACGGTGACGGCGCTCGCGGCGATCCACCGGGCGGGCATCCTGCACCGCGACTTCAAGCCGTCCAACGTGCTGATGGGGCCGGACGGCCCGCGCGTCATCGACTTCGGCATCGCGCGGGTGCTCGGCACGACGGCGAAGAAGGGCAGCGGGGTCGTCGGGACGCCGTCCTACATGGCGCCCGAGCAGGTCACGAACACCGACCTCGGGACGGGCGTCGACCTGTTCACGTGGGCGGCGACGATGCTGTTCGCGGCGACCGGACGGCACCCGTTCGGCAACGACACGATCTCCGCCGTGTTCCACCGGATCCTCAACTACGAGCCCGACCTGTCGGCGCTGCCGGACTCGCTGCGCGGCGTCGTCGCGTTGTGCCTGGCGAAGGACCCGGCGCGGCGGCCGGAGGCGCAGCACGTGCTGCTGCGGCTGATCAGCGGCGACGTCCCGGACGAGCTGCCCGTCCAGGACACGCTCAGCACGGGCGCCCACCTCGCCGGGGACCCGCGCACGCCGCCGAACCCGCCGACCGTGGGCCGTCCCGGCACGCTCATGGGGACCGACTCGGGCGGCACGGTCCCGCCCTACCAGCCGCCGAACCTGCCGCCGACCGGTCCGCCGCCGCGCCGGCGGCGGGGCCTCGGGTTCGCCGCCGCCGGGGTCGCGCTGCTGGTCGCGGCGGCCGTCGGCGCGACGGCGTGGGCACTGCTGGCCGACGGCTCGGGGGAGAAGCCCGCGACGGCCGACACCGGCCCGGCCGCGCCGCCCGCCGCGGCGGCGGAGGCGGTCGCCCCGGCCGCGCACGCGATCAAGGCGGTGCTGAGCCTCGACCACGCGACCCTCGACCGGGACGTCGCGGCGGCGCACCGCGCGTCCACGCCCCGGTACGGGACGGAGTACGACCGCCAGCTCGCGACCCGCGACTACCGCGAGCAGTTGAAGGAGAAGAAGGGCTCGGTCGCGACGGAGGTCGTCGACTCGGCGGTGGTGACGGCGGCGCCGGGCAGGGTCACCGTCCTCGCGTACGTGAAGCGGACGGTCCGCGCCGAGAACGCCGACCCGAGCCGCCTCCAGGACCCGATGCGCGCGACGATGGTCAAGCGGGGGGCGGGCTGGCTGCTGGACAGCCTGTTCTCGCTGAAGGCGGGCTCGTCCCGCGCCGACACGGCGGGCGCGCAGTGGCCGGGGACGGCGGCGCACGGCGTGCTGGACGCGGTGGCCCGGGACCCGTCCGTCGCGGCGGGCACGCCCGTGGAGATCGGCCTCCGCGCGGGCGGCCCGGCCGACCGGGTGACGGCGCTGGTGACGCTCGGCGCCTGCAAGGGCGGCTGCACCGACGCCGACCGGGTCACGTTCCGGCGGCTCGGGCTCCAGCGCGCGGGCGGCGGCTGGAAGGTCGTCGGCTCCGAATCCCTCTAGACGCCGAATCCCTTCAGACGCCGAGAAGGGCGCCTCCCCGGCGGGGAGGCGCCCTTCTCGGGAGGAGCGGTCAGGACTCGCGGACGGTGCGCCGCCGCGTCGCGGCCACGGCCGCACTGCCCGCCGCGACGGCGGTGATCCCGAGCGCCAGCAGCGGCAGCGAGTCGGCGCCGGTGAACGGCAGCCCCTTCGGCGGGGTGATCTCGGCGGCCACGGCGCCCGCGCCCATCCCCGGGGTGGACGGCAGCTCGGGGAGCAGCGGCGAGGACGGCGGTCCGGGCGGCGCGGGGGTGCCCGGCGGGGGCGTGTCCGGCGGGGTCGGCGGCGACGGCGGGACCGGGGGAGTCGGCGGGGTGGGCGGCGTCGGCGCGGCGCAGCCGCCGAGGCAGGCGTGCGCCGACAGGTTCGCCTTCAGCGGCGTCGCGCTCCCCGGGGACAGCGACGCGCCCGCCCCGGCCCCGACGTTCAGGAGTTGCGGGTCGCCCGCGGCGAGCGCCCGCCGCCCGCCGCCCGCCGGGGTGGAGACGGCGGCGTCGGCGCGCGCGCCCGCCTTGACGCCGCCGGGCCCGGCCGACGCCCGCGTCTTGAGCCGGACGTCCGCGCCGGCCACGGGCGTGTTCACTCCGGCGCCGAGGTCGAGCCCGGCGGTCGTGGTGTGCGTCCGCCCGTCGTGCTTCACCGGCGCGTCCAGACGGAGGCCGAGAAGCGGCGCGTCCGCCGATGCCGGGTGCGCGGTCCGCTTGGCGAGGGGCTGGGAGGTCTCGGCGTGCGACACGCCGCTCATGGCCGCGACGCCGAGAACCGCCGCCCCCGCCGTCACCGCCAGTCTCCTACCGTTATGCACAGAGTTCTCCTGAGGGGTTGGGTTGCACAACCTGCGAGCACGTTTACACGTCCCGTAGTCGTTGTGAACAGCGTTCGGCCCATTTGGGCGCAGGTTCACAAGAGGCTGACGTCCGGGTTGTGGATCTTTTTGGAAAACGCCCGTTGTCGGGGGTGCGGGGACCCGCGTTCCGGGCCCCGGGCGCGGCGCCGCCGCGCCGCCCCGATACTGGGGGGATGACCAGGGTCATCGCGGGCAGCGCGGGCGGGCGGCGGCTCGACGTCCCGCCGGGACGCGACACCAGGCCGACCAGCGACCGCGCCAGGGAAGGGCTGTTCGGCACCGTCCTCGCCCTGCTCGGACCGCTGGACGGCCTGCGCGCCGCCGACCTGTACGCCGGGTCCGGCGCGGTCGGGCTCGAGTGCCTGTCCAGGGGCGCGGCGCACGCGCTGCTCGTCGAGTCGCATCCGCGCGCGATGGCGGTGATCAGGCGGAACGCGGCGGCGCTCGGGCTGCCGGGGGCGGTCCCGTGCGCCGACAAGGTGGAACGGCTGGTGCGGCGGCCGCCGGACGAGCCCTACGACCTGGTCTTCGCCGACCCGCCCTACGCGCTCGCGGACGCGGCCGTCACCGCCCTCCTGGAAGACCTCCGCGACAACGGCTGGACGGCGCCGGACGCGTTGGTCGTCGTGGAACGCGCGGCCCGCGGCCGTTCGTTGTCATGGCCGGACGGATACGAAGCCGAACGGGAGCGGCGCTACGGAGAGGCGGTGTTCTGGTACGGGCGCGCGATCGGCCGTTGAGGGCGGCGGCTTCCGGGTAGGTGCCCGGCCATGAGGCCCGGCATCGACCGTGCCGTGGGGCGTACCTGGATCGTCGCGCTCGTGATGGCCGGCGCGCTCATGGCCAACATCACCTACGTGCAGGGGTTCGAGGCGCAGGACCTCCGCGACGACCCCCTCAACGCGCGCCAGTTCGAGGACCGCTTCAAGATCGACCGCGGCCCGATCGTCGCGGACGGCGAGCGCCTCGCCTGGTCGGACGAGGTCGGCGGCGACCGCTACCAGCGCCGCTACAAGGACGGCCCGGTGTTCGCGCCCATCACCGGCTACTTCTCCGTGTTCGCCCAGACGGGCCTTGAGGACGCCGAGAACCACTTCCTGGACGGCACCGACGCCCGCCTCGCCACCACCGACCTCGTCGACCGGCTCATCGGCAAGCACGTCCCCGGCGGGACGGTCGAGTCCACCGTCGACGTGAAGGCGCAGCGGGCGGCCTACGACGCGCTGAGCGGCGCGGGCGCGCGGCGCGCGGCGGCGGTCGTGCTCGACGCGAAGACCGGCGCGATCAAGGTGATGGCGTCGACGCCGTCCTACGACCCGAACGAGGTGTCCACGCTCGACCGGCGGAAGGCCGTGCGGGCGTTCGACCGGCTCGGCGACCAGCCGCTGAAGCCGCTGCTCAACAAGGCGGCGAACGAGCTGTTCCCGCCCGGCTCCACGTTCAAGACCGTCGTCGCGGCGTCCGCGCTGCAGGCGGGCGCGACCGAGAACACCCAGGTCAGGGCCGGACGCAGCTACAAGCCGCCGCGCGCCGGGCAGGCGATCGCCAACGACGCGGGCGACATCGGCGGGTCCTGCGACCTGCCCCGGATCCCGCTCGCCGAGGCGTACGCGCAGTCGTGCAACACCACGTTCGCCTTCATGGGCGCGGAGAAGCCCGGCAACGACGGCGTCCGCGAGGCGGCGTCGCGGTTCGGGTTCGGCGACCGGATCGGGTACGCGCCCGGCCTGCGCGGCGTCGCCAGTTCGTTCCCCGAGACGGACGAGCCGTCGCTCAGCGCGCTCGGCTCCATCGGGCAGGGCAGCACGGTCGCCTCGCCGCTGCAGATGGCGCTGGTCGCGGCAGGGATCCTCAACGACGGCGTCGTGATGAAGCCGCGCCTGGTCGACGGGCTGCGCGCCGCGAACGGCCGGACGGTCGAGAGGTTCTCGCCCGGCGAGCTGTCCGAGGCGATGAGCGCCGACCAGGCGAGGCAGATGCGCGACATGATGCGGGCCGTCGTCGAGCGCGGCACCGGCAAGTCGCTGAAGGGGACGTCCGTCCTCGGCGGCAAGACCGGGACCGCCGACATCGAGGGAGCGTCCTACAACGACCGCTGGTTCATCGGGTTCGGCCCCCGCTCGGACCCGAAGTACGCCGTCGCGGTGATGACCGAGGCGCCCGGGTACGGCGTCGAGTCGGGGCCGATCGCCGCCGCGATCATCGACGCGCTCGGCTCCTGAGGGGAGTGACCCGAGGGCCCGGGTGGAACCGGGCCGAACGCGATTTGGTACGTTCGCGCCGCAGGTCAGAAACCGGGACCGAAGGGGTTCGCGCCGTGCGCCGTGTCGTCTGTCCGGGATCGTTCGACCCCGTCACCAACGGCCATCTCGACATCATCAGCCGCGCCTCCCGCCTCTACGACGAGGTGGTCGTCGCCGTGCTGATCAACAAGAACAAGAAGAGCCTGTTCACCGTGGACGAGCGCGCGGACATGATCGCCGAGGTCACGGAGGAGTACGGCAACATCAAGGTCGACAAGTTCTACGGCCTCACCGTCGACTACTGCCGCGAGCAGAACATCCCGGTGATCGTCCGCGGGCTGCGGGCCGTCAGCGACTACGAGTACGAGCTCCAGATGGCCCAGATGAACCACCGCATCGCGGGCGTGGAGACGCTCTTCATGGCGACCAACCCCGAGTACGCGTTCCTCTCGTCGAGCCTGATGAAAGAGGTCGTGAAGTTCGGCGGGGACATCTCCGGGCTCGTCCCCGACACCGTCCACGAGCGGCTCGTGCGGCGCCTCAAGGAGGACTGACCCGGCTCAGGGAGGGCTGACCCGGCGCGGCCGGGCGGCGGCCCCCGCCCCTGGTCGGACGGCCGCGAGTTGGGACCTCGCCCGTGTCTTCGGTACCCTGGGACATCGGCCATCGGTCACGGCCGTCATTCTCATGCCGCACGAAAGCAGGAATCCGCTGACACGCCTCGACCCCAACGCCCCTCTCGTGCTCGACACCCGAGCTCTGGGCAGGCAACCCGGGTCGTCGCGGGAGGAGACCCTGTCCGCGCCGGCACCGGAGGATTTCGGCGTCGAGATGGTGGGCGTCCCGGCGGGCGCCGCGATCGAGCTGGACATCCGGCTCGAAGCGGTTCTCGAAGGGGTGCTCGTCACCGGCACCGCGACGGTCCCCCTTGAGGGGGAGTGCGCGCGCTGCCTCGACCCGATCGCCTCGACCTTCGAGGCGGACTTCCAGGAGCTCTTCGTCTACGACGACACCCGCTCCGGCGGGAACGCCGAAGACGACGAGCTCCGCCTCGAGGGCGACCTGATCGACCTCGAGCCCGTCCTGCGGGACGCGGTGGTCCTCGCGCTGCCGCTGTCCCCGCTGTGCCGGGACGACTGCCCGGGCCTCTGCCCGGACTGCGGTGCACGGCTGGCCGACCAGCCCGGCCACCGCCACGACGACGCCGTCGACCCCCGGTGGGCGGCGCTGCAGGGCCTCGAGGGCGACACGCCCGCGGGGCCCGACCGGGGGAGCGGGAGCAACGGCTCCCGCGGAACAGCCGACCGACGAGAACGAAGGCAGGAGGGCTGACGTGGCCGTCCCGAAGCGGAAGAAGTCGCGCAGCAACACGCGGCACCGGCGCTCGCAGTGGAAGGCATCGGCGCCGACGCTGGTCGAGTGCCCGACGTGCCGCGACCAGAAGCTGCCGCACACCGCGTGCGCGACGTGCGGAACCTACGACCGGCGGCAGGTCATCGCCCCGTCGTCCTGAGTCTTCTCGCATCCGGGGGTGGATCCGCGCACGGCGCGGCCGCCCCCGATGCGGCAGGACGGGCACCCGACCACCCGGCGCGACGTCGGCGTGGTGACCGGCGCGGGAACGAGCAGCGGTCCACCGCGGCTCGCAGCGCCCGGAGCCGTGGTGCACGCCGGGATCAGCCGACCGGCGCGCACCTCGTCTTCGCGGACAACCCCTCCCCGCCGTGCGTCCTCGCCGTCCCGGCCCGACGGCCGCGCGCCGCAGACGCGCGTCCGCGCACTGCGCGGCGCAGCCCGTGAGGAGGGCTTGTGAGCGGCAAGAAGAACGACCCGGCGCCGGAACGTGCCGAACTGACCAGGGCACTCGGCGTGGAAGTGGGCGCCGACCTGCTCGAACGGGCGCTGACGCACCGTTCGTACGCCTACGAGAACGGCGGCCTGCCGACCAACGAGCGCCTGGAGTTCCTCGGCGACTCGGTGCTCGGGCTCGTCGTCACCGACACCCTGTTCCGCGGCCATCCCGACCTGCCCGAGGGGCAACTCGCCAAGCTGCGCGCCGCCGTCGTCAACATGCGGGCGCTCGCCGGCGTCGCGCGCGGCCTCGGCGTCGGCGCCCACATCCGGCTCGGCCGCGGCGAGGAGGGCACCGGCGGGCGCGACAAGGCGTCCATCCTCGCCGACACGCTGGAGGCGCTGATCGGTGCCGTCTACCTCGACCGGGGGCTGGACGAGGCGTCCGCCCTCGTCCACCGGCTGTTCGACGCGCTGATCACCCGGTCGGCGAGCCTCGGCGCCGGGCTCGACTGGAAGACCTCGCTGCAGGAGCTCACCGCCGTCGAGGAGCTCGGCGTCCCCGAGTACCACGTCGCCGAGAGCGGCCCCGACCACCAGAAGACGTTCCGCGCGTCGGTGCGGGTCGGCGGGCAGACCTACGGCTCGGGCGAGGGGCGCAGCAAGAAGGAGGCCGAGCAGCACGCCGCCGAGGCCGCCTGGAACGAGATCCGCGCGCTCGTCGTGCGGCGGGAGGCGGCGCAGGACGGCGCGGCCCCGGCGGCGCCCGCGGCGGCGCCGGTCGACGGCCGGGCGCCCGCGGGCCAGGAGCAGGCCGGACAGGCGGCCCAGGCCGGTGCCTGAGCTGCCCGAGGTCGAGGTCGTCCGGCGCGGCCTCGAACGCTGGACGGCCGGCCGCGCGATCGCGTCCGCCGAGGTGCTGCACCCGCGCGCGGTGCGCCGCCACGAGGCCGGGCCCGCCGACTTCGCGGGCCGGCTCGCCGGGCGGACCGTGCTGACCCCGCGCCGCCGCGGCAAGTACATGTGGCTGCCGCTCCGCGCCGATGACGGGGCCGCTGACGGGGAGCCCGGTGAGGCGCTGCTCGCCCATCTCGGGATGAGCGGGCAGCTCCTCGTCGGCGAGCCGGACCGCGAGCGCGAGAAGCACCTGCGGGTCCGGGTCGAGTTCGGCGACGGCGGCCACGACCTGCGGTTCGTCGACCAGCGGACGTTCGGGCACCTGATGGTCGCCGACCTCGTCCCGGACGCGGTCGGCGGCCCGGACGGCCCGGGGCTCGTCCCGGAGCCGATCGCGCACATCGCCGCCGACCCGCTGGAGAAGGGCTTCGACCCGGACGCGTTCTACCGCGCCCTCCGCCGCCGCAAGACCGGCATCAAGCGCGCGCTGCTCGACCAGTCGCTCATCAGCGGCGTCGGCAACATCTACGCCGACGAGGCCCTGTGGCGCGCCAGGCTGCACTGGGCGCGCCCGACCGAGACGATGACCCGGGCGGAGGCGGCGCGCGTCCTGGCGGCCGCTCAGGACGTCATGGGCGCGGCCCTCGCGGTCGGCGGCACGTCGTTCGACAGCCTCTACGTGAACGTGAACGGCGAGAGCGGGTACTTCGAGCGCTCCCTCGACGCCTACGGGCGGCGGGACGAGCCGTGCCGCCGCTGCGGGACGCCGATCCGCCGCGACGAGTTCATGAACCGCTCGTCCTACAGCTGCCCGACGTGCCAGCCCCAGCCCCGCCGGGCACGGTATTAGGGCACGGCGGCGCGGAGGGACGGTGAACCGATGAGCGGAACGGGGGAGTCCATGGACGCGGACAGTGACGGCGGCGACGAGGTCGTGCGGCTCACCGCATGGGTGCGGGGCCGCGTGCAGGGCGTCGGGTTCCGCTGGTGGGTGCGGGCGCGGGCGCTGGAACTCGGCCTCGCGGGCAGCGCCACGAACCTGTCCGACGGGCGCGTCGAGGTCGTCGCGGAGGGGCCGCGGGAGCGGTGCCGCCGCCTCCTCGACCTGCTGACCGCGGACGACTCCGGAAGCGACACGCTGACGGCCCGGCCAGGGAAGGTCACCGGCGTCGCCGAGCGCTGGAGCGGGGCCCGCGGCGAGGCCGCGGGTTTCGTGGAGCGCTGACCGGGTAGGGAGTTCTGGTTTATACCTGCTAAACTAGTAGAGGAAGGTTGTTACCGGCCTGTGATGTGCGTCTTGACCAGGACAGCGGCCGGTGCGACTCTAGACGATACGCGCACCGACTTCGATTGATTCTCGTGCGCGATCCCTGCTGGTTACTCAGCGTGGAGGACCCTTAGTCATGGCGAAGGCTCTACTCGGCCACGTCGGCGGTCCCGACCCCCGGATGGTCGCGGAGATGCGGCGCCTTCAGCGGCGCGTACGTGACCTGGAGGCCGAACTCGTACGGCTCCAGGCGGAGAACGACGCGCTCGCGACGGCGGCGGACGACGACGTGATGTCGCTCGCGGTGAAGGACCGTGAACCGGCGCTGACCTGATCGGCGCCTGAAAATCCCAGTGTGAACAGGGACGCCGCGACGTGGCGTCCCTTTGTTTTGTCGAGGGGGGGCGACCCCCCTGACCCCCCGCGCGACGCAGGCGATCCTCACGACGCCGTTGCGGTTTCTTGTGCCTGTTGCGGTGGGTGGGGCGTCGCTCCGGTCGCCTGCGTCGGCGGCTCGCGCGGCCTCCGGCGCTGGGGCGCCTCCGGCCGCGCGAGCCGTGGCCCCGGTTCAGGTTTCGTCCCAAGACGGGCATTATGGCTCGTTCCTGGGATCGACATCGTTCCTGGTCGGGGCTTTGATTGGTCCAAGTGGGGACGGTCGCCATTTCTGGCGGCGGTGGCTTGGGCCCGCTTCGCCGGTCATGGTTCGGGCAAGGTTCGGGCCGTATTTGGTTTATGGCGCTCTGGTGTTTTTGTGCCGTTTTGGGGTGCGGGCGTGACCTTGCTTGGGCTGCGTGGCGGTCTCCGAGGGGCGTCGGCCGGTATCGTGCGTCGGACGTGTCGAGGAGGAGGGGGCTGCTAGCGCGTGTATCTGAAGAACCTGACGTTGCGCGGCTTCAAGTCCTTCGCGTCCTCCACGACGTTGAAGTTCGAGCCGGGGATCACCGCGGTCGTCGGGCCCAACGGGTCGGGCAAGTCCAACGTGGTCGACGCGCTGGCCTGGGTGATGGGCGAGCAGGGCGCCAAGTCGCTGCGCGGCGGGAAGATGGAGGACGTCATCTTCGCCGGCACCGCCAGCCGGGCGCCGCTCGGCCGTGCCGAGGTCGTGCTGACGATCGACAACGCCGACGGCGCGCTGCCGATCGACTACACCGAGGTCACGATCAGCCGGCTGATGTTCCGGTCCGGGTCCAGCGAGTACGCGATCAACGGCGACCCGTGCCGGCTGCTCGACATCCAGGAGCTGCTGTCGGACTCCGGCATCGGCCGCGAGATGCACGTGATCATCGGGCAGGGGCAGCTCGACCGCGTCCTGCACGCGGGGCCCGAGGGGCGGCGCGCGGTGATCGAGGAGGCGGCGGGCGTCCTCAAGCACCGCAAGCGCAAGGAGAAGGCGCTCCGCAAGCTGGACGCCATGCAGGGCAACCTGACCCGCGTCCAGGACCTCACGGGTGAGCTGCGGCGGCAGCTCAAGCCGCTCGGCAAGCAGGCCGAGATCGCGCGCCGGGCCGCCGTCATCCAGGCCGACCTGCGCGACGCGCGGCTCAGGCTGCTGGCCGACGACCTGGTCACGCTGCGGACGAAGCTCGAACAGGAGGCCGCCGACGAGGCCGCCGTCCGGGAGCGCCGCACCGAGACGGAGCGGGCGCTCGCCGGGGCGCAGGAGCGCGAGGGCGTCCTGGAGGCCGAGGAGGCCGCCGCGGCGCCGAGGCTCGCCCAGGTGCAGGACACCTGGTTCCGGCTGTCCGCGCTCAAGGAGCGGCTGCGGGGCGTCGCCGACCTCGCGGAGGAGCGGCACCGCAACGCCGCCGAAGCGCGCGAGGACGAGCGGCGCGGCCGCGACCCCGAGGACATGGAGCGCGAGGCCGCCGAGATCCGCGCGCAGGAGGACATGCTCCGCGCGGCCCTTGACGAGGCACAGGACGCCCTGACCGGCGCGGTCGACCAGCGGACGGCCGCCGAGGACGCGCTCGCCGCCGAGGAGCGCCGGCTGCAGGCCGCCGCCCGCGCCGCCGCCGACCGCCGCGAGGAACTGGCGCGGCTGCGCGGCCGCGTCGAGGCGCTGCGCAGCAAGGCGCAGGCCGGGCGGTCCGAGATCGGACGGCTCGCCGACGCCCGCGAGGAGGCCGAGCAGCGGGCCGGGACCGCGCAGGCCGAGTTCGAGGCCTTCGAGGCCGACGTCGTGGAGGACCCGGCGCTCGCCGCCGAGCACCAGGCCGTGCAGGAGGCGCTCGCCACCGCCAAGGACGCCGCCGAGTCCGCGCGGGCGGCCGTCGACGGCCCGCGCCGCGCGCTCAAGCAGGCCCGCGCGGCGGTCGGCGCGGCCCGTTCCGCCGACCAGGCCGCGCAGAAGAAGGTCACCGCGCTGCAGGCGCGGATCGAGGCGCTGAACCTCACGCTCGCCAGCGCCGCCGATGGTGGCGAGGCATTGTTGTCGGCGGGCTCTGATGGGTCGCTGGAGGGTGTTCTCGGCACCGTTGCTTCGCTGTTGAACGTCCGGGCCGGATATGAGACCGCCGTCGCGGCCGCGTTGGGGAACGCGGCCGAGGCCATCGCGGTCGGGTCGCTGGGGACGGCTGAGGCCGCACTGGCGCTGCTGCGGTCTCGGGATGCCGGACGCGCGGGGTTGCTGGTCGGGGGAGGGCCCGTCGCGGAGGCGCGGCGGGTTCCGGGCGTCGATTACGCGGTCGACGCGGTGAGTGTGCCGGAAGTCGTGCGGCCTGCGGTTCAGCACCTTTTGGGTGATGTGGCAGTGGTGGACGATCTTTCCGCTGCGGCCGCTCTCGTCCGGCGGGAGCCGACTCTGCGGGCCGTCACGCGGGACGGCGAGCTCGTCGGGGCGCACTGGGCGCAGGGCGGGGCCTCCGGCGCGCAGGGCCTTCTGCAGATGCGCGCGACGCTGGACGAGGCCACCGAGGACCTCGCCGCGGCCGAGACCGCCGCCCTGTCGGCCGGGAACGAACTGGCCGGCGCGCTGGAGCGCGAGCAGTCCGCGCAGGCGGCGGTGGAGGCCGCGGAGGTCGCCGCCACCGAGGCGCAGGCGGGCGTCAACGCGGCGCAGTCCGAGCTCGACCGCGTCCGCGCCCGGCTGCGCGAGTTCGACGCGCAGGCCGCGCAGGAGGCCAAGCGCGCCGCCCGCCTGGAGGCCGACGCCCGCGCCGCGCGCGGCGAGGCGGAGCGGCTGACCAAGGCGCTCGACGCGGCCAACGAGTCCCTGGAGCGCGACACGGAGGCGGCCGAGGAGCTGGCCCTGCGGCTCGCCGAGTCGGAGGAGGCCGCGGAGGTCGCCGACGAGGCCGGGCACGGCACCGAGGCCCGCGACGAGCTGAACGCCCGCTGCCAGGAGCTCCGCGGCGTCGAGATGGAGGCGCGGCTCTCCGTCCGCACGGCGGAGGAGCGCGTCCAGGCGATCGCGGGACGCGCCGACGCCCTCGAACGCGGCGCGCGCCGCGAGCGGGAGGAGCGGGCGCGGGCCGCCGAGCGCCGGGCCCGCCGCGAACGGCAGGCCCGCGTCGCGAAGGCCGTCCTGCGCGGTGCGCGGACGGCCCTGGAGCGCATCGACCTGTCCCTCGCCGCCGCCGTCCGCCGCAGGGAGGCCGCCGAGCGGGCCAAGGCCGCCCGCGAGGCGGAGCTGAAGGTCGTCCGGACGCAGGTGCGCGAGCTGTCCGGCACCCTCGAACGGCTGGTCAACGTCGTCCACGGCAACGAGGTCGCGCGGGCCGAGCAGCGGCTCCGGCTGGAGCAGTACGAGCAGCGGGCCCTGGACGAGTTCGGCCTTGAGGTCGAGTCGCTCGTCTCCGAGTACGGGCCCGACCAGCCCGTCCCGCCCGACCCGGACAAGGGCGAGGACGCGCTGCCCGCCCCGTACGACAGGACGGTGCAGGAGAAGCGCGCGAAGGCCGCCGAGCGGCAGCTCAACCAGCTCGGCAAGGTCAACCCGCTGGCCCTGGAGGAGTTCGCGGCGCTGGAGGAGCGGCACGCCTTCCTCACGTCCCAGCTCGAAGACCTGAAGAAGACCCAGCGGGAGCTGCTCGGCCTCGTCAAGGAGGTGGACGAGCGCGTCCAGCAGGTGTTCGCCGCCGCCTACGACGACACCGCGCGCGAGTTCGAGCGGATCTTCGCCCGGCTGTTCCCCGGCGGCGAGGGCAGCCTGTCGCTGACCGAGCCCGGCGACATGCTCGCCACCGGGGTCGAGGTCGCCGCCCGCCCGCCGGGCAAGAAGGTCAAGCGGCTGTCGCTGCTGTCCGGCGGCGAGCGGTCGCTCGTCGCGATCGCGTTCCTCGTCGCCGTGTTCAAGGCGCGGCCGTCGCCGTTCTACGTCTTGGACGAGGTCGAGGCGGCGCTCGACGACACCAACACGCAGCGGCTCATCACCGTGTTCGAGGAGCTGCGCGAATCGTCCCAGCTCATCGTGATCACGCACCAGAAGCGGACCATGGAGGGCGCCGACGCGCTCTACGGCGTCAGCATGCGCGGCGACGGCGTCACGCAGGTCGTCAGCCAGCGGCTCCGCGACCACGCCTGACCCCCGAAGGGCCGCCGGTCAGGGCGCGGGCGGCTGGGCGACGGGCGTGAGCAGGTACCCGCGGACCCCGGTCCTGCCGCACTCCGCGTGGACGGCCTGCAGCCCGCCCGTCTCCCGGACGTCGACGCCCACGCACATCCCCTCCGCACGCGTCGCCTCCGGGACGATGTCGAACACCCGCCCCGCCTTCACCTGCCGGGTGGACGGCGTCAGCCCGAACCGCTGCAGCGGGTCGTCCCCGCACTCCGCCATGTGGAGCGCGGAGTCCTTCTCGCGGGAGTCGAGGGTTGTGCACCAGAGCTTCGAGGCCGGGGTCCACGCCTGGAGCCGGAACGTCCCCTCCGCGCCCGGCGCCTTGACGAGCTTGATCCGCTGGAGGTTGTCGTCGTCCGTGCACTTGTCCTGCGCGAGCTGCGGCTTCAACCGGTCGTCCGGCATGACCGACAGGCAGTTGCCGGTCCGCTCGTCGTCGGTCACCGGCGTGATCGTGTACCAGCCGGGCGTGGGCGGCGCCGCCTTCGGGCTCGCCTGGACCGTCGCCTTCGACGGCGCGGCCGGGTGCCCGTTCCCGTCGTCGCCGCCGAGCAGCTCCGGCAGGGTCGACGCCACCACCGCGATCGTGATGATCGCCGGTGCCGCCACCAGCAGCGACACGCGCCGGTGCGGGGCGGGGACGCGCCGGGACCTCCGGCGGTGCCGGGGCGCCGACGGCGACGTCCTCGCGTGCCGTCCCGACCCGTTCTCCCTCGGCTTCTCGGCGGGCCTGTCCGCCGCGTCGTCCTTCGCTGTCTCCACCGCCTTCTCCACTGCCTTCTCCACTGCGGGCCGGGGGCCCATGTTCAGCGCGGGCCGCCCGGCGACGCGCCGGTCGCCGTCCACCGTCCTGGTGCCCGTGCCTCCAGTGCCCGTGCTTCCAGCGCCCATGCCTCCGGAGACCGTGGCCTCGGTGCCTGCGGGCCCGCTGACCGGGGGTTCCGCGGGCGCGCGGAGGCGGTCGTGGACGCGCAGCCACCGGTCCCGCTCCTCCGGCACAAGGCCGCATGTGGTCACAAAAGCGGACAGCAACACACGATCCGGCAGCGTTCCGGCGCCGAGCATTCCCGCGGCCCCGTCCGGAACGGCGAACCCGGCCGCGCGCAGCCGCTCGTCGATCTCGGAAAGCGGCAGGCCGGACCACTGCCGCAGGCGGCCGAGCAGCGCGAGGAGATCGGCGGGGACGCGCGCCTCCTCCGGCTGTGGCACCGCCCTCGGGACCGCCAACGGTGTCCTTCCGTGAACGGGAACGCGAGTATTAGTGGGCATCGTAGCGATCTCCTGTCCCCTAGTGGCTAATGTTCGTTATGCGGTCTTCGGCAAGATCAAGATGAATGGCGTCATGAGGGTCGGCGCCCGTCAGATGGAGGGGTTCGCGATGCCGGACTCCGGTGTTCAGCTCCCGCCCGGGCTCCGGCGATCCGTCGAGACCAGGGTCGGCACCACGTTCGTCCTGCTCATGCAGCTTCGCGTGCTCGTCGTCGGGGTGACGATCCTGATGGACGGGCAGGTCCGCGGCGACCGGTGGGCGCTCGGCGTGCTGGTCCTCGCGGTGGTGGTGTCCGGGGTCGCCCTCGCGGGGTGGGAGAAGGTCGTCCTGCGGCTGTTCGAGCAGCCCGCCCTGCTGGCCTTCGACGTGCTCCTCGGCTACGCCGTGCTGCGCGTCGGCGGGATCTTCGGGCCGTACTTCCTCGTCACCGTCGTGACCGCCGGCCTCGCCGGGCTGCTCTACCGGTGGCAGGTGACCGCGCTGCTGTGCGCGCAGCAGACCGTCCTGTACTACACGGCGCTCTACCGGAACGCCCCGGACGACGACGGCCGCGTCGCGATGCCGCTGCTCGTCGTGCTGCCCGTGTTCTACGGCGTCGCCGCGCTGGTCGGGACGGTCCTGCGCCGCCTGTTCGACGAGCACGCCGCCGCCGAGGAGCGGCGCTGGCGGATGGAGGCCCTCGCGATGGCGGCCGAGGAGCGCACCCGGCTCGCCAGGGAGATGCACGACTCGCTGACCGCGACGCTCTCCGGGATCGCGCTGTCGGCGACCGGCCTGCCCGCCTGGCTCCGCAAGTCGCCGGACCGGGCCGCCGAGGAGGCGGCGCGGATCGCCACCGCCGCGCAGGTCGCGACCCGGGAGGCCCGCTCGCTGATCGCCGAGCTGCGCGACGAGGCGGGCGGGACGCCGCTCGCCGAGGCCGTCCGGGAGCTCGCGGAGGAGTGGCAGGGCCGCACCGGCGTCCCGGTCGGCGTGGACGCCGCGCCGGGCGCCGACCTCCCGCCGCCCGCCCGGCGCGAGCTGGTGACGATCGTCCGGGAGGCGCTGGAGAACGTCCGGCGGCACGCGGCCGCGTCCCGCGTCGAGATCGTCACGCGCGCCGTCGCGGACGGGGTGGAGGCGCGCGTCCGCGACGACGGCCGGGGCCTGCCCGGACGCCCCGACGACCCCGGCTGGCTGGACGCGCTCGCCCGCGGCGGACACTACGGCCTCGTCGGCATGCACGAGCGGGCCGGACGCGCGGGCGGCCGGCTCGCGGTCGCCTCCATCCCGGGCGGCGGCACCGAGATCACGGTGCTGGTCCCGGCGGCGGGCGCGGACGCCGAGCCCGCCGGCGCCGAACTGGGGAGCGGCTGATGGGCGACCGGGCCCCGGAGGCGCGCTACCGCGTCCTCGTCGTGGACGACAACACGTTCATCCGCGCCGGGCTCACCTCCGCGCTGGAGGCGACCGACGACATCGAGGTGGTGGGGGAGGCCGGGGACGGCCGCACCGCCGAGGAGATGGCGTGGCGGCTGACGCCCGACGTCGTCCTGCTCGACGTGCGGATGCCCCGGGTGGACGGGGTCAGCGCCGCCGCCGCGCTCAGCAAGATCAGCCGGGTCATCATGCTGACCCAGGTGGACGACCCCGACGTGGTGCTGTCGGCCGTCCGCAACGGGGCCGTCGGGTACCTCGTGCACAACACCTTCACCGTGGACGAGCTCGCCGCCGCCATCCGCGACACCGTTCGGCACCGGGCCCACCCCCTCTCGCACGCGGCCAGCGCCGCCCTCATCGACGCCGCGCGGACCGACCGTCCCGCGGCGCCCGCCGCCGATCCGGCGGAGCGGCGCGCGCGGTACGGCCTCTCCGCCCGCGAGGCGGAGGTGATGGAACTGATCGTGCGCGGTCTTGCGAATCAGGACATCGCGGCCAAGCTATTTCTCACCGAGAAAACCGTCAAGAACTACATCAACCGCATATATGCGAAACTGGGCGCGCCGAACCGGGCCACCGCCATCGTGACCTGGATCGGGCTGCCGCCGGGCGGCTGAACTGCGCGTACGCGATTGGGGTCCGCGGCCGCCGCGGCTAGGGCCCTAGGGCCCTAACGGCGTTCCGCGGCCCCGCCATAGCCTTCCGGACGAATGGAAAACACGCCGGACGGTGCCTTTCTCCGGGCCTCCGTCTCATTTCGTCCCGGAGGTGCACCGTGATTTTTCCGCCGCGCAACAGAATGGCCGCGGTCGGCGGCGGGATCGTGGCCGCCGGCTGCTCGTTCGCGCTCGCCGTCCCGTCCTCGTCGGCGCCGGGCCCGGACCCGTCCCGCGCGATCGCGCTCGGCGCGCTGGAGCGCTCCGCCCCGGCCGTGTCGTACACGAAGCCGGGGCCCAAGGACCAGGAGGACGCCGTCGCGGCGAAGGGCAGGAAGAAGCCGGTCCCGACCACGGCGGCGAAGCGCTACGGGTGGGGGCGCCCGATCGCCGCCGACGGGTTCCGCACGCTCGACCGGCGCGCCTGGGAGGTCTACACGGGGCCCGGCAACAACGGCAAGGGACGCCGTCTCGCCCGCGCCGTGACCGTGAAGGGCGGTGTCCTGCGGATCACCGGGACGCGCAACGGCGACACCGGCGGCCTCGCCTGGATGCGCGGCGCGCAGAAGGAGGGCCGCTGGGAGGCGCGGGTCAAGGTGAGCCGCGGCTGCGCCTGCTACAACGCGAACCTGCTGCTGTGGCCGGTGAACGGCGGCGGCGGGACGGACCCGCGCGGCGGCGGCGGTGAGATCGACTGGATGGAGACCTTCGGCGACCGCGGCCTGCGCGAGGGCACGAACTTCTTCCTGCACTACGGCCCCGAGGACGACCATCAGCGCAAGGACGCGCACGTCCGCGTCGACCTGCGGAAGTGGCACGTCTTCGCGGTGGAGTGGAACTCGCGGGGCGTGACCGGCTTCATGGACGGGCGGAAGACGTTCCACACGTCCGACCGCGCGGCGCTGCCGCCGGGGAAGATGGGGCAGGCCGTCCAGCTCGACTGGTTCCCCGGGCTCACCAAGCGGACGAAGGCCGGCGTCAGCCGGACGGCGCCCGTCACGCTGTCGGTCGACTGGATCGCGATGTACCGGCCGTGAGCCCGCGGGGCCGCCCGTGGGGCCGAACGCCTACTTCACGATCTGCCAGAGCTGGTTCTCGCGGCGGAGGGTGAACTTGTCCTGGAGGGTGCTCTCCACCATGGAGCCGCTCGTCCAGTGCAGGGCGGAGAAGGGGATGACCGCCTCCTCGCCCACGATCCGGCCGCCCTTCACCGTGACGGTGCGCAGGGCCTCGCGCTCCGCCGGGCGGACGAGGTGCGGCGTGTTGCGCACCCCCCGTTCGCAGTTGCCCTTGAGCGCCTCGCCGCGGACGAACTTCCCTCCCGGGGCGACGTAGCGGCAGACCGCCGGATCCCCGGCCGCCTGCCCGCGCAGGAACGCCTGGAGCGCCTGCCGCGCGCCCTTGATCCCGGGCTGCATCGCCGGGTCGGTGGAGCGCTCGACCGGCTTCGGCGAGGTCTCCGCGCCGGTGGGCGCGGCGGACGAGGGGGTGGGCGTGGCGGCGGACGAGGCGCCCGCCTCGGCGCCCTTGGACCCGCCTGAATCGTCGCCGCCGCAGCCGGCGAGGGCGGCGAGGAATGCCACGGCGAGCGCCGTCCCGGCGAGTCCGTGCCGGCCCCGGCCGGCATGGGCGGTGAATCGTCGGGTCATGGGTGCCTCCATGAACGCGGGGTGTCCGGACAATGCCCGGCGGCCGCCTTTCACCAAGATCAGGCGGCCAGCCGAAGATTAACGCCTTTCCCGGTGGATGACCAGAGGTAAGAACACGGGGCAGATCGGCCCGGACACGCATCGTCCCGGCCGCCCGCCGGACCAGCGCGGATAGGGCCCCCTATTCCCGGAAACAGGGCCCTAGGGCCCTGGGCCGGTGAATTGCGCGCCCGTAGCGTCTGCGGGAGACGGCACGACCAGCGGGAAGGGAATTCCACGTGAATGGGAGCGCGGAACGCGCGGCCCCGCCCCGCGCGGGCCGCGCCGGCCGCCGCCGCGGCCGGCGGCGGCCGCGCGCGGGCGCCGCGAGCCACCCGCGCCGCGCGACATCCGGAACCGGCGCCCCGCCCGGGGGCGGGCGCCGGTCCGGCGGTCCGGCGGTCCGGGAATTTCGCCGAAGGTGATATGGGACACGTTTTCCGGAACGGTCCCGAAGCCCGGCGTTCCGCATTTCGGACTCGCCATGCCCCGGTCTCCGTTTATTTCCAGCCGCCAATGGCGCATTGCGTCCCGTGTATTTCCGCCGGTTATCGGTTGATCGCCCGGACGGCCGTGCACCGACCGTGACAACGCGGCGACGCTGGCGGGCTTGTGCGCCCCGGAGCCATCCACTACGCATGTGCATCGTGGTTCTCCGGCCCCGCCGCCACACCGGACACCCCGCCCGGTGCGGAGGACCATCGAGAGGTGATGCCCATGGACCCGCGGAAACTCAAAGACAATTTCGCCCTGGTGGGCGCGAACGGCGTGGACGTCGCCGAATTCTTCTACGCCGACCTTTTCGCGCGGGCGCCGCAGCTCAGATCGATGTTCCCGGCCGGGATGGGCCGCCAGCACGAGGTGCTGCTCGGCGCGCTGTCGCGGATCGTCTCGTCCGTCGACGACCCCGACACGCTCGTCCCGTTCCTGCGGGACCTCGGCGAGCGGCACGTCGGCTTCGGCGTCACCGCCGAGCACTACGCGCCGGTCGGCGCGAGCCTGCTCGCCACCCTCGCCTACTTCACCGGACCCGGCTGGGACGCCGAGCTCGAACGCGACTGGACGGCCGCCTACGGCCTCGTCACCGACGTCATGACGGGGGCGGCCGCCGAGCAGGCCGTCTGAATCCGCCGTGGACGCCCAGCGCCTCAAGGACAGCTTCGCCCTCGTCGCGGAGCAGGGCGACGCCGTCGCCCTCTTCTTCTACTCCGACCTGTTCGTGCGCAACCCGCACCTGCGGGACATGTTCCCCATCGGGATGAGCCACCAGCGCGACAAGCTGCTGCGCGCCCTCGGGAGCATCGTCGCGAAGGTCGACGACCTGCCCGCGCTCGTCCCGTTCCTCCAGCAGCTCGGCCGCGACCACCGCAGGTTCGGGATCATCGCCGAGCACTACCCGCACGTCGGCGCCAGCCTCGTCGCCACCCTGCGGCACTTCTCCGGGGCGTCCTGGTCGGAGGACGTCGAGAACGACTGGAACGCCGCCTACGGCCTGGTCGCCAAGGTCATGCTCGAAGCCGCCGACGAGGACTCGCTGACCAGCCCCGCCTGGTGGAACGGCCAGGTCGTCGCGGTCGAACGGCGCCGGTTCGACATCGCCGTCCTGCGCGTCCAGCCGGACCGTCCGCTGCCCTACCTGCCGGGCCAGTCGGTCGCGGTGGAGGTGCCGTCCCGGCTGCGGCACTGGCGGTACTACTCGATGGCGAACGCGCCGCGTCCCGACCAGACCATGGACTTCCACGTCCGGCTGGTGGACGGCGGCCCGGTGAGCCCCGTCCTGGTGCGCGGGACGGAGACCGGCGACCGCCTCCGGATGGGCGCGGCCGTCGGCACCCTCACCCTGGACGAGGAGTCGGGACGCGACGTCCTGCTCGTCGCGGGCAGCACCGGCCTCGCGCCGCTGAAGGCGATCCTGGAGCAGATCGCGCGCCGTCCCGCCCCGCCGCGCGTCCACCTGTTCTTCGGCGCCCGCACCCGCGACGGCCTCTACGACCTGGAGGACCTCGCGAAGATGGCGGGCCGGTTCCCCTGGCTCAGGGTCGTCCCCGCCGTGTCGGACGAGTCGGGCGGGCACGGCTTCTCCACCGTCCTCCAGTCCGGGCCGCCGCCGGGCGCGCCGCCCGCGTCGCGGTCATGGTTCGACGCCCCCGGCCCGCCCTCGCCGGCGAGCGGCCCGCCGGGCGGGCCGCCGGGCGGGGGCGACGGCGTGGAGTACGGGAACCTGTCGGACGTCGTGGCGCGGCAGGGTCCGTGGGACGGCCACGACGCCTACGTGTGCGGGCCGGGCGCGATGGTCGGGCACACGGTCGAGCAGCTCGCGCGGCTCGGCGTCCCCAGGGACCGCATCCGGCTGGAAACCTTCGCAGACGCACAGAGGTGAGCGCGATGAACTCCCCGAACCTTCCCGTCGTCTCCGAGGGAACACGGCTGACCCCGGGCGAGCTCCACTCCGTGGTGTTCGCCCGGGCGGCGCTCGGCCGCCGCGGCTACGACGAGGAGCAGGTCCGCAACTTCCTCGCCTACGTCGAGCGGGAGCTCGTCCAGATCTTCAACGACCAGGCGGTCCTCGCCGACGAGGTGAACCGGCTGCGCGCCCAGGCCGCCAAGGGGACCCGCGGCGTGATGGCGCCCGAGGACGCGCACTTCCAGGCCGTCCGGATCCTGTCGCAGGCGCAGCAGACCGCCGACCTGTACGTGGCGGACGCCGAGCGCTACACCCGCGAGCTCGCCCACGAGGCGCGGCTGCAGCGGGAGGCGATCCTGTCCGACGCGAAGGGGCGCGCCGAGCAGATGCTGGAGGACGCGCACCGCAAGGCCGTCGCCGTCGCGGAGGCGGCCGTCCGGCACGCCGGGCAGCAGCAGCCGCCCGGGACGCCCCGCGCCGGAGGCATGCCGGACGGCGCCGGGGGCATGCCCGACGACGAGCGCCTCGCCCTCCAGCGCGAGGTCGCCTACCTGCGCACCTACAGCGACGTCTACCGCAGCCACCTGCGCAGCTACCTGGAGGCCCTGCTGCGCAACGTCGCCGAGTGGGAGGCGTCCGAGCAGTCGTCCCTGCCCCGCTGACCTGCGGTGACGGTCGTCCCCGCCCGGTGACGGGGGGACGGCGATTTCGCGCGGCGCGCCCCGGGGGGCAGACTGTGCCGCCGGGCGGACACCTTCTGTAAAACTGGGGGCGCTATGGAATATGTGATCGTCATCGCCGCGCTGGCGGCCGTCGCGCTGATCGCGGGCGGCGTCTGGCTGCTCGGGCCCCGCCGCACCCGGCCGCGCCCGCCCCTGGAGGGCCCCGCGGAACGGACCGGCGGCGCCACCGCCGTCGACGAGGCGGAGGCGGGCGCGACCGTCGCCGAGCGGCCGCCCGTGGAGGCCGCGCCGCCCGTCGTCGAGATAGAGAAGCCGCCGCCCGGCGCGGGGCGGCTCGTCCGGCTGCGCGCGCGGCTCGCCCGCTCCCAGAACACGTTCGGCAAGACCCTCCTCGGCCTGCTGTCCCGCGACACGCTGGACGACGACGCCTGGGAGGAGATCGAGGACACCCTGATCACCGCCGACATGGGCACGAGCGTCGCCCGGCAGGTCACCGACGACCTGCGCACGCGGGTCCAGGTCCTCGGGACGCGCAGCCCGGAGGAGGTGCGCGCGATGCTCAAGGACGAGCTGGTCAAGCAGATCGGCCCCGACCTCGACCGCGCGCTCCACACCGAGGCGCCGGGGGAGCGTCCGGCCGTGATGATGGTCGTCGGCGTCAACGGCACCGGCAAGACCACCACGTGCGGCAAGCTCGGCCGCGTCCTCGTCGGGGACGGCAAGACCGTCGTGCTCGGCGCCGCCGACACCTTCCGCGCCGCCGCCGCAGACCAGCTGGAGACGTGGGGGACGCGGGTCGGGGCGCAGGTCGTCCGGCGCGGCGAGGGCGCCGACCCGGCGAGCGTCGCGTTCGACGCCGTCAAGCAGGGCATCGAGTCCAAGGTCGACGTGGTCATCGTCGACACCGCGGGACGCCTGCACACCAAGACCGGCCTGATGGACGAGCTCGGCAAGGTCAAGCGCGTCGTGGAGAAGCAGGCCATGGTCGACGAGGTGCTCCTCGTCCTGGACGCGACGACCGGGCAGAACGGCATGCAGCAGGCCCGCGTGTTCGCCGAGGTCGTCAACATCACCGGCGTCGTCCTGACCAAGCTGGACGGCACCGCGAAGGGCGGCATTGTCGTCCAGGTGCAGCGGGAGCTGGGCGTCCCGGTCAAGCTGGTCGGCCTCGGCGAGGGTCCGGACGACCTCGCCCCGTTCGAGCCCGAGGCGTTCGTGGACGCGATCCTGGGGGACTGAAAATTCCGCTGATGATGCGGTAAATCCGGTTTGCGAGGTTTCGGAAACACCGGGGAAACACACCGGTGCGGGGTTTCACATCGCCGAAACACCCGGATCCTCCGGCTGAAACCGCCGCGTCCGAATCTCTGAGCAGTCGTGTTCTCCGGCGAGGAGGGGCTGTATCGGAGATGAAGATCGATAGCGGTGGTACCGCCTGGATGCTGACGAGCAGCGCGCTCGTCCTGCTGATGACGCCCGGGCTGGCCTTCTTCTACGGAGGCATGAGCCGGGCGAAGAGCGTCCTCAACATGATGATGATGAGCTTCGTCAGCATCGCCGTCGTCGGAATGGCGTGGGTCGTCTACGGCTACTCCCTCGCCTTCGGCGACGGCGGCCCGGTCGGCTCGTTCATCGGCGGGTTCGGCGACCTGGGGCTCGTCGGCCTGGAGAAGGCGGCGACGGCCGGCGACGGGACCGGGGTCCCGCAGCTCGTCTTCGCCGCCTTCCAGGCGACGTTCGCGATCATCACGGTCGCGCTCATCAGCGGCGCCGTCGCCGACCGCGCCAAGTTCGGGGCCTGGGTCGTGTTCTCCCTGGCCTGGGTGACGCTCGTCTACTTCCCGATCGCGCACTGGGTCTGGTGGACGGACGGCAAGGGCGCCTCCGGCTGGCTGTTCGACCTCGGCGCCCTGGACTTCGCGGGCGGGACGGTCGTCCACATCAACGCGGGAGTCGCGGCGCTGGCGCTGGTCCTCGTCCTCGGCCGCCGGAACGGCTGGCCGCGGGAGCCGATGCGGCCGCACAACCTGCCGTTCGTCCTGCTCGGCGCCGGGCTGCTGTGGTTCGGGTGGTTCGGGTTCAACGCCGGGTCGGCGCTGTCGTCCGGCGCGACCGCGGCCGTCGCGTTCGTCAACACGCTCGCCGCGGCCTGCGCCGCCGCGGTCGCCTGGATCGTCGTCGAGAAGCTGCGGGACGGCGCGTCCACCACGCTCGGGATCGCGTCCGGCATCGTCGCCGGGCTCGTCGCGGTCACCCCGGCGTGCGCGTTCGTGACGCCGCTCGGCGCGATCGCCATCGGGCTCGTCGCGGGTGCCGTCTGCGCGTTCGCCGTCAGCCTCAAGTACAAGCTGGGCTACGACGACGCGCTCGACGTCGTCGGCGTCCACATGGTCGGCGGGATCGTCGGCGCCCTGCTCATCGGCCTCCTCGCGACCACCGCCGTCAACGGCGCGGGCGCCGACGGGCTGCTCGCGGGCGGCGGGTTCGGGCTGCTCGGCAAGCAGGCGGTCGCCGTCCTCGCGACCCTCGCCTACTCGTTCGTCGTCACGCTCGTCATCGCGAAGGTCATCGACCTGGTCATGGGCTTCCGGATCAGCGTGGACGACGAGGCGGCGGGCATCGACGGGACGGTGCACGCGGAGACGGCCTACGACTTCGGCTCCATCCGCGCGGGCATCGGCTCGGGCGCCGGCGCCACCGCCGCCCCGCACGTCCGCGCCGCGGAGACCGCCGCGAAGAAGGTCGAGGCGGAGGGGACCGCCGCGGAGAAGGCCGAGGCGAAGAAGGTCGAGGCGAAGAAATGAAGCTCATCACGGCGGTCATCAAGCCGTTCAAGCTGGACGAGGTCAAGAAGGCCCTGGAGGCGTTCGGCGTCAGGGGCATGACCGTCAGCGAGGCCAGCGGCTACGGCCGCCAGAAGGGCCACACCGAGGTCTACCGGGGCGCCGAGTACCAGGTCGACCTCGTGCCGAAGGTCCGGATCGAGGTCCTGGTCGAGGCCGCGGACGCCGACGACATCATCGACGTCATCGTCAAAGCGGCCCGCACCGACAAGATCGGCGACGGGAAGGTCTGGGCCGTCCCGGTCGACTCGGTGGTCCGAGTCCGCACCGGCGAAACCGGCCCAGAGGCCCTCTGATGGCCACCCACCACTACATCGCTCGGTGCCGGTCGAGGCGCCAGCGGATCGTCCGGTGACGGAGGACCCGGCCATGGCCCGCTCGGTCACGGCCCGCGCCGCCCTCGCGGCGGCGCGGGCCGTGCGCACCGCCGAACTGGACCACTGGCTCGCCACCCTTCTCCCGGACGACACCGGAAACGAGGAGCGGAACGGCGCAGGCGACATCGCGTCGGACACCGCCGGGGACATCGCGTTGGACACCGCAGGGGGCATCGCGCTCGCCGCGGTCGGCAGCCACGCCCGCCGCGAGCTGACCCCTGGCGGGGACCTCGACCTGGTCCTCCTGCACCGCGACGTGCCCGGCGTGGCCGAGGTCGCGGAGCGGATCTGGTACCCGATCTGGGACTCCGGTCTCCGGCTCGACCACTCCGTCCGCACCGTCAGCGAGGCCCGAACCGTCGCCCGCCAGGACCTCAAGGCCGCCCTCGGCCTCCTGTCGGCGCGCCACATCGCGGGCACTCCAGCGATCGTGGACGAGCTGCGCGCCGCCGTCCTCGCCGACTGGCGGGCGGACGCCCCCGTCCGGCTGGCCGAGCTGTCCGCGCTGAGCCGCGAGCGGTGGGAGGCGCATGGCGAGCTCGCCTTCCTGCTGGAGCCCGACCTGAAAGAGGCGCACGGCGGCCTGCGGGACGTCCACGCCATGAACGCGGTCGCCGCGTCGTGGGTCGCGTCCGCGCCCGGCTCCCGCGTCCGAGCCGCCCACGACCTCCTCCTGGACGTCCGTCACGCCCTGCACAAGACCACCGCCCGGTCGTCGGACCGGCTCGTCCTCCAAGAACAGGACTCAGTCGCCCACGCCCTGGGCCTGCCGAACGCCAACGCCCTCCAACGCTCCATCTCCGAAGCCGCCCGCACCATCGCCTACACGAGCACCCACCTCTGGCGCCGCGTAGACCGCTACACCCGCACCCACCACAAACCCACCCCCCGCCCCACCAGCACCGCCCGCCTCCCCACCCGCGAGGCCCGGGACACCCGTCCTCCCACCAGCGTCCCCCGCCCCCTCGCCGCGCCGAACCGCGACTCCGCAGGGGACGAAGGACAACCCGCCGACGCCAACCGCAATCCCCTCAGGGGCAAAGGCCGCTTCACCGGGGCGGAGCGTCCCGTTCGGGAGGAGCAAGGGCTCGCTGGCGAGGACCGGCGGCCCATTGGGCAGGAGCGTCGGCCCGCCGAGGAGGAGCATCCGCCCGTTGGGCAGGAGTATCGCCCCGCCGGGAAGGAGCATCGGTCTGCTGGGCAACAGCATCGGTCTGCTGGGGAGAAGCGTCTGCCCGCCGAAGAGGACCATGGGCGCGTGGGGCAGGAGCGACGGTCTGCTGGAGAAGAGCATCGGCCCGTGGGGCAGGGGCATCGTACTGCCGGGGAGGAGGAGCGTCGTTCCAGTGGGCAGGTGCGTCGTGTTGTTCGGAATGGACGTCGCCTTGGCGAGGGTGGCGGGCGTTTTGCTGGGGTCGAGCGGCGGCCCGTGGGGGACGGGGCCGTCGAGCATGACGGTGAGGTCGTCCTCGCTCGCGGTGCAGACCTGAGCGACCCGGCGCTCGTCCTCCGCGTCGCCGCGGCCGCAGCCCAAGCGGGATTGCCGCTCGCTCCCGCGACCGTCGCCCGGCTCGCCGAAGATGCCGTCCTGCCCAGCCCGCCATGGCCGGACGGGGCGCGCGACGCCCTCGTGTCCCTGCTCGGCGCCGGTCCGGCGGCCATCGGCGTGTGGGAGGCGCTCGACCAGGCGGGGCTGGTCGTCCGCCTGCTGCCGGAGTGGGAACATGTCCGGAACCGTCCGCAGCGCAACCCCGTCCACCGTTTCACCGTCGACCGTCACCTGGTCGAGACGGCCGCGGGCGCCGCCGCGCTCACCCGCGAGGTCGCCCGTCCCGACCTCCTCCTCGTGGGCGCGCTCCTGCACGACATCGGGAAGGGCCGACCCGGTGACCACTCGACCAGCGGCGCGGTCATCGCCCGCGACATCGCCGCCTACCTCGGGTTCCCGGACGAAGACGTCCGCGTGCTGGAGACCGTCGTCCGCCACCACCTGCTCCTCCCCGAAACCGCGACCCGCCGCGACCTCGACGACCCGATGACCGTCCGCGCGATGGCCGAGGCGCTCTCCGCCGTGCCCGGCCGCGAGCGCGAGACCCTCGACATCCTCGCCGCCCTCGCCGTCGCCGACGGCATCGCCACCGGCCCCGCCGCCTGGGGCGCGTGGAAAGCCGGACTGGTCGCCGAACTGGCCCGCCGTGCCGCCGCGGCCCTCTCCGGCGGGACGCCGCCCGCCCCCGTCCTGGACCCCGCCCACCTGGCGCTGGCCCGCCACGACGGCGCCGCCGTCCGCGTCATCGGCTCCCGCGTCACCATCGCCGCGCCGGACCGTCCCGGCCTCCTCTGGCGCGCTGCCGGAGTCCTCGCCCTCCACCGCCTGGCGGTGAAGACGGCCCGCACGATCTCGTCCACCCCGGGCGAAGATCGGGCGGACGGGACGGCCGTGCTCGACTTCACCGCCGTGCCCGAGTTCGGAACGCCGCCGGACCCGGCCGCGCTGGAGGCCGACCTGCGCCGCATGCTCGCGGACCGCCTAGACGTCGCCGACCGCCTGGAACGCCGCTCCCGCTCGACACGACCGCCCCGTCCTGGGCTGACCGTCCCACCGCCCCGGGTGGCGATCGTGGACGACGCCTCCCGCACGGCCACCGTTGTAGAAGTCCGCGCCCACGACCGCCCGGGACTGCTGTGGCGGATCGGCCGGACGCTCGGCGCCTGCGGCCTCCAGGTCCGCGCCGCGCAGGTCGACACACTGGGCGCGGAGGCCGTCGACGTCTTCTACGTGGTCGACCAGGCCGGCCGCCCCCTAGACGACCCGGCCGCCCTCGCCACCCTCCGCTCCCGAGTCCTGGCCACCCTCCACTAACCCACCCGCCCTCCCCTCATCCACCGAACGCACCCGACTACACCCCGCCTCGGCGCCCAAACCCAAGCCCGAAGCACCGATCGGTCCGAACCGACGCCCAGTCCGGAGGCGACACCAAGACCCGAGGCGCCGCCCAGACCCAAGGCGACGGCAAGGCTCGTGACGCTGGCAAGGCCCGCAGCGAGGACCAGGGTCCGGGGACGAACAGGTTCGAAGCGACGGCCAAGACTGAGGCGACAGCAAGGCTCGAAGCGACCGCAAGGCGCAAGGCGACGACGAGGCCCATAGCGACGACGAGGCCCGTGACGGCGGCAATGCCCGCAGCTACGGCCAAGTTCGAGGCGACGGCCTGGGGTCGTAGCGACGGCCAAGTTCGAAGCGCGGGCTAGGTCTGAAGCGACGACAAGACCGAGCGACGACCAGACCCGAGGTGAGGACAGGGCTCGAAGTGACGGCCAGGTCCGTGGCCAGGTAGAGCGGGTAGACGAGGCGGGCGAGTGGCTGAACGCGCTCGGCCGCGCGGGCTCGGCGGGCGTCCTCGGCTAAGGCGGACGGACGGGCTGGGTGGGCCCCTTGGCGAACGGGCTTCGTCGGACGGGCAGGATGCGGCCGGTGACCCGATACGCTGATAAGCGATCCCAGAAGCTTTCAAGGACGGTCCAGACACGTGTTCGAGACGCTCTCCGACCGGTTGACGACGGTCTTCTCCTCGCTGCGCAGCAAGGGCAGGCTCTCCGAGGCCGACATCAACGCCACGGCCCGCGAGATCCGTGTCGCGCTGCTCGAGGCCGACGTCGCGCTGCCCGTCGTCAAGGACTTCATCGCCCAGGTCAAGGAGCGGGCGCGGGGCTCGGAGGTCTCGCAGGCGCTGAACCCGGCGCAGCAGGTCGTCAAGATCGTCAACGAGGAGCTCATCAACATCCTCGGCGGCGAGACGCGCCGGATCCGGCTGGCCAAGAACCCGCCTACCGTGATCATGCTCGCCGGTCTCCAGGGCGCCGGTAAGACGACCCTGGCGGGCAAGCTGGCCCGCTGGCTGAAGCAGGAGGGGCACGCGCCGCTGCTCGTGGCCGCCGACCTGCAGCGTCCGAACGCCGTCCAGCAGCTCCAGGTCGTCGGCGAGCGGGCCGGGGTGCCGGTGTTCGCGCCCGAGCCGGGCAGCGGCGTCGGCGACCCGGTGGACGTGTCGCGCCGGTCCATCGAGCAGGCCAGGCACGCCCAGCACGACGTCGTCGTCATCGACACGGCGGGACGCCTCGGCGTCGACACCGAGATGATGCAGCAGGCCATCGACATCCGGGACGCCGTCAAGCCCGACGACGTGCTGTTCGTCGTCGACGCCATGGTCGGCCAGGACGCCGTCAACACCGCGCAGGCGTTCATGGACGGCGTCGGCTTCGACGGCGTCGTCCTCACCAAGCTCGACGGCGACGCGCGCGGCGGCGCGGCCCTGTCGGTCCGGCATGTCACCGGGCGTCCGATCATGTTCGCCTCGACGGGCGAGAAGCTCGAGGACTTCAGCGTCTTCCACCCGGACCGCATGGCGGGCCGGATCCTCGACATGGGCGACATCCTCACCCTGAT
Organism: Actinomadura decatromicini; assembly: GCF_008121305.1. NCBI lineage: Bacteria > Bacillati > Actinomycetota > Actinomycetes > Streptosporangiales > Thermomonosporaceae > Actinomadura > Actinomadura decatromicini. Next base: position 775,631 of record NZ_VSRQ01000004.1, on the reverse strand, counting down.
CGAGCAGGCCGAGCAGGCGTTCGACGCCGAGCAGGCCGAGAAGATGTCGAGCAAGTTCGCCTCGGGCGAGGACTTCACGCTCGAGGACTTCCTCGAGCAGATGATGATGATCCGCAAGCTCGGCCCGATCGGGAACCTGCTCGGGATGATGCCCGGCATGGGCCAGGTCCGCGACCAGATCAGCCAGATCGACGACCGCGACCTGGACCGCATCGCCGCGATCATCCGCTCGATGACGCCGCAGGAGCGCAGCCAGCCGAAGATCATCAACGGCTCCCGGCGGGCCCGCATCGCCGCGGGCTCCGGCGTCAGCGTCGGCGAGGTCAGCAGCCTCGTCACCCGCTTCTTCGACGCGCAGAAGATGATGCGCCAGATGGCGGGCGGCATGGGCATTCCCGGCATGCCGGGCGGACGCCGGAAGGCCACGAAGGCGGCGAAGGCGGCCAAGAACAAGAAGGGCAAGCAGCGCAGCGGCGACCCGCGCAAGCGCGCCGCCGGCAAGCCCCGTCAGGACCAGCAGCCCGCCGCGGACGGCGCCCCCCAGGGCCTCCCGCCCGGCCTCGGCGGCGCCCCCGGCGGCACGCCGGGCGCGCTCCCGCCGGGACTGGGCGGCCAGCTCCCCCCCGGCTTCCAGATGCCCGATCTGGGCAAGCTCCAGGGCCGCAAGAAGAAGTAGCCGCACCGGCATCGACGGCATGCCCGGCGCGCAGGAACCCCGATCCGCAGGTGTCGCAGCACGTGGCGGGGCGGCCTTGGTGGTCGGGCGAATGCCGGTGTCGGAAAGAGCCCGGCCCGCGGGGTCGACACAGGAGCGCGCGATTGCGCTTTTGGTGTCATCGTCTGGCAGAATGACACGCTGGAAACCCGGAGTCGCCAGGCGCCCTCTCTCGTCCTGCGCGGCCGGAGTCCATGGGCGGCCATGAGCCGGTGTTCCCCACCTGGCGCGGGCCCGCCCACCCTGTAATGAAGTCTGGAGTACACCACACCCGTGGCAGTCAAGATCAAGCTGAAGCGTCTGGGGAAGATCCGGAACCCGCAGTACCGGGTCGTCGTCGCCGACGCCCGCACCAAGCGTGACGGGCGGGCGATCGAGGAGATCGGGCTCTACCACCCCAAGGAAGACCCGTCCCTCATCAAGATCGACTCTGAGCGGGCGCAGTACTGGCTCGGCGTCGGCGCGCAGCCGACCGAGCCCGTGCTCAACCTGCTGAAGATCACCGGCGACTGGCAGAAGTTCAAGGGCGAGCCGGGCGCCGAGGGCACCCTCAAGGTCGCCGAGCCCAGGGCCGACAGGAAGGCCGCGTTCGAGGCCGCGGTCAAGGAGTCCCTGGGCGAGGACGAGGCCGCCGCCACCGCGACCCGGAGCAAGAAGAAGGCCGAGCCGAAGAAGTCCGAGGCGAAGGCCGCCGAGAACACCGAAGCTAAGAGCGAGGGCTGACGTGCTCGAAGAAGCGCTCGAGCACCTGGTCCGCGGGATCGTGGAGAACCCGGACGACGTCCGGGTCCGCGCCCGCCGGATCAGGGGCGGCCGGGTCCTCGAGGTGCGCGTGCACCCCGAGGACCTCGGAAAGGTCATCGGCCGCAGCGGTCGCACCGCCAAGGCCCTCCGCACCGTGATCAGCGCCCTTTCCGGGGGCCGGTACGTGCGTGTCGACCTCCTCGACGTCAACGAGGTCCGCTGAGTGGCGTCCCGATGAGCGAACCGCTCGTGGTGGGACGGATCGGACGGCCGCACGGAATCCGCGGTGAGATCACCGTCGACGTCCGCACGGACGAACCGGAGTCCCGGTTCGCCGTCGGCGCGGAGATCCGCACCGACCCGGCGGCCGCCGGCCCCCTCACCGTCGAGCGTGCCCGCTGGCATTCGGGACGCCTGCTCCTGCGCTTCGCCGGGATCGGCGACCGGGACGCCGCGGAGGGACTCCGCGGCGTCTGGCTGGTCGTCGACCCCGGCGACATTTCTCCGTCCGCCGACCCGGACGACTTCCACGACCGGGAGTTGATCGGCCTCGCGGTCGTCACCGCGGACGGCGCGGATGTCGGCCACGTCGCCGACGTCCTCCATCACGGCCAGGACCTCCTCGTCGTGACCGGACCGGCCGGGGAGACGCTGGTCCCGTTCGTGGCCGCGCTCGTCCCCGAGGTGGACGTCCCCGGGGGGCGGCTCGTGATCGACCCGCCCCCCGGACTGCTCGACCGCCCATGAGACTCGACATCGTCACGATCTTCCCCGAGTACTTCGCCGCCCTCGACATCTCCCTCATAGGGAAGGCGCGGCGGACGGGACTGCTGGACGTCCACGTCCACGACCTCCGCGACTGGACCCACGACCGGCACCGCACCGTCGACGACACCCCCTACGGCGGCGGCCCCGGCATGGTCATGAAGCCGGACCCCTGGGGCGAGGCCCTCGACGCCATCGCCCCTCCCGCACCCGTTCAAGATCAACTTCCCTCCGAATCAGAGCCTTCCGGGCCGTTCGCCTCAAGCGACCACCCAGAGCCGCCCTCGGAATCGGCCCAGCCGCCGCCGGACGGCTCCGCGCCCCCCACTTCCGGGCCGCCCGAAATGTCCACATTTTCCGATTTGCAGTCACCTGGGCGCGCCGCGGGATCCGTCGCTCGGACGCCGGGAGCCTCATCGGCTCCCGGAGCCGTCCCGCGGCTGGTCATCCCGACTCCGAGCGGACGGCCGTTCACCCAGGCGCTGGCCGCCGAGTACGCGGCCGAACCGTGGCTGCTGTTCGCCTGCGGGCGCTACGAGGGCATCGACTCGCGCGTCGCCGAGGAGGCCCGCACCCGCATGCCCGTGGACGAGATCAGCCTCGGCGACTTCGTGCTCGCCGGGGGAGAGGTCGCCGTCCTGGTCATGGTCGAGGCGGTCGGACGCCTCCTGCCCGGCGTGCTCGGCAACGCCGACTCGATCGCCGACGACTCCTTCGCCCCCGGCGCCATGGAGTCGCTGCTGGAGGGCCCCGTGTACACGAAGCCGCCGGTCTGGCGCGAACGCCCCGTCCCGGACGTCCTCCTGTCGGGGCACCACGGCGCGATCGCCCGCTGGCGGCGGGACGAGGCGCTCCGCCGCACCGCGCGGCACCGTCCGGAGCTTCTCGCGCGCCTCGCCCCCGGAACCCTCGATGATCGGGATCGGGACGTCCTCCGTGCCGCCGGTTTTCCGGTTGACGGCGAACGTATGGCAGACTAAAGCGTCCGTGCGTCGAGACCGCACGGCACCCCAGGACCACTTTCCGCGGCGCGACGCCCCCACGCCAGACCTTCCGGGGCCTCTCGACGCCCGCGTTCGACCATGAGGAACCGCTGCGATGCACACCCTGATCCAGGAGATCGAGAAGGCCGCGATGCGCACCGACGTCCCGGACTTCCGTCCGGGCGACACCTTGAAGGTGCATGTGCGCGTCACCGAAGGCAACCGGAGCCGAATTCAGGTCTTCCAGGGCGTGGTGATCCGGCGCCAGGGCGGCGGCGCCCGCGAGACCTTCACCGTCCGCAAGGTGAGCTACAGCGTCGGCGTCGAGCGGACCTTCCCGCTCAACAGCCCGTCCATCGACAAGATCGAGGTCGTGACGCGCGGCGACGTCCGCCGCGCCAAGCTGTACTACCTGCGGAACCTGCGCGGCAAGGCCGCGCGCATCAAGGAGAAGCGCGACCACTGAGCCGATGAAGGACGACGCCCCGGGAACCCGAGACGGTAACCGGGGCGTTGCCCGTTTCGGACGGAGATGGCCGGCCCGGACGGCCGCGACACGCCCGCGCGCGGCGTCGCGCGTGCCCCGCGCCGCTAGGCTTTCGCTCTGATGACTGACGAGGACGATCGGAGAGACGTGCGATCCGAAGCCGAGGGCGCGGTGCCCGAAGAGAAGGAGCCCGTGGACTCGACCGAGGACGCGGCCGACGACTCCGAAGACGACGCCAAGGGCAAGAAGAAGAAGCGGCAGGGCTCGTTCTGGAAAGAGCTCCCCGTCCTCATCGTCGTCGCCGTCGTGCTCGCCCTCGTCATCAAGGCGTTCGCGGTCCAGGCGTTCTACATCCCGTCCGGCTCCATGGAGAACACCCTCCAGGTCGGTGACCGCGTCCTCGTCAACAAGATCGTGTACCACACCCGCGACATCGCCCGCGGTGACGTGATCGTCTTCAACGGCCTCGACTCCTGGGACCCGGAGGTCCAGGTCAAGGAGCCCGGCAACCCCGTCTCGAAGGCGCTGCGCGCCGTCGGCACCGCCTTCGGCGTCGCGCCCAACGAGAAGGACTACATCAAGCGCGTCATCGGCATCCCCGGCGACCACGTCAAATGCTGCGACGCACAGGGCCGCGTCACCGTCAACGGCGTCCCGCTGGACGAGAACTCCTACCTCTACACCGACCCGATCACGCACGAGCGGAACAAGCCGTCGAACGACCCCTTCGACGTCACCGTGAAGCCGGGTCAATTGTGGGTCATGGGCGACCACCGCGAACTCTCCTTCGACTCCCGCTCCCACCGCGGCGACCCGGGCGGCGGCACCATCCCGATCGACCGCGTGATCGGCCGCGCCTTCGTCATCGTCTGGCCGCTCGACCGCATGGGCAACCTCCCGATCCCGGACACGTTCAAGCAGAAGGCCCTCGAGAAGTCCTCCGCCGCGGCCCTTCCCGCCACGCCGTACGCCCTCGGCGTCATCGGCACCCTGCCCCTCGCCTACCTCCTGCGTCGCCGTCGCCTGAGAGCCTCCTGACGGCGACGACCGCGTCCACCGCGGCAACGCACACAACACGGCCGACCGCTCGACACCACCGCACCCACCCGGGACGGCGTGGGCCGACAGCCCACAACCCGAAGTCGACCGGCCGACGCCGCCCCGCCAGCCAAGCCCGCTGATCATTCACGCTCCAAAGCGCCTGCCCACCCGAGCGACACGACCCCCGTGTGACGGTCCTCCGCAAGCTCAGGCGGGCGGTTGTGGCGCGCCAGAGGGATGGCTTTCTGGCCGCGGCATGCAACGCGAGCTCGGGCCGGAGGGGCCGGGTGGAGCTTTGGTCAAGCGCGGCGCGCAGTGCGTGGTCGGGTGGATGGTGTTGCTGCGCCGGGGCGGCGCGTTCGGTGGCCGAGGCGCGTAATGCTCCACCGGTTCGGCGATTCGGGCAGGTCAGGGCAGGGCGCGTTCCGGTGTCGTCGATCAATGTCATTCCTCCGAGCAGATGTCGGGGACAGGGGTGATCAGGGCCATGGCGGGAAGGATGCGGATCGGCGAGCGGCGGCCGGGGACGGGGACGTACGCTGCGGAGCATGAAGGGTCGCCCACTTCGTTTCACGCCGCGTCGTGACGCGGGGTTGCACGCGTACGAGCGCGTTCTGGAGCACGCCGGGTTCAGCCCGGTGGCGGGTGTCGACGAGGCGGGGCGGGGGGCGTGCGCCGGGCCCATGGTCGTCGGCGCGGTGATCCTTCAGGGGGGACGGGGCAGGATCGACGGCCTCACCGATTCCAAGATGCTCACACCCGCCCGCCGCGAGGAGCTCTACGAGGAGATCACCAAGCGCGCCTACGCCTGGAGCGCCGTCGTCATCCCGTGCCACGACATCGACCGGATCGGCCTTCACCGCTGCAACGTCACGGGGATGCGGCGGGCCCTGGCCGCCCTGGACAAGCGGCCCGCCTACGTCCTCAGCGACGGCTTCCCGGTCCCCGGCCTGGACGTCCCCGGGCTTCCGATGATTAAGGGTGACCAGGTCGCGGCGTGCGTCGCGGCGGCGTCCATCGTCGCGAAGGTCACCCGAGACCGGATCATGGTGGAACTCCACGAGCGGTACCCGGAGTACGGCTTCGACCTTCACAAGGGGTACGTCACCCGCGCGCACGGCAAGGCGCTCTCGGTGCACGGGCCTTGTCCAGAGCATCGGTTCTCCTACGTCAACGTCGGGCGTGCCTTGCGTAACAATGGAGAGGTGGCCTTGGAGGAGGAGACCGAAGGAGAGGTCCCCGGCGAGGGCCGGACGGAAGGGGCACGAGCGTGAGCGCCGAGGATCTCGAGAAGTACGAGACCGAGATGGAGCTGCAGCTCTATCGCGAGTACCGCGACGTGCTCGGGCTCTTCGGCTACGTCGTCGAGACCGAGCGCCGGTTCTACCTGACCAATTCCGTGGACCTCCAGGTGCGCAGTGTCGAGAACGGCGAGGTCTACTTCGAGGTCACGATGCAGGACGCTTGGGTCTGGGACATGTACCGCCCCGCCCGCTTCGTCAAGAACGTGCGTGTCGTCACCTTCAAGGACGTCAATGTCGAAGAACTCGCCAAAAGCGACTTCGAACTCCCGTCCGACCAATAAGCCGACTCCCACCTAGACCTGGCTGACCGCCCGGCCAGACCACGGCTCGGCCCCGACTCGGCCTCCTGCAGAGCAGCCGAATCTTCGATAGACCCCAGCCCGTTCGTGCCTCACGATGTGCGTGGGCCGATCGTCCGGAGCCGGACGGAATCCGAGGCGGTGATCGTGAACGGCGTCCTCCCTCTGTGTTCGGACGGTCCTCTGTGTTCACACGGTTCATTCCGGGGGTCCTTGGGGGATGGGCGCGACGGGGCCGGGGGACTTTGCCGACTTCGCCAACCGCCAGCCGCCGGGAGCGCGTTCTACGAAGCCCGCGGCGGCCAGCAGCCCCAGCTTGGCGTTGACGGTCGGCAGATCCATGCCCGCCTTCACGGCGAGCTGGGCGGGACCGACCGCACCCCGGGCAGGGAACGCTTCCAGGACGGACCGGGTGACCGGCTCCAAGCGGTCGCGCGGGAAGACCGGGGTGTGCGGAGGCGGGGCCAGGTCGGTGCCGAGGCGGCCGACCGTTTCGATGATCTCCTCGGTGCGGGTGATGACGGTGGCGTTCTCCTCGCGTAGGAGCCGGTGGCAGCCGACCGATGTCCGGCTGGTGATCGGGCCCGGCACGGCCATCACCATGCGGCCGAGCCTGGCGGCCCAGGCGGCCGTGTTGAGGGCGCCGCTGCGGGCCTCCGCCTCGACGACGAGCGTCCCGCGCGAAAGGGCGGCGATCACCCGGTTGCGGATCAGGAAGCGGAGCCGGTGCGGGTGAGTGCCGGGCGGCGACTCGCTGACCAGCAGGGACCTCCGGGCTATCTCGGCGAAGAGCCCTTCGTTGGACGCCGGATAAGGGACGTCGACGCCGTTCGCGAAGACCGCGACGGTGCGCCCGTCGGCGGCGAGCGCGCCCCGGTGGGCGGCCGCGTCGATCCCGAGCGCACCGCCGGAGATCACCGTCCAGCCCCGGTCGGCGAGTTCGGAGGCGAAGTCGGAGGCGGCGCGCATGCCGTACGGGGACGCGGCGCGGGAGCCGACGACGGCGACCGAGCGCAGGCAGTTGTAGCGCAGGTCGCCGGGGCCGCGCAGCCACAGGGCGTAGGGGCGTCCGCTGCCGAGGTCGTCGAGGGTCGTCGGCCATTCGGGCTCGCCCGGGCAGATGAGGCGGCCATGGAAGCGGGCGCAGACGGCCATGTCCTGGTCGGGTTCGGCGGCGATCAGCCGGATCCGCCAATGTGCCAGGCGATCGATCTCCTTGGGGCCGGCGGGCACGTCGTCGGGGAGGCGTCCGGTGCGGATCGCTTCGAGGGCCCGCTCCGGGCCGGACGTGTCGATGATCCGGTTGAGGAAGGCGTCGCCGGGTTCGGCGACGGCGGTCAGGGTGGCGCGGGCGGTGCGCTCGTCGCTCATTGGCGCACCGCCGACCACAGGGCGAGCGCGCCGCCGACGTCGTCCGAACCGGGCTCGTCGCGGCCCGCCAGGTCGGCGAGGGTCCAGGCGACGCGCAGGACGCGGTCGAGCCCGCGGGCGCTCAGCGCGCCACGCTGGAGGGCCTGGTCGGCGCCCTGCATCGCCTCCGACGACGGGGTGAAGCGGCGGCGCAGTTCCGGCCCGGGGATCTCGGAGTTGGATCTCCACGGGGTGCCCGCCAGGCGGCTGAGCGTCCGTTCCCTGGCGAGCAGGACGCGTTCGGCCACCACCTTGCTGGATTCGGCGAACTCCAGGTCGTAGCGGAGTTCGGCGCGGCTGGCCGGGGCCAGTTCCAGCTTGAGGTCGATGCGGTCGAGCAGCGGGCCGGAGACGCGGGAGGCGTACTTGCGGCGCGCGCCGGGGGCGCACGAGCAGTCGATCTGCTTGGCGGCGGCGCACGGGCAGGGATTCGCCGCCAGGACGAGCGTGAACCGGGCGGGGAACCGTGCCATGCCCTCGATCCGGCTGATCCTCACCTCGCCCTCTTCGAGCGGCTGGCGCAGCGCGTCGAGCGTTCCGGCTAGAAACTCAGGAGCTTCATCTAGAAACAGGATCCCTCGATGGGCCAGCGAAACGGCTCCGGGCTGGAGGACGCGCCCCGATCCGCCGCCGACCAGCGACGCCCGGGACGCCGAGTGGTGCGGCGCGTAGAACGGCGGCTGGACGATCAGCGGCTGACCCGGCCGGAGCGTGCCCGCGACGGAGTGGATCGCCGTGACCTCCAGCGCGACGTCGGGCTCCAGGGGCGGCATCAGCGTCGGCAGGCGTTCCGCGAGCATGGTCTTCCCGCAGCCGGGAGGCCCGGCGAAGAAGAGATGGTGCCCTCCCGCCGCACTGATCTCTAAGGCGCGGCGTGCCTCCGCCTGCCCGCGGACGTCGGCCAGGTCCAGGTCGGGCGGAATGTCGTGCCGTCGCACCGAATACCCGTCGGCGGTGGAGGGCGGCCCCTCGTCCTGCTCCTCTTCGATGGGCGGTGGCTGGTCGCGCAGGAGGCAGAGGAGAGCGCGCAGCGTCCTCGCCGAGATGACCTTCATGTCCGGGACGAGCTCCGCCTCGGCCGCGTTCGCCTGCGGGACGACCACCGTCTGGCAGCCGTTGTTGGCCGCCGCCAGCACGGCGGGCAGGACGCCCTGGATCGGACGGAGCCGGCCGTCCAGACCGAGTTCGCCGATCAGCACAAGGTCGGCGCAGGCGCGTGGCGGGACGGCCTCCGCCGCCGCGAGCAACGCGATCGCGATGGCGAGATCGAAGGTCGATCCCTTCTTCGGCACGCTCGCCGGGAACAGCGACACCGTGACATGGCGGTTGGGCCAATCTTCACCGGAGTTGAAGATGGCGGCCCGGACGCGGTCGCGGGCCTCGCTGAGCGCGGTGTCCGGGAGGCCGACCAGGTGGAGGCCCGGCACGCCGCTGGTGATGGCCGCCTCGACGTCGACGACGAGGCCGTCCACCCCGACGAGCGACACCGAGCGGGTCTTCGCGAGCGTCATTCAGCACACCTCCCTCAGGTGGTCGATGGAGAAGCCGGTCCCCTTGGAGACCAGGCCGAGGACGTCGACGCGCACGGTCGCGGACCCGACGCCGTGCGCGGCGGCCCACCGCCAGGCCAGCCGCCGTAACCGGGCGGCCTTGTCCTCCGTGATCGCTTCGAGGGGGTCGCCGAAGCGGGTGGACCCGCGGGTCTTCACCTCGCAGACGACGTGCCGGCGGCCGTCGTGGGCGACGATGTCGAGCTCGCCCTCCGGGCACCGCCAGTTGCGGTCGAGAATCGTCCAGCCGAGTTCGAGCAGGTAGTCGGCGGCGGCGTCCTCGCCGCGCCTGCCGAGGCTGATGTGGGCTTTCATGGCCTCACCTCCGGACTTCGACGATGCCGCGCGGTGACGATGTGTGACAGAGGGAACGCGAATTGTGGATAACCTCGGGAGCATTCGCGACGATCACCGCGAAACGGCGTCGGGTCCTTGCTTCGGCGGGGTGTCTGGCGCAGCGTGACGCCTGTGACCCTTGCGCTGGAGGAAGCCGTCTCCGACTTCGGGCGCCATCTGCGCGCGGAGCGCGACGTCTCACCGCACACGCTGCGCGCCTACCTCGGCGATCTGAACGACCTGGTCGGCTACGCCGCCGACACCGGCGTGACGGAACCGGGGGAATTGGACGTCTCGCTCCTGCGCGCCTGGCTCGCCCGCCAGCACGCGCTCGGCCGCTCGCGCGCCACCCTGGCCCGCAGGACGGCGGCCGTCCGCGCCTTCACCCGCCACCTGCACCGGCGAGGTCTGCTCGACGACGATCCGGGGCTATTGCTCGGCACTCCCAAGCGGCAACGGGACCTGCCCACCGCACTCACCCAGGAGGAAGCCGCACGTCTCCTGGACACGATGGACGCCCAGGGGCCTCTCGGTCTCCGTGACCTGGCCGTCCTGGAACTGCTCTACGGAACGGGCGTTCGGGTCAGTGAACTGTGCGGTCTGGACGTCGACGACCTGGACACCGGCCGTCGCACGGTCCGCGTCCTGGGCAAGGGCGGACGTGAGCGGACCGTTCCGGTGGGAGAGCCTGCCGTCCGCGCCGTCCAGGACTGGCTCCGGGCCGGGCGCCCCGCCCTCTCGACCGAGAAGAGTGGCCCCGCCCTGTTCCTGGGCGTGCGCGGCGGACGCCTGCACCCGACCAGCGCGCGCCGCATCGTCCACGACCGGATCACCGAGGTCGGGGAAGTCCCCGACCTGAGCCCGCACGGCCTGCGCCACAGCGCCGCCACCCATCTGCTCGAAGGCGGGGCGGACCTGAGGAGCGTCCAGGAGATCCTCGGCCACGCCTCATTGCAGACGACCCAGATCTACACCCACGTGTCGCCCGAACGCCTCAAGAACGTCCATCGGCAGGCCCACCCCCGCGGAGCCCAACCCGACTGACCGTGCCCAACCGGCATGAGGGTGAACGGCCATGCCGTCCCACATGCGGGAGGGCGGGACGGCAGGCGGCGGGTCAGCGGGCGCGGCGGAGGCGGCGTTCCCGGGACAGGTTGATCACGCCCGGCGGCGGACGGTGCCTGCGGTGCAGCCGGAACCGGAGCCCGGTGCGGCGCCAGAGGAACGCCAGCGTGAGGGTCAGCAACACCCCGGTCAGCGCGCCGCCCGTCGCCGTGGTGGCGTCCCGCAGCACCAGGTCGGGCTGGTGCGCCGGCTCCGGCGCGGGTGCAGGCGACGCCGTGGACTTCGGCCAGTAGGGCAGCAGGCGCACCTGGCGCTGGACGAGGCTCAGCGGATCCAGGTAGAGCGAGCCCCGCAGCAGCCCCCAGTGCAGGCACGGCACCCGGCAGTGCAGCACGCCGCCTTCCAGGACCCCGATCCGCGTACCCGCCGTCACCTGCCGCCCCACGCCGATGCTGGCGCGGACCGGCAGATACGTGGTCCGCAGCACACCGTGATCGATCGCGACCACGCCCCGTCCGGCCAGACGCCGGGCGTAGGAGACGCGGCCCGCACCGGCGGCGTAGACGGGCTGACCCGGCCGCGCCGCCAGGTCGACGCCCCGGTGGCCGGGTCCCCACGGCGAGGCGGGCGGCGCGAAGGCCCGGACCACCTGTGGCGCGGGCGGCCCGAGCGGCCACCGCCACACTCCCGGGCCAGGCGTCCCGAGGGCGATCGTGCAGGTGAGAAGCAATGTCAATAAAGTCATGCGTCGCAGCCTGCCGCCCCGCCAGCCACGCCGACAGAGGCTACGTCAACTGTGGATAACCTCGGCCGCCGTTCATTCCCGGACACCCCCGCGCCCTGATAATCTGTAGCAGTGTCCGAGAGGGCACCGGCCAGGGCCAGGCCGTCGACGATCCGTCCGCAGGGGGGGAGAGACGAGAAGCCGCGGTGAGCGGCGAGGTCACAGACCCGGAAACGGGTCACAGCCGCCTGGGGATGTCCCGGCGGCTGATTTCACGCGCCCGCATGCCACCGCTGACATGGGTGGGGCGCCGTCCCCAGGTCCGTCGCCGCGGCGACGGTGGGACGGCACCCGGGCGCAGGAGACAACCAAATGCGGCCCGGCAGGGCCAGAGAAGGAGAACACGGGCAATGGCACCCGTCGTCACCATGCGGCAGCTCCTTGAGAGCGGCGTCCACTTCGGCCACCAGACCCGCCGCTGGAACCCGAAGATGAAGCGCTTCATCCTCACCGAGCGCAACGGCATCTACATCATCGACCTCCAGCAGTCCCTGTCCTACATCGACCGCGCCTTCGAGTTCGTCAAGGCCACGGTCGCCCACGGCGGGACGATCCTGTTCGTCGGCACCAAGAAGCAGGCCCAGGAGTCCATCGCCGAGCAGGCGACCCGGGTCGGCATGCCCTACGTCAACCAGCGCTGGCTGGGCGGCATGCTCACGAACTTCTCCACCGTCCACAAGCGGCTCACCCGGCTCAAGGAGCTGGAGGAGATCAACTACGACGACGTGGCCGGTTCGGGCATGACCAAGAAGGAGCTCCTCGGGCTCCGCCGCGAGAAGGACAAGCTGGAGCGCACCCTCGGCGGTATCCGCGACATGGCGAAGGTCCCGAGCGCCATCTGGATCGTGGACACCAAGAAGGAGCACATCGCGGTCAACGAGGCCAAGAAGCTCGGTATCCCGGTCGTCGCGATCCTGGACACCAACTGCGACCCGGACGAGGTCGACTACCCGGTCCCGGGCAACGACGACGCCATCCGCAGCGTCAGCCTGCTGACCCGCGTCGTCGCCGACTCCGTCGCGGACGGCCTCATCGCGCGCGCGGGCGCCGCGCCCGGCGCGGACGAGAAGCCGGCCGAGGGCGCCGCCACCGCGGTCTCCGACGAGCCGCTGCCCGAGTGGGAGCGGGACCTGCTGAAGCCGTCCGAGGACGGCGCCGAGGCCCCGGCGGAGGCCGCCGCAGCCACCGAGGAGGCTCCGGCCGAGGACGCTCCCGCCGAGGACGCTCCGGCGCAGGAGGCTAAGGCCGAGGACGCCCCGGCCGAGGAGGCCAAGGCCGACGAGGCTCCGGCCGAGGAAGCGCCGAAGCCCGCCGAGGCCGAGCAGGCTTGATCCCGCGGTCCCGGCCCGTCCGGTGCGGACGGGCCGGAACCGTCGCGGGTCCCACGACCAACGACGACGAGAGAAGCGAAGAGAGCAATGGCTAACTTCACCGCCGCGGACGTCAAGCGGCTGCGTGACCTGACCGGCTCCGGAATGATGGCCGTCAAGAACGCCCTCACCGAGGCGGACGGCGACTTCGAGAAGGCCACCGAGCTGCTGCGTCTCAAGGGCGCCAAGGACGTCGGCAAGCGCGCCGAGCGCACCGCCGCCAACGGCCTGGTCGCCGAGTACTTCGCCAACTCCGGCGACGGGGCGCTCCTGGAGCTGAACTGCGAGACCGACTTCGTCGCCAAGAACGAGCAGTTCATCCAGCTGGCGAACCGCCTCGTCGAGTTCGCCGCGGGCAGCGGCGCCGCCGACGCGCCGGGCCTGCTGGGCGCCGAGATCGAGCCGGGCAAGACCGTCCAGGCCCTGATCGAGGAGAACAGCGCCAAGATCGGCGAGAAGCTGGAGCTGCGCCGCTTCGCCCACTACCAGGGCGCCTACGTGGCCAGCTACCTGCACAAGTCCGACCCGTCCCTGCCGCCGACCACCGGCGTGCTGGTCGAGCTGGACAAGGAGAACCCCGAGGTCGCCAAGGACGTCGCCCAGCAGATCGCGGCGATGTCCCCGAAGTACCTCACCCGCGAGGAGATCCCCGCCGAGGCGGTCGAGAAGGAGCGGGCGCTCGCCGAGCAGCTCACCCGGGACGAGGGCAAGCCCGAGCAGGCCATCCCGAAGATCGTCGAGGGCCGGGTGAACGCCTACTTCCGCGACTTCGTCCTGCTTGAGCAGGCGTTCGTGAAGGACAACAAGAAGACGATCGCCAAGGTCCTGGACGAGGCCGGGGTCAAGGTCGTCCGCTTCGCCCGGTTCAAGGTCGGGCAGGCGTAAGGGCACTCTGGAGACAGGGATACCCGAAAGACCACGCGAGACTACGAGGAGGCCGCCGACGTGCCGGACAAGACGACCAATAGCGCGGCGGCGGCCTCGTCGCCCGCACCCGGGCAGCACGCGCCGCGCGCCGGGTGGAAGCGGGTCCTGCTGAAGCTGTCCGGCGAGGCGTTCGCCGGACGCGACCCGCTGGGGATCGACCCGGAGGTCGTCCAGCACGTGGCGGAGGCCATCTCCGAGGCCGTGCGGGACGGCGTCCAGGTCGCGGTCGTCTGCGGCGGCGGCAACATGTTCCGCGGGGCGGTCATGGCCGAGCGCGGAATGGACCGCGGCCGCGCCGACTACATGGGCATGATCGGCACGGTCATCAACTGCCTCGCCCTCCAGGACTTCCTGGAGAAGCTGGGGCTCGACACCCGCGTGCAGACCGCCATCACCATGAGCCAGGTGGCCGAGCCGTACATTCCGCGGCGCGCCATCCGGCACCTGGAGAAGGGGCGCGTCGTCATCTTCGGCGCGGGTCTCGGTCAGCCGTTCTTCTCCACCGACACCACCGCCGCCCAGCGCGCGCTGGAGATCGGGGCGGAGGCCGTCCTGAAGGCCACCCAAGTGGACGGTGTCTACGATGCCGATCCGCGAAAGAATCCTGACGCGGTCAAGTTCGACCGTTTGGATTACGGTGAAGTTCTACAGCGGGGCCTGAAGGTCATGGACGCCACGGCCATCAGCCTCTGCATGGACAACGCGCTCCCCATCGTGGTCTTCGACCTCATGGGGCAGGGCAACATCGTCCGGGCCGTCCGGGGTGAGAAGATCGGCACGCTGGTCAGCCCGGAGGAGGGCTGACCGGCAGCCCTCCAGCCGCAGCGCGCGTCGCGGCGCCGGACGCGGAGCCGGACGCGGTGCGGAACCGTCCGACCAGGCCGACCAGATGACACGGGAGTCACAGTGATCGACGAGACCCTCCTCGAAGCAGAGGAGAAGATGGAGAAGGCGGTCGCGGTCGCCAAGGAGGACTTCCAGGCCATCCGCACCGGACGGGTCACCCCCGCGATGTTCAACAAGATCACCGCGGAGTACTACGGGACGCCGACGCCGATCAACCAGCTCGCGTCGTTCACCCTGCCGGAGCCCCGGATGGTCATCGTCCAGGTCTTCGACAAGTCGTCCATGCAGGCCGTGGAGAAGGCCATCCGCGACAGCGACCTTGGCGTGAACCCCACCAACGACGGCAACGTCATCCGCGTCGTCTTCCCCGACCTGTCGGAGGAGCGGCGCAAGGAGTTCATCAAGGTCGCGGGCCACAAGGCCGAGGACAGCCGGGTCTCCATCCGCAACATCCGCCGCCGTGCCAAGGACACGCTCGACAAGCTCGCCAAGGACGGCGAGGCGGGAGAGGACGAGGTCCGGCGTGCGGAGAAGGAGCTCGACGACGCCACGCACCGCTACGTGGCGCAGATCGACGAACTTCTTGAGCACAAGAAGGCAGAACTGCTCGAAGTTTGATGGGACTCGACGACGCCGGGGAGCCCTCCCGCTCCCCGGATGAGCCGGAGGCCGACATGGCCGGGCGGACGCCGGACACGTCCACCGGGGACACCTCGTCCTCCGGCCCCACCCCCTCCACGGGCGCGCACGTGTATGCGGGCCCTTCCGACAACGGGACGTCCCCTGGGGCGACGTCCGGTGACGAGACGTCTTCTGATGGGGCGTCCGGCGGCAAGCGCGAAGGCAAGGCGGGCCGAAATCTTCCGCTCGCCATCTTCGTTGGCCTTGGGCTCGGCGCCCTTGTGCTGCTCTCTCTCTACACGGTCAAGGAGATCTTCCTGGCCGTGATGGTCGTGTTCCTGTTCGTCGGCATGCGGGAACTGACCGAGGCGTTCAAGAGCCGTGACATCCGTGTCCCGTTCATTCCGGTCGCGACGGGCATGGTCGGCACTCCAGTCGTGACCTATGTGTGGGGGCCGACCGCCACGGTGGCGGCGTTGTCCCTCACGGTGCTCGCGTTGCTGATGACGCGGATGACCGAAGGCGCCGAAGGGTACGTGCGCGATGTCGCCGCAGGGTCGCTCGTCGCCGGTTACCTCGTCCTCATGGGCGGCACCGTGGCGCTCCTGCTCCGCCCGGACGACGGCGACCACCGCATCGTCATCTTCATCGCCATCACCGTCGCGAGCGACACGGGCGGGTACTTCGCGGGGGCGTTCCTGGGGAAGCACAAGCTGGCGCCCACGATCAGCCCCAAGAAGACCTGGGAAGGCGTGACGGGCTCGGCCCTCACCTGCATGGTCGTCGGAGGCTGGCTGGTCTGGTGGCTGATGGACGGCGGCCACGTCTGGCAGGGCGTCCTGATCGGCCTCGCCGCCGTGGTGACGGCGACCGCGGGCGACCTCGTCGAGTCGATGATCAAACGGGATCTCGGCATCAAGGATCTGGGAACGATCCTGCCCGGCCACGGCGGGGTCATGGACCGCCTGGACTCACTGGTCGCGACCGCGCCCGTCGTGTGGCTTCTCTTGGAGCTGTTCGTCCCCGCCTAGGGTCGCCTGGAAGGCTCCTAGGCGGGGGGTGTCCGCGTTAGGAGACGACCCAGGAACGACCCTGCTGGGCGAGGCGACGGACAAGCGCGTCCGATCCCTCACTCTTGGCGAAGCGGTGTTCCTCACCGGTGATGGGCACGAGCCACAGCCACCGGACGGGGTCCTCGTTCTGCGTCAATCCGGTCAGGTCGGGGGAGTCGGGGCCAGGCAGACGGCTCGGATCGTCCAGGAGAAGGACGCCCTCCCAGGCCGACTCACCGTTCCGCAAGGGAAACGTGCGGGCCTCGTGGTACCACTTGACGACGTCCCCAGGGGCGAACCACGTCACCGAACGCCATGGATACTGGGCCAGCCACGGGAAGATGCTGCCCGCGCGCTGACTGGGCAGAGTGCTCGCTACGGCGAGTTCGATGCGTCCATAAGGGGCGACGTCGTCCTCGTACAGTTCGACCGTTGGCATCCGTTGACGGCACATCCCGACCGTGCTCAGCACGGTGAACCCCCGGTCGCCTCTTGCCGGACGTTCCGACACCCCTACGGTCGGGGCCATGTTCGTCCGGCCGCCGCCCAATTGGCGTCCGACATCGTGCCAGTAGTGGCCACCTGGGCCGAGCCTCTGCAGGAGATGGCCGAGCACAGACTGCTGGAACTCGGCCCAGGAACTGTCCGCGCGGCACATCTTCCAGTGCTCGCGGGCCCGGTCGATGCGTGGTCCGAAGTCCTCGATCTCCTCTTCCAGGGGGAAGGCGAACGGGCTCTGCCGGACGACGTCGCGGGCGTATCCGGGGATACCGCGCCCCATGTCGGACCAACCGGGGATCACGAACAGCGGGTCGCCCGCCTCCAGGACGGCGACGCCGTCACCCTCCTCGAACCACACGACCTCTAGGGCTTCGACGTCCAGTTCCTTGCGTCCCGCCGGGTGGCGTACGTGGGATTCCGGCATGAGGGGCGCGCGGCCCGCGTCCAGGCGGGATTGGTCCAGGTCCGGTGGCGCCTTGCGGTGGTTGGCGACCCATACCGCCCCGACCACCGAGTCCCGCGCGTCTTTCAGGAAGGCCGCCGTAACGTCGCCGTCGGTCTCGACGGTGAGCCGCCGGCTGCCGTACGGGCTGGCCGCGGTGTGGAGGACCGCGGCCGTGGATCCCCGGGGCGGGGACGCTCCCCTGCGCAATACCGACATGATCGAGACCTTAGTCGCAGACAAGGTCATCTGCAGCGATGTCGTGTCGCGGGCGGGAAGGCGTGTCCGCGGGCGGACGACGCACACCCAGGTGTTTGCCACACTGGAGGGACCATGGCTGCCACCCGATCCGCCCCCGCAGACTCCGCGCCGAAGAAGACCCCGGCGAAGCTCGTGTTCGCCGCGCCCAGGCGCGGCAAGCCGCCGAGGCACCTCGCCGACCTCACGGCGGCGGAACGCCGGGAGGCGGTGGCCGAGCTGGGTGAGAAGCCGTTCCGGGCCGACCAGTTGTCCCGGCACTATTTCGCGCGTCTCGTGGACGATCCGGCTCAGATGACGGACCTTCCCGCGGCCGTCCGTGAACGACTCGTGTCCGAGTTGCTGCCCTCGTTGCTGACCCCGGTACGGGAATTGACGTGTGACGGTGGGATGACCCTCAAGTCAGTGTGGAAGGCCTTCGACGGCGTCCTGTTCGAGTCCGTGCTGATGCGGTATCCGGACAGGGCGACGATGTGCGTCTCGTCCCAGGCGGGGTGCGGCATGAACTGCCCCTTCTGCGCGACCGGTCAGGCAGGGCTCACTCGCAACCTTTCCACGGCAGAGATAGTGGAACAGGTCACGGCGGGCGCGCGCGCTCTGGCTCGTGGCCGTATCCCGGGTGGAACGGGTCGTGTCTCCAACGTCGTCTTCATGGGAATGGGCGAGCCGCTCGCCAACTACAAGGCGGTTCTGGGCGCGGTACGGCGCATCACCGATCCCGCACCGGCCGGGTTGGGCATCTCTCAGCGGGCGGTGACCGTATCCACGGTCGGGCTCGTCCCAGCCATCGAGAAGCTCGCCGCAGAGGACATGTCCGTACGGCTGGCAGTGTCCCTGCACGCGCCCGATGACGAACTGCGCGACGAGCTCGTCCCCATCAACACCCGGTGGAAGGTCTCTGAGGTACTGGACGCGGCCTGGGCCTATGCGGACCGTAGCGGACGGCGCGTCTCGATCGAGTACGCGCTCATCAAGGACGTCAACGATCAGGCATGGCGGGCCGATCTTCTCGGAAGGCTCTTGCGCGGGAATCTCGTACACGTCAACCTGATTCCGTTGAACCCGACGCCGGGTTCCAAGTGGACCGCCTCAAGGCCGTCGGACGAGCGCGAGTTCGTCCGCCGCCTGGAGGCCCACGGGGTCCCGGTCACGGTGCGCGACACTCGGGGCAGGGAGATCGACGGGGCCTGCGGCCAGTTGGCCGCGGCGACGAAGGACTGAGCGCGCGCGGGCGTGTCCCCGTCGTCCCGCGGGCGCCGGGGATACGGCTGAGGAGCGGTGCGCGGTGCGACCCAGTGCGCGGCTGCCGGTGGTCCTGCGGGGGTACGACCGCGACCAGGTGGACGGCCTGCTGAAACGGATCTCGCAGGCGTTGAACGGCGGCCCGCCCATGGACGCGGATGAGATTCGGGTGACGCGGTTCGACGTCGTCCTGCGCGGCTACGAGCCCCGCGCCGTGGACGAACTGGTGCGCGAGTGCATCAGGGAGCTTGAGGCCAGGGGGCCGATCGCGGACCGGCCCGCCCGCCCGCGCGCCAACCCGAGCTGGCTGATCAACTGGATCCAGAACGCCCGGTTCTCCGGCGCCGGCATGCGCTCGGGCTACGACGTCCGCGACGTGGACGCCTTCCTGGACCGCGTGATCGCCGGGCTGCGCGGCGCCGCCCCGCCGGTCAGCGCCCGCGACATCCGGGAGAGCACGTTCCGCGTCGTCCGCCTCGGACCCGGCTACGACGAGCAGGAAGTGGACCGCTTCCTGGTGCAGCTCGCGAGCGCCCTCGAAGGCCGCTGACGAAGTTATCCACAATTTCGGCGGAGGGTGTGCGGGCGGCGCGGGCCGCGTCACGCTACGTGCATGGATGATTTCGCGGCACAGTACCAGCGGCTCCGCTCCCTCCTCGCGGCCTTCCTGCTCCCCGAGTTCACGGCCGCTCTGCTCCCGCTGATCAGGCCCGCGCTGAGGCTGGGCGCGGGCGGCGGGGTGCCGGTCCACCTCGGCGGCACCCCGCTCCTCCCGCCGGGTGCGCCCTGGCCGCGCTGGAACGGCCGTCCGCTCGACTTCCTCGGCGCGATCGACTTCGCCGACCTCGCCGGGTTCGGTGACATCCGGGGTCTTCCGACGTCCGGCCGGGCCGCGTTCTACTACGCGACCGCGACGCCCCGTCCCTGGGGCGACGAGGCGTCGCAGCGGGACGGCTGGCGCGTCCTGAGCGGCGACCTCAGGCCCGCCGCGCCGCCCTCTGACGCGCTGACCTTCCGCAGGACGCACCTGTACGCGGCCCCGTTCCTGTCGCTGCCCTCACCGCAGGAGTTGCCCATGCGCCGCCTGGAGGCCACGTGCCGGGGTTTCCTGCCGGTCTACGAGCAGTTGCATGCCGCGTGGTCCCGGTACGCCTGGCCGGACGGCATGCCCGCGCATCAGTTAGGCGGCTGGCCGACGCTCGTCCAGCGCCCGCTCGGCCCGGACTGCCTGTACGCCTCCGCGGGCCGCCCGCTGGACTCACCCAAACCCCCGCCCCTGTCGCCCGACGAGGAGGGCGCCGTGGACGACTGGCGTCTCCTGCTCCAACTCGACTCCGACCAGCGCCTGGGCTGGTACTGGGGCGACCCGGGCCGCGTCTACTTCAGCGCCCGCCCCAACGTCCCCTTGGAGGAATCCTGGCTGAGCCTCCAGGCCACGTAACGCAGGCCGCCGTTACCCGAGGAGGCTGCTTCTGAGGGCCCTGTTGCCAGGCGGGTTGTTGCGCGATGGTGCTGCTACCCGAGGGCCCTGTTGCCAGGCGGGCTGTGGGGCGATGGAGCTGTGGTGCGACGGCCCTGTTGTCTGGCGGCTCTGTTGCCCGGCGGAACTGGTGCGAGGAGTGCTGCGGAATCAGGAACGGCGGCGGGCTGCGGTGAGGTAGGCGGCTCCTGCCAGAGCGGACCAAATGGCTAGGTGCAGAGCGATCTCCGGGAAACGCGAGGTGAAGTCGTTGGCGCCGTCGTGGGCGGCGCGGAGCCAACCGATCAGGGGGACGGAGAGCCAGGAGAGACGTCCGATGCCCAGGAGGATCGCGGCGGTGAGCGCGCTGAGGAGGGCCAGCAGGGAAACGCCGGGGTCGGGGATCAGGGCTCGGCTCGTCCATGCGCCGATGAGCGTGCCGGGAATAGCGACGAGGAGGTTGAGCGCACAACCCGCGAGGATCGCCGATCCAGGCGACTCCACTTGGATCGCCTGGAAGAGAGGAATGACCAATGCGACGACGCCTAGGGAGAGGTTCACGCCGTAGGCCGAGAGCAGTCCCGCGAGCGTCGGGGCCGAGGGACGGCGGGCGGCGAGGGCGGTCAGCGCGCGCTGTTCGTCCGGCTGGGTGTCGAGGAGGGCGCGGGCCGCCCAGGCCCAGACGGGGAACATGAACGCCGCTACGTCGCCGAAGGTGCCGATCGCGAGATCGGAGGCGTTCCGTCCGGCGGGCCCCTGGATGAGGACGAGCACCACGACGAGCCCTACGACGATCAACGGGTGCAGCACCCGTAGGGAACGGACATAGCCCGCGACCTGGAATCTGACGAGCGCCGTCACTGCTCTGGCCTTCGCACTCGGTAGCCGTCCGCGCGGAGCTTGGTCTCCACGGTGTCGGCCTGATCGGCTGGGACTTCGACTTCCAGGACGGTCCAGTCCGTCTTGACCGAGGAGAGGTGGGTGACCTTTCCATCGGCCACGCGGAGCCGGTCGATGTCCGGGAGAGTCTCGATGCTGCGCTGGTGGTCGCTGACGACGACCGTCGTGCCGCCCGTCGCGATCTCGGAGATCAGGGCGGGCAGGAGGTCGCGGGTGGCCGCGTCCAGCCCGGCGAACGGCTCGTCCAGGATGAGCAGCCCCGGGTCGTCCAGGAGGGCTTGTGCGAGGCCGACCTTTTGCGCGCTGCCCTTCGACAACTCAGGCAGCCGCACGCCGAGGAGGTGATCAAGGCCGAGTCGCTCCACCCACGTCCCAACGGATTCCGCAGGGACGCGGCGTATCGCGGCCATGTGGCCGAGGTAGCTCCGGACGGTGAACGGCTGGTTCACCGGAAAGCGTTCGGGCGCATATCCCACGCGCTCGGGCCGGTCGCTGACGACGCCCTTACCCGGGCTGCGCAAACCAGCGATCACGCGGAGCAGAGTCGACTTCCCGGCGCCATTGCGCCCGGTCACCTCTGTCACGCCGCCGGGAGGGAGCGACAGCGTCACATCCCTGAAGACCCAGGGGTCCTTCCGGCGATATCGAAACGCGACACCTTCCAACCGCATGAAACCCGGACCGTAGCCGCCCACGAGTAAGCCCACCGTTAACCACAAACCCACCCGGCCGCCCCTTCCGCACGGTGCGTCTCGTCCTTGGCACGGCACCGGCGGACGACGCCAGTGCACCGGGCCATGTGTGTTGGAGGTGGGGGGCTGGTTGTGGAGGGTGGGGAGATTTAGTTGGGTTGGGGGCGGAGGTCTGGATGGGTGAGCAGGGGTGCTTGTTCTGCGAGATCGTCGCGGGGGAGAGGAGCGCGCATGTTGTGATGGAGCGGCCCGAGGCGGTGGCGTTTCTTGATTCGCGGCCCTTGTTCAAGGGGCACACGTTGCTCGTGCCGCGGGTGCATTACGAGACGCTCACCGATCTGCCCGCGGAGCTGCTCGGGCCGTTCTTCGGGTATGCGCAGCTGCTCGCGGGGGCGATGGAGTCGGTGCTCGGGGCCGCCGGGTCGTTCGTGGCCATGAACAATCGGGTGAGTCAGAGCGTCCCGCATCTGCATGTGCACGTGGTGCCGCGCAACCGGAAGGACGGGCTGCGCGGGTTCTTCTGGCCGCGGCAGAAGTACGAGTCGGACGGTGAGGCGGCCGAGTACGCCGGGCGCTTGGCCGAGGCGCTCGGGGTGGACGGCGGGTAGGTCAGGTCAGGGCGAGCAGGACGGCCGTGAACGGGCCCGAAGGGTCCGTGTCGGCGGAGTGGCGGGCGTCTTGGGCCGCCGCCTCGTACAGGTCGCGTTCGGCCCGGTCCAGGGCCGTGGAGAGGACGTAGTCGGTGACCGTCCAGCCGATCAGCTCCGCGGCCTTGCGGATCACGAGAAGCTGCTCCGCGGACGGCCGGAGGGCTATGTCGGCGTGGGCGGCGGGAAGGTCCTGGCGAACCGACTCAGACATGGCCGGTCTCCTTCCTTGCGGCATCTCAACGTACGCCGCGAGGTGTGGCCTGGACATCCCCACTGAGGACGAGAATTGCGCACTCCTGGTAGGAGTCAGCGAGTACCCCAGGAGTAAGTCTGTTTGCGCAATTTCAGGTAGACGAAGCTCTCGGTGGAGACGACGCCGGGCACGGCGCGGATACGGGCGAGGAGTTCGAGGAGGCGTTCGTCGTCCTCGCAGACGAGTTCGAGGAGGATGTCGAATGATCCGGCGGTGATGACGACGTAGTCGATCTCGTCGATGCCCGCGAGCTGGTCGGCGGCCTTCTCCAGGTCGCCCTCGCACTTCACGCCGATCATCATCTGCCGGTGGAAGCCGAGCATGAGCGGGTCGGTGACGCCGACGATCTGCATGACCCCGGTGTCGAGGAGCTTCTGCACGCGCTGCCGGACGGCGGCCTCGGAGAGCCCGACCGCCTTGCCGATGGCGGCGTAGGAGCGGCGGCCGTCCTGCTGGAGCTGCTCGATGATCTGCTTGGCGGTCTCGTCGAGCTGGACGCGGGCTGCGCGTTCCATCGCTGGTCTCCCGAATTTGCGGCATCGAGGGTATGAGGCGTCAGAGTCAAGTGAATCAGTCATGAAAACTGGCCATTGCGACGGAATCACTTGTATTGGGCGGAAGCCTCTGTAAGGGTCGGGCCAACAGGACACAACGGGCGACGGAGCCCAGGAGGGACCTGAGGATGAGCGGCGAGCGGCTGCGTAACTTTATCGGCGGCGAGTACGTCGACGCCAAGGACGGCCGGACGATGGAGGTGATCGACCCCAGCACCGGCGAGGCGTACGCGGAGGCCCCCGCGTCCGGCCCCGGCGACGTCGACGCCGCCTTCCACGCGGCCGCCGGGGCGTTCCCCGCCTGGCGGGACGCGACGCCGGGCGAGCGGAGCCTCGCGATGCTGCGGTTCGCCGACGCCGTCGAGAGACGCGCCGGGGACCTCGTCGCCGCGGAGAGCCGCGATACGGGCAAGCCGCTCCAGTTGACCATGGACGAGGAAGTGCCCCCCATGGTGGACAACCTCCGCTTCTTCGCGGGCGCGTCGCGGGTCCTGGAGGGCAAGGCGACCGCCGAGTACATGGCGGACCACACGTCCTCCATCAGGCGGGAGCCGATCGGGGTCTGCGCCCAGGTGACGCCCTGGAACTACCCCATGATGATGGCGGTCTGGAAGATCGGGCCCGCGCTGGCGACGGGCAACACGGTCGTGCTCAAGCCGTCCGAGACGACCCCGGCGAGCACGCTGCTGCTCGCGGAGATCGCGGCCGAGTTCCTGCCGCCCGGCGTGTTCAACGTCATCTGCGGCGACCGGGACGCGGGACGCGCCCTGGTCGAGCACCCGACGCCGCAGATGGTGTCCATCACCGGGAGCGTCCGGGCGGGGATGGAGGTCGCCGCGTCCGCTGCCAAGGACCTCAAGCGGGTGCACCTGGAGCTCGGCGGCAAGGCGCCGGTGGTCGTGTTCGACGACGCGGACGTCGCGTCCGCCGCCGCGGGCATCGCCGAGGCCGGATACTTCAACGCGGGCCAGGACTGCACGGCCGCCACGCGCGTCCTCGTCGCCGACCGGCTGCACGACGACTTCACCGAAGCCCTCACCGAGGCCGCCAAGGGGACGACGGTCGGCCCGCCCAGCGACACGGACGCCTACTACGGCCCGGTCAACAACGCCAACCAGCTCGACCGCGTGCAGGGGTTCATCGACCGCGTCCCCGCGCACGCGCGCGTCCTGGCCGGAGGCGAGCGCGTCGGCGACCGCGGATACTTCTTCGCGCCGACCGTCGTGGGCGGCCTCCGCCAGGACGACGAGATGATCCAGGACGAGGTGTTCGGGCCGGTCATCACCGTCCAGAGCTTCACGGACGAGGCCCAGGCCGTCGAGTGGGCGAACGGCGTCAAGTACGGCCTGGCCGCCAGCGTCTGGACGCAGAACCACGGCCGCGCCATGCGCATGACCAAGGCCCTGGACTTCGGCGCCGTCTGGGTCAACACCCACATCCCGCTGGTGTCGGAGATGCCGCACGGCGGCTTCAAGCACTCCGGCTACGGCAAGGACATGTCGATGTACGGAATCGAGGACTACACCCGCGTCAAGCACGTCATGCACTACATCGGCGGCTGACCCACGTCCCGATGCCCGGCCATCCGGCCACACGGGCGGCGGCGCGGCGCCCAGCCACGCTGCCGCCAGTGGTCGGTCGCACAGCCACCCGGCCACCGGCCGTCCAGCGGTCGGGCCACTCGGTCGCCGGGCCGTCCGGCCCCGCGGCCACGTGGTCGCCGGGGGGTCCGGGCACGTGGTCGCCGGGGCGTTCGGTCACCCAGCCACCCGGCCACCCGGTCGCCGGGGCATCCAGCGGTCGGGTGCCGCGCGGTCGCCGGGGCGTTCGGTCTTGTCCGGGTGGGCGGGCCGGTGGATCCGGTGGGGGGCGGTCCTTCTGGGCGTGCCCGAGTGTTGCGGCGGGGCGGTTTCGCCGTTGCCGAGCGGCGTGCGCCGTTTCGTCGTCCTCGGGTGCGAACACAGGCGCGTCCGGGGGCGGATGTTATGGGGAGGCAACCGGTTGATCACTGCATCGGCAGGGCCGGGTCGGCTACCGTTGAACCACCCGGATCATGACGAGGACGACGCCGTGAACCTGCAGGACATGATGGTGCAGCACGACAGCTCGTCGCGCACCGTCGACAAGTACCTGATGTCCCACGAGGGACGTGTCATCGCCGTCCGCCGCCACCCCGCCGTCCTGCTGCTGCCGGTCGGGATCGTCGTCGCCGGGCTCGTCGCCTGCGCCGCGGTCAGCGCCATCAGCGGCATCATCTGGATCTGGTGGGTGTGGCTGGTCGCCATCGCCTACCTGGTCTGGAAGGTCATCGCCTGGTCGATCGAGTTCTTCCTGGTCACCGAGCACCGCGTCATGGTGGTCATGGGCGTGCTCAACCGGACTGTCGCGATGATGCCCGTCGCGAAAGTGACGGATATCGCGCTGAACCGCTCCGTCGGCGGCCGGATTATGGGGTACGGGGAATTCGTGATGGAATCCGCCGGGCAGAAGCAGGCGCTCCGCAACGTCGGCTTCATGCCGTACCCGGAGCAGCTCTACCTCGAGGTCTCATCGGTCATCTTCGGCACCATCGACGAGTCCCCCGACTAGATGGACGCGGACGGCAACGGCGGCCGCCCCGCCGGGCAGGGCGGGGCGCGCGGGCCGGAGGGCGAGTTCGCGCACGACGTGACGGGACGCCCCGTCTGGCGGCTCCTGCTGCGGGGTCTCGGCGTGTACCTGCCGGGCTGGGAGATGCCCGCGGGCGCGCTCCGCGTCCGGGACGGGACGCCGTCCCCCGGCTTCGGCCCGCCCGCCTACCTGAACGGCGACGCGGGGTTCGGCGTTCAGATCCCCGGCCGCCGCAAGGGCCTGGAGCCCGACCGGGAGATCTACGTCCGGGGCCGGGAGAACCCGAGCTTCGGCATCGTCGTCGCGGGCCCGGCCGCGGCGATCGGGAGCCGCGTCGTCGACGCCGGCACGCTGATGCGGTTCGCGCGGCGGCTCACGTTCGAGGAGCTGTTCGACCCCGGCGACCCCGACTCGGTCCCGTACGCGGTCCGCGGGGCGCGGGCGGTGGAGAACGCCGTGTTCCTCGACCGCGCCGCCGGGATCGGGCTGTGCGCCGAGGTCGACCCGGCCACCCGCGCGCTGACGTGCCCGTTGTACGTGCGGATCGGGAGCCCGTCCCAGCGGACGGTGCGCGCCTACGGGGCGGCGGCCCAGCCGGTGAGGTCCCACAGCTGATGCGACGGCAGCCGCCGCAGCCGGACGGTCGCGGCGGCCGGGTCCCAGAACACCTCGTCGCTCTCCAGCTCCAGCGACTGCGCGGCGGTCAGCACGGCGCACAGCAGCTCGTCCCGCGTCCGGACGGCCATCAGCGGCCCGATCTGCGCCACCGCGCCCGAACACTCGGACAGCGTCCGCAGCAGGGCCTTCAAGGCCGCCTCGTCCTCCGGCGGCCGGGTCGGCTCCACGCCCGCCGGGACGCCCGGCTCCACCCGCGCCAGCCCGCGCCGCGCGCTCCCGCCGCTCGCGCTCCCGTTGTGCGGCAGGTCCGCGCCGGTCGAGATGAGGAGCGCGCTGAACGCGCCCGCGAGGTCGTCGGCGGCCTGCCCGCCGAGGAAGTAGCGGCGGCGCTCCGGCGCGCCCGGCGCGGACCCGTTCGGGCCCTCGACCGTGCGGAACCGGACGTTCAGCCTGCTCGCCCGCACGCACCGCTCGTACATCTCGCCGAGGATGTCGTCGAGCTGCTCGTCGCGCGTCCACAGCCGCCCGGTCGCGGTCACCGACTCGCCGTCCGAGTGGGGGCGGCCGGTCAGCGCGGCGGTGACGGTGTCGTCCAGCTCGCCTTCGGTGTACTGGAGGAGTTCGGCGACGACGTCCTCGACGTCCTCCAGGGTGCGGGTCAGGGTGCGTTGCAGTTCGAGGATCTCGGCGCCGCCGCGCTCCAGTTCGGCGAGCCGGTCGAGCGCGGTGTCGACCTTGCCCTCGACCTCGTCCGAGCCCGCGCGGGTGACGGCCCGCACCGACGTCTCCACCTCGGTGAGCTTGCGGCGCAGCGCGGCGAGCGTGATCCGCTGCTGCTCCAGGTCGCGGAGCCGCCCGGCCTGCGTGCGCAGGAAGTCGTCCGCCTGGTGGACGAGCCCCGCCAGCTCCTCCACCTGACCGGTGTTCTGCCGGAGCCGGGTGTCGAGCGCTGGGAGGACGTCCTGCTTCACCCTTCCGAGTTCGGCGGTGAGCTGTTCCCCGACCGTGACGAGGACGTTGTTCTGCTTGGTGACCTGCTCGTTCAGCGCGTCGATTCGCCGCGTGAAAGCGTTCGCCTGGTCCCGGCTCTGCTTTCCCGCGTAGAGTTCGAGCGCCCCAACGACGACGCACATCACCACCAGGATGACCGTCGTCATGGCACTCCTCGGACGTGACGGTGGTTACCGGAACGGGTTTTGAACGCGACCATAACTTACGATCACGCGCGCCGACCGACACTTACGTAACCGACTGATCTCAGTGACCGACCGGTGGCACCGGCCCTTCCCGCGCCATTCCGTGACCGTCGTCGTGCAGCGGGTGATCGCCGTTCACACGCATCCCTCGAATTGCGGGACGGTGGTTGTGAACGCCAACCCGACGGGCGCGAACCATTTGCGGAGCAGCCGCTGCGCCGTACCGTCCTGGTACATCTCCGTGATGGCCTTGTTGACCGCCTCGCAGCCGTCCACGTCGCCGTGCCGGATGCCGACGCCGTACGGCTCGTCGGTGAACGGCGCGTTGACGATCCTGGGTTTCGGTCCGCTGCCGGAGGCCTTCGCGGCGAGCCCGGCGAGGATCAGGTCGTCGGTCGACACCGCGTCCAGCCGTCCGGAGGTCAGGGCGTCGAGGCAGCCGCTGTAGCCGTCCGCCTCGACGGGCAGCGCGGCGACGCCCAGCTCGTCGTGGACGCGCGGGAACGACACCGACCCCGGCACCCGGCAGAGCCGCCGCCCCCGCAGGTCGTGGACGTCGCGGATCGTCCGGGCGTCGGAGTCGCGGACGAGCACGTCCTGGTGCGCGACGTAGTACGGCCCCGCGAACGCGACCTTCACCTTGCGCTCGGGCGTCACGGAGTAGCTGGCGACGACGAGGTCGACGTCCCCGTTCTGGATCATCGTCTCGCGGGTCGCGGACGTGACCCGCTTGAATGCCACGTTCCCGCCGGGCACGCCGAGCCGCCGCGCGATGTCCTTCCCGACGTCGACGTCGAAGCCCCGGTAGGAGCCGTCTGCGGCGCGCTCGCCGAGGCCCGGCTGGTCGGCGTTGACGCCGATGACGAGCCGGTCGCGGCCCCGGACGGAGTTCTCGTCGGCGTCGGCGATCCCGCACGCCGCCGCCGCGGCGAGCAGCGCCGCCGCGAGGACGCTCGCCGTCAGCCGCCGCCTCACTTCGACCACCGGTACTCGGCGAGCCGGGGACGCACACCGGCGAACACCAGCGCGGCGATGGCGACGCCCGCGATGGGCAGGACGGCGTACCAGCCGCTCGTCCCGTCGTCGCCGTCCTTCACGGCCTCGTCGAACGCCGTCTGGTGGACGCGCGCCAGCGCCTGCAGCGACCGGTCGTACTCGGTGAAGTCGGCGGCGGACGCGGCCCGCCCGGCGACGGCCTGCTCGCGCTGCCCGCCGTGCACGAGCGCCCTCATCCGGCTGTCGTTCGCCTGCACCTTCTGGTAGTCCTTCAACGCCTTGCCCAGCGCGTCGGCCAGCTGCGCCCGCCGCCTGTCGGACTCGGTGGGACGGTTGGCCTCGGTGCCGAGGAAGCCCAGGAACTTCGCGCGTCCGGGCTCGAACGCCAGGTTGCTCTGCACGGCCTGGTTGTACTCGGTCAAGTTCCCCGCCTTGAGGTACAGGACGGTCTGCGACTTGCTCAGATAGACCTGCTCGTAGGCGTCCGCGCGTCCCGGGTCGAGGAGGAAGCGGGTCTCGTCTGCGGCGGCGCTGTTGCTGATGGCGCGCGTCCGGGACAGCGCCAGGATCGAGTCGAAACCCTCCTCCTTGGCCTTGCGGAGGTGGCCCGCCTGCCCGGAGAGCATCGTGGCGCCCGCCACGAGCAGGGCGAGCGTGCCAAGCGTTGCGAGCGCCAGCGGCACGTTCAGGAGCCTGCGGAAGCGCCGGGCCAGGTAGAGCTGGAAGCCGAGCAGGACGGCGAGCAGCGCCACCCCGGTGACCGTGATCCAGGTGCGGCCCGCGAGGACGGCGGACCGCTTGTCCTCGTAGGTGTGCCGGACGAGCGTCCCGTTGTCGAGCGTCAGGTTGTACGCCTTGGGCAGCACGTCCAGCTTCATCAGGTCGGTCGCCTGGCGGTACAGGTCGATGACCTTGTCGGACGGCGGCCCGGAGGCGTGCTGGGACTGCTCGTCGAGCAGCAGCGCCCGCCCGGCGAGGTACTCGTAGCGGCCGAGGGCGTCCAGGACGTCGCGGGCGGTGTTGTCCTCGGTCGTCTCGTCGGCGAGCTTGGCCGCCTTGAGGAGCGCGGTGCCCGCCTTCTGCCGGTTCTCGTCGTAGCGGGCGAGGGCCTGGGCGCGCCCGCCGCCCGCCGCGCCGCCGATCAGCAGGGCGTTGGCGAGCTGCGCGTCCATGTCGGTGAGCTGGAAGTACAGGTCGCCGGTCGCGACGACCTGCGGGCCCGCGTCCTGGCCGATCACCCGGACGCCCTCGCGCGCGTTCGCGATCGCCCACCACGACACCGCCAGCATCGCGACGAGCAGCACGGCCGCGAGCGCGGTCAGCGCCCGGACGCGGCCCGCGACGGTGTGCGGCAGCAGCCGCGCGACGCCGGTCGGCGGCGGCTGCGGCGTCCGCCAGGGCCGCGCGGCGCCGCGCCGCCGCGCGGGCGGCCGCCCGGGGGCGGGAGCGGGCTGTCCCGCCGGGGGAGCGTGCTGCACAGCCGTCATGTCGCCCTGCCTATCTGGGGGACGCCTATCTGGGGGACGAGGCGCCAGGACCGGCGCGAAGCGCGGATCATGGTGCCTCTCGGATGAGCGTGATGGTGGTCCAGGCGCCGACGTGGATGCGGTCGCCGTCGGAGACCGGGACCTCCACGTTGGTGGGGATGGGCTCGGTGGACCCGTTCACGCAGGTCCCGTTCGTGGAGCCGGGGTCGACCAGCGACCACGTGCCGTCCGGCCGCGCCAGCAGGACGGCGTGGACGTGCGAGATGCCGGGGTCCTCGGGGGGATCGCGCAGGTCGATCTCGGGCGGGGTGGGCTGGGCGGAGCCGCGCCGCCCGATCCGGACCTGCGGCCCGGCGAGCGGGATCCGCCGCTCCGGCGCGTACGGCGGGAACGCGAGGGTCGCCGAGTCGGGGCCCTCCTCCGCCATGACCGCGTCGAAGTAGTCGCGGTCGGCTCGCACGACCGCCGTCCACGCGGTCGCCGTCCCGGACGCGGACGCCGGGGCGGGCGGCGGCGGGGACGGGACGGGCGGCGGCTCCGGCGTCGGCGGCCGCGGGTCGGACGGCCCCCGGTCCGGCGGCCCGCCCGGACGGGCCGGGGGCGCCGGGGGAGTGGGCAGGACGGTCTGGGCGGTCGAGCCCGCCGGGGCGGTGCGCGGGGTGGGCACGCCGCCGCCGGTCGCGAAGTCGTAGCCGCACGCCTCGCAGAACCGGTCGGAGCCGGGCGTCCCGCAGTCGGGGCAGGGCGTCCCGGCCGCCGGGGCTCCGGGCACGGGCTGGGCGCCGGTCGCGCCCCCTCCGGACGGGGTGGAGGGGGCGGACGAGGCGATGCGCTCGCCGCAGACGTCGCAGAAGTCGGTCGCCTGCGAGGCGTGTCCGCTGGGGCAGTGCGGCATGCTCAGCCCTCGTCCGGACGTCCGCCCGAGGGGTCGCCTCTGCGCGTCCCTAGGGAGTCGGTTCCTCGTCGGGTGGTCACCGTCTCGTCCTTGCGGGGCGGGACGGTCTCGTCCCGCCGGGTGCGGACGGTCTTGCTGGAGCGGGTGTCGAGCTCCATCTCGTGAGCCTTGTCGACGTTGCGCTTCAACCGGACGGTGCCGGTCGCGGTGTCGACCACGTCCACCACCCGGCGCAGCATCGAGGTGATCTCCTCGTTGCCCGCCTCGTCGGCCAGGACGACGGCCCGGCCGAGCCGCGCGGTCGCGGTGTCGACGTCGCCGTCCTTGCGCGCCTGGAGGCCCTCCTGGATGGCGGCGGCGAGTTCGGCCTGCCCGGTGTAGTGCGCGACCCGCGCGTTGATCCGGGTGGACGCGGCCTCGTCGTCCGTCCACTGGGCCAGGACGTTCCCGGTGGCGAGGACCTGCGCCTCCTCACCGGGCGCGCCCGGCACGATGAGCTTCACCCATGCCGCGCGCAGCTCCTTGCCCACCTCGCCCGGCGGCACCTCCACGCTGATGTGGTAGTCGCGGGACTCGGCACCCCACGCGCCGAGCGGGTAGTCACCGGCCTGCGGCGCCGACTCGACGCGCCGCGCGGTCAGGTCCTCCACGGTCGGCATGACCTGCTTGACGAACCTCAGCCGCGCCGTCTGCGGCGTCCACACCCGGAGGGCGACGTCGGCGACGGACTTGCCCATCGCCGCCTCCGTCATCGCCTGGAAGTCGGCGACGAGCCCGGCCGGGTCGGCGACGATGTCCACGCTGCCGAGCAGCGCGGACGCGACCTTGCGCAGCTCCGCGACCTCCCAGTCGGTGCCGACGCCGCGGCAGTCGCACACGAACCGGCCGTTGCAGCGGAACAGGACGGCGTCGAGCTCCTCGGCCGTCTCGTGCTGGTTCTTGCCGTCGGTCAGCAGGATCGCGTGCCGGATCCCGCCCTGGACGTCGCCGAAGATCTGGTCGGCGAGCCGCAGCCACGACCCGATCGCCGTGCCGCCGGACGCCTTCAGCCTGCTCAGCGCGGCCTTGGCCTGCTCCCTGGTCTGCGGGTTCGCCGCGACCAGCCCCGGCTGCGCGGGGAACACCATCGACGCGGTGTTGGACCCGGAGATCACCGCGAACTCGACGCCGTCGCGCAGCGTGTCGATCGCGACCTTCGCCGCCGAGATCGCGGCGGTCAGCTTCGTGTTCGGATAGGACATCGAGCCCGAGGTGTCGATGATGATGACCTCGGACGCCCGGGTGGACGCGGGCGCGACCGCCCCGCCGGACGCCTCGACGGACACGATGGCGTGCACCTCGCGGCCGCCCTCGGGCAGGAACTTGTTCTGGTCGATCGTGACGGTGAACTGCGGCTGCTCGCTCATCGGGGCTGCTCCGTGCTCTGCGGGATGCTCGGGTGGACGCGGCTCTGCGGGACGGCGGGCGGCGGCAGCGGGATCACGGCGACCGTGATGTTGTCCCGGCCGCCCGCGTCCAGGGCGTGGCGGACCAGCGTCCGCGCGACGGCGAGGGGGTCGGCCGCCGGATCGTGCCCCGGGTCGGGCGCGCCCGCGGCGGCCTCCGCCCCGTCGGGACCGGCGGCCAGCAGCGCGGCGATGTCGCCCGCCGCCGGGAAGTAGTTCCACAGGCCGTCGCTGCACACCAGCAGGGTCCCCGGACGGGACGGCCGGAACGTCGCCACGTGCGGGTTGACCTGCCCGGCGTCGGCGCCCATCCAGGCGGTGATGACGTGCGCGTTCGGATGGGCCTCCGCCTCCGCCTCGGTCAGCGAGCCCTGCGCGACCATGAAGGCGGCCCAGGAGTCGTCGTCGGTGAGGCGGCGGGACGGGCCGAGCTCGGCCATGTCGCCGGTGCTCACCTCCGCCGCGTCCAGCGACGTCCCCTCGGCGGCCGGGTCTTCCACGCTGCCGTCGGCGGCGAGCCAGTAGGCGCGGCTGTCGCCCACCCACCCGACCGTGACGGACGGGCCGCGCGTCACCGCGGACACGTATGTGCACGACGGCGCCTCCGCCGGGGACGTGGACAGCGCCGCGACGGCCGCGGCGGCGGCGAGCGCGGCGGCGCGGGTGGCGTCCTCCGGGTCGTCCCCGGCGTCGAGGCGCGCGACGAGCTCCGCCGCGCCGGTGTCGGCGGCGGCGCGGGACGCGTCGTCGGGACGCTGCGACGACCCGACCCCGTCGGACACCACGGCCGCGATCCCGGCCGAATGCGCGGCGATGGCGATCGCGTCCTCGTTGCGGCTGTAGCGGCGGCCCCGGTCGCTCGCGCCCGCCGCGACCACCGGGCTCGTCCCGTTCCCGCCCGGCGCCGGAAGCTCGATCTCGACGTGGTCGCGTTCGGCGGGCTGGCGCAGGCCGCACGCCTCGCAGTAGCCGTCCGCGTCGATCGTCGCCGCGCCGCAGCCCGCGCAGGGCCGCGCGGACGCCCGCCGGCGCGCGGACGGCGTGCTCTGCACCACCGTCGCGTCGACGCGCTCGGGCTCGGCCGCCGGGGCGGGCTCGGCCGGTGTGGGCTCGGCCGGTGCGGCGGGCGGGGACTCGGCGAGCCGGTGCCCGCACTCCTCGCAGAAGATCTCGTCGGCGAACACGATCTCGCCGCAGGACGGGCAGGTCAGCTCCGCGGCCTTCGCGCCGCCCGGGTCGCCGGTCACAGCAGCGTCCTCGGGCGGACGGCGTTCGCGGAGTCGACGAGGCGGCGGGCCTCGTCCCGGTCGCGGGTGCGGCGGGCCAGCTCGCGGTACGTCGTCTCCAACCGGCGGCGCAGCGGGGTCTCGGCGAGCGGCGCGCCGAGCAGGGCGCCGCCGCGCGCCCCGTCCGCCGCGGCCGCGCGTGACGGCCCGTCCCCGGCGTGCACGAGCCAGTCGAGCGCGGCCTCCAGCACCTCGGCGGCCAGCCGGTCGCGGCGGTCGGCGTCCAGGTCGAGCGCGCCGAGCCGGGCGCCCGCGGTGACCAGCTCCGCCGCCGTGAGCGTGCCGGGGTCGCGGCCCCTGACCGCCGTCGCGACGGCCGCCACCTGCGCGGGCACGTACCGGATCGAGATCTTCGGCACCGAGTCGAGCGCGGCGACGGCCGCGCCCTGGTCGCCCGCCGCGAGGTGCACCCGGGCGAGCCCGAACGCGGCGTTGATGTAGCTCTGGTCGGTGCGCCACACCGTCTCGTACAGCCGGACGGCGTCCTGCGGCGACGTCCGCTCGCGGCAGTAGGCGAGGGCGAGCTTCGGCGCGGCCTCGCCCGGCAGCAGCCCGTACAGCCGGTCGAAGCGCGGCTCGGCCTCGGCCGTCCGGCCCTGGGCGAGGAGCCCGACCGCGCGGTACCAGTCGATCCGCCAGTCGCCCGGACGCTCGATCGCCAGCTCGTCGAGCAGCGCGTCCGCCTCCGCGGCGGCGCCCAGCTCGATCTTGGCGCGGGCGAGCGCGAACCTGACCTCGGCGGTGCGGTCCGGGGCGCGCTGCGCCGCCTCGGCGGCCTGCGCGGGCTCCAGCGCGCCGAGCCCGGAGACGAACGCGGCGGCGGGGTCGGCGCCGTCCACCAGCGGGACGGGCAGCGCCGCCGCGGCGACCGGCGGCGGGACGGGCGGCAGCGCCGCCCCGTCGGTCTCGCCGCCCGCCGTCCGGGTCGCGAACCGCTCCGGGCCGAACAGCGCGGACGGGGCCGGGCGCGGCGTGCCGTCCTCGGCGGCGAGCACCTCGCGCAGCACGCCGGTGAGCTGCTCGGACATCTCGGCGGCGTCCTGGAACCGGGCCGCCGGGTCGTCGTGCGTCGCGCGGCGCAGGAACCGGTCGAACGACTCGAACCGCCGCAGGACGGGGATCTCCGAGCGGGGCGGCAGCGAGTGCGTGTACGTCCGGGTGAAGCCGCGGAACGGGAAGCTCAGCACGGCCAGCGCCCGCCCGACCGTGTAGAGGTCGGACGACACCGAGGGGCCGTCGTCGGCGATCTCCGGCGCCTGGTAGCCGACCGTGCCGTAGATGGCGCCGTCCGGGTCGTCCAGCCGCCGGACGCCGCCGAGGTCGATCAGCCGGAGCTGCTCC
Organism: Actinomadura decatromicini; assembly: GCF_008121305.1. Classification (NCBI taxonomy): domain Bacteria; kingdom Bacillati; phylum Actinomycetota; class Actinomycetes; order Streptosporangiales; family Thermomonosporaceae; genus Actinomadura; species Actinomadura decatromicini. The sequence continues at coordinate 740,507 of NZ_VSRQ01000004.1, read as the reverse complement.
TCGGACTGGATCACGTTGTCCGGCTTGAAGTCGCAGTAGACGAGGCCCTGCGCGTGCAGGTACTCGAACGCGCGGAGCACCTCCAGCCCGTACGCGATGGCCTGCGCGAGCGGCAGGTGCTTCTCCCCCTGCGGCTGCGGCTGCCGGAGCAGGATGTCCTTGAGCGACTGGCCGCCCACGTACTCCATGACGATGTAGCCGTCGCCGTCATGCTGGACGAAGTTGTAGATCTTGACGATGTTCGGGTGCTCGACCTCGGCGAGGAACGCCCGCTCCGCCGCCGCGGCCGCCATCGCGTCGGCGTCGCCGCTGTCCAGCAGGCCCTTGAGCACCACCCACCGGTCGCTGACGTTGTGGTCCTTGGCGAGGTAGATCCACCCGAGGCCGCCGTGGGCGAGGCAGCCGAGCACGCCGTACTGCCCGCCGACCATGTCGCCCGGGCGGAGCTTCGGGGTGAACGAGAACTTGGTGCCGCACTTCGGGCAGAAGCCGTCGGTGCGGCCGGGGCGTCCGGCGCGTCCCCGGCCGACCGGCTCGTCGCAGTTGCTGCAGAACCGCTTGCCCTCCGCGACCTGCGGGTCGCTCATCACGGCGGTGGACGGGTCGCGGTACGGCACGCGCGGCACCTCGACCAGGCCCGCGCCGAGCAGCCCGCGGCTGCCGGACGAGCGCGACGACCCCGTGCGGGTGCTGCCGGTGCGGGTGCTGCCCGTCCGCGTGCTGCCGGACGTCCCGCCGCTGCCGGACGAGCCGCGGCGGCCGGACGCGCCCGCCCGGGACGTGAGGGCCGTGTGCGCGGGCGGCGAGCCGCAGACGTCGCAGTAGCCGTCCATGATCGTGCCCGTGCAGCCCGCCATGCGGCACGCGTCGTCCGGGACGGTCACCGGCGGACGCGGCGCGGGGACGCTCGGCACCGGCGGAGTCGCCTGCGGGGGCGCGGCGGCCGCCGGGGCGGCGGCGGGAGCGGCGGCGGGAGGGGCGGCCGGGGGATTGCCGCAGACGTCGCAGTAGCCGTCCACGATCGTGCCGGTGCAGCCGGGCTGCGCGCACGCCCCCGGCGGCGGCGACGCCGGTCGGGGCGGCGGGCTGGGTGCGGCTGCCACGCCGCATAGGACGCAATATCCGCCTTCGACGGTTCCGCCGCAGCCCGGCTCGGCGCACTGGCTCATCGTTCCGCTCCCTTCGCCCGCGCGTTGATGGCCTGCTGGTACCCCGACAGCGTCACGGTCGCCTTGCGGAGATCGCAGGGGGAGGTCCACAACAGCTCGCGGGCCTGCTCGTATATCCGGGCGAGTTCGGCGTCCTCGGCGTGGCCGAGGCGCGCCGCCTTCACCCGGTAGGACTCCAGCCGGCCGCGCAGCTCCTCGCGCCGGTCCAGCAGTCCGCGGATCACGCCGGTCGTCTCGCGGGCGCGCTCCAACGCGTCCCGCGCGGCGCGCTCCAGGTCGGCGACCCGGACGGCGAGGTCGTTCCAGCCGCCGCCCCGGGCGGGACGGCTCACCGCGGCGAGCCGGTCCGCCAGCGCGGCGGACAGCTCGGGCGGGTCGGGCAGCACCGGGGACGCGATCTTGGCGAGCACCTCGTCGCGGGCGCGGCGGGCGTCGGCCTCCGTCCCGCGCAGTTCAGCGAGGACGGCGGCGATTCCGCGGAGCCGGCCGGCGAACCCGTCGCGCAGCCGCTCCGCCTCGGCGAGGCCGCGGCGCACCTCGGCGAGCCCGGCGCGGACCGCGTCCAGCCGGGCGGTGTCGGCGCGGCCGTCGCGGGCCAGCGCCATCGGGTCGTGCCGGACGACCGCGGCGACCGAGTCGAGGTCGGCGCGCAGCCGGTCGAGCTCGGGCTCGGCGCCGCCGAGGGACTCCAGCAGCTCGTCCGCCGCCCGCCGCTCGGCCTCCACCTCGGCGAGCTGCGACAGCAGCGCCGACCAGACCGCGTCGAGCGCCGCGACCGACCGCGCGACCTCCTCGTACATCGGCGTCATCCGCTCGACCGCCGACCGCAGCGTCAACCTCTCCCCGGACGGGACGGACAGCAGCGTCCGCCGCTCCAGCGGCACCTCCTCGGCGGGCAGCTCGACCGAGGGGCCCGCCAGCATCCAGGTGAGCTCGGCGAGCTGCGCCTGGCTCGGCTTGGCATGGCGGGCGCGCAGGTCCTCGGCGTCGCGGAGCACCTGGCCGTACACGTCGAACAGGCTCCACAGGGACGTCATCCCGGCGCGCACCTCCGACTGCACGCGCCGCGTCGCGCCCTCCAGCACCGCGCCCTCCAGCAGCTGGTACCCGTGGTGGGCCTCCAGTTCGAGCAGCGCGCCGCTGATGCGCTCCCGCTCGTCGCGGAGGCGCGCCAGCGTCCGGTCCGCCTCGTCTCGGCTCATCGGGGGCCGACCCAGCCGCGCGTCACTCAACGCCGGTCCACGGTCGGCCCATGTGCGCCCCCGATTCCCCCAAATAGAGCACGTTTCGGTGCCCAAGTTTTCACCATGCGCGGTCGGCTTCTCAAGCCGAGGGCCGATCATCGTCGCGGCGGCGCCGAACGGCTCGATTCCGGGGCGTCCGGGGGCTTCGGAATGTCAGTGCTCGAACGTATGATCGAACCATGGCGAACGTTGCGACGCACCCCCAGACCGCGACCACCGCGCCGACCGCGTCGGCCCCGCTCACCGCGGCGGAGATCGCCGCCCTCGCGCTGTCGCTCGCGCACCTCGGCGCCGGCCCGCAGGCCGTCACCGCGCGCCGGGCCCTGCACACCCTCCTCGACGCCGCCCCGCACGACGACGTGGTCACCACCACGCTCGCCACCCTCACCACGCCCCTCGACACCGCCACCTCCGACCGCGCCCGGGTGATCGCCGCCGCGATCACCGAGCACCGCGTCGTCCGGCTCTGCTACGGCGACGCCGGCGCCAACGTCACGATCCGCGAGGTCGAACCGGTCACCTGCCTCGTCCACCGCGACCACTGGTACCTCGTCGGCTGGTGCCGCATGCGCCGCGGCATCCGCGCCTTCCGCTTCGACCGGATCCTCGCCGTCGAATCCACCGGCCTCCTGGCCCGGCCCCGCAGGGCGGAGCGGTATCTGCCGTTCCAGAGAAGGGGCTGAATTCACCCAGGGGGGCGACCCCCTGGAACCCCCGTTGCGCACGGCGGGCCGTTTCCCGAGATCGCGTTCGCTCCTCGGGAAACGGCCCGCCGTGCGGGCGGGTCGTGCGGCCGGAGGCGCTGGGGCGCCTCCGGCCGCACGACCCGTGACTCCGGCTCAGGTCCCGTTCGGGTGGGGGTTGTAGAGGCTGTTTACGGCTGGTTGGCCTGTGTAGTTGGGGCCTGCTTGGTCGTCGGCGCCCAGGTACGTGTAGGGGAGGGTGATCCTCTTTTGGCCTCGGCGGGAGATCAGGCGGCGTCTTGGGTCGTAGGTGAAGCCCGCCTGGCGTAGGGCGGTCGTCAGGCGGCGTCCGGCCGGGGTGCCGTCGGGGTGGCGGATGCTCTGCGGGTCGAAGTTCGCTATCAGGAGGCCGTTCTCGGTCAGCCAACTTGCCGCGTTGGTCAGGACGGCCAGCTTGTCGCCCACGTAGTGCAGGCCGTGTACGCAGGTGATCAGGTCGAAGGCGGTGTCCGGGGTCCAGGCGGTCACCGAGGCGGTGATCAGGCGTAGGGCGGACGGGCGTGGGGCGGGGACGAAGTGGTCCACCAGGTCTACGCCCACGATCTCAGCGCCGACGGGTAGGGCGAGGGCCGCTTCGGTCAGGGCGCGGGCGGAGCCGCAGCAGAGGTCCAGCCAGCGGCCGGAGCCGGTCTCCGCGAGGGGCGCGATGCCCAGTTCGCGTGAGTAGGCGGAAAGGGTTCGCTCGCGGTTCATCTCGCAGTTGGCCACCACCGGCGAGCGTTCCAGAGTGGGGTCGTCCAGGGGCACGTTGGGATTCTGCCAGGAGGGTCAGGCGGTCACTGTGTGGTCGGCGGCGGTGGCCACTACGGCGGTGATGTCGCCGGTGCGGGCGTAGGCGGCTCGTTGGATGCGGGCGCCGTTGCCGCGGTCCAGGACGTCCTGGAGGAGGGCGCTCACGGGTTCGAGGTCGCCTGCGCGGTCCAGGGCGGGGGCCGTGTGGTCCAGGAGGGCGGCCACGACCTCGCGGGCGGGCGCGGCGCGGCGGGTCGTCGGATGGACGAGGTCGTCGCGCAGGCCGGAGCGTCCGGCGCGCCACATCGCGAGGCGCATCAGGTCGGCGCGGACCGGGTCCGGCGGCTCGCCGTTCCGCCAGGCCGTCGCCGCCGTGTCGACCAGGGCGCGGACGAGCGCCGCCATCAGCACGGCGTCGTCGGCGTCCAGGCACACGTCCGGGACGCGGATCTCCACCGTCGGGTAGCGCCGGGACAGCCGCGCGTCGAAGTAGATCATGCCCTCGTCGAGGATCGCGCCGGTGGCGAGCAGGCCCTCGACCGTCGCCCGGTACGCGCGGGCGGAGCCGAACAGCTCGGTCGGGCCGCTGGACGGCCAGCGCCCCCAGACCTGGTGCCGCCAGCTGTCGTAGCCGGTGTCCGCGCCCTGCCAGAACGGCGAGTTGGCGCTGAGCGCGAGCAGCGGCGGCAGCCACGGGCGGATCCGGTCCAGGACGGCGACGCCCTCCTCCGGCGACTCGACGCCCACGTGGACGTGGCAGCCGCAGGTGAGCTTCTCGTCCATCGCGGGGCCGTAGGCGTCCGCCATCCGCGCGTAGCGCTGCGACGGGGTGAGCGACGGCCGGACGGCGACCGGGGACGTCGCGAGCGCCGCGACCGCGACCCCGACGCCCGCCGCCGACTGCGCCGCGGCCATCCGCGCCGACCGGACGTGCTCCGACAGCTCGGCCAGCGACGAGCAGACGGGGGTGGCCGTCTCCAACTGCTCGCGCTGCAGCTCCGTCTCCAGCGCCTTCGACCGCCGTCCCCCGGTGAGGAAGAGCTCGTCGTGCCGCCGGGCGTACCGGATCACGGACCCGGACACCGACTGCGGGACGCCGGTATCAGGATCGACGAGGAGGAGCTCCTCCTCCACCCCGATTGTCCGGCAATGCGTGTGATGTGCCACCAGATGGTTGTGCCCTGCGGTGCACGGGTCTACGTCCCCGAAGAGGGTCCTCATGTGGCGAACGCCCTGCTTACAATGCGCGCGCCCGAACTAACGCTTGGTTGAAATTTGGTGATATGTCGTACCTCGTGGGCCACTGGGCCGCCGGACGTCTCGGCAGGCGGGCGCTGCGCGCCATCATCGAGCACCCGGACCTCGAACTCGCGGGCGTCGTCGTCGACGGCCCGCGCGAGGCCGGGCTGGACGCCGCCGTCCTGGCCGGGACCGGCCGTCCCACGGGCGTGCTCGCCACCGAGGACCCGGCCACCCTGCTCGCCCGCCGCCCGCACGCGGTCTGCCACACGGCGGCCGCCGACGCGCGGCGTCCCGGACGGGTGGCCGACGACCTCTGCCGCCTCCTGGAGTCGGGCGCGAGCGTGGTGTCGGCGGCGCTGCCCCCGCTGGCGCATCCGCCGTCCGCCGACCGGGCGCTCGTCCGGCGGCTACGGGCGGCGTGCGCGACGGGTGGGTCGGCCTTCCTCACGACTGTGCCCGGTCCGGTGGTCGACATGCTTCCGCTGCTGCTCAGCGGGGCCTCCCGGCGGGTCGAGGCCGTCACGATCACAGAGATCGCCTGCCATGGCCGAGGGGAAGACCCGGCCCTGCGCGAACTCGGCTTCGGCGGGCCGATCGGGCATCGGCCGCCCGCACTGCGGCCGGGCCTCCCGGGGCTGACGTGGGGGCCGGTCGTCCGGCTGATCGCCGATCAGCTCGCCGTCCCGCTGGACGGTCTCGCCGAGGACCACGAGCTCTGCCCGGCCCCGGAGGCGTTCGACGGCGCCGCCGGGCGGATCGAGAAGGGCACGGTCGCGGGCGTCCGGTTCCGGGTGGCGGGGCTGTGCCGCGGACGTCCCGTGATCACCGTCGAGCACGTCGCCCGGCTGCGCGAGGACATCGCCCCGCACTGGCCCGCGCCGCCGTTCGGCGAGCCCGGCGGCCATCGGGTCGAGATCGCGGGCGAGCCGCCCTGGCGGCTGGACCTCGCAGGCCCAGCCGTCCCGGACCCGCTCGTCACCGCGTCGCGCCTGGTCAACGCCGTCCCGGCGGTCGCGGACGCGGCGCCGGGCCTGCACACGCCGCTGACCCTGCCCGCGGTCACCGGGCGTCGACTGGTCCGTCCAGCCAGGACCTGAGCAGCGCCCCGGTCTGGGCGAGGCGGTCGACGTACAGCATGTGCCCCGACTCGATCTCGCTGATCGTGAGGCCGGGACCGAGCGTGGCGCGGCAGTCCACGACGAACTCCGGGCGCACCAGGTCGGCCTGCGTCGCGATCACCAGGTGGGTGGGGACGTCCACCGGCGGCGGCACGTGCGGCCGGGCCATCTCCGAGTACGCGCCCACGATCGCGGCGGGCTCGAAGCGCCAGCGCAGCCTCCCGTCCGGGAGGGGTTCGAGGTGGGCCTCGACCTCCTCGTCCAGGAGGGCGGGGGACGCCTTCGGCCAGCGGGCCGCGCGGAACGCCCGCGCCTCGGCGGCGTCCGCGAACGACACCGGGACGAGGTACCCGCGCGCCTCCCGCCCCGCGAACTCCGGATCGAGCCCGATCGCCGGGTCGAGCAGGACGAGCCGCCGCACCCGTTCAGGGGCCGTCCGCGCCAGGTGCAGCGCGATCATGCCGCCGAAGGAGTGGCCGACGACGTCCGCGCGCTCGACGCCCTCCACGTCCAGCATGGCGAGGACGTCCGCGACGTGCCGGTCGACGGTCCACGGCGGCTCGTACGGGGACCGGCCGTGGCCGCGCAGGTCGGGCGCGATGACGCGGCGGTCCGCGAGATGGCCCTCGGCCGTCCGCCGCCACCGCGCGCCGTGTCCCGTGACCCCGTGCAGCAGGACGACCGGCGCTCCCGCCGAATCCCCATACCGATGCACAAACAATGCCGCGTCCGTCATGGAGTGAAGCGTAACGACCTGCCCTCCGCCTCAGGAGCGTTCCCAACGCACCGAGCTGAGCGCCAGGAGGGCGACGTGGAACGAGACGCACGACTCCACGTCGTCGAGGTCGGCGTCGAGGACGCGCTCGATGCGCCGCAGCCGCTCGTAGAACGCCGGGCGGGACAGGTGCGCCTGTTGCGCGGCGACCGCCTTGTTGCGCCCCGATTCGAGGTAGAGCTCCAGGATGCGGGTCAGGTCGCTGCCGCGCTGGGCGTCGTACTCCAGCAGCGGGCCGAGCTCGCGCTCGACGAACGTCTGCACGCGGGCGTCGTCGCGCAGCAGGTGCAGCAGGCCGCGCAGCCGCAGGTCGGGCAGCCGGTAGAAGAGCCGCCCGCCGGACCCGCGGGCGGCGACGTCGGCGACCTGCTCGGCCTCCAGGAACGAGCGGCGCACGTCGCGGATCGTCTCCACGACCGAGCCCGCCGCCATGACCGTCTCGCCGGACTGCTCGCGGATCCGCGTCGCGACCGCGCCGAGGGCCGTCTCCACGTCCGCGCGGGCGGGCAGCGAGGCGAGGACCCCGACGCGGGCGTGCGGGCCGCCCTCGTCCAGGACGCCGACGAGGGCGGCGAGCCGGGCGTCCTTGCAGGCGGCGGCGGCGGTCTCGGCGAGCGCGGCCAGCTCCCCGATCGGCGGCGCGGGCGTCCCCGGGCCGCGGTGCCGCAGCACCACGCCGAGCAGCCTGCGGCCGGACAGCGGGACGCCGAGCGCGCGGGCCCGCGCGGCGGCCTCCTGCGGGTCGGAGTAGGCGTGCGCGAGGATGCGGGCGATGATCGTGCCGTGCGCCTGCCGCTCGACGCTCTCGGCGTGCCGGTCGAGCAGCCGGCCGAGCGCGAGGGTGGTCGCGGCCCGCTCGATCAGCACGGTCTCGCGGGCGGACGGCGGCGCGCCGAGGTCGATGATCAGGCGGCCCCAGTCCTCGCCGCGCGCGCCGACCATGGTCACGAGCCAGCCGGACGTCGCGTCGAACCCGGTGCGGCGGCCCGGCCGGACGGCCCGCGACCGCGTCTCCCACGCCGACAGCAGCTCCGACGGGTCGGCTCCGGCGGCGTCGGCGGCGAGCACCTGGTGGGCGAGGTTCTCCAGCACGACGGGACGCCCGCCGAGCGTGGCGACCTGCCGGACGACCTCGTCCGTGGACGCGCCCTCCACCGAGAGCTGGGTGAAGATCTCGTGCAGCCGCTCGGACGCGCGCAGCTCGGCGAACTGGTCCTGGACGATCCGCGCGTGCACCGACTCGGTGATGTCGACGAACGCGGGCTCGTGCGCGAGGACGACCACCGGGAGCCGGTGGTCCTCGGCGGCGGAGATCAGCGCGGGCGGCAGGACGCTCGCGTACCGCCGCCCCAGCTCGATCATCAGGCCGCTGACCCCGACCTCGGCCAGCTCGGTGATGTAGGCGCGCAGGCGGTCGGGCTCGTCCGGCAGGGCGATTCCCGTCGTGAGGACCAGCTCGCCGCCGTGCAGCAGGTGGGCGATGTCGGTGACCTCGGCGACGTGCACCCAGCGGACGCGGTTGCCGGTCCGGTCGCCGCCCGCGACGACGTGCGGCTGGCCGCGGCGTACCGCGTCGAGCTGGAGGACGTCGTTGAGGGTGGGCAGCATCACCTGGGATGATATCCGGACAAGGTGTCAAAGACGCTGATCGGGCGGTTACCCCCTGTCGAGTGCCAGCAGAGCGTTAACGGGACGCCCGGGGTCCTGACACTCTGCGGGTTTCCGCGGAGTCCGGGAAGAACAAGACTTGAGACATGTCGGAACACGCGAATCTGCTCCGGCGCCACCGGGCGGTCATGCCGTCCTGGATGGCGCTCAACTACCAGGACCCCATCGAGATCGTCGGCGGCAAGGGCAACCGCGTGACCGACGCCGAGGGGAAGGGCTACCTCGACTTCTTCACCGGCATCCTGACCAACATGCTCGGGTATGACGTGCCCGAGGTGCGGGAGGCGGTGGAGCGGCAGCTCGCCACCGGCGTCGTCCACACGTCGACGGCGTACCTGCTGCGCGGGCAGGTCGAGCTGGCCGAGAAGATCGCCCGCCTGTCGGGCATCCCGGACGCGAAGGTGTTCTTCACCAACTCCGGGACCGAGGCCAACGAGACGGCCCTGCTGCTCGCCGCGTACGCGCGGCGCAGCGACCAGGTCCTCGCGATGCGGCAGAGCTACCACGGCCGGTCGTTCGGCGCGGTAGGCGTCACGGGCAACCGGGCGTGGACGAACCTGTCCTACTCGCCGCTGAACGCGCACTTCCTGCACGGCGCCGACCGGCACCTCCCGCAGTTCGCCGGGATGAGCGACGAGCAGTACGTCGACGCCTGCGTGCAGGACCTGCGGCACGTGCTCGCCACCGCGACCGGCGGGGACGTCGCCGCGCTGATCGCCGAGCCGATCCAGGGCGTCGGCGGGTTCACGATGGCCCCGGACGGGCTGTTCGCCGCGTACAAGAGCGTCCTCGACGAGTTCGGGATCCTGTTCATCTCGGACGAGGTCCAGACCGGCTGGGGACGGACGGGCCAGGGCTTCTGGGGCATCGACAACCACGGCGTGACGCCGGACATGATGACCTTCGCCAAGGGCCTCGGGAACGGCTTCGCGGTCGGCGGCGTCGTCGCCCGCGGCGACCTGATGGACGGCCTGCACGCGATCGGGCTCTCCACGTTCGGCGGCAACCCGGTCTCGATGGCCGCGGCGAACGCGACGCTCGACTACGTCCTCGACCACGACCTCCAGGCGAACGCCGCGAAACAGGGTGCGACGATCATCGGCGGGCTGGCGTCGGCGGCCGGGCGGTTCCCGGTGGTCAAGGACGTCCGGGGCAAGGGCCTGATGTTCGCGGTCGAGCTGGCCGACCCGGCCACCGGCGAGCCGAGCCCGCCGCTCGCCGCCGCGCTGATGGAGGCCGCCCGCGAGCGGGGCCTGCTGGTCGGCAAGGGCGGCCTGTACGGCAACGTGGTACGGATGGCGCCGCCGATGACCTTGACCGACGCCGAGGCCGCCGAGGGCCTCGGCATCCTGATCGCCTCGCTTGAGGCGGTCAACGAGCAAGCCACTTCATAAGGAAGCGGACTGGGGGTGTGGGGGACGGCCCCCCACAAGGAGGAAGCGGAAGCATGAGTGAGAGCAAGCACGTCACCCACTGGATCGGCGGGAAGCCGTGGGACGGGGAGGCGGCGCGGCGGGGCGACCTCTACGAGCCCGCCTCCGGCCGCGTCGCCGGGACGGTCGACTTCGCCGCCCGGGAGGACGTGGACGCGGCCGTCGCCGCCGCGAAGGCCGCGTTCCCCGGCTGGCGGGACACCTCGCTGTCCAAGCGCGCGCGGATCCTGTTCCGGTTCCGCGAGCTGGTGGAGGCGCACCGGGACGAGCTGGCGCGGCTGATCTCGTCCGAGCACGGCAAGGTCGTCTCGGACGCGGCGGGCGAGGTGGCGCGCGGCCTTGAGGTCGTCGAGTTCGCCTGCGGCATCCCGCACCTGCTCAAGGGCGGGTTCTCCGAGAACGTGTCGACCCGGGTGGACGCCTACTCGATCCTCCAGCCGGTCGGGGTCGCGGCCGGGATCACGCCGTTCAACTTCCCGGCGATGGTGCCGATGTGGATGTTCCCGGTGGCGATCGCCTGCGGGAACACGTTCGTCCTGAAGCCGTCGGAGAAGGACCCGTCGGCGTCGGTGCGGCTCGCCGAGCTGTGGGCCGAGGCGGGGCTGCCGGACGGCGTGTTCAACGTCGTCCACGGCGACAAGGCGGCGGTGGACGGCCTGCTCCGCCACCCGGACGTCAAGGCGGTCAGCTTCGTCGGCTCCACCCCGATCGCCCGCTACATCTACGAGACGGCGGCGGCGAACGGCAAGCGGGTGCAGGCGCTCGGCGGTGCGAAGAACCACATGCTCGTGCTGCCGGACGCCGACCTCGACCTCGCCGCGGACGCCGCCGTGTCCGCCGGGTTCGGCTCGGCGGGGGAGCGGTGCATGGCGATCTCCGTCGTCGTCGCCGTCGACCCGGTCGGGGACGAGCTGACGGCCAAGATCCGCGAGCGGGTCGCCAAGCTCAAGGTCGGCCCCGGCGACAACGCCGAGGCGGAGATGGGCCCGCTCGTGACGCGGGCGCACCGCGACAAGGTCGCGTCCTACCTGGAGAGCGGCGTCGCGCAGGGCGCCGAGCTCGCGATCGACGGGCGCGACCCGGACGTGCTCGGCGGCGCGGGCGACGGCTTCTGGCTCGGCCCGAGCGTCCTCGACCACGTCACGCCGGAGATGGACGCCTACAAGGACGAGATCTTCGGCCCGGTGCTGTCGGTCGTGCGGTCCGGCTCGTACGCGGAGGCCATGGAGCTGATCTCGGCCAACCCGTACGGCAACGGCACCGCGATCTTCACCAACGACGGCGGGGCGGCGCGCCGCTTCCAGAGCGAGGTGGAGGTCGGGATGGTGGGTATCAACGTGCCGATCCCGGTCCCGATGGCTTACTACTCCTTCGGCGGCTGGAAGGACTCACTCTTCGGTGACAGCCACGCGCACGGGATGGAGGGCGTCCACTTCTACACGCGGACGAAGGCCGTCACGGCGCGTTGGCTCGACCCGAGCCACGGGGGAGTGAACCTCGGCTTCCCGACCAGCGGCTGAGTCGGATCGCGCCCGGAGTGATCGCGCATGTGCGGCCGGTCGGCATGACCGGCCGTACATGCGTCTGCCTAGATAACGGTTAAACATCACCACAAGCGACAAAGCACACCAAAGTGCGCTAGACGGGGTCGCGCGGCGTGAATACCGACCGCCGCACGGTGAGAACGCGCAGGTCGCCCCGCATGGGACTTTCCCACCTCCGGCGGCTTTCGTCGTAGATTTTCGTCCGCCGCGGGCGGGCGAATAATGCCAACAACCATTGACGGGCTCTGTGCCGGGCGACACAATCTGACTGTCTCCATTAATTGGGACCAAATTAAATGTCAGGGTCCGCCGTCAGAAACGCCGACTCCGGAGCCGCGGGGCCGGTGGGCGGGACGTGCAGGAGAGCCGCGCTATGACCGGAGTCGACCACCAGGCAGAGGTGGACGCGCTCGGAAGGCGATTTCCGGGCTGGACCATTTGGTTCGGCCCGTTCACCGGAAGCTGGTGGGCGCTCCCTCCTAAGGACCGTGACGTCGGCGACTTCCTCGAAGCCGACACGCCGCAGCGGCTCATCGCACGGATCGAGGTGGTCACAGACTCGGCATCGAGACGACCCGCGGTTCGGCACGGCCGTCCGCGGCCGTCCCGCGACCCCCGCGACTCCCGGCCCGACGTGCGACGTCCCTCTAACCTCCGCCGTCTTGAGGGCGTCACACCGTCGCCGTTCGGCCGGGTGCCGGCGATCGCGTGGCCAGGCAGCACTGCAAGGTGATCCGCTGTTCCCCAACCTCGCCACGTCCGCCGGTGCCGCCGCGGCCCCGGGAAGGGCGGCAGCCCGCGCCATATCCCTCTCCAGCAACCTCCGTTATGGCGCGGACGCCAGCACCCGCCGTTCCCCCGGGGCCGTGGCGGTCTTTTCTCCGCCCGCCCCGCCGAAACGCCCCGCTGAAACGGCCTGCCGAAACGGCCTGCTGAAACGCCCGGCCGAAACGGCCGTCCGGGAAACCGTCCCGGAATCGCGGGCATAATCGGTGGCCGAAAGGAAAGGGCGACCTTACCTCCGCGATATTAAACGACCTGAGACCAAGTCGTGACCTTTGGCGGGCAATGGCCGTTTTCCCGCGCGGCGGCGCCCGAATCCCCGATGACCGGCCATAAACGCGCCCGCAGTCGCGAGGGCTGAGGCGAATGGTGGTCCGGCCGGACACCGGGTCCCGCGCGCGGGGTGCGCGCCGCTCCGCCGTCCCGGAGACGCTACGCTGCCGCTTGGCGCCGAGCGGGGAGCGAGATGCGGTTCAAGGCCACGACACGGGTCAAGGCGGGGGCGGCCGTCGCGGTCGCCGCCGCGGTGGCCCTCGCGCTCGCCGCCGCGGGCCTCGGCGGGGGCGGCGGGGACGACGAGCCGGTCGGCGTCGCCAAGGTCGCGAGCACCCTCGGGCCCGGCGAGGGCATGCTGAACCTCCTCGCGCTGCCCGGCTCGATCGAGAGCGGCGGCACCGACCCGCGCGTCGACTGGGTCACCCCGTTCCAGGAGCGCACCGGCTGCAAGGTCGGGCTGAAGGTCGTCAAGACACCCGAGCATATGGCCGACCTCATGCGCGACGACGACCGCCGGTACGACGGCGTCGCCGCGCCGCCCGAGGTCGCCGGGCGCCTCGTCGCCGAGAACCGGGTCGCCCCCGTCAACACCGACCTCGTCGACGGCTACAAGAAGCTGGAGCCGAAGCTGCGCGGCCTGCTGCGGCGGAACGGCAAGACCTACGGCGTCCCGTACGCGTGGAGCGCCAACCTGCTGATGTACGACACGCGGGCCGTCCCGCCGCCGAGCGGCTGGTCCGCGCTGTTCGACCCCGCCCAGGCCCGCCGCTACTCCGGCAAGATCGTCATGCGCGACAGCCCGCTCGCCATCGCCGAGGCCGCGCTCTACCTCAGGGCCCGCGACCGCAAGCTCAAGATCCGCGACCCGTACTCGCTGACGCCCGCGCAGCTCGCCGCGGCGGGCCGCGTCCTGACCAGGCAGCGCCCGCACGTCGAGGAGTACTGGGCGCGGCCCGCCGACGCCGTCAGCGCGTTCGCGGGCGGCCGGGCCGTGCTGGGGCAGGCGGGGCCGTACCAGGTGGACGTCCTGAACCGCGCGTCGCGTCCCATCCAGGGGGTGCTGCCGTCCGAGGGCGTCACCGGCTGGATGGACGCCTGGATGATCGGCGCCCGCGTCCAGCACCCGAACTGCATGTACCAGTGGCTCCAGTGGACGGCGTCGCCCGACGTCCAGCAGCAGGTGGCCGAGTGGACCGGCGTGGCGCCCGCCAACCCGCAGGCGTGCTCGGGCGACCGGCTCAAGCCCGGCTTCTGCGCCGCCTACCACGTCGGCGACCGCGACTACCTGGAGAAGATCGTCTTCGCGCACGCGCCCACCAAGGCGTGCGACGCCAAGGCCAAGAAGAACGACTGCACCGACTACGCCGAGTGGACGAAGACGTGGATCGAGTCCACGAAGCTCTAGCGCGCTGACGCGCGCGTCGGAGAGGGTCTCTCCCGGCGCGCCCGGCCGCCCCCAGCCGGGCGCGCCTATCGGGTGGTCCCGGACTTCCCCCCGAACGCCCGGGTCACCCTTCTCCCTGGAGAGACCTCCACGGCGGCGGCGTCGTCCCAGACGGTGTCCCGCACAGCGGTGTCCGTCCGGGCGGCGGGCGCCGCCGCCCTCGCCGGCGGCCGCTCTCCGGCGGGCCGTCCGACGGTCGTGACCGATTCCCTCGGCCGCCGCGCGCGGCGGGGCGCCGGCGGGGCGGGCGCGCACTCGTCGCACGCGAACACGGCGGTCGAGTCAGGCAGGCGGCCGACGCGGACGCGCGGCCTGGGCCATTTCCCGCGGCAGACGACGCACGCTTCCCCGAGGCGCTGGGCCATGCTCAGCCCGCGCGGGTCCATCGTCGGCTCGTCCGTCTGCCCCATGTCCCCATCCCCCTGGCGGGAGTCGACGTCACGTGACTTCCTTTATAGGGCGGTGCGGGTGTTGTCATTGTTACCGTACGTGAAAAGGGTGGCAAAGGCTTACGTGTCGGGCGGCCGTCCGCGATCGTCCGCGCTACGCGCCCGCGCGCGCGGCCTCCGCGGCCGAGGATCCCGTTGACCAGGGCGTACGCGGACCATGGCGATACGCTCAGCGGTCGGATCTTTTGCCGTTCCTTTGACTGATATTGCGTACAAAGGAGGCATGTCGGTCCGGAATGGGGGGACACGCGTCCGGCCGCGCGGGCCCGGTTCCGCGGTCGATTCCGCGCCCGGTTCGGCGCGGGCGCGCGTGACGCCGCGCGCGCTCGCCGCGACCGCGCCCCCGCTGGCGGGCGCGGTGGTCGTGGCGGCCGGCGCGCTCTACCTGCTCGCGGACGTCCGCCGCACCGGCGTCCTGCTCACCGTGACGGCCCTGCTGTGCGCCGTCGCGGCGGGCCTCGCGGTGTGGGGCGTCCGGCGCGCGGTCGGGTGGGCGCTCGGGCCGGTGGAGCGGCTCGACGCCGACCTCGACCGGCTGCGCGGCGCCGACCTCGCCCGCCGGGTCGCGGTGCCGGCCAGCGGGGACGAGGTCGAGCGCCTCGCCGGCCGGGTCAACTGCCTGCTCGGCCGCCTGGAGAACGAGGCGCTGGAGCGGCGCGCGTTCATCGCGGACGCCTCGCACGAGATCCGCACGCCCCTCGCCGGGCTGCGGACCCGCATCGAGCTGGCCCTCGCCGTCCCGGACGACGCCGAGCTCGTCGACACCCTGCGCGGCGCGCTCGGGGACGTGGACCGGCTGCACCAGATCGTCGACGACCTCCTCGTCCTCGCCCGGCTGGACTCGGGGGAGCGCGCGCCCCGCGACCGCCTCGACCTCGGCGCGCTCGTCGAGGACGAGACCCGCCGCCGCGCGCCGCGCGTCCCGCTGTCGGTGAAGGCCGAGCCGGGCGTGCTCGTGGACGCGAACCGGGCGCGGCTCCGCCGCGTCCTGCAGAACCTGCTGGCCAACGCCGAGCGGCACGCCGCCACGAGGATCGAGGTCGAGGTGCGGGCCGAGCCGGGGGAGGCGGTCGCGGAGGTGCGCGACGACGGCCCCGGCATCCCGCCCGCCGACCGCGACCGGGTGTTCGAGCGCTTCGCCCGGCTGGACGCCGCGCGCAGCCGCGCGGACGGCGGCAGCGGCCTCGGCCTCGCGATCGCGCGGCAGGTCGCCGTCGCGCACGGCGGCCGCCTCTACGCCGGGGACGCCGCGCGGGGGGCGCGGCTCGTGCTGCGGCTGCCGCTCGCCCCGCCCGACCCCGGCGAGGATGCGGCCGGATGAGTCGCGGCGGGACGCGCCCCGCGCGCGGCGATGTCCGACAATGGTCCGGTGATGTCTCCCTCAAGCCCCGACGGGGCGGCCCGCGAGCTGGTCGTCCTCGGCTCCACCGGTTCGATCGGCACGCAGGCGCTGGACGTCGTCCGCCGCAACCCCGGCAGGTTCCGGGTGACCGGCCTCGCGGCGGGCGGCGGGCGGGTCGGCCTGCTCGCCGAGCAGGCGCTGGAGTTCCGGCCCGAGGTCGTCGCCGTCGCCAAGGCGTCCGCCGCGCAGGAGCTCCAGCTCGCCTTCTACGCCGAGGCCAAGCGGCGCGGGTACGCGTCCGGCGACTTCGCCATCCCCAAGATCGTCGCGGGCCCGGACGCGGTGGCCGAGACCGCCGCCTGGCCCTGCGACGTGGTGCTGAACGGGGTGACGGGAGCGCTCGGGCTCGCGTCCACGCTCGCCGCGCTGGACGCCGGCCGCACGCTCGCGCTCGCCAACAAGGAGTCGCTGATCGTCGGCGGGCCGCTGGTCAAGGAGCGGGCGCGGCCGGGGCAGATCGTCCCGGTCGACTCCGAGCACTCGGCGCTGGCGCAGTGCCTGCGCGGCGGGCGCCCGGACGAGGTGCGGCGGCTCGTCCTCACCGCGAGCGGCGGACCGTTCCGGGGGCGGAGCCGCGCCGAGCTGGCGGACGTCACGCCCGAGCAGGCGATGAACCACCCCACCTGGGACATGGGCCCCGTCATCACGATCAACTCCGCGACCCTGGTCAACAAGGGGCTGGAGGTCATCGAGGCGCACCTGCTGTTCGACGTCCCGATGGACCGGATCGAGGTCATGGTGCACCCCCAGTCGATGATCCACTCGATGGTGGAGTTCACCGACGGGTCCACGCTGGCGCAGGCGAGCCCGCCCGACATGCGGCTGCCGATCGCGCTCGGCGTCGACTGGCCGCACCGCGTCCCGGACGCCGCGCCCGGCGTCGACTGGACGCGGGCGCACACCTGGGAGCTGTTCCCGCTCGACGACGAGGCGTTCCCCGCCGTCGCGCTCGCCCGCCGGGCCGGTGAGCTGGGGCGGACGTTCCCCGCCGTTTACAACGCCGCCAATGAGGAATGTGTGGACGCGTTCCGCGCGGGCCGTCTCCCGTTCCTCGGGATCGTCGACACGATCGAGCGCGTGATGGACGAGCACGAACGCGAGCACGGTCGGGACCGGTCCGGGGAGCCGACGCTGGACGGCGTCCTCGCGGCCGACGGGTGGGCCCGCGGCAGGGCCAGGGAACTGGCCGGAACCGACTGACACACCGGGGGACCGCCTCCGGACGACGCCAAGGGGACCCGGATGGCCTTCTTCCTCGGCGCGGCGGCGTTCGTCGTCGCGCTCCTGGTGTCGGTGATGCTGCACGAGGGCGGGCACCTGCTCACCGCGAAGCGGTTCGGGATGAAGGCCACGCAGTACTTCGTCGGCTTCGGGCCGACGCTGTGGTCGGCGCGCCGGGGCGAGACCGAGTACGGCGTGAAGGCGGTCCCGCTCGGCGGGTTCGTCAAGATCGTGGGCTACACGCCGCTGGAGGAGGTCGAGCCGGAGGACCGTCCCCGCGCGTTCTACCGGCAGCCCGCCGGGCGCCGCGCGGTCGTGATCGGGGCGGGCGTCGTCGCCAACTTCGCGTTCGCGTTCCTCCTGCTCATGGTCATGGCGATGACGATCGGCGTGCGCGACCCCGGCACCGTGACGAGCACCGTTGACGAGGTGACCCGGTGCGTGCCGTCCGGGCTGCGGGCCGAGTGCGCGGCGGGGCGCCCGCCGTCCCCGGCCGCGCGGGCGGGGCTGCGGGCGGGCGACCGCGTCGTGTCGTTCAACGGCACGCCCGTCTCCGACTGGCATGACCTGACCAAGGCGATCGGCAGGGCGAAGCCGGGGCAGACGGTGCCGGTCGTCGTGCAGCGTCCGGGGGAGGCGCGCCCGGTGACGCTGCCCGTCACGCTCGCGGACGTGGACGGCGCGGCGTTCGTCGGCATGTCCGCGAAGGTCGTCGGCGCGGGCTACGACCGGACCGGCCCGATCGGCGCCGCCGTGTTCGCCGGCCGCGGCATCGGCCGCACCGTCGCGGGCATCGGGGAGGTCGCGGCGGACCTGCCGTCCGCGATCCCGAAGCTGTTCTCGCCGGAGCGGGAGAGCACGCCCGGCGGGCAGGTCGGCAGCGTGGTCGGCGCGACGGACGTGTCGGGCCAGATCTTCGCGTCCGAGACGTCGGCCCGCGACAAGGCCGCCCTGTATCTGTCGCTGGTCGTCTCGGTGAACATCTTCCTCGGGGCGCTGAACGTCCTCCCCCTGCTGCCCCTGGACGGCGGCCATCTCGCGGTCGTCGGGTACGAGCGGGCGCGGGCGGCGGTGAACCGGATCCGCGGACGTCCGGATCCGGGCACGGTGGACATGACGAGGCTGCTGCCACTGACTTATCTCGCGGTGGTGCTGCTCGTGGGGCTCGGGGTGCTGCTGATCCTCGCTGATCTCGTCAATCCCCTCCACGTACCGGAATGACACAAAATGTTGACCTAGAGTAGTTGAATGGTCACGTGGCCGGGCGCGGGGCGCCGTCTCCCCGGCCGCGGACGACGCTTAGGCTTGTACGGGGCCCTGAGTAAGAGGAGAGGGATGAGCGTTTCACTGGGAATGCCGAACATCCGCGGCGAGGGCGATGGTCAGGGGGCGCCGGGGCTCGCCACTCCCCGTCGCAGGTCCCGGCAGATCATGGTCGGGAACGTGCCCGTCGGGGGCGACGCGCCGGTGTCGGTGCAGTCGATGACGACCACGCTGACCGCCGACGTGAACGCCACGCTGCAGCAGATCGCGGAGCTGACCGCGGCGGGCTGCCAGATCGTGCGGGTGGCGGTGCCGTCCCAGGACGACGCCGACGCGCTGCCCGCGATCGCCCGCAAGTCGCCGATCCCCGTGATCGCCGACATCCACTTCCAGCCCAAGTACGTCTTCGCGGCGATCGACGCGGGGTGCGCCGCCGTCCGGGTGAACCCGGGCAACATCAAGAAGTTCGACGACAAGGTCGGCGAGATCGCCCGCGCGGCGACCGACGCCGGCGTCCCGATCCGGATCGGGGTGAACGCCGGGTCGCTCGACAAGCGGCTGCTGGAGAAGCACGGCAGGGCCACGCCGGAGGCGCTGGTCGAGTCGGCGCTCTGGGAGTGCTCGCTGTTCGAGGAGCACGGCTTCCGCGACATCAAGATCTCGGTCAAGCACAACGACCCGGTCGTGATGATCGAGGCCTACCGGCGGCTCGCGGCGGCCTGCGACTACCCGCTGCACCTCGGCGTGACCGAGGCGGGCCCCGCCTTCCAGGGGACGATCAAGTCCGCGGTCGCGTTCGGCGCGCTGCTCGCCGAGGGCATCGGCGACACGATCCGGGTGTCCCTTTCCGCGCCTCCCGTCGAGGAGGTCAAGGTCGGCACCGCGATCCTGGAGTCGCTCGGGCTGCGGCAGCGCGGGCTGGAGATCGTGTCGTGCCCGTCCTGCGGGCGCGCGCAGGTCGACGTCTACACGCTGGCCGAGCGCGTCACCGCCGGGCTGAAGGACTTCCCCGTCCCGCTGCGCGTCGCGGTGATGGGCTGCGTCGTGAACGGGCCGGGCGAGGCGCGCGAGGCCGACCTCGGCGTCGCGTCCGGGAACGGCAAGGGGCAGATCTTCGTGAAGGGGCAGGTCGTCAAGACCGTCCCGGAGGCGCAGATCGTGGAGACCCTGATCGAGGAGGCCATGCGCATCGCCGACGAGATGGGCGTCGAGATCGGTGAGGACGGCGCCGTCTCCGGGCCGGGCGCCGAGGTGGTCGTGAGCTGACCGGCGGCCGCCGGACGGGCGGCCGAGAGCCGACGCGAGAGCTGATACGAGGGCTCCGGGTGACATCACCCCGGGGCCCTTTTCGGCGTGTCCGGACCCTCTGCTCCGGGCCGCTGAATCTACGCGCCGCACGACCCCGGATCCGGAACGTCCGCGCTGATCACGAAGTTCCGCTGATCTTGTCACGATTCGGCATCCACTCATGGGGGGCCCTGTCGGGCTTCCAGCGCAGGACGCCACAATCTTCACTCATTTACCCGTATGTCTGACTCAAACGGAGTCGGCACGTTTAGGGGGATTTGTGAAGAGGATCGTTGTCATGGCCGCGGTGGCCGGGCTCGGTCTCACCGGGCTGGGCGCCACAAGCGCGCAGGCCGCGGGCCCCTCCACCGGATCGGCCGGAGGCTTCGAACCCGCCGCTGCGAAGTGGCACGCCTGTCCGGCGGACTTCGTCAAGCAGGTGCACGACCTGTACGACGTGATCTACCCGGTCTCGAAGATCGTGCAGTGCGCCGAGCTGTCGGTGCCGCTGGACTACGCCAAGCCGGGCGGCAAGAAGATCACGCTCCAGCTCACCAGGACGCCGCACACCGGCAAGGGCAAGGCCAAGGGCGACATCGTGGTCAACCCCGGCGGCCCGGGCGGCGGCGGCGCGCTCTTCGGGCCCCGGGTGTTCGCGCAGAACTCCGCTCCCATGCGCGAGGCGTACAACGTCATCGGGTTCGACCCGCGCGGCGTCGGCATGAGCGTCCCGGCGCTCACCTGCGACAAGAACTACTCGAACGCCCCGCGCCCCGACTACGGCACCGGTGACCGCGCGTCCGTCCGCACCTGGCTGAAGCTGACCAAGGGCTACGCCGAGAACTGCGCGAAGAACGACAAGATCGGGCTGCTGAACCACATCAAGACCATCGACTCGGTCAGGGACATCGAGTCGATCCGGCGTGCGCTCGGCAACGACAAGCTCGACTACTACGGCGCGTCCTACGGCACCTACCTCGGCTCGGCGTACGCCACGGTGTACCCGAAGAAGGTCGACAAGATGGTGCTGGACGGCAACGTCGGCCCGTCGGACGCCTGGTACGACGCCAACCTCAACCAGGACATCCAGTTCGACAAGAACTTCGAGTACTACCTCGGCTGGATCGCCAAGTACGACTCGGTGTACCACCTGGGCAAGAAGCAGAGCGACGTCCGCGCCTTCTTCTACGGCCTGCGCGCCGCGCTCAAGAAGAAGCCGCTCCGCTACACCGACCCCGACAGCGGGCAGACCCTCGCCGTCGGGCCGGACGAGCTGACCGACGTGATCCTCAACGCGGGATACCGGCGCAGCCAGGCCGTCTGGCACGGGTACGCGTCCGGGCTGTCGGCGCTCGCGAAGGGCGACGTCGCGACGTTCGTGCAGACCTTCGGCGCGCAGACCACCGGCGGGTCGGACGACAACAGCAACGCCGTCTACCTCGCCGTGCAGTGCACCGACGTCCAGTGGCCGCTGAGCTGGAAGAAGTGGCAGCGGGACAACGACCGCATCCAGCGCAAGCACCCGTTCGAGACCTGGGCGAACGCCTGGTTCAACGCGCCGTGCCTGTTCTGGGGCGCCAAGGCCGGCAAGCCGGTCGACATCGGGCACACCCGGGACCTGCCGAACAACATTCTGATGTTCCAGTCGACCGAGGACGCCGCCACGCCGTACGCGGGCGCCCTCGACATGCAGCGCCGCCTCAAGGGCTCGCGCCTCGTCGTCCAGGACGGCGACCGCACGCACTGCATCGTGCACCGCGGCTCGGCGGCGGTGGACGCCTACTTCGACGCCTACTTCCTGCGCGGCGAGCGCCCGAGCGCGCGGACGGTCCACGTCCCGCAGCTCGGCGACCCGACCCCGCCGGCGGCGGCGAACGCGAAGAGCCTCACGGGCGCCGGTGCGGCCGCCCGGATCGAGGCGGACGTCATCCGCTGACGTCCCCCCGAGGGACGTGAGACACGGAACCGAGTAGGGCACGCAAGACCGCGCCGGTCCACGGGCCGACGCCCCGCACCCGCCCGCCGCAGCACACGCGGCGGGCGGGTCGCGCCGGGGGGCGGACGCCCGGCCGCGTCACGAAGTTCCGCTGATCTTGTCACGATTCCGCATCCACTCCTTCCCGGCACTGCCGTCGCAACCGGCTGGACCGTCACAATCTCCACGCAATCCGCATCCGCTATGCATCGGCGTGGCTCTCCCCTCCGGCCCTCCGACCGGGGCCCGAGCCGCCGATCTGAGGGGGTCAGGTGAAAAGGATTCTTCTCGTCACGGCCGCGGCGGCCGTCGCGGCGGGCGGCACCGGAGCCGCCGTCGCCGCGAACGCCGACACCGGCCGGGCCGGCGCCGCGCCGGTCGCGGCCACCGGGATCGACTGGGGCAAGTGCGAGGTCAGCGGGCCGGACGACCCGATGAACCAGGCGCAGTGCGCCCAGGTCGAGGTCCCCCTCGACTACTCCCGCCCCGGCGGCCGCAAGATCTCCATCGCGGTGTCGCGGTTCAAGCACACCGACGACAAGAACTACAAGGGCGTCCTGTTCGTGAACCCGGGCGGCCCCGGCGGGTCCGGCCTGCCGTACGCGCCCGCGCTCGCCCGCTGGATCGCCGGGACCGGGCACGCCGACGTCGCCGCCAAGTACGACATCATCGGCTTCGACCCCCGCGGCGTCGGCTCCAGCAAGCCCGCGCTGACCTGCGACCCGAACTACTTCAACCCGGTCAGGCCGGACTACGTCCCCTCCTCGAAGAAGGAGGAGGCGGCCTGGATCGCCAGGTCGGCGAAGTACGCCAAGGACTGCGCCGCCAAGTTCGGCTGGCTGCTGCCGCACATGCGCACCACCGACGCCGCGCGCGACATCGACACGATCCGCGCCGCCCTCGGCCAGCAGAAGATCAGCTGGTACGGCTTCTCCTACGGGACGTACTTCGGCGCCACCTACGCCACGCTCTTCCCCAAGCGCGTCGACCGGATGGTCCTGGACGGCAACGTCAACCCCAAGACGGTCTGGTACGACTCCCAGCTCGAACAGGACAAGGCGTTCGAGAAGAACATGAAGTCCTGGTGGGCGTGGATCGCCAAGTGGGACTCGCTGTACCACCTCGGCAAGACCGAGAAGGCGGTCGAGGCCAAGTACTACGCGACGCGCGCCGCGGCGAAGAAGGCCCCCATCGCCGGGAAGATCGGCCCGGACGAGCTGGACGACATCGTCCTGACCGCTGGCTACAACACCGGCTACTACATCCCGTTCGCCCAGGCGCTGTCGGCGTGGGTCAACGGCAAGGACGCCTCGGGCCTCCTCGACTGGCTCAACACCGGCGGGGAGGACAACGACTTCGCCGTTTACAACGCCGTCCAGGCGGCGGACGCCAAGTGGCCGCGCAGTTGGAGCAAGTGGCACAACGACGCCGCGAAGCTCTACAAGCAGGGCTACCGGTTCAACACCTGGAGCAACGTCTGGTACAACGCGCCCATCGCGTTCTGGCCGTTCAACGGCGGTCCGAAGTTCAAGCTGCAGGGCAGCAAGAGCCTGCCGGGGCTGCTGCTCGTGCAGTCCACGCAGGACGCGGCGACGCCGGTCGTGGGCGGACTCGAGATGCACAAGGTCTTCCCGTCCTCGCGCCTGGTGTTCGAGCTCGGCGGCAAGACGCACGCCAACACGCTCAACGGCAACGCCTGCCTGGACGACAAGGTCGCCGCGTACCTGGACACGGGTGCGCTGCCGCGCAGCCACCGGGGCCCGGACGCCTACTGCAAGGCCGTCCCGGAGCTGAACGACCCGGACCCGACGGCCATGCGGGCGAAGGCCGCCGGAGCCCGCGCGGGCAAGGACCTCCCGGTCGGACGCCCGTAGCACCCGAACCGTGACCGCGGCGTGCGCGCCCGTCCTCCGGGGCGGGCGGGCACGCCGCGCGATCGTGTGACACATCCCGGTTCGGACGGGAATCGCGTGATCCCGGGGATGCACCGGCCGGAGGCCGTCCCCCCGGTAGAAAGCGGGTGTGCTGAACGACGCTGGGAAGAGGGCCGCCGCCGGGACGGCCGCCGCCGTGATCACGCTCGGAGCCGCGGCCCTCGGGGCGCCGGCCACCGCCGCGCCGCGTTCCGGCCCCGAGCCGCGGCCCGCCGGGCCGGCCTGGCGGGCGTGCCCCGTCAAGGACCCGGTCGAGGGCGGACGGCTCAAGGGCCTCCAGTGCGCGTCGGTGCGGGTCCCGCTCGACTACGCGCGGCCGCGCGGCGAGCAGGTCACGCTCGAACTGACCCGCGCACGGCACACCGCGTCCCGCTCCCAGGGAGTCGTCCTGCTGAACAGGGGCGGCCCCGGCGCGCACGGACGCGACCTCGCCGCCTTCTTCAGGTCCTCGCTCCCGAAGGGGGTCGCCGCGTCCTACGACTGGATCGGCTTCGACCCGCGGGGTGTCGGGGCAAGCGAACCGTCCCTGATCTGCGACCCGGCCTATCAGGATCCAGGCCGCGCCCGCGCCGACACCATTCCGGCTGACGCCGCCGAAGAGCGCGCCTGGACCGACCGTGCCAAGGCGTACGCGAACGACTGCGCCCGCAAGTACGGCAGGATCCTCCCGCACATGGGCACGGCCGACTGGGCACGCGACATGGACCAGATCCGCCAGGCCCTCGACCAGGAGAAGCTCAACTACTTCGGCTACTCCTACGGCAGCTACCTGGGCGCGGTGTACGCGACGATGTTCCCCGGACGGGTCCGCCGCATGGTGCTCGACAGCGTCGTCCGTCCGAGCGGGGTCTGGTACCAGGACAACCTCGACCAGAACGTCGCGTTCGAGAAGCGGATCCGCGCCTACTTCACCTGGATCGCCCGCCACGACAGGGTCTACCGGCTGGGCGCCACGGAGCGGCAGGTCGCCGCCGCGTACGCGAAGGCGCGCCAGGCGCTCAGGAAAGACCCCATCGGGGGGAAGATCGGCCCGTCCGAACTGGACGACGTGTTCCTCGCCGACGGCTACGGCGACTACGCCTGGGACGCGCACGCCAAGGCGCTGTCGGCCCTCGCCGTCCGGCACGACGCCGGGCCGCTGCGCAAGGCGTGGCAGCCGCCGGGCAAGCTCGACCAGAACAACTACGCGGTCTACAACGCCGTCCAGTGCCGGGACGCGGCCTGGCCGCGCGACTGGGGCCGCTGGCACGCCGACAGCGCCCGCCTCTACCGGGAGGGCTACCGCTTCGAGACCTGGAGCAACACCTGGTACAACGCGCCCTGCGCGTTCTGGCCGGGGACCGGCGGCCCGCCGCCCCGCGTCGGCGGGACCGCCGCGCTGCCGCCGCTCCTGCTCGTCCAGGCGACCGAGGACGCGGCCACCCCCTACCCGGGCGCGCTCGAAACGCACCGCGCGTTCCCGTCGTCGCGGCTGGTCGCGCAGGCCGGAGGGCGCAATCACGGCGTCTCGCTGTCCGGCGACAAGTGCGTCGACGGCGCGGTCGCCGCCTACCTCGCCGACGGCCGCGTGCCCGCGAGCAGGCCGGGCCCGGACGCGAGCTGCGCGGCCCCGCGCGAGCCCGAGCCCGCCGCCAGCAAGCGGCCGGACAGGGCCGAGCACACCGCCGCCCACCGCTGAGCGGGGCGCGAGGGTCTCCGCCGGGGAAGGAGACCGCGGCCGGACAGCGCCGTCTCCGGGGCCACGGGGGTGCGGGCGCCGCCGACGACATAGGCTTGGCCACGTGGAGCTTTCAGTGGTGAGGGCCCAGCGGGGGCCGTTCCCGTCGCGGAGCCGGTAGCCGTGCGCATGCTGGGCTCGCTGCCGGTCCGCGTCCTGGACGACCGGCACCGCGCGGAGGCCCTCGCGATCCTCGACGCCGACCCGGTCTCCAACGTGTTCGTCGGGTCGCGCGTCCACGCGGCGGGGCTCGACCCGCGCCGGCTCGGCGCCCAGATGTGGGGCTACCTGCGCGACGGACGGCTCGTCTCGTTGTGCTACTCCGGCGCGAACCTCATCCCGGTCGCCGCGGGCCCTGAGGCGGTCCGTGCGTTCGCGGAGCGGGCCAGGGCCCAGGGGAGGCGGTGCTCGTCCATCGTGGGGCCCGTGGGGGCCGTGGGGGACCTCTGGGAGATCCTCGCGCCGTACTGGGGGCCGCCGCGGGCGGTGCGGGCCGCTCAGCCCGTCATGGCGACGTCCGACGTTCCGGACGTGGCGCCCGACCCGTCCGTCCGCCGCGTCCGGATGGACGAGTTCGACATCGTCTACCCCGCGTGCGTCTCCATGTTCACCGAGGAGGTCGGCGTCTCGCCCAACACCGGCGACGGCGGCGTCCTCTACCGCGCCCGCGTCGCCGAGCTGATCCGCGACGGCCGCGCCTTCGCCCGCATCGAGGACGGCCGCGTCACGTTCAAGGCCGAGATCGGCGCCGTGACCCCCCGCGCCTGCCAGGTGCAGGGCGTGTGGGTGCCGCCGGACCTTCGCGGGCAGGGCCGGTCGGTGTCCGGAATGGCGGCGGTGGTCGGGGAGGCGCTGCGCGGAATCGCGCCGACGGTGTCGCTCTACGTCAACGACTACAACACGCGGGCACGCGCCGCCTACCGGCGTGTCGGGTTCACCGAGCTCGACTCGTTCATGTCGATTCTTTTCTGACGTCGGCATTCTTTGCATACATGCCGCGTTCCATGTCGTCTGTCTGATTCAACTGACTTGTCATTGCCTGCCTGGTCTATCCGAATCCCGGAATCGATCTTCGCGGACGGGTACCATCCGGCCGTGGAGTTTGCCGGGGCATTACGCCAGGCCATTCAGGCCAGCGGGCTGACCCTGGAACGGATCCGCCACCGGCTCGGCAGGCGCGGTCTGGCCGTCAGCGTGGCCACGCTCAGCTACTGGCAGCGTGGTCGTAGCAGGCCGCGTTCGCGCGCAGTGGTCGTCGCGCTGGAGGAGATCCTCCAGGTGCCGCCGGGTACGCTGACGGAGTTGCTGGACGATCCAGCGCCCACCGCGCCGCAGGTGCGCGGGGGCCTGGCGGCCGGTCCGCCGGGTACGGGGGAGCGCAACCGCCCGGCGCGCGATCTGTGGCCCGACCCCGAGCGGTACGCCGACCTCGTCGGCCAGCTCGACCGGTCGGGCGACCACCGCCTCGAACGCCTCAGCATCCACGACGTCTTCCGGCTCAACGAGGTCCGCCGCTCGTGGACGCTGTCGGTGCGCACCGTGCTGCGCGCGGCCGGGGACGACATCGACCGGGTGGTGTGCGTCCACCAGATCGCGGGCGCGCGGCAGCCGGGGAACACCGTCGACGGGCACCCCGCGGGCTTCTCCGAGGACGGCGCGGGCCCGGCGGGGACGGCCGGCGCGTCCGGCGTGACGGCGAGCGGCGTGCTGGCCGCCGCCGACCCGGCGGCCGCAACCGGTCAGGCGCCGGGCGGCGCGGCGACGGCCAGCGCCACGGCGGGGCTGTCCGAGGTGCGGTACTGCCGTCCCGGCCGGATCCGCGCCGAGGGCGGGATGGTCGCGTTCGAGCTGGTCTTCGACCGCGTCCTGTCGGCGGGGGACACGGCCGTCGTCGAGTACGAGATCGGCCCCGTCGACGAGCCCGCCTACGACAGCTACGACCGGCGCTTCGCCCACCCCGTCCACGACTACGTGGCGATCATCCAGTTCGAGGGCGAGCGGCTCCCGGCCCGCTGCTACGGCTACACCGCGGAGAGCTCCGAGGCGCCCCGGCAGCGGCTCGGCGAGCTGTGGATCGGGACGTCGGGCAGCGCGAACATCGCGGTCGGGGCCGTCCGGCGCGGCATCGTCGGCATCGAATGGGAATGGCATTGAGGCAATGGCATGGGGAGGAGGAATGGCGGCCGAAAGTCCGGTTCGCGGGCATGCCGCGGGCCGCGCGGGTAAGATGCGTCGCCAGGCACGATCCGGGGTTCCGGTGCTCGGCGATGCGGTCCCCGGGGCTCACGGTTGTAGCAAGTTGCCTGTTGGCATCCAGCCACGGGGGACTTACAGTGAGCGCTGAAGTTCCAATTGCAGTAGTCAAGGCCGTTGTGCGGGGGCCGGCCGGAGCGGATCCGGAGGCCGAAAAATGCAGAGTGTCGCAGAGGACGATCTCCTACAGGTCCTTCAGTACGGTCCCTTCAACGTCGCCCTGCACGCGGCGATCCAGGCACGCGGGCTCAGTCTCGACTCGCTGCGCCGGCGCCTGGAGGAGCAGGGCATCGCGGTCAGCCTGTCCACGCTGAGCTACTGGCAGCGCGGCCGGACGCGGCCGGAGCGCGCCGACTCGATGCGCGCGGTGCGGGGCCTGGAGGTCATCCTCGAACTGCCGCGTCATTCATTGCTGACGCTGCTCAAGCCCACGGCAGAACGCTCCACCGGGCCGTGGCTGCCGGTGGAGGAGCTGTGCCCGGAGCCGGGCGTCCGCGATCTGCTGAACGAGATCGGCGATCGCGGCGAGCGGCAGCTCACCGGGCTCAGCATGCACGACCAGTACATCATCGGCCGCCGCCGGGAGCTGCACGAGGTCCGCGTCCGCGCGGTCTTCCAGGCGCAGCAGCGCGGCGTCGACCGGTGGATCGCCGTGTACCACCATCCGCAGGGCGTGCTGCCGTCCTCGCGCACCGTGCGCGGGTGCCGGTTCGGGCGCGTCCGGATGGACGAGGCCACCGGCCTCATCGCCGCCGAGCTGCTGTTCGACCGGTCGCTCGGCCGCGGCGAGACCTACCTGCTGGAGTACGGGTTCGGGTTCGACGAGACGGGCCCGCCGATCAACGAGGAGGGCCGCGGGTTCCGCGCGCCCCAGCACGAGTACCTCATCGAGGTGCGGTTCCACCCGTCGGCGCTGCCCGCCCGGTGCTACCGGACGTGGCGCCCCGACGGCCACACCGCGCTCAAGGACTCCGCCGACCTGCGGCTGTCCAGCTACCACAGCGTCCACTTCATCGAGTTCGGGATGGCCGCGGGCTACCACGGCATCCGCTGGGAGTGGACGTAGTCCGCCCAGTGCTCCTTGACCGACCCGTGCTACTTGACCAGGAGGTCGAGTAGCCGGTCCAGCTCGGCGGCCGGGTCGTCGGTGAGCCCGGCGTGCACCGGCCCCGGCTGGACGATCGTGCTGCGCGGCGCGGTCAGCCACCGGAACCGCGCGCCCGGCGGCTCCTCGGCCGCCTGCCCCGCGCGCTCGCCGCCGCAGCAGACCGCGTCCACGCCCTTGAGCGCCGCCCGGACGCCCTCCATGTCGAGCGAGGGGTCGAGGGCGAGCAGGCGCCGCTCGTCCAGGTGGACGCGGCAGCCGAGGTAGTCGAGCGCCCGGCAGTACACGACCACGCCGACGTTCATCGCCTCGCCGCGCTCGACGCGCGGCACGACCCGCAACACCGCGTACTCGAACACGGTGGGCTGGCCCGCCGCCCTGATGTTGGTCCCGGGGCTCATGGCGCGCCGCCGCCGAGCCAGTCCGGCCGGTTCCGGCCGCGCGGCGCGGACGTGCCGGACGTCCCGGACGCCCGCCCGGCGACGTCGAGGTCCGGCAGCCAGTCGCGCGGCTTCCCGGCGCGGGGCAGCAGGATGTCGACGTAGGCGTCGCGCAGCGCCTGCGGGTCGGCGAAGCCGGGCTCGCCGTCCAGCCACAGGTCCGGCACCAGGGCGGCGACCTCGCGCAGCAGGCCCTCGGTGAGCTTCGGCGCGAGCTCGGCCTCGGCGGCCTCCAGCCGGGTCGCGTACGGGGTGAGGACGTGGTCGTCCAGGTCGTAGGGGCCGGAGAACAGGCGGGTCGCGTTCGTCCAGGCGTGGTGGAAGATCAGGCTCGCGCCGTGGTCGATCAGCCACACGTCGCCGTGCCAGACCAGCATGTTCGGGTTCCGCCAGCTCCGGTCGACGTTGCCGATGAAGGCGTCCAGCCACAGCACGCGGGACGCGAAGTCGGGGTCGGGGCTCCAGCCGAGCGGGTCGAACCCGAGCGAGCCGGGCAGGAAGTCGACGCCGAGGTTCCAGCCGGGGCTCGCCTTGAGAAGGTCCTGCACGTCGGGGTCGGGCTCGTGCCGCCCGATCGCCGGGTCGAGGTCGATGAGCACCTGGTCGGGCACCCGGAAGCCGAGCCGGCGCGCCAGCTCACCGGCGATGACCTCGGCGATCAGCGCCTTGCGGCCCTGCCCGGCGCCGTGGAACTTCATGACATAGGTCCCGAGGTCGTCGGCCTCGACGACGCCCGGCAGCGACCCGCCCTCACGCAACGGCGTGACGTAGCGGATGGCCGTCACATGTGGCAACACGTCGCAACGCTACCGGGTCCGCGGCGGGCCGGGATAATCGGCGGCATGGGCGTTGAGCTGCTCGACCTGTCCGTGCCGATCGCCACGGGCATGCCCGTGTACCCGGGCGACCCAGAGGTGGAGGCCGTCCCGGCGCTGACCGTCGCGGACGCGGGCGTGAACGTGCTCCGGCTGCACATGGGCTCGCAGACCGGCACGCACGTCGACGCGCCGTTCCACATCGACGACGCGCTGCCCCGCCTGGACGAGCTGCCCCTGTCCCGCTTCACCGGCCCGGCCGCCGTCCTGGACGCGCGCGGCCTCCCGCCCCGCGCGCCCATCGGCCCCGAACTGCTCCCGGACGGGCTCGCGCCCGGCGTCGTGCTGCTCATCGCGACGGGCTGGTCCGAGCACTGGGGGAGCGACGGCTACCTCGCCCACCCGTACCCGACGCCGGAGACGGCGGAGGCGATCGTCGCCGCCGGGGTGCGGACGGTCGGCGTCGACGCGCTCAGCGTCGACCGCACCCCGCCGCCCGGCGCGGACGGCTTCTCCCTCGCGGCGCACCGCGTCCTCTGCGGGGCGGGCGCGGTGATCGCCGAGAACCTCACCGGGCTCGGCCGCGTCCTCGCCGCGCGGGACGCGGGCCGCGCGGTCGACGTGTCGCTGTTCCCGATCGCCCTCGCGGGCGCCGACGGCGCTCCCGTCCGCGCCGTGGCGCGCGTCGGCGAGTGACCGATACTGGATCCGGGCGAACGGAAGGACGGGTGTCTTGAGGGTCTCGTGGGCGACCGAGCTGGGCAGCGCCGAACGCGGCAACGAGGACTTCGTGGCCGCGGCCGCCGGGGCCGTCGTCGTCCTCGACGGGTGCGGGCTGCCGCTCGGCACCGACCTCGGCTGCGCGCACGGGACCGCCTGGTACGCGCGCTCGCTCGGCACGCGGCTGCTCGCCCGGCTGCTGGACGGCCTGGGCCCGGTCGCGAGCGCGCCGGTCGGCCCGCCGGAGGGCGCGCACCGGCCCCGCGAGCGCCCGCTGGTGGCGCGGCTCGCCGGGGCGATCGAGGACGTCGCCGCCGCGCACCGGGCGACCTGCGACCTGCGCCTCGCGACGACGCCCGCGGCGACCGTGGTCGCGGTGCGGCGGCGCGGCGAGCTGGTCGACTACCTGGTGCTGGCCGACTCCACGCTGATCCTGGACGGGCGCGGCGGGCTCCGGCCGATCACCGGCGGGCCGTACTACGCGGCGGCCGACCCGGCGGTGGCGGACGAGGCGATCACCGGGACCGTCCCGGCGGCCGAGCTGAGCCGCGTCCTCCTGCTGACCGACGGCGCCACCCGGCTCGCCGACATGTTCGGCGTCACCGACTGGAAGGGCCTCGCCGACCTCGCCTCGGGCGCCGCCGGGCCCGCCGCGCTGATCGAGCGGACGCGCGAGGTCGAGCGCACCGACCCCCGGTCCGTCCGGTGGCCGCGCGGCAAGGTCCACGACGACGCGACGGTCGCGGTCTGCGTGTTCTGACCGGGCGCGCCGTCCCAACCGAGCGGCTGTTTGGTTCGGTAGGCTGGGCGGTCGGGTGTCCGCCGGCGGGAGGAGGCCGCGGGATGCGGCTCGGGATCACGATGTTCGCGACCGACCGGACCATGCCGCCGCACGAGCTGGCCCGCGCGGCGGAGGAGCGCGGGTTCGCGTCCGTCTACGTGCCGGAGCACACGCACATCCCGGTGTCCCGCGAGACGCCGCCGCCGACCGGCGACGCGGCCCTGCCCGCCGAGTACGCGCGGACGCTCGACCCGCTCGTCGCGCTCGCCGCCGCCGCGGCGGCGACGGAGCGGATCACGCTCGGGACGGGCGTCCTGCTCCCCGCGCAGCGCGACCCGATCGTCACCGCGAAGGCCGTCGCGACCCTCGACCGGCTCGCGGGCGGTCGGGTCGCGCTCGGCGTCGGCTTCGGCTGGAACGCCGAGGAGGGCGCGGACCACGGCGTCCCCTGGAAGCGGCGGCGGGCGGTGGCGCGCGAGCACGTCCTCGCCATGCGCGCCCTGTGGACGGACGACGAGGCGTCCTTCAAAGGCGAGTTCGTCGACTTCGGCCCGTGCTGGTCGTGGCCGAAGCCGTCCCGCCGGGTGCCGGTGCTGCTCGGCGGCGCGCCCGGGCCGACGCTGTTCGCGCACATCGCCGAGTACGGCGACGGATGGCTGCCGATCGGCGGGGCGGGCGTCCGCGAGGCGCTGCCCGACCTGCGCCGCGCCTGCGCGGAGGCCGGACGCGACATGGTGCCGGTCGTCCCGTTCGGCACGAGCCCGACCCCGGAGAAGCTCGACTACTACGCCTCCCTCGGGATCGAGGAGGTCGTGCTGCGCGCGCCCGGCGCGGGACGCGACACCGTCCTGCCCCTGCTGGACGAGTACGCCCGCGCCTACCTTTGAGCGCGCGTCTTCCGCTAGCGGATCATCCGGAAGCAGAAGAACGTCGGGAAGCGGACGTACTCCCCCTTCCCGGCCTTCACCGCGCCGACGATGGCGAACACGAACTGCCCGATCAGCGACTCCAGGTAGGGGACGGCGAGCGCGACGAGGAACCAGGGCGACAGCACGATGGCGGGCGCCGCGCAGAGCGCGGCCACGGCGAGCAGGTGGATCAGCAGGGTGATCTCGTAGTTCAGCGCCTGCGCCGCGTGGTACCTGGTGAACGGGGAGTCGTTCTTCTTCACGCAGTAGATGATCAGCGGCGCGAGGAACCCGATCACCGCTATCCCGACGTAGGAGAAGACCGCCCAGGTCGTCTCCTCGCCCTGCCCGTGCCGCGGCATGCCGCTCGGGACGCCGGGCGGCCCGTATCCCCAGCGCGGGTCGTACTGCCCGCCGGGCGGCGGCGGCCCGGGAGGCTGACCGGGAGGCTGACCGGGCGGCGGTCCGTACGGGGGAGGCTGGTCGGTCACTGCTCGTTTCCTCTGGTCCGAGGCGGTCGGGAGTCACGCAGAACCTATCCAAATCCGGTCGGGCCGGGCATGCGGCCCTCCGGTCGACCGACCCCGGCGTTCGGACCGGTCCGCCGCACATCTTAGAATCGCGTTCGACTCATCGGGGGACGTAGGGGACGTCCCGCACGGGAGGGGTGCATGAACGCGATGCCGGACGAACGGCCCCGGCTCGACGCGGCCGAGGCCGCGACGCTGGCCGGGCTCGCCGCGCGCGTCCGCGAGCTGACCGAGGCCGCCGTGCTCACCGGCGTGGACGCCGCCGAGGCGGCCGCCGTCGCGGACGAGGTCGCCGCCCTCACCGCGCGCCTCGGCGCCGAGCGCCGCGACCACCCGCCGTTCGCCGCGTCCCCGGACGGCGTCCGCATGGACCGGCAGCTCGCCAACCCCGTCACCGGCCCGCTGAACCCGCTCGCGCCGCCGATCGAGCTGGAAGTCACCTCGGACGGCATCGTCCGCGGCGAGTTCACGCTCGGGCCCGTCTACGAGGGGCCGCCGTCGTACGTGCACGGCGGCGTGTCCGCGATGGTGCTCGACCAGGTCCTCGGGATGGCGGCGGCCGCGACCGGGACGCCCGGCATGACCGCGACCCTGGAGCTGCGCTACCGGCGTCCGACCCCGCTCGGCGTCCCGCTGCTCGCCGAGGCGAAGGCGAGCCGCGTGGAGGGCCGCAAGGTGTTCGCGTCCGGGACGATCGCCGCCCCAGACGGCCGCGTCACCGTCGAGGCCACCGCGCTGTTCGTCATGCCGCAGCGCTTCGTGACGTCCCAGTACTGACACCGCTCACAGGCGTCAGTATTCGTAGACCTTGACGGTCGGGGCGTGCCCGTACCAGGACGCGACCACCGACGACGTGTGCTTGTCGTCGAGGAAGTCGACGCGGAGCCAGCCCTCGGTCTGCGTCACCCGCGTCTCGTAGCCGGGGTTGGGCGTCGCCGACACGAGCCGCACGCGGTCCTTCTCGAACGACATCGCGGCGCGCCCGCCCCGGGTGGCGAAGCTGCGCACGTTGTCCGGCGGCTTCGGCGGCGGCGCCTTCTCCGACGGCCGGACCGTCGGCCTCGACGGGCGCGGCGCCACGTCCTCGCCGGTCACCGGGCCGGGCCGGGACGTCGGCGAGCCGATCGACGTCGGCCCCGGCGGCGTCGCCGGGCTGGAGTGGATGACGGGCCCGGCGATCGGCGGCGGCGCCGACCGCTCCGACACCGCGCCGCGCACGACGTCGCGCACCCCGAGCCACGAGAGCGCGACCGCGAGCGCCGTCACCCCCGCCCACGGGGCAACATACGACATCGCGCGACGCATGGGCACATGGTGGCATACGGTTCCGCCATGGCGAGTGTTCTGGTGGTCGAGGACGACGCGAACGTCCGGACCGCCCTGATCAGGGAACTGAGCGCCCGGTCGCACGTCGTCCGCAGCGTCGGCACCGCGATGGACGCGCTGCGCGAGGTCACGCAGTCGCCGCCCGACGTCGTCGTCCTCGACCTCGGACTGCCCGACCTCGACGGCGCGGAGGTGCTGAAGATGCTCCGCGGCATCTCCGACGTGCCGGTCATCATCGCGACCGCCCGCGACGACGAGCCCGAGATCGTCCGGCTGCTGAACGCGGGCGCCGACGACTACCTCATCAAGCCGTTCTCCATCGAGCACCTGAGCGCGCGGCTCGCCGCCGTGCTGCGCCGGTCGGCGCGCTCCGGGCCGACCGCCGAGCTGAGCGTCGGCGGGCTGCACATCGACCTCGACCGGCGGGAGGCGACGCTCGACGGCGCGCCGCTCGAACTGACCCGCCGCGAGTTCGACCTGCTGGCCTACCTCGCCGCCCGGCCGGGCCGGGTCGTCGCGCGCCGCGAGCTGCTCGCCGAGGTGTGGCGGCAGGCGTACGGCGACGACCAGACCATCGACGTCCACCTGTCCTGGCTGCGCCGCAAGCTGGGCGAGACCGCCGCGGCGCCCCGGTACCTGCACACGGTGCGCGGCGTCGGGGTCCGCCTCGCCGAGCCCGACCCGCGGCCATGAGGCGGACGCTCGTCCTCGTGTCGCTGGCCGTGACCTCGATGGTCGCGCTGGCGTTCCTCATCCCGCTCGCGCTGACCGTCCGGGAGATCGCCCGGGACCGCGCGCTCACCACCGCCGAGCGGCAGGCGAGCGCGCTCGGCCCCGTCCTCGTCGTCACCGAGGACCCGCCCGCCCTCGAACGCGCCGTCGCCAGCACGCAGGCGGGCGCCGCCGGGCGGATGACCGTGCACATGCCGGACGGCGGCGTCGTCCCGCGCGACGCCCGCGGCGACGGCTCCGCCGACCCCGAGCAGATCGCCGAGGCGGGACGGCGCGGCCGCTCCTACACCGCCCGCGTCGGCGGCGGCTACGCGCTCCTGCAGCCCGTGTCGCTGGACGCGGGGCGCACCGCCGTCGTCGAGGTGTACCTGCCCGACGGCGACCTCTCCCAGGGCGTGTGGAAGGCGTGGCTCGTGATGACGACCGTCGCCGCCGCGCTCGTCGCCGGGTCCGTCGCCGTCGCCGACCGGCTCGGCAACCGCATGATCCGCTCTACCCGGCGGCTGGCGGAGGCGGCGGGCGCGTTCGGGGACGGGGAGCTGTCCGTCCGCATCGAGCCGGACGGCCCGCCCGAGCTGGTCGAGGCCGGGCTCGCCTTCAACGCGATGGCGGACCACGTCGTCCAGCTCCTGGCCGCCGAGCGGGAGATGGCCGCCGACCTGTCGCACCGGCTGCGCACCCCGCTCGCCGCGCTGCGCCTCAACGCCGAGGCGCTCGGCGACGGCCCGGTCGCCGAGCAGACCCGCGAGGCCGTCGACCGCATCGAGCGCGAGGTCGACCAGATCATCCGGACCGTCCGGCGGCCGACCGGCCGGGGGAGCTGCGACGCCGCGAAGGTGCTGCGCGACCGCGTCGCGTTCTGGTCGGTGCTGGCCGAGGACGAGGGCCGCTCCTGCGAGCTGATCGGCGCCGAACGTCCGGCGCCGCTCCCGCTCCCCGGCACCGAGCTGGCCGCCGCCGTGGACGCGCTGCTCGGCAACATCTTCCGGCACACGTCCGAGGGCACCGGCTTCGCCGTCACCCTCCACCAGGGCCAGGGCGTCACCGGCATCCTCGTCGCCGACGGCGGCCCCGGCATCGCCGACCCCGACGCGGCGCTGAAGCGGGGCAGCAGCGGCGGCGGCTCCACCGGCCTCGGCCTGGACATCGCCCGCCGCGCCGCCGAGTCCACCGGCGGCTACCTGCGCATCCACCGGAGCGTCCTCGGCGGGGCGCAGGTGCAGATGTGGTTCCGGACGAAATGGCTCCCGCCCGCCCGCCGCTCCCGCCGCCTCGTCCGCCGCCGCCACTCCCGCTCCCGCGGCTAGCGGTTCTCGGGCTCGTCACGGGCGGGGACGCCCCGAACTCCTCCGTCGTCAGGTCCTAGGTGTCCCGGTGGTAGCCGGTGGCGCTGTCGATCAGCTCGCGGACGATGTCCATGTGCCCGGCGTGCCGCGCCGTCTCCTCGATCATGTGCAGCAGCACCCACCTCAGCGACACGGTCACGCCGCGCCAGGAGGTGCCGAGGGCGTCGAGGTCCAACTCCTCGATGGTTCGGTCGGACGCCTCGCGCGCGCGCCGGTAGTAGGCGACGATGTCCGCCGTCGTCTCGTGGGGCTCCGCGCGCATGTCGGCGTCGGGATCGTCCTCGTCGTACGGGACGGCGTCGGACTCGCGGCCGAACGTCTCGCAGAACCACCCGTACTCGACGGACGCCAGATGCTTGGTCAGACCGAGCAGGTTCGTCCCGGACGGCGTCATCGGCCGCCGGACCTGCTCCTCGTCCAGCCCCTCGAGCTTCCACAGCACCACGTCGCGGTGCCGGTCGAGGCTGGACTTCAGGTTCTCCTTCTCACCGCCGGTGTACGGCACGCCGTCCATACCGGCAGACGCTACCAACGGAGGCCGGGGCCGGCGCCCGCGCGCCGGCCCCGGCGCCCGCTCAGCAGTTCGAGTACCGCACGTACCACTTGCCGTTGTTCCCGGTGCCGAGCTTGTAGTCGGCGATCCAGTGGGTGCTGTTGGCGAGGCGCACCCACAGGTAGCCGTCCCGGCGCTGGATGGTGTCCCAGTCCGTCGTGATGCGCGCGCCGCGGTTGTAGTGCCCGACGATGGCGAAACTGAGCCCGGGCCCTCTGCGGATGTTCAGCCGCTCGACCACGACCGTCCCGCGGCAGAGGCGGACCCGCTGCTCGTCCTGGTCCACCATCCGCTGCAGCGCGAGGGCGTTGCCCTCGGGCCCGACGAAGATCGCCCCGGGGCCCTGGCCCTCCTCGACGGGCGCCGGCGCGGCCTGCGCCGACTGCCCCTGCCCCGGCTGCGGCGGGGGCGCCGCCTCGGCGACCGCCCCGTAACCCAGCGCGCCCCCGGCCAGCACGAAGGCCGCCAGCCCCGCACCGAGCTTGACACCTAGCTCCATCTGTTCCCCTCCAGTGTGTTCCGACCTACACCCCGCCATGTACCCAAAGTAATCAACCAAATACCCTAAGCAACGGAGACTCTTAGTGAAGCAACCCCCAAGCCCCCTGATCAGGCCGGACAAGGCCGACTTCCGGCCGCAACTAACCGTGGCGAACGTCCAGGCGTAAACCGCCACCGATTGACGTTCTGATGACCTACCCCGCACCCAGGTGAGCCGTTCCCCGCCAGGTCTGCCAACCGCTCATTCACGACCTGCGCGTTGAAAACGGTATTCGCGCCCACGCCGAACTCTTCCTCACCGAAGACAGCGGCATAATGCGCCCATCACACCCCGTTCATTTCAGGACCTTGCGGGCCGTGGGTGGCGGCGAGATTCAGCTATACGGCATCGCGCTCCGCGCCACTTAGAGCGCTTTGAGCGGCTTATGGGGACTGATGACGCCCCTGGGGCGCGCGCT
Source organism: Actinomadura decatromicini (assembly GCF_008121305.1). NCBI lineage: Bacteria > Bacillati > Actinomycetota > Actinomycetes > Streptosporangiales > Thermomonosporaceae > Actinomadura > Actinomadura decatromicini. The sequence continues at coordinate 702,620 of NZ_VSRQ01000004.1, read as the reverse complement.
CGCGTAGGCGCCGACCGTTGTCGCAATGCCGCGGTGAGACTCCGCTCAGGCAAGAGCAGCCCGTTTCCAGCGACCGACGTCCAGGATCGCCACGCCCGCGCCCGCGATCAGGCCGTCCACCCAGGGAATGCGATCACGCATGGCCGCAAGACGCTCCCATGGCCTCTCTTCCCGTTTCCACAGGTGGACGGCTTCCGGAGCGACTTCCCCCGGCCACCCCAGACGGGGCCCGAATAAGGCGGGCTCAGCGGTTCCCTAAGTGAGGGTTAAATGGGTTCTTTTGGGGTGGGGGGCGGCTTAGCGTTCTGGGTGTCACATCGGAGACACGGCCGGAGGTGCACAGACGGAGAGCAGAGCGAACGTCGGCTGAGGTTCCGACTGAGGTTCCTGTATGAGACAGGTTTCTGGCCCGCACGGCCTTGTACCCCGCTCTGGGGCCGTGCGGGCCAGAATCCTTTCTACGGGCGGGGGAGGGCGCCTTGGAGGAGCAGGCGGAAGGCGTCGGCGGTGCCGGTGGCGGTGGTGTCGCCGGTGGCCAGGCGGCGGACGGCCAGGCCGTAGAGGAGGGCCACCACCGCGGGGGCGTGGCGTTCGGCGTCGGGGATGCCGAGGGCGGTGAGTATGGTCGTGGCCAGGTTGTCGTACGCCTCCACGGAGCGGGTCGAGGTCTCGCGGAGGGACGGGTCGCGGGCCGCGTGCAGGTGTAGTTCCAAGTTGGCGATCTGTTCCGGGCCGTGGGCGAAGGCGGCCACGGCCTTTTCAACCTCGGCGGGGACGTCGGCCGGGGACATGGCGGTGAATGCCGCGACGTGGGCCGTGATGCGGGCGATCTCGTTTTCCACGAAGGTGTGCAGGGCCTCGCGGAGAAGGTCTTCCTGGCTCGGGAAATGGTAGGTGAGGGAGCCCAGGGAGACGCCGGCGGCGCGGGCCACGGCGCGGTTGGTCACGGCGCCTATGCCCTGCTCGCCGATCAGGCGGAGGGTTGCTTGGACGATCTCGTCGCGCGCGCTCATCGGTGCACAGTCTTCCGTAGGGTTGGAGCCTTCTGTATCGTTCGTTCGAACGAACGATAGTGGGTGGTGTGGTGTTGGGGCTGGTCGGGCAGGCGGACGCGTTGGCGCGGGGGGAGGTGTCCGCGCGGGAGCTGGTCGAGGAGTGTCTGGAGAGCATCGCGCGGCAGGAGTCGCTCGGGGCGTTTCGGGTCGTGCGGGTGGAGGCGGCCCGGCGGGAGGCGGTCGCGGCGGATAAGCGGCTCGGGGAAGGGGAGCGGCTGCCGTTGCTGGGGGTTCCCGTCGCCGTCAAGGACGACACCGATGTGGCGGGGGAGACGACGCCGTTCGCCGTGGCCGGGGATCACCGTCCGGCGGTGAATGACGGGGAGGTCGTGCGCAAGCTGCGGGCGGCCGGGGCGATCGTCGTGGGGAAGACCACGACGTGTGAGCTGGGGCTGTGGCCGTTCAGCGAGTCGCCCGGATTCGGGGCGGCGCGGAATCCGTGGAATCCCGAATACACGCCGGGCGGGTCGTCGGGCGGGTCGGCGGCGGCGGTGGCGGCGGGAATGGTCGCGGCGGCGGTGGGTTCGGACGGGGCCGGGTCGATCCGCATTCCGGCGGCGTGGACGGGGCTCGTCGGCATCAAGCCGCAGCGGGGCCGGGTCTCCGCCCATCCGCACACCGATCCGTTCAACGGGCTCACCGTTTGGGGGCCGCTCGCCAGGAATGTCGCTGACGCGGCGCTTCTGCTCGATGTGTTGAGCGGCAGCCATCGCGAGGATGTGTATCGGCTCGATCCGATAGCGACGCCTTTCGTGGAGGCGGCTAGGAGGGAGCCGGGGAGGCTGCGTATCGCTGTTTCGTTTCGGACGGCGTTCGGGGTCAGCGGGAAGCTCGACCCGGAGATCCGGGCCGCTGTTGAGCGGGTGGCGCGGAGGCTGACCGAGCTTGGGCACAAGGTCTTTCCCGCCGATCCCGATTACGGGTTGGTGGGGCTCGGGCTCATTCCCCGTGGAACAGTCGGGGTCGCCGAGTGGCTCGATTCGATTCCGGGGGCGCGTCCGGAGCGGCGGACGGAGGTCGAGGCGCGGATCGGGCGCACGGTCGGCAGACGGCTGTTGCCCTTGGCAAAACGCTTGGATCCTTATCTGAGAAGAAAGGTCGGGCGGATTTTTCAGGTCGCCGACGTGGTGCTGACGCCGACGACCGCGCTGCCGCCGTTGAAAGTGGGCGCCTTCGACGGGAAGGGGTATCGGGACACGCAGTCCGGAGTCGCCGCGGCGTGCCCCTACGCGTGGACGTGGAACGTCCTCGGCTGGCCGGGAGTGAACGTCCCGGCGGGGTTCACCGAGCGCGGCCTGCCGATCGGGGCGCAGCTTCTCGGGCACGACTCCGACGAGGCGACGCTGATCTCGCTCGCCGCCCAGCTGGAGTCGGCCGAGGGATGGGCCGAACGGCGCCCGCGCGAACTCAGTAGCCCGCTCCGGTGAGCATTCCGCCGTCCACGAGGACCTCGCTGCCCGTGCAGTAGGACGAGTCGTCCGACGCGAGGTAGACGACGAGTCCCGATACCTCTTTCGACTTTCCCATGCGGCCGAGCGGAAGGGCCTTCAGGAAGGCGTCGGCGCTGTCCGCGGTGGCGGCGACGACGTCCTCCTGGAGGGAGAGGGGTGTCAGGACGCCGCCGGGATGAATGGAGTTCACCCGGATCCCGTACTGGCCGAGTTCGCGGGCGGCGGCCTTGGTGAGGCCGCGGATCCCGAACTTGCTGGCGCTGTAGGCGGCGAGGCCGGACGCGCCGATGAAGCCCTCCGTCGAGGACACGTTGACGATCGATCCGCCGCCCGCCTCCCGCATCGGCGCGATGACGGACTTCACCCCGAGCCATTGCCCGAGCAGGTTCACGTCGACGACCCGGCGGAATTCGTCGACGGACATTTCCTCGATGGTCTTGTGCCGGATGATCCCCGCGTTGTTGACGAGGACGTCCAGCCGACCGAAGGCGGAGGTCGCGGTCTCGACGGCGGCGGCCCAGTCGTCCTCGCGCGTCACGTCCATGGCGACGAAGCGGACGCCCGCGCCGAGGTCGGCGGCGAGTTTCGCGCCCTCGTCCGTCAGGACGTCGCCGAACACCACCTCGGCGCCCTCGTCCAGGAACCGGCGGACGTGGGACTTGCCCATCCCGCGCGCACCGCCGGTGATCAGCGCAACCTTGCCGTCCAGCCGCCCCATCAACGCTCCTCGTGCCGTGCCGTGCCGTGCCCCGCGCCCGTACGACCGTCAACCTAGCGAACGCTTGGTCAACTGAACAAGGGCCTAGCCGGTGCGCAGACCGTCGAAGAGCAGCGCCAGCATCCGGTCGGAGTACGCGGACGGGTCGGAGGTGCGCTCGGCGGCGACGCCGATCGCGTTGGTGATCCGCAGCAGGTCGCGCGGGCCGACCTCCGGCCGGATGGCGCCCGCGCGCTGCGCCCGGTCCAGCAGCCGGCCGAGCGCGTCGCAGATCGCGGCGGCGGCGGCGCCGAGCCCGGTGTGCGCCCACTCCGCCGACATCGCCTCGATGATCACTGTGGCGGTGCCGCGCGGCGTGGCCGCGCCGGTCAGGTAGGTGCGCAGCCAGCGGCCGAGCGCGGCCTCGGCGTCCAGCGCCTCGGCCTCCGGGTCGGGCGCGGGCTCGGCGAGGAGTTCGTCGGCGTGGGCGAGCAGTGCGTCGATCCGGTCGCGCAGGACGGCGTGCAGCAGGGCGTCCCTGGTGGGGAAGTGGCGGTAGAGCGTCCCGGAGCCGACGCCCGCCCGCTTCGCGATGTCGTCGAGGGACGCGCCCGTGCCGTGCTCCATGAACGCGGTGCGAGCCGTCGTGATCAGTCGTTCGTAGTTGCGGCGGGCGTCGGCCCGCATCGGCCGGGTGTCCAAGGGCACCGTCCAGCGGGTGTCGCGGATGACCTGGGGTTGTCACCGTCTACTTGCAGATGAGATTGCCATTTTCCGCAACTCCGCGCCACCTGCCGCCGCGCCACGGCCCCGCACCACGAGCTTGCACCACCGGTCCGCACCACCGGCCCGGGTCACGCGGTGAGGGCGTCGCGGGACAGGCGGTCCGCCCTGCGGGTCGTCTCCGGCAGCCGGTACCGGGGACACAGGTCGAGGACGTTGCGGCAGGCCGTGTCGAGGTCGGTGCGATGCCCGACCGACACGAACACCGGTTTCACGCCGTCCTGCGTGCGGAGGACGCGCCCGACGACCTCGCCGCCGTCCACGAGCGGGCTGGTGTCGCCGCGCCGCGGGCCGGGCGGCGCGTACGCGCCGACGAACGCGGTCTTGCCCACGCCGAGGCACGGCAGGCCGGTCAGCACGCCGAGATGGCACGCGAGCCCGAACCGGCGCGGGTGCGCGACGCCGAACCCGTCGCAGACGAGCAGGTCGGGGACGGTCTTGAGGGCGCGCAGCGCGTCGACCAGCGCGGGCAGCTCGCGGAACGCGAACAGTCCGGGGACGTAGGGGAACGCGGCCGTGCCGGCGGCGACCGACTCCTCCACGACGTCCAGGGTCGTCCCGTCGAGGACGACGACCGCGGCGGCGAGCCGGCCGTCGTCCGCGTAGGAGACGTCGAGGCCCGCGACGGTCCGCGGTGCTGCGGGGCCGGGAACGTCCAGCTCCAGCAGTGGGCGCAGCCGGTCCTGGATCGCCTCGGCGGCCGCCGCGCCGGACGGCCACTCGTGCGGAACGCGCACCTCCATGAATCCGCACATTACGCCGGATGTTAGGTATTGATCGAACCGGATTCGGAGGTACGCATGAACGGGATCAATCTGACCGGGACGGGACTCGACGGCCGCACGGCGGTGGTGACCGGCGGCGCGGGCGGCATGGGACGCGCGATCTGCGCCGACCTCGCCGCGCTCGGCGCCCGCGTCGTCGTCGCCGACCGGGACGAGACGGGAGCCCGGGAGGTAGCGCAAGACCTCGGCGGCGTGGCGGCCCCGGTCGACCTTGCCGATGACGGCGCCGTCGACGCGTTCGCCGCCGGGATCGGGAAGGTGGACGTGCTCGTCCACAACGCAGGCGTCGCGATCATCGAGCCGTTCACCGCGAGCGACCCGGCGCACTGGGACCTGATGTGGCGCGTCAACCTGCGCGCGCCCATGCAGCTCACGCACCGGCTGCTGCCGGGCATGACCGAGCGCGGCTGGGGACGGCTCGTGTTCGTCTCCTCGGACGGGGCGCGGGCGGGCGGCGGCGGGGAGGCGGCCTACGCGGCGACGAAGTCCGGGCTGTTCGGGCTCGCGAAGACGCTCGCGCGGGAGGCGGCGCGCGGCGGCGTCACGTCCAACGTCGTGTGCCCCGGGCCGACGGACACGCCGATGCTCCGCCGGGGCGGCGCCGACCCCGACTCCGGAATGCTCGACAAGTTCGTCAAGCAGATCCCGCTGCGCCGGATCGGGCGTCCGGACGACGTCGCCGGGCTGGTCGCCTTCCTCTGCACGGACCGCGCCGAGTACATCACCGGCCAGACGATCTCCGTCAGCGGTGGCATCACCATGCAGTGACCGCGGCGCGGGCGGCCCGCGTCAGCCCAGGTGGTGGACGGGCTCGGTCGCCGGGTCGGCGGCGCGCCGGGCCGGGCGCGTCCGGCCGAACTCCAGCGTGAGCAGCGCCGCGGCCACCCAGGCGATGTCGAACCACGACCGGAACAGCACGTTGCGCGGCTTGTAGGACGGCCTGAACTTCTTGTCGAACAGGTACAGCGACTCCACCGCGATCCACGGGTCGAGCAGGTGCAGGGCGCGGTAGCCCGCCTTCTCCAGGGGCGTGCGGTCCGCGGCATCGAGCAGCTCGCGGAACGCGGCGAAGTTCAGCGACACGACCCCGTGCCCGCGTTCGCCCGCGTACTCGACCATCTCGACGATCAGCCGCTCGTTGACGCCGTTGGGCCCGCCGGGGTCGCGGCGCATCGCGTCCAGGCTGACGCCCTCGCCCGCCGTCACGTAGCGCTGGAAGGCGATGGGCTCCTTGTCCTGGTCGTAGGCGACGGCGACGAGCGACCCGGGGTGGTAGCCGGTGAGCAGCTCGTCCAGGTTCATGGAGAAGCCGCGCTCGGCCGCGCCGCCGAGCGAGCGGGACGCGACCTCCAGCAGCCGGTCGCGCAGCGCGGGCGCCAGCTCCCGCTCCGGGACGATCTCGGACGTGACCCCCGCGTTCTCCGTCCGCCGCACCGCCTGCCGGACGTTCCGCATCGTCCGCCCGGACAGCGTGAACTCCTCCGGGCGGATCACGACCTCGTCGCCGAAGCCGATGGAGCGGAACCGTCCCCAGACCGGGAGCAGGCCGTCGCTCGCGCCGAGCACGGCGGGACGCCAGCCGGTCGTCCGGCACAGGGCGAGGAACGCGCGGACGGCGGCGGCGTGCGAGGCGGGGTCGCCGACCGGGTCGCCGCCCGCCACCGCCAGCCCGAACAGGACGCGGTAGCCGATCGCGGCGCGCCCGTCCGGGCTGAACACGTACGCCTTGTCGCGGCGGAGCGCGAACGGGGCGAGGGTGTCGGAGCCGGGGTGCGCGACGAGGCCCGCGACCCGGCGGCGCTCGGCCTCGTCGCCGGGCGGCGGCGCCGGGTCGGGCGCGAGCAGCGTGACGACGATGACGAGCAGGCCCGCCGCGCCCGCGAGCCCGAGCACGCCGGGCAGCCAGGACGCGCCGTCGATGGGCGCGCCGGTCGCGCCGAGCCCGCCCGCGACCTGCCCGACCGACCGGACCGACACGCCGCCGAGGACGAGCGACCCGGCGACCGCGCCGACCACCAGGAACGCCCCGGTCTTCACGGCCGCGCGGACGCGCTCGGGATGCGGCCGGACCGGGAACCGCCCGCGCTCCAGCCACAGCCCGCCGAGGACGGCGGCGAGCAGCGGCAGCCGCCAGGCCGGGTCGTCCCCGGTCAGGACGGCGAGCAGGCCGAGGAGCACCAGCAGCGTGAGCCCGTACCAGGCGGCGCGGCGGCGCAGCAGGACGCCGCGCGCGACGAGCAGCAGCGCGAGGCCGAGCGCCACGGCGTGCGCCGGGAGCAGGGGGCTGCCGGTGACGAGCCGGGACAGCCGCCCGAGCCACTCCGGCGACCCGGCCGCCGCCGGGACGACGACCAGCACGGCGACGGCCAGCGTGACGGCGGCGAGCGGCCACACCGGCCGCGCCGGAAGTGAGGGATCGTCCCCCCAGGATGAATCGCCTTGCACGAAGGACACCTCCGCTGGGCCCACAACCAAGATCCTTAGGAACTCATTCCCCGGACCGGACGTTGGTCATGTCCGCACCCTTCAGGTTACGGCGTGTCAGGACGCGCCCGCGAAGGGATCCCTTCCCACGTGGGGGCCGTTCGCACACGGTCCAGTCGTTCGCGCACGGTCTAGTGTCGTGGTGGTGAAGAGGCTGCTGATCGTCCACCACACGCCGTCGCCGAACCTCCAGGCGATGTTCGAGGCGGTGCGGTCCGGCGCGGGCACCGACGAGATCGAGGGCGTGGACGTCGTGACCCGTCCGGCGCTCGGGGCCACCGCCGTGGACGTCCTCGAAGCGGACGGCTACCTGCTCGGCTCGCCGGTCAACCTCGGCTACCTGTCCGGGGCTCTCAAGCATTTCTTCGACCAGGTCTACTACCCGTGCCTGGAGGAGACCGTCCGGCGGCCGTTCGGGGCGTACCTGCACGGCGGCAGCGACGCGACGGGAGCGCTGCGCGCCCTTGAGTCGATCACCACGGGCTTGAAGTGGAAGGCCGTCCAACCGCCCGTGGTCGTGACCGGGGAGCCGTCCAGGGAGGATCTGGAGGCGTGCTGGGAGCTCGGCGCGGTCACGGCGGCGGAACTCGGCGCCCTCTGACCGGCGGCGGCGCGGCCGGGCCCCGATAGCGTGCCCCCATGAGCGGATTCCGGCATGTGGCGATGTTCAGGTGGGCCGAGGGCACGACGACCGGCCAGCAGGACGAGGTCGCGGCGCGGCTGGGCGAGCTGCCCGGCCTGCTCCCGGAGATCCGGGAGTACAGCCTCGGGACGAACGCCGGGGTGAACCCGGGCGGGTACGACTTCGTCGTGGTGGCCGACTTCGCCGACCGGGACGACTACCTCGTTTACCGCGACCACCCGAGCCACCGAGCCGTGGTCGAGGAGTACGTCGCGCCGATCGTGGCGGAGCGCGCCGCCATCCAGTACGAGCTGTAGCCGACCGCTCGCGGGCCGGTGACCATGGCGGGCGCGCCGCCGTCCGAGTCCGGAGAAGCACCGAGCAAGCGCTTGTGCCTGAACGATTTTCAGGTTACGTTCCTGAACAGACGCCCCCCGGGGACGGATCGCGCCCCGTCCCCGGAGGGCGGCACGTCGCCCTCTCTCCCCGCAGGGCTCAGCCCCTGCTCCGGATGCTGAGGATCTCCTCGCGGAGCTGCTGCGGAGTCGGCGCCTCCACCAGGCGCGGACCTCCGCGCGTCGGCACCAGCGCCCACCACGACCCGGTCGACTCGCCGTACCAGACCCGCACGCCCGGAAACTGCTCCTGCAGGCCGCGCGCGGTGGCGGCCCGCATCGCGGCGGGCGTGGGCTCGTCGCGACCGGCGGCGCCCCGTTGAGCCGTCATGCCGCCCTCCCCCCGTCGATCTCTCCGGTAACAGCGTCCCCACGGGCCAAAGCGTCACCCCTACTCGGCAAATTGTGACTAAGCACACTATGGGGCTTAGGGGACTCGCACAGTGGGATACCGCGCCGGGTGTACTCCAACGGATGTACACGGCCGGGCGGATGACACCGCGCGTCCGATGTGTCGGGGCCCGCCTAAAGGCAACGCTGTAGCAGCCGTCACATTCCCCAGTGCCCGGACGTCATCAGGTCATCGACGGCGGCGTGCGGACCGACGCATGCACACGACGCGGCACGCATACGAAGGTGGTTCCCCATGAGGCTGGCCCGGCTCGCCCGATTCTGCTATCGGCGGCGACGCCTGACGGTGGCGGGCTGGATAGCCGGCCTGGTCGTCGTGCTGGCGGTCGGCTTCGGCTTCGCGGCCGAGCCGCTGAACGACTTCTCCGGCGGGAACTCCGGGTCGGCGAAGGCGAGCGACATCCTCGACGAGCACTTCCCGAAGCAGAGCGGCGACGAGATCACGCTCGCCGTCTACGCGCCCGGAGGCGTCCGGAGCCCCGAGGCCAAGGCGAAGGTCGAGCAGGCGATCGGGCGGCTCGCGAAGACGCCGCACGTGTCCTCGGTGTCGTCGCCCTACGCGACGCCGGGGCAGGTCTCCAAGGACGGGAAGACGGCGTTCGCCGCCGCCAACCTGGACGTCACGTCCGACGAGATGTCGAAGTCCGACGTCAAGGCCCTGCTGGACGACGTCCGCACCGACTCGGGGCCCGTCCGGATCGAGCTGGGCGGCTCGGCCGTGGACTCCGCCGAGACGCCGGGCGGCGGGCCGTCCGAGGGCATCGGCGTGGTCGCCGCGATGGTGATCCTGCTCGTCGCGTTCGGCTCGGTGCTCGCCATGGGCCTGCCGATCCTGACCGCGCTGTTCGGCATCGGCACCGGGCTCTCGCTGATCATGCTGATCGGGCACCTGCTGCCCGCCCCGTCGTTCAGCCCGATCGTCGCGGCGCTCATCGGGCTCGGCGTCGGCATCGACTACGCGCTGTTCATCGTCACCCGCTACCGGGAGGAACTGCACGCCGGGAACGACCCCGAGGAGGCGACGGTCACCGCCGTCACCACCGCCGGGCGGGCCGTCCTGTTCGCTGGCACCACCGTGGTGATCGCGCTGATGGGCCTGTTCGTCATGCAGCAGAGCCTGCTCAACGGCGTCGCGGTCGCGGCCGGGGTCACGGTGCTGATGACGATGTTCGCCGCGGTGACCCTGCTGCCCGCCCTGCTCGGCTTCGCCGGGCGCGCCATCGACCGGCTCCGGCTGCCGGGCACCCGGCACGCCGCCGGCGGCGGGCGGCGTCCGCTCGCCGAGCGGTGGGCGCGGGTCGTGCAGCGGCACCCGGTCGTCGCGGGGCTGTGCGCGGCCGCGATCCTGCTGGTCCTCGCGGTGCCCGCGCTGTCGATGCGGCTCAGCCTGCCCGACTCCAGCGTCCAGCCGCGCGACCACAGCGGCTACCAGGCGAGCCAGATCATGGCGCGCGGCTTCGGACCGGGCACGGCCGCGCCGCTGATCCTCGTCACCGAGGGCGGGACGGAGGCCGACGCCGGACGGCTCGCCGCCGCGGTCCGGCAGACGCCGGGCGTCGCGGCCGTCCAGCCGCCGCGCACCAGCGCGGACGGCGCCGCGTCCATCGTCATCGCGTTCCCGACCACCGGCGTGCAGGACGAGGCGACGCCGAAGCTCGTCCACACGCTGCGCGACGACGTCATCCCGGGCGTTAACAGGGGGACGGGCGCGCACACCTACGTCGGCGGGCAGAACGCCGCGTCCATCGACTTCGCGGAGAACGTCAGCACCCGGCTGCCGTGGCTGATCGCCGTCGTCGTCGGCCTGTCGCTGCTGCTGCTCGTCGCCCTCGTCCGGTCGCTGACGGTGGCGCTGCAGGCCGCGGTGATGAACCTGCTGTCGATCGCGGCGGCGTACGGGGTGGTGACGGCGGTCGTCCAGTGGGGCTGGGCGGGGCGCCTGCTCGGGTTCCCGACGGACATGCCGGTGACGACCTGGGTGCCGCTGATGATGTTCCCGATCCTGTTCGGGCTCTCGATGGACTACGAGGTGTTCCTCGTGTCCCGCATCCGCGAGACGTACGAGTCGGGCGTCGCGACCCGGGAGGCGGTGGCGCTCGGGCTGTCCCGCACCGCCCGGGTGATCACGGCGGCTGCGGCGATCATGGTGATGGTGTTCCTGTCGGTGCTGCTCGGCGCGGACGTCGCGGTCAAGCAGATGGGCCTCGGCCTCGGCGTGGCGATCCTGATCGACGCGACGGTCGTGCGGCTCGTGCTCGTCCCGGCGCTGATGGAGCTGTTCGGCGAGGCGAACTGGTGGCTCCCGCGCCCGCTGGCGAAGCTGCTGCCCCCGCGCCGGGGCGCGGCCGCTTCGGAGCGGCCTCCGGCGGAGGTGCGGGGCTAGGACTCTCGCGGGGCCAGGACTCCGGGGCTAGGACTCCGGGGTCGCGGCCGGGTGGACGTTGATGCCGTCGAACATGACCTTGAGGTAGTGCTCGGCGAGCCCCTCGGCGTCCAGCCGGCCGCCCGGCCGGAACCACCGGACCGCGACCCAGATCGTGTCGCGGATCATCCGGTAGGTGAGCTGGGGGTCGAGGTCGTCGCGGAACAGGCCCCGCTGCTGGCCGGACGCGAGGGCGTCCACCCAGATCTTCTCGACCTCCTCCTCCGACCTGGTGAGGTAGGCGAAGCGGGACATGCCCTTGAGGTAGTTCCAGTCGTTCTGCATGACCGTGATCGCGGCGCGGTGCGGCTCCAGGCTGCCGAACGCGACCCGGACGAGCCCCGCGACCGTCTCGCGCGGGCCCGCGCTCTCGTCGACCACCCGCTGGTACGCCGCCATGATCTCGTTGAAGAAGCCCGCGAGGATCTCGTCGACGATCGACTCCTTGGAGTCGAAGTGGTGGTACAGGCTGCCCGACAGGATGCCCGCCTCGTCGGCGATGTTGCGGACCGTCGTGGCCTGGAACCCCTTCTCGGCGAACAGCTCGGCGGCCAGCCGCACGAGGTGCTCGCGGCGTTCCGACGCCGGGCCGGACGAGCCCCTGCCGCGGCGGCGGGACCCGCCCTCGCCGGCGGCGCGGCTTCTCGATCGTCCGGATTCAGCGCTCGTGGTCGTCACCCCCTCATTATGCCGTGCCGGTCCCGCCGGGTCGCCCTACCGCTTGCTCGGTGGGGGCACCAGGGTACGCCTGTACCAAGCGCTTGGTACCGCCTTGATGAAGAGGCGGCAGGGGGTGAGGCGGCGGCGCGTCGCGCGTAGGGTCGGGGCATGTCCGATGTGATCGTTTTCGACCTGTTCGGAGTCATCGCGCGCGGCCAGACCCCCGAGGCGGTGCGGCGGATCGAGGAGACCGCCGGAGTGGGCGGCGCGTCGTTCTGGGAGGCGTACTGGTCCTGCCGCCCCGCCTATGACGCGGGGCGGGACAGCGCGGCCTACTGGGCGGACGTCGCGAGCCTGCTCGGCACGGCGTTCCCCGACGTCCCGGCCCTGATCGAGGCCGACCTCGACAGCTGGACGGAGGCGGACGACGAGATGGTCGCCCTCGTCCACGAGCTCGCCGACGACGGCCGGACGCTCGGGCTCCTGTCGAACATCATCGACGACCTCGTGCCCCGCTTCGAGGCCCGGCACGGCGGCTGGCTAGGCCGGTTCGACGCGCTCACCTACTCCTGCCGCATCGGCGTCGCCAAGCCCGACCCGCGCGCCTACAAGATCTGCGCCGAACGGCTCGGCGTGGACCTGTCGGACGTCCTGTTCATCGACGACACCGAGCGCAACATCGTCGCCGCCCGCGCCCTCGGCATGCGCGCCGAGCTGTTCGAGTCGCCCGCCCAGGTCCGCGCCCTGCTGTGAGCGGGGCCGTGTGAGCGAGGGGCTGCGCGCGGGGGCTAGGGCGGTAGTTCGTCGGCGGCCTCGGCGGCCCTGGCGAGGCGTTCGCGCAGCGTCCTGACCAGCTCGTGGCTCTGCCCGTGCAGCCGCTCGATCGCGGGCAGCGCGAGGTCGTCGCGGACGGTGTCGGCGAGCAGCTCGTCGTACTCGTGCGCCTTCTCCGCGATCGTCTCCAGGTGGCGCTGGGCGTGCAGGGCCTCGTCCGCCTCCCGCGCGCTGCGCGCGTACCGTTCGAGCGCCTCGACGCGGCGCGTCACGGCCTCGACGGACACGTCGAGCTTCGCGCGCAGCGGCCGCAGCGCCGCCTCCACCTCCGGCAGCGTCGCGCCCTCGGCCAGCTCCCGCTGCTCGGCCCGCAGCTTGGACTGCCGCGCGAGGACCTGCGCGATCTCCCATTCCTGGCGGGGCAGCGTCACGGCGTTGGCGACCGCGTCCAGCATGCCCTCGCGGTTGACCTCGGAGGTGGTGACCGCGTCCACCGCCGCCTGGACGCGGGCGAGCAGCGCCCGCCCCTCGTCGTCGAAGTCGTCCGGGACGAAGTAGCGGTCGCGGCTGCGTTCGAGCTCGCGGGCGCGCCGCAGGTCGAGCGACACCGACGGGGTGCCGAGCGCGACCAGCACCGCGAGCATGCCGAGCGCGATCAGCCACAGCGAGCCGAGCAGCGGGTGCCCGACCAGCCCGAGCCCGAGGACCGACAGCGGCGCGAGCCACATCAGCGGGCGGCGGCGGGCGACGAGCGTGTCCAGCTCGGCGCGCAGCGCCGGGTCGGCGACCGGGCGCGGCTCGGCGGGGGCGGCGTCCTCGGCGGCGCGGGGCGGCGCGATCCGCCGCCAGTACGTGGAGACATGCGTCTCGAACGCGAAGTCGGTGCGCGCGATCTCGATCTCGACCGGGCCCGCGGGCAGCGGCCACGAGCCGACCGGGTCGCCGCCGCCCGGGCCGGTGAAGCGCACCCACCAGCCGCCCTTGCCCTGGTCGCACCGGTAGCGGCCGGGGGCGACGTCGATCCCGACGAAGAACGTCCCGACACCCGGTATGGAATCGCTCCATGTGCCACTGGTCACCGGCGACCTCCGACCCGACTGCTCCGCCGTGCCACCTCGCCCGTGACGGCGAGGACCGTCAAGCCCGTGACAGGTGGAACGTCCGGGGGACGGTACAAGTTGCAGTACCCACTACCGGGTCGGGAAAGCCGCGTTCGGTTTGGAATACTCCACCCGTGCGTCCTGAATACGACCCCCGCGACGACCCGCCCTGGGCGATGCAACTGGTGGTACGCGCCGAGAAGGCCGATCCGCCGGGCCATCGCGCCGTGTGCGAGGCGGCGGCCACGGCGGTCGTGCGGCTGCTGACCGACCCGCGCGCGGCGGACCCCGGCGGGGAGTGGCACGGCGCCGTCCTGGAATGGGAGTCGCGCCGCATCCGGAAGGTGACGCGGCGGGCGCGCGGGGTGCGCTGGCCGGAGGCCGGGGCGCTGCCGGGCGTGACCGTCGAGCACGCGGGCGCGCAGGTCCGGGTGTTCCCGCCGGCGCCGGTGGCGGACGTCCCGCCCGCGCTCGCGAAGCTCCAGGTCGCCGGGCTCGACCTTGCGGACGAGGGCGCCGCGCCGCCGCCCGAACCGCCGTACGCGGTGATCGCGATCAACCCGGACGTGACGATGACCACCGGGAAGGCCGCCGCGCAGTGCGGGCACGCCGCCCAGCTCCTCCTGCGCGGCGGGCGGTGCAAGGACGTCGCCGCCTGGCTGGACGGCGGCGCCCGCGTCCACCTCGCTACGGACGTCCCGTGGAAGCGGTGCGTGAAGGAGGCGGCGGTGGCGGTCCGCGACGGCGGGTTCACCGAGGTCCCGCCCGGCACGATGACCGCGATCGCCTGGATCGTCCGGAAGTAGCGCGCGGCGCGCCGGGACGTCCCCGGCGCGCCGCGCGACCGTCACGGCAGGACGACCGTCACGGCAGGACGACCGTCACGGCAGGACGACCGTCACGGCAGGACGACCGTCACGGCAGGACGACCGCGACCGGGTCGATCCCCGCCTTCCGGATCAGGGACGGCAGCCGTCCGGCGAACGGATGGTGGTCGGTCGGCAGCCCGCGCGGGTTGTCCACCACGTAGTGGACGACGCCGCCGCTCCGGCTCTCCGTCCACGCCGCGCCGACCGAGCGCAGCACGGACGCCGCCTTCGCCGCGTCCGCCGCCTGCACCGACACGCGGATCGGCGACTCGTACGACGGCAGCGCGGCGGCCCGCTCCACCGCCTGCGCGGTGGCCGTGGCCTGCGGCGCGTTCGCCGGGTCCGGGCCGAGGATCGCGTTGTAGAGCAGCTTGGCCGTCCCGTCGCTGAACGCGCGGAAGTTGGGGTCGGCCGCGAACACCACGGAACGCCCCTCGCCCACGGCCTGGTCGACGACGGCGGCGGTGCCGCCCAGCTCGGCCGCGCCCTTCTCGAACCCGGACACGAACCAGTCGGGCGAGTCCGTCGCCGGGTAGGAGACGGCGACGCCGCTGGACGCCCGCATGACCATGTCGTAGGACGTGAAGTTCCACGCCGTCGCGCCCACGCCCTTGCCGAGCGGGCTGCTCCCGTCCACCTTGACGCGGAACAGCGTGCCGGGGATGTCGGACGTCGGCTCGGCCAGCGTCGCCGTCGTCAGCCCTAGCCAGGCGGCGATCTGCGTGCCGCCCTGCCAGCCGATGTAGCGTCCGCCGTCGCGCGTCCACCGCTGGAGCGCGGCCCGTCCGGCGTCGCCGAGGGCGGCGTAGGCGGGGGCGGCCGGGCCGTCCGGCGTCACCAGGACCTCGATCCCGGCGAGCCTGCCCGCCGCGACGTCGGCCGGGGTGAGCAGGGTGAACGGAAGCTTCCACTCGCGGTCGAGGCGGCTCCGCAGCCAGCCGGTCGACTGGCGCGCCGCCGACGACGTCGGCGACAGTTGCAGGACGGCGAGCTTCGGCGCCCTGCCCTCATGCCCCGGGCGCGCGGCCGGGAGGGTCTTGACCGGCACGGCGTTCGGCCACAGCACCGCGCCCGACGACCCGCCGGACACGTTCCCGAGCAGCGGCAGGCTCCACGCCGTCACGTCGTAGAAGTACGGGAACGGCGTGTAGGAGTCCTCGTTGAGCATCGCCTGGATCCAGTGCTTCTGGCCCTGCGCCATCGAGATCCAGTACGTCCCGGCGGGCAGCGTCGTCCTCGCCTCCGCGCGCCCGTACTCCTTGAAGTCCGGGACGGTCAGCGGCCGCACGAGCTTCTCCACGCGCACGCCCATCCGCTGGAGCCGCCGCACGATCAGGCTCACCTGGGCGTGCTTGGCGGGGACGTCGTCCCGCAGGAAATAGCTCCGCACCTTCCGGTCGGGCACCGGACGGTCGATCTGGTTCGGCGGGTTGTAGATCTGGTTGGGCTCCAGCGTTCCCGCCTTGCCCTGCTCGTAGGCGTCCACGGTCATCTGCCGCCACTCGCCGAGGATGCGCTGCCGGTTGCGCGCCGCCGCCGACAGCGACACCCACTGCGTGAGGTACTGCTCCTTCACGCGCTCCGGGTACGGGCTCTCGTCACCCTTCTCGTACGTCATCCCGGCGGCGTGGAACGCGCTGGTCGGGACCGAGTCGCCGTACCCCTGGTAGAAGAGGTCGTACACGTCGCGGTTGAAGTAGTCGATGCCCTGCCGGGTGAACTCGGCGGCCATCGCCGCGCCGTACAGGTCGTTGATCCAGCCGACCGCCTGCTCGGGCGTCTCGTGGTAGATCGGGTCGGCGTTCGGCGGGAAGAAGAACGACGTCCCGCCCATCTCGTGCGCGTCGATGTAGAGCGCGGGCGGGTACTGGTTCAGCATCGCGAGCTTGCCGTCCGTCTCCGGCTGGGTGCGCGCGAACCAGTCGCGGTTCATGTCGAAGCCGTAGGCGTTCTGGCGCGTGACCGCCTCGCGGCCGTCCGGGTTCTGCGTCGGCAGGACGATCACGAGCGCGTTGTCGAGGATCGACGTCGCCGCGCAGTCGGACCGGTCGCCGAGGTCGCGGAGCACCTTCAGCGCCGCGTCCGTGCCGCTCGGCTCGTCGCCGTGGACGTTCCCGCTGACCCACAGGATCGGGACGCCGCGGTCGGTGATGCGCTTCGCGAGCGCAGCGGGCGTGCGCGGGTCGCGGAGCAGCCCCGCCTCCAGCCGGGTCTTCGCCAGGCCCGCCTTGGAGACGAGCACGGGACGTCCGACGATCGCGTACTTCAGCGGACGGCCCCGCGCCGTCGTCGCGAGCGTCCCGGACACGACCCGCTCGCTCTTCGCGGCGACCGTCTCCAGGTACCTGTCGGACTCGGCGGCCGTGGCCTGCCGGTCGCCGAGGTCGAAGCCGAGGACCTGCTTGGGGGAGGGGACCTTGCCCCGGTAGACGGGTTCGGTCCGCGTAGCGTCGCAGGCCGCCGGAGGGGACGCCGGGGGCTGCGCGGCGGCGGGCGTCAGCAGCGACGCGGGCACCGCCAGGGACGCCGCCAGTGCCAGCGGCAACGTCAGTCTTCGGGCTCTCATGAGCCACAACGTGGCACCGTCCCGAAGCCCCACCAAGGGCAACTTCTGCCAAGATCAGCCGCGTCGTGGTCAGTCTGGCGTGGTCAGCGGTGCCGTGGTCGGTCGTGCCGCGGTCAGTCGTGCCGGCCGGGGCGGGGGCGGGGGCCGGTCAGCCCGGTGGGGATCCGGTTGATCGCCTGGAGGGCGAACTCCTGCGTCCGGGTGAGCCCGCGCGAGCCGGCGGACGGGTCGTCCGGAGCCTCCCGCGCGGCCCCCGCGAGCTGCGCCTTCGCGCTCAGCCCGTAGGACAGGAACAGCAGCAGGACGAACCCGGCCAGGTAGACGAGGTGCTCGGCGAGGCCGCCCCACCGCGCGGTGAACACGTCGAGGACGCCGAACATCGCGAACCCCGCCATCCAGCCCGCGAGCGCGGGCACGAACAGCATGTCGCGGCGCAGCGCCACGCCCGCGGCGGCGGCGAGCACGAGCGCCGCCTCCACCGCCTTCACGAGGACGAGCACGCCGGTCGCCGCCCCGGACCCGACGGAGGCGAAGTAGCCCTCGATCTCGTCCCGCCGGTCGGTCCAGAGGAGGACGCCGGTGGCGAGGCCCGTCACGCCGTAGGCGATGAGGAACACGCCGACCGCGTAGTGGAAGCGGTGCCACGTGCGGCCGCTCCGCGTCCGCGCGCCCGCCGGTCCGCCCGGCCCTGACACGACCGGACCCGGCACACCCGGCCCCGGTGCGACCGGTCCAGGCGCGACCTGCCCTGGCGGCGCCGGTGGGACGGCGCCCGCCGGGGTGCCGACGATCGGAGTGGCGTCCGGGTCGGCTGCCGGCTCCGGGCCCAGCGTCATCTTCGCCCCCATGCTCCCGCTTCACTGCCTACGCGCAAGATATCCCGTAACCGCGCGCGATATGTCGAGGAGCCTCCGCGCCGCCCCGTCCGCGCCCCGTCCGCGCCCTGTGCGCGCCGCGCCGCACCGCGCTGACCTGCGGGGTGCTTGCTTCCCGCGCGTGGAGGGGGGAGGGTGTGATCTCGTCGGGCCACGCGGAGTCCGTGAGGGGACTGAGGATGACGCCTGACGATACGGGAACCGCCGCGCCGTCGAAGACGCGGATCGAATATCTGGAAGAGCTCGGCGAAGAACTCGCGAAGCGCGGGCTCCGGGTGCGGATCGTCCAGCCCAGGGGCCAGTCGCCCGCCCTGCACGTGCTGAACCCGGAGGCGTCCGCGCTCACCGAGAACATCATCGCCGAGCAGGGCCCCGACGGCTGGTGGTACTGGTGGTCGTGGGCCGAGCGCATCGTGCCCGCCGGGGACGCGGCGGCCGCGGCCGACCGCGTCGCGCGCGTCCTCGCCGTCTGAGTACCGTCTGAGTACCGTCTGAGCGCGCTGGCTGAGCGCGCCGCTTGAGCGCGGCGCGCCTGCTCTTCCTTCGCAGCGCCCTGCCCGGGACCGGCGGCTCGTCGCCGCCTCCGGGCACGGCGCGGGCTTGAAATGTTGAGCCGCCGAACATTCGGCTGATCCCGCGCGGGCGCCGCGCCCTCTTGTCGCTTCCTCCCGCCGTGTCCGGGTTCTCGCGGGGTGAACTCGCGTTACTTGATTGTTATCGCTCGCAACAAATCGACCGTCCGGCAGGTCTGGCGCGACGGACACGTGCGACATAAGTTGCGGGACACAACATTCCCGGCCGGGGCCGCGCCGAGCGCGGCCACCGGCACCGGCCATCCCCCCGGCCGCGGCACGGCGGCCGCCCCCCAGAAAGGACCCGGGCACATGCGCAAGGGGATCCTCAGCCTGACGGCCGTCGCGGCGGCCGCGGCGCTCACTCTCACCGCATGCGGGGACGACTCCGACGACGGCGCCGCGGCGTCCGGCTCCGGAGCGGTCAAGGGCAAGGTCGGCGTGATCCTGCCCGACACGACGTCGTCCGTCCGCTACGAGAGCTTCGACCGTCCCTACCTGGAGCAGGCGTTCAAGGCCGCCGGGGTCGGCTACGACATCCAGAACGCGGAGGGCTCAACCCAGCGGTTCCAGACGATCGCCGACCAGATGCTCACGAGCGGCGTCACCGTCCTCGTCGTGGACGGCCTCGACTCCAATTCCGCCGCCGCCGTCCAGCGCAAGGCGCAGGCGCAGGGCGTGAAGACCATCGACTACGACCGGCTGGCGCTCGGCGGCGTGTCCGACTACTACGTGTCGTTCGACAACGTGAAGGTCGGCGAGGAGCTCGGCAAGGGCCTGCAGAAGTGCCTCGGCGACAAGAAGAGCAACATCGTCTACCTGAACGGCGCGCCCACCGACAACAACGCGACGCTGTTCGCGCGGGGCGCGCACGGCGTCCTCGACAAGGCCGCGTCGTACACGAAGGTCGCGGAGCAGGCCGTCCCGGACTGGAAGGCCGAGAACGCCGCCACGATCTTCGAGCAGATGTGGACGGAGCGGAAGGGCGCCATCGACGGCGTCCTCGCCGCCAACGACGGGGTCGGCAACGCGGTGGTGTCGATCCTCAAGAAGAACAAGGAGGCCGGGAAGGTCGCCGTCACCGGCCAGGACGCGACGCTGGAGGGCCTGCAGAACATCCTCGACGGCAACCAGTGCATGACGGTCTACAAGCCGGTCAAGCAGGAGGCCGACGCCGTCGCCAAGCTCGCCGTCGCCCTGATCAAGGGCGAGAAGGGCGAGACGAACGGCACCGTGAACGACCCGGAGGGCAAGCGGGACGTCCCGTCCGTGCTGCTCAACCCAGTCCCGATCTTCAAGGACGGCGTCAAGCGGGTCGTCGACGACGGCTTCGTCAAGAAGGCCGACCTCTGCAAGGGCGCGTACGCCGCCAAGTGCAAGGACGCGGGCATCGAGTAGCCCCGCCCGCCTCTGCCCACCTCGGAAGGAGACACGTGGCAGAAAACGGAGACCCCGTCCTCCGCGTGACCGGGCTCAACAAGAGCTTCGGCGCCGTCCATGTGCTGCGCGACGTGGACTTCGCGGTGCGGCTCGGCGAGGTGATGGCCCTCGTCGGCGACAACGGCGCCGGGAAGTCCACGCTGATCAAGTGCATCGCCGGGATCCACCCGATCGACTCCGGGCGGATCGAGTTCGACGGCCGCCCGGTGTCGATCGACAGCCCGCGCGCCGCGTCCGCGCTCGGGATCGAGGTCGTCTACCAGGACCTCGCACTTGCCGACAACCTGGACATCGTGCAGAACATGTTCCTCGGCCGCGAACGGCGGAAGGGGATCGTCCTGGACGAGGCGTCCATGGAGGAGGCGGCCAGGCGGACCCTCGCCCGGCTGTCGGTGCGGACGGTGCGGTCCGTCCGGCAGCGGGTCGCGAGCCTGTCCGGCGGGCAGCGGCAGACCGTCGCGATCGCCAAGGCCGCGCTGTGGGAGTCCAAGCTCGTGATCCTGGACGAGCCCACCGCCGCGCTCGGCGTCGCGCAGACCCGGCAGGTGCTCGACCTCGTCCGGCGGCTCGCCGACACCGGGCACGCCGTCGTCCTCATCTCGCACAACATGAACGACGTGTTCGAGGTCGCGGACCGCGTCACCGCGCTCTACCTCGGCCGGGTCGCGGCGGACGTGGCCCGCGCCGACGTCACCCACGGCCAGGTCGTGGAGCTCATCACCGCCGGCCGTTCCGGCGATCTCGGCCTCGCGCCGCGGACCGCCGCCGAGAGCATCTGAAGGGGGGACCAGGTGTCCACCGACATCCCCGGGAAAAGCCTCGCCGACGGCGGGGAGGCGGCCATGGCGCTGTCGGACGGCGACTTCGCCGCCGACCGCCGCGAGCACGACATGCGGTCCGCGCTGCTGGACTACCGGAACCGGATCAGGTCCGGCGAGCTCGGCGCCCTGCCCGCCGTCCTCGGGCTGATCTCCCTGGTCGTGCTGTTCGCCGCGCTGAAACCCGACACGTTCCTCAGCAAGGGGAACATGGCGAACCTCTCGGTGCAGGCGCTGCCGATCACGATCCTCGCGATGGGGCTCGTGTTCGTCCTGCTCCTCGGCGAGATCGACCTGTCGGCGGGCGTCGCGAGCGGGCTGTGCGCGGCGGTGCTGGCCAAGCTGGTCACCGACGCCGGGCAGCCCTGGTACGTCGCTGCGATCAGCGCCGTCGCGATCGGCATCGTGATCGGAACCACGATCGGGTGGCTCGTCTCGGTGCTGCGGATCCCGTCGTTCGTCGTCACGCTGGCGTTCTTCCTCGGTCTGCAGGGCGTCACGCTGAAACTGATCGGGCAGGGCGGCACCGTGCCCGTCCGGGACGACGTGATCTACGCGCTCGCCAACAAGAACATGCCGGTCTGGCTCGGCTGGGTCCTCGCCGCGGGCTGCGCCGCCGCGTACACGGCGACGCAGGTGCTGCGCTGGCGGCGGCAGCGCGTCCGCGGGCTGCACTCCCGGCCGCTGGAGTTCGTCCTCGCGCAGAGCGCGGTCGTCTCGGCGGCGCTCCTGGTCAGCGCCTACGTCCTCAACCTCGACCGCGCGCCCAGCCCGCTGATCACGCTCGGCGGCATCCCGTGGGGCGTGCTGCTCGCGGGCGTCCTGCTGGTCGTCTGCTCGTTCGTGCTCGGACGCACCGCCTACGGGCGGCACGTCTACGCGGTCGGCGGCAACGCCGAGGCCGCCCGCCGGGCCGGGATCAACGTCACCCGCATCCGGATCTCGGTGTTCATGATCGGGTCCGGGCTGGCCGCGGTCAGCGGGATCGTCGCCGCGTCCCGGCTCAGCTCCGTCGCCACCGACGCGGGCGGCGGGAACACGCTGCTGTAC
This sequence comes from Actinomadura decatromicini, assembly GCF_008121305.1. Lineage (NCBI taxonomy): Bacteria > Bacillati > Actinomycetota > Actinomycetes > Streptosporangiales > Thermomonosporaceae > Actinomadura > Actinomadura decatromicini. The sequence continues at coordinate 680,791 of NZ_VSRQ01000004.1, read as the reverse complement.
GCCGTCGGCGCCGCCGTCATCGGCGGGACGAGCCTGTTCGGCGGGCGCGGCAAGGCCCGCGACGCCGTCCTCGGCGGGCTCGTCATCGCGCTGATCGCCAACGGGCTCGGGCTGCTCGGCACCAGCGCCTACCTCAGCTACCTGATCACCGGCCTGGTGCTGCTGCTCGCGGCGAGCATCGACGCGCTGGCCCGGCGGCGCCGCTCCACCGCCGGGAGATGACCCGTGAACCCGGCCGGGGACGGCGGCGGGGCGGCCGGCGGGGACGGCGGCGGGGAGCGGGTGGCGCGCGCCATCGGCTCCCCGGCCGTCCCGGACGGCGCGGCTCCGGATCGTTTCGGCGCTCCGTACGCTGCTGATACGCTCACTGACCACGACCGCCTGGCGCGCGGGGGCGGTGTGGCACGGTGGGAGCCCCTCGGCATGTCGGTGACGCCAGTCCTGGATCTGCGCGGCGTCGACAAGAGCTTCGGTTCCGTCCGGGTGCTCCACGACGTCGCGTTCACCGCCTATCCGGGCGAGGTCACCGCGCTCGTCGGCGACAACGGCGCGGGCAAGACCACCCTCGTGAAGTGCATCGGCGGCATCGACCCGGTCGACCGGGGCGAGTACCGCTTCGAGGGGCGCCCGGTGCGGGTCGGTAGCCCGCGCGACGCGAGCCGGCTCGGCATCGAGGTCGTCCACCAGGACCTCGCGCTCTGCGAGAACCTCGACATCGTCCAGAACCTCTTCCTCGGCCGGGAGCGGCGCCGCGGCCTGTCCCTCGACGAGGACACGATGGAGGAGATGGCGCGGACGGCGCTGTCCGGGCTCGCCGTCCGGACGATGGGGTCGGTGCGGCGGCGGGTCTCGACGCTGTCCGGCGGGCAGCGGCAGACCGTCGCGATCGCCCGCGCCGTCCTCTACGACAGCAAGGTCGTCGTCCTGGACGAGCCCGCCGCCGCGCTCGGCGTCGCGCAGACCCAGCAGGTGCTGGAGACCGTCCGGCGGCTCGCCGACCGCGGCCTCGCCGTCGTGCTGATCTCGCACAACATGAACGACGTCTTCGCGGTCTCCGACCGGATCGCCGCCCTCTACCTCGGCCGGATGGTCGCCCAGGTCAAGACCGCCGACGTCACCCACCGGCAGATCGTCGAGCTGATCACCTCGGGCGCCGCCGGGGACTTCGGGCCGCGTCGATGATGAAGGGCGGACCGTCCCAGGAGGACATCCGGCGCCACAACCTCGGCACGCTGCTGCGGTTCGTGCACCTGCGCGGCCCGGCGTCGCGGGCCGTGCTCGCCGAGTCGCTCGGGCTCAACCGGAGCACGATCATGGCGCTGACGGCCGACCTCACGGCGGCGGGGCTCGTCCGGGAGGAGCTGCCGCGCGGTCCTGGACGGCGGGCCGGGCGGCCGTCCCTGGTCGTCCGGCCCGAGTCGACCCGCGTGTACGTGCTGGCGTTCGAGGTCGGCGTCGACCGGCTCGTCGTCGCCCGGGTGGGGCTCGGCGGCGTCGTCCTGGACCGGCGCGAGGGCGTCCGCGCCCGCGACTCCGACCCGGCCGGCCTGCTCGGCGTGCTCGTCGCGGGGGCGCGGGCGCTCGTCCGCAAGGCGGAGCGGGACGCGGTCTGCGTCGGCGCGACGGTCGGGTTCCCGGGCACCGTCCGCCGGTCCGACGACATGATCATGTTCGGGCCCAACCTGGACGTCGGCGACCTCCGGCTCGGCGACGCGCTGTCCCGCCGCCTCGGGCTCGGCATCCCGGTGTCGGTCTGCAACGACGCCAACCTCGGCGCGCTCGCCGAGCACGAGCGCGGCGCCGGGGTCGGCTGCGACAACCTGATCTACCTGCACGGGGACGTCGGCGTCGGCGGCGGCATCATCGCGCACGGGCGGCTGCTCGGCGGGGACGAGGGCTACGGCGGCGAGATCGGCCACATGATCGTCAACCCGGGCGGACGGCCCTGCGCGTGCGGTTCGAACGGCTGCCTGGAGGCCGAGGTGGGGGAGCGGACGCTGCTGTGCCTCGCGGGCCGCGAGGAGGTCCCCGGCCGGGCCGGGCGGGACGCGGTGCGCGACGTCGTCGCCGCCGCCGACGCGGGCGACATCGCCGCGCGGGAGGCGCTCCAGCGGGTCGGCGAGTGGCTCGGGCTCGGCGTCGCCAACCTCGTCAACGTGTTCAACCCCGGCATGGTCGTCTTCGGCGGGACGCTCCGCGACATCTACCTCGGGTCGGCGGCGCAGATCCGCAGCGTCCTCGCGACCGGGGCGCTCGCCGCGCCCCGCGAGAAGGTCAGGCTCCGCACCGCCGCGCTCGGGGACGACACGACCCTGGTCGGCGCGGCGGAGTTCGCCTTCGCCGAGGTCCTCGCCGATCCGCTCCAGGTGCTGGCGCGGCTGCGCGCCCCCGAGGGCTCGACCGTCAGCTGAACGTGCCGTAGGAGCTGCGGTAGAAGACGAGCGGCGCGCCGTCGTGGTGCTCGGCCAGGTCGAGGACGCGGGCGACGACGATCACGTGGTCGCCCGCGACGTGCTCCTGCTCCACCGCGCACTCGATCCAGGCGATCGCGTCGTCGATCATCGGGGCGCCGCCGGGGGACGCCGTCCAGCCGATCCCGGCGAACTTGTCGCCGCCCCGCAGCGCCAGCCGCTCGGACACCTCCAGCTGCGCCTCGCCCAGGATGCTGACGCACAGCAGGTCCGCGCCGCGCAGCCGCGGCCAGGTCGTGCTGGTGTGCGCCACGCAGAACGCGATGAGCGGCGGGTCGAGGGAGACGGACGTGAACGAGTTCGCGACCAGGCCCGCGGGGCGTCCCGTGCCCGGCTCGGCGGCGGCGACCGCGACCACGCCGGTCGCGAACCGGGCCAGCACCGAGCGGAAGGCGGCCGGGTCGACGGCGGTCAGCGGTCGACCGGAGGACGGGCCGTTGGGCGATCCGTACATGGCAGTCCGTTTCATGGCCGGGGCTGGGTCGCTGCCCACTAAAGCCCCTCGTGCGCCCTTCTGATTCCCCGGACCCGCGATCTCGGCCGAAGGTCCCGCCCCGACCTCAGCCCAACGACCGAACCACGCCGTCCCTTTCCGCGCGGCTCGTTGAGGACGGCCGGTTTCCGCGCGGCTCGTCGGGGACGGCCGGTCACAGCCGGGCGATTGCGGAGGCCGGTTACGGGCGAACCGGTTACCGACAGGCTGGTTACGGGCGAACCGGTTACCGAGAGGGCGGTTACGGGCGGCGGGGTTCGGCGGGGGTGTTCATGATGATCGCGGCGTAAGGGGTGAGGGCGACCCTGGTCGTGCCCTCCAGGAACACGCACACGGCCCCGGCCAGCCGCGCCTTGACGCGGGCCGGGACGCGGGGCCCCTCGTGCAGCGCGAGCCACGCGATCCAGCCGACCGTGACCACAGCCCAGTAGGACACGAGCCGGTAGAGGCCCACGGCCGCGACGGCGGGGGACAGCGTCGCGCCCAGCGCGACCAGCGACGCGGCCATGCTGCCCTCGATCGCGCCGAGGCCGCCGGGCAGCAGCGGCAGGATGCTGCCCGCCGCCTGCGCGGCGAAGTAGGTGAGGGCGACGCCGTCCAGGTCGACGGCGACGCCGACCGCGTGCGCGGCCGCCATCAGCGCCAGGATGTCGAACACCCAGTTCAGCACGGACAGCGCGATCAGCGCCGCCCAGTCGCGCCGGGTCGGGCGCAGCACCGCCGGGACGCCCGCCAGCCGCTCCGCGTGCGGCGCGATCCGGGGATGGGCGACCGCCGCGCGGTGCAGCCGCCGGAGCGGCGCGGTGACGAGGGCGCGCGTCGGCCGCCACGCGAGCGCGGCGGCGGCCAGCGCCGCCCCGGCGAGCGGGACGGACAGCGCCACCAGCGCCGGGCCGCGCGACCCCGGCGCGACGAGCAGCGCGGCCAGCCCGATCAGCGAGTACGCCGACGTGGTGATCACCCCGCCGGCGAGGATCACAGCCGTGGCGAGCTGCGCCGACGCCCCGTTGCGGCGGAACTGCCGGAACGTGTAGACGACGCTCACCGCGGGCCCGGCGGGCAGCGTCGTGGACAGCGCGTTGCTCGCGTAGGTGATCGCGCACGCGCGGCGCAGCGACATCCGCAGCCCGCCGATGCGCAGCAGCCTGCGCTGGAGCCGGGCGAACGCGCCCATCGACCCCGCCACGGCGAGGACGACCACCGTGAGCCAGCCCGCGTCGGCGTGCGACGCCGACGTCCACATGAGGCCGAGGTCGGGGAGCTGGTCCTGGTACAGCGGGAACGCGGCGAGCACGCCGACGAGCAGCGCCCACTGCGCGAGCACCCCGGCCCGCCGCCACCGAGGCCGCGCCCGCGCGCCCTCCGATGCGGCAGTGTCCGCGCTGAAAACGATGCTGTCGCCGTCAGTGCTGTCGGCGGTGCCGACGCCCGAGCTGTCCGCAGTGCCGATACCTGTGCTGGTCGGGGTGCTGGCGGTTGAGCTGTCGGCGGCGCTGGCGTCTCTGCTGTTCGCGGTGTCGACGTGCGTGCCGGCGGGGGTGCCGACGTGCGGGATCGCGTCCGTACCGTCTTTGGGGGCGGCGTCGGTCGGAGGGCGGACCGGTGCCGTGACTGTGTCGTGCATGTCCCGGTCACCTCGCAAGCTAGCCCCGCTTTGCGCAACCTATGCCGTGCCTATGACATTCCCCGCGGCATGAGGCCGAACCGCGGAGAAACTCTCGCCACACCCGTTACCCGGGCCGCGTTCCACGGGTTGATCAGGACTTCCGGCGGCCCGGCCGGGACGGCCCCGGCCGCCTTCGGTCAGGGTCGCCGGGTCGGGTTGACGGCGTCGGTCTCGGCGGCGACGTCCGGTCGCGGACGCTCGTCCTCGCCCGGCCGGGCGGCCTCCCGCTCGTACTCGGAGATGCCGAGGCCGTCCTCGCTCTCCTCCGGCTCCTCGATCCTCAGCCCCTCGGGCGGGTCGGTGACGTACTCCTCCGTCAGGGCGATCTGCTCGTCCTGCGTGTTGTCGCCCATGTCGTCGATGTCCGCGCGGAAGTCGCGGGACTCGCCGGGTTCGCGCGCCCTCATGGCTCCTCCCCGGTTAGATGGGTTTCACCTGGTTCGTTCCGTTTGCACCAGGTTTTGGTGTTGGACCGTTATCCCCGGTGTCGGGCGCGCTATTCGCGGGCGGCGCACGGCGGCGCGCGGTCCATGCCGAAATCAGGGGTGGTCTGTCGTACCCGGATGGTTACGATCCGGTCATGGGCGTAGAAGCTGTGATCTTCGACTGGGGCGGCACGCTGACCCCGTGGCACGACCTCGAACTGGCCGACATGTGGCGCGCGATCTGCTCCGCCCACCTCCCCCCGGACGACGTCGAGAAGGCCGCGACCGAGCTGGCCCGCGCCGAGCTCGACCTGTGGAAGCGCAGCGAGGAGGAGCACCGCAGCGGCACCCTGGACGAGCTCTTCGACCTCGCGGGCGTCCGGCCGACCGGCGAGATGCTCGCGACCCACTTCGAGGTCTGGACGCCGCACACCCACACCGATCCCGCCGTCCCCGAACTCTTCAACGCCCTCCGCGAGCGGGGGATCAAGGTCGGCGTCCTGTCCAACACGATATGGTCGCGCGACCTGCACGAGCGCATCTTCGCCCGGGACGACGTCCTGCACCTGCTCGACGGCGCCGTCTACTCCAGCGAGATCCCCTGGACGAAGCCGCACGCGGAGGCGTTCCGCGCCGCCATGGACGCCGTGGGCGCGGCCGACCCGTCGTCCTGCGTGTTCGTCGGCGACCGCCCCTACGACGACATCCACGGCGCCAAGTCAGCCGGGCTGCGCGCCGTGCAGATCTGGCACCAGACGACCCACGCCTTCGACCGTCCCGGCCTCGCCCCGCCCGACGCCCTCATCCACGACCTCGGCGAACTGCTCCCGCACGTGGAGCGCTGGCACGCCGTCTGACCGCGAGGCCGCCGGATCAGGGCTTGCGGGCGGTGATCAGGTCGCGGGTGATGGCCTGGTCGACCCGGTGGCGGAAACCGCGGTACGCCTCGGAGTCCCGCACCTCCAGCCCGCTGGAGGCGAGGATGTCGGCGAGGTCCTCGCGGCGTCCGACGTAGGTGTTCCAGGAGATGCCGACGGCGCCGCCCGGCCGCAGCAGCGCGGCCCATTCGGGGACGGCCGCCGCCAGCAGCTCGACGGGGCTGCGCGAGAGCTGCGGCTTCCCCCGGCGGCCCGGCTGCCCGCCCTTCGGACGGCTCCCGTGCTGCACCCCGTACGGCGCGTCCGTCACGATCAGGTCGAACGAGGCGGGACGGAAGAACCTCCCGGCGGCGAGGGAGTCGGCGTTCACGACGGTGATCTCCATCGTCTCGCCGCTCTTGTACCGCTCCTTGGACGCGCCGAGCGTCACGTGGAGGCGGCGTCCGAGCACGGCCTTCTCGCGGCGGATGTTGGCGATCTCCGCCTGGTGCTTCACCCTGTTGTTCTTCAGCCAGGTCTTGATGAAGGCGGCGTAGGCGTCGAAGTCCTTGGCGTCGATGTCGATCCCGGCTGCGTCCAGGCCGTACATCATGGCCTGGTTGAGGGTCGTGCCCCGGCCGCACATCGGGTCGAGGACGCGCGGGCGTCCCGTCACCAGGTCCATGGGGGAGCCGGACGCCATCGCGGTGACGTTCAGCAGCAGCTTGGTGAAGTACTCGTTCGTCTTGCCGGAGTACTTCTGGATGGTGAGCAGGTCACTGCCGAACAGGTCGAGCGGCTGCAACATGACGGGACGCAGCAGCTCGCCGTCCTCGATCCGGAACAGCGCGTAGAGCGACGACAGGTTCGACAGGAGGCGGACGTCCTGCTCCGACAGCTCGTCCGCAGTGAACGTCACGTACGGGACGCCGCCGATGGACGTCTCGCGGATGTCGCGGACGCGCCCGTCCAGGGCCCGTTCGCTGAACACCGCCAGCTCCGCCTTCACGAGCCCGGCGGCGGCCTGTGCGTAGACCCGGTTGTGCGAGGGGGAGACGAGGAGGCCGTACGCGGTCATTCGCCCGACCCTACCGGCTCGCTGAAGCCCGGCCAGCCGCAGACGGCGGAGGCCGCCGGGAGCGGTGCTCCCGGCGGCCTGCGCGCGATCCTCGGACGGGCCGTTCCCTCCCGGTTCAGGCGGCCCGCGCCGGACGCTCCCCGTCACCGGACTCGCCGGACGGGGAGGCCGCGGGCAGGGCCCGCCGGGCGGCGGCCGGAAGCTCCGGCGGCCCGCCCGGCTCCAGGTCGGGAAGGTGACGCGCGGCGGCGGCCAGCAGTTCCTGCACGCTGCTCTTCAGGCTGGCGAGGTCGGCCCGCGCCACGTCGGCCTGCGCCTGGGCCCGCCGCGCCTGGCGGTGCGCGGCGTCCCGCTCGGCGGCGAGCCGGGTGAGCTGCTCGTGGTAGGCGGCCCGCAGTTCGTCCAGGGCGCTGCGCTGCGGAGTGGTGGACATGCCGGTCTGGACTCCCTCCCCCGAGATCATCCCTTTGAAAGGGACTAACGCGATCAAACAGGCGTTTCGTTCCCGCCGTGCGGCAGATCACTCGCCCTGATCGAGACGGAATCGGAACAGACCGGCCGCGGGCCGGAGGAGGGCCGGACCGCGGCTCACCCGCCGGGTTCGGGACGCGGATCCACCGCCGCGTCCGGCAGCCCGGGGAAGGCGTCCGCGGGCATCGCCACGCCCGCCCTGGTGCGCCAGGCGGCCGACCGCGCCACCGCCCGCCGCGCCCCGTCGGCGGCGAGGGCGCGCAGGCCGGGGGACGAGACCCCGGCGAGCCCGACATAGGCGGGGACGAGCCCGTCCTCCAGCGCCGCCGCGAGCTGCGCGGCGGCGCGCGCGGACGTCGGCCGGACGGGCAGCCGGTAGGCGGGCGCGGCCGCGACGGGCGTCCCGGACACGACGGCGATCAGCCGGTCGCGCTGGTCGCGGTGCTGCTCCCAGACGGCCTTCGCGATCTCGCGCAGCGTCCCGGCGAGCCGGGCGCCGAGCACCCCGTACCCGTAGACCGCCGCGTGCTCGGCGGCCAGCGCCCGCTGGACGGCCTCGGCGTCCGACCGCGTCCCGACCGCCGGGGGCCGCCCCTTCACCGTCATGGCGTGGCCCGCCTCGCACGCGCCGATGCTCGCCAGCAGTTGGGCCAGCGCGGGGGTGGCCTTCGCGGCGTCCGCCGTCCGCGCAAGCGCCGCGCGTTCCTCCAGGTCGCGCAACTGGGCGAGGGCGCCGCCGCCGATCGGCACCGGCACCGCGCGCGGGGCCGGGATCGCGCCGCCCTCGTCGGCCCGGTCGCCCGAGCCCGGCACGTAGTGCCGCCGCAGGGCGGCGAGGTGCGCGCGATGGTGGGCGAGGACCGGCGCCAGCCGCTTCACCAGCCACGACTCCGCCGACCTGGCCGCCGCGTACGCCGCCTCGTAGGTGGCGACGAGGTCCTGCTCGGACGCGATCGCCGCCGCGAGCGTCGACACGTCCGTCCGCGGGGCGGCCTCCGCGGCGCACCCCGCCAGCCACGGCAGGGCGAGCGCGCCGCCCGCCAGCGCCGCGCCCCGGCCGAGCAGCGCCCGGCGCGACAGCATTCCGGGTGACAGCATTCCGGGTGACAGGGTTCCGGGGGACGGGCGTTCGGGGGACGGGGATTCGGGCGACAGCATTTCGGGCAGGCGCGGCTGAGGTACCGGCCGGGTGCCCCGCGGGGGTCCCGGCGTGCGCGTCCCGGCCTCTGGCAAGGGGGTCTCCTCACCCGGTGACGTGGTGGCGGCGGCCTGGCGCGGCCCCGGGAGCGGGGGCGCCCATCAGGCCAGCTCAAGCATTCCATATCCGCCGCGCCGGTGAGCCGTCCGAAAAACCGCTGCGGTCTCCGGCTGTCGATAGTCTTGAGGTGTCAACGGACGAGCGGCGACATCCGCCCATCACGGGCGGCACAACAGGAGGAGGTCCCATGAGCGTCGAGTCCCGCGGTGGCCGCGCTCAGGGGAGGCGCGGCGAGGCAGGCCGCGCCGCCGGTCGCGAACCCGCCCGGACGGACGCGCCCGCGCGTCCCGGCCGGGCCGCCGCCGTCGCCGAGCTGACCGCGCTGCTCGCGCCCGCCGTGGCCGCGGCGGGCTTCGACCTGGAGGAGGTCGAGGTGCGCCCCGCCGGGCGGCGCCGGCTGGTCCGCGTCGTCGTGGACGGCGACGACGGCGTCGGCCTCGACGACATCGCCGCGATCAGCGAGCGCGCCTCCGCGCTGCTCGACGCCGCCGACGCCATGGGGACCACGCCATACGTGCTGGAGGTGTCCTCCCCGGGCGTCGACCGCCCCCTCACCGAACCGCGGCACTGGCGCCGCGCCGTCGGGCGGCTGGTCGTCGCCCCGCTGACCGAGGGCGGCCAGATCGAGGGCCGGGTGGTCGCGGCCGACGACACGGCCGTGGAGATCGACGTCGTCCAGAAGCGCAGGGGCAAGGGAGCCGGCGCGGGCGGCGCCGGGTCCGCCGGGCGGCAGGCCGCCAAGTCCCCCGGGAAGCCCGCCGGGACCGTGCGCCGCCGGTTCGGCCTGGGCGAGCTGGGGCGCGGCCGCGTGCAGGTGGAGTTCAGCCCGCCGCGCACGGCCGAGGGAACGCGTTCTCCGGCTGAGCCGGACTAGAGGGGGGAACCTCGTGGACATCGACATGACCGCCCTGCGGTCCCTGGAGAGCGAGAAGGACATCTCGCTCGACGTGGCCGTCAAGGCCATCGAAGACGCGCTGCTGATCGCCTACCACCGGACGGAGGGCGCCGCGCCCCGCGCGCGCGTCGAGCTCGACCGGCAGAGCGGGCACGTCACCGTGTGGGCGACCGAGACCGACGACGAGGACAACGCCGTCGGGGAGTACGACGACACCCCGTCCGGGTTCGGGCGGATCGCCGCGACCACCGCCAAGCAGGTCATCCTCCAGCGCCTGCGCGACGCCGAGGACGAGCTGACCTTCGGCGAGTACGCGGGCCGCGAGGGCGACATCGTCAGCGGCATCATCCAGCAGGGCAAGGACCCGCGGAACGTGCTCGTCGACCTCGGCAAGATCGAGGCCGTGCTGCCGCCGCAGGAGCAGGTGCCCGGCGAGCGCTACGAGCACGGCGAGCGGCTGCGCGCGTACGTGGTGCAGGTCCGCAAGGGGCACCGCGGCCCGTCGGTGCAGCTCTCCCGGACGCACCCGAACCTCGTCCGCAAGCTGTTCGCGCTGGAGGTCCCGGAGATCGCGGACGGCACCGTCGAGATCGCGGCGATCGCCCGCGAGGCGGGCCACCGCACCAAGATCGCGGTGCGCTCGCGCAAGACCGGGGTGAACGCCAAGGGCGCCTGCATCGGCCCGCTCGGCAGCCGCGTCCGCAACGTGATGGCCGAGCTGCACGGCGAGAAGATCGACATCGTCGACTGGTCGGACGACCCGGCCGAGTTCGTCGGGAATGCGCTGTCGCCCGCGCGGGTTTCCCATGTGGAGGTCGTGGACGCCGACGCCAGGGTCGCCCGGGTCGTCGTCCCCGACTACCAGTTGTCCCTGGCCATCGGCAAGGAGGGGCAGAACGCGCGGCTCGCCGCGCGGCTCACCGGCTGGCGGATCGACATCAGGTCCGACACCGAACCCGAGCAGACGCCTTCGAAGGTCGCCGAATCCGACGAAACGGGATCTTCTACGCCAGGGGCCCATGCGACCGGCCCCGCCGACGCGTCGGCGCGGTAGACTCATGAAACGTGGCCGGGCGGCCCGATACAGGTTCGGGCGGTGAACTCAGTTCGCACGTGTGTGGGTTGCCGGGTTCGCACGGTCAAGTCCGACTTGCTGCGCCTTGTTGTGGTCGAGGACGTCATCGTCCCCGACCCGCGTGGGCGGCTGCCGGGGCGGGGCGCGCATCTGCACCCCGATCCGGAGTGCCTTGAGCTCGCAGAGCGGCGTCGGGCGTTCCCGCGGGCCTTCCGCCTGCCGGGGCCGCTCGACAGCGCGGCGCTGCGGGCGTGGCTTGCGGCCCGCGCCGCGCGGCAGCAGGATGGCCGAATGGAAAGCGACGTCTAGTCGGAAGCAGGTCGAGATTGCTATGAGCGCTCGATGAGCACGCCGCGATGAGTACGGCAAGGTAGCGACGGTCCGGAGGCCGCACCCCCGGACCGAGTTAGGGAGTGCAGTGGCGAAGGTCCGGGTGTACGAACTCGCCAAAGAGTTCGGTGTAGAGAGCAAGGTCGTCATGGCCAAGCTCCAGGAGATGGGCGAGTTCGTAAGGTCGGCGTCCTCCACGATCGAGGCGCCGGTCGTCCGCAGGCTCACAGAAGCCTTCTCAAATTCTTCTTCCTCCAAGCAGGGGGACAGGCGGGCCGCGCCGAAGCGCCCTTCGGCGCCGCGGCCCGCCGCGCCGCGTCCGGGTCCGCCCGGCGGCGGCGATTCCCAGGGTTCGCGCCAGCAGGCCCCGCGGCCTGCCGCGCCGCGCCCGCCCGCGCCGAAGCCGGGCCCCGGCGCCCCGGGCCCCGGGCCCGGCGTTCCGAGCCCCGGCGGCCAGGGCGGCCCCGGCGGCCAGGGCGCTCCGGGCGGCGGCCCGCGTCCGGGTCCGCCCCGGCCGGTCCCGCCCGCGCCGAGCACGCCGGTGAACGCGCCCGCGGCGCAGGCGCCGAGCGCGCCGCCCGCGGCCGCTCCCGGCGGTCAGGCCGGCGGTCAGGGCGGTTCCGGCGGCGCCGGTACCCGCGCGCCGGGCGGCGGTGGCGGCCCGAAGCCGGGCCCCCGCGGTCCGAAGCCCGGCCCGCGTCCCGGCCCCCGGCAGGGCGGCGAGCGCGGCGGCCGTGGCCCCGGTGGGCCGCGTCCGGGCAACAACCCGTTCAGCTCGACCAACACCGGCATGGGCCAGGCGCCCAAGCCCGGTCCGCGTCCCGGCCCGCGCCAGGGCGCCGGTGACCGTCCCGGCGGCGGCGAGCGCGGCGACCGCGGTGCCCGTCCCGGGCCGCGGCCCGGCGGCGCTCCGGGCGCCGGCGGTCCCCGTCCGAACCCGGGCGGCATGCCGCCCCGGCCGGGCGGTCCGCGTCCGAGCCCGATGAACATGCCGTCCTCGCGGCCGTCCGGCGCCCCCGGGCGCGGCGGTCCCGGCGGCGGTGGCGGCGGTCGCGGCCCAGGCGGCGGCGGTCGCGGTCCCGGCGGCGGTGGCCGCGGTCCGGGCGGCGGCGGTCGTCCCGGCGGCGGCGGCGGCTTCGGCGCGCCCCGCGCGGGCGGCGGCGGTGGCGGCGGCGGTCGTCCCGGCTTCGGGCCCCGCCCCGGTGGCGGCGGTCGCGGACGCGGCGGCACGCAGGGCGCGTTCGGCCGTCCGGGCGGACGTCCCGCGCGCGGTCGCAAGTCGAAGCGGGCGCGTCGTCAGGAGTTCGAGAACATGCAGGCCCCCGCGGTCGGCGGCGTCTCGGCTCCGCGCGGCGGCGGCAAGACGATCCGGCTGCCGCAGGGCGCGTCCCTGACCGACTTCGCCGAGAAGATCGGCGCCAACCCGGCGTCGCTCGTCGCGATCATGATGCACCTCGGCAAGATGGTCACCGCGACCCAGTCCGTCGACCCCGACGACCTGATGGCGCTCGGGCTCGAACTGGACTTCGACGTCCAGGTCGTCAGCCCCGAGGACGAGGACCGCGCGCTCCTCGAGTCGTTCGACATCGAGTACGGCGAGGACGAGGGCGGCGAGGAGCACCTCCAGTCCCGTCCGCCGGTCGTCACCGTCATGGGCCACGTCGACCACGGAAAGACCAAGCTGCTGGACGCCGTCCGCCACGCCAACGTGCAGGCGGGCGAGGCCGGCGGCATCACCCAGCACATCGGCGCCTACCAGGTGGAGACGGAGGTCGACGGCGAGAAGCGCGCCATCACCTTCATCGACACCCCGGGCCACGAGGCGTTCACCGCCATGCGCGCCCGCGGCGCCGACACCACCGACCTGGTGGTGCTGGTGGTCGCCGCCGACGACGGCGTCAAGCCGCAGACCACGGAGGCGATCGACCACGCCACCGCGGCCGGGGTGCCGATCGTCGTCGCGGTCAACAAGATCGACGTCGAGGGCGCCGACCCGAACCGGGTGCGGGCGCAGCTCACCGAGTACGGCCTGGTCGCCGAGGAGTTCGGTGGTCAGACGCAGTTCGTCGACGTGTCCGCCAGGGAGCGGATCAACATCGACGGGCTGCTGGAGGCGATCGTCCTGACCGCCGACGCCGAACTCGACCTGAAGGCCAACCCCGACATGCCCGCCCAGGGCTCCGCGATCGAGGCCCATCTCGACAAGGGCCGGGGCGCCGTGGCGACCGTGCTGGTGCAGCGCGGCACGCTGCGGGTCGGCGACTCGATCGTCTGCGGCGTGGCGCACGGCCGCGTCCGGGCGATGCTCGACGAGAACCTGGAGAACATCACGGAGGCGGGTCCGTCCCGCCCGGTGGAGGTGCTCGGCCTCGCGGCCGTGCCCGGCGCCGGTGACAACTTCCTCGTCGTCGAGGACGACCGGATCGCCCGGCAGATCGCCGACAAGCGGGTCGCGCGCAAGCGCAACGCCGAACTGCTCAAGAGCCGCAAGAGCAGCTCCCTCGAAGAGCTGTTCAAGGACCTGGAGCGCGGCGAGCGGCAGGAGCTGCTGCTCATCCTCAAGGGCGACGTGTCCGGCTCCGTGGAGGCGCTGGAGGACTCCCTGCTCAAGATCGACGTGGGCGAGGAGGTCAACCTGCGGATCATCCGCCGCGGCGTCGGCGCGATCACGCAGGACGACGTCAACCTGTCGCTGGCGTCCGAGGGCGCGGTCATCATCGGATTCAACGTGCGTCCCGAGCGGAACGCGCAGGAGCTGGCCGACCGCGAGGGCGTCGACATCCGGTACTACTCGATCATCTACCAGGCGATCGAGGAGATCGAGGCGGCCCTCAAGGGCATGCTCAAGCCGGAGTTCGAGGAGGTCCAGCTCGGCCAGGCCGAGATCCGCGAGATCTTCAAGGTGCCGCGGATCGGCAGCGTCGCGGGTTCGATGGTCACTTCGGGGATCATCCAGCGCAACGCCAAGGCCAGGCTCGTCCGCGACGGCGTCGTCGTCGCCGACAACCTCACGGTGTCGTCGCTGCGCCGCTTCAAGGACGACGCGACCGAGGTCCGCGAGGGCTTCGAGTGCGGTATCGGCGTGGGCTACAACGACATCAAGCTCGGCGACGTCATCGAGTGCTTCGAGATGCGGGAGAAGCCGCGCGACTGAGGTCGCGCGACCAGGCCGCGCACGTCCGCGCGGCACCGGCCGGACACCCGTCCGGCCGGTGCCGCGCGGCGTCCGGCCGGGCGTTCCCGCGGGCGCGCCGACGTGATCGTCAAACGCCGACATGATCGCGGCGCGATCGCGACGTGATCGTTTAATCCGGTGACACGACGCCAGGCGGATCTTCTAGCCTGGCGTCTGTCATGTCCGGCCCGTCCCCGTCCCGGGGCGGGCCGGGAACACGGCGGGCAGGCACCGTCGTTCAGTCTTCTGTAGATCCCGAGGTGATCGGCCAGGTGTACGTGGGTGCGCTGACGCTCGACCTGCTGCTGGGGGACGTCCGCTCGCTGAAGCAGAAGCGGTCCGTCCTGCGGCCTCTCATCGCGGAGGTGCAGAAGCACTTCCCGGGGGTGGCCGTCGCCGAGACCGGCGACAACGACCTGTACCGCAGGGCGGAGATCGGGGTGGCGGTGGTCTCGGGCACCGCCGCGAACTGCACCCAGGTGCTCGACAGGTGCGAACGGCTCGTGGCCGGGAGGCCGGAGATAGAACTGCTGTCCGCGAGGCAGCGGCTTTTCAACGACGACGACGAGTGAGTGTGTCCCCCCGGAGTGGGGGAGGCGGACGGGCGTCGTTGGACCATAGAGGGGTCCGCAGACCACAGAAAGGGAGTGCGATCATGGTGGACGCAGCCCGGGCGCGCAAGCTCGCCGACCGCATCCAGCAGATCGTGGCCGAGATGCTGGAGCGGCGGATCAAGGACCCGCGGCTCGGCTTCGTGACCGTGACGGACACCCGCATCACCAACGACCTGCGCGACGCGACCGTGTACTACACGGTGTACGGGTCGGACGGCGAGCGCGCCGAGACGGCCGCCGCGCTGGAGAGCGCCAAGGGCGTCATCCGGTCGGAGGTGGGCCGGAAGACCGGGGTCCGGCACACGCCCAGCATCACGTTCGTCATGGACTCCCTCATGGAGAACGCGGCGCACATCGACGACCTGCTGGCCAAGGCCAGGGCGAAGGACGCCGAGGTGGCGAAGACGGCGCAGGGCGCGTCCCCGGCGGGCGACCCGAACCCCTACCGCGTCGCCGATGAAGACGAGGACGCCGACGCGGACGGCGACACGGCCGAGGACGCGGACACCGACGACGGCTCCGCCGGGCCGCCCGGAGCGGCGGACGGCGCGGTCGGCCGGCCGGGCCGCCCGCCGTCGTGATCGGGGACGAGGGGCGCGCGGAGGCGCCCGGCCCCGGAAGTTCCGGGGAATGGCCGCCGCACGACGCGGGCGGGCATTCCGTCACCGGGCACGACGTCGTCTCGCGCAACGGCGCGGGCCGCCGCGTCACCGACCCCGCCTTCGCGCCCACCGCGCCCACTCAGCCCACCGCCGTGACCGCCCTCCCCGCGTCGCCCGTCCCCACCGGACCGGTGGAGGCGCCGCCCGCGGAGCTGGAGTGGGACCGCGCCGTCGAGCTGATCCACGCGGCCGGGGAGGTGTCCCTCGCCTGCCACGTGGCCCCGGACGGCGACGCGCTCGGCTCGATGCTGGCGCTCGCGCAGGCGCTCCGCTCGCTCGGCAAGCGTTGTTTCGCGTCCTTCGGCGAGCCGTTCGCCGTCCCGGCCATCCTGCGGTTCCTGCCCGGCCAGGAGCTGCTGGTCGAGCCCGCCGCGATGCCGCCCGCGCCGGAGCTGATGATCTCCCTGGACGCGGCCGGGCGGGCCCGCCTCGGCGCCCTCGCCGACGCGGCCGACCGGGCCGGTTCGCTGATCGTGGTGGACCACCACGCGTCCAACACGGGGTTCGGCGGCGTGCGGCTCGTCGACCCGGACGCGGCCGCGACGGCGGTGCTCGTCGAGGAGCTGATCCGCAGGCTCGGCGTCCCGCTCGACCAGGACATCGCGCAGGGCCTGTACGCGGGCCTCGCCAGCGACACCGGCTCGTTCAAGTACCCGTGCACGACCCCGGAGGTCCACGACCTGGCGGGACGGCTGCTCACCGCCGGCGTCCGGCCGGAGGCCGTCAGCCGCGAGCTGTGGGACCGGGCGCCGTTCGGCTACCTCCAGGTCCTCGCGGGCGCGCTGTCGCGGGCCCGGCTGGAGCGCGACGCCGCGGGCGGCCGCGGCCTCGTCTGGACGACGATCGCCCGGTCCGACCGCCGCTCCGTCCCCTACGACCAGCTCGAAGGGATAATCGACCAGCTCCGCCGGACGGACGAGGCCGAGGTCGCCGTCGTCTGCAAGGAGACCGACGACGGGCGCTGGTACTTCTCCGTCCGGTCCAAGGGCAACATCGACCTGAGCGTGGTGTGCGCGGCGCTGAACGGCGGCGGCCACCGCGAGATGGCGGGCTTCCTCTGGTCCGGCACCGTGGACGAGGCGCTCGACCGCCTCCGCGCACTGCTCCCCGCCGACGCCTGACGGCGCCGACCGGCCGCGCGGCCCGGGGTCCGGAGGCCGTTAGAATCGGCGTCTTCCGCTGTCCGCCTAGGTCGAGGTGAAGCTAGAGCCATGGAATCGGGGCTTGTCATCGTGGACAAGCCGGCGGGCTGGACGTCCCACGACGTCGTCGGCCGGATGCGGCGGCTCGCGAAGACCCGGCGGGTCGGGCACGCGGGCACCCTGGACCCGATGGCGACGGGCGTCCTCGTCCTCGGCGTCGGGAAGGCGACGCGCCTCCTCGGGCACCTGGCGCTGACGGAGAAGGCGTACGACGGCACGATCCGGCTGGGCGAGTCGACCAACACCGACGACGCCGAGGGCGAGACCACGGCGACCTCGCCGGCCGACGGCGTCACCGACGCGGAGCTGCGCGCCGGGATCGCCGCGCTGACCGGGCCGATCCGGCAGGTCCCGCCGCAGGTCAGCGCGATCAAGGTGAACGGGGAGCGGGCCTACAGGATGGCGCGCAAGGGCGAGGAGGTCGATCTCGCCGCCCGCCCCGTCACCGTGCACGGCTTCACGGTCACCGACGTCCGGCGGCACGGCGAGCTGATCGACGTGGACGCGACCGTCGTCTGCTCGTCCGGCACCTACATCCGCGCGCTGGCCCGCGACCTCGGCGCGTCGCTCGGCTGCGGCGGGCACCTCACCGCGCTGCGCCGCACCCGCGTCGGCCCGTACGACCTGTCCATGGCGCGGACGCTCGACCGCCTCGCCGAGGACCTGGAGATCATCCCGATGGAGGACGCGGTGGCCGCCGTGTTCCCGCGCCGGGACGTGTCCGACGACGACGCCCGCAAGGTCGCGCACGGCGGACGGCTCCCGGCGGCGGGCCTCGGTCCCGGTCCCGTCGGGGTCTTCGCGCCGGACGGCTCGCTCCTCGCGCTCGTCGAGGAGCGGGGCGAGGTCGCGAAACCCCTGGCAGTCTTCGTCCCATAACTCCTGGGAAGGGACGGGATGGACGGGACGCCCGGCACGTGGCGATCATCACCGGGGAAACCGGTGCGCTCCCAACCTACGGTCGCGTAACCTACGATTCGGTAGGTCAGTTGCCCGAGGAGGTGTCCATGATCTCGGTGGACGAGGCCCAGGCGGCGTCCCCGACCCGCCCGATGCTGCGCGGCTGGCTGCACGTCGGGGCGTTCCCGGCGGTGCTGGTCGCCGGGCTCGTGCTGGTGGCGCTCGGCCCGTCGACGCAGGCGCGGCTCGCGTCCGCGCTGTACGTGGCGACGTCCGCGATGCTGTTCGGCATCTCGGGGACGTACCACCGGCAGACCTCGGTGCGGCTGCTGGAGGCGCTGCGCCGGTTCGACCACGCCAACATCTACCTGATCATCGCGGGGACGTACACGCCGTTCGCCGTCCTCGCGCTGGACGGAGGCGTCCGCGTCGCCGTCCTCGCCATCGTCTGGACGGGCGCCATCGCGGGCGTCGTCTTCCGGACGACCTGGATCGGCGCCCCGCGCGCTCTCTACGTCACGCTCTACATCGTCCTCGGCTGGGTGGCGGTGTTCTTCCTGCCGCAGTTCGTGTCCGGAGCCGGGCTCCTTGCCTGCCTCATGGTCGCGCTCGGCGGCATCTGCTACAGCGTCGGGGGAGTGGTGTACGGGCTGCGGCGCCCAAACCCGTCGCCGCGCTGGTTCGGGTTCCACGAGGTCTTCCACGCCTGCACGCTCGCCGCGTACGTCCTGCAGTACATCGCCGTCTCGCTGGTCGTCTACCGTTCCGCCTGAGCCCGGCCCGCCGTTCCGCCTGAACCCGGGTGCCACCCCGTCCGCCCGCGCATGGCACTCTTAGGGACGGCAGGAAAGTCCGGGCAGGCACGTCCTACGCAGGGAGAGCATGGTGCGGCGCTGGAATGGCCTCGGCGAGGTCCCCGCTGACTGGGGCCGCTCGGTGGTCACCATCGGGGTGTTCGACGGCGTTCACCGCGGCCATCAGCGGATCGTCGGCGCCGCCGCGGACGAGGCGCGCCGCCGCGGGCTGCGGTCCGTGGTGATCACCTTCGACCCGCACCCGGACGAGGTCGTCCGGCCGGGCACCCACCCGCCGCTGCTCGCCACCACCCGGCGCCGCGTCGAGCTGCTCGAAGGGCTCGGCACCGACGCCGTCGTGGTCGTGCCGTTCACGCTGGAGCTGTCGAAGATGGCGCCGGACGAGTTCGTCCAGTCCGTGCTGGCCGACCGGCTGCACGCGGCGCACGTGATCGTCGGCGAGGACTTCCGGTTCGGGCACAAGGCCAAGGGCGACGTGGCGCTGCTGCGCGACCTCGGCGAGAAGTACGACTTCACCGCCGAGGGGATGCCGCTGGTGGCGAACGGCGACACGATCACGTCCACCTACATCCGCGGGCGGCTCGACGCGGGCGAGGTGGCCGAGGCGGCGCGGGCGCTCGGCCGCCCGCACCGGGTCGAGGGCGTCGTCGTGCGCGGGCACCAGCGGGGCCGCGCGCTCGGGTTCCCCACCGCGAACCTGGAGACGCAGCCGCACACCGCGATCCCGGCGGACGGCGTGTACGCGGGCTGGCTCGTCTGCGACTCCGACCGCTACCCGGGCTTCCGCTGGCCCGCCGCGATCTCCATCGGCACGAACCCGACCTTCGAGGGCGCCGGGGAGCGGACCGTCGAGGCGTACGCGCTGGACCGCGACGACCTCGACCTCTACGGCGAGCACATGGCCGTCGACTTCGTCGCCCGCATCCGCGACACGCTCAAGTTCGAGTCGGTCGGGGCGCTGATCGAGGAGATGCACCGGGACGTCGACCGCGCCCGGGAGATCACCTCCGGGTGACCCGCGCGCGACCCGGCGGCGGCTGCCACCGGCTCTGGCGGCGGCTGCCGCGGGCTCTGGCGGCGGCTGCCTCCGCGAGCGGCGCATACCCTGCGACAACGCCGCTTTCCGCAACGTGACCGGGGGGCTTTCCGGCATGGTACGGTGAATAGTCGCCGGGAAGGGCCCCGGCGCGGCTGGCTGCACCCTCATGCGGCCCGCCAATCTCTTAGTACGCACCATGCGGACCCGAGCGCCCACCGGGCCCGGATCTGCGGGTGTCGATCCATCGAAGGAGCCACGTGTCGCTCGACACCGCCACGAAAAACAAGATCATCTCCGAGTACGCGACCACTGAGGGTGACACCGGTTCCCCGGAGGTCCAGGTCGCGCTGCTCACACGTCGGATCAACGATCTGACCGAGCACCTCAAGGAGCACAAGCACGACCACCACAGCCGCCGCGGCCTCCTGCTGCTGGTCGGCCGTCGTCGCCGGCTCCTCAAGTACCTGTCCAACAAGGACATCAACCGCTATCGGCAGCTCATCGAGCGACTCGGACTGCGCCGCTAGCAAGGTGCGGGAGTGGCCCCCGGGGCCACTCCCTTCCTTTTTGGCCGGACGGGGAGGCGCCGGAGCACGGCGCGCCCCGACCGGCGCGCCGGAGGCCCGGCCGACACGGTTCGGCCTTCCGGCGCGCCCGGCCGCCCGGCGCCCCGTACGAGGGGCGCGGGAGGGCCAGTAAAACTGGAGACAAGCCTCGCGGACACCGCTGGTGCGGGCCGGTCCTCGGTAGTGGCTTCCGGATCTCGATCCGGGCGCTTCGATCGAAGACCGGCAGCGTGACAAACCACGGGAAACGGCCGCGAGGACCGACATGGAACCCTGAGGAGGTTTCCCGTGACAGAAGCCGTTCGCATCGACGGCGCGCACAGCACCGAGGCCGTGATCGACAACGGCACGTTCGGCACCCGCACCATCCGCTTCGAGACGGGCCGGCTGGCCCGCCAGGCGGCCGGCTCGGCCGTCGCCTACCTCGACGACGACACGATGGTGCTGTCGGCGACGACCGCGTCCAAGAAGCCGAAGGACAACCTCGACTTCTTCCCGCTGACGGTCGACGTCGAGGAGCGGATGTACGCGGCCGGGCGCATCCCCGGCTCGTTCTTCCGCCGCGAGGGCCGGCCGTCCGAGGACGCGATCCTCACCTGCCGCCTGATCGACCGGCCGCTGCGCCCGTCGTTCACCAAGGGGCTGCGCAACGAGATCCAGGTCGTCGAGACGATCATGGCGCTGCACCCCGACCACCTGTACGACGTCGTCGCGATCAACGCGGCCTCGATGTCGACGCAGCTCGCCGGCCTGCCGTTCTCCGGCCCGATCGGCGGCGTCCGCGTCGCGCTGATCGAGGGCCAGTGGATCGGCTTCCCGACCCACCCCGAGCTGGAGAACGCGACCTTCGACATGGTCGTCGCCGGGCGCGTCCTGGAGGACGGCGACGTCGCGATCATGATGGTCGAGGCGGAGTCCACCCGCGACACCCTGAAGCTCGTCGGCGACGGCGCGACCGCGCCGACCGAGGAGACCGTCGCGCAGGGCCTGGAGGCGGCCAAGCCGTTCATCAAGGCGCTGTGCAAGGCGCAGAGCGACCTCGCGGCCGTCGCCGCGAAGGAGACCGCCGAGTACCCGATCTTCCTCGACTACCAGGACGACGTGCTCGCCGCCGTCACCGAGTCGGTCAGCGAGGACCTCGCGCAGGCCCTCACGATCGCCGGCAAGCAGGAGCGCGAGTCCCGGCTGGACGAGCTGAAGGCCGGCGTCGCGGAGAAGCTCGCCGAGCAGTTCGAGGGGCGCGAGAAGGAGATCTCCGCCGCCTACCGCGCCGTGACCAAGAAGCTCGTCCGGGAGCGGATCATCCGCGACTCGGTCCGCATGGACGGCCGCGGCCCGAAGGACATCCGCCAGCTCACCGCGGAGGCGCACGTCATCCCGCGGGTGCACGGGTCGGCGCTGTTCGAGCGCGGCGAGACGCAGATCCTCGGCGTGACGACGCTGAACATGCTCCGCATGGAGCAGATGATCGACACGCTGAACCCGGAGCGCACCAAGCGCTACATGCACAACTACAACTTCCCGCCGTACTCGACCGGTGAGACCGGCCGGGTCGGGTCGCCGAAGCGCCGCGAGATCGGGCACGGCGCGCTCGCCGAGCGGGCGCTGATCCCGGTGCTGCCGAGCCGCGAGGAGTTCCCGTACGCGATCCGCCAGGTGTCGGAGGCGCTCGGGTCGAACGGGTCCACCTCGATGGGCTCGGTGTGCGCGTCCACCATGTCGCTGCTGGACGCGGGCGTCCCGCTCAAGCAGATGGTGGCGGGCATCGCGATGGGCCTGATCAACGAGGGCGACGAGTACGTCACGCTGACCGACATCCTCGGCGCCGAGGACGCCTTCGGCGACATGGACTTCAAGGTCGCCGGCACCCGTGACCTCATCACCGCGCTGCAGCTCGACACCAAGCTCGACGGCATTCCCGCGTCGGTGCTGGCCGCCGCGCTGCGGCAGGCCAAGGGCGCCCGCCTCGCGATCCTCGACGTGATGCAGGAGGCGATCGAGGCCCCGGCCGAGATGAGCCCGAACGCGCCGCGGATCATCACCATCAAGGTCCCGGTCGACAAGATCGGCGAGGTCATCGGCCCCAAGGGCAAGATGATCAACTCGATCCAGGACGACACCGGCGCCGACATCACGATCGAGGACGACGGCACCATCTACGTCGGCGCCACCGACGGGCCGTCCGCGGAGGCCGCGCGGCAGGCGATCAACTCGATCGCGAACCCGCACATGCCGGAGATCGGCGAGCGCTACCTCGGCACCGTCGTGAAGACGACGACGTTCGGCGCGTTCGTGTCGCTGCTGCCCGGCAAGGACGGCCTGCTGCACGTCTCGCAGATCCGCAAGCTGCACGGCGGCGCCCGGATCGAGAACGTCGAGGACGTGATGAGCGTCGGCGAGAAGATCCAGGTCGAGGTCACCGAGATCGACCAGCGCGGCAAGCTGTCGCTGGTCCCGGTCGAGGTGATCGAGCGCGAGTCGTCCGCGGGCGACGCGGGCGACGGCGGGGCCCCGGCGGGCGGCGCGTCCGCCGACGGCGAGTCCGGCGAGCGCAAGGAGGGCCGCGACGACGGCGAGCGGCGGCCGCGCCGCCGCCGCACCCGGCGCGGCGGGGACGACGAGAACCGCAACTCCTGACCCCTCGGCGATGACCGGCCGGCCGTCCCCGCGCGGGGGCGGTCGGTCGGCGCTTTCCAACAACGGAATGTGAGCGACACGTGACCCTGCCGGCGAGGGCGCAGGAGCCCGGCACCACCACCACGATCCACACGGAGGGCGCCGGCGCGGTGCGGCGCACCGTCCTGCCCGGCGGGCTGCGGATCATCACCGAGACGATGCCGACGGTGCGGTCCGCCGCGTTCGGCATCTGGTCGGCGGTCGGCTCCCGGGACGAGGCGCCCGCCGACGCGGGCGCCAGCCACTACTTGGAGCACGTGCTGTTCAAGGGCACCGCCCGGCGGACGGCGCTGGAGATCTCCGCGGCGGTCGACGCGGTCGGCGGCGATCTCAACGCGTTCACGGCGAAGGAGTACACCTGCTACTACGCGCGGGTGCTCGACTCCGACCTGCCGCTCGCGGTGGACGTGGTGTCCGACATGGTCGCCGGGTCGGTGAACCGCCCGGAGGACGTCGAGGCCGAGCGCGGCGTGATCCTCGAAGAGATCCACATGCGCGACGACGACCCCGGCGACCTGATCCACGACGAGTTCGCGACCGCGCTGTACGGCGACACGCCGCTCGGCCGTCCGATCCTCGGCACCGAGGAGTCGATCAACGCGCTCTCGCGGGACCGCATCCACGGGTACTACCGGGAGCACTACGTCCCGTCCAACCTGGTGGTGTCGGTGGCGGGCAACATCGACCACGACGAGGTCGTGCGGCTCGTGTCCGGCGCGTTCGCGGGCTACCTGACCGGCGACGCCGAGCCCGCCCCGCCCCGGCTGGACGGCGCGGCCGCGCCGGTCGACCCGCGCAGCGTGGTGATCGACAAGGACACCGAGCAGGCGCACATCATCCTCGGCGGCGCGGGGGTGTCCCGCACCGACGACCGGCGGTTCGCGCTCGGCGTGCTGAACGCGGCGCTCGGCGGCGGGATGTCGTCCCGCCTGTTCCAGGAGATCCGGGAGAAGCGCGGCCTCGCCTACTCGGTGTACAGCTACACCGCGCAGTACGCCGACTCCGGCGTCTTCGGCGTCTACGCGGGCTGCCAGCCCGCCAAGGCGGAGGAGGTGCTGTCGATCTGCCGGGACGAGCTCGGCAAGGCGGCGGCCGAGAGCCTCACCGACGAGGAGCTGGAGCGCGGGAAGGGGCAGCTCCGCGGCGCCATGGTCCTCGGCCTGGAGGACACCGGGTCCCGGATGAGCCGCATCGGCAAGAGCGAGCTGGTGTACGAGTCGCTGCTGCCGGTGGACGAGGTGCTCGCCCGCATCGAGGCCGTCACGCTCGACGACGTGCGCGCGATCGCCCGCGAGGTGCTGACGGCCCCTCAGGCGCTGACGGTGATCGGCCCGGTGGGGGACCGCGACTTCACGGCCTAGCGGCGGACTTGATAAGCGGACCAGGGTCCGTTAATCTCTCGAGGAGTAACCGGACCTTGGTCCGCATTTCTTGGGAGGACCCCTCATGTCCCGTCTGCTGCACATCTCCGCCTCGCCCCGGGGCGCCGCGTCCGAGTCGCTGGCGATCGCCGAGACCTTCCTCGACGCCTACCGGGAGACCCACGGCGACGTGGTCGACCACCACGACCTGTGGGACGGCACGCTCCCCGAGTTCGGCCCGGCCGCGGCCGGCGCCAAGATGACCGTCTTCGCGGGCGAGACGCCGTCCGGCGACCAGGCCGCCGCGTGGGCGGCCGCGCGCCGCGTGTTCGAGCGCTACGACTCCTACGACCGGTACCTGTTCAGCGTCCCGATGTGGAACTCCAGCGTCCCGTACATCCTCAAGCAGTTCGTGGACGTCGTGTCGCAGCCCGGCTGGGTGTTCTCCTTCGACCCGGAGGCGGGCTACAGCGGCCTGCTGCGCGGCAAGAAGGCGGCCGTCGTCTACACCAGCGCCGTGTACGGCGACGGACGCCCGCCCGCGTTCGGGACCGACAACCAGCGGCCGTTCCTCGAAGGCTGGCTGCGCTGGACGGGGATCACCGACGTCGAGGCCGTCGAGTTCCGCCCGGACCTCGCCACCGCCGACGCCGAGTCCGGCCGCCGCGCCGCGCACGCCGAGGCGCGGGAGCTGGGCAAGCGCTTCTGACGATAGGCTCTGCGGCGGAACGCCGTAGGGGAGGAACACGTGATCAAGGTCGGGGTGCTGGGCGCGCGGGGCCGGATGGGCGCCGAGGTCTGCCGTGCCGTGCGGGACGCGGACGACATGGAACTGGTCGCCGCCGTCGACCAGGACGACGCCCGCGACCCGCTCACCGGGGCCGAGGTCGTCGTCGACTTCACCCACCCCGACGCCGTCATGGGCAACCTCGAATGGTGCGTCGGGCACGGCCTGCACGCCGTCGTCGGCACCACCGGGTTCGACGCGCCCCGGCTCGACGCCGTGCGGTCCTGGCTGGCGGCGGACGGCGCGTCCGGCAACGTGATCATCGCGCCGAACTTCGGCATCGGCGCGGTGCTCATGATGCACTTCGCGCAGAAGGCCGCGCCGTTCTTCGACTCCGTCGAGATCGTCGAGACGCACCACCCGAAGAAGGCGGACGCGCCGTCCGGCACCGCCCGCCGCACCGCCGAGCTGGTCGCCGCGGCGCGCGCCGAGGCGGGCCGCGCGCCGTCCCCGGACGCCACGACGTCCGGGCTCGACGGCGCCCGCGGCGCGGACGTGGACGGCGTCCGCGTGCACGCCGTCCGCATGTCCGGCGCGGTCGCGCACCAGGAGGTCGTCCTCGGCGGGCACGGCGAGCTGCTCACCGTCCGGCACGACTCGATGGACCGCACGTCCTTCATGCCGGGCGTCCTCCTCGCCGTCCGCCGCGTCCCCGAGCTCGACCGCCTGACGATCGGCATCGAGACCCTCCTCGGCCTGTAACCGGCCCGCGCCCCGCGCGGTCAGTCGAGTACGGTCAGGTCCAGGGCGGCCAGGCGGTCGGGGTCGGCGAGGATGTCGATGGCGGCGACGCGGCCGCCCACCACCGTGAAGGACAGCACCGACCTGGCGCGGCCGTGCACGATGCCGACCACGCCGGCGGCGCCGTTGACCAGGGCCGGGCGCGCGTCGCCGCCCGCGCTGCGGAAGAGGAGGGCCTGCCCGGCGACGGCCTCCGCGCCGCGGAGCTCGATGCGTCCGACGGCGGGGCCGGGGTCGGCGCGGAGCACCACGTCCGGGGCGAGGACGGCGACGAGCGCGTCGAAGTCGCCGCCGCGGGCGGCGGCGAGGAAGGCGTCCACGACCTCGCGCTGGCGCACCGGGTCCGGCTCCGGGACGGGCGCCGCGCCGCGCACCCGGCGGCGGGCGCGGCTGGCGAGCTGCCGGGCGGCGGCGGGGGAGCGCCCGATGATCGCGGCGATGTCGTCGAACGGGACGGCGAACGTGTCGTGCAGGACGAACGCGAGCCGCTCGGCGGGGCTGAGCGACTGGAGCACCACCTGCAGCGCGAGGCCGACCGAGTCGGCCATGAGCGCCTCGTGCTCGGGGTCGACGCCGGACGCGGGGTCGAGGATCGGGTCCGGCAGCGGCTCGTCCAGGGGGTCCTCGCGGCGGGACGTGCGCGAGCGCAGCATGTCCAGGCAGACGCGCCCGACGACGGTGGTCAGCCAGCCGCCGAGGTTGTCGATGCCGGACGGGTCGGACTTCGCGAGCCGCAGCCACGCCTCCTGGACGGCGTCGTCGGCCTCGGCGAGCGAGCCGAGCATCCGGTACGCCACGGCCCGCAGGTGGCCGCGGTGCCGCTCGAACCGGTCCGCCAGGTAGTCGCGCTCGTCCATCGGTTCCCCCTCGTCGGCTCCCTCTCCAGCCTTGACGGAGCGGCCGGGGCCGATGTGACATCCCGCCGGTCAGCCGCCCGCGGACCGGGCGGCGGGGGTGGCGAAGCCGTACTTGTTGAACAGCCTCCGCGCGTCCGGGGTGACCAGCCAGGAGAGGAACTCGTCCGTCTCCGCCGCGTGGTCGCCGTCCTTGATCGACGTGGCGGGGAAGGCGGCGGTGACGTTCAGCCGCGCCGGGATCGGGACGCTGCTCGCCGCCACCCCCGCGGAGGCGAGGTCGGTGACGTAGACGAGGCCCGCGTCCGCCTCGCCGGAGCGCACCCGGTCCAGGACGGCCCGCGCGCTGATCTCCTGCGAGCTCCCCCGGACGGCCACGCCCGCCTGCGCGAACACCTGCCGCGTGTAGCGGCCCACCGGGACGGACTCGGCGCCGACCGCCACCCGCAGGCCGGGCCGCGCGAGGTCGCGCAGGTCGCGGATGCCGAGCGGGTCGCCGGGCGCGACGGCGATGGTCATCGAGCTGAGCGCGACGATCCGCCGCTGCGGGCCTAGGTAGCGGCTCTCCTCGTCCAGGCTCGCGAGGTCCGTCGTCACGAGGACGTCGCCGGGCTCGTGGCGGGACAGCCGGCTCGCCAGCTCGGGCGCCGCGCCGAACTCGAACCGCAGCCGGACGCCGGGGCGCTCCTGCGCGTAGGCCGTCCCGATCTCGCCGAACACCTCGGTGAGCGACGTGTTCGCGAGGACGGTGAGGGTCACCGGCCCGGACGTCCCGCCGCAGCCCGCGCCGAGCAGCGGCAGGGCCAGCACGGCGAGCGGCACGGAGGGCCGGAGCCGCCGCCGTCGGGGGGAATCGGGCATATGACGTCATCCTAGAGTCGGGGGCGGTCCGCTCCCGGGATTCCGGCCGGTGTGTCAGCCGACCGGTCCGCGGCCCTTGCGGGGAGGCCGTTTCGCGCGGGTCTGCGGGAGCACCGAAAATGGTCAGTGGGCGCGGCTAGGGTTTCCGGCAAGTGGAGATCCCGTCCCGGAGGCCCGACGATGTCGCTCGACCTGATGGAACTGCTGCCCGCCGACTGGCGGGAGCGGCTCGACCCCCTGCTCGACCCGCTCGGCACCGCCGCGCTGGCCGCGTTCGTCGAAGGGGAGTACGCGGAGCAGACCGTCTACCCGCCGCGGGACGACCTGTTCAGCGCGTTCCGGCACTGCCCGTACGACCGGGCCCGCGTCCTCATCCTCGGCCAGGACCCGTACCACGGGCCGGGGCAGGCGCACGGGCTCAGCTTCAGCGTCCGGGACGGCGTGCGCCTGCCGCCGTCGCTGCGCAACATCTACAAGGAGCTCGCGACCGACCTGGAGGTCCCGGCCGCGAAGTCCGGCGACCTCACCCGCTGGGCCGACCAGGGCGTCCTGCTGCTGAACGCGGTGCTGACCGTCCGCGCGGGCGACGCGGGCTCGCACGCGGGCAAGGGCTGGGAGGACTTCACCGACGCCGCGATCCGCGCGCTGAACGACAAGGCCGAGCGGGTGGTGTTCGTGCTGTGGGGCGCGTACGCCCGCAAGAAGGCCCGGCTGATCACGGGCCCGCAGCACACCGTGATCGAGTCGGCGCATCCGAGCCCGCTCAGCGCCAAGAAGTTCTTCGGGACGCGCCCGTTCAGCGCCGTGAACAAGGCCCTCGTCGACGCCGGGCTCCCGGAGATCGACTGGGGCGCGGCGGCGCGCACGGACTGACCGCGCACGCCGCGCGCGGCCTGACGGCGCACACCGCGCGGCCTGACGGGCTAGCCCGCGCGGGGGAGGGGCCGCGCCGGTTTCCCCACGCGGCGGGAAGAGGCGCCCGCCGGGTCTGCGCCATCGTCGGGGCATGACCGTTTCAGCTTCGTCGCCCCTCCGGCGGGCGTCCGCCGCGCCCGGCTCTCCCGGACGTCTCCGGCTGGCCGTGTGCGCGGCGACCGTCGCGGCGTGCGTCCCGTACCTGGCCATCAAGACCGCGTGGCTGTCCGGCAGCACGGTCGGGTGGAACGACGCCGACGCCGCCCGGGAGTCGGCCCTCTACGTGGGCAACGCGATCAGCCTCGCCATGGACGCGACGGCCGTGCTGGTCGCGCTCGCGTTCACGTTCCCGTGGGGGCGGCGCGTCCCGGCGTGGACGGTGCTGGCCCCGATGTGGATCGCCGCCGGGCTGCTCGCGCCGATCGCGCTGGCCGTGCCGCTCGGCACCGTGCTGCAGGTGGCGTTCTCCTCGCAGCCGGTGGTCGATCCCGGCGGGGCGCTCCAGGGGTGGGTGTACGGCGTCGTGTACACGGGCTTCACCCTGCAGGGCATCGGGTTGGTCACGGCGTTCGTCCTGTACGCCCGCGACCGGTGGACGCACGTGTTCACCGTCCGCACCGAGGACATTCCCAGGGGCGCGACGCATCGGCTCCAGGTCCTCCTGGCCCGGACGGCGGCCGTGTTCGCGGTCCTGTTCGCGGCCGTGCACCTGTTCTGGGCGTGCGGCGGGACGGCCGGTCTCATCGCGGAGGAGTACCTGAGCCGGGGCCCGGCCAGGCAGACCGTCGACGGCGTGATGGGCCTCCTCGCCCTCGTCGCCGCGGCGGCGCTGCTGGCGAGCGTCGGCCGGGCGCGCCGCCCGCGCCGGTTCGCCGTCCCGCTCGCGGGGGCGTGGGTCGGGACGGCCGCCACGTTCTCCTGGTCGCTCTACCTGCTCATCGTGACGATCGCCCAGCCGGGCCGCCTCGGCACGCACTCGACGGCGGCGGTCAACCTGACGCTGCTGTGCGGACTCCTCGCCGGGCTGC
The DNA here is from genome assembly GCF_008121305.1 of Actinomadura decatromicini. Lineage (NCBI taxonomy): Bacteria > Bacillati > Actinomycetota > Actinomycetes > Streptosporangiales > Thermomonosporaceae > Actinomadura > Actinomadura decatromicini. The sequence continues at coordinate 651,576 of NZ_VSRQ01000004.1, read as the reverse complement.
TGATGGGCGTGACGGGGGCCGTCCTGCTCGTGGAACTCGCCGAGCGGGACGTTCAGATCGCCAGTCCGGCGGCGAGCAGCACGCCGTAGGCGATCTGGAGCCGGCCGGTCTCGCCCAGCACGGGGATCAGGGCGGGGCCGGTCGCGCCGTTCAGCACCTTCTGCGTCGGCGGCAGCGACAGCGGCGCGGCGAGCAGCGCGATCAGCGCCCACGGGTGCGGGGCCGCCAGCACCAGCACGACCATGAACGGCAGCGCGGTGCACGCGGCGTACAGGATCCGGGTCCAGCGGTCGCCGAGGACGACGGCGAGCGTCCGCTTGTTCGCCTCCCGGTCGGTGGGGATGTCGCGCAGGTTGTTCGCGACGAGCAGCCCGCAGGCCAGCATCCCGATCGGGACGGCCGCCGCCCACGCCTCCCACGGCAGGCCCTCGACCTGCACGTAGACCGTTCCGACGACGGCGACGAGGCCGAAGAACACGAACACCGACACCTCGCCGAGCGCGCGGTACCCGTACGGCGTCCTCCCGCCCGTGTAGAACCAGGCGGCGAGGATCGCGCACGCGCCGACGAGCAGCAGCCACCAGGTCGTCACGGCGGCGAGGACGAGCCCGGCGACGGCGGCGGCGAGGAAGCAGCCGAGCGCGGCGGCGAGCACCTGGCGCGGCGGCGCCGCCCTCGACCCGACGAGCCGCAGGGGGCCGACGCGCTCCTCGTCGGTGCCGCGGACGCCGTCGCTGTAGTCGTTGGAGAAGTTCACCCCGATCTGCAGGACGAGCGCCACGGCCGCGGCGAGCAGGGCGCGCCACCAGACGGCGCCGCCCTCGCCCGCGGCGACGCCGGTTCCGACGACGACGGGGACGAGGGACGTGGGCAGGGTGCGGGGCCGGGATCCGGCGACCCATTGGGACAGCGTGGCCACAGTTACCGCTCGTTCTCGTGGGGCGACAGGGGGACTAACCCTTCGATTCTTCCGGATGACGATCACCGCTCGGACGCAGCCGCAGCGACATCGCGAGGCCGAGCGCGAGGATCGCGGCGGTGGTCAGGGCGGCGTTCCTGGTCGCGGCGGCGAGGCTCGCGTCCGCGGCGCTGGCCTCGGCGGCGAGCGCGGGGGTCGCGTGCAGCTCGCGGCCGTAGGTCCCGGCGCTCTCGCGCAGCTCGTGCGCGACGGCGGCGCGCCGCTCCGGCGGCAGCGCGGACCCGGACAGCCGGTCGGCCATCGCGTGCCCGAGGCTCGTGGCGAAGACCGTCCCGACGGCGGCGATGCCGAGCGCGGCGCCGACCTGCCGGGCGGTGGACTGGGTCCCGGCCGCCTGCCCGGCCCGCTCCGCCGGGACGTCCGCCAGCGACACGTTGGTGAGCTGCGCGGACGTCAGCCCGAGGCCGAGCCCGTAGAGCAGCATCCACGGCGCGAGCCCGAGCCCGCCGGTGGACGCCGACACGGTCGCCGCCAGCCCGGCGACGGCGGCGACCTCCAGCGCCATCCCGATCCGCACGACCCGGTGCGGGCCGCGCCGGTTCGCGAGCCGCCCCGCGTACCCGCCGGACAGGAACGAGCCGAGCGCGAGCGGCAGGATCGCGAGGCTGATCTGCAGCGGGTTCGTCCCGTGGACGCCGAGCAGGAACAGCGGCAGGACGAACAGCAGCCCCAGCTCGCCCACGCTGATCAGCGCGGACGCGAGGTTGCCGCGCCGGAAGTTCGGGACGCGCCACAGGTCGAGGTCGAGCATCACCGGGCGTCCGGCCGCCGCCCGCGACCGCTCGACGACGACCAGCGCCGCGAGCAGCACCGCGCCGAGCGCGAGGACGACCGGCACCGGCGAGAGCCCGGACGCGGGCCAGTCGAACCCGGCGATCGAGAACGGGCGCGTCGCCGCCCACCAGCCGTACGTCTGGCCCTCGATGATCCCGGCCACCAGCGCGCCGAGCCCGAGCGCGGACAGCGCGCCGCCCGGCCAGTCGATCTCGTGCCGCGCGGAGCCGCCCGCCCGCGCCCGCCGGGTCTCCGGCATGAACCGCAGCGCCCCCGCGACCAGCAGCGCGCCGAGCGGCAGGTTGACCCCGAACGCCCAGCGCCAGCCGCCGCCGGTGGCGAGCGCGCCGCCCGCGAGCGGCCCGAGCGCCGCCATGCCGCTGATCATCGAGCCCCAGATCCCGAACGCGACGGCGCGGTCCCGCCCGGTGAACACGGCGTTCAGCGTGGACAGCGTGGCCGGCATGATCATGGCGCCGCCGACGCCCTGCCCGGCCCGGGCCGCGATCAGCGCCGCGCCGCTCCCGGCGAGCGCGGCGGCGACGCTCGCCGCCGCGAACACCGCGACGCCGAGGACGAACATCCGGCGCCGCCCGAACAGGTCGCCCGCGCGGCCGAACGGGATCAGCAGCGCGGCGAAGACCAGCGCGTACACCGAGGTGACCCATTCCGCGTCCGTGGTCGTGAGGCCGAGGTCGGCGACGATCCGCGGGGTGAGGACGCCGACGATCGTCGCGTCCACGACGATCAGCGAGACGCCGAGGCTGATCACCACCATGGCGAGCCAGCGGCGGCGCCCGGCGGGCGGTTCCGCCACGGCGGGGGGCGGCGGCGTCAGGGAGGTGGACTCGGGCACGGATTCAAAGATATGGCCGGTCCGGGCAGGGTCGGCACCTGCCCCCGGCTCAGTCCCCGGCGTCGGCGTCGGCGCTGATGTCGGTGTGGAGGCGGATCTGCCGGACCGGCTCGCCCATGTCGAGGGTGCGGGCCGTCCCGTCCGGGGCCCAGCCGGCCGAGCCGAGGAACGTGCGGGTCACGTCGTCGGCCTCGAAGACCCAGCTCGTCAGGACGGCGAAGCCGTCCTCGCGGAGCAGGTCGGCGGTCGCGGCGAGCAGCCTGCTGCCGTGCCCGGCACGGGTGTGCGCCGGGTCGACCAGCAGCGTGATCAGCTCGGCGGCGGAGCCGGGGTCGAGGTCGGCGTCCTCGGCGGGCCCGTGCGCGGCGAACCCGACGACGAGGTCGGACGCGACCGCGACGAGCAGCCGGTGCCGCGGCGACGGCGGCGCGGTCGCGGCCTCGGCCCACCGGTCCCGCCACACCTCCACGGCTTCCGGCCCGGTCACCTCGGCGAGGACGGCCGCGGGCAGCAGGTCGCGGTAGCCGTGCCGCCACGCCCGCACCTGGATGTCGGCGACGGCGGCCGCGTCGGCCCGCCTGGCGGGCCGGACGCCCACGTCGGCCATGACCCCGTCCTCTCTTAGGTGATCTCGGGCTCACCCTAGCGAGCGGCGGGACGGCGGCGTGCCCGGTAGGCCCGCGTCTTGGTGCGGTTCCCGCAGACGCGCATCGAGCACCAGGAGCGCGACCGGTTCTTGGACGTGTCGAGGAACGCCCAGCGGCAGGTGTCCTCCTGGCAGACCTTGAGGCGGGACCACGTCCCGGCGGCGACCGAGTCCGTGATCGCGGCGGCGAGCCGGGCGAGCCCGGCGGCGGCCGTCCCCGGCGGGTCGAGCGGGACGAGCGCGGGCCGCGCCCCCGCGAGCGTGATCCGCAGGTGGAGGGCGGCGAACGCGTCGTCCAGCTCCTCGGGGAGGTCGGCCTCGCGCGGGCCGTGGTGCGCGGACATGGCCTCGCGCAGCCCCTCCCGCAGCGCGATCGCCACGCGGAGGTCGGCCGTCGTGGCGGTGGCAGCGGCCGGGACGAGCCCGCGCTCGGCGAGCCACCCGCCGACGTCGGCGGGCGTCGCCAGCCGGTCGTCGCCGTCCTCGACGTTGAGCGTGTTGACGAAGTCCGCCAGCAGCAGCGCGGGGTCGTGCTGAGCGCCGGTCATCGCGCCTCCTGCCTGTCCGCCGGGGAGTCTACCAACCTGCGACACCGCCTTTCGGTTTTCACTGGTTGCATCGGCTACGACACCACCGTTAATCTTTGGCCGGTGTCAACCAAGGGAGGGACGCGATGACCGACATCACCCCGCGGGTCACCACGCTCGTGATCGACTGCGCCGACCTCGACGTCATGGCCGCCTTCTGGGGAGGGCTGCTCGGCATGAAGCCGACCGGCCGCGAGGAGGACTGGCTCGACCTGGAACCCCTCGCCGGGAACGGCCCGGTGCTGGCGTTCCAGCGCGTCCCCGAGGGAAAGACGGCCAAGAACCGGCTGCACCTTGACCTGGACGTCCCCGACATCCACGCGGCGGGCGAGCGGGCCCGGCGGCTCGGCGCGACGCCCGCGGGCGAGCCGAGGGGCAACCCGCGCACGCCCTTCCAGGTGTGGCACGACCCCGAGGGCAACGAGTTCTGCTTCTGCACCGCCCGCTGACGCGGACGCTCAGGCCGGGAGGACGGCGGCGAGCCGCCGCACGCCCTCGGCCAGCTCCGCCGCAGTGGCGGCCGTCCCGTAGCTGATCCGCAGGTGTGGGGCGGGGGCCTCGGCGGGGAAGAACGGCCGCCCCGCGCTGACCAGGACGCCGCCGCGCAGCGCGGCCTCGGCGACGGCGGTGTCGTCGACGCCGTCCGGCAGCCGGACCCACAGGTGGAGCCCGCCGCCCGGACGGCTCGCCCGCAGCCCCGGCAGGTCGCGGGCGAACGCGGCGAGGGCCGCGTCGCGGCGGTCCCGCAGCGCCGCCCGGACGGCCCGCAGGTGCCGGGCCCAGCCGGGCGAGCTGACGAGTTCGAGCAGCGTCTCCTGCAGCGGCCGGGCCGGGAAGAACTCCTCGACGAGCTGGGTCGCGCGGATCCGCGCGGCGGCCGGGCCGCGGGCGATCACCGCGGCGACGCGCAGGCTGGGCGCGGTCGCCTTGGTCAGCGACGCGATGTGCACGACGCGGCCCTCGCCGTCCCGCGCGACGAGCGGCGGCGGGGGAGCGGCGACGCCGAGGTGGCGGGCGAAGTCGTCCTCGATCACGAACGCGCCCGCCGCGCGGGCCACGTCCAGCACCTGGGCGCGGCGCTCCTCGCTCAGCACCGCGCCGGTCGGGTTGTGGAAGGTGGGCTGGGTGTAGAGGGCGCGGGCCCCGCTCAGCGCGAACGCCTCCGCGAGCAGGTCGGGACGGACGCCGTCCGCGTCCACCGGGACGGGCACCGGATGCAGCCCGCTCGCCCGCGCCACGGCGAGCGCGCCGAGGTAGGTCGGCGACTCGACCAGCAGCGGCGCGCCCGGCGGCAGCAGCGCCCGCAGCACGGTCGTGAGCGACTGCTGCCCGCCGCTCGTGATCACCACGTCGGCGGGGGAGACGGCGCCGCCGACCGTCCGGGCGAACCAGGCGCGCAGCTCGGGCAGGCCGCCGAGCGCGGGCATGTCCCAGGCGTCCGGCCGCCGGGCGGCCCGCGCCGCCGCCGTCGCGAGCGCCCGCACGGGCTGGAGCGAGGGGTGCAGGTAGCCGCCGCTGAGCGCGACGACGCCGTCCGGGGCGGGGGTGAGCAGCCACGACACACCGGACGGATCGACCGCGCGGTCGCCGAGCGTGACCGCCTGCCAGCCGTAGTCGGCCGGTTCCGGCGCGGCGTTCGGACGCTCCGCCGCGAACGCGCCGCTACCCGGTCGCGTCACGATGAGCCCCTCGGCGGCGAGCAGCCCGAGCGCCCGCGACACCGTCACCGGGCTGACGCGGTGCCGCTCGACCAGCGCGCGGCTCGACGGGAGGCGCTCGCCCGGCCCCATCCGGCGGACGTCGCCGCGCAGCGCGTCGGCCAGCGCCGCCACACTGCTATCCTTTTTCATGAAGGCCAAGGATAGCGCTACTGTTCCCGCGCCGATAGCGGACGACCGGCCGGGGCTCGGCCTCGGGCTCGCCGCGATCGGCGTCCTGATCTACTCGTTCACCCTCCCCAGCACGGCCGCCGTCCTGGGCGACCTCGACCCCTACCTCATCGGCGTCGGCCGCTCCGCCGCCGCGTCCGTCCTCGCCGCCGGGGCCCTGCTCGCGGTGCGCGCCCGCCCGCCCCGCCGCGACCAGCTCGCCGCGTTCGCGGTGGTCGTCGCCGGAGTGGTCTTCGGATTCCCGGTGCTCAGCACGCTCGCGCTCGACCACGGCGCGTCGTCCGCCCACTCGGCCGTCGTGGTCGGGCTGCTGCCCGCCGCCACCGCCGTGCTCGGCGCGCTGCGCGCCGGGGAGCGGCCGTCGCGGGCGTTCTGGCTGGCGGGCGCGGCGGGCGCGGCGTGCGTCACCGGCTTCGCGCTGGTCCGCGGCGCGGGCCGGGTCACGGCCGCCGACCTGCTGCTGTTCGGCGCGCTGCTCGCCGCGGCGGCCGGGTATACCGAGGGCGCGCGGCTGTCCCGCGACATGCCCGGCTGGCGGGTGATCTCCTGGGCGACCGTGCTGGCCGCGCCGATCACCGTCCCGGTGACCGGGTGGCTGCTCGCGACGACCGGGCCGCACTGGACGGGACGCGCCGTCCTCGGCTTCGGCTACGTCGCCGCCTTCTCCGCCTACCTGGGGTTCTTCGCCTGGTACGAGGGCCTCGCGCGGGCGGGGATCGCCCGCGCGAGCCAGCTCCAGCTCGCCCAGCCGGTGCTGACCCTCGCGTGGTCGGCGGTCCTGCTGGACGAGCGGGTCGACGCGACCACGGCGCTCGCCGCCGTCGCCGTCCTGGTCTGCGTGGCGCTCACCCAGCGCGCCCGCGTCCGCCGGTCCCCGCTCGCCGCGCGGGGCCTGCCGGGCCGGTCCTGGGGGTCGTCCCCCCAGGCGAGACCGGACCGGTCGCGCGGCGAGCGGGAGAGCGTCACGCCGCGGTGACCTCCTCCTCAGTCCTTGACGATCTGGGCGAGAAGGGTGACCACGCCGACGCCGACCCCGATCGGGAGCGCGAGCCCCGGGGCGGCGAAGGTGAGCGCGGCGGCCCCGACCGCCACGAGGACGATCACGAGGGCGCGCGTGCTGATCAGAGGCTTCGGTTCGGCCTGGTTCGGTCGTCGCATGTCGGTTCGCATGTCGGTTCGACCTCCATCCCCTTGGACGGGTTGGGTCCGCGGCGGATCCCCGTCGGGTCCGGCGGGCGCGGGTCCACAGGGCGCGAGTCCAGCGGGCGCGAGTCCAGCGGGCCGACCTGGAGCCGCCGCGTCGTCACAGCGTGGACCCGCTGTCAACGGCCCGCCGCGCGCGGCGCGCGATCCCGTCCAGATCTTGGACGGCGCGTGACCGGATGCTGGACGCGCCGAGGGGGAACCGGGGGCTCGGCGCCCGGTCCGCCCGGAACATCCGGGATCATTGCCGGATGGCGCGACGCGGATGGGCTCGCCGGGGCCTGCGGTGGCTCGGCTGGACGGCGGCGTACGTCCTCGGCCTGGCGGCGCTCGCGGTCGCGGGCGCCTGGACGTGGTGGCAGCCGGACCCGTCCGCGCCCGGCACCGACACGAACGCGCTGTGGGCCCGGCACCAGTGGGTCGGCGAGCCGCACACCGACGCCGAGTACCGGGCGCTCGGGACGCTGCTCAAGCAGAACCGCATCAGCGACGTCTACTTCCACGCGGGCCCGGTCGAGGCGGACGGGACCGTCCCGCCCGCCAAGTACCGCTACGCGTGGCAGCTCATCGAGGCCGTCCGCGAGTACGCGCCCGGCGTCCGCGCCCAGGCGTACCTGGGGCAGGTGCGAAAGGTGGACGGCTCAGGCGTCATCGACCTGGACGACCCCAAGGTGCGCGAACAGGTCGTCAAGACCGACGCGCTCTTCCTCGACCTCGGCTTCGACGGCATCCACTACGACTTCGAGCCCATCTACCCCGACGACCACGCCTTCCTCAAGCTCATGGACGCCACCCGCGAGCTGACCCGGCCTCGGGGACGGCTCCTGTCCGTCGCGCTCGAACAGCCCGCGCTCGTGGACGCCCTCCAGCCCGTCTACAAGGCGCTGATCCCGCGCACCGGGGCCGTCCACTACCCGCCGCGCCCGACCGCGGACTTCCTGCGCGCCGTCGCCGACCGCGCCGACCAGGTCGCGATCATGACCTACGACGTGTCGCTGCCGACCGGCGCCCTCGCGGGCTGGCACTTCGCCCGGCACACCCGGACCACGCTGGAGCTGATCGGCGACCGGACGACTGTGTTCATGGGCGTCCCCACCTACCGCCCGCGCGCGGAGTGGTCGGAGACCCTGGACGTCGCGCTCCGTGGCGTCCGGCGCGGTGTCGACGACCTGGAGCGCCCGCCGAAACGCCCGTACGGCGTCGGCGTGTACGCGGATTGGACGACCCGTCCCGACGAATGGGCCCGTTATCGCGCCCTCTGGCCCTCCCCGGCGGCCTCCGCGTTGAGCGGCTGACTTGACCTGAGATGACCGCTGGGTCACGTTATGCGATCGAGTCCGGGAAGTGGCCGGACTGACCCCGTAACGCCGCATTTGCGTGCCACGATGTGTTCTGGGAGCCGTCGCCACGCGTACCCCCGAGCGTGTGGCGGCGGCTTCCTCCGTTCCCTCCCGTCCGGGCCCGTCCGATGTCAGCTTGGACCTGCGGGTCCACCTGGTACGGCCGGAACGGTACCGTTCGATGCATGGCACCCAGCACAACACCTGACGCTCCGTTCGGGCGGATGCTGACCGCGATGGTCACCCCGTTCCTGCCCGACGGCGGCGTCGACTACGACGGCGCCGCGCGCCTCGCGACCCACCTGGTCGACGAGCGGCGCCACGACGGCCTGGTCGTCAACGGGACGACGGGCGAGTCGCCGACGACGAGCGACGACGAGAAACAGCAGCTTCTGCGCGCGGTGATCGACGCGGTCGGCGACCGCGCCGTGATCGTCGCCGGTGCCGGGACCAACCACACTGAGCACACGCTGAAACTCGCGCGGGAGGCCGAGGCCGCCGGCGCGCACGCCCTGCTCGTGGTGACGCCCTACTACAACAAGCCCCCGCAGGAGGGGCTGGTCCGCCACTTCACGGCGGTGGCCGACGCCACCGGCCTGCCCGCCATGCTCTACGACATCCCCGGCCGCGCCGGGGTGCCGATCGAGAACGCGACGCTGATGCGGCTCGCCGAGCACCCGCGGATCATCGCCGTCAAGGACGCCAAGGGCGACCTGTTCGGCGCGTCCCGCGTGATGGCCGAGACCGACCTCGTCTGGTACTCCGGCGACGACAACCTCAACCTGCCGTGGCTGTCGGTCGGCGCCGCCGGGTTCGTCAGCGTGATCGGCCACGTCGTCGGCGCCGAGTTGCATGAGATGATCGACGCGCACCGCGCCGGCGACAACGCCCGCGCCCTGGAGATCCACCGGCGGCTGCTGCCCGTGGTCGCCGCCATCATGACCCGTACGCAGGGCGCCATCGCCGTCAAGGCAGCGCTGAACCTGCTCGGCCTGCCCGGCGGCGGCCCGCTCCGCGCGCCGCTCGTGGAGGCCCCGCCGGAGTTCGCGGCGAGCCTGCGTGAAGACCTGACGATTGGGGGAGTGAAAGTGCCGGAGGTTGTCATCCCGGAGGTCAGCCGATGACCGCAGCGAAACGAGGATCGTCGGGTGACCGGCCCGGAGATCTAGGGGGCGCCCGTCAGAGAGGCGGGGGCCGGTGAGTCATCCGCACCCGGAGCTGTCGGACCCGCCCGCCGCGCCCAAGGGCGGGCTGCGCATCGTCGCGCTCGGCGGGCTCGGGGAGATCGGCCGCAACATGACGGTGTTCGAGTACGGCGGACGCCTACTCGTCGTCGACTGCGGCGTCCTCTTCCCCGAGACCGAGCAGCCCGGCGTCGACCTGATACTGCCCGACTTCGAATACATCAGGGAGCGCCTGGACGACATCGAGGCCGTCATCCTCACGCACGGCCACGAGGACCACATCGGCGCCGTCCCGTATCTACTGCGTGAGCGGCGCGACATCCCGCTCGTCGGCTCCAGGCTCACGCTCGCGCTGCTGGAGGCCAAGCTCGCCGAGCACCGCATCAAACCCGTGACGAAGGTGGTCGCGGAGGGCGAGCGGTGCGTCCTCGGGCAGTTCGACTGCGAGTTCCTCGCCGTCAACCACTCGATCCCGGACGCGCTCGCCGTCGCGATCCGCACGCCCGCGGGGCTCGTCCTGCACACCGGCGACTTCAAGATGGACCAGCTCCCGCTGGACGGCCGGCTCACCGACCTGCCCGGCTTCGCGCGGCTCGGCGGGGAGGGCATCGACCTGCTGATGTCCGACTCGACCAACGCCGAGGTGCCCGGGTTCGTCACGAGCGAGCGCAACATCGGCCCGGTCGTCGACGAGGTGTTCCGCACCGCGCGGGAGCGGCTCATCGTCGCCTGCTTCGCGTCGCACATCCACCGCGTCCAGCAGGTCCTGGACGCGGCCGTCGCCAACGGGCGCAAGGTGTGCTTCGTCGGACGCTCGATGGTCCGCAACATGGGCGTCGCGCGCGAGCTCGGCTACCTCAACGTGCCCGACGACATCATGGTCGAGCAGAAGGAGCTCGACGACATCCCGGGCGACCGGCTGGTCCTGGTCTGCACCGGGTCGCAGGGCGAGCCGATGTCCGCGCTGTCGCGGATGGCGAACCGCGACCACTCGATCCGCATCACCGACCGCGACACCGTGATGCTCGCGTCCTCGCTCATCCCGGGCAACGAGAACGCGGTCAACCGCGTCATCAACGGGCTCACCCGCTGGGGCGCGCGCGTCGTGCACAAGGGCAACGCCTTGGTGCACGTGTCCGGGCACGCGTCTGCGGGCGAGCTGCTGTACGTCCTCAACGTGACGAAGCCGGGCAACTTCATGCCGATCCACGGCGAGTGGCGGCACCTGCGCGCGCACGCCAAGCTCGCGGCGCTCACCGGCGTCCCCGAGGACGGCATCGTCATCGCCGAGGACGGCGTCGTCGTCGACCTCGTGGACGGGCGCGCCGCCATCGTCGGCGCGGTCCCGGCGGGCTACGTGTACGTCGACGGCCTGTCCGTGGGCGAGGTCACCGAGACGTCGCTGAAGGACCGGCGCATCCTCGGCGAGGAGGGGTTCGTCTCCATCGTCGTCGGGATCGACTCGACGTCGGGCAAGCTCGTCGCCGGTCCCGAGGTGCACGCGCGCGGCGCGGGCATCACCAACGAGGACTTCGACGACGTCATCGCCCGCATCGAGGGCGTCCTGCGCGACGCCGCCGGGGACGGGGTCAACGACCTCCACCAGTTGAGCCAGCTCATCAGGCGGACGGTCGGCAAGTGGGTGAGCGACAACTACCGCCGCCGCCCGATGATCGTCCCCGTGGTCGTCGAGGTCTGAGGCGTCGTCGAGGTCTGAGCGCCGCCGAGATGTGAGGGAGGCGGGCGGGCGCGTGTCAACACGCCCGCCCGCCATCCCGGGAACCTCTTGGGTCCTTGGTTACTCTCATAATCATGGCCACACGTGCGTCTGGGGGTACCAAGGGGACGGCTGGGCGTAGCCATGGGACGCAGACCTCCTCGCGGACGGGGGGGCGGACGGCGGGCACGGCCCGCAAGTCCGCCGGGACGTCCGCCCGCAAGCGGCCGAGCACGGCCGCCAAGGGCGGCCGCGGCTCCGGCAGGTCACGCGCCCAGCAGAAGCCCGACCCGATCTCCCAGGCGGTGCTCGGCTTCTTCAAGCTGCTGTTCAAGCTGTACCTGCTCGCCGCCGTCGCGGTCGGCTCGATCTTCCGCGCGTACGGGAACGGCGCCCGCAACCTCGACGCCGAGCACCGCCGCGACGGCCTCGGCCTCGCGCTGCTGGGCTCGTCCATCGTGCTGGCCTCCGTCACCTGGTTCCGGCCGGACGGCGTCGTCACCATCGCGCTGGAGAAGGTCGTACGCGGCGGGCTCGGCATCCTCGCGATGGCGCTGCCCGTCCTGCTGGCCCTGCTCGCGTGGCGGACGCTGCGCCACCCCGAGCAGCACGAGGACACCGGGCGCGTCGTCATCGGCGTGACCGCGCTCGGCGTCGGCGTGCTCGGCATCCTGCACATCGCGGCGGGCGTCCCGTCCCCGGCCGAGGACATGCGCGGCGTGCGCGGGGCGGGCGGCGTCGTCGGGTGGCTCGTGTCCGCGCCCCTGGACGCCGCGCTCAGCGGCTGGGTGGCGGTGCCGCTGCTGCTCCTGCTGTCCGGCTTCGGGCTGCTGGTCGTCACGGCGACGCCGATCAACCGCGTCCCCGAGCGGATGTCCGACCTGTGGGCCGTGGCGACGCTCCAGGGCCGTCCGCAGCGCGAGTCCGGCGACGGGGCCGAGGAAGAGGGCGGGGAGGAAGGCGGGGACGCGCCGAAGAAGCGCCGCCGCAAGAAGAAGTCGGGCGAGGAACCGGACGAGCTGGAGGTCGGCGAGCACTCCCGCCCGTACGACACGCCGCTCCTGGAGGACGAGCCGAAGGAGAAGCCCGCGCGCCCGCGCCGCGACCTCGCCGACGAGCTGTTCGAGCCCGACCCGTTCCAGGCGGACGTCCCGCCGCCCGCCCCGCCCGCCGACGACGTCCCGCCCCCGCCGGAGGACGGCGACGAGCACGTCGCGGGCCGGCAGCTGTCCGGTGAGCGCGAGGCGGCGCCCCGGTCGGACGTCCGCGACCCGACGCCCGCGCCGCGCCGGTCCGAGCAGCTCCCGCTGTCGTCGTCCGGCGAGATCTACGTGCTGCCCGACCCGTCGGCCCTGCGTCCGGGCAGCGTCTCCAAGCCGCGCACGAAGGCCAACGACACGGTCGTGAACGCGCTGACCGGCGTGCTGGAGCAGTTCGACATCGACGCGCAGGTCACCGGCTTCACCCGGGGCCCGACGATCACCCGCTACGAGATCGAGCTCGGCCCGGCGGTGAAGGTCGAGAAGGTCACCGCGCTGACGAAGAACATCGCGTACGCGGTGAAGAGCGCGGACGTGCGCATCATCTCCCCGATCCCCGGCAAGTCGGCGATCGGCGTGGAGATCCCGAACACCGACAAGGACATCGTCAGCCTCGGCGACGTCCTCCGCTCGCCCGCCGCGACGAACGAGCACCACCCGATGGTCGTCGGCCTCGGCAAGGACGTCGAGGGGCGCACCGTCGTCGCCAACCTCGCGAAGATGCCGCACATCCTCATCGCGGGCGCGACCGGCGCGGGCAAGTCGACGTGCATCAACGGGCTCATCACCTCGGTCCTGATGCGCGCCACGCCGGACGAGGTGCGGATGATCCTCGTCGACCCGAAGCGGGTCGAGCTGACGATGTACCAGGGCATCCCGCACCTGATCACGCCGATCATCACCAACCCGAAGAAGGCCGCCGAGGCCCTCGAATGGGTCGTCGGCGAGATGGACCGCCGCTACGACGACCTCGCCGCGTCCGGCTTCCGGCACATCGACGACTTCAACAAGGCGGTCAAGGCGGGCAAGCTCACCGCGCCGCCCGGCAGCGAGCGCGTCTACACCCCCTACCCGTACATGCTCGTCATCGTGGACGAGCTGGCCGACCTCATGATGGTCGCGCCGCGCGATGTGGAGGACTCGGTCGTCCGCATCACGCAGCTCGCCCGCGCCGCCGGGATCCACCTCGTCCTCGCGACGCAGCGCCCCTCGGTCGACGTCGTCACGGGGCTCATCAAGGCGAACGTCCCGTCCCGGCTGGCGTTCGCGACGTCGTCGCTGTCGGACAGCCGCGTCATCCTCGACCAGCCCGGCGCGGAGAAGCTCGTCGGGCAGGGCGACGCGCTGTTCCTGCCGATGGGCGCGAGCAAGCCGATGCGCATCCAGAACGCCTACGTGGCCGAGAAGGAGATCCACGGGATCGTCGACCACTGCAAGGGGCAGATGGAGGCGAACTACCGGGAGGACGTCGCCGAGTCGTCCGCGCCGAAGAAGGAGATCGACGAGGAGATCGGCGACGACATGGACCTGCTCGTCCAGGCCATCGAGCTGGTCGTGTCCACCCAGTTCGGGTCGACGTCGATGCTGCAGCGCAAGCTCCGCGTCGGGTTCGCCAAGGCGGGCCGCCTGATGGACCTGATGGAGAGCCGCGACATCGTCGGGCCGAGCGAGGGCTCGAAGGCGCGCGACGTCCTGACCAAGCCGGACGACCTCCCCGGCGTCCTCGCGGAACTGCGCGGCGGCGCCTGACCGAAAGGCCCGGCGGCGGCGCGGCGGCGGGCGGGGCGGCGGCCAGGTGACGGCGGGGCGGCGGGGAGGCGGCGCGGAGGCCACGAGCGGGCGTCGGGGCGCGGGGCATTGCGGAATGATGCGAAATCTTGCCCACTTTCGAACGTGTTGGCTGTCGCCCAATGGGCATTGCCGTTCCTAGACTGGTTTCCAGAAGATCGGCCACGAGCGCCCTCAAAGGAGGCCCGGCGTGAGCATCGGTGAGACCTTGGCGGAGGAGCGCGAGCGGGCCGGTCTCTCGGTGACACAGGTGAGCCTCCAGACCCGCATACGCGAGACCGTGATCCGCGGCATGGAGGCCGACGACTTCTCGGCGTGCGGCGGCAACTTCTACGCGCGCGGCCACATCCGCAGCATCTCGCGGGTCATCGGCATCGACCCGGAGCCGCTCGTCGCCGAGTTCGACGCGACGCACGGCGGCGCGCCGCAGCCCGTCTCGGCGGTGTCGGCGTTCGAGCCGGAGCAGCCCGTCGCGTTCCGCGAGCGCCGCTCGCCGAACTGGAGCGCCGCGATGGCGCTCGCGCTCGCCCTCGTGGTCATCTACGGGGTCGTCCAGGTGGTCGGGAACGGCGGCGAGAGCGAGCACCGCACCGCGCGGCAGGTCGCCGGGACGCCCGCCCCGCCGACCACCGCGCCGCCCGCCCCGCCGAAGCACGACGGCCCGGTCGCGACCGCGCCGCGCACCAAGGTGGAGGTTCGCGTCGTGGCCAAGCGGACGACGTGGCTGAACGTCCGCGACGACCGCGGCAAGACGCTGTTCAGCGGCATGCTGCGCAAGGACGACCGGAAGGAGTTCACCGCCAAGAAGAAGGTGAGCCTGGTCATCGGCGTCGGCGGCAGCGTCGGACTCACCGTCAACGGCAAGGACCTCGGCGCGCCCGGCAAGGGCCAGGGCGTCCAGCGGGTGAGCTTCGACCGGAACGACCCCGGGCGCGCCTGAGCCCCCCGGCCCGCCGCGGCCCGGATCGGCCGGGTTGCTGGTCTTCCCCGGGGTCCGGGCGCATTACCTTAGGGGCATGTCAACTCGCCGCAAGGTCTCGCTCATCACCCTCGGCTGCGCCCGCAACGAGGTCGACTCCGAGGAGCTCGCCGCGCGCATCGAGGACGCGGGCTGGGACCTGGCGGACGGCGCCGACGGCACGGACGGCGCCGACGTCGTGGTCGTCAACACCTGCGGCTTCATCGAGGCCGCGAAGAAGGACTCCATCGACACGCTCCTCGCCGCGCACGACTCGGGCGCGAAGGTCGTCGCGGCGGGCTGCATGGCGGAGCGGTACGGGCGCGAGCTGGCCGAGGCGCTGCCCGAGGCCGACGCCGTGCTCGGCTTCGACGACTACGCCGACATCGGCGACCGGCTCGACGACGTCCTCGCCGGGCGCAGAAGGGACGCGCACACGCCGCGCGACCGGCGCGTCCTGCTGCCGATCAGCCCGGTGGAGCGCGGGTCGGCGGCGGTGGCGGTCCCGGGGCACGGCGGGCCCGAGGACCTCCCGGACGGGGTGGCGCCCGCGTCCGGTCCGCGGGTGCTGCGGCGGCGGCTCGGCGGCGGCCCGGTCGCGCCGCTGAAGCTCGCGTCCGGCTGCGACCGGCGGTGCACGTTCTGCGCGATCCCGGCGTTCCGCGGCGCGTACGTGTCGCGTCCGCCCGCGGAGGTGCTGGCGGAGGCGCGGTGGCTCGCCGGGCACGGTGTGCGCGAGCTGTTCCTCGTCAGCGAGAACTCGACCTCCTACGGCAAGGACCTCGGCGACCTGCGGGCGCTGGAGAAGCTGCTGCCCGGGCTCGCCGCCGTCGACGGGATCGAGCGCGTCCGGGTGAGCTACCTGCAGCCCGCCGAGACGCGGCCGGGGCTGATCGAGGCGATCTGCGGGACGCCCGGCGTCGCGCCCTACTTCGACCTGTCGTTCCAGCACGCGAGCGGCCCGGTGCTGCGGTCGATGCGGCGGTTCGGCGACCGGGAGCGGTTCCTCGGCCTGCTCGACCGGATCCGCGAGCTGGCCCCGGAGGCGGGCGTCCGGTCGAACTTCATCGTCGGGTTCCCCGGCGAGACCGAGGACGACGTCGACGAGCTGGCCGAGTTCCTGTCCGCTGCCCGGCTCGACGCGATCGGCGTGTTCGGCTACTCCGACGAGGACGGCACCGAGGCCGCCGGCCTCGACGGCAAGCTCGACGCCGCGGAGGTCGCCGCCCGCGTCGAGGAGCTGTCGAGCCTCGCCGACGAGCTGACCGCGCAGCGCGCCGAGGACCGCGTCGGCACGGCCGTCAGCGTCCTGCTGGAGGACAAGGCGGAGGACGGCCTCGTCGAGGGCCGCGCCGAGCACCAGGCGCCGGAGGTGGACGGGACGGTCCGCGTCCGCGGCGCCGGGCTCGCCCTCGGCGAGATCGTCGCGGCCCGGGTGACCGGCAGCGACGGCGTGGACCTGACCGCGGACGTGTCGTGATCGCGGGCGCCCCGGACCCGGTCGCGGGCTCGCCGGGCCCGCCGCCCGCCGGTGTCTGGAACGTCGCGAACGCGCTGACCCTCGTGCGCATCGCGCTGGTGCCGGTGTTCGTCTGGTTCCTGTTCCTGGACGGCGACGGCTGGCGGCTCGCCGCGTTCGCCGTGTTCGCGGCCGCCTCGATCACCGACAAGATCGACGGCGATCTGGCCCGGGCCCGCGGCCTGGTCACCGACTTCGGCAAGATCGCCGACCCGATCGCCGACAAGGCGCTCACCGGCGCGGCGCTCGTCAGCCTGTCGCTGATGGGGGAGCTGTGGTGGTGGGTCACCGTCGTGATCATGGTCCGCGAGATCGGGATCACGGTGCTGCGGTTCATCGTGATCCGGCGCGGCGTGATCCCGGCGAGCAAGGGCGGCAAGCTGAAGACGATGCTCCAGGTCATCGCGATCGGCCTGTACATCCTGCCCGGCCCGCTCGACCCGCTGCGCTGGGCCGCGATGGGCGCGGCGCTGGTCGTCACCGTCGTCACGGGCGCGGACTACGTCGTGCGGGCATGGCGGCTGCGCCGCGGGCCCGCCGCCTCCTGACCGGGGTTCGAGGTGGGCTGCGGGACCACGCCCACCCCGGTCGTGGCCCCGCAGCCCCGATCGCGGCGCCGCGATGCACGATTATCCCCGCGATCGTGCGCGCGGACGAATCGGGGGAATGAGGTCTGACTCACAATGTGACCTGCGATTCCCGAAAGGGTCGGGCGGGGGCCCGGCGGGCCGTGGCGACGATGCGCGTCCCGTCCGGCGTGCCCGTCGCGCGCACTGGCGGACGAGACGGCGGCGCGGAGCACAATGCGCGGCCGACCCTTTTCACCGGCGACGGAAATGGGAAATCGGGTTGGACCGGTTCGATCTTCGGCCGGGGCCGCCGTCCGCATTCGGACTTCTTCTCCCGTCAACCGGCGGGTGGGCAGGTCCGTCCCGCGACCGGGCCGCCGGTAGATTCGGGGCGCCCGGCACCCAGCCCCTGGACCGCCGAAACCTGGACCGCCGAAACGAGGACGCGATGCGGGTCGAACTGCTCACCGTCGGGGACGAGCTGCTCCTCGGCGACACGGTCAACGGCAACGCCGCCTGGCTCGGCCGCAGGCTCGCCGACCACGGCGTCGACGTCACCCGCAGCGTGGTCGTCGGCGACGAGCTGGACGTCATCGTCGAGGCGGTGCGGGCCGCGCTCGGCCGCGCCGACGCGGTGATCACGACCGGCGGGCTCGGCCCCACCTACGACGACCTGACCCGCGACGCGCTCGCCAGGGCGGCGGGGGTCGGGCTCGTCCGGGACGCGGGCCTGGAGCGGCGGCTGCGCGAGCGGGTCGCGCGGGCCGGGCGCGAGCTGCGGCCGATGGCGCTGCGCATGGCCGACGTCCCGGAGGGCGCGCGGATCCTGCGCAACTCGGCCGGGTCGGCGCCCGGCCTGCGGGTGGAGCTGCCCGGCGGGATCGTATACGCGCTGCCCGGCGTCCCGTTCGAGATGCGGACGATCACCGACGAGGTCGTCCTGCCGGAGCTGAAGGAGATCGCCGGGCTGCCCGCGGTGGCGCGCCGCACGCTGCGCACCGCGCGGATGTGGGAGTCGGTCGTCGCGTCGCGGCTCGCCGAGGTGGAGGCGATGGACGGCGTCCGGCTCGCCTACCTCCCGGACCCGGCCGAGGTGAAGGTCCGGATCACGGTCGCGGGCCCGGACGCCGCCGGACGGCTCGCGGACGTCGAGGCGCGCGTCCGGGAGTTGCTCGGCGACGCCGTCTACGGGGCCGAGGACGAGTCGCTGGACCGGGTCGTCCACCGGCTGCTCGCCGAGCGGTCCGCGACGGTCGCGACGGCCGAGTCGCTCACCGGCGGCCTCATCGGCGCGGAGCTGACCGCGATGCCCGGTTCGTCGGCGACGTTCGCGGGCGGCCTCGTGACATACGCCACGGACGCGAAACGGAGCATGCTCGGCGTCCCCGCGGACCTCCTCGAAGAGCACGGGGCCGTCCACCCCGACGTGGCGGCGGCGATGGCGGCGGGCGCCAGGGACGCGCTCGGCGCGACGTACGGGCTCGCCGTGACCGGCGTCGCCGGACCCGAGCCGCAGGACGGCCGCGAGGTCGGAACGGTCTACGTCGGCGTGGCCGGTCCCGGAAAGTCGCCCATCGTGGCCGCGCCGCGACTTCCCGTGCCCGGCGCCGGGCCCGAGACCCGGACGGTGATCCGGCGGATGACCGTCGTCCACGCCCTTGAGCTGCTGAGACGTGTCCTGGTCGGGCTTCCCGAACCGGATCCGGACGACCCGGCTCGGGAAGATCGGGAAGATCCGGGCTGATTACAGCGTTACGTTCCGAGCGAACACGAAATCAACGGTCTGCCATGGCCGCCGTCAAGGCGGGTACGGTGGAACCGGCAGATGGTCCGAACTGAGGGAGGGAGCGAGACGATGGTCCTGCTTCGCCAGCTGCTCGGTGACGTACTGCGGCAGCTGCGGCTGCGCCAGGGACGCACCCTCCGTGAGGTGTCCGCGGCGGCGCGGGTGTCACTCGGCTACCTGTCCGAGGTCGAACGGGGGCAGAAGGAGGCTTCTTCGGAATTGCTCTCCTCGATCTGCAAGGCACTCGGGGTCCCGCTGTCGCACGTGCTCAGGGAAGTGGCGGACCAACTCGCCCTCGCCGAGCTGCAGCACGAGCCGGTCATGGCGGGCGCGCCGGAGCACGAGCGCATTCCCACCGAGCGCATCCCGGAGACGCCCGAGGAGATCACCGGGGAGTTCCGCGGCGACATGGTCGCCGCCTGACGCTCCGCGATTTCCGCACATTCCTCGTCCGCGGGGCACGTGCGGGGGGTTCGCCCTCCCGTGCCGTCCCGCCCGAGCTGAGGCCGCGCGGTGTGCGCGGCCTCACGTATGAGCGCGGCATTTGCGGGGATGGACCCGTGTTGTAGCGGACAACCGTAACGACGCGGAAGGAGCCCAATCATGGTGGCCGTCAAGAGCCCCCTCAACGACGAGGCCCTCAAGATCGCCGGGGACGCCCTCCAGGGCTCTCTCGTCGACCTCATCGACCTGTCGCTCCTCGCCAAGCAGGCGCACTGGAACCTCACAGGGCGCAACTTCAAGGTCGTTCACGAGCACCTGGACGAGATCGTCGCCCTCGCGCGCAGCGGCCAGGACGACGTCGCGGAGCGCGCCGTCGCGATCGGCGTGAACCCGGACGGACGCGCCCGCACGGTCGCCGACCGCACGTCGCTGTCGCAGCTGGAAGCCGGGTACCTCGCCGACGACAAGGTCGTCGCCGCGCTCACCGAGGTCCTCGCGCAGATCATCGCGCGGTTCCGTGAGCGCATCACGGCGACCGACGAGGCCGACCCCGTCTCCCAGGACCTGCTGATCAGCATCGCGGCGCAGCTTGAGAAGCAGCACTGGATGTTCCAGGCCCAGGTCTGAGACGTCCGCGCCCCGGACGCCCGGGGCGCGGCGAAGCCCCGGCCCCCGCCGCCGTCACGGCGGGGGCCGGGGCTTCGTCATGTCGCCGGTGGTCAGGGCGGCAGGTGCGCGAGGACGGTCTCCGCGAACTCGGCGGCGAGCGGGCTCAGCGCGTCCCAGCGGCGGGCGGCCCAGCCGGCGGCGAGCGGCGGCAGGTCCGGGATCGGGACGAGCCGGACGCCGCCCCGCCCGCGTCCCCAGCCGGGCAGCGCGGGCAGGATCGCGTGGCCGAGGCCCAGCTCGGCGAGCAGGAGGGCGGTGTCCCAGTCGGCGACGCTCGTCGTGGACGTCAGCCGCACCCCGTGCCGCCCGAGGTGCGCTTCCAGATGGACGCGCGACGTCGAGTGCTCCGGCAGCTCGATGTGCCGGATGCCCGACAGGTCGTCCAGCGCGACGGACGCCCGCTCCGCCAGCGGGTCGCCGGAGTGGACGGCGAGCATCCAGGGCAGCTCGCGGGACGGGCGCTGCTCGACGCCGTCCAGCGGCGGCCCGACCGTCACCCACGCCAGGTCGGCGGCGTGCGCGCGGACGGCCTCCAGGCACCGGCGGCTGGACCCGGCCGTCTCGAACTGGAGCGCCGTCTCGGGGTGGCGCTCGCGGAACGCGGCCACGCCCGCCGCCATGAAGTGCCGGACGGTCGTCGCCCCGGTCGCGACGCGGACCGTCCCGCCGACGCCGCGGCGCAGGTCGTCCAGGCGGCGCAGCGCCGCGTCCAGTCCGGCGATGCCCTCCGCGGCGGCCCGCTCCAGGACGCGCCCCGCCCCGGTCGGCACGACGCCGCGCGGGCGCCGCTCCAGCAGGGCGAGCCCGGTCTCCCGTTCGAGCCGCTTGACGTGCTGGCTGACCGCCGACTGGCTGCACGACAGGTCGCGGGCGACGGCGCTGAGGTTGCCCGCCGCGCAGACGGCCACGAACACGCGGAGATCGTCCAGGGTCATCTACCCAAGGTAGAGCTGGGGGATCGTTAAGGAAACCCGAGAATTGACTTGGAACGATCCCCGATCGAGGATGCGGAGGACGGGCGCAGGATCCGGCGACCCGAGAGAACAGGCGGCGACCCGCCCGCGCGTCCCCGGGGCTGCCGGGCGGGCGTCGACCGGTGTTTACCGAGCCGTGTCCGCTAGGCGGGGGCCGGCTGGCACCGCGGACACCAGAACGTGACCCGCTCGCCCACCCGGGACGCCTGGTCGCGGCGTTCGATCCGGGCGCCGCAGCGGCGGCAGGGCCGCCCGGCCCGCCCGTACACCCAGTGCTCGCGGCCCCGGCCCAGGTCACCGGTCGTGATGTGGCCGTGCCGTGCCTTGTTGAGGTCCAGGAGCCGGTGAGCGAGCTCCACCAGCCCTTGCAGGTCGGGGACGTCCCGTACCGGGGTCCACGGATGCACGCCCCGCAGGAACAGGATCTCGGCCTTGTAGACGTTCCCGATCCCGGCGAGCAGCGTCTGGTCGAGCAGCGCCTCGCCGATCGCCTGGTCGGGCCGCGCGGTGAGCCGGGCGACCGCCTCGGCCGCGAGCCCCTCGTCCCACGACGGGTCGAGCAGGTCGGGCCCGAGATGGCCGACCGCCCTGTCCTCCTCGGCGGTCCGCAGCAGCTCCACGAGGCCGAGGGAGTAGCCCGCCGCCTGCCACTCGGCGTTGGCCAGCACGAGCCGGACGCGGTGGTCGCGCGGCGCGGGACCGGCCCGGCCGATCCGCCAGCGCCCCTCCATCAGCAGGTGCGTGTGGACGGTCAGCCCGCCCTCCACCCGGATGAGCAGGTGCTTGCCGCGCGGCTCGGCGGCGAGGACCGTCCGGCCGCGCAGGTCGGCGGTCGCGAGCCGGGGGACGCGGAAGTCCGAGCGCGTGAGCGGCCGCCCGGCGAGCGCCTCGCGCAGCCTGCGGGCGGTCAGCCAGACGACGTCACCTTCCGGCATGGGGACTCAGATGAAGGAGGGGCTTTCCCAGGCGGACGGGTCCTCGGTGAGCTTGCGGACGGGCTCCGGCAGCTCGCCGGCCGCGATGTGGGAGAGCATGACCTGCTCAAGGATGGACCGTTCGCTGGCGCGCAGCGCGATCCACACCTCCTGGAGGGAGCTCGCGGGCCCCTCGTACCCGACGTGCTCGGGGCGCTCGCCCCGGACGCCGAGCAGCGGCCCGTCGATGGCGCGGATGATGTCGGCGAGGGAGATCTCCTCGGCCGGGCGTGCCAGCCAGTAGCCGCCCTCCGGCCCCCGCTGGCTCCGGATGAGGCCGGACCGGCGCAGCTGGCCGAGGATGTTCTCCAGGAACTTGGGCGGTATCTGCTGCGCCTCGGCGAGCTGCACCGCGGTCACCGGGCGGGACCCGGCGACCGCCAGCTCGGCGGAGGCGCGCAAGGCGTAGTCGACCCGGGCGGACAATCGCATGTACGCATTATCCCTTGTCGTCCGCACCGCTCGGACCGGCGGGGCCGCCGCGAGCGTGACACGTCCGCCGGAACCGGGCTCTTGTCCGGCGGGCGTGCCACGGGTCGGCGGGCCGCGTTCCGGCGGCCCCGGCCGGGCCGCACGGGCTCGGCCGGGGGTTTCGGACGCGGTCGGTTCGCGGTCAGTTCACGGTCGGTTCACGGTCAGTTTGCAAACAGGTCGCGGTCGGGCGGCGGTAAGGCCGCGGGAGTCAGGCCACGGTGGTCAAGCCACCGTGGTCAAGCCACCGTGGTCAGGCCGAGCAGCTCGGCGGCGGCCTGGGCGTTGGCGGCGGCGGCGCCGTAGGTGGCCACGTACACCGCCGAGCCGGGGCGCCACACCGGGAGCCCCATCTCCACCACCACCGTGTCGGGGCGCGCCGTCAGCAGCGCGTTGGTGAGCGCGCGCTGGCCCGCGTGGCGGTGCGCGTCCCGCAGCACGATGATCAGACCGCGGTCTTTGGCACGGTCCAAGACCTTCTCCGCCGTTCCGTCCGCGCCGTCCGCTTGAACAGCGTCCGGCGCCCACGGACCGAGGCCCCACGGGGTCGGGCCGACCGCGATGTTGCCGCTCGACTCGGTCTCGACGACGAGCGGCGCGGCGTCCCAGCCGGGCAGCGAGCCCGACACCCGGACGGCGCGGCGCGCGGCCTCCAGCCCGGCGGCGCGGTCGACGACGGCGGAGGTGTGGCCCGCGAGCCACTCCTTCAGCCGCCGGGTGCGCTCCCCGGCGTCCCACAGCCGCTCCGAGGAGAGCCGCCCGGTGCGGACGGCCTCGCCGATCGCGGCGAGCGTCGCCGCGACCGTCTCGGCGTGCTCGTTCGGGCCGAGGCAGAGCAGGTCGGCGCCCGCGATGAGGGCCCGCACGGACGCCTCGGGGATGCCGATCGCGCCGCTCGCGCCCTCCATGTCCAGGGCGTCGGTGACGATCACGCCCTGGTAGCCGAGGTGCTCGCGGAGCAGCCCGGTGATCGCCTCGGGGGAGAGGGTCGCCGGCACCCCGCGGGTGATGGCGGGCAGGTTGAGGTGCCCGGTCATCACCGCGCGGGTGCCGGCCTCGATCGCCGCCCGGAACGGGACGAGTTCGCGCCGGTCCAGCAGTTCCAGGTCGGCGTCGACGAGCGGGATGGACAGGTGCGAGTCGTCCACCGTCGCGCCGTGGCCGGGGAAGTGCTTCGCGCAGGCGGCGACGCCCGCCTCCTGCGTCCCCGCGACGGACGCGGCGGCGTGCCGCGCGACCAGCTCGGGGTCGGCGCCGAACGAGCGGGTGCCGATCACCGGGTTGTCGTCGGCGGTGTTGACGTCCACCGACGGAGCGAAGTTGAAGTTGACGCCGACCTCGGCGAGCTCGGCGCCGAGCGAGCGGTAGATCCGCCGGGTCAGCTCCGGGTCGTCGACGGCGCCGAGCGCCGCGTTGCCCGGGTAGGGGCTGCCCGCCCGGTGGCCGCCGAGGCGGGTGACGTCGCCGCCCTCCTCGTCGATGGTCACGAACGGGTCGCCGGCCTTGCGCATCTGCGCGGTGAGCGCGGCGAGGGACTCCGGGCTCGGGACGTTCCCGGTCAGCGCGAACAGCGTCACGCCGCCGAGGCCGGCCTCAAGCTCGTCGAGCACCCAGCGGGGCGCGGTCGGACCGGGGAAGGAGGGGAGGAGCGTGCCGCGGGCGAGCCGGTCGATCTCGGCCGCGGTCGCGATGTCGTTGGTCGTCACCCCTTCACCGCCCCGGCGGTGAGTCCGGACACCATTCGGCGCTGGACGAGCAGGAAGAAGGCGATCACGGGAATGGTCAGCAGCGTCGACGCCGCCATGATGGGCCCCCATGCGTTTCCGCTGCGGCCGAAGAAGAACTGCAGCATGATCGGGAGGGTGTACTTGTTCTGGTCGTCGAGGAACGTGAACGCGAAGATGAACTCGTTCCACGCGGTGATGAACGAGAAGATGCTGGTCGCGACCAGTCCGGGCGCGACGAGCGGGAGCATGACGCGGAAGAACGTGCGGATCGGGCCGGCGCCGTCGATGGCGGCGGCCTCCTCCAGTTCGCGCGGCACCGCGGCGACGAATCCCCGCAGCATCCAGATCGCGAACGGCACGGCGAAACCGATGTAGACGATCGAGAGACCGGCCAGGCTGTTCAGCAGGTCCAGTCGCTTGAGGTCGAGGAAGAGCGGGATGACCAGCGCTTCCAGCGGCACCATCTGGACCACCAGCAGCATGACCAGGAAGGTGGTGCGGAACCGGAAGCGGAACCGCGCCACCGCGACGGCGGCCATCAGCGCGAGCAGGCTCGACACGACGACCGTGACGAGGGCCAGGATCGCGCTGTTGCGGAAGTACTCCCAGAAGGAGACCTCGGCGATGCCGCCGTTCAGGACGAGGTCGAAGTGCGCGAGCGTCGGGTGGGACGGGAACGGCTTCGGCGTCGTGCTGAAGATCTCGGTGTTCGGCTTGAAGGCCGTCGAGACCATCCAGAACACCGGGAAGACCGCGAAGATGAAGACGAGGAGGCCCGTCCCGTTGAGCAGGACCTTGCGCCAGCGCTTCGAGGCGCCGGGGCGGCGGCCGCCCGCGTGCGCGGCGGGCCGCGGACCGGGGCGCCGCGCCGTCGTGGACGTCACTTCATCTCCCCCTGTCGGACCATGACCCGCACGTAGAGAGCGGTGACGATGAGCAGGATGATCGTGAGCACGAGCGCGATCGCCGAGCCCATGCCGAGCTTCGGATTCATCGATCCGAAGGCTTCCGAGTAGGCGTACAGCGACAGGTTGAAGGCGTCGCGGTTGGCCAGCCCGGACATGATGAAGAGCTGCGTGAAGACCTTGAAGTCCCAGATGATCGACATGACGACCAGCACGAGGAAGATCGGCTTGAGCATCGGGTAGGTGAGGCTCCAGAACGTCCGCCACGGGCCCGAGCCGTCCACCCGGGCCGCTTCGTAGAGTTCGCCGGGGACGCTCTTCAGCCCCGCGAGCACCGACACCGCGACGAACGGGCACGCCTGCCAGACGACGCACACGGTGAGGACGGTGTAGGTGGACAGCGGGGTCGCGAACCAGTTGTAGTCGTCCCAGCCGCCGCCGACGAGGAAGTTCGGCAGCAGGTCGAGGAACCAGTTGACGACGCCGCCGGTCGAGCCGAACAGCCAGCTGAAGATGATCGCCGCCGTCACCGGCGGGGTCGCCCAGGCGACCATGACGCCGCCCGCGACGAAGGACGACATCTTCTTGCCGAGCTTGTTGAGCAGCAGCCCCACCAGCGTGCCGACGACCATGGTGAGGGCCACGGCGACGACGGCGAACAGCACCGTGTGCCGGAGGGTCTGCCAGAAGAAGGGGTCGTTGAGGATCTTGTCGAAGTTCTCCGTCCCGACCTGCTCGGCCGGCTCCCCGCGCAACTGGCGGTTGCCGACCTTCTGGAACGACATGATCCCGATCTGGATCATGGGCCAGAACATCAGGACGGCGATCACGATCGCGGTCGGCGCGATCAGCAGGTACGGCCCGAATCGGGGCCTGCGGCGGGCGCGCGCCCGGCCGGAAGATCTCCGGCCGGGCGCCTTGCCCACCGCGGGTGCGGTGTCGAGCATGGACGTTCCGATCAGCCGGGTATCACGGGTTGAGCAGGGTGTTGGCCTGCTCGTTGGCCTTCTTCATCTCCGCGTCCGCGGGCTTGCCCTGCATGATCGCCTTGACCGCGTTCGGCAGCACCTTCTTGGCCTGCTCGAACTCGCCCCACCCGGCGCTGATCGGCGGGAACTTGGTGTTCGTCGCGATCTGGGTGAAGATCTGCAGCTTGGGGTCGCTGAACGACACGTCGGAGCGCATGGACGAGAAGCCGCTGTAGTCGGCCCACGCCTTGGCGTTCTTGGCGTTGTTCAGCACGGTGATGTAGTCGAACGCCGCGCTCTTGGCCTTGCTGTCCTTCCAGACGGCGAGGTCGGAGCCGCCCGCCATCACGGGAGCGTTCCCGCCGGCCTTGCTGGGAATGGGGAAGACGCCCCACTTGTCCTGGTTCTTGGTGGAGATCTTCTTCATCTCCTTGAGGGACCAGCTGCCGTCGAAGTACATGCCGAGCTTGCCGAGCGCGAAGTCGCGCTGCGGGCCCTCGAGCTCGTTCTTGCCGATGTACTTCTCCGGGGCGACCTTGTCCTTGTTGACGAGGCCGGCGTAGAAGGTGACCGCCTCGACGGCGGCGGGCTGGTCGAGCTGGCCCTTCCAGGCGTCGTTGTCCTTGGTGGCGACGTCGCCGTTGTTGCCCCAGATGAAGCTGAGGAGGGCGTTGGTCTGGTCGCTCGGGACGCCGATGCCCGGCACCTTCTTGGAGTCCTGGATCTTCTTCGCCGCGGCGGAGAGCTCGGCCCAGGTCTTCGGCTGCTGGATGTTCAGCTCCTGGAACCAGTCCGTGCGGTACCAGACGCCCCGGACGCCGCCGTACCACGGCACCGCGTAGGTCTTGCCGCTCGCCTGGTCGTTCTCCAGCGCGGTCTTGTTCAGCGTCTTGCCGTCCGCCCAGTCGCCGAACTCGTCGGTGATCTCGGCGAGGTTGCCCTGCTCGATGTGCGACTGGACGTCGGTGTTGCCCAGCTCGGTGACGTCCGGGCCCTCGCCGCCGGCCGCCGCCTTCTGGAACGTGGTCGCGACCTGCGGCCACGGAACGTACTTGATCTGCACGTCCGTGTTCGGGTGCTTGGTCTTGAAGTCGGCCTCGACGGTGTCCAGGAACTTCGTCTGCTCCGGCGTTCCCTCGCCCATCATCCAGACCTTGAGCTGCGCCGGGTCCTTGGCCCCCGCGCTCCCCTTGTCGTCCTTGTCGTCGCCGCCGCAGGCCGTGGCGGCCAGGGCGATCGCGGCCACCGCGGCCGCAACCTTGATGTACTTCACTGGGGATCCTTTCCGGCATCGCCTCGCGCGGCCTTGTGGCCTGCGGTGCGAGGGGATATGGCGACCCTTTAGGGTCCAGCCATGCCCCTCTCGCGTTCGCAACGCTCGCGGGCGCCCTGCTCGCCAGTCCGCGCTCTGCGCGCGCCCCCGGTCCGGGGTACCGGACCGGTCGGCGCTTGGGCGTAAACTAACAAGAAACTTTCCTAAACAAAACCTGCCGTTAGCGGATTGAGACATCGAGGGGTACCAGCATGGTCGCCAACCGCCCGGGAACGCCGAGGCTGCTGCGCGAGCTCAACGATCGCGCGGCCCTGGACCTGCTCGTGCGCCAGGGTCCGCTGACCCGCGCGCAGATCGGTGAGCACACCGGGCTCTCCAAGGTAACCGCCTCCCAGCTGTTGTCGCGCCTGGAGGACCGGGGGCTGGTCTCGGTCGTCGGGTCGCAGGCCGGGGGCCGCGGCCCGAACGCCGCGCTGTACGCGGTCGTCCCGTCCAGTGCCTACGTGGCGGGCCTGGAGGTCGGGCCGGACGGCGTCACCGCCGGTGTCGCCGACATCACCGGGCACATGGTCGCCCAGGTCACCGTGGATCCGAACGGCGCCGACGAGCCGGTGAAGATGGTGCACAGCGCCGTCGTGAAGGCGTGCCGCTCCGCTCGGGTCGCGCTGTCCAGGCTGAGCGCCTTCGTGATCGGCACGCCCGGCGTCGTCGACCCGCGTTCCGGGGACGTGCAGTTCTCCTTCGACCTGCCCGCCTGGCACGAGGGCGTCCTCGCCGCGCTGCGGACCGACCTGCGCCGTCCCGTGACGATCGAGAACGACGTGAACCTCGCCGCCATCGCCGAGCGGGCCTACGGGGTCGCCCACGACACGCCCGACTTCGCGCTGATGTGGCTGGACCGGGGCATGGGCCTCTCGGTCATGCTCGGCGGACGGCTGCACCGCGGCCGGTGGGGCGGCGCGGGCGAGATCGGGTACCTGCCCGTGCCGGGCGCCCCGCTGCCGATCGGCTCCGCCCGCCGCGCCCCCGTGGACGAGGGCGTCACCGAGTCGACGTCCTGGGGGATCCCGACCCTCGCGGGCGGTTACGGCGCCCTCGTCGGCGCGGACGCCGTCCGCTCACTCGCGCACGAGCACGGCGTCACCGAGCCGACCGCGGTGGAGTGCGTCCGCGCGGCGGCCGCCGACGAGAGCCGGGGCGGCGCGTTCCTGGACGATCTCGCCCGCCGCATCTCGTACGGCGTGACCTCGGTGAACATCGTCCTCGACCCGGGGCTCGTGGTGCTGTCCGGCAGCCTCGGCCGCGCGGGCGGGCGGCCCCTCGCCCTCCGCATCGAGGAGATCGTCGGGCGGATCAGCCCGACCAGCCCGACCGTCTCGGTCACCGAGGTCGAGGGCAACCCCGTCCTGCGCGGAGCGCTGTACGCGGCGCTGGTGCAGGCCCGTGACGACGTGTTCTCGACGGCGGGCGCGTCCTAGCCCCTGCGGGAGGCCGCCGAGCCCCCGGAACGCGAAAGCGCCCCCGCCCAAGGCGGAGGCGCTCGCTGGATTCTCCCCGATGTCCGGGCCTGCCTACTTGGCGGAGGTCGCCTCGGCCGGCTCCGGGAGGCGCCGCGGGTCGTTCAGCGCCCTGTCGATGACGGTCTGACTGATGATCTGGCGCCTGCGCCGGAGCGCGGCGGCCTTGCGTGCCGTAGGTGTCATGGTGAAACCCCGTTCCGCGGCGGCGTTCCCCCCGCCACCGCAACCCCGTGATGAACCCATGTTCTCAAACGAGAGGCTCGTCGGGGATCCGTCCGAGGAATGAAATCGGTGTCAGACCAAGTGGGGAGAAGGGCCTCGGTCCACAGGCGGGTCGCGCCCTGGGATCATGGTGGGAACGCAGTCACGCACCGGCCCGTTGGGGGAACCGTGACCGATCGACCGAGGGTACGCCATGGCGCTGCGTGAGCGGCTGCGGCGGCTCGTGCAGAAGCCCGGAAGCGTCGACCTCGCGCCCTTCCGCGCCCTGGTCGCGGCGGCCGCCGAGCGCGAGGAGAGCGCCCGGGCGCTGTCCGACGACGAACTCACCGCCGCCGCGTCCGCCCTCCGCCGCGAGGAGGACCTCGCCGAGCTGTGCGCGCTCGGCCGCGAGGCCGCCCGGCGGACGCTCGGCGAGCGGCCGTTCGACGTCCAGCTCGTCGGGACGCTCGCGCTGCTGTCCGGGCACGTCGCCGAGATGGCGACCGGCGAGGGCAAGACGCTCTCCGGCGCCCTCGCCGCCGCCGGATACGCCTTGCGCGGACGCCAGGTTCACGTGATGTCGGTCAACGATTATCTGGCGCGGCGTGACGCCGAGTGGATGGGCCCGCTGTACGCGATGCTCGGCGTCACCGTCGGGTGGGTCGGGCAGTCGTCCACGCCGGACGAGCGGCGCGCCGCCTACCGCGCGGACGTCACCTACGCCCCGGTCAGCGAGATCGGCTTCGACCTCCTCCGCGACCGGCTCGCCACCGACGCCGGCGACGTCGTGCTGCCCGAGCCGTCCGTCGCGCTGATCGACGAGGCCGACTCGGTGCTGGTGGACGAGGCCATGGTCCCGCTCGTCCTCGCGGGCGCCGCCGACCTCGACGCCGCCGACCCCCGGTACGCCGACCTCGTCCGGCGGCTGCGGCCCGGCCTGCACTACGCCGCCGACGACGAGTCGCGGAACGTCCAGCTCACCCCGGCGGGGGCGCGGGAGGTGGAGCGCGTCCTCGACCTCGACCTCTACGCGCAGGAGAACCTCGCCGTCCTGACCGCCGTCAACGTCGCCCTGCACGCCGAGGTGCTGCTCAGCCGCGACGTCGACTACATCGTCCGGAACGGCGAGGTCAAGCTGATCAGCGAGTCGCGCGGCCGGGTCGCGCTGCTGCAGCGCTGGCCGGACGGCCTCCAGGCGGCCGTCGAGGCGAAGGAGGCGCTCGAGGCGTCGCCGAGCGGCGAGATCCTCGACTCGATCACCGTCCAGGAACTGGTCGGGCGGTATCCCGTCCGGTGCGGCATGACCGGGACGGCGATGGCCGTCTCCGGCCAGCTCACCGAGTTCTACTCGCTGGAGATCGCGGTCGTGCCGCCGAACCGGCCGTGCGTCCGCGACGACGAGCCCGACCGGCTCTACGCGACCACCGCCGACAAGGAGGTCGCGATCGTCGAGGCGATCTCCGCCGCGCACGCCGCCGGGCGTCCGGTACTGGTCGGCACCGGGGACGTCGCCGAGTCCGAGCGGCTCGCCCGGCGGCTCGCCCGCGCCGGGCTCGACCGGGTCGTCCTCAACGCCAAGAACGACGCCGAGGAGGCCGCGATCATCGCCGAGGCGGGCGCCTACGGCGCGATCACCGTCTCCACGCAGATGGCCGGGCGGGGGACCGACATCCGGCTCGGCGGCAGCCCGTCCGCGCCGCCCGGCACGGCCCCGGCGGAGGCGCCGGGCACCGACCACGACCGGGTCGCCGAGGCGGGCGGCCTGCTCGTCATCGGGACCGGCCGCTACCACAGCAGCCGCCTGGACGACCAGCTCAGAGGCCGCGCCGGACGGCAGGGCGACCCCGGCGGCTCGGTCTTCTTCACGAGCCTCCAGGACGACCTCGTCACCCGCTACGCCCCCGACGAGAAGACCCGGGCCGGCGCCGGCGACGACGGGCTCATCACCGACAAGGGCGCGCACTGGATCGTCGGGCACGCCCAGCGCGTCGCCGAGGGCGTCGACCTCGAACTGCACCGCAACACCTGGCGCTACAACCAGCTGATCGGGCTCCAGCGCCGCGAGGTGCTCGCCGAACGCGCCGCCGTCCTGACCGGCGACGCCGCCGACCGGGCCCTGTCCGCCGACGCCCCCGCCAAGCACGCCGAGCTGGTGAAGACCGCGGGGGCCGGGGCGGTGGCGTCGGCGGCGCGGCAGATCGTCCTGTACCACCTGGACCGCTGCTGGGCCGAGCACCTCGCCTTCCTCGCCGACCTGCGCGAGGGCATCCACCTGCGCTCCCTCGGCCGGGGCCTCGACCCGCTGATCGAGTTCAACCGCGAGGCCGTCCCGGCGGGCAAACGCCTCCTCGGCGACGCGCGCCGACGCTCAGTCACCGCGTTCGAGGAGCTGACCGCCTCCGAGGACGGCGTCGACCTCTCCTCCGCCGACCTGAAACGCCCGTCCGCGACCTGGACGTACCTGGTCCACGACAACCCGTTCGGCTCCCTCGACGAACGAGCCCTCCGCGGCCTGATCAACATGTTCAAATCCCGCCGCCACTAACCCCACCAAACCCCCACGCCCAACCCCTCACAACCCGGTGGGCATGTGCGTGCGGTGGGGTCAGGTGCGGAGGCGGAGGCCGCGGGGGGTCGGGTGGAAGCCTGCTGATTCCAGGGCGGCGGCCAGCGGGGAGTCGGTGATCGCTGTGCCGTCGGCGCGTTCGACGGTCAGCTTGCCGAGTGCGCCCTCGCGGACCGCGAGGGCCAGCGCGTCGACCGCCGGTTGCAGGACGGCGGGGTCGTCGTCCCAGGTCAGGAGCGTCCGGCCGCCGCGTTCGACGTAGAGGACGAGGCGGCCCTCGACCAGCGCGACGAGGGCGCCCGCCTTGCGTCCGGGCTTGTGGCCGCTGGCGACCTCGTCGTCGCGTTCGGGCCAGGGGAGGGCCGCGCCGTACGGGTTGGCGGGGTCGGCGGCGGCCAGGATGAGCGCCCGGTCGGCGGGCTTGGGCGGCGTCTCCCAGAGTGCGGAGATGTCGTCCGGCGCGACCGGGCCCGGCCGGAGCGCCCGCAGCCGGTCGACGGCGCCGGGCAGCGCGAACTGCGCGGCGCCGAGGCCCTCGACGAAGTAGCCGCGGCGGCACCGGCCGGTCTCCTCGAACGCCCGCAGCACCGGGTAGACGGCGGAGAACCCGCCGGGCGTGCGCTCGGCCGCGACCGCTCCGCGGATGACGATGCCGTACCGCTCAAGCAGCGCCTCCGCGAGAGCATGCGAACGCAATGTGGCCGTGGATTCCCGCTGGGGGAGCGGCCACCAGCGTCCACCGACCGTGGGCGGACCCGTCCGGGACGGCATGACGGGACGTCCGCGACGGGTCGACCGCGACCGGTGCGTCGGACGCCCCGAACCGAGCGCTGCGCGCAGCGGGGTCAGGGTGTCGTTGGTGAGGTGCCCAGACCAGACGAGGTCCCAGACGGCGGTCACGAGGTCGGGGTCGTTGGCGGTGACGTGCTGGTTGACCCGGTCGGAGAGCGTCCGGAAGAAGAGCGCGCCACCGTCGCCGAGCGTGTCCAGGACGGCCTGGTGGACGGGCGTGAGGGTGATCTCCGCGGGTTCCGGCATCAGCAGCGGTGCGGTGTCGGCCAGGTAGAGCGCCACCCAGCCGTCGCCGCCCGGCAGCCCGCCCTGGCCCGCCCACACGACCTCGCCCGCGGACGTCAGCTCGTCCAGCATGGCGGGGGAGTAGCCGGGCACGCGCGAGGGCAGCACCAGCGACTCCAGCGCGGACGCGGGCACCGCCGCGCCCTGCAACTGCTCGACCGCCTGGACGAGCGCATCGACGCCGCGCAGCCGGGACCCGCCGGTGATTCCATGCCAGACCGGCAGGAACCGGCCGAGCGCCTCGGGCGGGGACGGCTCGACCTCGGCGCGGAGCCGGGCCAGCGAGCGGCGGCGGAGCGTCCGCAGCACGCCGGTGTCGCACCATTCGCCGGTCAGCGGGCCCGACACGGTCTCGACGGGGAGGAACTCGCCCTCGGCCACGCGCCCGGCTCCGGCCAGCCTGCGCAGCGTCTCGACGACGACGGCCACGCCGAGGCCGAAGCGCGCGGCGGCCTCGCCCGCCCGGAACGGGCCGTGGGTGCGCGCGTACCGGGAGACCAGGTCGCCGAGCGGGTCGTCGACCGGTTCGAGGAACGCCTCCGGGATGCCCACCGGCAGCGGCGCGCCGAGCGCGTCGCGGAGCCGCCCGGCGTCCTCGATCGCGGCCCACCGCTCCTCGCCCGCGACCCGGACCCGGATCGCCCGCCGCGTCCCCTCCAACTCAGCCAACCACCGCGACGCCTGAACCAGGGCCCCGGGCTCGACGCCCCCGCCGCCTTCGCCGATACCAGCACGTTCGGTGACCCCGGCAGGTTCGGCAGCCCCGGCAGGTTCGGCAGCCCCAGCGATTTCGGTGGCACTGGCGGGTGCGGTAGTACCGGCGTCTTCGGCGTGCTCGACGACATCGGCGCGTTCAGCCGTGTTGGCGCGTTCGGCGACCTCTGCCGTGGTGAGCGGGCCGAGGGTGCGGAGGAGGTCGGCGACGCCCTCCATGTCGCGGGCGCGGCGGTCGGCGGTGAGGCGTTGGAGTTCGCGTTCGATCTCGGCCACGGCGTCCGGGTCGAGGAGTTCGCGCAGGTCGGCCTGGCCGAGCAGTTCGGCGAGCAGCGCGGAGTCGAGCGCGAGTGCCTGGGCGCGGCGTTCGGCGAGGGGCGAGTCGCCCTCGTACATGAACGCGCCGATGTACCGGAACAGCAGCGAGCGCGCGTAGGGCGACGGCTCGGGCGTCTCCACCTCGACCATGCGGACCTTGCGCCCGGACATGTCGCGCATGAGCTGCACCAGGCCCGGGACGTCGAAAACGTCCTGCAAGCACTCCCGCATCGTCTCCAGAACGATGGGGAACGACGGGTACTTGCTGGCGACGGCCAGTAGTTGCGCGGCCCGTTGGCGTTGCTGCCAGAGCGGCATCCGCTTGTCAGGACGGCGGCGCGGCAGCAGCAGCGAACGCGCCGCGCATTCACGGAACCGGGCGGCGAACAAGGCGGAGCCGCCCAACTCGTCCACCACGATGCGCTCGATGTCGTCGGCGTCGAAGACGGCGAGATCGAGGCCGGGTGGCTCGTCCATGTCGGGGATGCGGATGACGATGCCGTCGTCGGCGTGCATGGCCTGCCCGTCGACCCCGTACCGTTCGCGCAGGCGGCCCGCTATGGCGAGGGCCCAGGGCGCGTGCACCCGGGCGCCCAGCGGCGAGTGGACGACCATACGCCAGTCGCCGAGTTCGTCGCGGAACCGTTCGACGACCATCGTCCGGTCGTCGGGGACGTGGCCCGTGGCCTCCCGCTGCTCGGTGACGTAGGAGACGAGGTTGGCGGACGCCCAGTCGTCCAGCCCGGCGGCGGAGACGCGTGCGCGGGCGTCGTCCCCGGGCAGAGCGGACAGCTCGCGGGTGAACGATCCGAGCGCCCTGCCCAGCTCGGCGGGACGTCCGAGCGTGTCACCGTGCCAGAACGGGAGCTTGCCCGGCTGGCCGGGCGCGGGAGAGACGAGGACGCGGTCGGGGGTGATGTCCTCGATGCGCCAAGAACTCGCGCCGAGGACGAACACGTCTCCGACGCGTGACTCGTAGACCATTTCCTCATCGAGTTCGCCCACCCGGGACGCCTTCTCACCGACGAGGAACACGCCGAACAGGCCGCGGTCTGGGATCGTCCCCCCGCTGGTCACCGCGAGACGCTGTGCTCCTGGACGTTCGCGCAGGATGCCGGTCACGCGGTCCCACACGAGGCGGGGACGGAGTTCGCCGAACTCGTCGCTGGGATAGCGGCCGGCGAGCATGTCCAGGGTGGCCTCAAGCGCCGAGCGCGGGAGCGTCGCGTAGGGGGCGGCCCGCTTGACCAGCGACTCCAGGTCGTCGACGGTCCACTCGTCCATGGCGACCATGGCGACGATCTGCTGTGCGAGGACGTCCAGCGGGTTGCGCGGGTAGCGCAGTTCCTCGATCTCGCCGCCGCGCATGCGTTCGGCCACCACCGCCGTCTGGACGAGGTCGCCCCGGTACTTGGGGAAGATGACCCCCTTGGACACGGCGCCCACCTGGTGGCCCGCGCGCCCGACCCGCTGGAGCCCGTTGGCCACCGACGGCGGCGACTCCACCTGGACGACCAGGTCGACGGCTCCCATGTCGATGCCCAACTCCAGGCTGGACGTCGCCACGACCGCCGGTAGGCGGCCCTCCTTCAACGCGTTCTCGATGCCCGCCCGCTCCTCCTTGGACACGGAACCGTGGTGCGCACGGGCGATTTCTGAAGGCGCCCCCTTGGCCGACCCCGCCTCGGCCATCAATTCGGCAGGGGAATGGTTCTCGGGGATGGGCACACCGGTCGCGCGCTCATAGGCGAGTTCGTTCAGGCGTCCGCAGAGCCTCTCCGCCAACCGCCGGGAGTTGGCGAACACCAGCGTGGAGCGGTGCGCCTGGATGAGGTCGAGCAGGCGGTCTTCGACATGGGGCCAGATGCTGCGCTGGCGGGCGTCGGCCGTACCGGAGTCGTCGACGAACTGGCCGACCTCGCCCATGTCCTCCACGGGGACGACGATGTCGAGGTCGAACACCTTGTCCGAGGGCGGCTGGACGACGGCGGCCGGCTTCGTCCCGCCCAGGAAGGCCGCCACCTCGTCGGTCGGACGGACGGTCGCCGACAGCCCGATGCGCTGGGCCGGACGTTCGAGCAGTGCGTCCAGGCGTTCGAGGGACAGCGCCAGGTGCGCGCCGCGCTTGGTGCCCGCCACCGCGTGCACCTCGTCGACGATGACGGTCTCGACCCCGCGCAGCGACTCGCGCGCCTGCGAGGTGAGGATCAGGAACAGCGACTCCGGCGTCGTGATCAGGATGTCGGGCGGTTTCACGGCCAGCCGGCGGCGCTCGTCGGCCGGGGTGTCGCCCGACCGCATCCCGACGCGGACGTCCGGCTCGGGCAGGCCGAGGCGCCGCGCCGCGTGCCGAATGCCGGTCAGCGGGGCGCGCAGGTTGCGCTCGACGTCGACGGCGAGGGCCTTCAGCGGCGACACGTACAGGACGCGGCAGCGGCGCAGCGGCTCGGCCGGGTCGTCGCCGGCCGCGAGCCGGTCGAGCGACCACAGGAACGCGGCGAGGGTCTTTCCGGAGCCGGTCGGCGCCACGACGAGCGTGTCGTCGCCGCTCGAAATCGACTCCCACGCCCCGGCCTGGGCGGGGGTGGGCGCGGCGAACGCCCCCGCGAACCACTCGCGGGTCGCGGGAGAGAAGCGTTCGAGCACGTCACCGGCCATGGCGCCATAGTGCCTCGCGGGTCTGACATTCCGCCGCCGAGTGGCGCGCGTCACATTGTAAGCAAGCGCTTGTCCGGGCAAGGTCTACGGGTAGGACACCCGCCCTCAGGGACCCTTCAGGGAGCCGCGATGCCCTACCTCCTCCTCGCTCTCGGGATCCTGTTCGCTCTGGCCGCGGCCAACGCGCACTCTCCCCGGCGCGACATCGTCCTGCTCGTGCCCAGCTTCTTCTGCGGTTGGCTGACCATCGAGATGGCACCGCATGTCCTCGCCTTCTGGGCCGTGGCGACCGCGCTCACTGCCGTGTTCGGCGGACTGGACGGCTGGGCAGGCTGGCTTGGGCTCGTCCTTGCCGTCGCTGGCATGGCGGGTCTCGCGGCCACGATCGTCGCCACCCGCCGTACGGTCGTCACCCTGCGGGACTGCGGCGCGCCCCTCGACCTGGATCCGGAGGACGCGCCCCGTTATCCGCTCGCGCACCTGGTCGTGCCGCCGCTGTGCCTGATCCCGCGCAGGGGCGTGCGCGTCGAACGCAACATCGTGTACCGGCAGGACGGACGGCTGCGCCTGAAAGCGGACGTCTACCGTCCCGATGGTGAGGGCCGGGTGCGTCCCGGACTCATGCAGATTCACGGCGGCGCGTGGGTGATCGGGGACAAGCGTGAGCAAGGGCTACCGCTCCTCAACCACATGGCCGTCCAAGGCTGGGTCGGCTTCAACGTCAACTACCGGCTGAGCCCCCGCGCCACCTGGCCCGAGCACCTGATCGACCTCAAGCACTTCATCGCCTGGTACAGGCAGCACGCCGAGGAATACGGGGCCGACCCCGATTTCCTCTGCGTGACGGGCGGTTCGGCTGGCGGGCACCTCACCGCGATGGTCGCGCTGACCGCGAACCTGCCGGAATTCCAACCGGGCTTCGAGGACGTCGACACGAGCGTGCGCGGTGCCGTCCCGTTCTACGGCGTCTACAACTTCTTCGAGGCCGGGCCATGGCCACGTCCCATGGGCTCCACACACCTCCTGGAACGGATGGTCATCAAGCAGCCTTTCGCCGCCAACCCGGAGGTGTACGCCAAGGCTTCCCCCGTCACGTACATCCGCGAGGACGCGCCGCCCTTCTTCGTCGTCCACGGCAGCCGCGACTCACTGATCCCCGTGGTTGAGGCACACCGATTCGTCGAACGGCTACGGGACGTCTCAGCGGCACCCGTCATCTACGCCGAGATGAAGGGCGCCCAGCACGCGTTCGACGTCTTCCCCTCCTACCG
This sequence comes from Actinomadura decatromicini, assembly GCF_008121305.1. Classification (NCBI taxonomy): domain Bacteria; kingdom Bacillati; phylum Actinomycetota; class Actinomycetes; order Streptosporangiales; family Thermomonosporaceae; genus Actinomadura; species Actinomadura decatromicini. The sequence continues at coordinate 614,011 of NZ_VSRQ01000004.1, read as the reverse complement.
GACGGCCCGCGTCATCGAAGCGGTCGAGCGCTACCTGACCGGTCTGCACCGCCAGGGGACCGATACCGGGGTGCCCGGCGAGATCGTGCGGTCCTTGGGGGACCGGTCCGTCGGATAGCGTGGACAGGTGCGGCTCACAGTCTTCTGGGATCGGATGAGGCAGCAGTTCGGCGAGTCCTACGCCGAGAGCGTGGCCAAGGACTACGTCATGGCCGAACTGGACGGCCGCACCATCGAGCAGGCCCTCGCCGACGGCGAATCCGCCAAGAAGGTCTGGCAGGCTGTCGTCGCCACGTTCGACGTCCCCTCCACACTCCGATAGCGAGGGCGGGCCTGTCCGGTCGTGCGCCGTGTGGGCCTTCGACGAGGGTCAGTCCGGAACGGGCAGGTGCGCGTAGAGGTCCATCGCGTCCACGGACGTGGGCAGATCGCTGACCTGACCGTCGCCGACCTCCACCACGCGCCACGCGCCGTCCGTCCGGCGGGCGAGATCGGTCGTGATGAACCGGCAGCCGAGCGCGCGCACGGCCGGGGCCACGATGTCCAGGTCGGGATCGGGCTCCACGCCGGGGCTGTCGGGGTGCGGCCCCACCAGGGCGGGCTCGCCGTCCACCCACCACACGCGCGCCTCACCGTCGCCGTCGTAGTGCTCGAACTCGCGCACGACGAGGCCCCCGGTCAGATGCTCGTCCCGCAGAGCGACCATCTTGGAGGCGATGTGGTGTAGCTGAGCGAGATTTCTCACGTCCGGGACGAAGCACGCCTCCTCCCATTCGTGCTTGCACGACTTCACGTAGTCCTTGACGATGCCCGGCCCGTTCTGCAGCGACCGGACGAGTTCACCGAGTTCGCTCAGGTCGCCTGGGTCCTGGCCCGGACGGAGGGGACGCCACACACTGTGCGGGGTCAGTCCGGCGAACGTGTCATGCCAGCCGGGCAGTTCGTGGGCGCGCCTGTAGTCGTCAGGATGTGTGAGCAGGACCGTCCCGCGTTGTTTCAAGGCCGCGGACATCGCGGCGTACTCCGCCGCGGTTACCATCCAGCCGCGGTACCAGACGGGACCCAGATCGGGGGGCACCGCACGGACCGCGTCGTCCACGTCGCCGCGGCGGACCGCGTCGTGGTCGATCAGGGCTATCTCGCCGTAGTGGTCCCGCACGGCCGCGGCCTCGCGGGAGAAATGGGGGTCAACGCGCCGAGGGTGGAGCGGATCGACGCAGAAGAGAACGGTCAGCGTCATGATTGGAACCCTCCGTGGACGGCGCCAGCGTACGGGGTCCAGAGCACGGAACGCACGGAGAATCCACGCGAATCGACGTATCGGACGATGATCGAACGGATGTTCGGTACGCTGGTGCGGCACGCGGCGTTATCCACAATCGCGCCCGCGACTCGAAAGTGTCGGAGGCCCGCCGTAACGTCGCCCTCGACATCGCAAGCAGCGGCCGAGAGCCGACAGTCACGACGAGAAGGACATCTCAATGGCAGCGAACGACCGGGAGAAGGCTCTCGAAACCGCACTCGCCCAGATCGAGCGGCAGTTCGGCAAGGGATCGGTCATGCGGATGGGCGAGGAGGCGCGCGCGCCCGTCGAGATCATCCCCACCGGCGCCATCTCCCTCGACATCGCGCTCGGCATCGGCGGCCTGCCGCGCGGCCGGGTCGTCGAGGTGTACGGCCCCGAGGGCTCCGGCAAGTCGTCGCTCGCGCTGCACGCGGTGGCGAGCGTGCAGAAGAAGGGCGGCATCGCCGCGTTCGTCGACGCGGAGCACGCGCTCGACCCCGAGTACGCGTCCAAGCTCGGCGTCGACATCGACGCGCTGCTGGTCTCCCAGCCCGACACCGGCGAGCAGGCGCTGGAGATCACCGACATGCTGATCCGCTCCGGCGCGATCGACGTCATCGTCATCGACTCGGTCGCCGCGCTCGTCCCGCGCGCCGAGATCGAGGGCGAGATGGGCGACAGCCACGTCGGCCTCCAGGCCCGCCTCATGTCGCAGGCGCTGCGCAAGCTCACCGGCGCGATCAACCAGACCAAGACCACCGCCATCTTCATCAACCAGCTCCGCGAGAAGGTCGGCGTCATGTTCGGCTCCCCGGAGACCACCACCGGCGGCCGGGCGCTGAAGTTCTACGCCTCCGTCCGGCTGGACGTGCGCCGCATCGAGACCCTCAAGGACGGCACCGAGGCCGTGGGCAACCGCGTCCGCGTCAAGGTCGTCAAGAACAAGATGGCCCCGCCGTTCCGCGTCGCCGACTTCGACCTGCTGTACGGCCAGGGCATCAGCCGCGAGGGCGGCCTGATCGACCTCGGCGTGGAGCACGGCTTCGTCCGCAAGTCGGGCGCCTGGTACACCTACGACGGCGACCAGCTCGGCCAGGGCAAGGAGAACGCCCGCAACTTCCTCAAGGCCAACCCCGACCTCGCGGACGGCATCGAGAAGAAGATCAAGGAGAAGCTCGGCATCGGCCCGAAGGTCGACAAGGAGGCCGAGCCGTCCACCCCGGACGGAGTCCCCGCGCCGCCCGCCGCCCCGGCCATCACGCCCGCCGCCAAGCCCGTGAGCCGGAAGGCCGCGAAGGCCAAGCCGGGTGATTCCTGACGGAGAATGCCCCGATAAGGGTGACTCTTGACGATGAGTAAGCGATGATCGCGTATGCAGGGCGGCGGCGCCTTACCCGACACCACACGACCGGTGCGCGGACCTTCCCCGACGGCGCCGCCGCTCCCAGGCTCCCCACCCCACCCGGGCCCACGGCACCATGACCACCGACCAACCAGACCCACCACTCCCGGACACGGAGTCATGGGGAACAGAGTCCCAGGTCACGGAGCCGCAGAGCGCCGAACGACCGCGTACGGTGCGCCCAGATTCGGAGTCGGCAGACGCCGAGTCATCGGCCACCATGCTGCCGGACGCGCAGTCGGCGGACACGAACCCATGGGGCACGACGCCCCAGGGCGCCGAACGGCCGGCCGCGCTTCCGAGGAGCCCGGGGTTCGCGGGCGCGAATCCCTGGAACACGGCACCGCAAGACGCCGAAAAGCCGCAGGGCGCGGAGTCAGCAGACGCGAATCCATGGGGCACGACGCCCCAGAGCGCCGAACGGTCGACCGCGCTTCCGAAGGGGCCGGGGTTCGCGGGCGCGAACCCGTGGGGCACGGCACCGCAAGACGCCGAACCGCCGGGCGAACCGCCGCAGGGCGTAGAGCCAGCGGGCGTTAACCCATGGGGCACGGTGCCGCAGAGCGCCGAGCAGCCGGGCGCATCGCCGCAGGGTGTGGAGCCTGCGGGCGTTAACCCGTGGGGCATGGTGCCGCAGAAGGTCGAACGGCCGGACAACATGTCGCAGGGCGCACTTCCGCAGGGCGTGGAGTCGGCGTGCGCGGATCCACGGGGCACGGCACCGGAGAAGCCCGAACGGCCTGGCGCATCGTCGCAGGACGTGGAGTCGGCGGGCATCGAGTCGACGGGTACTGCCGGGGCAACGGGTGCCGTGCTGCCGGGCGGTCAGTCGCCGGGTGGCAGGTCATCGGGTCGCAAGTCATCTGGCGGGGCGGCGGGCGGTACTGGCGCGGCGGGTGGGGAGGCCGCTGCGCGGGAGCACTGCTTGCGTTTGCTCACGTCGTCGCCTCGTACGCGGGCGCAGCTCGCGGATGCGTTGCGTCGCAAGAGCGTCCCCGATGATGTGGCCGACCGTGTTCTCGACCGTCTCACCGCCGCCGGGCTGATCGACGATGAGGCTTTCGCTCAGGCGTGGGTGCAGTCCAGGCACACCGGGCGTGGGCTGGCGAAACGGGCCCTCGCCGCTGAACTCCGCCGTCGCGGCGTCGCGGACGAGACCGTCAACGACGCCGTCGACGCTCTCGACCCGGAGCAGGAGGAACACACCGCCCGCGCCCTGGTGGACCGCAAGCTCCGGTCCACCAGAGGCGTCGACCCGACCAAGCGCATGCGCCGCTTGGTGGGCATGCTCGCACGCAAGGGCTACTCGCCCGCCCTCTCCTACCGCCTGGTCAAAGAGGCCCTGGCCGAAGAGGGCGCCGACCCCGAAGCCCTCCCCGAACCCCCGCCCCCGAACGACTAAGCCGAACCCCCGAACCTCCACCCCTGACCGACCAAGTCCGAACCACCCCTCACGGAGGGGTGCCTGCTACCGCGGCTGTCGAGTCCGCCCGCCATGCCACCCACACCTCATCAATGCCGCCTGTCATCCCGACTGTGAGTCCGCCCGTCATGCCCCTCCCGCCAGGAGGATCAGGAGGAGGGCCGCCTGTCAGCGGAACTGTCGAGTTCGCTCGCCCGTGCCATGCCCTCGCTCGGGGGCGTCTGCCGAGTTCGGCCGCCATGCCACTTACTTCGGCGGGCCAGGGTCCCGCCTGCCTTCGCGGCTGTCGAGTTCGGTCGCCGTATCACTCACCTCTTGCCAGGAGGCGTCTGCTACCGCGGTTGTTGAGTTCGGTCGCCATGGCCTCGCCTCGGTTGTGCCATGTCGCGGTTGTCAACCTGCTGCGCTCCCGGCGGCCTGCCGCCGGGTGGCGGGTGGTGTGTTGGGCTTGTCGGCGTGGGGGTTGTTGGGGCGGGTGGGGGTCATGTGGCGTGTTGGTGACATGGGGGGTGGCTGGAACGGCGGGGTGAGGCATGGGTCTGACCCGGGGTTCGGGGGCAGGTCAGGAGGGTGAACGCGGTCAAGAAGGGCGGTAAGGAAGGACTCACGTTGACGTTCGGTTAGTCCGGAATGCCCTGCGTTTGCTTGCTCATTACCTCCATGCCGCTTACCGTTACGGCAGTGAGGAGTTACTCCGCGTCTCGCGGATTGCCATACGACCGAGCACGTTCCAGCGGCTGAGAGGCATACAGGACACGTTCGCCGACCGGAAGCGGCCGAATCACCGGGTGCGCGCGGTGCGCGGCCCCGCTCGGTCGTGCCTTCGGTCGTCCGCTGAGCGCGAGTAAATCCTCGCTAGGCAGGGTCCCGACTCCGGACGGACCCGCGGCGAGGAAGGATCTGCCTCATGGAGAGCGTCCTGCTGGGTGCAGCGCTGCTGGTGACCCTGGTCGCTCTCGTGATCGTCGTGTCGCGGCGGCCGGGCACGCCCGGCAAGGCCGCGGCGGAGCTGGCCCGGGCGCACAGCGAGGCCGACGAGATCCGGACGAGGGCCGAACGCCAGGCAGCGGCCGTCCTGGAGAAGGCCGAGCGGGACGCGCGTGAGATCGCCGCGACGGCCCGCGCTGAGGCCGAGGACGAGGGCCGGACGCTTCGCGACGACCTCCGCGCCGTCCGGGAGGACCTGGAGCGCCGGGAGGCCCGCCTCGCCGAGCGGGAGCAGCGGCTGGACGGCGAGGTCCGCCGCCTGGAGGAGTGGTCCGGACGCCTCGCCGAGACGAAGAAGTCCCTGGAGGCCCGCAAGGAGGAGCTCGACGGCGTCGAGGAGGAGCGGCGCAGGGTGCTGGAGGGCGCCGCCGGGCTCACCGCCGAGCAGGCCAAGGGCGAGCTGCTCGCGGCGATCGAGAACCAGGCGAAGCGGGAGTCGATCCCGATCGTCCGGGAGATCGAGAACACGGCGCGGGCGGAGGGCGAGAAGCGCGCCCGCAAGATCGTGACGCTGGCCATCCAGCGGGTGGCGAGCGAGCAGACCGCAGAGTCCGTGGTGTCCGTGCTGCACCTGCCGAGCGACGAGATGAAGGGCCGGATCATCGGCCGCGAGGGCCGCAATATCCGCGCGTTCGAGACGACGACCGGCGTCAACCTGATCATCGACGACACGCCCGAGGCGGTGCTGCTGAGCTGCTTCGACCCGGTGCGCCGCGAGGTCGGGCGGCTGACGCTGGAGAAGCTCGTCCTGGACGGCCGGATCCACCCGCAGCGCATCGAGGAGATCTACGAGCGCAGCAAGAGCGACGTGGAGCAGCTCTGCGTCCGGTCCGGCGAGGACGCGCTGGTCGAGGTCGGCATCGGCGACATGCACCCGGAGCTGATCGCGCTGCTCGGGCAGCTCCGCTACCGGACGTCGTACGGGCAGAACGTCCTGAAGCACCTGATCGAGTCCGCGCACCTCGCCGGGATCATGGCGAGCGAGCTGCGGCTGCCGGTGGAGATCGCGAAGCGGTGCACTCTGCTGCACGACATCGGCAAGGCGCTCACCCACGAGGTGGAGGGCAGCCACGCGCTGATCGGCGCGGAGATCGCCCGCAGGTACGGCGAGCACGAGGACGTCGTCCACGCGATCGAGGCGCACCACAACGAGGTCGAGGTCCGGACGGTGGAGGCGGTGCTCACCCAGGCGGCGGACGCGATCAGCGGCAGCCGTCCGGGAGCGCGCCGCGAGTCGCTGGAGGCGTACGTCAAGCGCCTGGAGCGGCTGGAGGAGATCGCCCGCGACAAGCACGAGGGCGTCGAGAAGGTCTTCGCGATGCAGGCCGGGCGGGAGATCCGGGTCATGGTCAAGCCCGACTCCGTCGATGACATCCAGGCGCAGGTCATCGCGCGGGACATCGCCAAGCAGGTCGAGGACGAGCTGACCTACCCGGGGCAGATCCGCGTCACCGTCGTCCGCGAGTCCCGCGCCATCGAGTTCGCCCGCTGATCGACCTCGGCCCGCTGACCGGCCCGGCCTGCCCGCTGAGGGCCCGTCTGCCCCCGGGTGCCCCGTCCGTCCCGGCTCTGGAGTCGGGGCGGACGGGTGTGCGGGTCAGGAAGCGGTCAGGGTGATCGGCTGGACGCCGCGCGGCTCGAAGCCGAGCGTCTGGCCGTAGAACGCCAGCTCCGCCTCCAGGCAGCGGATCACCGTGTCGGCGCGCCGGAAGCCGTGCGACTCGCCCTCGAACGTCAGGTAGGCGTACGGGGTCTTCTTCGCGGCGAGCGCGGCCGCGAAGCGCTCCGACTGGTCGGCCGGGACGACCGGGTCGTTCAGGCCCTGGAGGAGCAGGACGGGGCATGCCGTCCGGTCGGCGTGCCCGAGCGGCGACCGCTCCTCGTAGGCGCGCTCGAAACCGGGCAGCGGCCCGATCAGCCCGAACAGGTAGTGCGACTCGAAGTCGTGGGTGGCGGCGGCGAAGCTCTGCAGGTCGCTGATCCCGTAGTAGGACGTCGCGGCCTTGAACACGTCGGTCTGGGTGATCGCGGCGAGCGTCGTCCAGCCGCCGGCGGAGCCGCCGCGGATCGCGAGGCGGGCCGGGTCGGCGATGCCGCCGTCGATGAGGAAGCGCGCGGCGGCGACCGCGTCCTCGACGTCGACGACGCCCCACTGGCGGCGCAGCCGCTCGCGGTAGGCGCGGCCGTGCCCGGTCGACCCGCCGTAGTTGACGTCGATGACGCCGATGCCCCGGCTGGTGAAGTAGGCGCGTTCCAAATCGAGCGCCTTGGACACGCGTCCGGTCGGACCGCCGTGCACGAACACGACGTACGGCGGCAGCTCGCCCTCGGGCCCGGCGGCCTCCGGGTTGGCGGGCGGGAAGACGTAGGCGTGGACGGGACGTCCGAACGGGCCGTCCACCTGCTCGGCGCGGGGCTTCGACAGGTACGCGACGTCCGGGACCTCGGCGAGCTCGCGGCGCAGGCCCTCGACCCGCCCGGTCGTGGTGTCGACCCGGACGACCGAGGTCGGCAGGTCGGGGCCGCCCGCGATGCCGACGATCGTCCCGCCGTCCGTGGACAGGGCGGTCTGCCAGTGCTCGTACGGGACGTCCAGGTCGATGAGGTCGAGCGTCTCCGGGTCGTAGACGCCGAGCCGCAGGTCGCCCTCGCCGTGCAGGACGGCGAGCCGCCCGTCGCCGAGCAGCGCGTACGGCATGCCGCCGAGGTGCCACAGCGGCCCGGCGAACTCCTCCTCCGCCGGGTACAGCGCCTGCGGCGACTCGCCGTGCAGGCCGACCTGGTAGATGTTCCACCAGCCCGGCCAGTCGGAGATGACGTACAGGGACTCGTCGTCCCGCCACAGCGGCGCCAGCGCCGACTCGGTGAGGCCGCCCTTGACGGTGCGGGGCGCGACCGCCGCTCCGTCCTCCAGGGCCGCGACGCGCAGCTCGGTGCCGTCCCACGGCATGCGCGGGTGGTTCCACTGCACCCACGCCAGGTGGCCGCCGCCCGGCGACGGCGCGGGCGAGGCGTAGAAACCGGCGCCGGTGACCAGCTCGCGGATGGCGCCCGCGTCCTCGGCGGCGCTGCCGTCCAGCGGGACGGCGACGATGGCGCGGCGGATCCCGGTGCCCGCGGGCTTGTCGTCCGCGGGAGCCCCGGCCCCCTCCGGCTGCTCCCGCTGCTCGGCGATGTGGCCCTCGCAGACGCACCAGATCTCCGTCCCGTCGGGGGACAGGACGTAGTCGGCGAAGCGCAGCCCGGCCGGGACGGCGGGCTCAGGGGTAAGCGGGTACGGCTTCGGGTCGCCCTCGTCCAACCGGTGGAGGCGCTGGTCCTCGTAGTTGGAGAACACGATCGACAGCCCGGACTCGGTGCGGACGGGCAGGTACGACCGCCCGCCGTACTCGTGGACGCGCGTACGGGCGTCCCAGGGCGCATGGAGGAGTTCGGTGCGGTGACCGCCCTTCAGATGGACGACCGTCGTTCGACCGCCCTCCTCGGGTCGCGTCTCCTGCCACCACACGTCGCTGCCCGCCACGGTGGGGAAACTGAGGCGCAGCCGGGCGCGGGCGACGTCGGCTGCGGAGATGGGGGAGGGCCAGGAGCCGTAGGGGAGGGTCGCACGAGCGGTCATACCAGGAATCGTCCCGCATACGGGGACGGGTTGGGGCCATGACGGGCGGTTTGAACTCGGAAAGATACACGCCGACGACTTGGGAACTCTCACGCTGAGCCGCAATCCCGGCACGCGGCGGCCCTTCCGTCCACCGCCTGCCCTCCGCGAAGCGGCACTGTGGCGAAGACGGCGCGGACGTTAAGAGGGCGGTGACGCGAAGACGGCGCGGACGCGAAGACGGCGTGACGCGAAGACGGCGCCGACCGGTGGAGACCGGTCGGCGCCGTCCGGTGCGGCGCGAAGGGCTCAGATGGCGCCCTGGGCGCCCGAGTAGCCGGCGCCGGGCACGATCGGGGCGCCCCCGCCCGCCGACATGCCAGGGGCGGGCGGCGCGCCCACGTCGCCGCCCATGGTCTTCGCCTCCGTCTTGCGGCTGCGGCGGCTGCGCGCCTCCAGCCAGGTGGCGAGCCTGCTCACCGACATGTTCAGCGCGATGTAGATCACGGCGACGACGATGCCCGCCTGGATCTTGTTGTTGTGGAAGTTGGCGGGCACCTCCCGGAACCCGGCGGACAGCAGTTCGGAGTAGGCGATGATGAACCCGAGCGCGGTGTCCTTCAGCAGGACGACGAGCTGGCTCACGATCGCCGGCATCATCACCGTCACGGCCTGGGGCAGCAGCACCAGCCGCAGCACGCCGTTCTTGCGCAGGCCGATGGAGTAGGCGGCCTCCGACTGCCCCTTCGGGATCGACTGCACGCCCGCGCGGACCACCTCGGCGAGCACCGAGCCGTTGTACATCACCAGGCCGAACACGACCGCGGCGAACGCCGGCACGGTGATCGTCCCGGCGTTGATCTGCACGCCGAAGAGCGAGAAGAAGTTGTCGACCAGGACGCGCTGCAGCGTTCCGAACGACGACTCGGCGATCGTCGGGCTGATCTTGTTCGGGATGAAGAAGGCCAGGAAGATCAGGATCAGCAGCGGGATCGCGCGGAAGAACTCCACGACGACCCCGGCCGGGACCCGGATCCACCAGTGGTCGGAGAGCCGGGCCAGGCCGAAGACCACGCCGAACACCAGCGCCAGCACGGCGGCCACGGCCGCGGCCTTCAGCGTGTTCCACAGGCCGGGCAGGATCAGCTTGTCCCAGACCGTCCACTTGGTGAACGGGCTCCACAGCTCGCCCGCGAACTGGCCCTTCTCGTTGAAGCGCCAGACGAGCGCGGCGAACAGCGCCAGCAGCACCGCCGTCGTGACGACGGCCACGATCCTGTTCCGCACCCGCGCACGCGGCCCCGGAACGTCAAACAGGACGGTCGCTTCTTTGCTCACCGAGCCCTGCCTTTCTGGGGGGCGTCCCCCAGACCCCCGAGCCGGTGGCTCGATGATCCTCGCTCCGCTCCGGTCATCGGGCCACCGCCATCCGCTTGTGGAGCCAGCCGAAGAAGAAGCCGGTCGGCAGTGTGAGGATCATGAAGCCGATGGCGACGCCGATGAACAGCGGGAGCGCCCCGCTGGTGAAGGACGGCAGGTCGAGCAGACTCTTCATGGCCGCCGCGGCCTCGGCGTAGCTCGCCGCGGACGCCACCGTCGTGTTCTTGATCATCGCGATGAAGACGCTGCCGAGCGGCGCGATGACGGCGCGGAACGCCTGCGGGAGGATGATGATCCGCAGCGACTGGGTGAAGGTCAGCCCGATCGAGCGGGCCGCCTCCGCCTGGCCTAGCGGCACCGTGTTGATGCCCGCCCGCAGCGACTCGCAGACGAACGCCCCGGTGTACCCGGACAGGCCGAGCACCGCCCACCAGTAGTAGGTGGTGCCGGGGTTGTCGGAGAAGGTCAGCGCCAGGACGTCGTTGAGCCCGAGGCTGCACATCAGCAGCACGAGCGTGAGCGGAGTGTTGCGGACGACGTTGACGTACGCGGTGCCGAGCACGCGCAGCAGCGGGACCGGGGCGACCCGGAAGCTCGCGAGGACCGTGCCGATCAGGAGGGAGAGCACCGCCGAGACGGCGGCCAGCTTCACGGTGCCCCAGAACCCGTTGAGGATCTCGTCGATGTTGTCGAAGAACGGGCCGAAGTCAAACATTGCTCAGCAGTTCCATGGCGTTCCAGCGGGTCGGGCCACGCGGGCGCCCCGCCGGGGACCGCGCGGTCCCGGCGAGTGCGCCGCGTGACGTCTCGTCCTCGGGGCGGGCGCCGCGATCGGACGCCCGGCCGGGGCGTCTCGGATCAGCTGCAGCCTTCCATCTGCGGGACGGTCGTGACGAGCTTCAGCCCGGTGCCCGAGAAGTGCTTCTCCAGCAGGGTCTTCGCGGTGCCGTCCGAGTACATCTTGGTGACGGCCTGGTTGACGGCCTCGCAGGTCTCCTTGTCGCCCTTCTTGATGCCGACGCCGTACTTCTCGTCGGTGAAGGGGTCGTTGATGACCTTGAACTTGCCCTTCTGCTGGGCGGCGAAGCCGGCCAGGATCAGGTCGTCGGTGCTGACCGCGTCCAGCGCGCCCGACTGGAGCTTCGCCGCGCAGTCGGAGTAGCTGCTCGCGTCGACGAGCGTGACGCCCTTGATGTTGAGCTTGCCGTCCGGCGGGCCCTCGGTGACGCGGCGGAACGAGTTGGACCCGGCCGCCTTGCAGAGCTTCTTGCCCTTGAGGTCGGCGGCCTTCTTGATGTCGGTATTGCCGGCCTGGACCATCGTGTCCTGGTGGGCGACGTAGTAGGGGCCGCCGAAGGTCACCTGCGCCTTGCGCGCCTCGGTGATCGAGTAGGTGGCGAACACGAGGTCGACTTGGCCGCCGCCGAGGAACGACTCGCGGTTCGCGGAGGTGGTCTCCTTGAACGTGATGCCGCTCTCCGGGACGCCGAGCTCCTTCGCGACGTACTTGGCGACGTCGACGTCGAAGCCGTCGTAGGAGCCGTCGGGCTTCTTCAGCCCGAGCGCGGGCTGGTCGAACTTGATGCCGATCGTCAGCTTCTTGTTGTCCTTGGCCTTCTGGACGACCGTCTTTGCCTCGGTCTTCTCCGTGTCGCTGCCACACGCACTGAGCGCCAGTGACAGCGCCATCCCCGCCCCGATGAGGGCGCCGAAACGACGTACTCGCATTTCTCCTCTACCTCTGCTCTCTGCCGGGGCCCCCGCTGCGCGAACCATTTCGTCCGCTGCCGGCTGAATGGTCCAGGTCGCCGCGGAGACGTCGGGCGAAACTGGTTCAGTGCGTGAGGATCTTCGAAAGGAAGTCCTTGGCGCGATCGGTGCGCGCGTTGGTGAAGAACTCGTCGGGAGTGTTCTCCTCCACGATCTGGCCGTCCGCCATGAAGACGACCTTCTGCGCCGCCCTGCGCGCGAAGCCCATCTCGTGCGTGACGACGATCATCGTCATGCCCTCGCGGGCGAGGCCCGTCATGACGTCGAGCACCTCGTTGACCATCTCCGGGTCGAGCGCGGAGGTCGGCTCGTCGAAGAGCATCACCTTCGGCCGCATCGCGAGGGACCGCGCGATCGCGGCCCGCTGCTGCTGCCCGCCCGACAGCTGGGCGGGGTACTTGTGGGCCTGGTTGGCGATCCCGACCCGGTCGAGCAGCTCCATCGCGTGCTTCTCGGACTCCTGCCTGCCCTGCTTGCGGACCTTGATCGGCCCGAGCGTGACGTTCTCCAGGATCGTCTTGTGGGCGAACAGGTTGAACGACTGGAACACCATGCCCACGTCGGCGCGGAGCTTCGCCAGTTCCTTGCCCTCCTGCGGCAGCTCCCTGCCGTCGACGAGGATCTTCCCCCCGTCGATGGGCTCCAGCCTGTTGATCGACCTGCACAGGGTCGACTTCCCGCCTCCGGACGGGCCGATGACGACGACGACCTCGCCCGAGTTGACAGTGAGGTTGATGTCCTTGAGGACGTGCAGCTCGCCGAAGTGCTTGTCGACGTGCTCGACCACGACGAGGGGCCGTCCGGCGTCCGAGGCCGGCGCAGGCACGGTGTCCTCCGGCCCGTCCTTGGTCAGGTCGGGCCCGCCTTCGCTGTCCGTCATGCGCTCGGACTTTACGTCATCGGCGCGGCCGGGAAAGTCGCCGCGCGGTACCGATACGATCACGAATACCCATGTCGGACGGGGTTCCGCCGTGGCGGAGAGTGATCATCAGGGCCGCCGCCGGAAGGGCGAGCGGCGCTGTGACGGCCCAGGTGACGCGGGTCGACCCATTCGGCGATATCGCGCCGGGCCCGTACCCTTGGTAACCGTCATGAATGCGCCAATGGAGACGGCCCCGCGCACGTACGAGATTCGTACCTACGGGTGCCAGATGAACGTCCACGATTCCGAGCGGCTGTCCGGTCTGCTGGAGTCGGCAGGGTATGTGCGCGCCGGGGAGGCCGAACCCGACGTGGTGGTGTTCAACACCTGCGCGGTGCGGGAGAACGCCGACAACCGGCTGTACGGGAACCTGGGGCATCTCCGTCCCGTCAAGGACTCCCATCCCGGCATGCAGATCGCCGTGGGCGGCTGCCTCGCGCAGAAGGACCGCGACACCATCGTCAAGCGCGCCCCCTGGGTGGACGTGGTGTTCGGCACCCACAACATCGGGTCGCTGCCAGCGCTGCTGGAGCGCGCCCGCGTCCAGGACGAGGCGCAGGTCGAGATAGAAGAGTCGCTGGTGACCTTCCCGTCGACGCTGCCCACGCGCCGGGAGTCCCCTTACGCGGCGTGGGTGTCGATCTCCGTCGGGTGCAACAACACGTGCACGTTCTGCATCGTCCCGTCGCTGCGCGGGAAGGAACGCGACCGCCGTCCTGGCGAGGTCCTCGCGGAGGTCGAGGCGCTCGTCGCCGAAGGCGTCCTTGAGGTCACGCTGCTGGGCCAGAACGTCAACGCCTACGGCTCGGGGTTCGGCGCCCTGTCGGACGCGCCCGACGAGGTCCGGTCGATGACGTCCGGCGGGCAGTCGGCGTTCGCGGGGCTGCTGCGGGCGTGCGGCGGGGTCGAGGGTCTGGAGCGGGTGCGGTTCACGTCCCCGCACCCGAAGGACTTCACCGACGACGTCATCGCCGCCATGGCCGAGACCCCGAACGTGATGCCGTCGCTGCACATGCCGCTCCAGTCCGGGTCGGACGCGGTGCTGCGCGCGATGCGCCGGTCGTACCGGCAGGAGCGCTACCTCGGGATCATCGAGAAGGTCCGGGACGCGATCCCGGACGCGGCGATCACCACCGACATCATCGTGGGCTTCCCCGGCGAGACCGAGGCCGACTTCGAGCAGACGCTGCACGTGGTGCGGGAGGCGCGGTTCTCGTCGGCGTTCACGTTCCAGTACTCCAAGCGTCCCGGCACCCCGGCCGCGACCATGGACGGGCAACTGCCGAAGGAGGTCGTCCAGGAGCGGTACGAGCGGCTCGTCGCCCTCCAGGAGGAGGTCTCCTGGGAGGAGAACAAGAAGCAGCTCGGCCGCACGCTGGAGGTCCTGGTCGCCGAGGGCGAGGGCCGCAAGGACGAGGCGACGCGCCGCCTGTCGGGCCGCGCGCGCGACAACCGGCTCGTGCACTTCGTGGTGCCGGACGAGCCCGTCCGGCCGGGCGACATGGCGACCGTCGAGGTCACCTACGCCGCGCCGCACCACCTCGTCGCCGACAAGCCGGTGCTCGCCGTGCGCCGGACGCGCGCCAGCGACGCCTGGGAGGCGCGCCAGGGCGGCGGTGGCCGTCCGCGGGGGGTTTCGCTCGGAATGCCGTCGATCGGACGCCCGGCCGTGTCCGACGCGCCCGCCGCGGGGTGCGCCACCCCGCCGTGACCTCCGGCATGATCGAGGTGGTCCAGATGGACGGCCCGGCTGGGAGGCAGTGTGCTCGTTTCTGCGGCGGTGTGCCCGCATCCGCCCCTGCTCGTCCCCGCGATGGCGGGGGAGGCGGCGGGGGAGCTCGACGCGGTGCGCGCCGCCTGCGCGGAGGCCGTCCGGGCCGTCCTGGGCGGTCTCGCCGCGGGCGGGACGCTGATCGTGGTGGGCGGGGGCCCGGACACGCGCCGCTACGGGCCCGGCGCCTACGCGACGCTCCGCCCGTACGGCCTCGACTGGACGAGCCCGGAGCATCCGCGCGGCGCGCCGCCGGGCGAGCCGCTGCCGCTGTCCCTCACGATCGGCCGCTGGCTCCTGGAGGGCCGGCTCCTGGAAGGCCGCGACGCGGCGACGGAGGCCCGATACCAGGCGGTCGCGTCCGACGCGCCCACCGCGGACTGCCTGCCGCTAGGACGCGATCTGGCCGCCTCGTCCGACCGCGTCTCGCTCCTGGTCATGGGCGACGGCTCGGCGTGCCGCTCGGAGAAGGCGCCGGGATATCTGGACCAGCGCGCCGCCCCCTACGACGCGGCGGTGGCGCGTGCCCTGGAAGAGGCCGACGCCGCCGCCCTGGCCGCCCTCGACCCGGGGCTTTCCCGGGAGGTGCGGGCGGCCGGGCGCGCGGCGTGGCAGGTGCTCGCGGGCGCGGCCGGCGAGGGGGCCTTCAGGGGCGCCGTGCTCGCCGAGGAGGCGCCGTACGGCGTCGGCTACCTCGTGGCGTCCTGGTCGGCGACGGCCGAGTCGGCGACGGCCGAGTCGGCTACGGCCGGGCCGGCCGAGGCCGGGTCGCTACGGGGTCAGGGCTGACCGGGCCGCCCCGGGCCGGGCTGGTCGCCGCCCCCGGGTCCGCCGTGGCCGCCCTCGGAGCCGCGGTCGATGTAGTCGCCGGCCTTGTCCTGGGCCTTGTCGATCTTGTCGGCGTACTTGCCGCCGGTGTGCTCGTCGATCTTGTCTCCGGCCTTGTCAACGCCGTGCTTGGCCTTGTCGGAGTGCTGCCCGAGCATCTGCTTGACCTTGTCGACGATGGACATTCCCAAATCCCCCCGGATCCCTCGTCGTCGGCGGCGGCGCGCGAAACCGCGCGACACCCGTACAACCCGGCTATACCCGTTCTGTTGCCACAATCAATCCCGTGACCTCACTGAACGCGTCCCCGGTGGCGGCGGTGGTCGGCGCGACCGCCGCGGGCAAGTCCGACCTCGCCGTGGAGCTGGCGCTGCGGCTGGACGGGGAGGCCGTCAACGCCGACTCGATGCAGCTCTACCGCGGCATGGACATCGGCACCGCCAAACTCACCCGTGCCGAGATGCGCGGCGTCCCGCACCATCTGCTCGACATCTGGGACGTGACGCGGACGGCCAGCGTCGCCGAATACCAGCGGCTCAGCGCCGACACGATCGCGGACATCCAGTCGCGGGGACGGGTCCCGATCCTCGTCGGCGGCTCCGGCCTGTACGTGCGGGCCGCGCTCGACCGGATGGAGTTCCCCGGGACGGACCCGTCCGTCCGCGCGCGCTTGGAGGACGAACTCGCCCGGGTCGGTTCCGGTGAGCTGCACGAGCGGCTGCGCGGGCTCGACCCGGCGGCGGCGGACGCGATCCTGCCGAGCAACGGGCGGCGGATCGTCCGGGCCCTGGAGGTCATGGAGATCACCGGACGCCCGTTCACCGCGACCCTGCCCGAGCACGTGTACCGGCACGGCTCGGTGGCGCAGGTCGGGCTGAGCGTCCCCCGGGACGTGCTGGACGAGCGCATCGCCCTGCGGGTGGAGCGGATGTGGGACGCGGGCCTCGTCGACGAGGTCCGCGAGCTGGAGAAGCGCGGCCTCCGGGACGGCCTGACCGCCGGGCGCGCCCTCGGCTACGCGCAGGTGCTCCGCTTCCTCGCGGGGGAGTGGACCGAGGACCGGGCCAAGGACGAGACCATCCGAGCGACCCGGCGCTTCGCCCGCCGCCAGGAGTCCTGGTTCCGCCGCGACCCGCGCGTCCAGTGGCTCCCCTACGACGCCTCTGACCTGGTCGAACGCGCGCTCGCCCTGGTCGTCGAGGCGTCCAGTCGAGGCTCCCGGACGAGGCCCTAGTATCGAAGGCATGCGGTTCGTCAAGGGGCATGGCACCGAGAACGACTTCGTGATCCTGCCCGATCCGGACGGCGCGCTCGACCTCACGGCGGACGCCGTGGCGCGGCTGTGCGACCGGCGGGCGGGGATCGGCGCGGACGGCGTCCTGCGGGTCGTCCGGTCGAAGGCGGCGGGCCTGGAGGCCGGCCTGGACGCGGGCGACGCCGAGTGGTTCATGGACTACCGCAACGCCGACGGCGGCATCGCCGAGATGTGCGGCAACGGGCTGCGCGTCTTCGCCCGCTACCTGGTCGAGACGGGCCTCGCCGCGCCCGGCGAGTGGGACGTCGCGACCCGCGCCGGGCTCCGCCGCGTCACGCTCGGGCCGTCGGGGGACGTGTGCGTCGACATGGGCCCGGCGTCGATCCTCGGCGCCGGGGAGGCGTCCCTCGCGGGGACGGTGTTCCAGGGCGAGCGCGTGTCCGTGGGCAACCCGCACCTGGCGTGCCGCGTGGACGGCCCGGTCGCCGCGCTCGACCTGTCGCGCGCCCCGGGCTTCGACCCCGCCGTGTTCCCGGACGGGGTGAACGTCGAGTTCTTCCGCACGGTCGGGGACCGGCACCTGGAGATGCGCGTCTACGAGCGCGGCTCCGGCGAGACCCGCTCGTGCGGGACGGGCACCGTCGCGGTCGCCGCCACCGCCGCCGCGCAGGCCGGGGACGGCCCCTCGGAATGGACGGTGGACGTCCTCGGCGGGCGGGTCACGGTCGCGCTCGGCGAGGCGACGGCCCGCCTGACAGGCCCGGCGGTTCTGGTGGCCGAGGGGGAGACGTGGCCGGGATGGCTCTAGGCGCGGTTCCGCGGCGGGAATCGGGGCCGTCCAACGAGGTCCCGGCTCGAACGGGACAATTGTCCCTCACCAACGGGACCTTCCGCCGCATAACTTCTTTCTTGCACACCCTCTGGTGAATGGCCCGTATGGACCGGGATGGGAGCCTCGGTGCCGTACGGAGCCTGAGGGCCGGTGGCGACCTTCTTGGCGGGGGGCGGTCACCGGCCCTCCCACCGGGTGGGCCGGGACGAGACCCGGCGAACCGCCAAGATGACGCCACCGCTCAGGTGCCGGCGCGCTCTGCCGAGCCGCTACGGATGGACCCCGTTGACCGGGAGCCGGGCGCGCACCAGCGTCCCGCCCTCGGGTCCGGGCCCCACGGTGCAGGTTCCGCCCAGTTCGGCCGCGCGTTCTCGCATGGACGACATGCCGATCCCGGAACGCACGTGCGACGGCAACCCGACTCCGTCGTCCCCGACCGTGACGTCGAGGTCGCCGTTCAGATGGAGCCGCACCACCGCGCATCCCGCCCTGGCGTGCCGGTGCACGTTGGTCAGCGCCTCCTGGACGATCCGGTAGGCGGCGACCTCGGCGGCGGCGGGCAGGCCCTTCAGATCGCCGTCCACATGGACGTCGACCTTGGGACCGTCCCCGGTGGCGACCACACCGCCGAGGGCCTGGATGGCTCCCTCTAGGCCGAGGTCGTCCAGCGCGGGCGGACGGAGCCCGTACACCAGTTCGCGGATGTCGCCGATGGTGCGTCCCATGGTGGCGCGCAGGCTCTCCAGCAGCGCGTCGACGGCCTCGGGGTCGGTCTTCAGCGTGATGCGGGCGGCGTCGACGGTCATCGCGAGGCTGGCGAGCGTCGGGCCGAGCCCGTCGTGCAGGTCGCGGCGGAGCCGGCGGCGCTCCTCCTCGCGGGTGCGCAGGATGTGCTCGCGGGACCGCTGGACGTCGGCGGCGAGCCGCGCCGCGTTCGCCAGCTCGGCGAGGTTGCGGGCGAGGATGCCGGACAGCCGCGCGTCCGGGGTGCGGGTGACGCCGAACAGCAGCCGCCCGACCGGCTCGCCGTGCCACACCAGCGGGATGAGCTGCGGACGGTCGCCGAGCATGCCGTCCTCGGCGGAGATCGTCCGGCCGTCGCGGTCGAGCACCTCGATCAGGACGCCGGTGGCGTGCAGCGCGGAGCGGGCGACCTCGGCGGCGACGGCGAGCGCCGCGCCCGGGTCGGCGGCGGTCTGCAGCCGCCGGTTCAGCCGGTCGGCGATCCGGTACGGGTCGCGCTCGCCGTGGATGAAGCCGTCCACGGTGCGCTGGAGGCGGCGCCGGACGGGCTCGAACACCGCGCCCGCGACGATCGCCCCGGCGAGCCCGGCGAGGGTGCCCCGGCCGTGCGCCATCAGTCCGGCGGCGCCGACCAGCGCGAAGTACACCCCTGTGATCACGACGACGAGGCCCGCGTACACCAGCGTCCGGCTGACCACGAGATCGATATCGTAGAGCCGGTACCGGGTGATGGCGATGGCGATGCAGATCGGCACGGCGACGATCGTGATGTTGCGGACCGGGTCGCCGATCGGGCCGTTCTCGCCCACGTAGATGATGCCCTCGGCGAGCAGGCCGGGATAGACCACCCAGCCGATCTGCCGCCGGACGTCCGGCGGCGCCACGACGAACCGGATCAGCATCGACAGCAGGCCCGCCGCGAGCGTGCCGATGATGATCGCGCTGATGGCCACGGGGATCTCACCGAACGGATACACCGAGACGCCGTTGTGCCAGCGCCGCACACCGGGGTCGAGCGTCACGTGCACGCAGACGATCACCGGGACGAGGCAGGCGAGCACGAGCACCGGCCGGAACCAGCGCGACACCAGCCGTCCGTCCGGGAAGATCAGCGGCAGGACGAGGGTCAGGGCGTAGGTGTCAATGGCCCAGAGCCAGGTCGCGAGCCATTTCACGAACCCGGCGGCGGGCTTGTCGTGCAGCTCGAACCAGGGGCCGAGGTTGAGCGAGAGGATGTAGACCGAGGCGCTGAAACCGGCCCCGAGCATGAGCCAGCCGACCGAGAGCCGGGGCCGGTGCCGGAGCAGGACGGCGGCCGCCGGGGTCCAGGCGAGGGCCACGAGGATCTCCGGGTGCCACCAGACCATCCGCAGGTCGGCGGGCAGTTCCGTGCCGATGGCGAGGGACGTCGCGACGAGCAGCACGGCGCCCAGCGCGAGCAGGAACCCGACGCGGCCCGCGCCGCGACCGCGTTCTGCCGTCTCCACATGCACTCCCCTGGACCGAAAGTAATGGAATGTTAAAGCGTCTGGCTCCTTGTCCTGCAGCCCTAAGGGCGTCCGCCTCAGGACACCGGGATGGGGTGCGGCCGAGACTGGGCCCGTCACGGCACATCGGTGCGTGCCGTGATGGTAACCGCGGATTCCGGCGGTGAGAACGGAAGGCGCAGGTCAAGCTCGTCCGATCGGACGTTCTGGACATGTCCCTCCCGCGTCGCCGCCGGGCGGGGCAGCGCGGCGCGGGCGGCGCCGCTGAACCTCACAGGGGCGGGTTCGGATCGTCGCCGGCGCCGGCCCGGAGGACGGCGCGGAACGAATCCGGACGTCGCGACCGGCACTTTTCGGACGCGGGAGCGGGCCGGTCGGTTGTCAGGACGTCCGGGTCAGGCCAGTTGAGTCAGGTCGCCGGACTCCGCGGGGCGGGAGGCGTGTCTGCGCCATGCGCCGATCAAAAGGGCGGGTTCATGCCATCCGAGGCGTCCGCGACCGGATTCCGCGGCGCGGCCGGAGTCCGGGTGGGCTTTCAGACGGGCCTCGGACGGGCCTCAGGCGAGCCTCAGGTGAGCGGGGCCAGCATGCTGTCGCGGGTGAGGGCCGCGATGCCGCGCCGGAGTTCCTCCGGCGAGATGTCCTTGACGATGAGCCGCTGCAGCAGGAACCCGGGCATGATCGCGAACAGCGCCTTCCCGGCGGCCGCGACGTCGGTGCCCGGGGGGAGCAGCCCGGCGTCGACCAGGCGGCCGAGGTAGTGCGTCCACGTGTCGCGGATGCGGGTGAGGTTCTCGGCGACGTACCGGGCGATCTCCGGCTCGTGCACGGCGAGCGCCCATGCCTCGGGGGCCAGCCGGAGCGGGCCGCCCTCGTCGGACAGCTCGGTGAGCCTGACCGCGAGCCGCTCGACCAGCTCGTCGATCGGCAGCGGCGGGTCGGTGTGCACCAGCTCGTGGAAGAACGCCTGCAGCTCGCCGACGACCGACGCGATGTTGGCCTCGATGATCTCGTTCTTGCTCTTGAAATACCGGTAGACGGCGCCCGCGGAGAGCCCGGCCTCGGCGAAGATGTCCTGCATGGACGTGTCGTGGATGCCCTTGCGGACGAAGCAGGCGCGCGCCGCGTCGAGGATCTGGCGGCGGCGGCGTTCGAGGTGCTCCTCGCTGACTCGCGGCATGCGGACAATATAAAACGAACGTTCGTTTCTTGACAAGCCGGAAGCGCCGGTGCCACGCTGACGGCGTTAAAGAGAACGGACATCCGATTTATTAGGAGCCGTGATGCGGTCCTCCCTCGCCCGGCGCACCCTCGGCGTGGCCGTCGGCGCCGCGCTGCTGCAACTCCTCATGATCACCGCCTTCTGCTGGCCCGCGGCGCGGACGGCGCCCCGCGACGTGCCGATCGTCGTGACCGGGCCCGGGTCCGCCGCCGTCGCGCAGCGGCTGGAGCGGGAACGTCCCGGCGCGTTCGACGTCGCCGCCGTCCGGGACGAGGCCGCCGCCCGCGCCGCGCTCACCGGCCGCGACGCCTACGGCGCGATCGTCACGACGCCGTCCGGCCCGAAGGTGCTCACCGCGTCGGCCGCCTCGCCGCTCGTCGCGCAGCAGCTCGACGCGCTGGCGCGGGGGCTCGGCGGCGGGGCGGCGGACGCGGCGGCGCCGGCCGTCCAGGACGTGGTCGCCGCCGACCCGGACGACCCGCGCGGGGCCGGGCTCGGCGCGCTCGCGCTGCCGCTGATCATGTCCGGGCTCGCCGCCGCGGTCCTGCTCACCTTCGCGGTCCCGGCGGCGGGGTGGCGCGCGCCGGGCGCGGTGCTGTTCGCCCTGCTCGGCGGATTCGGCGCGGCGGGCATCGCGCAGGGCTGGCTGTCGCTCCTGCCCGGCCCGTACGTCGAGCTGGCCGGGGTGATGTCGCTGGCGATCCTGGCCGTGACGGGCACGGTGGCCGGTCTCGCCGCCGTCGTCGGGCGCGCCGGGATCGGCCTCGGCGGGCTGATGTTCCTGCTGCTCGGCAACCCGCTGTCCGGCGCCACGTCGGCGCCCGAGCTGCTGCCGCGGCCATGGGGCGAGATCGGCCAGTTCCTGCCGCCCGGGGCGGCGGTGACGCTGCTGCGGTCGGCGGCGTTCTTCGACGGCGCGGGCGCGTGGCGGCCGCTCGCCGTCCTGGCCACGTGGGCGGTCGCGGGGCTCGTGCTGCTGACCGTCGGCGGGCTGCGCGGGCGCGCCCGGGACGAGACCGCGCGCGACCGGGAGCCCGCCCTCATCTGACGCTTTCTCCCGCTACTCCGGACGTTTCTCCAGCGCGGAATGTGATCAATCAGTAGCATTCTGTGATTCTGTCGGACGTCCGAGAGGGAGAGATGGCGGCGTTCCTGCTGCGCCGGGTGGCGAACCGGCTGGCGCTGGGCGTGCTGGCCATGAGCCTCGGCTACCTGCTCGCCGCCGCGGCCCTCGACCCGCGCGCCGGGTACGAGGGCCGCGTCCCGCGTCCGCCGGACGCGGTCGTCGAGGCTCGGCTCACCGCCCTCAACCTCAACGACCGGACCCCGCTGGCCGACCGGTATAGGAGGTGGGCGGCGGGCGTCCTGCACGGCGACTTCGGCCGGACGTCGGACGGCCGGGCGGTGGGCGGCGAACTGCGGCGGCGGCTCGGGGTGAGCCTGCGGCTGCTGACCGTCGGGGCCGTGCTGGGGAGCGTGGTCGGCGTTTTCGTGGGTGCCTATGCGGCGATGCGACGTGGGCGGGCGGCCGATCGGCTCATCAGTTCCGGGTCCTATCTGCTGGTTGCTGTTCCGGTCTTCGTTCTCGCGGTGTTGTTGCAGGTGGCGGCGGGGGCGGCGAATGACGCCATGGGCGTGCGGGTGTTTCAGTGGGTCGGCGAGACGACGCCGGGGGAGTCCGGGTTCCTCGACCGGGTTCAGCATTTGGTCTTGCCGACCATCACCATTGGGCTGACGCAGTTCGCTTTGTACTGCCGGTATCAGCGGGGTCTGATGCTGGACGTTCTGCACGCTGATTTCGTCCGGACGGCGCGGGCCAAAGGGCTGCGGCGGCGGAGTGCTCTGCGGAGGCACGGCCTGCGCACCGCCGTGGCGCCGATGGCGGCCTATTTCGCCTACGCCTCCGGACTGCTGCTCCTTGGTGGCGTCTTCACCGAGAAGGTCTTCGGCTGGCACGGGATCGGCGAATGGCTCGTCGACTCGATCGGCCGCGGGGACGTCAACGTCGTCGCGGCGATCGGATGCCTCGCGGCGTGCGGGATTTCGTCGGCCGGGCTCGCCTCCGATGTGCTGCAGGGCGTTCTGGATCCGCGCGTCCGGGCGGCGGCGTGATCGCAGGCGGTCGGCGGGTGGTCGCCGGGGCGGTTCTGCTGGTCGTGTTGGTGGCGTTCGTGGTCGCCGGGCCGCTCGTTTCGCCTTGGAATTGGGACGAGATCGACTTCTCCGCCTTTCGTGAGGGGCCGTCCGCCGCCCATTGGCTCGGCACTACGCGGAGCGGGCGGGACGTGTTCGCCCTCACTTTGCGGGGCGCGCGGACATCGCTGATCGTCGGCTTGGCCGCCGCCGCGATCTCGACCGGGCTGGCCGCCGTCGTTGGGGCCGTCGCCGGATACGCGGGCGGTGCGCTCGACCGCGGACTGATGTGGGGGACCGACGTGCTGCTGATCCTGCCGCCGCTGCTCGTCGTCGCCGTTGTGCGGCCGGGAGGCGGAATGGCGGTTCTCGTGCCATCGCTGGCCGCGTTCATGTGGATGGTCACGGCGCGGGCGGTGCGCGCCGAAACGGTTTCGCTGCGCGGGCGTGAACATGTGCTCGCCGCGCGGTTTCTCGGTGTGCGGGCGCCGCGAGTGCTCGTCCGGCATGTGCTGCCGCAGCTCGCGTCGCTGCTGGCCGTGGACGCGAGCCTGAACGTCGGAATCGCGATCGTCGCGGAGAGCGGCCTGTCGTACCTGGGGTTGGGTGTTCGCCCGCCGGACGTTTCGCTGGGCGTCCTGATCGCGGACGGCGGCGGTGTTGGAGGAGCCTTTCCCTGGCCGTTCGGCTTCGCGGCCGTTCTGCTCGTTCTCATCGTCCTGGCGGTGAATCTGATGGGAGATGGATTGCGCGACGTCTTCGATCCGGAGTCGCGGTGACGGTGTTACGGGTGACGGATCTGACCGTCCGGTATGCGCGGGACATTGCCGCCGTGCAGGGCGTGAATCTCGCGGTTGGGGCGAACGAAGTGCTCGGAATCGTCGGTGAGTCGGGCTCCGGTAAGAGCACGCTCGCGCTCGCTTTGATGGGGCTGCTGCCGGAAAAGGCGCACGTGGACGGATCCGTGCGGCTGGGCGGGCGGGAGCTTCTCGGACGATCGGACGCCCAGCTCTCCCGGATACGCGGCAGGGAAATGTCGATGGTGTTCCAGGACGCGATGTCGGCGCTCACTCCCGTCCGCACGGTGGGGAATCAGATAGCGGAGGCCGTCCGCATCCATTCGCGGGTCGGCCGGGCGGCGGCGCGTGCGCGGGCCGCCGAACTGCTCGGGCTCGTCGGCGTCGCCGCGCGTAGGGCGGATGCCTATCCGCACGAGCTTTCCGGCGGAATGCGGCAGCGCGTGCTGATCGCGATGGCGATCGCCAACGAGCCTTCAGTCGTCATCGCGGACGAGCCGACCGCATCCTTGGACGTGACCGTCCAGGCGCAGGTCATGGACGTGTTGCGGGCCGTGAAGGAGGCTTCGGGAGCCGCGATCGTGCTGATCAGCCACGACCTGGGCGTCGTGGCCGGGCTCGCCGACCGCGTCATGGTCATGCGCGCCGGACGGGTGGTGGAGTCGGGCGCGGTGGAACAGATCTACCGCGCCCCGACCGCTTCGTACACGGTCAAATTGGTGCGGTCGATTCCACGTCTGGATGAGGCGTCAGTGCGGGAACCGCGGGACGGCCCTCTCGTGCTGGAAGTGGACGGCCTCGTCAAGCATCACCGAATTCGGCGCCGTGGCGGGACGGTCCGCGCTGTAGACGGCATCGGATTCGACGTCCGGGAAGGCGAGACGCTCGCGCTGGTGGGGGAGTCGGGGTGCGGAAAGACCACGGCGCTGATGGAGATCATGCGTTTGTCGCGCCCGGGGAAAGGGCGGATCTCCGTTCTCGGCCAGGACACCGCCCGGTTGAACGGTGCACGGCGGCGAGCGCTGCGCCGCGCTGTGCAGATCGTCTTCCAAGACTCGCGTTCGTCTTTGAACCCGCGCATGCGCGTAGCCGACATCCTCGTCGAGCCACTGGTCACGCATGGGACTCCGGCGGCGCGGGCGCGGGAGCGCGTCAGCGAATTACTGATATCGGTGGGGTTGCAGCCCGGCCACGGACGCCGTTATCCGCACAGCCTTTCGGGTGGGGAGAGACAGCGCGTCGGCATCGCCAGGGCGCTCGCTCTGGAGCCGCGCCTCCTGCTGCTGGACGAACCCGTCGCCGCCCTTGATGCGTCATCACGCGACGAGGTCATGAACCTTCTCGAAGAACGGCTCGACATGGCATGCATGTTCGTCGCGCACGACCTGGCGGTCGTCCACCGCCTCGCTTACCGGGTCGCGGTCATGCACATGGGACGCATCGTCGAGATCGGCCCAGTGGACGACGTGTATGGCAGGCCAGCCCACCCCTACACGCGCGCGCTTCTCGACGCCGTCCCGATTCCCGATCCGGTTCTTGCGAGGCGTCGTGACCGCGTCGTCCTGCGAGGAGAACCACCCGATCTGATGGAGCCTCCCATCGAATGCCGCTTCCGTTCCCGCTGCCCCCGATACGCGATGCTCACCGCCACCGAAAGAAGCTTGTGCGAAGAACACGACCCCGCCATGTTGCCGGGCACCGACCGAATGGTCGCCTGCCATCACCCACTCGTCGGCGTGGAGGCCGGGAGGTGAAACGCATACTCGGCGCGATTCTGCTCCTTGCCGGGACGGGCTGCAGCGCGGGCAATACCTCGACCGCGCCCGCGAGCCTCCCCGCCTCCGACGTGAACCCGGTGCCGCGAGCCCGAGTCGCGAATGGAGGCACGTTGCGCTGGCCCCTGCCGGAGTTCCCGTCCCAATGGAATTTCCATCACGTCAACGGCACGAAGGGCGTCGTGAACCACGTCATCCAAGGTGTGCTGCCCTATCTGATGCGCGCGGATGAGAAGGGCGTGCCGCATGCCGTCCCCGACTACCTCAGGTCGGCGACGCTGTCGCGGAGCGCCCACGGCCAGACGGTCACCTACCGGCTCAACCCGCGCGCCAGATGGTCGGACGGCCGTCCCATCGGATACGACGATTTCGCGGCTCAAGCCCGCGCCTTATCCGGACGCGATCCGCGCTACGAGGTCTCCACGACGACCGGCTACCGCCAGATCAAGTCAGTCGACAAGGTCGCCGCCGAAAACGTCGTCAAGGTGACCTTCCACAGCACCTATTCCGACTGGCGCAGCCTGTTCAGCCCGCTCTACCCGTCCACGGCCTACGAGACGCCCCGCGCGTTCAACACCGCCTGGACGAACCGTCTCCCCGCGACCGCGGGCCCTTTCAAAATCAACGCGATCGACCAGACGGCCAAAACCGTCACCCTCGTCCGCGACCCCGCCTGGTGGGGCGCGCCCGCGAAACTCGACCGCATCGTCTACAGAACGATGGACACCGCCGCGATGCCCGGCGCGTTCGCCAACCACGAGATCGACCTGATGGACGTCGGTCTCGACGCCGACGCCCTGGAACGCGCTGAGAAAACCCCTAAAGCGGAAGTTCGCCGAGCGGGAGGGCCGGACTGGAGGCAGTTCACGTTGAACGCCGCCGGGCCCGTCCTGTCCGACGTCCGCGTGCGGCGCGCTGTCATGCTCGGCATCGACCGGCGGATCCTGGCGAGAGCCGACCTGTCCGGGCTCGGCGTCCCGGTGCAGACGCTCGGCAACCATTTCTACGTCAACACCCAGAACGGCTACCGCGACAATTCAGCGGAGTACGGAACGTACGACCCCGCCCGCGCCCGACGTCTCCTGGACGACGCGGGCTGGAGACCCCACGGGAAGTACCGCGCCAAGGCCGGACGGACGCTCGCGCTCCGTTTCGTCTTCCCGTCCGGAGTCCCGATCAGCGAACGCGAAGCGGAACTGACCCGCGCGCTGCTCGAACGAATCGGCATCAGGCTGGACATCGAACCCGTCCCCGCCGACGACGCCTTCGACCGCTACGTCGCACCCGGGAACTTCGACATCGTCCCGTTCTCTTGGCTGGGTTCGGCTTTCCCCGTCTCGCCGTTGAAGTCTGTCTTCGCACGGCCGCGCGGCCAAAGCGTCCAGCAGAACTACTCCCGCACCGGCACTGAGGCCATCGACAGAGCCATCGACCGTGCGGTCGCGGAGGTCGACCCCGTGAAGGTTCGCGTTCTTGTGAACGAGACCGACCGGCTTGTCTGGAGCCAGGCGTCGGTGTTGCCGCTGTATCAGCGTCCCCAACTCGTCGCCGTCCGAGCGGATCTCGCGAACCTGGGTGCTGGCGGCTTCTTCGAGCCCGCCTACCAGGACATCGGTTTCACCACTAAGGGAAGCTGAGCCGTATGCCCTTGCGGTCGCTAGTGAACCGGGCGTTCCACACGTAGAGCCGCACGTCGTCGGCCGACAGGCCGGCGTCGACCGGGAGGTCGGTGGCGATCCGCACCACGTACGACGCGCCCGCCGGGATCATCGTGCTGCCGTTCTCGTCGACGGGCGGCCTCGCCCCGTCGATCCTGGCGGTGATCTCGCTGTGGTTGGGGAGCGTGCACATGTCGTCCGGGATGCCGGGCTGCGGCATGCACCGCTCCCGCGCGTCCTCCGGCACCCGCGCCTTGGGCAGGAACAGGTCGGCGGGGTAGTCCAGCAGGACGGGCCGCCGCTGGCTGTTGGTCAGGACGTAGTCGGCGTACGCGTACGTCGTCCCGGACGGGGGAGCCTTCGTGGCGCCGAGCGGCTGCCCGTCGGTCCCGGCCTTGACGGCGGCGAGGCTGTACCCGTAGCCCTCCGGCGTCACGAAGTCGACCGGCGCGCCGGTCTTCGGCGCGGCCGCCGAGGGGCCGGGAGCGCCGGTGTCGGCCTGCCCGGCGGAGGCCGGACGGGCCGGGCCGGTACCGGCGTCGCCGCCGGGCCGGAGGACCGCGATCGCGGCGGCGACGGCGGCGATCCCGACGGCGCCCGTGAGGGCCCCGGCGAGGCCGATCCGCCCGGCGTTGCTCTTCTTCCTCCGGCGGTGCGACCGGCGGGGCTGGTGGCTGTTGGACATGGTCTCTGCGTGCTCCCTCTGGCCCGCTCCAGGCACGGTAAGCGCGTCCCATCTCAAGGAGGTGGACACGATACCCGACCGTGTGAATCGGTCGTCGTCCAGGTCAGGGGGTTACGAAACGCGCGTGAGGAGGGTGTCGGGAGAAAGGCCGCGCAGCGAGGCGTCCAGCACCTGGGCGGTGTGCGCGACGGCGATGGGGGCGCCGCGGCGGCGCAGCGCGGTGGCGATCTGCATGGAGCAGCCGGGGTTGGCGGCGACGAGCAGCTCGGCGCCGGTGGCGTCCACGTTCACCGCCTTGCGGTCGCCGAGCTCGGCGGCGGCCTCCGGCTGGAACAGGTTGTAGGTCCCGGCGGACCCGCAGCAGATCTCCGGATCGGCGATCTCCCGGACGTCCAGCTCCGGGATCGCGGCGAGCAGCGCGCGCGGCTGGCTCCGCACGCCCTGCGCGTGCGCGAGGTGGCAGGCGTCGTGGTAGGCGACGGTGACCGGCAGCGGCGCACGCTCCGCGCGGGGGCCGAGCTCGGCGAGGAACTCGGCGAAGTCGCGGGTCTTGGCCGTCAGCGCGTCCGCCCGCCGCGACCAGGCCGGATCGTCGGCGAGGAGTGCCCGGTAGTCCTTCATGGCCGAGCCGCAGCCCGCCGAGTTCACGACGACGACGTCCACGGATTCGAACGTCTCGATCGTCCGGCGGGCGAAGGCGCGGGCCTCGTCCTCGCGGCCGGAGTGCAGGGACAGCGCCCCGCAGCACCCCTGTCCCTTCGGGATGACGACGTCACAGCCTTCGAGGGCGAGGACGCGGGCCGTGGCGGCGTTGACGCCGGGGAAGAACTCGCCCTGCACGCAGCCGGACAGCATTCCCACCGTCGCGCGGCGTTCGCCCCGGGCCGCGACTTGTTCCGGTAGGCGCGGCGTCCTGCCGAGTGGCGGCGCGAGACGCTCCATCGCGGCGATCGACGGCGAAATGCGCTCCAGCACGCCGCTGCGTCGCACGAGCCGTTCCAGACCCGATTTCTGGTACGCGCGCAGAGGGCCGCGCAGAGCACGGAGCCTCCGCCTGTACGGGAACAACTGGAAGACCATTTCCCGTATGGCGCGCTCCTTCAGCGAACGGGGGTGCTCGCGTTCGACGTCCGCGCGGGTCATCTCGATGAGCCGGTCGTACTGCACCCCGGACGGGCAGGACGTCACGCACGCCATGCAGCCGAGGCAGGCGTCGAAATGCTGCACCATCGCGTCGCTGAACGGCTCCCCGTCCACGTGCTGCTGCATGAGATGGATGCGGCCCCGGGGCGAGTCCATCTCCTCGCCCCACAGCGTGTACGTCGGACAGGTCGGCAGGCAGAAACCGCAGTGGACGCAGTCGCCGAGCAGTTTCGGGAGGTCGTCCTGGGCGCTCATCAAATCCCTCCCACGAATCGTCCGGGGGACAACCGGTGGTCCGGGTCGAACTGGTCTTTCACGCGCCGCATGAGCGCCAGCCCTGGAACCGGGCCCCACACATCTATCTCACCGCGTACTTCCTCAGGCGCGTAGCGGACGACGGCGCCGCCGCGGTGGCGGCTCAGCGCGTCCCTCAACTCGCCCAGCACGGTCGCCACCTTCTCCGGGGTCGAACCCGTGGGAACGCCGACGTGACCGTGTCCGCTTCCACTCCAGGTTACGGCGGTTTCCGGCCCGAGCGTAGTGAGGACGTCACGGAGCGCGGGTGGTGGAGCGGTGACGTCTATGAGGGTGGTGCCGTCCGGGTAGCGTCCCCAGCCGTCTGGTGCCGATTCCGCGATTTCGGCGTTCTCGCCTAGCAGTTCGGCGATTTGCCGTGCGCGTACGTCAACGCCCTCTGGGACGCCCTCTAGAAGAACGGCGACCGTCGCAGGGCCGATGTATTCGAGCGCACTGGGCGCCACCGCGGAATGCAGGACGGTCTGGACGGCGTCGAAAGCGTCCTCGGGGCCAGTCACCCGACAGGACACGAACGCTGTAGCCGACGGCACCGGATGCAAGCGGAACGTGGCGTCCACGATGAGCCCGAGGGTTCCGAACGAACCGGAGAAGAGACGTCCGAGGTCGTATCCGGCGACGTTCTTGACGACCTTCCCGCCGGATCGCGCGATCTGACCGTCCGCCCGGACGATCGTCAGCCCGATGACCAGGTTCCGCGGCGTCCCGTACAGCGTGCGCAGCGGACCGGACGCGCCCGTGGCGATCGTCCCGCCCACGGTCGAGCCCGGCAGGGGGACGTCGAGCGCGAGCCGCTGACCGCGCTCCGCGAGAAGCGCGGCGAGCCGTTCCATCGGCAGACCCGCCTCCGCCTTCGCGACGAGGTCCCCTGCGGCGTGTTCGATCAGCCCGTCCATCCGGTGGGTGTCGACCAGCAGATCGCACCGTTCTGGAGGTGTGCCCCAGTCGAGGCGGGTCTCGGCCCCACGCGGGACGACCGCCAGACCCTTCTCAGCGGCGACGCGCATGACATCGGCGGCCTCGGAAGCGTCTTTCGGTGCGGCGACCAGAGCGGGCTCCACCCCGAGGACGCCCTCCGCAGGCTCACCCGGCCTTACATCACCGCAGACCTTGGCCAAGGCGTCGATGGGCTGCATCAGAAGAGGTCAGCCTTTCCCTCGTACGGGTGGGGGCCCTTGCGCACACCGGGAACCTCGCCGCACAGACGCGGCGTGGGGAACACCTTGCCTGGGTTGCACAGTCCCGCCGGGTCGAATCCGCAGCGGACCATCTGCATCGTGTCCAGGTCGGCTTCGGTGAACATCCGCGGCATGTAGCGGGACTTGTCCACTCCCACGCCGTGCTCGCCCGTGATGGAGCCGCCGTGCTCGATGCACAGGTCGAGGATCGCCCCCGAAACCTCCTCCGCGCGCTGCTCCGCGCCCGGCTCGGCGTCGTCGAACAGCACCAGCGGGTGCAGGTTCCCGTCACCCGCGTGGAACACGTTCGCCACCCGCACGCCAGACTCGGCGGACAGCGCGTCGATGCTCGCCAGGACCCGCGGCAGCACCGTCCGGGGGATCACGCCGTCCTGGACGATGTAGGCCGGGCTGATCCGGCCGACCGCCGCGAACGCCGACTTGCGCCCCTTCCAGATCAGCGCCCGCTCCGCGTCGTCGGCGGCGATCCGGATCTCGAACGCGCCCGCGTCCCGGCACAGCCGCTCGACCTGGGCGAACTGGGCCGCGACCTCGGGTTCGGGGCCGTCCAGCTCCACGATCAGCACCGCGCCCGCGCCAGGCGGGTACTCGCAGCGCACCACCGCCTCCGCCGCCTCGATCGACAGGGCGTCCATCATCTCGATCGCCGCCGGGACGACGCCCGCGCCGATGATCGCCGACACCGCCGCGCCGCCCGCCTCGATCGAGCCGAACGCCGCGAGCAGCGTCTGCACGGTCTCCGGCAGCCGCGTCAGCCGCACGGTGATCTTCGTGGTGATGCCGAGCGTGCCCTCCGCCCCGACGAACACGCCGAGCAGGTCGTAGCCGGGGCCGTCCGCGGACAGCTCGACGATCTCCCCGTCCGGCGTCACGACCTCGCAGGACAGCACGTGGTGCGCGGTGAACCCGTACTTCAGGCAGTGCGCGCCGCCGGAGTTCTCCGCCACGTTCCCGCCGACCGAGCAGATCTGCTGGCTGGACGGGTCGGGCGCGAAGTAGTACCCGTACTGCCGGACGGCCCGCGTCACGTCCAGGTTGATCACGCCGGGCTCGACCACGGCGCGCTGCCCCGGGATGTCGACCTCCAGGATCCGCCGCATCCGGGACGTGACGATCAGCACGCCGTCCGCGCGGGGGAGCGCCCCGCCGGACAGTCCCGTCCCGGAGCCGCGCGCCACGTAGGGGACCCCGGCCGCCGCGCACTCGCGCACGATCGCGGCGATCTGCTCGGCGGTGTCGGGCAGCACGACGATCCCCGGCGTCGACCGGTGGTTGGTCAGCCCGTCGCACTCGTACGTGCGCAGCCGGACCGGGTCGGTGATCACCCGGTCGGCCCCGAGCAGCTCCGCCAGCCGGCGTCCGAGCCCGCCGGGCAGCGGCTCGTCGAGCGACGGCTCGTCGAGCGACGGCTCGTTCACCAACGGCTCGTTGGACAACGGTTCCACCTTTTCCACGATCCCCGATATCGGCTCAGGGGCGAACCCTTTGGAACCCATGTTCCTCGGCGGACGCGGGTTCCAAAGGGTTCGTGCCCGCGGGGTCTACGGGAAGCTCTGGTAGGCCGGGATCGTGAGGAACTCGGAGTACTCGTCCGCCAGGGTGACCTCCTTGAACAGGGTCACGGCCTGGTCGTAGCGGGGCTCGTTGTACGCCTGGCCCAGCTCGTCCTTGATCTTGGCCAGCTCCTCGTCCAGCAGCTCCTCGACCCACTCCCTGGTGATCTTGCGGCCCTCGGCGGTGGACACGCCGTTGCGGATCCACTGCCAGACCTGCGAGCGGGAGATCTCCGCGGTCGCGGCGTCCTCCATCAGGTTGTGGATGGCGACCGCGCCCGCGCCGTCCAGCCAGGTGGCGAGGTAGCGCAGCGCCACGTCGATGTTGTTGCGCAGGCCCGCCTCGGTGATCTCGCCCGGGGTGGCCTTGATGTCGAGCAGGTCGGCGGCGGTGACGCGCACGTCCTCGCGGAGCCGCTCGCGCTGGTTCGGCCGGTCGCCGAGGACGCCGTCGAACACCTCCCGGCAGACCGGGACGAGGTCGGGGTGCGCCACCCAGGAGCCGTCGAACCCGTCGCCCGACTCGCGGGCCTTGTCCGCCCGGACCTTCTCCAGCGCCATCTTGTTGACCCGCTCGTCGCGGCGGGACGGGATGAACGCCGCCATCCCGCCGATCGCGTGCGCGCCGCGCTTGTGGCACGTCCGGACGAGCAGCTCGGTGTAGGCCCGCATGAACGGCGCGGTCATCGTGATCGCGTTCCGCTCGGGCAGCACGAAGTCGGCGCCCCGGTCCCGGAACTTCTTGATCACGGAGAAGAGGTAGTCCCAGCGCCCGGCGTTCAGGCCCGCGGAGTGGTCGCGCAGCTCGTAGAGGATCTCCTCCATCTCGAACGCCGCCGGGATCGTCTCGATGAGGACGGTCGCGCGGATCGTGCCGCGCGGGACGCCCAGCGCGTCCTGCGCGATGTTGAAGGCGTCGTTCCAGAGCCGCGCCTCCAGGTGCGACTCCATCTTCGGCAGGTAGTAGTAGGGGCCCTTGCCCTTGGCCAGCTGACGGCGCGCGCAGTGGAAGAAGTACAGGCCGAAGTCGAAGAGCGATCCTGACATGGGCTCGCCGTCGACGAGGAGGTGCTTCTCGTCCAGGTGCCAGCCGCGCGGCCGGACGACGATGGTCGCGAGCTCCGCGTCGTCCTTGAGCGCGTAGGACTTCCCGCTCTTGTCGTCGGTGAAGTCGATGGAGCGGTCGAGGGCGTCGCGGAGGTTGAGCTGCCCTTCGATCATGTTCGTCCACAGGGGCGTGTTGGCGTCCTCGAAGTCGGCCAGCCACACCTTCGCGCCCGAGTTCAGCGCGTTGATCGTCATCTTCCGGTCGGTCGGGCCGGTGATCTCGACGCGGCGGTCCTCCAGGCCGGGCGCGGGATCGGCGACCCGCCAGGCGTCGTCCGCGCGGACGTCCGCGGTCTCGGGGAGGAAGTCGAGCGTCCCGCCCTCGGACAGGGCGCGCTGCCGGTCGGCGCGGGCGCCCAGCAGCTCCCTGCGCCGGGCGCCCAGCTCGCGCTGCAGGGAGGCGAGCAGGCCGAGCGCCTCCGGGGTCAGGATCTCCTCGTACCGATCGCCGAGGGGTCCGGTGACCTCGATGCCGTCAAGTCCAGCCATCTGCGCCATCCCTTTCGTATAGTGAAATTTGGGTTCTGGTATGTGGAGAACGGTACTTGGCGTGGTCGAAGGCGGTCAAAGCGGGGTGGTGCGGTGGCCGGACGCGCCAGGTGGCGTCTGCGCACCCCCGCGTTCACCGGGACACGTCCCCGCGCGCGCTTGCGTCAACCCAGGGAGATAACCGCGTGACCACCGAAGAGGGCCGTGAGACGATCGGCGGGAAGAAACGGCGGGAAGACCGGGAAGACACGGCCGTGCCGCGGCGTTCTACCGAGGACATATGACTCAACCTTTTTCTGCAGACCAGACCCAGACCTCCGAAGAGTTCGAGTACGAGCCGATGACCGGCGAACTCGACCTTGAAGACCGCCGGGCACTGCGCCGCGTCGCGGGGCTGTCCACCGAGCTGGAGGACGTCACCGAGGTCGAGTACCGCTCGCTCCGCCTGGAGCGGGTCGTCCTCGTCGGCGTCTGGACGGACGGCACCGCCGAGGCCGCCGAGAACTCCCTGCGCGAGCTGGCGCTCCTCGCCGAGACCGCGGGCTCGGAGGTGCTGGAGGGACTCGTCCAGCGCCGCTCCCGGCCCGACCCGGCCACCTACATCGGCTCCGGCAAGGCCGCCGAGCTGCGCGACATCGTCATCGCCACCGGCGCCGACACCGTCATCTGCGACGGCGAGCTGGCCCCGAGCCAGCTCCGGCACCTGGAGGAGACCGTCCAGGTCAAGGTCATCGACCGGACCGCGCTGATCCTCGACATCTTCGCCCAGCACGCCAAGAGCCGCGAGGGCAAGGCGCAGGTCGAGCTCGCGCAGCTCGACTACCTGCTGCCGCGGCTGCGCGGCTGGGGCGGCAACCTGTCCCGGCAGGTCGGCGGGCGCGCCGCGGGCGGCGTCGGGATCGGCGGCCGCGGCCCCGGCGAGACCAAGATCGAGCTGGACCGGCGGCGGATCCGCACCCGGATGGCCAAGCTGCGCCGGCAGATCGCCGAGATGTCCAAGGCGCGCGACACCAAGCGCGGCGAGCGCCGCCGGCACGCGGTGCCCGCCGTCGCCATCGCGGGCTACACCAACGCGGGCAAGTCGTCCCTGCTGAACCGGCTCACCGGCGCGGGGGTCCTGGTGGAGGACGCCCTGTTCGCCACCCTCGACCCGACCGTCCGGCGGGCCGAGACGCCCGGCGGGCGCGCCTACACGCTCGCCGACACGGTCGGGTTCGTCCGGCACCTGCCGCACCAGCTCGTCGAGGCGTTCCGCTCGACGCTGGAGGAGGTCACCGACGCGGGGCTGATCCTGCACGTCGTGGACGGCTCCGACCCGGCGCCCGAGGACCAGCTCGACGCCGTCCGAGAGGTGCTGCGCGAGATCGGCGCCGCGGAGATCCCCGAGATCGTCGTGATCAACAAGGCCGACGCCGCCGACGACCTCGCGATCGCCCGGCTCCAGCGCCGCGAGCCGCACAGCGTCGTCGTGTCCGCCCGCACCGGGTTCGGCATCGACGAGCTGCGCGCCGCCATCGAGGCCGACCTGCCGGGGCTGGAGAGCGAACTGCGGGTGCTCGTGCCCTACGACCGGGGCGACCTCGTCGCGCAGGCGCACGAGCGCGGCGACGTGCTCAAGCAGGAGCACGTCGCGGACGGCACCCTGCTGCACGCCCGCGTCCCTGCGGACCTCGCCGGCGAACTGGCCCGCTACGAGGCCGTCACCCCGACCGCCTGACAGGACGACCCGACCGTCCGGCGGGATCGGGTGACCGTTTGGCGGAACGGGTCGACCGTCTGGCGGAACGAAGCGGCGTGTGGCCGGTTCGTGCGAACCGGGCGGCGGAACCGATCGTCTGAACAGACTGTCCGGATGGTTCGTAGGAACCGTCCGTCCGAACCGACCGGCGGCCCGCCGGGTCCTGAGCGGCCCGGCGGGTCTCCGAGGTTCCGGACGACTCTCCGTTAGATTCGGACCCGTCCAGAATCCGCGGCCCAGCCGATCCTCGTCGCTGAACGGTGACAGCTTCACGATTCGGCTTGACGGTGCGGTTGAAATCCGTACGGTCGTAGAGCTAAGGGGCGGGGAGATGGCTGTCGAAGCGCTGCTACCAGAGGTTGTCGGACGGGCCTTCGGTGCACTACCGTGACGAAACCGATATCTCCGGTCTCGTTGCCCAGTGGTGGTCGTCCGATCACCCGACCCACCAATGGTGAGTCGCCGGCATCCAGTCGGCGTTTCGGATCGAGAGCAGGTGGCCCACTCCATGAAAGATCCAGGCGCCAGACCGAGAGCAGGCGGCCGGCCACGTCCTCACGCCACGTCCGAGCACCGCACCGACGCGCCGTCGCCGCGCGTCGCCCCTGACCGCGCTGAAGCGCACATCGTCCCACTCAGGTCGGTGACCCTATGACGGTACGGCTGTTGACGAACATCGGCAGGCTCTGGACGGGCACCGACGTCTGCAGCAACGCCGCCGTCCTCATCCACGACGACCGGATCGTCTGGGCCGGGCCCGCCTCCGACCTCCCGCAGCGCGTCCCCGGCATCATCGACGACATCGTCGACGTCGACCACGTCGAGAACCTCGGCGGCGGACTCGTCACGCCAGGGCTCATCGACGCGCACTCCCACCCGGTCTACGCGGGCAACCGCTGGGCGGAACTCGCGATGCGCACGAGCGGGTCGTCCCACTCCGCCATCACCGCGGCGGGCGGCGGCGTGAACTCGACCGTGACCGTCACCCGAGGGACCGACCCGTGGACGCTCTGCAACGGCGTCCGCGAACGGCTCCGCCAGTGGATCCTCGCCGGTACGACCACCGTCGAGGCCAAGACCGGCTACCACCTCACCCGCGACGGCGAGCTCGCCGACATCCGGATGCTGCGGTCGCTGGAGGGCGAGCCGTCCATGCCGCGCATCCACGCGACGTTCCTCGCCGCGCACATCCTGCCGCCGGAGTTCTTCGGACGCCGCCGCGACTACATCGAGGCCGTCCGGCTGTGGGCGGGCGACGCCGCCGTGGCCGGCGCCGACTCGATCGACGTCTACTGCGACGAGGGCCACTTCACCGCCGAGGAGGCCCGCGCCTTGCTGCTCACCGGCAAGCGCGCCGGGCTGAAGGCCCGCATGCACGCCTGCGCCAACGAGCGCGTCGGCGCCGCGCAGGTCGCCGCCGAGGTCGGCTGCGCGTCCGCCGACCTGCTCACCCAGGCCAACGACGACGACATCAAGGCCCTCGCGCACGCGGGCGTCACCGCCACCGTGTGCCCCGGCAGCTCGCTCAACAGCAGCCGCGCGCCCGCGCCCGTCCGGCAGATGCTCGACCGCGGCGTCACCGTCGCGCTCGGCACCGACCACAACCCGGGCCAGTGCGGCATCACGTCCATGCCGCTGGTCATCGGGCTGTCCGTCGCGATGTTCGGGCTGAGCGTCACCGAGGCGCTGCGCGCCGCCACGCTTGGCGGAGCCGCCGCCCTGCGCGTCGGCGACCGCGGCTCGCTCGCGCCCGGCATGCTCGCCGACATCGTCCTCTGGGACGCCGACCACGAGGGCGCGTTCGCGTGGGCGTTCGGCCTGCGCGCACTGCGGATCTGGCGCGGCGGCGTGCCCGTCCAGCCCTGACCGCCGCCGTTCCGGCGGCGGGTAACGTCCTGCCATGGGAAACGCCGTCGCGGTCGTGACGGACTCGACCGCCTACCTGCCGTCCGGGCTGGCCGAACGGCACGGGCTGACCGTCGTCCCGCTGCAGATCGCCATCGGCGGCGCCACCCGCGACGAAGGCGACATCGGCACCGCCGAGACGGTGCGGGCGCTGAGGGAACGGCATGCCGTGACGACGTCGCGCCCGTCGCCCGCCCGCTTCGCCGCCGCGTACAGGTCGGTGGTGGACGCGGGCGCGCGGGAGGTGGTCTCGGTGCACCTGTCCGCCGCCATGTCCGGGACGGTGGAGGCGGCACGGCTCGCGGCCGCCGACGCGCCCGTTCCGGTAAGGGTCGTCGACAGCGGGACGATCGGGATGGGCCTCGGCTTCGCCGCGCTCACCGCCGCGTCCGTCGCCCTCTCCGGCGGCACCGTGGAGGACGCCGCGGACGCCGCCCTAGGCCGGGCCAGGCTCACCCGGTCACTCCTCTACGTCGACACCCTGGAGCACCTGCGGCGCGGTGGACGAATCGGAGCCGCCGCCAACCTGCTGGGGTCGGCCCTCATGGTGAAGCCCCTCCTCGACATCGCGGACGGGCGCATCGCGCCACTGGAGAAGGTCCGGACGTCCGCGCGCGCTCTGGCCCGGTTGGAGGAACTCGCGGTAGCGGAGGCGGGCGATCTGCACGTTGATCTGGGCGTGCAGCACCTCGCCGCATCGGCACGTGCCGACTCGCTTGCGACCCGACTGTGCGAGCGAATCCCCCACGTTGCCGACGTGCACGTGGGCGAGGTGGGCCCGGTGATCGGCGCCCACGTAGGCCCCGGAATGCTCGCCGTGGTGGTGGCCCCACACCTCTGATGGTGCGGGGCTCGCCACCGCATGGCCATTGGACGGGCGGAACACCTCGCCTGGCAGTGGGGGATCAGGAGCGCTGACCCCTGCCGCGCAAATCCACCGCATCGGCCAAGGGCCCAGCCCTGGGGCGGGCACAGCCGGGGGCGGACGCAGCCTGGAGGACGAGGGCTGACACAGAGTTATCCACAATTGGCGGAGCGCTTACGGCGGGTCGCCTGCCGCGCCTAGCGTCGGACGCCATGAGAGCTGACACGCAGGCACGGCTGCAGTCCCTGATGGGGCGCCTCCGCCTTCCAGAGACGCCGCCCTCGGCCCGCTTACGCGCGAGCCCGGAGCGGTCGAACGTCCGCGTCCTCGTGCTCCTCGGCGTGATCGCCGCCGTGGTGGCCGCCGGGTACTTCTGGCTGGCGCGTCCACGGCCGCAGCCCGCCGCGGCGCCACTGCCGAGCGCCACCCTCGCCGAGACGCGCGCCGGCCCGGCCCCGTCCGCGAGCCCGGTCGCGGCGGGGTCATCGGTGGTCGTACACGTCATCGGGAAGGTCAGGCGTCCCGGAGTGGTCACGCTCCCGGCCGGGTCGCGCGTCGCCGAGGCGATCAAGGCCGCGGGCGGGCTGCGTCCCGGTACAAAGACCGGCACCCTCAACCTCGCCCGCAAGCTCGTGGACGGCGAGCAGATCCCGGTGGGCGTCCGCGGCTCCGCTCCCGCCGCCCCCGTCGCCGCCGCCCCTTCCGGGCCCAACGCCCCGGGCGCGCCCGCGACGCCGATCGACCTCAACGCCGCCACCGCCGACCAGTTGGACGACCTCCCCGGCGTCGGCCCCGTCCTCGCCCAGCGCATCGTCGCGTACCGCACCGAACACGGCGGTTTCCGCTCCGTCGACGAACTCCAGGAAGTGAGCGGCATAGGCTCGCGCCGCTTCGATGACCTGAAATCCATGGTCCGCGTATGACCCACGACCTGCGCCTGCTCGCCCCGGCCCTCGCCACCTGGATCACCGCCGCCACAACCATCGGCCTCCCCCCGGCCATCACATGCGGCCTGGCGAGCCTCGCAGCCTTGTACCTCCTAGCCCCCCGCCGCCCCTCGATAACGGGCCGAAGCTCTGGCCCGGGCACAACCGCCCTCGCCTCGACCACAGGAGCCCTCGCAGGGCCGAGCTCCGCCGCTCCCGCTGCTGCGGCCGGGCAGTCTGGGGGTGGCGTCGGGCGGGCGGCGGGGGGTAGTGCGGGGCGGCGGCGGTTGGTGGGCGTCGTTCTGGTGTGCGCGGCGGCCTCGGCGGCGGTCGTGGCGCTGCGGACGGCCGCCGTCGACACCGGGCCGGTCCGTGATCTCGCCCGTCACGGGCGCTTCGCGGTTGCTGAGGCCGTGGTGACGGCGGACCCACAGTCGCGGCCCGGCAACGGACGCCCGATGATCATCGTGCGGGCCCGGATGGAGACGGTGACGCGGGCGAAGGTGCGGGTTCCCGTTCTGCTGATCGCGGTGGACCCCGGCTGGCTTCGCCTTCTGCCGAGCCAGCGGGTCCGGTTGCGCGGCCGGTTCACGACGCCCAGGGGCGCTGATCTGCTCGCCGCCGTTGTGATCGTGCGCGGGCCGCCCGCCGTTCTGGGACCGCCTTCGCTGATGCAACGGGGTGCCGAGCGAGTGCGGGCGAGGTTGCGGGCGGCGGTCGCTCGGCTGCCGCCCGACCAGCGCGGTGTCCTACCAGGCATGATCGTCGGCGACACCTCCGGCCTCGATCCGACCCTCGCCGAGGACTTCCAGACGGCCGGGCTCACCCACCTCCTGGTCGTGTCGGGCGCGAACCTGGCGATCGTCACCGGAGCCGTCCTCGGGCTGTGCCGCCTCGCGGGTCTTGGACGGCGGCGCGCCCCGCCCGTCGCGGTCCTCGCAGTGGTCGTGTTCGTGGTGATCGTGCGGCCTGAACCGAGCGTCCTCCGCGCTGCCGTCATGGGTCTCATCGGTCTGCTGGCCATGTTCACCGGGCGGAGCCGCCAGGGGCTGCCCGCCTTGGCCGCCGCCATCCTTCTGCTGGTCCTGGCCGATCCGGAACTCGCGCGCTCGTACGGGTTCGCGCTGTCCGTGCTGGCCACGGCGGGGCTGCTCGTCCTGGGCCCGCCATGGCGGGAGAGCCTCGCGCGCCACCTCCCCGGCCCCGTCGCCGACGCCCTGGCGGTCGCGGTCGCCGCCGAGGTCGCGGTGGCGCCGGTCCTGGTCATGCTGTCCGGCGAGGTGGGCGTCGTCTCCGTGTTCGCCAACCTGCTCGCCGCCCCGGCCGTCGCTCCGGCCACTCTCCTCGGGGCGCTCGCCGCCGTCACCGCGTCCGTGTGCCTTCCGCTCGCCAGAGTGATCGCCTGGCCTGCGGGCCTTGCCGCAGGCTGGATCATCTGGGTGGCCCGCACCGCCGCCGCGCTGCCCTACGCGACGATCCCCTGGACGAACGGCGGTTTGGGCGCGCTTACCCTGCTAATGGCAGCGGGAGCCGCCGTCCTGGTCCTACGCAGCCGCCGTCTGCGCCTGGTCGTGGCCGCCGCCCTGACCGGCGTGCTGGTCGCTGTCGTCGCCATGCGGGTGACGGCCCGGGGATGGCCGCCGCCCGGCTGGCAGATGGTCACCTGTGACGTAGGACAAGGGGACGCCATCGTCCTTGCCACCGCACCGGGGCAGGCCGTCGTCGTGGACACGGGCCCCGAGCCCGCGCCGGTCGACCGCTGCCTGCGGCGACTCCACATCCGGGACGTACCGTTACTCGTCCTGACCCACCCGCATGCTGACCACATCAACGGGACGTCCGGCGTCATGCACGGCCGCACCGTCCACGGGGTTCTGACAACGCCTCGGACGTCCGGACGCGAAGCCCGCTTGACGCGTGGCGTTTCCGCACGTCCGGCCCAGGCGGGGCAGCAATGGCGCATCGGCGACCTGACACTGTCCGTTCTCGCCCCGGTGGCCGCCGGCCCAGCACTCACCTCTAACGACGACGGCACAACGATCAACAACGCGAGCCTGGTCCTGGTTGCCCGCAAGCCGGGATTCAGCGCACTCCTGGCCGGTGACGTCGAAATCGAAGCGCAGCGCGCTTTGGAAAACACCGTTCCGCAGGTGCAAGTCCTAAAGGTTCCCCATCACGGCTCACCCAGCCAAGACCTCGGATTTCTGGCCGCCGCACACGCCTCCATCTCACTTATCTCAGTAGGGGAAGACAACGACTACGGCCATCCGTCTCCAGTGACGGTGAGCCTCCTGAGACGTCTCAACACCCAAGTCCATCGCACCGATCAGGAGGGAGACATAGCCATCGCCCGAACGGCCACCGGCTTGACGACCATTCCGCACCGCTAGCCCACACGCCGCAAGCCCCCAGTCCGGTTGGTCCTCAGTCCGGCTCGCGGTCCGGGTGCGGGGCGGGTGTGTGGGCGGTCCGGGTGCGGGGGCTTTTGTTGTGGGGTTGTCGGCTGGTGGCGTGGGGGCGGGGCTGGCGTGGCATGCTGCAGGGGTGTCGATTGAGCCCATCGTCCTGGTCGTCGGTGACGAAGAACTGCTTGTGGATCGTGCGATCGGTGAGGTCGTCGCGTCCGTGCGGGCGGCGGATCCGGAGAACGAGGTGATCGACCTCGCGCCGGGCGGGCTGGAGCCCGGACGGATCGCGGAGTTGACCTCGCCCTCGCTGTTCGGGGGCGGGAAGGTGCTCGTCCTGAGGTCGGGGCAGGACCTTGGCAAGGACTTGGTCGCCGAGGTGCTCAAGTACGCCAAGGCGCCCGCCGAGGACGTGGTGCTCGTGGTCGTCCACCACGGCGGGGCCAAGGGGAAGGCGCTGGTGGACGGGCTGACCAAGCTCAAGGCACGCAAGATCTCGTGTCCGAAGGTCACCAAGGCGGGGGAGCGCGTCGACTTCGTCCGGACGGAGATCCGCACGGCGGGAGGGAAGATCTCGGCGGACGCGGCGCGCGGGCTGATCGACGCCGTCGGGAACGATCTGCGGGAACTGGCGGCGGCCTGCAGTCAGCTCGTCGCCGACACCGGCGGGAAGATCGACGACGCGGCCGTCGCGCGCTACTACCGGGGACGCGCCGAGGTCAGCGGCTTCACGGTCGCGGACAAGGCCATCGAGGGTCAGCTGGCGGAGGCCCTGGAGCAGCTCCGCTGGGCGCTCGCGACCGGGGTGGCGCCGGTGCTGATCGTCAGCGCGCTCGCGCAGGGCGTCCGAGGGCTGGCGAAGGTCGGCGGCGCGCCCCGAGGCGCGCGAGGCGCCGCCCTCGCGAAGGAACTCGGGATGCCGCCGTGGAAGATCGAGCGCGTCCAGCGGCAACTGCGCGCCTGGTCAGGGGACGGCGTGGCACGCGCACTGGCCGCGGTGGCCGAGGCCGACGAACAGGTGAAGGGCGGTGCCGCCGACCCTGCGTACGCATTGGAAAAGGCGGTCGCCGAAATAGTCTCCGCCCGCGCCCAACGCCGCGCCTCCTAGGCTCGCCCGCGCTCGGCGCTGGGCCTTCTGCGCTCGCCCGCGCTCGACGGCGTGCCTCTGAGCTCGCTCGCGCTCAACCCTAGGACTTCTGAACCCGTCCGCGGTCGACCCTCGGTCTTCTGAACCCGTCCGTGTCCAGGGCGGGCTTTCTAAGCCCGTCTGTGCCAACACCGCGTTTTCTTTGAGGGCTGTTCAGGGAGGGATGTGGGGCAGGTTGAGGGTCTGGGGTTTGGTCGTCAGGGTGAGTGAATGGGCTTAGTTTTGGGATTCGGATTTGGTTTTTAGGCCGTTTGCTTCCATTG
Organism: Actinomadura decatromicini; assembly: GCF_008121305.1. Taxonomy (NCBI): domain Bacteria; kingdom Bacillati; phylum Actinomycetota; class Actinomycetes; order Streptosporangiales; family Thermomonosporaceae; genus Actinomadura; species Actinomadura decatromicini. The sequence continues at coordinate 571,002 of NZ_VSRQ01000004.1, read as the reverse complement.
TCACGTAGCGGCGGGAGAGGCGGCCTGTCAGGAGGGAGATCACGGGGGCCAGGGGGCCCTTTTGGTCCAAGGTCAGGCGGGCGGTCACCGTGCCGTCTGGCTTTGGGAGGATGTAGTGCGCGCCTACCGTCGTGACTCCGGGGGAGCGTGACTCCCAGGTGAAGCTCTTGTTCTCCTCGAACGCGGTGACCGTCCAGACGGCGGCCGGGAGTTTCGGCTGGGAGACGCGGGCCCGGCTGGAAAGGGCGAAGGGCCTGTCCAGGATTTCGACGCTGGTGATGGATTCCGTCATCTCGGGCCAGCGTTCCACGTCCTTCAGGAGGTTCCAGACGGTCTCGGGGGCGGCGTCGATGTCGACGGAGATCTCGAAATGCACGGTGTGCTCCTCACTGCGTCGTGGATGGCTGACAGGAGGCCGGTGACCAGGGGGTCGTCGGCGCGGTTCGGGAGATGGAGGGCGTGGTACGGGACGGCCGGCAGGTCGACGATCTCGCGTCCGACCAGGCCGGGAGGCGGGGAGACGCAGCCGTTCACGACGGCGAGGCCGACGCGCAGGGACACGAAGTGCAGCATGAGCGGCCAGCCCGCGGCCTCGACGGCGACGGTACAGGGGACGGCGGCGGCGCGCAGGGCGCGTTCGAGGGCGACCCGGTGCGGGCCCGCGGGCGGGGGGACGATCAGCGCCGCCCCCGCCAGGTCGGCGAGGGTGAGCGTGGGCTTCGCGGCCAGCGGGTGATCGTCCGGCATGACCAGGACCTGCGGGTACGAGGCGAGCGGGACGGTCCGCATGTCGGTGGGCAGGACGTCCAGCACGGCGACCCCGACGTCGGCGCGGCCGGTGCGGACGGCGGTGAGCGTCCGGACGCGGTCGCCGTTGATCAGCTGGATGCCGGGCCGGACGACGTCGCCGAGCAGGTAAAGGAAGGCGCCCTCCCCGGCGGCGAGCACCGGCGCGCGGGTGGACGCGGCGCCGTGCACGTCGGCGAGGAACGCGGTCATCCGGGCGTCGAGGTCGCGGGCGAAGCGGGCGACCTGCTCGCCGGCGGGGGTGAGGGCGAGGCGGCGGCCGTGCCGGGTGTAGAGGGGGCGTCCGACGGTCTCGGCGAGCTTGCGGACCTTGACGTGCAGGGCGGGCTGGGAGATGCGGAGTTCCCCGGCCGCGCGCGTGAAGTTGAGGTGGTCGGCGAAGACGGCGAACGAGGCGAGCGCGTCCGTGGAGAGGCGGCCCAGGTCCATAGCCGCAGACTATAGCTGAAATGATCTTAATAGTTCTCCTTTAGCCTCCTGGGTCCGAGAGTGGAGGGCATGGACATCGAACCCCGGCTCGGCGTCGACTTCGGCCGGGTCATCCACGGCGGCCTGCTCGCCCCCGGCGACGACGACACGGCGTTCCTGGGCGGGAGCTTCGCGGAGGCGCTCGCCTCGCCCGCGACGGAGGGCGTGTACGACGTGCTGCCCGGCCTGGTCGAGGCGTTCGGCGGACGGGCCTGGATCATCTCCAAGTGCGGCGACCGGGTGCGGCGGCGGACGCTCGCCTGGCTCGACCACCACGACTTCTACGCGCGGACGGGCCTGCCCAGGGAGAACGTCCGGTTCTGCGCGAAGCGTCCGGAGAAGGCGCTGCACTGCGCGGAACTCGGGATCACCCACATGATTGACGACCGGCCGGACGTACATCGCGCCATTCGGGAGATCGTCCCGTACCGGTATCTGTTCGGGCCCGCGAAAGCGCTGGAGGAAGGGGTGCGGCGCATTCCCGACTGGGCGTCCGCCGACGTCATTCGGAGAGATATTCCGGCGGGACGGACTCGGCCAGCCACACCCCGTTGACGCTGACGCGGAACTCGTGCCCGGCGGCGGCCATCCGCCCGGCGTCGACGACCAGGACGACGGGCTCGCCGCGCCGGGCGCCGACCCGCCGGGCCGTCTCCCGGTCGGGGGACAGGTGGACGGCGTGCCGCCCCATCGGCCGCAGCCCGTCCCGCAGAATGGAGGGGACGGAACGGCGCACCGTCCCGTGGAAAAGGAATTGCGGCGGCGCCGCCGGAGGCAGTTTCAGGTCGACCGGGATCGAATGGCCCTGGACGGCCCGGATCCGGTCGCCGTCGAGCTCGTAGCGCTTCTTGTCATTGGCGTCGACGACGAACTCGAGCTCGGCCCGGGTGATCGGGAACGAGTGGCGGGCGGCGGCCGCGAGCAGATCGGCGACGTCGGCCCAGCCCTCGGCGTCGAGCGTGAGCCCGATCCGCTCGGGGCGGTGCCGCAGGTGCTTGGCGAGATACTTGGAGATCTTCACCGCGCGGCGCTCGTCCACCAGAGAAGCTCCAGGACATGCGTCGGGGCCGGCACGCGAGCCGGCCCCGGGGCGTGCGGCTGCTACTTGGCGGCCTGCAGCTCGGCGGCGCGCTTGGCGATCGCCGACTTGCGGTTCGCGGCCTGGTTCTTGTGGATGACGCCCTTGCTGACGGCCTTGTCCAGCTTGCGGGCGGCGTGGCGCTGCGCGGCGACGGCCGCGTCCACCTCGCCGGCCTCGGCGGCCTCGCGGAACTTGCGGATCGCCGTCTTCAGCTCGGACTTGACGGCCTTGTTGCGCAGGCGGGCCTTCTCGTTCTGCTTGTTGCGCTTGATCTGGGACTTGATGTTAGCCACGTCGGAGTGCCTCAGCTTGGTCGCGATACTCGCCTGCTCACGCGCAGGCCCTGACGAATGTCTGAACGGGGGCGGGACGGTGCCCCCGGGGCACGACGCTACGCCACACGCAGTCGCACAGCCTACCAATCACCGGGCCCCGCCCCAAACCAGCACGGTGCACGGAGCATCGGACCCGGCATGGGACTATGGGACGAAGACCCTTTCCTTGTCCACCTGTGAGTAGTGCGAACGGACCCCGGTGCCAGCGCCTGTGCCTGACAAGACCGATCCCGCGATCATCCGCAACTTCTGCATCATCGCGCACATCGACCATGGCAAGTCGACCCTCGCGGACCGGATGCTCCAGTTGACGGGTGTCGTCGAGGAGCGCCAGATGCGCGCCCAGTACCTCGACCGCATGGACATCGAGCGCGAGCGCGGCATCACGATCAAGAGCCAGGCCGTGCGGCTGCCGTGGACGTCCGGCGGCGTCGACCACGTCCTCAACCTGATCGACACCCCGGGGCACGTCGACTTCTCCTACGAGGTGTCGCGGTCGCTCGCCGCGTGCGAGGGCGCGGTCCTGCTGGTGGACGCGGCGCAGGGCATCGAGGCGCAGACGCTCGCCAACCTGTACCTGGCGCTCGAGGCCGACCTGCACCTGATCCCCGTCCTCAACAAGATCGACCTGCCCGCCGCGCAGCCCGACAAGTACGCCGAGGAGCTCGCCGGGATCATCGGCTGCGAGCCCGCCGACGTGCTCCGGGTGTCCGGCAAGACCGGCGAGGGCGTCCGCGAGCTGCTCGACAAGATCGTCGCGGAGGTGCCCGCGCCGGTCGGCGACCCGGACGGCCCCGCCCGCGCGCTGATCTTCGACTCGGTGTACGACACCTACCGCGGGGTGGTCACCTACGTCCGGATCATGGACGGGCACCTGTCGCGCCGCGAGAAGAGCCTCATGATGTCGACCGGGGCCGCGCACGAGACCCTGGAGGTCGGCGTGATCTCCCCGGAGCCGAAGCCCGTGCAGGGCCTCGGCGTCGGCGAGGTCGGCTACCTGATCACCGGGGTGAAGGACGTCCGGCAGGCGCGCGTCGGCGACACGGTGACCGGCCAGTCGCGCCCGGCGCCGGACGCGCTCGGCGGCTACCGCGACCCCCGTCCCATGGTGTTCTCCGGCCTGTACCCGGTGGACGGCGACCAGTACCCCGAGCTGCGCGACGCGCTCGACAAGCTCCGCTTGAACGACGCCGCGCTCGTCTACGAGCCGGAGACGTCGGCGGCGCTCGGGTTCGGGTTCCGCTGCGGGTTCCTCGGGCTGCTGCACATGGAGATCGTCCGGGAGCGGCTGGAGCGCGAGTTCGACCTGTCGCTGATCTCGACCGCGCCGAACGTCGTGTACCGCGTGGTCATGGAGGACGGGACGGAGCACACCGTCACGAACCCCAGCGAGTTCCCCGAGGGCAAGATCGGCACCGTGTACGAGCCGGTGGTGAAGGCGACGCTGCTCAGCCCGTCCGACCACATCGGCGCGATCATGGAGCTGTGCCAGGGCCGCCGCGGCGTGCTGCTCGGCATGGACTACCTCTCCGAGGACCGCGTCGAGATCCGCTACACGCTGCCCCTCGCCGAGATCATCTTCGACTTCTTCGACCAGCTGAAGTCGAAGACCCGCGGGTACGCCTCGCTGGACTACGAGCCGAGCGGCGAGCAGGAGGCCGACCTCGTGAAGGTCGACATCCTGCTGCAGGGCGAGTCGGTGGACGCGTTCAGCCAGATCGTCCACAAGGACAAGTCGCGCGAGTACGGGCTGATGATGACGTCCAAGCTCAAGGAGCTGATCCCGCGGCAGCAGTACGAGGTGCCGATCCAGGCTGCGATCGGCGCGCGCATCATCGCCCGGGAGAACATCCGCGCCATCCGCAAGGACGTCCTCGCCAAGTGCTACGGCGGCGACATCTCCCGTAAGCGCAAGCTGCTGGAGAAGCAGAAGGAGGGCAAGAAGCGGATGAAGACCATCGGGCGGGTGGACGTCCCGCAGGAGGCCTTCGTCGCGGCGCTCTCCACGGGCGGCGGCGAGTCCACCGACAAGGGCCGCAAGTAGCCCCTGTAGGTGGTCCGCGCTACTTCTTGAGCAGCGGCCAGGCGACCGCGGCCGGGACCCGCCGGAACTCGCCCCGGTTGGCGGCGCGTCCCGCGTAGACCAGGAAGAACATCACGACGGCCGTGAACAGCAGCGGCACCCAGATGAGCGCTTCCATGACCAGCGAGAGCAGCCCGAACACGAACCAGACGGCGACGGCGGCGAGGCCCATGTTGAGGCCCTGCGCGGCGTGCCGGCGGACGAACGGCGACCCGCCGCCCTTCCCGACGAGGACGACCGCGGGCGCGATCACGCCGACGAGGAACTGACCCACGTACGCCATGAGCGACCAGGTCTTCTCGTCATCGGAGACCGGACCGAAATGGCCCGGCATCTGGGCCGTGCCCCCGCCCTGCTGGAACTGCGGCTGCTGAGGCTGTTGCGGCTGCTGCCAGGAGCCGCCGGGCTGCGGCTGCTGGGGCTGCTGGGGTTGTTGCTGCCAGAGGTTGCCCGGCTGCTGCCAGGGCGTCTGCTGCTGCCATCCGGGCTGCTGTCCCTGGCCGGGCGACGGGGGAGGCCCGTAGGCCATGGCGGAGTCCTCTCCTAGTTCGCTGAGCGAGCTATGGGCTGAAGTGTATGACTCCTTGGACGCCTCCGGAGTTCGCTCGGGTTCCCGCTGACACCCGTCACGTGTCCGTTTCGTGCCACCTCGCCGAATGCGAGCGGGGCCCGTCCGGAGACGGAAATGCGATGATCTCTTCGTGGACCCCGGTACGGTCGGAAGGTACGGTGCCGATCAAGCAACGTGTCGATCGAGCTAAGGCGTCCCCTCGGGGGTCTGAGGGTCGTCCCCCTGAAAGGTAGGGCAGCGTGACCGACCCCGACCAGGTTCTGCGTTCCGCGAAGGAGCGGGAGACGGTGAACGACGCCGTCCGCGCGCTGCGGTCGGCCGCGCCGTCCGGCTGGGAGCGGCTCGACTTCGAGTTCCGCGCGACGGTCGGGATCGACAGCGCGTCCCTGGAGGTGGAGGGCGCGGACGGCGGACGCCGCACCGCCCTGCCGCCGGGCCAGGCCGTCGGGATGATGGACGAGCTGCGCCGCGCCATGTACCGCAGCGGCCAGGGCGCCTGGTTCACCGCCCGCCTGAAGGTCGAGCGGTCGGGACGGTTCAGCGCCGAGTTCGACTACGACGGCGAGCCCGACTTCACGCCGCCGCTCACCTCGTCCGCCTACGCGATGGACCTCGACCGCTTCCCGCGCACCGACGAGCACATCCCCGACTGGCTCCGCGCCAAGCTCGGCGAAGCCTGACCAGAGAGCCGGAGCGACGGAGCACCGGAGCGACGGAGCACCGGAGCGACGGAGCACCGGAGCGACGGAGCACCGGAGCGACGGAGCAGGGCTCGGGGCAGGGCAGACTGGAGGCGTGCCCTCGACCCTTCCCGACGGTGATCCCGTACCCGCGGACGGCTCGCTCCCCGGCAGCGCCCTCGACGGCCTGGGAAAGCGTCCGTTCGCGTTCTACGTGCACGTCCCCTTCTGCGTGACCCGCTGCGGATACTGCGATTTCAACACCTACACGGCGTCGGAGCTCGGTCCGGGCGCGAGCCGCGACTCCTACGCCGACACCGCCATCGCGGAGGTCCGCATGGCCCGGCGCGTGCTGGGCGACGTCGACCTGCCCGTCGAGACGGTCTTCGTCGGCGGCGGCACGCCGACCCTGCTCCCCGCCGACGATCTCGGACGTGTCCTGGCCGCCATCGACGCGGAGTTCGGGCTCGCGCCGGGCGCGGAGGTCACCACCGAGGCCAACCCCGAGTCGGTGGACGAGACCTACGTCGCCAGGCTGCGCGAGGTCGGGTTCACCCGCGTCTCCTACGGGATGCAGAGCGCGCGCGAGCACGTCCTCGCCGTCCTGGAGCGGACGCACACGCCGGGACGTGTCCCGCAGGTAGTGGAATGGACGCGCAAGGCAGGCTTCGAGCACATCAACCTCGACCTGATCTACGGCACGCCAGGCGAGACCGACGACGACTGGAGGGGGTCCTTGCGGGCCGCCCTCGAAGCGGAGCCCGACCACGTGTCGGCGTACGCGCTCATCGTCGAGGACGGCACGCGCCTAGCGGCACAGGTCCGGCGCGGCGAACTGACCGCTCCCGACGACGACGCCATGGCCGACCGGTACCTGATCGCGGACGAGACCCTGTCCGCGCACGGCCTGCGCTGGTACGAGATCTCCAACTGGGCCGCGACGCCCGCCGCCGCCTGCCGCCACAACATGCTCTACTGGACGGGCGCCGACTGGTGGGGCGTCGGTCCGGGCGCGCACAGCCACGTCGGCGGGACCCGCTGGTGGAACGTCAAGCACCCCGCCGCCTACGCCTCCCGTCTGGCCGAGGGCACGACGCCCGCGCACGCCAGGGAGATCCTGGACGACGACGACCGCCGCATAGAGCGCGTCATGCTCGAACTGCGCCTCGCGCAGGGCTGCCCGTCCACGCTGCTGGACGACAAGGCCGTCCGGAAGGCGATCGACGATGGCTTGATCGAACCGTCCCCCTACGAACGGGGCCGGGCCGTCCTGACCCGCAAGGGCCGCCTCCTAGCCGACGCCGTAGTCCGCGACCTCACCTGACGGCGGTGACGAAGTCGATGAGTTCTTCCACTCGCCCTAGGAGGGCGGGTTCCAGGTCGGTGTAGGAGTTCACGCGGCTCAGGATGCGCTTCCAGGCGGCGCCGGTGTCGTCGTCCCAGCCGAGCCGGGCGAGGACGCCCTCCTTCCAGGGGATGCCGCGCGGGACGCGGGGCCACTCCGGGATGCCGACCGACGACGGCTTCACGGCCTCCCAGATGTCGATGAACGGGTGCCCGGTGACGAGGACGTGCGGCGACGACACCCGCGCCGCGATCCGCGACTCCTTGGAGCCTTCGACGAGGTGGTCGACGAGGACGCCGAGGCGGCGGTCCTCGTCCGGGCCGAACTCCTCGACGATGGCGGGCAGGTCGTCCACGCCTTCGAGGTACTCGACGACGACGCCCTCGACCCGCAGGTCGTGGCCCCAGATCTTCTCGACCAGCTCCGCGTCGTGGACGCCCTCCACGTAGATGCGGCTCTCCTTGGCGACCTGGGCGCGCAGCCCCTGGACGGCGATGGACCCTGACGCCGAGCGCGCGGGCCGTCCGCCGCCGGGCGCCGCGGTCGGCCGGACGAGCGTGACCGGCTTGCCGTCGATCAGGAACCCGGACTTGGTGAGCGGGAACACCCGCCGCTTGCCGAACCGGTCCTCCAGGGTGACGCCGAGCTTGTCGCAGGCGACCACGGCGCCGCAGAAGCCGCTGTCGGGGTCTTCGGCGACGAGGCCCGGCTCGGCGGGCACCTCCGGGATCTGTCCCTTGCGGGGACGCCGCCAGTCGCCGCCGAGCACGTCGTTTCCATAGTCCTTACTCCGCACGGGTCCGCACATTAACCCGGCGGGACGCCCGCGCGGCGTCGCCCGTCGTCCTTCGGCGTGGCGTCCCGGCCCCCCGCCGCCCCGACGCCCCGCGTCGTAAAAGGGTGGTTCCTGGGTGGATGGGCGGCGGCGTCCGAAACGGATAAGATCGCGCAGCCGTGCCGGTGCGCGCGGGGCACTCCAGAGTGGCTCTCCGGGCCGTACAATTGGCACTCGGGAGGAATGAGTGCCAGCGGCGCGGGGGCGCCGGCGGCACGGGCCCCGGCGGGACGAAGGAGGTGACCCGGGTGCTGGACGACCGCAAGCTCTCGGTCCTGCGCGCCATCGTCGAGGACTACGTCTCCACGAACGAGCCGGTCGGTTCCAAGGCCCTGACAGACCGGCACAATCTCGGCGTGTCTCCGGCCACCATCCGCAACGACATGGCGGTGCTGGAGGAGCAGGGCTACATCACCCAGCCGCACACGAGCGCCGGACGCGTCCCCACGGACAAGGGCTACCGGCTGTTCGTCGACCGGCTGTCCACGATCAAGCCGCTGTCGGTCGCCGAGCGCCGCGCGATCGAGACGTTCCTGTCCGGCGCCTACGACCTCGACGACGTCGTCGGCCGGACGGTCCGGCTGCTCGCGCAGCTCACCCGGCAGGTCGCCGTCGTGCAGTACCCGTCGCTGACGCGCTCGTCGGTGCGGCACGTGGAACTCGTCCCGGTCGCCGAGGGACGGCTGCTGCTCGTCCTGATCACCAACACCGGGCGGGTCGAGCAGCGGGTGATCGAGTCCGCGGGCCCGGTCAGCGAGGAATCCATCGGGCACCTCCGGGCGTTGCTCAACACGTGCCTCGACGGGCTGGGCCTCGGCGACGTCCCGACCGCGGTGGCCGACCTGCCGGACAAGGTCGGCCCGGACGACCGTCCGCTCGCGGCGGCGGTGCTGTCGGTGCTGCTGGAGACGCTCGTCGAGAAGCACGAGGAGAAGATCGTCTTCGCCGGGGCGGCGAACCTCGCCTCGGTCGACTTCTCGCAGGGGCTGCGGGAGGTGCTCGTGGCGCTGGAGGAGCAGGTGGTCCTCATGCGACTGCTCGGCGAGACCGGCGACTCCTCTAAAGTTACGGTGCGGATCGGCACCGAGAACCCCGACCTGGGGCTCCGGTCGACCTCGGTCGTCGCCGCCGACTACGGGGTGGGCGACCTCACCCTGGCCCGGCTAGGAGTGCTCGGGCCGACACGCATGGATTACCCCAGCACGATGGGAGCGGTACGGGCAGTGGCACGCTACGTGGGACAGATCCTGGCGGGGTCGTAAGTGGCCAACGACTACTACGCGACCCTGGGCGTCCGGCGGGACGCCAGCGCCGACGAGGTCAAGAAGGCCTATCGCCGGCTCGCGCGGGAACTCCACCCGGACGTCAACCCGGATCCGGAGACCCAGGACAAGTTCAAGGAGATCACCCAGGCGTACGAGGTGCTCTCCGACCCGAAGAAGCGCGAGATGTACGACCTCGGCGCGGACCCGTTCGCGTCCGGCGCCGGTGCGGGCGCGGGCGGCTTCGGCGGCGCCGGGTTCCCGTTCAGCGACATCATGGACGCCTTCTTCGGCACCGCGACCTCGCGCGGCCCCCGGTCGCGCGCGCGCCGCGGCCGGAACGCGACGCTGCGGGTGGAGCTCGACCTCGCCGAGACGGCGTTCGGCACGACCCGCGAGCTGTCCATCGACACCGCGGTCGCCTGCACGACCTGCGAGGGGTCGGGCTGCGCGCCCGGCACCCACCCGGACACCTGCGAGACGTGCCACGGGCGCGGCGAGGTGCAGCAGGTGCAGCGCTCGTTCCTCGGCCAGGTCATGACGGCCCGGCCGTGCCCGGCCTGCGGCGGGTTCGGCTCGGTGATCCGCAACCCGTGCACCGAGTGCTCGGGCGACGGCCGGGTCCGCACCCGCCGGACCGTCAAGGTCAAGATCCCCGCCGGGGTGGAGAACGGCATCCACATCCAGCTCGCCGGGGAGGGCGAGGTCGGCCCCGGCGGCGGCCCGCCCGGCGACCTGTTCCTGGAGATCGTCGAGAAGCCGCACGCGATCTTCGAGCGGGAGGGCGACGACCTGCACTGCACGGTCGAGATCCCGATGACGGCGGCGGCGCTCGGCACCAGCGTCACGATCGAGACGCTGGACGCGGCCGAGAGCGTCGACATCAAGCCCGGCACGCAGTCCGGGCAGGTCATCACGCTGTACAACCGGGGCGTCCGGCACCTCAACGAGAGCGGCCGCGGCGACCTGATGATCCACGTGAACGTCGAGACGCCGAACCGGCTCGACGAGGAGCAGGAGGAGCTGCTCCGCCGGCTCGCCGCGCTGCGCGACGAGGAGCGCCCGCCCGGCAAGTTCGCGCCGGGCCAGCGGAGCGGCGTGTTCTCCCGCATCAAGGACGTCTTCAACCAGCACTGAAGAGCCACGGCGGCGGCCTACCGCGAAGGCCGCCGCGGCGATCCGGACGACTGAACGGGAGGGCGCGTGAGCCCGCCGGTGTTCCTCGCCGGGACGGACGCGCTCGCGCGCGACCGCGTCGTCCTGGACGGCCCCGAGGGGCGGCACGCCGCGACCGTGCGGCGGCTGCGCCCCGGCGAGCGCGTCGACCTCACCGACGGCGCCGGGCTGCTCGCCGAGTGCGTCGTCGCCGCGGCCGACCGCGCGTCCCTCACGCTGGACGTGCTGGCCCGCCGCCGCGAGCCGGAGCCCGCGCCGCGGATCACGGTCGTGCAGGCCCTCCCGAAGGGCGACCGGGGCGAGCTGGCGGTCGAGGCGATGACCGAGGCGGGCGTGGACGGGATCGTCCCGTGGGCGGCGTCCCGCTGCGTCACGCAGTGGCGCCCGGAGCGCCGCGAGAAGGCCCTCGCCCGCTGGCGCAACGCGGCCCGCGAGGCGGGCAAGCAGGCCCGGCGCAGCCGCCTCCCGGACGTCGCCGGCCTCGCCTCGACGGACGACGTGGCCGGACGGATCGCCGCCGCGTCCCTGGCGCTCGTCCTGCACGAGGAGGCCGACGCGCCGCTCAGCGCCGCCGAACCGCCCGCGACGGGCGAGATCGTCGTCGTGGTGGGCCCGGAGGGCGGGATCACGGACGCGGAACTGGACGCGCTGGCCGCCGCGGGCGGACGCCCCACCCGCCTCGGCCCGACCATCCTGCGCACCTCGACAGCGGGGGTCGCGGCAGTGGCCCTCCTACTGGCAGCGACCGGCCGCTGGTAACTGCGTTTCATTGTGGGGGACGACCCCCCACACCCCCCGAAGTGGCCGTTCGGCTCCCTCCACTCCGCTGGCGCTCCGTTCCGGGAGCCGAGCGGCTGGAGCCGAACGGCTAGGAGCCGCCCGTTGCGGCGCCTTCGCCGTTGGTCGTCTTCGCGGGCTCGCTGGACGGGGGCGGCGTGGGCTGGTCGGTGGGCTCGCCCGGCCCGGGCGTCCCGGTCGCGGGCGGCGTCGGGGTGGCCGACGGCGTCTGCGACGGGCTCTGGCCCGGGCACGAGGAGGCGGGCGCCGGGGTGGCCGGCTCGGCGCCGGGCGAGGCGGCCGCCGTCGGCGTCCCGGACCGGGGGATCGTGCAGGACGACAGGCCGGGCGAGGTGCTCGGCCTCGTCGTCGACGTCGCCGCCGACGTGCCGGACGGGTCGCCGCCCGGCGACGCGGGGGCGGGGAACTCGGGGCCGCCGTCCGCGTTGTCGCGGTCGCCGCCCGACTTGTCGTGCCCGCCGCCGGACGGCCCGTTCGCGCCGACCGACTGCTGGATGAGGTCGATGGTCTGCGGGGCGGTCACGCCGAGCCCCGCGATGGCCACGGCGGCGGCCACCGCGAGGATGGGCCGCGCCCAGTTGACGGTGAACCGGTCGAACCCGAGCCCGTACCGCGCGAGGCCGAAACGCCCGAGCCGGCGGCCGTCGCCTTCGGCGACGCGGGCCCGTATCCGCTCCAGGCCGTCGCCCGCGGGGTTGACCGTCTCCGCCTCCGCGTGCAGGGCGCGGCGGAGGATCTCGCCGTGCTCGTCGTCGGGGTCGGTGGTCATGAGAACTGCTCCAGGACGTTGCGTAGCGCGGTCATTCCGCGCGCCGTGTGGCTCTTCACGGCGCCGCGGGAGATGCCCATCGTGCTGGCGATCTCGGCTTCGGACAGGTCGGCGTAGTAACGCAGGACGAGTGCCTCGCGCTGACGTGCGGGGAGCCGGGACAGCGCGTCGACCACGGCCGACCGCTCCAGCTCCCCGATGGCCCCGGCCTCGGCGCTCGGCGCGTCCGGCAGGCCTTTCGGGGCGTACTTCTCGACGACGGCGCGATGCCGCAGCACCGACCGCGACCGGTTGACCACCGACTGCCGCAGGTAGGACAGCGCCTTGTCCGGGTCGCGCAGGCGGCGCCAGCCGCCGTGCATCGCGACGAACGCGTCCTGGACGACCTCCTCGGCCGTCCCCGCGTCCCGGACGAGCATGGCCGCCAGCCGGACCAGGGAACGGTAGTTGGCGCTGTAGAGCGCGGTCACCGCCTGATCGGCGTCCCAGGCGACGGCCACCGCGCCCGCCGTGCCCCTGGCCACGAGGGTCTCGGTCACGTCAGTTGGACGCGCGCCCTCCTCGCCCGGTTTACGAAAGGGCATGTCCTGCTCTGCCTCGGTCACCTATCCGCCGCCTTTGCCGTCCCCCGGCCGTCCATTCGGATAGTCCTTCGGAGCGGCGTGGATCGGGCGCTCCCAGCCCGGCCGGGAATGCCCAAAAGCCTTGCGGACCGGGGGGTACGCCTTGAGCTGACCACCTTAGCCATTCGACGCACGGAATGCCGACCGCAACGGGAGGTCGGCCGCGCGGACCTTTTTCCGGACGCGCGCCCCGGCGGGTTCCGCCGGGGCCGCTCGATAGGATTCGGCGGGTCGCGCACCGCCGCCGATGGGGAGACCGATGACCGACTGCCTGTTCTGCAAGATCGTTTCCGGGGACGTGCCCGCCGAGATCGTCCGGGAGTCGGCGGGCGCGCTCGCGTTCCGCGACATCAACCCTCAGGCGCCGACGCACGTGCTGGTCATCCCGCGCGACCACCACCCGACGGCCGCCGAGCTGGCCGCCTCCGACGCCGGGCTGCTCGCCGAGGTGGTGCGGGAGGCGCACCAGGTCGCCGTCGACGAGGGCATCGCCGAGACCGGCTACCGGGTCGTGTTCAACACCGGTTCACAGGCCGGCCAGACCGTGTTCCACGTGCACGCCCACGTGCTCGGCGGCCGTGGCCTCAACTGGCCGCCCGGCTGACCTCGCCCGCCGCCCGGCCCATCGCCCGCTTCGCGGGCCCGCCGCCGCGCCGGAAAACGGACGGCGTCGTGTCGGACGTCCCCAGTACGATGGAACCGACACACCCTGGCACCCGGAGCAGACAGAAGGCAGGTCGGAGAGGCCGCAAGGCCCGGCTGATGGTCGAATCAACTCACACGAGGTCAACTCCCGCGGCGGCCGGCGCCGCGCGCGACGGCGGCGCGGAGCGCTCCCAGATCAAGATCGTGGTGCCGGACGACCATTCGATGGTCAGCCTGCTCGGCTCCCGGGACGAGTCGCTCCACGCGATCGAGCGCGCCGTCGGCGCCGACATCGACATCCACGTCCGCGGCAACGAGATCACCGTGACCGGCCCGGAGACCGAGACCGACCTCGTCTCCCGGCTCTTCACCGAGATGCTCGAACTGCTGAAGGGCGGCACCCAGCTCACCCCCGACGCCGTCGAGCGGAGCCTCGCGATGCTGCGCGGCGAGAGCGGCGCGCGCCCGGCCGAGGTCCTCACCCTGGACGTCCTGTCCAGCCGGGGCCGCACGATCCGGCCGAAGACGCTGAACCAGCGCCACTACGTCGACGCGATCGACAAGCACACGATCGTGTTCGGCATCGGCCCGGCGGGCACCGGCAAGACCTACCTGGCGATGGCCAAGGCCGTCCGCGCCCTCCAGGACAAGAAGGTCAACCGGATCATCCTGACGCGCCCGGCGGTGGAGGCGGGGGAGCGGCTCGGGTTCCTGCCCGGAACGCTCTACGAGAAGATCGACCCGTACCTGCGCCCGCTGTACGACGCGCTGCACGACATGGTCGACCCCGACTCCATCCCCCGGCTGATGGCCGCCGGGACGATCGAGGTCGCCCCGCTCGCCTACATGCGCGGCCGGACGCTCAACGACTCGTTCATCATCCTGGACGAGGCGCAGAACACCTCGCCCGAGCAGATGAAGATGTTCCTCACCCGGCTCGGGTTCGGGTCGAAGGTCGTCGTGACCGGCGACGTCACGCAGGTCGACCTGCCGAACGGGCAGCTCAGCGGGCTGCGCGTCGTCCAGGACATCCTGGACGGCGTCGAGGACATCCACTTCTCCCGGCTCGACAGCCGCGACGTCGTCCGGCACCGGCTCGTCACCGACATCGTCGACGCCTACAACCGGTACGACGAGCGGCGGGTGCCGCAGATCAAGCCGGGCGGCGGCGGGGCCGGCAAGCGGAGGCGGCGGTGACCGTCGAGGTCGTGAACGAGTCGGGCGCCCCGGTCGATGAGACCGCGCTGGCCGGGCTGTCCCGGCACGTCCTCGACGGGATGCGCGTCCATCCGCTGGCGGAGCTGTCGATCCTGCTGGTCGACGAGGCCGCGATGACCGAACTGCACGAGAAGTGGATGGACGAGCCCGGCCCCACCGACGTCCTGTCGTTCCCGATGGACGAGCTGCGCCCCGGCCACCTGTCCGGCGGCTCCGACGAGGACGAGGACGCCGATCCCGCGCTGCTCGGCGACGTCGTGCTGTGCCCGGCGGTGGCGGAGCGGCAGGCGAGGGACGCGGGCCACAGCACCGGCGACGAGCTGGAGCTGCTGTGCACGCACGGCATCCTGCACCTGCTCGGCTTCGACCACGCCGAGCCCGACGAGCACAAGGAGATGTTCGGGCTGCAGGCGGAGCTGCTGACGTCCTGGCGGGAGAAGCGCGGCGGCTGATGAGCACGACGCAGGCGTGGCTGTCCGCCCTCGCGGTGGGCCTCGTCCTCACGGCGGGCCTGCTGGCCGGCATCGAGACGGCGCTCGCCCGCGTGTCGCGCGTCACCGTCGAGGACGCGCTGCGCGAGGGGCGGCGCGGCGCGAAGCGGCTGGCCGAGGTCGTCGCCGACCCGGCCCGCTACGTGAACATGGTCCTTCTTCTGCGGATCGGCTGCGAGCTGGTCGCGACCGTGATCGTCGCCGACCTGTGCATCACCTGGCTGGACGAGACGTGGCGCGCCTACGTCACCGCCGCCGCCGTCATGATCGTGGTCAGCTACGTGGTGATCGGGGTCGGGCCGCGCACGCTCGGCATCCAGCACGCCGACCGGATCGCGCTCGCGGGCGCCGCGGTGATCCACCCGGTGACCCGGGTGTTCGGGCCGCTGCCCCGGCTGCTGATCCTGCTCGGCAACGCGCTCACGCCCGGCAAGGGGTTCCGGGAGGGGCCGTTCGCGTCCGAGGCGGAGCTGCGCGACCTGGTCGACCTCGCCGAGCAGCGCAGCCTGATCGAGCCGGACGAGCGCGAGATGATCCACTCGGTGTTCGAGCTGGGCGACACGCTCGTCCGCGAGGTGATGGTGCCGCGCACCGACATCGTGTTCGTCGAGCGGACGAAGACGCTGCGGCAGGCGATGTCGCTGGCGCTGCGCAGCGGGTTCTCGCGCATCCCGGTCGTCGGCGAGAACGAGGACGACGTCGTCGGCATCGCCTATCTGAAGGACGTCGTCCGGCGTAGCCAGGAGCACCGCGAGGGCGAGTCGGTGGAGACGGTCGACTCGGTGATGCGTCCCGCGACCTACGTCCCCGACAGCAAGCCGATCGACGAGCTGCTCCGCGAGATGCAGGCCCGCCGGATCCACCTCGCGATCGTGATCGACGAGTACGGCGGCACCGCCGGGCTCGTCACCATCGAGGACATCCTGGAGGAGATCGTCGGTGAGATCACCGACGAGTACGACGTGGAGATCCCGCCGGTGACGTGGCTGCCGGACGGCGCCGCCCGGGTCACCGCCCGGCTCCCCGTCGAGGACCTCGCCGAGCTGTTCGACGTCGAGATCGACGCCGAGGACGTCGAGACGGTCGGGGGGCTGCTGGCGCACGCGCTCGGCCGCGTCCCGATCGAGGGGGCCACGGCGCGGGTCGGCTCCGGCGACGGCGGGCCCGTCCTGTCGCTCAAGGCGGAGACGATCGCGGGCCGCCGCAACCGCGTCGGGACCGTCCTCGTGCGGTCCGTCGGCGCCCCGGCGCCCTCCGGCGACTAGAACAGGCGCCCTCCGGCGACTAGGACCGCGCCGCCCTCGGGTGACTAGTCGGCGAGGGTCCGGCGCAGGGTTCCGTCGGGCCCGGCGACCAGGACGGCGGCCTTCGGCCCGAGGTCGCGGACGGCGGACACGTCGGACGGGTCCGGCCCGTCGGCGGCGGTGACGAGCGCGGCGGCCTCCAGGTCGTCGGCGCCGCTGGACGCGGCCATCGCGACGGCCGTCTTCAGCGCCGACAGCTTCAGCGACGGAAGGTCGACGCCCGCGGCGGCGTAGGTGCGGCCCGTCCCGTCGCGGACGGCGGCGCCCTCCGCGGCGCCGGCGCGGGCCCGCGCCGCCCTGGCCAGGGTGATGATCTTCGCGTCCTCGGGGTTCAGCTCGCTCACGTCCCCAAGCGTACGGGCTTCGCATACGGCGCCTCGCAAGCGGCGTCCGGCGGGGGCACCGGCCGTCGCAAGTCACCTGCAAGTGGACGGCAACCGCCGCGCGTGATCCTCGGACGATCCGATCGAGGTTTCTGGGGGAGAAGGACATGTCCCGTCTGCTCTACCGCCTGGGGAAGGCGGCGGCGCTGCGCCCGTGGCGGTTCGTCGCCGTGTGGCTGGTGCTCATCGGCGCGATGGCCGGCCTGGCGGGCGTCGCGGGCGGCGCGCTGCACGACGACTACACGCTGTCCGGGACGGGCTCGCAGCGCGCCACCGACCTGCTGAAGGAGCGGTTCCCCGCGCTGTCGGGCGCGGACGCGAGGGTCGTCGTGCACGCCGGGACCGGCAAGGTCGACGAGGCGGCGCTGGCGAAGGCGTCGGCGGAGCTGCGCAAGCTGCCGCACGTCAGCGGGGTCGACCCGGCGCCGCCGGGCCGCGACGGCGCGACGGCGCTGCTGACCGTCCGGTACTCGGTGCCCGTCACCGACCTGAAGCCGAAGGAGACGCTCGACCGGCTTGAGACGGCGACGCGGAACCTGGACGCCGCCGGATACCAGGTGGAGTTCGGCGGCCAGGTGCCGGAGAACGTGACCGCGCCGGGCGGCCTCGCCGAGGCGGTCGGGATCGTCGCGGCGCTGCTGATCCTGCTGCTGGCGTTCGGGTCGGTGGTCGCGGCCGGGCTGCCGCTCGCGGTGGCCCTCGCCGGGCTCGGCGTCGGCGTCACCGGGATCACGCTGCTCGCCGCCGTCACCGACGTCGCGACGACCGCGCCGACGCTCGCGACCATGACCGGGCTCGGCGTCGGGATCGACTACGCGCTGTTCATCCTGACCAGGCACCGGGAGGGGCTCGCGGGCGGGCTCGACGTCCCGGAGGCGGCGGGCCGCGCCAACGCCACCGCCGGGCAGTCGGTGATCTTCGCCGGGTTCACGGTGCTGCTGGCGCTGTCCGGGCTCGTGCTGTCCGGGACGCCGGTGTTCATGACCATGGGCTTCACCACCGGGCTCGTCGTCGCGACGACCGTGCTCAGCGCCGTGACGCTGCTGCCCGCGGTGCTCGGCCTCGCCGGGCGCCGGGTGCTGCGCCGCCGCGACCGCGCCGCCGGCGCGGTGATCAGCGTGGAGTCGCCGCGGGTCAGGGGGTGGGCGCGGCACGTCGGACGGCACCCGTGGCCGTGGCTGCTCGCCGGGTTCGCGCTGATGGTCGCGCTCGCCGCGCCCGCGCTCGGCATGCGGACGTGGCCGAGCGACGCCAGCAGCGAGCCGACGTCCAACACCGTCCGGCAGGCGTACGACCTGGTCGCGGACGGCTACGGCCCCGGCGCGAACGGCCCGCTGCTCGTCGCCGTCGACCTGGAGAAGGTGAACCAGAGCGCTCTGCCCGGCCTGGCCGACAGGCTCGCCCGGACCGACGGCGTCGCCTCCGTCGCGCCGCCGCGGGTCTCCCCGGGCCGCGACGCCGCCGTGATCGCGGTCACGCCCGACTACGGCCCCCAGGACGAGCGGGTGACCGGCCTCGTCGACCGGATCCGCGCGGACGCGCTGCCGTCCGGCACGGAGATCACCGGGCTGACCGCCGTGTACGTGGACCTGTCCCGCGTCCTGGCGGACCGGCTCTGGCCGGTGATCGGCGCGGTCGTCGCCACCTCGTTCGTCATGCTGATGATCGTGTTCAGGTCGCTGCTGGTGCCCCTGAAGGCGGCCGTGATGAACCTGCTCTCGATCGGCGCCGCGTACGGGGTGCTCACCGCCGTGTTCCAGTGGGGATGGGGCGCGGGGCTGCTCGGGCTGCCGCACAGCGTCCCGGTGTCGAGCTTCATCCTGCTGCTGATGTTCGCGGTCCTGTTCGGAGTGTCGATGGACTACGAGGTCTTCCTCCTGTCGCGGGTGAAGGAGGAATGGCTCCGGCACGGCGACGCGCGCGGCTCGGTGTCCACCGGCCTCGCCGCCACCGGCCGCGTCATCTCCAGCGCCGCGCTGATCATGGTCGCGGTGTTCCTCGGCTTCGCCGCCGACCCGGGCCTCGTGATCAAGCAGATGGGAGTGGGGCTCGCGGTCGCGGTGGCGCTGGACGCGACCGTCGTCCGGCTGGTGCTGGTGCCCGCGACGATGTCGCTGCTCGGACGGGCGAACTGGTGGCTGCCCGGCCCGCTCGCCCGCGTCCTGCCGGAGATCGACCTGCACGGCGGGTCGGTGCCCGACGCGGCGCCCGCGCGGGAGCCCGAGCCCAGCCGCGCCTGAGCCGGGGTGAGAGGCGCCATGACCGCGACGCCGGAGCGCGGGGTCATGGCGCCTCGCCCCGGCGGACCGAGGGCGGACCGAGGGATGGCCTAGAAGGGCGGGGACGACATGTCACGGTTAGTCTGATCGGGTCATGTCGACCGTCGTACGGGTGCTCGGAGCGTTCGGGGTCGAGGTGGCGGGCGCGCCCGCCGACCTCGGCGGCCCGCGGCAGCGCTCGGTGCTCGCCCGGCTCGCCGTCGCGCGCGGCCGGATGGTGCCCGCCGACCTGCTCGTCGAGGACCTCTGGGCGGGGACGGTCCCGCCCGCGCGCGCCGCCGCCGGGCTCCAGTCGTTCGTGTCGCACCTGCGCCGCGCGCTGGAGCCGGACCGCCCGCCCCGCACGCCCGCGAGGGTCCTCGTCACCGAGCCGCCCGGCTACGCGCTCCGCCTCCCCGACGCGAACGTCGACGCCTGGCGGTTCGACGCGCTGGTCGGCGAGGCCGCCGACCTGCTGGAGGCCGACCCGGCGGCGGCCCGCCGCCGCGCCGAGGCCGCGCTCGCCGCCTGGCGCGGCCCCGCCTACGCCGAGTTCGCCGCGCTGCCCTGGGCGGCGAACGAGGCGGCCCGGCTGGACGAGCGCCGCCGCCTCGCCGTGGAGCGCCGCGCGGAGGCGATGCTGCGGCTCGCGTCCGCCGCCGAGGCCGTGCCCGACCTGGAGGCGCACGCCGCCGCGCACCCGCTGCGCGAGGAGGCGTGGCGGCTGCTCGCCCTCGCCCTCTACCGCGCCGGACGCCAGGGCGACGCGCTCGCCGCGCTCCGCCGCGCCCGCGCGGCGCTGACCGAGGAGCTCGGCGTCGACCCCGGGCCCGCGCTGCGCCGCCTGGAGGCCGACATCCTGGCGCAGGCGCCCGCGCTGGCCGAACCCGTCGTGCCGCGTCCCGTGCTGCGGGCCGTGCCGGAGCCCGCGGACGAACCCGAGCCCGGCCCCGCCTTCGTCGGACGCGCCGCCGAACTCGCCCGCCTGGACGCCGCCGCCCGCGACGCCGCCGCCGGGCGCGGCGGGCTCGTCCTCGTCGGCGGCGACGCGGGCATGGGCAAGACCGCGCTCGCCGAGCGGTTCGCGCGGACCCTCGCCGGACGCGGCTGGACGTGCGCCTGGGGCCGCGCCCCCGAGACCGGCGGCGCGCCCGCCGCCTGGCCGTGGGCCGAGCTGCTGCGCGAGCTGGCCGCCGCCGCGCCGCCGCCCGCCGACCTCGCCGGACGCCTCGCCCCCCTCCTGGACGACGCGGTCCGGGCCGCCGCCGGCCCGGAGGCCGACGTCAGCACCGGCCGGTTCCGCCTCCACCTCGCCGTGGGCGACTACCTCGCCGGGCTCGCGGACGGCGCGCCGCTCCTGCTCGTCCTGGACGACCTGCACTGGGCCGACGAGGAGACGCTCGCGCTGCTCGCCCGGCTCGCGGGACGGCTGCGGGACCGTCCCGTCCTCCTCGTGACGACGTTCCGGCAGACGGAGGTCGGCGACGGCCTCGCCGCCGCGCTCGCCGCCCTCGCCCGGCACGAGCCCGCGCGCATCGACCTGCGCGGCCTGTCCGCGCCCGAGGTCGCCGCGCTGGTCCGGGAGACCTGCGCGACCGGCCTGGACGACGCCGAGCTGTCCGCGATCGCCGAGCGGACCGGCGGGAACCCGTTCTTCACCCGCGAGACGGCCCGGCTGCTCGACGCGGAGGGGCTGCCCGCCGCCGTCCGCCGGGTGCCCGCCGGAGTCGGGGACGTGCTGCGCCGCCGGATCGGGCGGCTGCCGCCGTCCGTGCGGTCCGTGCTGCGCGACGCCGCCGTCGTCGGCCGGGACGCCGACCTGCGCGTCCTCGCCGACCTCGCCGGGGACGAGGACGCCGTGCTCGACGCCGTCGAGGCGGGCCTCGCGGGCGGCCTCGTCACCGAGCCGGAGCCGGGCCGGATGCGGTTCGCGCACGCGCTCGTCCGCGACACCCTCTACGACGGGATCTCCCGGGCCCGCCGCACCCGGCTGCACGGCCGCGTCGCCGCCGCGCTGGAACGGCACGGCCCCGGCGAGGCCGCCGCGATCGCCCACCACTACCTGGAGTCGGGCGCGGACCCGGCGAAGGCCGTCCAGTACGCGCGGCGCGCCGCCGCCGCGGCCGAGGCCCGGTTCGCGCACGGCGCCGCCGCCGCGCTCTGGACCCGCGTCGTCGACACGCTCCGCGCCCAGGGGCCGGACGCGACCGGTGAGCGGCTGGCGGCGGAGGTGTCCGCGATCCGCGCGACCGCGCTCGCCGGGAACGTCGTCCAGGCGCGGGAGCGGCGGGCCGCCGCCATCGCCGACGCCCGCGCGTTCGGCGACGTCCGCCTGCTCGCCCGCGTCATCGTGAGCTTCGACGTCCCGACGCTGTGGACGAGCCGCGAGTACGGCACCCTCGACCGCGACGTCGTCGACGCCGCCGAGGAGGCGCTCGACCGGCTCCCGGCGGACGAGCGCGAGCTGCGCGTCCGGCTGCTGACCACGCTCGCGATCGAGCTGGAGGGCGAGCAGCGCGACCGGGGCGTCACCGCGTCCGCGGAGGCGCTCCGCACGGCCCGCGACCTCGGCGTCCCCGAGCTGGTCGCCGTCGCGCTCAACGGCGCCTACATCAACGCCTACCGGTCCGCGGACGGCCTCGCCGAGCGCCGCCGGTTCGCCACCGAGCTCCTGGAGCTCGCCACCGAGCACGACCTCGGGTCCTACCTCGTCCTCGCGCACCTGCAGCTCCAGCACGCGGCCGTCGCCGCGCTCGACCGGGACGCCGTGCGCCGCCACCTGGACGAGGGGCACCGGCTCGCCGAGCAGTACGGCCTGCCGCTGCTGGCGAAGATCGCCGTCTGGGAGGGCGGGCTCATGCGCGCCTTCGGCGCCCCGCCCGACGAGGCCGAACGCGCCTACGCGCAGGTCAACGACACGATCGGCCGGACCAGGATCTGGGCCAGCGAGCAGGGCATGGCGTTCCTCGGGACGTTCGCCCTGCGGCTCGTCCAGGGCCGGGTCGGGGAGATGGTGGACGGCACCGCCTGGCTGCACCGCCAGTGGGAGCACGCCGACGCCACCGCCGACATCCACGCCCTCGCGCTCGCCGCCGCCGGGCGTGTCTGCGAGGCCCGGAGCGTCGTCGCCGAGGCGGGGCCCGTCCGGCGCGACTACTTCTTCGACCTGACCATGCCGGTGCGGGCGCTGCGCGCCATCGCCCTCGGCGACCGCGCGCTGGCCGAGGAGGCGTACGCCGAGCTGCTCCCGTACGCCGGGCACTTCACGGGCGGGGCCACCGCCGTCGCCACGTTCGGCCCGGTCGGCCGGGTCCTCGGCGATCTCGCGCTGTTCCTGGAACGGCCGGCCGAAGTCGCGACCGGGCACTACCGGGAGGCCGCCGAGGCCGCCGACCGGCTGGGCTCGCCCTACTGGGCCGAGGACGCCGCGGCCGCCCTCGCCCGCCTCGGCGTCCCCGCCGCCTGACCGGAGCCGCCTGACGGAATGGCGGAAGCCCTGGTCCGGGTGGGCGACAATTGGAAGGTGACGAGACTGGGAGACGGGACGCCCGAGGGGTTCCGGGCGGGGTTCGCCTGCTTCATCGGACGGCCCAACGTCGGCAAGTCGACGCTGATGAACGCCCTGGTCGGCACCAAGGTCGCGATCACCAGCAGCCGTCCGCAGACGACCCGCCGGGCGATCCGCGGGATCGTCCACCGGCCGGACGCGCAGCTCGTCGTCGTCGACACCCCCGGCCTGCACAAGCCGCGGACCCTGCTCGGGGAGCGGCTCGACAGCCTCGTCCGGTCCACGCTGACCGAGGTGGACGTGATCGGCTTCTGCGTCCCCGCCGACCAGCCCGTCGGCCCCGGCGACAAGTACATCGCCCGCGAGCTCGCGGGCGTGAAGAAGACCCCGGTCGTCGCGATCGTGACCAAGACCGACCTCGCCTCGCCCGACCAGGTGGCCGAGCGGCTCGCCGCGGTCGGCGGGCTCGGCGAGTTCGCCGACATCGTGCCGTGCTCGGCGGAGCGCGGCTTCCAGGTCGACCTGGTCGGCGACCTGCTGATCTCCCACCTCCCGGACGGCATGCCCCTCTACCCGGAGGGCGACCTCACCGACGAGCCCGAGCAGGTCCTCGTCGCGGAGCTGATCAGGGAGGCGGCGCTGGAGGGCGTCCGGGACGAGCTGCCCCACTCGATCGCCGTCGTCGTCGACGAGATGAACGCCCGCGAGGGGCGCGCCGACCTCGTCGACGTCTACGCGCACCTGTTCGTCGAGCGCTCCAGCCAGAAGGGCATCATCATCGGGCACAAGGGCGCCCGGCTCCGCGAGGTCGGCGCGGCGGCGCGCCGCCAGATCGAGGCGCTGCTCGGCACGAAGGTGTTCCTCGACCTGCGGGTCAGCGTCCTGAAGGACTGGCAGCGCGACCCGAAGCAGCTCCGCCGCCTCGGCTTCTACGACTGATCCTTCTTCGGCTCCTCGGGGGCGTCCGGCGTTTCCCGCGCCTCCGGTTCGCCGTGGGCGTCAGGCTCCTCGTGGCGGCCCCACGCCTGGTCCTCCTGGGGCCAGACCGCGGAGGGGTCGGCCTGATACCGCGGGTCCGTGTAGTACTGCTGGTTCTCGTCATACTGCGGGTACTGGTCGTACTGCGGGTACTGCTCCGCACCCGACCGCCGCCGCGGCTTCGACACCCGCTCGCCGATCGGGCGGGCCAGGCTGAACCCCACCACCAGCAGCGACGTGATCACCGCCGTGTACCAGCCGTAGCGGACGGTGATCTGGTACCCGACGTCCAGCCCGCTCTGCGGCAGGTTGTCGCGGACGTCGCCGAGCCGCAGCACGAACACCCCGCACATCAGCAGGGCGAGCGTCCCGGGGATGGCGGCGAGGCCGCCGATCCGGGGGTCCCGGCCGAGCAGGTCGCCGAACGCGAGCGCGATCGCGATCACCGCCAGCACCGGGACGGCGAGCACGAGGTCGTCGGCGTCGATCCCGGCGACGCTGCCGATGTCGCGGCCGACCGGCTGCCCGAACAGCTCGACGACGATCGACGCGTGCGCCCACGGCAGGAACGCCGACACCACCAGGGCCGCGGCGGCGGCGATCAGCGCGAGCGTCCAGGCGGCGCCGCCGTAGCGCGCGGGCCGCTCCGCCGCCGGAGCGGGCTCTGCCTGCGCCTCCGCCAAGGGCGGCGGATAGCCGTCGACGGGCGGCAGGAAGGACGGGCGCGACCGCGCGCGGCCCGCCTCGGAACCCAGGTCACCGGTCATGAACCCAGCGTAAACGCAGGGATGCCGTTGTCCGGGACGGCCACGTCGGGGCCCGCCGATCGGTAGTTTGTAAGGAGTCCGTTATGGGAGGAGAGCGCCGGTGTTGCTCGTTTTCGGCCTGACGGCGGTGTTCCGTACGGTCAGCGAGGGGACGTTCCACTGCCCGCAGTGCGGGGGCGACCGCGCCTACCGGAGGCGCGCCGGGCGGCGCTGGCTCTCGGTGTTCTTCGTCCCGCTGGTGCCGCTGTGGCGGCTCGGCCAGTCCGTGGAGTGCCGGACGTGCCGGGCCCGCTTCCCCGTCTCGGCCCTGCGGACGCCGACCGCGCAGCGGATGGCGGAGACCCTCGCGGCGGGCATGCGGGCCGCGGCCGCGCTGGTGCTCCGCGCGGGCGACCCCGGGAACGCGGCGGCCCGCGCCCGCGCCGTCGAGACCGTGACCGGCTACGGCGAGCCCGAGTACGACGGCGAGGCGATCGACGCCGACCTCGCGCTGCGCCGCACGTTCCTGGAGCGCGAGGTCGTCGGCGCCGGGGCCCAGCTCGCCGTGGAGGCCAAGGAGTGGTTCCTCGCGCAGGTCGTCCGGATCGGGCTGGCCGGCGGGCCGCTCGGCGAGGCGCAGCGGCGCGAGCTGCACGGCATCGCGGACCTGCTCGGCATGTCGCCCGCCTACGCGCTCGGCGTGATCGTGACCACCGAGGGAGCTGCGCGCTAGATGTGGACCGCTCCCAGCACCAGGTCCGCTGAGCCGACGCCCGGCATGGGGCGCGCCCTCGTCCGCGCGCCCGGACCGCGCCTCGCGGAGGGCCTCGTCACACACGCCGACCGGCGTCCGGTGGACGTCGCGCTCGCCGCGCGCCAGCACGCCGCCTACACCGCCGCGCTGCGGTCGGCGGGCTGGCGGGTCAGCTCCGTCGCCGCCGCCGACGACCAGCCCGACGCCGTGTTCATCGAGGACGCGCTGATCGTCTGCGGCGACCTCGCCGTCCTCGGCCGGTCCGGGGCGGAGGTCCGGCGCGGCGAGCTGCCCGGCGCGGAGCGGGCCGCGCGCGACCTCGGCCTGCGGATCGAGCGGATCGAGGCGCCCGGCACCCTGGACGGCGGCGACGTCCTCGCCGTCGGCGACACCGTCTACGTGGGGCGCGGCGACCGGACGAACGAGGAGGGCATTTGCCAGCTCGCCCGGCTGCTCGGCGGGCGGCGGGTCGTCCCGGTGGACGTGCGCGGCTGCCTGCACCTCAAGTCGGCGATGACCGCGCTGCCGGACGGCGGGCTGATCGGCCTGCCCGAGCACGTCGACACCTCGGTGCTGCCGTGCATGCGGGTCGTCCGGGAGCCGGCGGGAGCGCACGTGGTGGTGCTCGGGCCCGACCACGTCCTGATGGCGGCGTCCGCGCCGCGCACGGCGGCGAGCCTCGCGGCGGACGGCCTGCGCGTCACCAGCGTGGACATCAGCGAGTTCGAGGCGCTCGACGGCTGCGTGACCTGCCTGTCCGTGCTCGTGCCTTGACACACCGGCGTCTCAGCATCCGGACGCCGGTTTCCGGAACCCGGATTCCATCTGTTAACTTGGCGGGCGTGACGCGTGAGCTGCTCCTCCTTAGCGGCCGCAGCGGGGGCCTGTAACGGGTCGGCTCCCTCGCTGCGGGGCTTCGGCGTGACGTCCGGCCGCGAGGTTCGAGCAGAGAGATCCCATCGCATGTATCCGCAACAGCAGTCCTCCGGCATGCCCTTCCAGCGCTACCGGCCGTTCGCCCCGATCAAGCTGACCGACCGCACCTGGCCGGACGCCGTGATCGCCGAGGCGCCGCGCTGGTGCGCGGTCGACCTGCGGGACGGCAACCAGGCCCTGATCGACCCCATGGACGCCGGCCGCAAGCTCCGCATGTTCGAGCTGCTGGTACGCATGGGCTACAAGGAGATCGAGGTCGGCTTCCCGGCGGCGAGCCAGACCGACTTCGACTTCGTCCGGCAGATCATCGACGAGGGCCGGGTCCCGGACGACGTCGTGATCCAGGTGCTGACACAGGCCCGTCCCGAGCTGATCGAGCGGACCTTCGAGGCGGTGCGCGGCGCGAAGCAGGCCATCGTCCACCTGTACAACTCGACGAGCACGCTCCAGCGCCGCGTGGTGTTCGAGCAGGACCGCGACGGCATCACCGCGATCGCGGTCGAGGGCGCTAAGCTGTGCGCCAAGCTCGCCGAGGACATGGGCGACACCGAGATCTTCTTCCAGTACTCGCCCGAGTCGTTCACCGGCACGGAGCTGGAGTACGCGGTCGAGGTCTGCAACGCCGTCACCGACGTGTGGAAGCCGACGCCCGAGAAGAAGGTCATCGTCAACCTGCCGGCGACGGTCGAGATGGCCACGCCGAACGTGTACGCCGACCAGATCGAGTGGATGAGCCGCAACCTCGCCCGCCGCGACTCGGTCGTCCTGTCCCTGCACCCGCACAACGACCGGGGCACCGCCGTCGCCGCCGCCGAGCTCGGCTACATGGCGGGCGCCGACCGCATCGAGGGCTGCCTGTTCGGCAACGGCGAGCGCACCGGCAACGTGTGCCTGGTCACGCTGGGCCTGAACCTGTTCACGCAGGGCGTCGACCCGCAGATCGACTTCTCCGACATCGACGAGGTCCGGCGCACCGTCGAGTACTGCAACCAGCTGCCCGTCCACGAACGGCACCCCTACGGCGGCGACCTGGTGTACACCGCGTTCTCCGGCTCCCACCAGGACGCCATCAACAAGGGCTTCGACCACCTGCGGCGCGACGCCGACGCCGCCGGGGTCCCGGTGGAGGAGCACCGCTGGGAGGTCCCGTACCTGCCGATCGACCCGCACGACGTCGGCCGGACGTACGAGGCCGTGATCAGGGTGAACAGCCAGTCCGGCAAGGGCGGCGTCGCCTATGTCATGAAGACCGAGCACTCGCTGGAGCTGCCGCGCCGGCTGCAGATCGAGTTCTCGCGGGTCGTGCAGCGGCACACCGACAGCGAGGGCGGCGAGGTCACCGCCGAGCTCATGTGGGAGATCTTCCAGCGCGAGTTCCTCACCGGCGGGCCGCGCGCGGGCCTGCTGGCGCACCGCGCCACGTCCCGGGTGGACGAGAAGGACGCGCTGAGCTGCGACATCCGGCTGGACGGCGAGATCCGCGAGATCGAGGGCGTCGGCAACGGCCCCGTCTCGGCCTTCGAGGACGCGCTCGCCACGGTCGGGATCGACGTCCGCGTCCTGGACTACGCCGAGCACGCGATGAGCGCGGGCGGCGACGCCCGGGCCGCCGCCTACGTCGAGTGCGAGATCCAGACGGCGGAGGGCGGCGGCGCGACGGTCTGGGGCGTCGGCATCGACGGCAACATCGTCACCGCGTCGCTGAAGGCGATCCTGTCGGCCGTGAACCGGGTGGCCCGCGACAGCGAGCGGTGACCCGGACAGGCACAGGGACGGGGACGGGGACGGGCTTCGGGGGGCGCGGGACGCCCCCCGAGCCGCCGGCTCCTACACGCCACCGAGCACGTGGTGGACCAGTTCCCGGAGGGGGCCGTTGAGCTGGGCCTCCCCGACGGTCGCGCGGTCGCCGTCGATGTCGATCTCGTAGAGGAACTGGTCGGGGATTCGGCCGGGCGGGGGGATGGATTTCAGGTCGACGCGCCCGACGAGCCGCGTCAGCATGGGATCGCTGGCGCTGTCGGACTCGGCGCGCCGTTCGATCCCGGCGAACCCCCCGCTCCGGACGACTGTCACTCTCACTGCGCTATCCGTTCGCCTCCGTGGGGACGCCTACCCCCGTCCAGGCCCGGTTCACCGCCTTCGTCTCGTCGGCGTCGGCGCCGTACAGACGAGTGGCCGTGCGGACGGTCTCCGCCGCGAACCCGGCGAAGTCGACGTCCGTGGCCAGTGTCCCGCCGGTGAGCGTTTCGTACCAGACTCGTCCGGCCTTTTCCCATGCTTTCCCGCCGATGGCGGTCGCGGCGAGGTGGAAGGCGCGGTTCGGGATGCCCGAGTTGATGTGGACGCCGCCGTTGTCGCGGTGGGTCCTGACGTAGTGGTCCATGTGCCCGGGCTGCGGGTCCTTGCCGAGGCGCGGGTCGTCGTAGGCGGTGCCGGGCTCCTTCATGGAGCGGAGCGCGACGCCGTGGACGCCGGGCGCGAGCAGCCCCTGCCCGATGAGCCAGTCGGCCTGGTCGGCGGTCTGGTTGAGATGCCACTGCTTGATGAGCGAGCCGAACACGTCGGACACCGACTCGTTGAGCGCCCCGGACTGGCCGTAGTACTCCAGGTTCGCGGTGTACTGCGTGACGCCGTGGGTGAGCTCGTGGCCGGTGACGTCGAGCGGCCCGGTGAACTCGGTGAACAGGACGCCGTCGCCGTCCCCGTACACCATCTGCTCGCCGTTCCAGAAGGCGTTGTCGTAGTCGTCGCCGTAGTGGACGGTCGACACCATGGCCAGCCCGGCGCCGTCGATCGAGTTGCGCCGGTACGCGGCCTCGTAGAAGTCGAACGTCGCGCCGAGCCAGTCGTAGGCCTGGTCGACGACCTTGTCGCCGGTGGCGGGCGCGCCCTCGGCGCGGACGGACCGGCCGGGCAGGTCCTCGCGGTGCTGGGCGTCGTGGATCGTGCGGTTCGGGACGAAGTCCTCGGAGGGGGAGGGGGCCTCGGCCGGGGCCGTCCGGCGTTCGGCGGCGTAGGCGGACGTGAGGGCCAGCGTCCGGCGGGCGCGGCTGCGCAGGGCCGGGTCGTCGGCGTCTCGGGCGATGCGTTCCAGCATGTGCGGCGGCACGATGTGGCATCTCATGCCACAACGCTGCCAGCCCGTCCGGGCTCGGGCCACAACTTTCGGGATGACGCTACGGCCGAATCCGGTCACGGTACGTAATTGTCAACCGACGGGGAGGAGCCGTCCGGGGGACATGTGAAGAACATGGGGAGATGCCTGGTGGGACGCCGGGGCATGGGACGCCGTGCGTCAGAATGAACGGGTGACCCTCTACCGCGACGAAGGCATCGTCCTGCGCACCCAGAAGCTGGGCGAGGCCGACCGCATCGTGACGGTCCTGACCCGGCGCACCGGCCGGATCCGCGCCGCGGCGAAGGGGGTGCGCAAGACCAGGTCGCGGTTCGGGGCGCGGCTGGAGCCGTTCACCCACGTCGACCTGCAGCTGTACGAGCGGCGCTCGCTCGACCTGATCACCCAGGCCGAGACGCTGCGGCCGTACGGGGAGGCCATCGTCGCCGACTATCCCCGCTACACGGCGGGGACGGCGATGCTGGAGACCGCGGAGAAGCTGACGAGCGAGGAGGGCGAGCCCGCGCTGCGGCAGTTCCTGCTGCTCGTCGGCGGGTTGCGGACGCTCGCCGAGCGCGGCCACGAGCCGCGGCTCGTCCTGGACGCGTTCCTGCTGCGCTCGCTGTCGGTCGCCGGGTGGGCGCCCGCGCTGGACGAGTGCTGCCGCTGCGGCGTCCGCGGCGGGCTGCGCGGGTTCGCCGTCGCGGCGGGCGGCGCGGTCTGCGCGAACTGCCGCCAGCCGGGCGCCGCGACCCCGGCGCCGCCGACGTTCGCGCTGATGCTGGCCCTGCTGCGCGGCGACTGGGAGTACGCCGACGGCAGCGAGCAGCGGCACCGGGCGGAGGCCAGCGGCCTCGTCGCCGCCTACCTGCAATGGCACCTGGAGCACGGGATCCGCTCGCTGCGCCACGTCGAGCGCGAGCCCGGGCCCGGCCATGACGCCGGGTCCGCCGACACCACCGAGGAGAGAGTTTGAGAAGGGCCGTTTCGCCCCCGGAGCCGCACCGGGACGGCGCCACCCCGCCCCCGATCCCCGCGGGGCTCGTCCCGAGGCACGTCGCCATCGTCATGGACGGCAACGGCCGCTGGGCCAAGGAGCGCGGGCTGCCCCGCACCGAGGGGCACAAGCGCGGCGAGGACTCCCTCTTCGACGTGATCATGGGGGCGATCGAGCTCGGCGTCCCGTACCTGTCGGCCTACGCCTTCTCCACCGAGAACTGGAAGCGCTCCCCGGACGAGGTCCGCTTCCTCATGGGCTTCAACCGGGACGTGATCCGCCGCCGCCGCGACCAGCTCCACTCGATGGGCGTCCGGGTCCGCTGGGCGGGGCGCCGCCCCCGGCTGTGGCGCAGCGTGATCAAGGAGCTGGAGACGGCCGAGGAGATGACGCGCGACAACGACGTCCTCACGCTGCAGTTCTGCGTGAACTACGGGGGCCGCGCGGAGATCGCGGACGCGGCCGCCGCGATCGCCCGGGACGTCCGGGACGGCCGGCTCAACCCCGACAAGATCAACGAGCGGGTGTTCGCCCGCTACCTCGACGAGCCCGGCATCCCGGACGTCGACCTGTTCCTGCGCTCGTCGGGGGAGCAGCGCACGTCCAACTTCCTGCTCTGGCAGTCGGCGTACGCGGAGATGGTCTTCCTCGACACCCTGTGGCCCGACTTCGACCGGCGCCACCTGTGGCACGCCTGCGAGCTGTACGCGTCGCGGGACCGCCGGTACGGCGGCGCGATCCCCAACAGCACGGAACCCGCCGCCGCCACCGGCTGACCCCGACTAGACCAGGGCGGCGTCCAGAGTGATCGTCGTGCCCGTGAGGGCCTTGCTCACGGGGCAGTTGGCCTTGGCGTCCTGGGCGGCCTTCTCGAAGTCGGCGGCGGACAGGCCGGGCACGCTCGCGCGGACGGTCAGGTGGATGCCGGTGATGCCCTCGCCCGGCTGGAAGGTGACCTCGGCCTTGGTGTCGACCTTCTCCGGGGGCGTGCCGGCACCGGCGAGCCCGTGCGAGAGCGCCATCGAGTAGCAGGTGGAGTGCGCGGCTGCGATGAGCTCCTCGGGGCTCGTCCGGCCGGCCGGCTCCGCGGACCGCGATGCCCAGGTCACCTCGTAGGTGCCGAGCTTCGACGAGTCGAGCGAGACCTTGCCCTGGCCTTCGAGGAGTGAACCTTCCCAGTGCGCGTTTGCGGTACGTGTCGTTGCCATGCCCCGATTCTGTCGCATGGCCTCCGCGCCGATTCACCGAACCGCCCCATACGGCGCCCCGCGCCCGGGAGGCCGGGCGCGGGGCGTCCCGGCCCCCGGGACGGGTTCCCCAGGCGGGGTTCCCAGGCGGGGTCCCTAGGCGGGCTTCCTAGGCGGGGTCTCTAGGCGACGTTCACCGCGGACCAGGCGGCGCCGACGGCGTTGTACTGCGGGCTGCCCGCGCCGTACAGGTCCCTGGCCGCGTTGAGGGTCGCGGTGCGCGCGGCCTTGTAGTCGGTCGAGGACGTCATGTACGTGGTCAGCGCCCGGTACCAGATCCTCGTGGCGGCGTCCCGCCCGATCCCGGCGACCGCCGAGCCGTTGGACGTCGGGCTGTCGTAGGACACCCCGTTGACCGTCTTCGCGCCGCTGCCCTCGGACAGCAGGTAGAAGAAGTGGTTCGCGACGCCCGACGAGTAGTGCACGTCGAGGTTCTTCGTGCCGGTCGACCAGGAGTCGGGCGAGCTGCCGTCCTTGCTGGGCCTGTCCATGAAGCGCAGCGCGGGCTTGCCGAAGCCGGGCAGGACGACCTCCTCGCCGACGAGGTAGTCGCCGACGTCGGCCGGGTTGTTCGCGTAGAACTCGACGGCGGCGGCCATGATGTCGGACGTCGCCTCGTTCAGCCCGCCGGACTCGCCGCTGTAGGTGAGGTTCGCGGTGGCGCTGGTGACGCCGTGGCTCATCTCGTGCGCGGCGACGTCCAGGGACGTGAGGGGGCCGAGCTGCGTGCCGTCGCCGTCGCCGTAGGTCATGCAGAAGCAGGAGTCGTCCCAGAAGGCGTTGGCGTACTTGTCGCCGTAGTGGACGCGGTTGTACGACCCCTTGGCGTCGCCGCGGATGCCGGTGCGGCCGAAGACGGTCTTGTAGAAGTCCCACGTCACGCTCGTGCCGAACTGGGCGTCGACGGCGACGGTGGCGCGGTCGGCGGTCGTCCCGCTGCCCCAGTGGTTGTCGGCGTCGGTGAAGATCGTCGCGGGGGCGCGCCGGACGCACCAGACGAGGATGCAGAGGTCGGTCTGGCCTCCGGCGTCGCCGGTGTAGGTGTTGCCACGGGTCGGGTCCTTGAGCTGGTAGACGCTCCCGGACTTCGTCGTCTCCAGCGGGACGGTCCCGGTGTAGAGCGACTTGCCGTCCCCGGCCTCGGTGCGGATCGTCTCCTCGCTGAGCAGGACCTTGCCGGTGGCGGCGTCCACGGAGGTGAGGACGCGGCTCGGCGTGCCGTCGGCCCGCCTGCCGGTGGTCTGGACGCGCCAGGCGAGCCGGGGCCGGTGGTCGGCGGTGCGGGCCTCGACGACCAGCTCGGGCGAGCCCTGCGCCCTCCGCCGCTCGGTGGCGGCCTTCTTCGCGGCGGCCTTCGCGGAGACCTCCGGGGTGGAATCGGCCGGGGCGGCGGCGAGCGTGCCGCTGCTGCCGCGCCATCCGCCGGACGCCGACTGGTGGACGACGACGTCCCCGCCGAGGACCGGCAGGCCGTCGTAGGTCCGCGTCATGCGGGTGTGGGACGCGCCGTCCCGGTCCAGCAGGACCCGGACGACCTTGAACGCCTGCCCGTCCCCG
The DNA here is from genome assembly GCF_008121305.1 of Actinomadura decatromicini. Taxonomy (NCBI): domain Bacteria; kingdom Bacillati; phylum Actinomycetota; class Actinomycetes; order Streptosporangiales; family Thermomonosporaceae; genus Actinomadura; species Actinomadura decatromicini. The sequence continues at coordinate 538,032 of NZ_VSRQ01000004.1, read as the reverse complement.
CCGCGCAGCTCCGCGCCGCGCGCGGCGACGGCGCCGAGCGCGCGCGCCGCCGCCTTCGCGGGGTCGGGCGGGGACGGCGCCCGGCGCGCGGCCGCAGGAGCCGCGAGGGCGCCGGTCGCGAGCAGGGTCGCCGAGGTGAGGAGCACGGTTCGTCGGCCGGTGAACGCCCGTCTTGTCATGAACGCCCTCTCGTGCGGGCGCCACGCACCCCCGGAGAGCCCGCCGTCGGGCCTGCCGTGGCGACACGACATTTATGACATAGGCGTACTCACACGTAGATGTAGCAAATTGCCAAGGATGGCGTACAGAGCGTGTCAACTACGAGCCTTGCCGGCGGGGACGGCGTGTCATCCGCCGGTCGCGGAAGGTCAACACGACCCCGTCGCGATGTCGCGGGGCGGCCGCTCAGCGGGGCTTCGCGGCGCAGTCGCCGCAGGTCCCGAACACCTCGACGGTGTGGGTGATCTCGCTGAAGCCGTGCTCGCGGGCGATCGCGTCCGCCCAGCGCTCCACGGCCGGGCCCTCGACCTCGACCGTCCTGCCGCAGCCGCGGCAGACGAGGTGGTGGTGGTGCTCCTCGGTGCGGCAGGCACGGTAGACGGCCTCGCCGTCGTCGGTGCGCAGCACGTCGACCTCGCCCGCGTCGCTGAGCGCCTGGAGCGCCCGGTACACGGTGGTGAGGCCGATCTTGGAGCCGTCCGCGCGCAGGTCGGCGTAGATGTCCTGGGCGCTGCGGAACCCCTCGCAGCCCGTGAGCACCTGCCGCACCGCGTCCCGGCGGGCCGTCGTCATCCTCCAAGTACCTCCGCCTCGGCGTCCACCCGCGTCTGCGCGCCGGGTCCGGCGGCGGGGACGCCGTCCCCGGCCGTACCGGCCCGCGCGCGCCTGCGACGCGCCACCGAGCCCCCGGCGACCGCGGCGACGAACAGCGCAAGCGCCAGCAGGACGATCGTGGGGCCCGGAGGCAAATCGTACTTGAAGGAGCCCGCCAGACCGGAGACGGCGGACAGCACGCCGAGGCCCATCGCGGCCAGCATCGTGCCGCGGAACCCGCGCGCCACCTGCTGCGCCGCCGCCACCGGGACGATCATCAGCGCGCTGACCAGCAGCAGCCCGATCGCCCGCATCGAGATCACGACGGTCACCGCGGCGGTCGCGGCGATCAGCACGCCGAGGAACCGGACGGGCAGGCCCGCCGCCCGCGCGACCTCCTCGTCCTGGCAGAGCAGGAACAGCTCGCGGCCGAACACCGCGACGATCCCGAGGACGGCCGCCGCGAGCCCCGCGACGACGTACAGGTCGGTCATGGTCACGCTGGTGATCGAGCCGAACAGGTAGGACTGGAGGCTCGTCCCGCCGCCGCCGTTCGCACCGGTGAGGATCACGCCGCCGGCGAGCCCGCCGTAGAACAGCAGGGCGAGGACGACGTCCGCGCCGCTGCGGCTGCGGGCGCGCAGCACCTCGATCGCGACCGCGCCGAGCACCGACACGACCAGCGCGCCGAGCACCGGGGACGTGCCGGTGAGCAGCCCGAGCCCGATCCCCGTCAGCGCGATGTGGCCGATGCCGTCGCCGAGCAGCGACAGCCTGCGCTGGACGATGAACGTCCCCACGGCGGGCGCGGTCAGCCCGATCAGCACCGCCATGACCAGCGCGATCCGCATGAACTCGTAGTGGAGCATCGTGGTCACGCCGCGCTCCCCGCCGTCCGCCGCACGCGGTCGTCGCGGACGACGCGGCCGTCCCGCAGCTCGACCGTGCGCGTGATCAGCGGCTCCATCGGGCCGAACTCGTGCGTGACGAGCACGATCGTCTTTCCGGCGCCGGCGAGGCCGCGCAGGGCGGACGCGAGCGCCGCCTGGCTGTGCGCGTCCACGCCCGCCGTCGGCTCGTCCATCACGAGGACGTCGGGCTCCCCGGCGAGCGCGCGGGCGATCAGCACCCGCTGCTGCTGCCCGCCGGACAGCAGGTGCGCCGACTCGCGGGCGCGCCCGGCGAGGCCGACCGTCTCCAGCGCGCGGTCCACCGCGGCGCGGTCGGCGGCGCGGTCGGCGAACAGCGACGGCAGCCAGCGGGACGTCCGGCCCACCCGCCCGGACGCCACGACCTCCCGGACGGTCGCGGGCACCCCGCCGCCCATCGGCAGCCGCTGCGGGACGTACCCGATCCGCCGCCAGCCGCGGAACCGCGCGGGCGGCACGCCGTAGACCTCGACCCGGCCGGCCGCCAGCGGGACGAGCCCGAGCAGCGCCTTGACCAGCGTCGACTTGCCCGCCCCGTTCGGTCCGACGACGGTGAGCACGTCGCCGGACTCGACCCGCAGGTCGACGCCGGACAGCACGTCGCGGCCGTCCCGCCGGACGCGCCCGCCGGTCACCGCGAAGGGGGGCTGACTGGGGGAGGTGTCGCTCATGTGCACTCCAGCGCGGGACGCAGCGCCCGCAGATTGCCCTGCATGATCGTGAGGTAGTCGGCGGCCGCGCCGTCCGCGACGCCCTCCGCCGGGTCGAGGACGGCCGTCCGCACCCCGGCCTCGCGCGCCAGCGACCGCGCGACCTTGGGGCTGACCAGCGTCTCGGTGAAGATCGTCGTGGCGCCGGAGGCGGCGACCCGGCGGGTGAGCGCCGCCATCCGGCGGGGCGACGGCTCGCTCGACGGGTCGACCCCGGCGACCGGGAGCTGGCGGAGCCCGTAGCGGTCGGCGAGGTAGCCGAACGCGGCGTGCGCGGTGACGACGTCGCGGCGGGCGCAGGTGCGCAGGCCGTCCCGGAACGCGCGGTCGAGCGCGCCGAGCGCGGCGGCGGTGTCCCCGGCGCGCCGGCGGTACCCGGCCGCGTGCGCGGGATCGGCGGCGGCGAGCCGCTCGCCGAGGGCGGTCGCGACGGTCGCCATCCGGCTCGGGTCGAGCCAGATGTGCGGGTCGTAGGGCGACTCCGCGTGGCGGACGCCGTCGTGCGCCTCCGCGTCGTCGGTCTCGCCGGGCGGCGGAAGGGTCTCCACCAGGCTCGCGGCGTCCAGCGACCGGCCCTTCGCGTGGCCCTTCACGGCGTCGTCCACGGCGGGCTGGACGCCCTTCACGTAGACGGTCTGGTCGGCGTCCTCGACGCTCGCGACCTGGCGCGCGGTCAGCTCCAGGTCGTGCGGCTCGGCGCCGGGCTCGGTGAGCGTCCGGACGGCGACGTCGCCGCCGCCGACCCGCTCCGCCAGCCACGCGACCGGGTAGAACGAGGCGACCACGACGGTCGTGCCGGGCGGGACGCCCGCGCCCGCGTCGGCGCACGCCGCCGTCCCGGCGGCGAGCCCGGCGAGGGCCAGGGCCGCCGCTCCGGCGCGGGACGCGCGGGCACGGCTTTGGACGGAAATGCGAGGCACGCGCCGATTATGTCCGAGAATGAAAATGATTGTCAAAATCGTCCGAGGCCGCGGCCCAGCGCGAACCCCACGAGGACGACCAGCGCGACGGCCCGCAGCGCCCGCCCGGAGCCGTCCAGCGCGGGCCAGTTCAGGTAGGCGAACCAGGCCAGCGCCGCCGCGAGGACCAGCACCCCGGCCGCGGCCACCCAGCCGGTTCCGGCCATCCCCACCACCAGCAGGACGAACACGGCGACGAGCAGCACCCATCGCGGCAACCGGTGCAGGAACACCACCGGAGTCGCGCTCACCCGCTCGACCGCCGCCCGCAGCCCGGTGGCCCGCTCGCCCCGCCGCCCGTCTCCCGTCTCCACACGCCCAAACGTACTGCCAGGATGGACAGATGATCGCGATAACCCGGTACCGGGTGCCAGGCGAGGACGCGGACGGCTTCGCCGAGCGGATGACCGCGGTGCTGACCGCGCTGTCCGCCGCGCCCGGCTTCCGCGCCGGACGGCTCGCCCGGACCGTCGACGACCCCGGCCTGTGGGCCCTCGTCACCGAGTGGGACGGCGCGGGCCACTACCGCCGCGCCCTCGGCGACCACCAGGTCCGGATGCGGTTCATGCCGCTCGCGGTCATGGCCGTGGACGAGCCGGGCGCCTACGAGGTCATCTCCTCCGCCGGTTAGGGGAAACGGCGGGGCAAGAAGCGCCCCGGCCGGTTTCGCGGCCCCGGACCAAGGTCATCTCTGCCGCATCACGATCATGCCGAGGCCCGCCGGGGAAGCCGCCCGCCGAGGGGCCCGCGTCTCGTCGGGGGGAGATGTGATGCGCCATGCCGTTCCGTCCGGGGGCCTCCTGTCCGGGGCCGTGCTGCTCAGCGGGGCCGCGGCCGTCCCTCTCGTCCTCGCCGTCCTCGGCGCGCCCGCCGCGCGGACCGCGCCCGACCGGGCCGCCGCGCTGAGCGACGCCCGCTCCGCGTCCGGGCGGACGGCCGCCGCGCCGCGTGTCGTCCGGTACCGGGGGCTGCGCGTGCCCGTTCCGGCCGGCTGGCAGGTCCATGACCTCGACCGCGACCCGGCCCGGTGCGTCCGCTACGACCGGCACGCCCTCTACCTCGGCCTGCCGGGGCCGCAGCCGGACTGCCCGGCGCGGATCGTCGGCCGGACCGAGGCCGTGCACATCCAGCCCGCCGACCGCGCCGCCGGGGACGGCCGCCTGACCGGCACGGTCGTCCACGCCCGCCAGCTCGCCACGCTGACGCTCGCGCGGTCGGTCGACCACGAGGCGCGGCTCGCCCTGCCCGAGGCCGGGGTCACGATCACCGGCGTGTACGGGACGGACCCCGCCGCGCTCCAGCGGCTCCTGCGCGGCACCCGGGTGACGGGGAGCGACCGTCCCGCCGGTCCGTCCCCGGCGCCGCCGCCCGACGTCCGCCGCGAGCGCACGCCCGGAGCCGGAAGCGCACCGACGCTCGACCGCCCCTGGACGAAGGGCAAGGGCTTCGACACGTGCTCGGCCCCGTCCCTCCCGGCCATGAAGGCGTGGCGGCGGGCGTTCAAGGTCACCAACATCTACATCGGCGGAGCGGCGCGCGGTTGCGCGCAGCCCAACCTCACGAGCTCGTGGCTGAGCGCGGTCCGCTCGATGGGCTACCGCGTGACCCCCACCTACGTCGGGCTCCAGGCGCCGTGCGGCACCCGTCCGCAGCGCTTCACCGCGAGGAACGCCGCCGTCGAGGGGCGGAGTGCCGCCGTGGACGCCGCCCGCAGGGCGCGGGACCTCGGCATCCCCGAGGGCGCGCCGATCTACTACGACATGGAGGCGTACAAGCACGGGCGGCCCGCCTGCCGGGCGGCCGTCCTCCGCTTCGTGGACAACTGGGTCCGGCGGCTGCGGGCCGAGGGCTACGTGCCGTGCCTGTACGGCAGCGTCAAGTCGGCGATCCGGGACGTGAGCCGCGCGACCGGGATCCGCCGCCCGGCCGCCGTCTGGTTCGCGAACTGGGACGGCAACCCCAGCGTGTACGGCGACCCGTTCATGCCGGGCGATCTGTGGCGCCCGCACCGCCGCGTCAAGCAGTACCGGGGCGGCCACCGGGAGAGGCACGGCGGGGTGAGCCTGAACATCGACAGCGACATGGTCGACGGCCGCGTCCACTAGCGGGGCCACCAGACTCGCGCGTGCTCTAAGCTGGGGATGCCCGCGGCCGCAGGTGGAAGACCGCGCCGGGGGATCACTGGGATCGCACTCGCCGCCGCCCGCCGCCGCCGCGGGACCGGGGCGCACTCAATGTCCCGCCGACCGCCAGCCGGATGGAGAATACTCATGGCACGCCGTTCCGATGTGCTGGACACGATCGTCAACCTCGCCAAGCGGCGGGGCCTGGTCTACCCGTCGAGCGAGATCTACGGCGGGCTCCGCGCCTCCTGGGACTACGGGCCGCTCGGCGTCGAGCTGAAGAACAACGTCAAGCGCCAGTGGTGGAAGTCCATGGTGCAGGGCCGCGACGACGTCGTCGGCCTCGACTCGTGCGTCATCCTGGCGCGCGAGGTCTGGGAGGCCAGCGGCCACGTCCAGGCGTTCGTCGACCCGCTCACCGAGTGCCAGTCCTGCCACAAGCGCTTCCGGGCCGACCACCTGGAGGAGGCGTACGAGGAGAAGCACGGCCGCCCGCCCGCGAACGGCCTCGCCGACATCTCCTGCCCGAACTGCGGCGTCAAGGGCTCGTTCACCGAGCCGAAGATGTTCAACGGGCTGCTGAAGACCTACCTCGGCCCCGTCGAGGACGAGTCCGGCCTCGCCTACCTGCGTCCCGAGACGGCGCAGGGCATCTTCATCAACTACAAGAACGTCGAGCAGTCCGCGCGGCGCAAGGTGCCGTTCGGCATCGGCCAGATCGGCAAGTCGTTCCGCAACGAGATCACGCCCGGCAACTTCATCTTCCGGACCCGCGAGTTCGAGCAGATGGAGATGGAGTTCTTCGTCAAGCCCGGCACCGACGAGGAATGGCACCAGTACTGGATCGACGAGCGCATGCAGTGGTACGTCGACCTCGGCATCCGCAAGGAGAACCTGCGGCTCTACGAGCACCCGGCCGAGAAGCTGTCGCACTACTCCAAGCGCACCGTCGACGTGGAGTACAGGTTCGACTTCGTCGGCGGCGAGTGGGGCGAGCTGGAGGGCATCGCCAACCGCACCGACTACGACCTGTCGACGCACTCCAAGGCGTCCGGCGCCGACCTGTCGTTCTTCGACCAGGAGGCGGGGGAGCGGTTCGTCCCGTACGTGATCGAGCCCGCGGCGGGCGTCGACCGCTGCACGCTCACGTTCATGATGGACGCCTACGCCGAGGACGAGGCGCCGAACGCCAAGGGCAAGATGGAGAAGCGCATCGTCATGCGGCTCGACCGGCGGCTCGCCCCGGTCAAGGTCGCGGTGCTGCCGCTGTCGCGCAACGCCGACCTGTCGCCGAAGGCCCGCGACCTCGCCGCGCAGCTCCGCAAGAGCTGGAACGTCGACTTCGACGACGCGGGCGCGATCGGCCGCCGCTACCGCCGCCAGGACGAGATCGGCACCCCGTTCTGCGTCACCGTCGACTTCGACACGCTGGAGGACGACGCGGTCACCGTCCGGGAGCGCGACTCGATGACGCAGGAGCGCATCTCGATCGCCCAGGTCGAGGCGTTCCTCGCCGCGCAGCTCCTCGGCTGCTGACCCGCCGACGTGCCGTGACGGGCCGTCCCCGCTCGGGGACGGCCCGTCCGCGCGTCCGATGCCGGCACGGGGCGCTGCTCGCGCGCGGGCGCGGCGGCCTCCGCCGGGGCGGAACCTGGGCTAGGTTGGCTGGAGCGGACCGGCCGGAAACGGAGCCGTCCGCCGCCGTCCGGTGACGGCGCCACCGCACGACGAGGGACCTGGGAGGGCGGGGATGCGCGAGCCGCGTCGTCCTGCCTCGGCCCTCGCCCGGCTGCTGATCCTGGCGCTGGGCCTCGTCGGCGTCGTGGCCGGTCCCGCCGGGGCCGCGACCCACGGCGGGAACGCCTCCACCGGGCTCGTCAGCGCCGTCCGGGCCGGGACGGCGCAGCAGGCCCCGGCCCGGACGCGGACCTCTACCAAGCACCGGCCCTCCCACCGCGCGTCCGCGCACGCGGGGCGGCTCGTCCATGGGACGCAGCCCGTCCCAGCGGCGCGGCTCGTCCAGGCGGCGCAGGCCGGGCAGCTCGTCTTCGCCGCGCATTCCGTCCACGCGGCGCTGCCCGCGGTGGGCGTCGACGTCCGGCCGCCGTCCGGGCGCGTGTCCCGGGCCGACGCGGTCCCCAGCTCGCCGGACGTCCGCCCGGCGGGCGCCCCGCGCGGCCGCGCACCCCCCTCCCTCCCACGGATCTGAGACCTAGTCAGCGGCGCCGCACCGTTCAGGGGTGCGCCGCCGAAGTCCCGTGTGGAGGTTCCCTTGACTCGCGCCAACGTGGTGCGGGCGGTACTGGCGTTCGCCGTGCTCGCCACATCGTTCTACTTCGCTTGGTCCAAACCCGCCCGCCTTGGCCTCGACCTCCGCGGCGGGACGCAGATCGTCCTCGAAACCCAGGACTCGCCGACCGTGAAGGCCGACCGCAAGTCCACCGACCGCGCCCGGGAGGTGCTCCAGCGGCGGGTCGACGCGCTCGGCGTCGCCGAGTCGTCGATCACCCGGTCCGGCGACCGGCGGCTGATCGTCGAGCTGCCCGACGTCCAGGACCCGGCCCAGGCCGCCGCGACGCTCGGCAGGATCGCGCAGCTCACCGCGCATCCCGTGCTGCCCAACACGGGCAAGCCCGCGCAGGGGCAGCGGCTCATCCCGGACGAGTCCGGGCAGCAGATCCTCATCGGCCCCGCCGCGCTGACCGGGGCGGGCGTCGGCTCGGCGAGCGCCGTCTACGACCCGCAGAACATCGGCGGCTGGGCCGTCAACGTCGACTTCAAGGGCGGCGGCGGCAAGACCTGGGAGAGGCTCACGGCCAAGGCGGCGTGCGCGGCCGGTGACGAGCGGCGCATCGCGATCGTCCTGGACGGCAAGGTCATCTCGTCCCCGCAGGTCACCGGGAGCGTGCCGTGCGGCGTCGGGATCACCGGCGGCTCCACCCAGATCACCGGGAGCTTCGGCGCGGACGAGGCGAAGGACCTCGCGGCGCTGATCGAGGGCGGCTCGCTGCCCGTCCCGGTGAAGGTCATCGAGCAGCGGGTGATCGGCCCGACGCTCGGCGACGAGGCGATCGACGCCAGCGCCCGCGCCGCCGTCATCGGCATCATCCTGACCGGCCTGTTCATCGTGGCCGTCTACCGGATCGTCGGCCTGCTCGCCACCGTCGCGCTCGCCGGGTACGCGCTGATCTCCTACGCCGCGCTCGTCGCCGTCGGCGCGACGCTCACCCTGCCGGGACTCGCCGGGTTCGTCCTCGCGATCGGCATGGCCATCGACGCGAACGTCCTCGCCTTCGAACGCGCGAGAGAGGAACGGGCGGCGGCCCCGGGACGCGGGGCGCGCGCGGCGCTCGCCGTCGGGTTCGACAAGGCGTGGTCGGCGATCGCCGACAGCGCCGTCACCACGCTGCTGGCGGGCGGCCTGCTGTTCTTCCTCGCGTCCGGGCCGGTGAAGGGGTTCGGCGTCACGCTGACGATCGGCGTGCTGGCGTCCCTCGTGTCCGCGATGCTGCTCAGCCGCGTGCTCACCGACGCCGCCGCCGCGCGCTTCCCCAAGCTGACCAGGGGCCGGGCGGGCGGCCTCGCCGGGGCGGGGCGGATCCGGCGGTGGCTGGAGGAGAGCGGCCCCGACCTGATGAAGCGCGGCCGCCTCTGGCTCGGGATCTCCGGGCTCGCCGTCGTCATCGCCGTGACCGGGATCTTCAGCCGCGGGCTGAACTTCGGCGTCGAGTTCACCGGCGGACGGCTCGTGGAGTACTCCACCAGCCGCCACGTGGACATCGACGCCGCCCGCGCCGCCGTGTCCGACGCCGGGTTCCCGCGCGCCGTCGTCCAGACGTCCGGGAAGGACGACATCTCCGTCCGGACGTCCGACCTGACCAACGAGCAGGAGAAGCGCATCCAGGACGCGCTGGCGAAGGAGGGCGGCGGGGCGGCCAAGCAGCGCGACGAGCTGATCGGGCCGAGCCTCGGCGATGAGCTGCGCAAGAAAGCGCTCATCGCGCTAGGCGTCGCGCTGCTCGTCCAGCTCGCCTACCTGACGATCAGGTTCCGCTGGACGTTCGCGACCGGCTCGGTCCTCGCCATGTTCCACGACATCGCGATCGTCACCGGCGTGTTCGCCTGGCTCGGGAAACCGATCGACGGCGTCTTCCTCGCCGCGCTCCTCACGATCATCGGGTACTCGGTGAACGACTCGGTCGTCGTGTTCGACCGCGTCCGGGAGCTGTGGGGCGCCGAGCCGAAGGGACGGTTCGCGGCGATCGCGAACCGGGGCGTGCTGCAGACCGTCCCGCGGACGATCAACACCGGGATGGGCGCGCTGTTCATCCTCGCGGCGCTCGCCGTCCTCGGCGGGGACTCGCTGCGCGACTTCGCGATCGCCCTGCTGATCGGCATCGTCGTCGGGACGTACTCCAGCGTGTTCACCGCGACGCCGATCGCGGTCGCCCTGGAGCGGTACGCGAAGGCGCCGCCGCCGCAGCGCAAGGGCGGGCCGTCGCGGCGTCCGGCGCGGCGCTCGGCGAACGACTCCGGCGCGGTCGTCTGACCTCGGCCGGTGGCCCCCGGCGGGTGCCGGGGGCCACCGGTCAGTGCCGCAGGAGCGACTTCTTCAGGGGCTTCTTGTCGGCCTCTCCGAGGCAGACCGCGGTGCGGACCCCGGCCTCCCACTCGTTCGCGACCGGGTACGCGAAGCGCACCAGCTGCGGATGCTCGCGGACGTCGAAGCCGTCCCACCAGCGCGCGGTGCAGCCCGCCTTGACCTTCCGCTGGAGCGCCTTCTCCCCGGCGTACGGGCCGGAGGGCAGCTTGTAGACGGCGTACACCTGCGACCAGTGCGCCTCGTCGCAGGGCAGGACGCTCTGGACGATGGAACCCTCCGACCAGGCGGCGAGGCAGTCGCCGCGGCGCAGCTCCCGCCAGAGCCTCTTGTGCGGATCGATGGTCTCGGCGAGCGGCACGGTGAGCTTCACCGGGCCGATGTAGCGCAGGATGCAGAGCGTCCGGCGGTCCCCGGCGTCCCAGCCCGGCTTGTTCGGCGGGATGGCATACGCCTCCAGGTGCTCGGCGTACCGGCTCTTCCTCAACCGGGCGGTCTTGTAGTCGCACGCGTCGCTCGCCCGCTCCAGGACCTCCCCGTCGCCGGGCCACGGGTCGCGGGGGAGCCGCAGCTCGGCGACGGCCTCGCCCTCGTGCGGCCGCGAGCAGGGCAGGGCCGTGATGGGGGACCTGCTGGAGACGCCCTCCAGCCCGGTGAAGCAGTCGCCGACGCGGAGCATCCCGGGCAGGAGCCTGTCCTTGCCCGTGACGTGCCCGGCCTCGTCGCGGTCCGCGGTGAGCAGCGACGTCGCGACGACCACGACCGCGATGACCGCGACCCAGGCGGCGGCCGCGACGAGGCCCACCACGGCGAGCCCCCTGCCCCGCTCGCCGCGGCGCCCGGTCTGGACGAACGCGGCGACGGCGAACCCGATCGCGAACAGCACGAGCCCGAACAGCCCGCAGAACAGCGCCACGATCGCGAACGGGTTCGTCCGCCGCCGGGGCCCGGCCCCCGGAAGCGGCGGACCGCCGGGCAGCGGCCCGGGGCCGTGGGGCGCCGCGCCCGGAAGCGCCGGGCCGCCTGGCGGGAGGGCGGACTCCACCGGCGGCTCGCCGGGCATGGCCCAGGCCGGACCGGGCACGGGCTCGTCGGCGTCGTCGTCAATGGGCGGTGGCGTCGTCACGGCAGAAAGCTAGCCAGCGCACCCGGCGGAAGATCCGTTTCCGATGGCCCGTCGCCAACTCGTGATCGATTAGAAATCATAGGTGGATACTCCTGTACTTTAGAGTGAACCACATCACCTCCGCGGCGCGGGCCGTCCCGTCGTCTGGCGCGGCGCCCGGTGAACGGCCCCGGCGCGGTGGTGCGACCCGTCCGGCGGCCTCCCGAGGGCGGGGGCCGCCGGAGGGCGGTGAGGGCCCGGCGTGGCCGCGGGCGGGTTGGGCGGCGGCCATCCGTGTGCGTCCGGTCCGTCGTCGCCCGCGGCGGGTGGTGTGATCACGGCCGGAACGGTAGCCGGGACGAACCGGTCGGAACGGGTGTTCTGACAGCAGTTGTCAGGTTGTGATCATCCGGACCGCCGGCCGCCGTCAGGCCAGCGGGGAGTGGGGCTCGTCGTTCTCGGCCCTGATCACCTGCATGACCGCGTTGATCAGGGCCAGGTGGGTGAACGCCTGCGGGAAGTTGCCGAGGTGCCGTCCGGTGTGCGGGTCGATCTCCTCGGCGTAGAGCTGGAGGGGGCTCGCGTAGGACAGCAGCTTCTCGCACAGCGCCCGCGCCCGCTCCAGCTCGCCGATCATGACCAGTGCGCTGACCAGCCAGAACGAGCAGATCGTGAAGGTGCCCTCGTCGGAGTCGAAGCCGTCGTCGGTCTCGGCGGCGCGGTAGCGCAGGACGAGGTCGTCCTCCGACAGTTCGTCGGCGATGGCGAGGACGGTCTCCCGCACCCGCTTGTCGTCCGCCGGGAGGAAGCCGAGCAGCGGGATCAGCAGCGCGGACGCGTCCAGCGCCGAGGCGCCGTAGTGGGCGGTGAAGACGCCGCGCTCGTCCAGCGCGTGCGCGAGCACGTCGGCGTGGATCTCGTCGGCGGCGGCCTGCCAGCGGCGGGCCCGGTCGCGGTCGCCGCGGATGCGGGCGAGCCGGGCGCCGCGCTCGGCCGCCACCCAGCAGAACACCTTGGACGAGGTGAAGTGCCGCGGCTCCCCGCGCACCTCCCACATGCCGCGGTCGGGGGCGCGCCAGTTGGCGAGCGCGTCCTCCACCTGCTTGATGATGATCTTCCAGAGCCGGTCGTCCAGCCGGTCGCGCTTGCGCACGAACAGGTAGATCGAGCCGATGATCGCGCCCCACACGTCGTGCTGGGCCTGCTTGTACGCCTCGTTGCCGATCCGGACCGGACGGGCGTCGTCGTACCCGGCGAGGTGGTCGAGCGTCGACTCGGGGAGCTCTTCGCGGCCGTCCAGCCCGTACATGATCTGGAGCCGCCCCTCGGCGGCCTCGGCGACGTCGGTGATGAAGTAGAAGAAGTCGTTGGCCTCCCAGTCGTAGCCGAGGGTGTAGAAGGCCCAGAGCGCCATGGTCGAGTCGCGGATCCAGGTGTAGCGGTAGTCCCAGTTGCGGTCGCCGCCGGGCGACTCGGGCAGGGACGTCGTCGCCGCCGCGGCCACCGCACCGGACGGCCCGAACGTCAGCCCCTTCAGCGTCAGCGCGCTGCGCTGCAGGTGGCTGCGCCATGGGTGGTCGGGGAACCGGCCACGGTCGAGCCAGTGCTGCCAGTGGTGGACGGTCCAGGTCAGCCGTTCGCGCGCGTCCTCCCAGGACGACGGCGCCGCGTGCTCGCTCCACGACAGCGCCACGAACCGGGACTCGCCCTGCTTCAGCAGCGTCCGGGCCGTGGCGAGCGACCCCTCGAACCCGACGTTCATGTCGGTGGTGAGGCGCAGCCCGAGGCCGTCGCCGCGCGCCACGGCCTCGTGGTAGCCCGCCCCGGCATGCTCCCAGCGGGCCGGGATCCGCCCGTAGTCGAACACCGGCATGCAGTCGAGCCTGACCTGGACCTGGCCGTTCACGCATTCCACCATCCGCAGCAGGACGTGGTCGGCGTCGTAGTCGGTCGGGGCCCTGCGGTGCGTATGGGAACGTTCCGTTTCGTGGTGCCACGGGCCCATCAGCAGGGCGTCGGTCACCACGAGCCAGCCGCCGTGCACCCACCAGGTGGTCTCCATGACCATGGTGCCGGGGACGTACCGCTGCGCGGCGGGCACCTCCACGCCCGCCGGGCCGACCCGGAAGTACCCGGCGTCGCGGTCCAGGATCGACCCGAAGACGCTGGGCGAGTCCATCTTCGGCAGGCACATCCACTCGATGTTGCCGCTCGGCGCGACCAGCGCGGTCGTCTCGCAGTCCGACAGGAATCCGAAATCGGCGATCGGGGCGAACGGGTCTCCCGCCCGGCCGCCGGCGACCTTCGGCCTCACAGCCTCACCTCCGTGATCCATCATTCCCGCTCGCGCCGAGTGGGTACGCCTCCGTGTCCGGGTTGATCCCTGTTGGTCCGAATTGGAATAGACCACTATGCCCGGTCTGACCTGGTAAAACGCCGTCCCGGCGACCGGGCGCCGAACAATGCGCGACTTCGCGGGTACAGTCCCCGCAAACAGGGCGGAAGGAGCTCTCCGTGCCGAAGTTCGTGTACGACTTCACTGAGGGAAACAAGGACCTCAAGGACCTGCTGGGCGGCAAAGGCGCCAACCTGGCCGAGATGACCAACCTCGGGCTGCCCGTCCCCCCCGGGTTCACGATCACCGCGGAGGCGTGCCGACACTACCTCGCCCACGGGACCCTGCCCGCCGGGCTCGCCGACGAGGTGAACACCCACCTCGCCGCGCTGGAGTCGGCGATGGGCAAGAGGCTCGGCCAGAGCGACGACCCGCTCCTGGTCAGCGTCCGGTCCGGGGCCAAGTTCAGCATGCCGGGGATGATGGAGACCGTCCTCAACGTGGGGCTGAACGACGAGTCCGTGCACGGCCTCGCCGCGCAGGCGGGGGACGAGCGCTTCGCGTGGGACTCCTACCGCCGCCTGATCCAGATGTTCGGCAAGACCGTCCTGGACGTCGACGGCGACCTGTTCGAGGACGCGATCGAGGACGTCAAGCGCGCCCGGGGCACCGACAGCGACGGCGACCTCACCGCCGACGACTTCAAGGAGCTCGTCGGACGGTTCAAGGCGATCGTCAAGGAGCAGGCCGGGCGGTCGTTCCCCACCGACCCGCGCGAGCAGATGGACCTCGCCGTCGAGGCGGTGTTCAACTCCTGGAACGCCCCCCGCGCGATCCTGTACCGGCGGCAGGAGCGCATCCCGGTCGACCTCGGCACCGCCGTGAACATCTGCTCGATGGTCTTCGGCAACATGGGCCTCGACTCCGGGACGGGCGTCGCCTTCACCCGCGACCCGGCGTCCGGCCAGCAGGGCATCTACGGCGACTACCTGCAGAACGCGCAGGGCGAGGACGTGGTCGCGGGCATCCGCAACACCGTCCCCCTGACCGAGTTGGAGCGGATCGACAAGGCGTCCTACGACCGGCTCCTCGAGATCATGGAGACGCTGGAGAACCACTACCGCGACATGTGCGACATCGAGTTCACGATCGAGCGCGGCAAGCTGTGGATGCTCCAGACCCGGGTCGGCAAGCGGACGGCGGCGGCGGCCTTCCGCATCGCCTGCCAGCTCTTCGACCAGGGCCTCATCGACATGGACGAGGCCGCCCGCCGCGTCACCGGCGACCAGCTCGCCCAGCTCATGTTCCCGCGCTTCGCGAGCAAGGTCGACGGGGTGACGAAGCTCACCAAGGGCATGAACGCGTCGCCGGGCGCGGCCGTCGGCAAGGCCGTGTTCACCTCGCCCCGCGCCGTCGAGCTGGCCGAGCGGGGGGAGGACGTGATCCTCGTCCGCCGCGAGACCAACCCCGACGACCTCGCCGGGATGGTGGCCGCGAAGGGCGTGCTGACCTCCCGGGGCGGGAAGACCTCGCACGCCGCCGTCGTCGCCCGGGGCATGGGCAAGACCTGCGTGTGCGGCGCCGAGGAGCTCGACGTCGACGTCAAGGACGGGTACTTCACCGCGCCCGGCGGGGTCACCGTCCGGGAGGGCGACGTGATCTCCATCGACGGGTCGTCCGGCGACGTCTACCTGGGCGAGGTGCCCGTCGAGGACTCGCCCGTCGTCCGGTACTTCGAGGGCGAGCGGTCCGAGGGGGACGGCGACGACCTCGTCAGCGCCGTCCACCGCGTGATGGAGCACGCCGACGCGCGGGCCAGGCTGCACGTCCGCGCGAACTGCGACACCCCCGAGGACGCCGCCCGCGCCCGCCGGTTCGGCGCCGCCGGGATCGGGCTGTGCCGCACCGAGCACATGTTCCTCGGCGACCGGCGGCAGCTCGTCGAGCAGCTCATCCTCGCCGAGGACGACGAGGGCCGGAAGGCCGCGCTGGACGCCCTCGAACCCCTCCAGAAGCAGGACTTCGAGGGCATCTTCGAGGCGATGGACGGCCTCCCGGTCACCATCCGGCTGATCGACCCGCCCCTGCACGAGTTCCTCCCCGACATCACCGAGCTGTCGGTCAAGGTCGCGCTCGCCGGGGACGCCGCGGACGCCAAGGACCGCAAGCTGCTCGAAGCGGTCACCCGCCTGCACGAGCAGAACCCCATGCTCGGCCTGCGCGGCGTCCGGCTCGGGCTGGTCATCCCCGGGCTCTTCGGCATGCAGGTCCGGGCCATCGCCGAGGCCGCGGCGGCGCGCCGCCGGGCGGGCGGCGACCCGCGCCCGGAGATCATGATCCCGCTGGTCGGCGCGGTGCAGGAGCTGGAGGCCGTCCGGGACGAGGCCCGCGGCATCCTCGCCGAGGTCGCGGAGGCGTCCGGCGTCGACGTCCCCGCGCTGATCGGCACGATGATCGAGCTGCCGAGGGCCGCGCTGACCGCCGGGCAGATCGCCGAGGCCGCCGAGTTCTTCTCCTTCGGCACCAACGACCTCACCCAGACGACCTGGGGCTTCTCCCGCGACGACGTCGAGGCCGCGTTCTTCTCCCAGTACCTGGAGCTCGGCATCTTCGGGGTGTCGCCGTTCGAGACGCTCGACCGGGAGGGCGTCGGACGGCTGATCCGCATCGCCGTCGAGGAGGGCCGGCGCGCCCGCCCCGACCTGCACCTCGGCATCTGCGGCGAGCACGGCGGCGACCCCGACTCGGTGCACTTCTGCCACGAGGCCGGGCTGGACTACGTGTCCTGCTCGCCGTTCCGCATCCCCGTCGCGCGGCTGGAGGCCGGGCGCGCGGCGATCGAGGCGGCGGAGGCCGCGTCCGGATCGGGGACGGGAGGCGGCGCCGGAGACGGGGACAGCAGGTGACCATATCCGGAAAAGGCAGCTGACACGCTGAATCACCGAACCCGACGCGCGTGCCGGACCATCTAATTAGTGTGTCCGATGCGATGACGTTGGAAGTGGAATTGCCGGAGAGCCTGCCCGAAGCCGAGCCCGCCGACGCCGACGGGCCAGACCCAGCCGAGCACGACGACGAGCCGCGCCGCCGCCTGCGCCGCCGCGGGCGGCGGCGCAGGCGGTCGCCGTGGATCACGATCCCGGTGACCGTCTTCGCCGGGCTGCTCGCCATCGCCGTCCTCACCCCGCTCACCGTGGGGCTGCGGATCTGGTACCAGGCCAGGCAGGACGAGCGTCCCCGCTCCGACGCGATCGTCGTGCTCGGCGCCGCCCAGTACAACGGGGTGCCGTCCCCGACGCTGAAATGGCGGCTCCAGCACGCGCTCGACCTCTACCGGCGGGGCGTCGCGCCCGCGATCGTCACCGTGGGCGGCAAGGCGCCCGGCGACAACTTCACCGAGGCGGGCTCCGGCCGCGACTGGCTGATCGCGAAGGGCGGGGTGCCCGCCGCCAAGGTCGTCGCGGTGCCCGTCGGGCGCGACACGCTGGAGAGCATGAAGGCCGTCGGCAAGGAGTTCGACCGGCGGCACTGGTCGTCCGCGGTGATCGTCACGGACCCGTGGCACGGGCTGCGGTCCAAGAAGATGGCCGAGGACAGCGGGATCAAGGCGGCGGCGTCCCCGACCCGCAGCGGGCCGAGCGTGCAGACCCGCGACACCCAGTTCCACTACATCGTCCGCGAGACCGGCGGCTACCTGTCGTACGTGCTGCTGGGCAAGAGCGTGAAGACGCCGAGTGAGACGATCAAGCGCATCCACATCGACCCGTCCGCGACCGCGACGCCGTCCGGCCCCTGATCGCGATGCCGCCGGTCCCGGGACGCGCCCGCTTACCCTGGAAAGGGCCATGACGAGCACCTCCACCGAGCCGAGCACCGGCGGCTACGCGCGCCGCGACCGGGAGCGATGGGCCCGCGAGCCCGCCAAGCGGCGCGACCGGACGGCCTTCGAGCGCGACCGGGCCCGCGTCCTGCACAGCGCGGCGCTCCGCAGGCTCGCCGCGAAGACCCAGGTCGCCTCGCCGGGCGCGGACACCGCCCCCGACACCGTGCAAAGCCTGCGCACCCGGCTCACCCACTCGCTCGAATGCGCCCAGGTGGGCCGCGAGCTGGGCAAGTCGCTCGGGTGCGACCCCGACCTCGTGGAGGCGGCGTGCCTGTCCCACGACATCGGGCACCCGCCGTTCGGGCACAACGGGGAGGCGGCGCTGGACGTCGTCGCCCGTCCCTGCGGCGGGTTCGAGGGGAACGCGCAGAGCCTCCGCGTCCTGACCCGGCTTGAGCCGAAGTCGTTCGCGCCGGACGGCCCGCCCCTGTACGGCCGCAGCGTCGGCCTGAACCTGACCCGCGCCGCGCTGGACGCCGCGATGAAGTACCCGTGGCCGCTGGCCGAGGCGGTGAACGGCAAGTTCGGCATCTACGACGACGACATGCCGGTGGCGGCCTGGGTCCGGGAGGGCGTCGAACCCGGCCGGACGTGCTTCGAGGCCCAGGTCATGGACTGGAGCGACGACGTCGCCTACTCCGTCCACGACCTGGAGGACGCGCTCGTCGCCGGGCACATCGACTTCGCCCGGCTCGCCGACCCGGCCGAGCGGCGGCTCGTCGCGACCACGGCGGCCAAGCTGTACTGCCCGGACGCCGACCTCGCCGAGCTGGAGGAGCGGTTCGCCGCGCTGCTCGCCGAGCCGTACTGGCCGGACCGCTACGAGGGGACGCCGCGCAGCCTCGCCGCGCTGAAGAACCTCACCAGCACGCTGATCGGGCGGTTCTGCATGGCCGCCGAGACCGCCACCCGCGCCGCCTACGGCGACCGCCCGCTCACCAGGTACGCGGCGGAGCTGATCGTCCCGCGCGTACAGCGGTTGGAGAACGCCCTGCTCAAGGGCATCACCGCGCACTACGTGTGGATCAGCCACGAGGAGGTCAGGGCCCGCCAGCGGACGCTGATCACCGAGCTGGCCGAGCTGACGCTCGCGGGCGCGCCGGGGACCCTCGAACCCGGCTTCCGCGCCGCGTTCGAGGAGGCGTCCGACGACGCCGGGCGGCTGCGCGCCGTCGTCGACCAGATCGCCTCGCTGACCGACCTGTCGGCGATGGCGCGGCACCGCCTGCTCGGCGGCACCGCCTGACGGCACCGCCTGACGGCACCGCCTGACGACCGGGCCTGACGGCCGCACCGATCCGGCCGACGCCGAACCCGCCGGGACGCCGAACACGCCGGGACGCTCCCGACGCTGACCCTTGTCTCGTTACGGAGGCCGCTGTAGGGATAGCAACAGGTCAACTACAGGAGGTCGTCATGCCCGAGGAGACGTTCGTGATCGCCGGCGCCAGCCTGGCCGGGGCCAAGGCGGCGGAGACGCTCCGCCAGGAGGGCTTCACCGGCCGGTTGCTGTTGATCGGGGAGGAGATCGAGCGGCCGTACGAGCGGCCGCCGCTGTCCAAGGGCTTCCTGCTGGACAAGGAGCCCCGCGACAAGGCGCACGTCCACGAGGCCGACTGGTACGACAAGCACGACGTGGAGCTGCGGCTCGGCGTCACCGTCGAGGCCGTGAACCGGGAGGCGCACGAGATCCGGCTGTCGACCGAGGAGCCGATCCGCTACACCAAGCTGCTGCTGGCGACGGGCGCGTCCCCGAGACGGCTGGACGTCCCGGGAGCCAAGCTCCAGGGCATCCACTATCTGCGCACCATGGCCGACTCGGCGGAGTTGAAGCAGGCGTTCGCGCCCGGCGGGCGGCGCGTCGTCGTCGCCGGGGCGGGCTGGATCGGCCTGGAGACGGCCGCCGCCGCCCGCTCCCACGGCAACGAGGTGACGGTCATCGAGCCGGAGCCCGCCCCGCTGCACGCCGCGCTCGGCCCGGAGCTCGGCGGCGTCTTCGCCGACCTGCACCGCGAGCACGGCGTCGACCTGCGGCTCGACCAGGGCGTCGCGGGTTTCTGGGGCGCCGGGCAGGTGTCGGCGGTGGTCACCTCCGGCGGCGCCGAGGTGCCGGCGGACGTCGTCGTCGTCGGGATCGGCGTCCGGCCGAACACCCGGCTCGCCGAGGAGGCCGGGCTCGACGTGTCGGACGGTGTCCTCGTCGACCAGTCGCTGCGCACGTCCGACCCGGACATCTACGCGGCCGGGGACGTCGCCAACGCCTTCAACCCGCTGCTCGGCCGCCGGATCCGGGTGGAGCACTGGGCGAACGCGCTGAACGGCGGTCCCGCCGCCGCCCGCGCCATGCTCGGCCAGGACGTGGTGTACGACCGCGTCCCGTACTTCTTCAGCGACCAGTACGACCTCGGCATGGAGATGTCGGGCGTCGCGTCGCCGGGGGAGTACGACCGGGTCGTGTACCGGGGGGACGTCCCCGGCCGGGAGTTCATCGCGTTCTGGCTGTCCGGCGGCCGGGTCGTGGGCGGGATGAACGTCAACGTGTGGGACGTCACGGGCGACATCCAGGCGCTCATCCGCTCCGGCGCGCAGGTGGACGCGGACCGGCTCGCCGACCCCGCCGTCCCGCTCGCCGAACTCGGCTGAATCTCCGGCAGACCGGGATGATCTCACCCTGGTAAGCCACGTACAGTCGGGTGGGTGGTTACGGAGATCGCGACGTTCCGCCGCGCCCGGGTCGCCGTCACGCTGGCGTTCGCGGCGCACGGGACGTTCGGCACCGCCTGGGTCGCCCGCATCCCGCAGATCAAGGAGCACCTCGGGCTGAGCGCGGGCATGATGGGCGTCGCGCTGCTCGGCGCGCCGGTCGGCGTCGTGATCGCCGTCCGGTTCGCCGGGCGGATCGTCGCCCGCTGGGGCAGCCGCGCGACCACGATCGGCGGCGGGCTCGCCGGGGCGGCGTCGCTGGTCCCGCTCGGCCTGGCCTGGGACCTTCCCGCGCTGATCGTCGCGCTGCTGCTGATGGGCGCGTCCCTCGGCCTGATGGACGTGGCGATGAACGCCCAGGGCGTGGCCGTCGAGCGCGGCTACGGGCGCCCGCTGATGTCCGGCCTGCACGGCGCGTTCAGCATCGGGACGCTCGTCGCCGCGCTGGTCGGCTCCGGGATGGCGCAGGCGGGGGCGCCCGTCCCGATGCACCTCGCCGGGGCGGCCGCCGTGCTGGCGGTGCTGATCGCGGTCGGCTGCCGCGACCTGCTCGACCCGTCCCACGACACCCTGGACGCCGTCCCCGTGCCGGACGACCGCCCGTCCGGGACGGCCGCCGCGGTGCGGGCGTCCCGGTGGCCGCTGCTCATGCTCGGCGTCATCGGCCTGTGCTCGTTCGTCGGCGAGGGCGCGATGGCCGACTGGAGCGCCGTCTACCTGCGCGAGGACCTCGGCACCGGGCCGGGGGCCGCCGGGCTCGGCTTCGCCGGCTGCGCGGTCGCGATGACCCTCGGACGGCTCGCCGGGGACCGGGTCGTCGCGCGGTTCGGGCCCGTCCCGGTGCTGCGCGCCGGGTCGCTGCTCGCCGCGCTCGGCCTCGGCCTCGGGCTCGCCGCCGGGCACCCGGCCGCGGCCGTGTGCGGGTTCACGGTGTTCGGCCTCGGCGTCGCGGTGGTCGCGCCGGTGACGTTCAGCGCGGCGGGGAACGTTCCCGGCGTGCCCGCGGCGACCGGGATCTCCCGCGTCACCGGGGTCGGCTACCTGGGACTGCTCGGCGGGCCGCCGGTCATCGGGTTCGTCGCGCAGGGCGTCGGGCTCACGTGGGCGCTGGCGGTGCCGGTCGGGCTGGTCGGGCTGATCGTCCTGCTGGCCCCCGCGGCCGGGACGGCGGCCTCGGCGAGCGCCCCCGCGACGGCCGCCGCGGACGCCGCCGCCCCGGAACGGTAAAGCGTCTTACCCTTTTTGGCCGGGTTGTGACATTGGTAAATGTCCTACTCAGGTAAGGTCTGGGCGAGTGAGCACCATACAGCGGTCGAGACCGGCCGAAACGGCCGCGACCGCCCCGGCGTACCGCACCTTCCTCGGCGAACTGCTCAGTTTCGGTTTCGTGGGGGTCGTCGGCACCCTGATCATGATCTTCGGCGCCAACCTGATGCGCGCCTGGCTCGGCGGCAGCCCGGTCACCAGCGTCGCCGTGCCGACCGTGGTGTCCACGTTCGCGTCCTACCTGCTCAACCGCTACTGGGTGTTCCGCCACCGGGACAGCGACGGCTCCGGCCGGGAGGTCGCGATCTTCTTCGCGCTGAACGGCGTCGGGCTGCTCATCTCGGTGCTCTGCACCGGCTTCACGTACTACACCCTCGGCCTGCACGGCGGTGTCGCCTACAACGGCGGGCTGCTCGCGGGCGTCGCGTTCGGCGCGGCGTTCCGCTACTGGTCGTACAAGAAGTGGGTGTTCACTCCCGCCGCCGCGTAGCCCCTCGGGCTCGCGTAGCCCCTCGGCCGCGCGTGGCCCCTCGGGCTCAGCGCCCGGCCGGGACGATCTTCTCCGTCCGCGCCAGCGCCTCGCCGAGGACGCCCGCGAGGTCCTGCCCGGTGCCCTGCGAGAAGATCGCCTGGTCGATGCCCGCGTCGGCGAGCCGTCCGATGGTGTCGACGACCTCGTCCAGGGAGACCGGGCCGGTGATGAGGGACAGCGACGTCTTCTCGATCTCGGCGTAGTCGCGTCCCTCGCGCTCGCAGTGCCCGCGCAGGACGTCCAGCTTGCGCGGGAGCTCGTCGGAGTCGAAGAGGTTGCAGGCGTCGGCGTACTTGGCGACGAACCGCAGCGTCTTCTTCTCCCCGCCGCCGCCGACCAGGATCGGCGGGTGCGGGCGGCGCACCGGCGGCGGCGAGTTCAGCGGGCGCTCCAGCGCGTAGTGGGCGCCCTCGAACGCGGACTCGTCGCCGTCCCACATCTGGCGGGCGAGCCGCAGCGTCTCCTCGAGCCGCTCGAACCGCTCCGCGGTCGGCGGGAACCGGACGCCGAGCCCCCGCGACTCCTCCTCGTTCCACGCCGCGCCGATGCCGAGCCAGGCGCGCCCGCCGGACAGGACGTCCAGCGTGGTCACGGTCTTGACCAGGATGCCGGGGTGGCGGTAGGTGACGCCGGTGACCATCGTCCCGAGCGTGATCCGCTCGGTGAGCGCGGCGGCGTAGGCGAGCGCCGAGTAGCCCTCCAGCATCGGCTCCTCGGACGCGCCCACCCCCTGGATCTGGAAGAAGTGGTCCATCACCCAGAGCGAGTGCAGTCCCGCCTGGTCCGCCTCGCGGGCCATCCGCCCGAAGACCGGCGCGATCTGCTCGGGCCCGCCGGGAAAGGTGAAACTGGGAATCTGAAGTCCAACGCGCATTGGCGCACGCCTTTCGTCTCATGGCTCTTCGTTTCGCGGCCGTGCCGAACCTCACTGTGCGTCCTGGAGCGCGCTCCAGGTCAAGTAGAGGACGTGCCCACGTTTGACCTGGAGTGCACTCCAGGTGGGAGTCTGGAGGGCGTGGGTTCCTACTCTCCGGCCGAGACCGCCGAGAAGAGCGGTTTCAGCATCGACACGCTGCGTTACTACGAGAAGATCGGCCTGCTCTCGGGCATCGCGCGGAACGCGTCCGGCCGCCGGGTGTTCAGCGACGACGACCTGTCCTGGCTGGAAATGCTCCGCTGCCTGCGCGGGACGGGCATGCCGATCGCCGAGATGCTCAGGTACTCCGAGCTGGCCCGGGTCCCCGGCACGGTGGCGGAGCGGCTCGAACTGCTGCAGGCGCACGACCGCCGCGTCGAGGAGCAGATCGCCCTGCTGCGCGAGCAGCAGTCGCGGATCAAGTGGAAGATCGGCATCTACGGCGACGCGCTCACCGGGGCCTGCGCGGCGCAGCGCGACGAGGGCGACCTCACCACGACCGGGGCCGCTACCGCAGGACGGGGTTGACGCGCCGCCCGTTCGCGCCGAAGAACAGCACGCGGTCGAGGTCGACGGTCAGCGCGACGTGGTCGCCGCGGTTCGGCCGGTTGCCGGGGGCGATGCGGAACACGAGGTCGGACCGCCGGTGGTGGCCGGCGTGCTCCTCCTCGACCGCCTCCACGCCTTGGGCCGGGCGGCCGAGCAGCTCGCGCACCCGGTCGCGCAGCCCCGGGCGCTCCGGCGCCGCGGGCGCGGGCCGGCGCGGGCGCCCGATCTCGGCCGCGTCCACGGTTGGGATGCCCGCCTCGGCGTAGGCGAGCCACTCGTGCCCGTGGAACTCCAGCGCGCGAACCTGCCCCGACAGGACCGTTCCCGGGGCGGCGGGCGTCCCCGGCGCGATGGGCACGAGCGTGTCCGGGCGGATGCCCACGATGACCGACTGGCCGTGGTGGCTGATCAGCGAGGAGGCGCGCGGGTCCTCCCAGGGGACGGTCAGCCGCTGCGGCCCGAAGTCGAGCAGCAGCCCCTCGCCCTCGACCGCCCACAGCGTGGCCTGCAGCAGGTTGATCGGCGGGGAGCTGAGGAACGCGGCGACGAACACCGTCGCCGGGTCGGCGTAGATCTGCTCGGGGGTGCCGACGTCCTCCAGGACGCCGTCGCGCAGCACCGCCATCCGGTCGGCCATGGTCATGGCCTCGACCTGGTCGTGCGTGACGTAGACGGTGGTGGTGCCGCTGGAGCGCACCAGCCCGGCGATCTCGACCCGCAGCTCGGTGCGCAGGCCCGCGTCGAGGCTGGACAGCGGCTCGTCCATGAGGAACACCGACGGCTCGCGGATCAGCGCCCGGCCGATCGCGGCGCGCTGCCGCTGGCCGCCGGACAGCGTGCGCGGCAGCCGGTCGATCATCGTGTTGATGCCGAGCGCGCGGGCCAGTTCGAGGACCTTCGCGTGCGCCTCGGCGCGGTCGTCCCCGGACACCTCCAGGGGGAACATCATGTTCCCTTTGACCGTGCGGTGCGGGTAGAGCGCGCCCTCCTGGAACACCATTGCCACGTTCCGATCCCGGGGCGACAGGTCGTTCGCGACGGAGCCGTTGAGCCAGATGTCGCCGCCGGTGATCTCCTCCAGCCCGGCGATCATCCGCAGAATGGTGGATTTGCCGCACCCGGACGGCCCGAGGAGGACGAACAACTCGCCGTCGTTGATCCGCAGGCGTACGTTCCGGACGGCTTCGAAACCTCCCGGGTACACCTTGTCGACGCCGTCGAGCACTACATCCGTCATCGGCTCCGCCTGCGTGTGAGCAAAATCTCGGCTCGTCATCACATCGCGCGACGGGCCGTTTGTCCATAGTCGATCCGGCCCGGACCGCCGTCAATCCGGCCGAGTCCGGCCATGAAAACCGGAATTCCGGTCATGTCAGGATGATCCAGACTGCTGGCCCTAAGCCCCGCCCTCGGGGACCCGGCGGAACATGGACCATGCGCGGCGGGGCGGGGCGGGCGGTGCGCGGGTTCCGGTGCGCGGCGGCGGATGTCGTGGGCCCGCCGTAGACTCCTACGTCGTGGCAGGCAGGATTCGCAACGAGGACATCGCGCTCGTCCGCGAGCGCGCGTCCATCGACGCCGTGATCGGCGAGTACCTGCAGCTCCGCAGCGCGGGCGGCGGCAATCTCAAGGGCCTCTGCCCGTTCCACGACGAGAAGTCCCCCTCGTTCAACGTGACCCCCGCGCGCGGGCTGTACTTCTGCTTCGGCTGCGAGGCGGGCGGCGACGTCATCAAGTTCGTCCAGGAGATCGAGCACCTGACGTTCGCCGAGGCGGTGGAGCGGCTCGCGGCGCAGGCGGGCGTCCAGCTCCGCTACGAGGACGGCGGGCCCGGCCGCGGCCCCCGGCAGGACGGCGGGCAGCGCGCCCGGCTGATCGAGGCGCACAAGGCCGCCGCCGAGTACTACGCCGAGAGGCTGCGCTCGCCGGACGGCGCGATCGGCCGCGAGTTCCTGTCCGCGCGCGGCTTCGAGGCCGCCGACGCCGAGCGTTTCGGCGTGGGCTTCGCGCCCCGCGAGTGGGAGGGCCTCGTCCGGCACCTGCGCGGGCGCGGCTTCGCCGACCGCGACATCGTCTCCGGCGGCCTCGCCAAGGAGGGCAGGCGCGGCCCGATGGACCGGTTCCGCGGGCGGCTGATGTGGCCGATCCGCGACCTGTCCGGCGACGTCATCGGGTTCGGCGCGCGCCGCCTCTACGAGGACGACGACGGCCCCAAGTACCTGAACACCCCCGAGTCGCCGCTCTTCCACAAGGGCTCGGTGCTGTACGGCGCCGACCTCGCGAAGAAGGAGATCGCGCGCCGCCGCCAGGCCGTCGTGGTCGAGGGCTACACCGACGTGATGGCCTGCCACCTCGCGGGCGTCCCGACCGCCGTCGCCACCTGCGGGACGGCCTTCGGCGACGACCACATCAAGGTGCTGCGCCGCCTCCTGATGGACCAGGACGAGTTCCGCGGCGAGGTGATCTTCACCTTCGACGGCGACTCGGCCGGGCGCAAGGCCGCGCTGCGCGCGTTCGACGACGAGCAGAAGTTCGTCTCGCAGACGTTCGTGGCCGTCCAGCCGGACGGGCTCGACCCGTGCGACCTGCGCGTCCGGCACGGCGACGCGGCCGTGCGCGACCTCGTCGCGTCCCGGCTGCCGCTGTTCGAGTTCGCCGTGCGCAGCGCGATCGAGCAGCACGACCTCGACACGGTCGAGGGGCGGCTCGGCGCGCTCGACGCCGCGGCCCCCGTCGTCGCCGCGATCAAGGACCGCTCGCGCCGCCACATGTACGCGGTCAACCTCGACCGCTGGCTCGGGATCATGGACGAGCAGTTCGTGCTGCGGCGCGTCCGGGAGCTCGCGAACCGGCGGCAGGGCCGTCCGGGGCAGGGGGGCGAAAGGCCGGGAAACGGGCGGGCCGGAAACGGCCGTCCCGGCGGCGGCCGCGACCTCGGCGACGCGCGCGCGGAGAACGGGCGCGGCGCCCCGGACGCGTCGCCGCGGCCCGCCTTCGACCCGCACGACCCGGAGGTCCAGCGGGAGCGCGAGCTGCTGAAACTCGCCGTCCAGCGGCCCGCGCTGCTCGGCCCGGCCTTCGACGACGTGCCGGCCGACGCGTTCATCGCGCCGCCGCACGCCGCGGTGCGCGCCGTGATCGCGGCGGCGGGCGGGGTGACGGCGGCGGGCGCGGTCCAGGAGTGGGTGTCGCACCTGCTGGAGCGGGCGCCGAACGACCAGGTGAGGGACCTGATCACGAAACTCGGCGTGGAACCGGCCCGAGCCGCCCAGGATTCGGACGACCGCTATGCCGTAGAACTGCTCGCCCGAATACAGGAACGCCAGCTCACTCGCATGATCGCCGACGCGAAATCTAAACTCGGGCGGCTGAATCCGGTCGAGGCCCCCGAGGAGTACAACCGCCTCTTCGGCGATCTTGTCGCGCTTGAGCAGCAGAGACGGGTGTTGCGGGAGCGAGGGCTTGGGTCACAGTAAGTCAAGAGACCGCAAAATGGGTCCTGTGATCTAGACCCCATTTGACGCAGACTGTCCTCGTGGGCCCTTCGGTGCTGCCAAGCGAGGCGCCATCGGTTGATCAGGTGGCGGACCTCGTCGCACGCGGCAGAGAACGCGGCGGCGTGACCGTCGAGGACGTCGCTGCCGCGCTCGATCGCTCGGACTTGCCGGACGACTCGCTGGAGCGGGTCGTCCGGATGCTCGCAGAGCAGGGGGTGGACGTCCTCGAGTCTCAGCAGGAGACCGAGGACGTCGCGCGAGCGGACGAGGGAGACCTCGGCAAGCGGGCGCCGACGAGCGACCTGGTTCGGATCTACCTGAGAGAGATCGGTCGCGTACCGCTTCTAACGGCAGAAGATGAAGTAGAACTCGCCAAATCGATCGAGGCGGGACTGTTCGCCGAGGAGAAGATGGCGCAGACCGCCGTCCTCGCCCGTGGCGAACTGCTCGACCTCGAACAGCTCTCCCGCGAGGGCACGCGGGCGAAGCAACGCCTGATCGAGGCCAATCTCCGGCTGGTGGTCTCGATCGCGAAACGCTACGTGGGCCGGGGAATGCTCTTCCTCGACCTCATTCAGGAGGGAAATCTCGGACTGATCCGCGCGGTCGAGAAATTCGACTACACGAAGGGGTTCAAGTTCTCCACCTACGCCACCTGGTGGATCCGGCAGGCGATCACCCGGGCGATCGCCGACCAGGCGCGCACGATCCGGATCCCGGTGCACATGGTCGAGACGATCAACAAGCTCGTCCGCGTGCAGCGGCAGATGCACCAGGACCTCGGCAGGGAGCCGAGCCCCGACGAGATCGGCCTGGAGATGGGCCTGTCGCCCGTCCGGGTCGTGGAGATCCAGCGGATCGCGCAGGAGCCGGTCTCGCTCCAGTCGCCGATCGGCGAGGAGGACTCCGACCTCGGCGACTTCATCGAGGACGCCGACGCCGTCGTCCCGATCGAGGCGGCGGCGTTCATCCTTCTCCAGGACCAACTGGAGGACATCCTCGGCACGCTGTCGGAGCGGGAGCAGCGCATCATCCAGTTGCGCTTCGGCCTGACCGACGGGCATCCGCGCACCCTGGAGGAGGTGGGCCGGGAGTTCGGCGTGACGAGGGAGCGGATCCGCCAGATCGAGTCGAAGACGCTCGCGAAGCTGCGCCACCCGTCCCGCGCGCAGATGCTGCGCGAATACCTGGACTGACGAGAGCGGCGCGGACGACGTCCGGCACGACCGTCCTCCCGGACGCACCCTCGGGAGGACGGTCGTGTCTCACGGGCCGGGCGTCTCACGGGCCGGGCGTCTCACGGGCCGGGCGTCTCACGGGCCGGGCGTCCCGTCGGGACGATGTCCGCTCCGCGCCGATGCGTCGCGTTCCGTCCGGGCCGTCATCTACCGTGGTGACCATGCTGATCGTGACGACTGACGGCGTGGCGGGGTACGAGATCAAGAGCGTGCTCGGTGAGGTCCTCGGCTCGGCCGTGCAGGCCGAGCAGGGTGCCGCGCCGCAGCCGGGGCACGGCGGGAGCAGCGCGACGTTCCGGGTGACGGGGGAGCGGCCGGTGGCGGGCCTCGCCGCCGCCCGCCGCGAGGCGGTCGACCGGCTCGGCGAGGAGGCGAGCCGCCGGGGCGCGAACACGGTGGTCGGCATGCGCTTCGACACCGCCGCCGTGGGCGGCGGCATCGAGGTCTGCGCCTACGGGACGGCGGTCTGGGTCGAGCGGGCGCCCGCGCAGCACCAGCAGGCCGCCCAGCAGCAGCCGCATCCGCAGCAGATGCCGCCGTACGGCGAGCCGCAGCCCGGCGGGCCGCCGATGGTCGCCCGCAACCTCACGATGGGCCTCCAGGACAGGCCGCGCTGACCCCTGGCCGGTCCCTGGTCGGTCCGCTCGACCGCCCACTCACGTGGGGGCCACTTGACGCGTTCAGGTGAGGCTTAGCTAATTTAGGTGAGCCTAACCAATTTGTACGCTTCTGGAGTCCCCCATGCGTCCTGTGTCCGCGCTCGCCGTCGCCGGCGTCGCCGCCGTGTCGATGTCCCTGCTCTCGGCGTGCGGAGGGGACGACGACGCGGGAGCCGCGGGCGCGATCCCCGTCACCGCGACCGACGACTCCTGCGAGGTCGGCAAGACCGAGCTGACCGCCGGCAAGACCACGTTCAAGGTCACCAACAAGGGCTCGAAGGTCAACGAGTTCGAGGTCCTGAAGCCGGACGGCAAGATCCTCGCCGAGCGGGAGAACATCGGCCCGGGCACCAGCGTCGACTTCGTGGTGAATCTCCCCGCCGGGACGTTCAAGCTGCTGTGCAGCGCGGGCCAGACCGGCAAGGGGCCGTCCAAGGACGTGACCGTCACCGGCACCGCGGGGGAGGGCGGCGACCAGCGCCTCGCCAAGGCCGCCGCCGACTACAAGGCGTTCGTGATCGTCCGGCTGGACGAGACGATCACGAAGACGAAGGCGTTCGTCGACGCGGTCAAGGCGAACGACGTCGCGAAGGCGAAGGAGCTGTACGCGCCGTCGCGGGTCGGCTGGGAGACGATCGAGCCCGTCGCGGAGAAGTTCGGCGACATCGACCCGAAGGTCGACGCCCGCGAGGCCGACCTGAAGCCGGAGGAGAAGAAGGACTGGTCCGGCTGGCACCTGCTGGAGAAGGCCCTCTGGAAGGACGGCTCGGTCAAGGGCAAGGGCGAGTACGGCGACCGGCTCCTCGCCGACCTGGAGACGCTGAAGTCGCGGCTGCCCGGCCTCACCCTCGACCCGGTGAACGACATGGCGGGCGGCGCGAAGGAGCTCCTGGACGAGGTCGCGACCGGCAAGGTCACCGGCGAGGAGGAGGCGTTCAGCCACACCGACCTCGTCGACTTCAAGGCCAACGTGGACGGCGCGAAGAAGATCTACGACCTGCTCAAGCCCGTCGTCCAGGAGCGGGACGGGCAGCTCGCGGCGGACCTCGACGGAGGCTTCGGCAAGGTCGAGGCGCTGCTGAAGAAGCACGAGAAGGGCGACGGCTACGTCTCCTACGACACGGTGGGCAAGGAGGACCGCAAGGAGCTCGCCGACGCGGTGAACGCGCTGGGCGAGCCGCTCTCCAAGCTCGCCGCGGCCGTCGCCAAGTAGGGCGCTGAGTGGCACGTCGCGGAGCGGCGCGCGACCGCGCGACGCACGGACCGAAGGACGGTGGCGACATGACGGCGGTGGCGACATGACGGTGGTGGCGACATGACAGAGGCGCGTCCGGGGCTGTCCCGGCGGCGGATGCTCGGGTTCTCCGGCGCGAGCCTGGTGGTCGGCGCGGCCGCCGGCGCCGGGCTCGACCGGGTCGCGTTCGCGGACGAGGACAAGGGCGGCGCGGGCCGGGCCGTCCCCTTCCACGGCCCGCACCAGGCGGGCATCGCGACGCCCGTCCAGGACCGGCTGCACTTCGCGGCGTTCGACGTCACGACCGGCGACCGCGAGCGGCTCGTCCGGATGCTCAAGGAGTGGACGGCGGCCGCCGCCGCCATGACCGCGGGCCGCCCGGTCGGGGACGGGGCGGTCGGCGGCGTCGCGGTGGCGCCGCCGGACGACACCGGGGAGGCGCTCGGCCTGCCGCCGTCCCGGCTCACGCTGACGATCGGGTTCGGCCCGACCCTGTTCGAGAAGGACGGCAGGGACCGGTTCGGGATCAAGGCGCGGCGGCCGCCCGCGCTGGTCGACCTGCCGCACTTCCCCGGCGACGCGCTCGAACCCGCCCGCAGCGGCGGCGACATCGCCGTGCAGGCGTGCGCGGACGACCCGCAGGTCGCCGTGCACGCCATCCGGAACCTCGCGCGGATCGGCTTCGGCGTGGTCGCGGTCCGCTGGTCGCAGCTCGGGTTCGGGAAGACGTCGTCCACGACGCCGGGCGCGCAGACCCCGCGCAACCTGTTCGGGTTCAAGGACGGCACCGAGAACATCGCCGAGACCGACGACGACCTGCTCGCCAAGCACGTCTGGGCGGGCAAGGGCGACGGCTCCGACTGGATGGCGGGCGGCTCGTACCTCGTCGCGCGCCGCATCCGGATGCACATCGAGACCTGGGACCGGACGTCCCTGCGCGAGCAGGAGGACATCTTCGGCCGCGACAAGGGCGAGGGCGCCCCCGTCGGCGCGCGGAAGGAGCGGGACAAGCCCGTCCTGGCGAAGATGAAGCCGGACGCGCACGTCAGGCTCGCCCACCCCGACTCCAACGGCGGGGCGCGGATCCTGCGGCGCGGCTACTCGTTCACCGACGGGTCGGACGGCCTCGGGCGCCTGGAGGCGGGCCTGTTCTTCATCGCCTTCCAGCGCGACCCGCGCACGGGGTTCATCCGCGTGCAGAAGTCGCTGGCGACCGACGCGCTGAACGAGTACATCCAGCACGTCGGGTCCGGGGTGTTCGCCTGCCCGCCGGGCGTGAAGAAGGGCGGCTTCTGGGGTGACACCCTCTTCGCCTGAGGGATCCCGCGGCGGATCAGCCCTGGGCGGCGCGCTCCGACCGGATGCGGGTGACCACGTCGCCCGCCGCCGTCTTGATCGACTCCAGCTCCTGGAGGTAGGCCCAGTAGTCGGGGTGGGCGCCGGAGAGCCGCTTCGGCGCGTTCTCCAGCCGCTCGACCAGCGAGTCGAGGACGCGGGCGTGCCGCGGCGCGGCCCCGCCCGGCTGGGCCATCGCGAGGCGCTGCGCGTCCCGGACGGCGAACCGGACGCCCTCCACCGGGCCCTGCGGGTCGGCGGCGACCGCCTTCAGCTCCTCGACCCGTCCGGTGACTTGCCCGGCCCGCCGGTCGGCCGCGTTCAGCTCGGTGCGGGCCGCGGTGAGCGCCTGCTGCGCCTGCTTCCACTCCGCGCGGGACGTGTGCGCGGACGCCTCGTTCAGCCGCTCCCGCGCCCGCGTCACGCCCGCCTCGATCGACTCGGGCGCGCCCCGGAGGTCCTGCCAGCAGGACTGCGAGTAGCCGCGCAGCAGCACCTTCATGGCCTCCCTGACGGGCCCGACGCGGTTCGCGACGACGTCCACCCGGGTGCGGACGGACGCGAGCGAGTTGCGCACCTTCTGCGCCATCTGCGGCAGCTCGGCGGCGGCCTCGTGCGCCCGCTCGGCGATCCCGCGGACCTCCTCGGCCTTGCGCATCGCGCCGTCCAGGCCGAGCCCGCCGAGCCCCTGCGAGCCGAGCCGCGCCAGGATCTGCTTGGCCTGCGCCAGCTCCGCCTCGGGGTCGGAGGCGTCCATCCCGGCGTTCTTCGCGGCGGCGACCGCGGCGTCGGCGGCGGCGACCGCGTCGCGGGCGGCGGTCAGCCGGGGCGGGAGCTGGTCGAGGGCGGCCTCCAGCCGCGCCATCTGCGGGGCGAGCCGCTCGGCGAACCCGTTCAGGTTCCCCGTGACCTGTTGGAGGCGCTCGGCGGCCGCGACGAACGCGCGCCGCGCGGCGTCGTACTCGGCGGGTGTCCGGTCCTGGTCAGCGAGGTCGTGGGCGTCCAGGACGGAGATGTAGGCCACCGACGCGGCGTCCGCCGCCTCCGACAGCCCGGCGAACTCCCGCCGGACGGGCCCGGCGGCCGCGGCGTCCAGGTCCTCGAAGACGGTGACCCGGCCGGCGATGTACTTCTGCGCCTGGTCCATGTCGTAGAAGGCGGCCGCCGCCGCCTCCCTGGCCTCGACCGCCGCGGTGGCCGCCTGGGCCCCCCGGCCCCGGCGGCGCTGGTCGCCCGCTCCCCGCACCGCTGCCTCCCTTCGTCCCTGCCCAGTCTGGCCCAGCCGGGCCGCGTTTCGCGCCCCGGGCCGGGTGCCGCGACCAGCCTTTCGTGTAATGCTTCCAGGACGATTGGAACGGATAGCATCGCTGCAACGTCGATAAGGCTGGATGCCGGGTCGGCGTCCGAAACATCCGCATGCGATTTGGAGGCCCATCGTGGGTGTCAGCCTCAGCAAGGGCGGCAACGTCTCGCTCACCAAGCAGGCCCCCGGCCTGTCGGCGGTGACCGTCGGTCTTGGCTGGGACCTGCGCACCACCACCGGGACCGACTTCGACCTCGACGCCTCCGCCCTGGTGCTGGACGGCTCAGGCAAGATCATCAGCGACCAGCACTTCGTGTTCTTCAACAACCTCCGGACGCCGGACGGCGGGGTCGAGCACAGCGGCGACAACACGACGGGCGCGGGCGAGGGCGACGACGAGCAGCTCAAGGTCGACTTCGGCGCGCTGCCGGCCACCGCGGAGCGGGTGGCCTTCGCCGTGTCGATCTACGAGGCCGACGGCCGCGGCCAGAACTTCGGGCAGGTCCGCAACGCGTACATCCGCGTCCTGAACCAGGGCGACGGATCGGAGATGGCGCGCTACGACCTGTCGGAGGACGCCTCGATGGAGACCGCGATGGTGTTCGGCGAGCTGTACCGCTCGGGGGCGGAGTGGAAGTTCCGGGCGGTCGGCCAGGGTTACGCCTCGGGGCTGGCCGGAATCGCGCTGGACTTCGGCGTCAACCTCTGACCAGGCTCATCCAGCACCACCACGAAGGGAGTGGCCCGTACATGGGTGTCTCACTCGCCAAGGGCGGCAACGTCTCGCTGACGAAGGCCGCCCCCAACCTCACCGCGGTCACCGTCGGCCTCGGCTGGGACGTCCGCGCCACCACCGGCGCCGACTTCGACCTCGACGCGTCCGCGTTGATGCTCGCCCCCACCGGCAAGGTCATCTCGGACCAGCACTTCGTGTTCTTCAACAACCTGAGGAGCCCGGACGGCTCGGTCGAGCACACCGGAGACAACCTGACCGGCGAGGGCGAGGGCGACGACGAGTCGATCAACGTCGACCTCACCGCCGTCCCCCTCGACTGCGACCGCATCGTGTTCCCGGTGTCGATCTACGACGCCGACAACCGGCAGCAGAACTTCGGCCAGGTGCGCAACGCGTTCATCCGGATCGTCAACCGGACGGACGGCAACGAGCTTGCGCGCTTCGACCTCACCGAGGACGCCTCCACCGAGACGGCCATGGTCTTCGGAGAGTTGTACCGGCACAGCGGCGAATGGAAGTTCAGAGCCGTCGGCCAGGGGTACGCCTCCGGCTTGGCGGGAATCGCGATGGACTTCGGCGTCAACGTCGGCTGACCCACCGCCCCCGCATCCGGCCGCCCCGCCCGGCCGCCCTTCCTAGCAGAAATACGCGCATGATTCTTCGCACCTTCGGTTGGTCCTTCGGCGTCACGGTCGTCGGCCTGCTCATCGCCCTGCTGTACGACGGACCGACCGGGCTGGCCCTGGTCGCCGTGCTGGCCGTCCTGGAGATCTCGCTCTCGTTCGACAACGCCGTGGTCAACGCCAAGGTGCTGGACCGGATGAGCGCGTTCTGGCAGAAGATCTTCCTGACGGTCGGCATCGCGATCGCCGTGTTCGGGATGCGGCTGGTCTTCCCGCTGCTGATCGTGGGGATCACGGCGAAGCTGAACCCCGTCCAGGCGTTCGACCTCGCGTTGAACGACTCGTCGCGGTACCACCAGCTGATGAACGACGCCTACCCGATGATCGCGGCGTTCGGCGGCATGTTCCTCATGATGCTTTTCCTGGACTTCGTGTTCGAGGAGCGCGCCGAGAAGTGGCTGCCGTGGGTGGAGCGCCCGCTGGCCCGCATCGGCAAGCTGGACCAGCTCTCCGTGGTCGTCGCGGGCGGGTCGCTCGCGTTCGTGTCGTGGCTCTCCGCCGAGGACCCGGGCCAGGTGATGATCGCCGGCGTGCTCGGCATGATCACCTACATCCTGGTGAACGGGCTCGGCGAGCTGTTCTCGGAGGCGAGCGACGACGACGAGGACGAGGACGGCGCTGAGGAGGGGGCAGGCGGGCGGTCCGGGCCGAGTTCGCTGGCGCTCGCCACCGGCAAGGCGGGCTTCTTCCTCTTCCTGTACCTGGAGGTGCTGGACGCCTCGTTCAGCTTCGACGGCGTCATCGGCGCGTTCGCGATCAGCACCGACCCGATCGTCATCGCGCTCGGCCTCGGCATCGGCGCTATGTACATCCGGTCGCTGACGGTCTTCCTGGTCCGCAAGGGCACCCTGCACGAGTACGTGTACCTGGAGCACGGCGCGCACTGGGCGATCGGCGCGCTCGCGGTCTGCATGCTGGTCAGCATCGGCCACCACGTGCCCGAGTGGATCACCGGCGGGCTCGGCGCGGGCCTGATCATCGCGGCGTTCGCCAGCTCCGTCGTCCGCAACCGGGGCGAGGGCGGCGGCGCGCCCGCGGAGACGCCCGGCGAGGACGGCAAGAAGCTCCACTCCAGCAACGTCTGAGCAATGTCCGCCCCGGCGACCGGAACCCCGGCGCCCCCGGCCGGGACACCGGTCGCCGGGAACGTCCGACGTCCGACAGCCCCGCGACCATGATCGATGATCGAAGGAGTCGAACGATGTCCATTTCGCTGCAGAAGGGGCAAAAGGTCTCGCTGACCAAGCCCGGCGGGGGGACGCTCACCCGGGTCAGGATGGGCCTCGGCTGGGACGCCGTCGCCAAGAAGGGCCTGTTCGGCAAGGGCCGCGCCCAGTCCATCGACCTGGACGCGTCCTGCCTGCTCTTCGACGCCAGCGGCAACCTCGCCGACCAGGTCTGGTTCCGCCAGCTCCGCAGCAAGGACGGCTCCGTCCTGCACACCGGCGACAACCTGACCGGCGAGGGCGAGGGCGACGACGAGGTCATCAACGTCGACCTCCAGGGCGTCCCGGCGAACGTGACGCAGCTCGTGTTCACCGTGAACTCCTTCACCGGCCAGGACTTCTCCCAGATCGCGAACGCGTTCTGCCGGCTGGTCGACGAGACCACCGGCCAGGAGATCGCCCGCTACGACCTGAGCGGCGCCGGGCAGCACAACGCGCAGATCATGGCCAAGGTGTCGCGGGACGGCGACGGCTGGTCGATGACGGCGATCGGCGCGACCGCGACCGGCCGCACGTTCCAGCACCTGCTGCCCGCCGTGTCGACCCACCTCTGACGCCGTGCCCCGTTTCGAGCCGCCCTCCGCGACATCGCCCGGTCCGATGACCCGGCGCGGCTGACGGGGCGGCCATGCGGCATTTCGACCATGTGGACGCCGCCCTCCGCAAGCACCTGTTCTACCGGCATCCGCGGCCGTTCGACCGGCACGACGACCCGGCGGTGCTCGCGGTGGCGCTCGGCGCGACCCTGTACACCCCGGCCACCAGGCCGTCCCTCGCCGACGACGTCGAGCGCGCGGCGCGGCGGGGCGTGATGAGCATGGTCGTCTGCCTGGAGGACGCCATCGCCGACGACGAGGTGGGCGCCGGGGAGGCGAACCTCGTGGCGCAGTTCCGGACGCTGCACGGGCGCGGCTCGGCGGCGCGCGGCGAGGCGCCGCTGCTGTTCGTCCGGGTCCGCGACCCCCGCCAGGTCGGCGCCCTGCTCGACCGGCTCGGCGACGCTGCGGGCCTGGTGTCCGGGTTCGTCCTGCCGAAGTTCACGGCCGCTTCTGGTGGAGCGTTCCTCGACGCGATAGCGGACGCGTCCGCCCGCACCGGCCTCCGGCTCCTCGCGATGCCGGTGATCGAGAGCCCGGAGGCGGTGTACGCGGAGACGCGCACGGAGATGCTGAACGACGTGGCGCGGCTGCTCGCCAAGCACCGGCGGCGGATCCTCGCCGTCCGGATCGGGGCGACCGACATGTCCGCGGCGTACGGGCTGCGCCGCCCGCCCGACCTGACGATCTACGACATCCGGCCGGTCGCGGGCGTGATCTGCGACGTGGTGAACATCCTCGGCCGCGCGGACGGCACCGGCTATGTCGTCACCGGCCCCGTCTGGGAGTACTTCTCGGCGGGGGAGCGGATGTTCAAGCCGCAACTCCGGCAGTCGCCGTTCGACGCGCTGCGGGCGGCGCCGCTGCGGCAGCGGCTCATCACGTCCGACCTGGACGGCCTGATCCGCGAGGTGCACCTCGACAAGGCGAACGGCCTCACCGGCAAGACCGTCATCCATCCGAGCCACGTGGCGGCCGTGCACGCCCTGTCGGTGGTCACGCACGAGGAGTACTGCGACGCGGCCGACATCCTGGGCGTCGCCGGGGGAGGGGCGATGGCCAGCTCGTACGCGAACAAGATGAACGAGGCGAAGCCGCACCGCGCGTGGGCGCAGCGGCTGATGCTGCGCGCCCGCGTGTTCGGGGTGGCGGCGGAGGGCGTCACGTTCGTCGAGCTGCTCGACGCGGCGGACAGCCGATGACGCGCTCGCGGGGGACGTGGGTGGCGGCGCGGCTCGGCGTGCGGCTCGCGGACGGGACGCGTCCCGCGGGCGTCGGGCTCGCCGACCTGGTCGGGCTGGCGGTGCGGCGCAATCCGAAGCGCGCGCATCTGCTGGTCTCGGAGGTGCTGGGCAAGCACGTCCCGACCGATCCGAGGCTGGTGTACGGATCTGGGCTGCTGCTCGGGGAGCTTGTGCGCGCGCGCCTGCGCGGGGACGAGCCCTCCCGTCCGGACGGTCTGTTGGCTGAGGCTTTGGAAGGCGTGCCAGGCGCAGCCGCCCGGCTGCGTGACCGTTTGAGGGCGCCGCAGGAGCCGGTGGACGCGATCGTCCTCGGATATGCGGAGACCGCCACCGCTCTGGGGCATTCGGTCGCGGACGCTCTGGGCGGCGCCTACTACCTGCACTCCACGCGGCGTCCGGTCGCGGGCTTCACGACCTACGGGGGGTTCGAGGAGGAGCACAGCCACGCCACGAGCCACCTTCTCCTCCCCGCCGCCCCGGCCGCGTTCGACCGTGACGGGCCGGTCGTGCTGGTGGACGACGAGCTGTCCACCGGTCGCACTGTGCTGAACACCATCGAGGCGTTGCACGCGGTTCGTCCGCGAAGGCACTACGTCCTCGCGGCCTTGGTCGACCTGCGCGGCCCGTCCGATCGCGCGCGGATGGACGAATTCGCCGCCCGGCTTGGTACGCGCATCGATGTGGTGGCGTTGGCAGGCGGTCACGTGGAGCTTCCGGAGGGCGTCCTCGAAGCGGGCAAGGGACTTGTCGAAGACCTCTCCGCCGCGGGCGTGACGCCGCTGCCCGCGCGGGAGTCTCCCGTGTCCAGGGCCGGGCTGGGCTGGCCCGCCGGGCTCCCGGACGGCGGACGCCACGGCTTCCTCCCCGAACACCGCCGGATCCTGGAGAAGGAGCTGCCGCGCATGGCCGACGCGATCGCGACCGGGCTCGGACCGGACGCCTCGCGGGTGCTCGTGCTCGGCTTCGAGGAGCTGATGTACGCGCCGCTGCGCCTCGCGGAGGCGCTCGCCGACGCCCTGCCCGCCGCGGACGTCCGGTACTCGACCACCACGCGGTCGCCCGTCCTCGCCGTCGACGACCCCGGCTACGCGATCAGGACGCGCCTCGCCTTCCCCGCCCACGACGACCCCGCCGACGGCCCAGGGGAACGCTACGCCTACAACGTCGCCCCGCCGCGCGGCGAGGACGGCTTCGACCGGATCGTCCTCGTCGTGGACGACCCGAGCGATACCCCCGCGCTCGCCACCGGGCTGCTGGCCCGGTTGCGGACGCTGGCTCCGGTGCTGGTCGCGACCGTCCCGGCCCGGAGGCGCGCGTGAAGCCGCTGTACGGGCCGTCCTTCGGCAGCTACCCGCCTGAGGACGTGGCGTGGCTCCTCAAGGACCTCTCGCACGCCCGCCTCGAAGCGCCGACCGAGGAGCGGGAGGCGGCGATCCAGGCGGGCCGCGCCCACTACGCCGAGTCGCTGCCGGTCGAGTACCAGCCGGGCCCCGAGTACCGGCGGCTGTTCCGGGAGGCCCTGGAGGCGTCCGCCGAACGGCTCGCGTACGCGGCGGGCCTGGTCACCGAGATGATCCTCGCCGAGCGCGGGCCGGGGGCCGTCCTCGTGTCGCTGGCGCGGGCCGGGACACCGGTCGGGATCCTGCTGCGCCGCTGGGCGCGGTTCGCGCACGGGCTCGACCTCCCGCACTACGCGGTCAGCATCGTGCGCGGGCGCGGCATCGACACCGTGGCGCTGCGATATCTGGCCGGGCGCCACGACCCGTCCGCCGTGATGTTCGTGGACGGCTGGACGGGCAAGGGCGCGATCACCCGCGAGCTGACCGCCGCGCTGGCCGGGGGCCCGTTCCCGTCCGACCTCGCGGTGCTGGCCGACCCGGGCCGCTGCGCGCCGCTGTACGGGACGCGCGACGACTTCCTGATCCCGTCCGCGTGCCTCAACTCAACGGTGTCCGGCCTGGTCAGCCGGACGGTCCTGAACGGCGACCTGATCGGCCCCGGCGACTTCCACGGCGCGAAGTTCTACGCCGACCTGGCCGCCGACGACGTGTCCGCGCTGTTCCTCGACACGGTCTGCGCCCGCTTCGGCGACGTCGCCGAACGGGTCGCGAAGGACCTCCCCGGCCTGCGCGCCGCCGACCGGACGCCCGACTGGTCCGGGTGGGCGGCCGTCCGCCGCTGCGCGAGCGCCGAGGGCATCGACGACCTGAACCTCGTCAAGCCGGGGATCGGGGAGACGACGCGGGTGCTGCTGCGCCGCGTCCCGTGGAAGGTGCTCGTCCGGGACGACGCGGGCCCCGAGGTCACGCACATCAGGCTGCTGGCCGGGGAGCGCGGGGTGCCGGTCGTCGAGGTCGAGCCCGGACGCTTCCCCTATGCGTGCATGGGCTTCATCCACCCCCGGTTCGGGAAGGGGGCGGCGCAGTGACCGTCCTGGTGTGCTCGGACCTCGACCGCACGCTCATCTACTCCGCCGCCGCCTTCCACCTCCGCGGGCCGGACGAGACGATGCCGCGCCTGCTGTGCGTGGAGTTCTACCAGGGCGCGCCGCTCTCCTACCTCACCGAGACGGCCGCGCGCACGCTGGAGGCGCTGGCGGAGGCGGCGACGTTCGTCCCGTCCACGACGCGGACACCCGAGCAGTACCGGCGCGTGCGCCTGCTGGAGAAGCCGTCCCCGTACGCCATCTGCGCGAACGGCGGCCACCTCCTCGTGGACGGCGAGGACGACCCGGAATGGGCGGCGGCCGTGCGGCGGCGCGTGGCCTCCGAGTGCGCGCCGCTGGCCGAGGTCGAACGCCACCTCGTGGACGTGAGCGGCGACTTCGTCCTGAAGCGGCGCAGCGCGTCCGGCCTGTTCGCCTACACGGTCGTCGACCGGGCGGCCCTCCCGTCCGGCTGGGCGGACGACCTGACCGGCTGGTGCGCGGAGCGCGGCTGGCGCACGTCCCTGCAAGGCCGCAAGGTCTACTGCCTGCCCACCGGACTCACCAAGGCCGCCGCGGCGGCGGAGGTCGCCCGCCGCGCGGGCGCGTCCCTCACCCTCGCCGCCGGGGACTCGCTCCTCGATGTCGAACTGCTCGAAGCGGCCGACGCGTCGGTCCGTCCCGCGCACGGCGAACTCCATGACAGCGGATGGACGTCGCCGGTCACGGCGGTCACCGCCGCGCGCGGCATCGCCGCCGGTCAGGAGATCACCGGCTGGCTCCTGGAACGCGCCGTCGCAGCGTAAGGCCGGGATGTAAATATTCACGCTCCCGGCGGCGCTCGCGTTGACAAGCGACAGCCCCCAAAGGGTCGCAGCGGCCGCGTTCTGAGGTGACAATCACGGTGAACCCCGCGCGCTGAGGAGGAGGTCAACCTGACCACATGAGCTCTCGTCTGACAGGCGACGAGACCGCGCTGTGGAAGGCCGCGGCCAGGGTCCTCGACGCGAACTGGACCGGGACGTCCACCGCGGCGTCCCCGGGCCTCTACCCGCACCAGTGGAGCTGGGACTCGGCGTTCATCAGCATGGGCCTCGCCCGCCACCGCCGCGACCGCGCCGAGGCCGAACTGCTCTCGCTGTTCCGCGGCCAGTGGGCGGACGGGATGCTCCCGCACATCGTGTTCAACACGAGCCTCGCCCGGCACGCCTTCTTCCCCGGCCCCGAACTGTGGCGCAGCGAGCGCCAGCCCGGCGCGCCGCGCGGCGTCCTCACCTCCGGCCTCACCCAGCCGCCGCTGCACGCCCTCACCGCGCTCCGCCTGCACGAATGCGCCCCCGACAGGGAGAGCAGCCGGGCGTTCCTCGCCCGCCTCTACCCGATGCTCGCCGCGCAGCACCGCTACCTCGCCCGCTGCCGCGACGTCGGATCGAGCGGACTCGTCGCCATCTGCCACCCGTGGGAGTCGGGGCTCGACAACAGCCCCGCGTGGGACCGTCCGCTCGCCGCGCTGCGGCTCCCGCCGTCCGCGTACGCGCCCGCGCAGCGTCCCCACACCCTCCCGACCGGGGAGGACTACGACCGCTACGTCCGGCTCGTCGCCCTGCTCCGGGACGCCGGATACCACCCGGGCTACCTGCGCGACGCGCACCCGTTCGTGGTCGAGGACCCGCTCGTCAACGCCGTGTACCTGGCGTCCACCCACGCGCTCGCCGAGATCGCGGGGATCGTCGGCGCGGACCCCGTCCCGCACCTCGAGTGCGCGGGGCGCGTCCACCACGCCATCCTCGACCGGCTCTGGGACGCCGACACCGGCTGCTTCCGCCCCCGCGACCTGCGCGACGACCGGCTGCTGCCCGTCGTCACCGTCGGCGCGTTCGGGCCCCTGCTGGACCCGGAGCTGCCCGCGCCGATCGTCCGGAACCTCGTCGACCTGCTGCTGTCCGCGCGGTTCGCGGGCGCCGCCGGATACCCCGTCCCGACCTGCGACATCCAGGCGCCCGCGTTCGACCGGGGCGGCTACTGGCGCGGCCCCACCTGGATCAGCACGAACTGGCTCGTCTGGTACGGCGCGCTCGGCCACGACCTCCCCGTCGTCGCGGACCTGCTGTACGGGGCGACGATGCGGCTCGTCCGGCAGTCCGGCTTCCGGGAGTTCTTCGACCCGTTCGACGGGACGGGCCGCGGCAGCCACGACTACGCCTGGTCGGCGGCGCTCGTCCTCGACCTGCTGGGAGCCCGCCGCGCGCCGCAGGCGGCGTGAATCGCCTACCGTGGGGGCATGCGCCTACTCCGGGGCCCCCTGCCCGCCGAGGTCCGCGACAAGCTCGCGCTGGAGCGGCGCGAACGCGTCCTCTCCGCCGCCCCCACGCGCGGCGGTTCGCACGTGGCCGCCACCACGACCGCCCTCCACCTGCCGACCGCGGAGGGCGGGTTCACGCGGGTGCCGTGGGAGCGCGTCGACCACGCGCAGTGGAAGGACGGGTGGCTCCACGTCCAGGAGACGTCGGGGGGCGCCGAACACCACGTCCGCCTCACCGAACCGGGCACAGTGCCCGAGACCGTGCGGGAGCGCGTGACCGCCACCGTCGTCGTCAGCCAACAGGCCGTACTGCCGGGCGGCGGCAAAGTACGCATCGCCGGACGGCGCCCCGCCACGGGCGGCGACGTCCGCTGGACGTTCGTGTTCGACGCCGGGCTGGACCCCGACGACCCCGGCCTACGCGCGCAGGCCGAGCAGATCCTGCACGACCTGCGCCGTCAAACCGGCCTCTAGCCCGGATAGACGCCGGGCTGCTGCTCGTCCGCCGGCTTGCGCCCCGGCAGCTGCTCGGGCACCCGATCCTTCAGGTGCCCGGCCTTGTCGCGCGCGGCCCCGGCGAACACCTCGCCCTTGGCCCGCAGCTTCCCGGCCGCCTCCTGCACGTTCGGGTTCTCCGACACCTGCTGCGACAGCCGCTTGATCTGCTCGTACCGCTCGCGCCCGGCCTTGGTGCCGAGGACGTACCCGAGCGCGGCCCCTGCCATGAACATTGTGCGAGCTTTCATGTCCCTGCTCCCGATGACGGCGGAATCGTGCCCACCCCTATACCCGCCAAGTCGGCACCCACCCGTGACGTGGCGCGAATAACGGATGCGCGAACAGCGCGGCACATGCGCTAACCTAGACCCGCCGCCGGGCCTCCAGCGCCCGGCACGCACCCGATCCCGCGTAGCTCAATTGGCAGAGCAGCCGGCTGTTAACCGGCAGGTTACTGGTTCGAGTCCAGTCGCGGGAGCCGAGGCGTCGAGATGTGCTCATCGAGCTTCGCTCGCTTTCGCCGGGGCCCGCAGTGTCTTCCCGGGGGCGACCCCGGGCCCCGATGTGGGGCTCCCGCCCCACGCCCCTCTTTTGGCCGCATCGATCGGCGTTCTTCCGTCCCTCTGCCTCGCTAAAAGTCGTCTCCACGGGGTGGCGTGGTGGCGTCAGACGTGCAGCTTGCCGAAGACAGGGATCCGTATCGGTGGATCTGCTCTCGGGTGAAGCCTTCCGGCAGGGCGCGGGGGTGGAGGGGCCGGTCTCAGTTTCGTCGTCGGCGGCGTCGGTGTTGTTTTCTGCGGGTGCTTTGGGTTGGTAGGGCGAGGAGGAAGGTGGTGCCTTCCTCGGGGGTCGTGGTAACTGAGAGCGTTCCGCCGTGGGTGTGGGCGATCCAGCGGGCGATGGTGAGGCCTAGGCCGGTCGATCCTGATCCGCTGTGGAAGCGGGTGAAGATTGTTTCGGCGATGTCGGGCGGGATGCCGGGGCCTCGGTCGGCTACGGTGACCTGGCCTTCGGCGACGGTGACGGTGACCTGGGCGGGTTCGCCTGGGGCGTGCCCGTGTCGCAGGGCGTTGTCGATCAGGTTGCCGACGGCTCTGCGCAGCAGGTCCGGGTCGCCGGGGACCACGCTCGGCCGGAGGTCGGCGTCCGGCCGTTCCTTCCCGGGATACTCGTCGAGGACGCTCTCGACGAGCTGGTCGAGGCGGAGCGGCTCCGGCGCGAACCGCTCGACGCCGGCGACGAGCCGGGCCCGGACGAGGAGCCCGTCGATGAGGCCGCTCATCCGTTCCGCCAGCCGCACGGTGCGGGGGAGCAGCTCCGCCCGCTGGGCAGGGTCGGCGCGGGCCGTCTCGGCGAGGACGCGCAGCGCGGCGAGCGGCGAGCGCAGGTCGTGCGCCGCGTCGGCGAGGAGCGTCTCCTGCTGCTCCAGCGCCGTGACGACGGGCCGCATCGCCGGACGCGCGAGGGCGTGCCCGGCCAGCCCGGCGAGGGCGAGCAGGGCCGCGCAGCCGAGGCCGGTCAGCAGGATCGTCCGCCGGTGCGCCGCCTCCAGGTCCGCCGTGCGGGCGACGGCGATGACCGCGCCGCCCCAGGCGCCGGCGTCGTCGTCCCAGATCAGCTCCATGGAGACGCGCAGCGGGGTGCCGCCGGGCGTGCTGATCGTCCGCGGCTGCGAGTACTCGGTCTCGTGCCGCATGGCCTCGGCGGCCTCGCGGTTCAGCCGCCGCTCCAGCGCCGGGCGGTCGAGCGGGCCGCACGCGCCGCGGCTCCAGTGCGCGGGGAACGGCGCGGCCGAGCCCGGCACCACCACGAACCCCGGGCAGCGGGCGTGCAGGTCGTCGGCCT
The DNA here is from genome assembly GCF_008121305.1 of Actinomadura decatromicini. Lineage (NCBI taxonomy): Bacteria > Bacillati > Actinomycetota > Actinomycetes > Streptosporangiales > Thermomonosporaceae > Actinomadura > Actinomadura decatromicini. The sequence goes on along the minus strand of NZ_VSRQ01000004.1, from coordinate 493,788 downwards.
CGATCTCGTCGAACGCGATCCGGCCGCGGTCGAAGTAGGCGAGCCGGGTCTCGGACGCGCTGACGCGGCGCAGTGCGTCGTCGAGGCGCTGGCGGCGGGACGACCCGTCCGCCCACCCGATGGTGACCGCGAGGACCGCCAGCGCCGGGACGAACATCGCCGTGAAGATCAGGGTGAGCCGCCGCCGCAGCCGCCGCAGCCGGGCGCTCGCGGTGGGCGGGGCCGCCGCGCGGCTCACGTCAGCCGGTACCCGGCGCCGCGGACCGTCGCGATCGGCGGCGGGTCGCCGAGCTTGCGCCGCAGGCCCGCGACCGCCACGTCGACGACGTTGGACATGGGCTCGGCCATCGCGTCCCAGCAGTGCTCGATGAGGACGTCGCGGCCGACGACCGCGCCTTCGTGGATCATGAGCTGTTCGAGGACGGCGAACTCCTTGCCCGTCAGCGTCAGCAGCACCCCGGCGCGCCGGGCCTCGCGGCGCGCGGTGTCGAGTTCGATCCCGGCATGCCGCAGGACCGGCGGCCGGACGACCCGGCCGCGCCTGCACAGGTTCCGGACGCGGGCGATCAGCTCGGCGATCGCGAACGGCTTCACCAGGTAGTCGTCGCCGCCGTGCTCGAAGCCGTCCACGCGGTCGGCCGTGGAGTCGCGCGCGGTCAGGAACAGGACCGCGAGCGTCCATCCGGCGTCGCGGCGCCGCCGGACGTAGCCGAGCGCGTCACCGGCGGGCAGGATCCGGTCGAACACCGCGCAGTCGTAGTCGTTGACCGCCAGCGCCTCGTCGGCTTCGGGCAGGTCGGGGGCGGTGTCGACGGCGAGCCCCGCCGAGCGGAGCGCGCCCTCCACACCGCGGCGCAGGTCGGCGTCGTCCTCGACGACAAGCACACGCATCGCGGTAACGTAATCGCACAGGTAAACGGGCGCAAGCCATGGTTCGGGCGCGGTCGCTTCATCAAGCCCTCATGTTGGTTCTCCTAGCGTCTCCCGCATGAAGGGGATCATTCTCAATGCGGCGGCGGGAGTGTCGCTTCTCGCAATAGGCGCCGCGATGGCGCTGACCGTCACACTGGACGCGGATCGTCAGGAGCCTGGAGAGTCCTACCCCGTGGGGTGCGAACGAGCCGGTAACGCTTTCTACGAGGAAAACCCGGTCTATCGCGATCCCAGGTCGACAGAGTGGCGTCGCGGGAGTGCGGCAGGTCAGGGTCTGAACTCCTCCCGGCTCAACCTGGGCGCCGACGAGGTCTCGCGGAACGACTCCGCGCTCAGCCTCCTCGTGGTCCGCCACGGCGAACTGGTCATGGAACGCTATTTCCACGGGGTTGGACGCCAGGACTCGGCGAACATCCATTCCGCGTCGAAGAGCATCCTGCGCATTCTGCTGGGAATCGCCATCGACGCCGGTTACCGGGTCCACGGACGACCGCTCACCCTCGACACCCGGGTGGCCGACGTCCTGCCGGAATACTTCTCCGACGACGAGCCGGGCAAGCGCGACATCACACTTCGCCACCTGGTGGAGATGTCCGCCGGGCTGGAATGGAGCGAGGACGAGACCGAAGAACAGATCCAGACCAGACCCGACTGGACGGCCGCCATCCTCGGCCGCGAGATGGAGACCGAACGGCCAGGCCAGAGGTTCCTCTACAGCACGGGCCTGACGCACGTGCTGGCGACCGTCCTCACCCGGGTCACCGGACAGAGCCTGTGGGACTTCGCCCGCGCCCGCCTTTTCGGGCCGCTCGGGATAACGCCCGAACATTGGGGACGAGACCCGCAGGGAATCTGTTCCGGCGGCTACAACCTGTATCTCACCCCGCGCGAACTGGCACGGTTCGGCCAACTGCTGCTGCGCGATGGCGTGTGGAACGGCCGGCGAATCGTTTCCGCATCGACGATCATGGAAGCGCGACGCAAGGTCTGGCGGGATCCGGAGGAGGGCAACTGGTACGGCCAGTTGTTCCGCGTCAACACGATCAAGGGCGTCGACGTATTCTATGCCGAAGGTCACGGCGGCCAGTTCGTCTACCTGCTGCCCGACGAGGACATCGTCCTCGTGCTCACGGCCGCCACGGCGGCACCGTATGGAGACGACTACTACGACGCGAACCTCTACGTCAGAAGGTGGCTCATCCCCGCGATCATCGACCGAAGTTGACCCGCCAGTCTGTTGGGGTTCGCAGGGCGGTGACGTTTAGGAGGAGGTTTGGGGACCCTGGGCCGGGGTCGGGTATGGCGTTGCGCTGGGCCGCGTTGACAAGTGCGTTGCGTGCTTCCTGTGGTGTTGCGGTCGGGTGGGTCTCCAGGTAGATGGCTAGTGCCCCGGCTGCGTGGGGGGTGGCCATTGAGGTGCCGCCTAGGATTGTGGAGCCCGTGTCGGATTGGTAGTCCGCGGAGGTGATTTCGCCGCCTGGGGCGAACAGGTCCAGGCAAGGGCCGAAGTTGGAGAAGGCGGATACCCAGTCGCCCTCGTCTGTCGAGCCGAGTGTGACCGCCTCGGGGACGTCGGAGGGGGCGTCGCAGCCGTTTCGGGAATCGTTTCCAGCGGCTATGGCGAATTGGATTCCCGCGCGGATGGCGTTTCTGGTTGCCTCTCGGAAGGCCTGTGGCTCGGGGTTGGGCGGGTCGGAGCCGATGCTCATGTTGCCGACGGCCGGTTTCTGGGCGTTCTTCACCACCCATTCCAGGCCCTGGATGGCGTAGCGGTCGGGGGAGTAGCCGTCGCAGTCGAGGACGCGCACCGCGACGATTCTTACGTTCTTGGCCACGCCGTACTCCTTGCCCCCTACTGTGCCCGCGACGTGGGTGCCGTGCCCGTGGCAGTCTTGCGCGGTCGTGTCCTTGTCGACGAAGTCGTAGCCGTTGACCGCCCTGCCCTCGAATGTGCGGTGGCTGATTCGGACGCCGGTGTCCAGGACGTAGACACTGACGCCGGTTCCGGTGCCTGGGTAGTTGTAGGCGCGGTCTTGTTTGCCGTCTACGCGGTCCGTTCCCCAGGACGGGGGATTGGGCTGGGTGCCGCCTTCTTCTATGTGGACCATGACCGACTTTTGTACGTATCGCACTGTCGGGTCTGCGGCCAGGCGCCGGGCCTGGCGCGCGGTCATGTCGGCGGCGAAGCCGCGGAGTACGGCGCTGAAGACGGCTTGGACGGAGCCGCCGTAGCGGTGAGTCAGGTCGGCCGCATCGGCGGCCACCGGGGCGTCGGCTCCGGGGGCCAGGGACGTCGCGCCCTTCAGGGCCACGATGTACTGGCCGTCGACCGCGCTGGGCGAGTCCGCGTTGATGACGGCGCCCTCGGCGGCGGCGTGCGCGGGAGCGCCGAGGATGCCGAGGCTTAGGAGTACGGCGACCGCGAAGAGGGCCGGGCGCTGTTGTTTTCGGGGTGTGCCGATCGTTCGCGGCATGGGAGCCTCCGTGTCCGCGGCGCGGACGGCGGGGAGCCGCGCCGCCGGGGCCACCACGGTAGGGTTCCGGCTCACAGCGAACAATCCGACAAAACTGACTAAAAGGGATGTCGTGTCCGGCAGGTTCTTCTGCTTCCCGTGCTTGGACGGCAGCGGTCCCTAGCTGATCAACAGGACGAGCTTTCCCCGCGTTCCGCCGTGTTCGCCCAGCCGGTGTGCCTCGGCGACCTTGGCGAGGGGGAACGCCTGGTTGGCCGGAGGCGAGAAGCGTCCGGACTCGATCAGGGCGCCTATCTCGCTGATCGCGTGGACGGCGCGGCCCGCGTCGCCGGAGCTGAACCTCACCCCGTGCTCTCGGGCGCCTCCGAAGTCGGCGAGCGTGACGACGCGGGCGGCGCTGCCCGTCAGGGCGATGAGCTCGGGCAGTATCCCGCTTCCGGCGACGTCCAGTGCGAGGTCGACTCCGTCCGGCGCTAGCGCGCGCACCCGGTCGGTCAGGCCCTCGCCGTAGGTGACGGGGTCCGCGCCCAGTGAGCGGAGGTAGTCGTGGTTGGACGGGCTCGCCGTGCCGATCACGCTTGCCCCGCGCGCCACGGCGAGTTGGACGGCCGCCCCGCCCACGCTCCCGGACGCGCCGTTCACGAGCAGGCGGGTGCCGGGTCCCACGCCGAGTTGGTCCAGCGCGCGGGTCGCCGTCTCGACGGCCGCCGGGAGCGCGGCGGCGGTGGCGAAGTCGAGCGACGGCGGGATCGGCGCGTAGAAGGACAGCACCGCCAGCTCCGCCTGCGCCGCGCCCTGAGAAGAGAGGCCGAAGACGCGGTCGCCGACGGCCACGTCCGCGACGCCCTCGCCAAGCTCGTCCACGATCCCGGCGGCCTCATAGCCCAGGGTTTGCGGGAGTTCGTCGTCCATCACTCCCTGGCGCTTCTTCCAGTCGCTCGGGTTGACCCCGGCCGCGCGCACCGCGATCCGGACCTCGCCGGGGCCCGGACGCGGATCGGGCAGATCGACGATCTCCAGAACCTCCGGACCCCCGAACCGGCTGAAACCGACCGCCTTCATCCTTCGCTCCGATCCTGGCCTGGACACCCGCGTACCCGCACATCATGTCCCGCTGGAAAGCGCCTGATGCGATCGTTTGCGATGGACGTTGCGCAGTAATGGGATTTCTTCCCGTCCGGCCGCCGAGTGAGGGGAGCGGAGAACGCGGCGCGGCTCCAGCATCGGGGGATCACCGTCGTCCACGACATCGGGCAGCACGACGGCCACCCGTACTTCGTGATGGAGTTGCTCGACGGCACCGACTTCGCCGCGGTTCTGGCCGCCAGCCCGGGCGGCCTGCCCGTCGTGCGGGTGCTGGAGACGGGTGCCGCGGTCGCCGAGACGCTCGCCTACGCGCACGGCCGGGGCGTCGTGCACCGCGACGTCAAGCCCGCCAACCTCATGGCGACCGCGGGCGGCGTGAAAATCTGCGACTTCGGGATCTCCCGGTCCGCGGAGGCGGCGGGCGAGCTCACCGCGCCGGGAAGCATGCTCGGCACGCCGGACTACATGGCGCTTGAGCAGTACGAAGGACGCCCCGCCGACGCCCGCACCGACCTGTACGCCTTCGGATGCACCCTCTACGCGCTGCTGGCCGGACGTCCGCCCTTCGAAGGCCCGACGATGCCCGCGCTGATGCGGCAGCACCTCACCATTGATGCGCCGCCGCCGTCCGCGATGTGGCGGCTCCCGGCTTCTCGCCCGGAATGCCTCCTCCTCCGCCCGCGCCGCGGAATCCGGGACGGCGCGCGTTCCTGGTCGGCGGGCTGGTCCTCGCGGGCGGTGCGGCCGTCGCGGGCGGCGTGCTGGTGGCCATGGACCCGTTCGGGTCCGAGTCGACGAAGGTCCTCGAAGGCCACACCAAGGACGTCGAGGCGGTCGCGTTCAGCCCGGACGGGAAGACTCTCGGCACCGGGCACGTCGACCACAAGGTCCGCCTCTGGAAGGTGCGCTGATAGGGGTCTGAGCCTCCGCTCCAATGGTCCGCAGGGGTGGGACGCCGCGAACCCGGACGGGTCTCCTGTTGGCACACTAGGGTGCTCCCCGCCCGACCACAGGAGTGTTCGTTGCCTGTTGCTCCCGACCCGCCGGCCGTCCCCGAACCCCCGCCGCCGCCCGCTCCCGAGGACGCGGCCACCTGGGCGGAGTTCACCGGCAGGCTCCGCGCCCTGTACGACTGGTGCGGACGCCCGAAGTACCGGGCGCTCTGCTCGCGCTGCCCCGGACTGTCGCCCGCGACGGTGTCCAACCTCATCGGCAGGAACCCGCTCACCACGCCGTCCGAGACGGCGACGGCCCGCTTCGTCGAAGCCTGCCTCCGCTACCGCGACCGGCCCGACCCGGAGGCGGAGGTCGCTCGCTGGACCGCGCACCGCACGCTGATCGCCGCCGACACCCTCGTGCCCGACACCGCGACGCCCGAGGACGCGACGATCGGCGAGACAGGTGGGCGTGGACGTTGGTACGCGGGGGCCGCCGCCGCGCTGGTCGTCGTCGCGTTGGCGGCCGGGGTGGCGGTGTTCGTCGTCGCGGACGGCGACGACGGGGAGGCCGCCGAGGGGTGCCGTCCTCTTCGCGGCACCATCGAGGACTCGCGGACGCACCAGACCTGGCCGAACCTCTTCCAGTGCCCGAACCGTCCGCGCGTCGACGTGTACGAGAAGGCCGCCTTCGGTACCAAGGTCGCGGTCCTGGAGACGGACCCGAGCTGGTTCATCTGCTGGACGCGCGGCGAGCGCCACTCCGGCGGAAACGACGTCTGGTACTACACGCAGGGCGACCGGGCGACGGGGAGGCCGGAGCTGAACGGATGGGGCTACGTGCCCGCCTCCACGCTCCGGACGGCCCGGGCGCCCGATCCCGCGATCACCCGCCGGTGCGCCTGACCTGCGCGATCACTGTTCTGAACGGTTTGGAACGGATTTTGCCCGGCGGCGCGAACCCGGCTCGGCGGGCCGCCCGTCTACCGTGCCGGGGGTACCCCGCACGCCGGGCCCACGGCGTTCACCCCGCGAGTCCACGCATGACCGCCACGGAAGGGGTGAGGCGACGGGTGAAGGACCGCGTGCAATTTCGGATCTTGGGCCCGCTACGCGCCGGGGTGCGGGGGCGCCCGGTCGACCTCGGCGGCGGCCGGTCCCGGCTGGTGCTGGCCGCGCTGCTCCTCGAACCCGACCGGCCGGTCCCGGTCGAACGGCTCGTGGACGCGGTGTGGCCGGACGGCCCCCCGGCGTCCGCCCGCACCCAGATAGCCATCGCCGTGTCGGGGCTGCGGCGCGCGTTCCGCCACGCGGACAGCGGCGCGGGGCACGTGATCGAGACGGTCCGGCCGGGGTACCGCGTCCCGGCCGAGGCGGGGACGATCGACGCGCTCGCCGCCGCCGACGAGATCGCCGCGGCCCGCCGGGACGCGGCGGCCGGGCGTCTCGCGGACGCCGCCGGACGGTTCCGCGCCGCGCTCGCCCGCTGGGACGGCCCCGCCCTCGCCGGGCTCACCGGCCCCCACATCGAGGCGGGCGCGGCCCGCTGGGACGAGCTGCGCCTGACCACAATAGAAGAGGCCGCGCAGGTCGACCTGGTGCTCGGCCGGCATCACGAGCTGGTCGGCGACCTCATCGGCCCGGTGGGGGAGAACCCGTACCGGGAGCGGTTGCGCGTCCTCCTGATGCTGGCGCTGGCGAGGGCGGGACGGCAGAGCGAGGCACTCGACGTGTACCGGGAAGGCCGCCGCAAGCTCACCGAGGAGCTGGGCCTGGAGCCCGGACGCGAGTTGCGGGACGTCCACGCCGCCATCCTGCGGGACGACCCGTCGACGCATCCGCGGCCGCCGGTCGTCTCGACACCGGCGTCCTGCGAGGCGCCGCGCGAGCGGGCGCTGCGCTGGCGGCGGACGGCGGGCCCGTCCCGCGCCGCGCGCGACTGCTGACCGCGGGCGCGCCGCACGCGCCGCGCGCCGTGCGGCCGCGGACGGCGGAAGGCCGCCGAGGGCGCGGCTCTCGGCGGCCTTCCGGGGTCGAACCGGGATCGGTGACGTCCCTAGTTCACCCATTTGTGGGAGCGCATGAGCTGGCCCTCCCAGAAGCTGCCCCGCTGACCTGCGGAGATCGTGCCCCAGTACGCCTCATAGTTGGCGAACTCGTAGACCTTGACCTTGCTGTAGGAGCCCGTGTAGCCGTTGTTCCAGTAGGAGCTGACGAGGAACGTCGGCCTGCACCGGACACTTCCTCCCCACCAGTCGGGGTCGTCGCCGCTCCACGCGCATCTGGTGCCCGTGCCGTCCTTGCCGCTCCAGACGCAGAAGTCGCCCTTCGCGCAGGAGCCCTGCCAGGCGGCGACCCGCGTGCCGACCCGAGCCGTGCCGACCCGAGCCGTGCCGACCCGAGCCGCGTCGGCCTGCGCGGCGGCGAGCGTCAGGAGGGCGGCGAGCCCGGCGACGGCGAGCCCGGCGACGGCGATCCGCGTCGTGCGCACGCCGGGCCCTACCGCGACCACTGGTGCGAGCGGATCGACAGGTTCGCCGCGTTCACCGGCTGGGCCGTGACCGGCAGCGGGTCGGAGATCTGCCCCGAGTAGTTCGCGTACCGGTAGAACTTGACCTTGTTGTACGGGTCGCTCGTGTACCCGTTGTTCCAGACGCTGTTGACCCGGAAGCCGTGCGGCCTGCACTGCACCGCGCCGCCCTGCCAGTCGGGGTCGTTGCCGTCCCAGTTGCAGCGGGTGCCGGTGGCGTTCGGGCCGCTCCACACGCACACGTCGCCCTTCGGGCAGGTGCCCGCGGTGGCGGTGGTCGTGGCCGCCAGCGCGGCCGACGGCGCGGCGGCGACGACGGCCCCCGCCGCCACCGCCCCGGCCAGCAGCCCGATTCGGATCCTGCTCATCTCGTTCCCCGTTCGTCGTGGCGCGGCCCGGTGGGCGGGCGGCGCCTTCGGTGACGCGTACGACGCTACGGACGGGCGTTATCGAAGCCTTATCGGCCGCGCCGAGCCGCCGCCCGAGCCGCCGCCCCGGCCGTGGCCCGGCGGCCGTCCCGGGGCGGGGCGGGGCTCCGTTTCGGGGGCGCTGGCCGGGTAGATCATCCAGCGACATGCCTGGCGGAGGGGGGCTGCGGCGGCATGCTGACGCTGGTTCTCGCCCATGCCGTCGCGGCCGTCGCCGTGCCCTGGGCCCTCGGCCGCCACCGCCGCGCGATGGGGTGCGCCGCCGCCGTCCTCCCGCTGGCGACCGCGGTGTGGGCGGTGAGCCGGGCGGGTGGGGCCGACGTCACGTCCAGCCTCGAATGGGCGCCCGACCTCGGGCTCGCCGTGGACCTACGGCTCGACGCCCTCGCCGTCGTCATGCTGGTGCTGGTCGGCGGGGTCGGGGCCGTCGTCCTCTGCTACTCCGCCTGGTACTTCGAGCGGCCCGAGCGGCTGCTCACCGGGACGCTGATCGCGTTCGCGGGCGCGATGACGGGGCTGGTGCTGGCCGACAACCTCCTCGTCCTCTACGTGTTCTGGGAACTGACCACGGTCAGCTCGTTCATCCTGATCGGCGCGGCCCGCCCCGACCGGGCGGCGGACCGGCGGGCCGCCGTCGAGGCGCTGCTCACGACCACCGCGTTCGGCCTCGTGATGCTCGCCGGGTTCGTGCTGGTCGGGCAGTCCGCCGGGACGTACCGGATCTCCGCCCTGCTCGCCGACCCGCCCGGCGGCGGCGCGGCGCGGGCGGGCGCGGTGCTGGTGCTGCTCGGCGCGTTCGCCAAGTCCGCGCAGGTGCCGCTGCACGGCTGGCTGCCCGCCGCGATGGTCGCGCCGACGCCGGTCAGCGCCTATCTGCACGCGGCGGCGATGGTGAAGGCGGGCGTCTACCTGGTGGCGCGGCTCGCGCCCGCGTTCGCGGACGACGGCGTGTGGCGTCCGATGACGGTCGCGGCCGGGCTCGCAAGCCTGCTCGTCGGCGGCGTGATCGCGCTGCGTAGGGACGACCTGAAACGCCTCCTCGCCTACGGGACGGTCAGCCAGCTCGGCCTGCTCATGCTCCTCCTCGGCGACGGCACCCGGACGGGCGCGCTCGCGGGCGCCGCGCTGCTGCTCGCGCACGGCCTGTTCAAGGCCCCGCTGTTCCTCGCGGTCGGCGTCGTCGAACACGAGACGGGGACGCGCCGCGCCGACCGCCTGTCCGGGACGGGACGGCGGCTGCCCGTCCTCGCCGCCGCCGGGACGGCCGCCGTCGCGTCCATGGTCGGCCTCCCGCCGTTCCTCGGGTTCGTGGCGAAGGAGGCGGCGGTGAAGGCGTTCGCGCACGGCGGGCTGGACGCCGCCGTCCTCGCCGGGGTGGTCGCCGGGTCGGCGCTGACCGTCGCGTACGGCCTGCGGTTCCTGCACGGCGCGTTCGGCGGCGCGGCGGACGAGGCGGCTGACGGGAGCCGTGCGGGCGAGCCGTGGGGGCTGGTCGCGCCGGTCGCGGTGCTCGCGGCGGCCGGGTTCGCGCTCGGCGTGTACCCGGCGCCGGTGCAGAGCCTCGTCGGGCCGTACGCCGCCGCGCTCGGCCCGGACACCGGGTTCGAGCTGACGCTGTGGCACGGCTTCGGCCTGCCCATCGGGCTCTCCCTCGTCGCGCTCGTCGCGGGCGCCGCCGTCTACGGCGCGGCCGGCCGGACGTTCCCGGCGCGGCCCGTCCGATGGCGGGTCCCGGACGCGCAGCGCGCCTACGACGGCGCGGTCGAGTCCGTCCTCGCGGGCGCGCACGCGGTGACGCGGCGCGTGCAGATCGGTTCGCTGCCGGTCTACCTCGGCGTCATCGGCGGCATGGTGCTCGTCCTCCCGGGGACGGCGCTGGTCATGGCCCTGGTCGACGGGGACGGCACGGCCGCCCCGGCCGGAGAGCTGCGCGGCTGGGACGAACCCGCGCAGCTCGTCCTGTCCCTCGTGGTGGCCGGGTGCGCGCTGGCCGCGCTGCGGTCGCGGCGTCGGCTGTCGTCCGCGCTGCTGCTCGCGGGCGTCGGCTACGGGACGGGCGGCCTCTTCGTCGTGCACGGCGCCCCGGACGTCGCGCTCACCCTCCTCGTCGTGGAGACCCTGTCGCTGATCATGCTCGTGCTGGTGCTGCGGCGGCTGCCGGACCGGTTCCCGCCGCGCCGCCGCGGCGTCCCCGGCCGGATCGCGACCGCGGCGACCAGCCTCGCCCTCGGCGGGTTCGTCGCCGCGTTCCTGCTGGTCGCGGCGCTCAGCCGGACCACGAGCCCGGTCGGCCCCCGCTACTCCCGGCTCGCCGCCGAGGAGGGCGCGAAGAACGTGGTGAACGTGATCCTGGACGACCTCCGCGCGCTCGACACGCTCGGCGAGATCGCGGTGCTGGCGGTGGCGGCGATCGGCGTCGTCGGGCTGGTCACGGCCGGGCCGGCGCCCCCGCCCGACGAAACCGCCACGGGCGCGCCCGGCGGGGCGGAGCGGTGGCTCGCGGCGCCGGGGCGCCCGCCGCTCGCCGGGTCGTCGGTGGTGCTGGAGGCGACGGCGCGGCTGCTCGGCCCGACGATCCTGCTGTTCTCGATCTACCTGCTGGTCGCGGGGCACGGCCGGCCCGGCGGCGGGTTCGTCGGCGGGCTCGTCGCCGGGATGGCGTTCGTCCTGCGGTACCTGCCGGGCGGGCGGCGGGAGCTCGCGACCGCGCTGCCGGGACGGCCGAGCGTCCTCGTCGGCGGCGGGCTGGCGCTCGCGGTCGCGGCGGGCGCGTCCGGCTGGGCGTCCGGGGGCGCGTTCCTGCACCCGGAGACGCTGCGCGTGTCGGCCCCCTGGATCGGGGACGTCAAGGCGTCCACCAGCCTGCTGTTCGACCTCGGCGTGTACCTGCTGGTGCTCGGGCTCGTCGCGACGATCCTGACGACGCTCGGCGCGGCGCTGGAGGAACCGGACGCGGCCGGCACGGAGGAGTGGCCGTGAGCGGGCCCGCGCTGGTCCTCGTCGCGGTGGTCGCGGTGCTGTTCGCGGCCGGCTTCGAGCTGCTGATGCAGCGGTCGCTGATCCGCGTCGTCGTCGGGTTCATGCTGCTCGGCCACGGCGCGAACCTCCTGCTGCTGATCGCGGGCGGCGCGGCGGGCGCGCCGCCGCTGCTCGGCGGCCCGCACCGCGGCCGCCGGATGGCGGACCCGCTGCCGCAGGCGATGGCGCTGACCGCCATCGTGATCACGTTCGGCGTGACGGCGTTCCTGCTGGCCCTCGCCTACCGGAGCCGGCTCCTGCTCGGCGAGGACGAGGTCCAGGACGACGTCGAGGACCGCCGCGTCCGCGCCGAGCGCCGCCGCCGGGACGAGCTCCGGGCCGAGGCCGCCGACCCCGTGGAGGAAGGGGAGGGTGGCGGCGGGTGAACGTCCTCGTTCCGCTGCCGTTCGCGCTGCCGCTGCTCGGCGCGGCGCTGGCGATGGTCAGCCGCCGCCGCAACACCTGGCTGCGCGTCCTCGCGCCGCTCGTCGCGGCGGGCGTGGTCGCGGCCGCCGCCGGGCTGGTCGCGGCCGTCGCGCGGGACGGGACGATCGCCGTCCAACTCGGCGGCCATCCCGCGCCGCTCGGCATCACGCTCGTCGCGGACCGGCTGTCGGTGCTGCTCGTGACGGTGTCCGCCGCCGTGCTGCTGGCGATCATGCTGCACGCGGTCGCGGAGGGCGCGGCCGTCCACGACGGCCGGGAGCCGGGCGTGTTCTACCCCGCCTACCTCGCCCTGACCGCCGGGGTGTGCCTGCTGTTCCTCGCCGGGGACCTGTTCAACCTGTTCGTCGCGTTCGAGATCATGCTCGCGTCGAGCTACGTGCTGATGACGCTCGTCCCGAACGCCGAGCGGATGCGGGCCGGGATGACCTACACGGTGGTCAGCCTCACGTCCTCCATCCTGTTCCTCACCGCGCTCGGGCTGACCTACGCGGCGACCGGGACGGTGAACCTCGCCGACCTGTCCGGCCGCGTCGCGGACCTGCCCGCCGGGACGCGGACCGCGCTCGGCCTGCTGTTCCTCGTCGTGTTCGGCATCAAGGGCGCGATCGTCCCGATGCACCTCTGGCTGCCCGACAGCTACCCGGTCGCCGTCACCAAGGTCACCGCCGTGTTCGCCGCGCTGCTGACGAAGGCCGCCGTGTACGCGCTGATCCGCGTCCAGACGCTGCTGTTCCCGCGCGCGCACGAGTCGTGGACCATGCTGGGGCTGGCCGCCGCGACGATGATCGTCGGGACGCTCGGCGCGCTGGCCCACGACGACATCCACCGCGTGTTCTCGTTCACCCTCGTCGGGCACATCGGGTACATGCTGTTCGGGCTCGGGCTGTTCAGCGTCGCGGGGCTCACCGGGGCGATCCTGTACCTCGTCCACCACATCGTGGTGCAGGCGACGCTGTTCCTGGTCAGCGACCTCATGCAGGGGCGCGCCGGGGAGACGTCGCTGCGCAGGCTCGGCGGGCTCGCGCGGCTGTCGTCGTTCATCGCGGTGCTGTTCCTCGTCCCGGCGCTGAGCGTCAGCGGGGTGCCGCCGTCGTCGGGGTTCGTCGCGAAGCTGGCGCTGTTCCAGGCCGGGCTCGGCGCGGGCGGGCCGCTCGCCTACGCCGTCACGGGCGTCGCGATCGTGGCGAGCCTGCTCACCCTGATGGCGATGACGCGGATCTGGACGCTCGGCTTCTGGCGCCCCCGGCCGGACGACGCCGCCGAGCCGCCCGCGCCCGAGTCGTACACGCGGGGCGGCGTGCGGGTGATGCGGTCGGTCACCGCCGCGCTGGTCGCGGCGGGGCTGCTCATCGCGGTGTTCGCCGGTCCGCTGTCGGCGTGGAGCCGCCGCGCCGCGACCGACCTGCTGGACCCGGCCGCCTACCGGCACGCCGTCCTGGACGGGGAGCGCCGGTGAACCGCCACGTCGGGTCGCGGCTGGCGATGGGCGGATGGCTGCTCGCGGTGTGGCTGCTGCTGTGGGGGCGCGTCGACGGCGCGACGCTGGTCGGCGGGATCGCGGCCGTCCTGGTCGCCTACCGGGTGACGCGGCTGCCGGCCGTCCCGGTCGTCACGCGGGTGCGGCCGGTGCGGCTCGCCGAGTCCGCGCTGGAGTTCGCCCGGGACCTGGTGGTGTCGAGCGCCGTCATCGGATGGCACGCGCTGCGCGACCCCGGCCGGATACGCGGCGCGATCGTCGAGGTCGCCGCGCGGTCGCGGTCGCAGGTCGTGCTGATGACGGTGATGACGAGCATGTCGCTGCGTCCCGGCACGCTCCTCGTCGGCGTGGACTGGGACCGGGCGGTGCTGCGCGTCCACGGCATGCCCGTCCGGGACCGGGCGGAGGCGGACGCGGTGCGCGACGGCGTCCTGCACACCGAGCGGGGGCTGATGCGCGCCCTCGTCGTCCCGGACGACCCGCTGCCGGACGATCCCCGAACGGAGGAGCGATGAGCACCGTCTACGACGTCACGCTGGCGCTGCTGGGCGCGGCGATCCTGCTGACCGCCGCGCGGCTGGTGCGCGGTCCGACGCCGTTCGACCGGATCATGGCGCTGGACGTCCTCGCCGTGCTGCTGGTCAGCGGCATCGCGGTGCGCGCCACCGCCCGGGACGAACCGGCGAGCGCGACCATCCTCGTGGTGATCGCGCTGCTCGGCTTCGTCGGCTCGGTGTCCGCGGCCGGTCTCGCCGCCGAGCGGGCGGACCGGACATGACCGCCGCCGACGTCGCCACCGCCGTGCTGCTGCCCGCCGGGGCGGGCTTCTCCGCGGTCGGCGCGCTCGGCGTGGTGCGGTTCCCCGACCTGCTGAGCCGCCTGCACGCCGCGACGAAGCCGCACACGATCGGGCTGCTGCTGATCCTCGCGGGCGCCGGGGCGCAGGTGAGCACCGGCCCGGCCGCCGCGTCGCTGCTGCTGGTCGCGGTGTTCCAGTTGATCACCGCGCCGGTGGCGGCGCAGACGATCGGCGCCGCCGCCCACCGCGCGGGCGCCGTCGACCGCGCCGCCCTCGTCCTGGACGAGACCCACGAGGCCGACGAGCCCGGCGAATGAGCCGCGATCACTCCTCGGTGGCGGGGCTGCCGCCCGCGACGACCTCGGCGAGCAGGTCCTCCTCGGTGGCGCCGCGCCGCCAGTAGCCGGTGAACGTGACGGCGCGCCGGTCCAGCCCGCGCTCCTTGACGAGGTGGCGGCGCAGCGCCTTGACGACGGCGGACTCGCCCGCGATCCAGGCGTAGGCGCCGTCCGGGATCGCGGCGGCGCGGACCGCGTCGACCAGGCCGCCGGGGGACGTCCACGTGACGTCCGCGTCGGCGGCGGTCGGCAGCTCCTGCCGGTCCGCCGGGTCGGGGACGTCCACCCAGGCCCGCACGGACGTCCCGGCGGGCAGCGAGGCGAGGTTCCCGGCGATGGCGGGCAGCGCGGTCAGGTCGCCCGCGATCACCACCGGGACGCCGGGCGGCGGGCGGAAGTCGTAGCCGCCGTTGTCCGGCCCGGTGGGGCCGAGCACGGTGATCCGGTCGCCCTTCCCGGCGGCCGCCGCCCAGGTCGCGGCCGGGCCGGACGGGGCGGACGGCCCGTGGTCGTGCAGCGCGAAGTCGACGTCCAGCTCGCCGTCCCGCCGGTCGCGGACGGTGTAGGAGCGCATGATGCCGCGCTCGGCCGGGTCCAGCGCCCGCCAGTCGGCGAACCAGGTGTCGCCGCCGGTGCCGTCCGGCATGACGGGCGCGTCCTGGTGCGGGTGCGGCAGGAAGATCTTGAAGCGCTGGTCGCGCCCGGCGGAGACGAAGCGGGTCCCGTCGGGGTCGGCGCCGTCCAGGGCCGTCCCGCCGAAGGTGACCCGGACCATGGACGGGCCGAGCCGCTCGGATCGGAGGACGTGCAGGTCGAAGAACGCGTACGGGTGGGCGGGGGTCGGCATCGCGCAGCCTTTCAGCCGGTCTTCTTCGCGGACGTGACGGTGGCGGCGAGGGCTTCGAGGATCGGGGCGCAGCCCTCGTAGGAGAAGCGGGGCTCGGGCTGCCACGGGACGACCTGTCCCGCCGCCACGGCGGGGAGCTCGCGCCAGGACGGCTTCGACCCGAGGTCCTTCGGCTGGAGCGCCTGCGTCCGGGCGTCGAGCAGGATGACGTCGGCCTTGTACTTCCCGGCGTTCTCCCAGCTCAGCTCCTCGAAGTAGCCGTCCCGTCCGGTCTTGTCCGGGACGATCAGGTCGACGCCCAGCTCCTTGAAGTAGATGAGGTCGGTGTTCTTGGCCGGGCTCGACGCGTAGAACAGGTCGGGGCTGGCGGACGCGGCGAGCACCTTCAGCCCGGCGTTGGCCTTGGCCGCCGCGCGCAGCGCCTCGGCGGCCTTCTCGAACCGCGCCTTCGCGGCGGTCACCTTGGGCGCGTCCAGGTCGGCGCCGAGCGCGGCGGCGAGCGCGGCGGTCCGTTCGAGGGGCTTCGGCAGCGCGACCGCGCCGGTGGAGATCGCGACGCTCGGCGCCAGCGCGAAGATCTTCTCCTTGCTCTCCGCGGGCACGTAGAAGAGGTCGCCCGGCACGAACATGTTGTCCACGAGCAGGTCGGGACGGAGGGCGGCGTACTTCTCGATGTTGAACTCGCCGTAGGCGTTGCCGATGACCTCCAGCCGGTCGACCGGCAGGTTCCCGGCCTGCGGGTCGGGCTTGCCGTCCTTGAGCCTCGTCGGGCCGAACACGCCGACGAGCCGCTTGTCGACGCCGAAGTCGTACAGGGCGGCGGCGGTGCCGACGTAGCCGACGACGCGCTCCGGCCGCCGCTTGAGCCCGACCTTCGTGCCCCGGTCGTCGGTGAACGACCACGCGCCGCCGCCGGACGGGGACGCCGTGCCCTCTCCGTCGCCGCCGCCGCACGCGGCCGCGAAGGCGCCCAGGGCGAGCGCGCCGCCCGCGCCGAGCAGGCCCCTCCTCGTGAGCCCGCTCGTGAGCCCGCCGCGGACGATCTGCCGGACACCGGTATTCGACATTTCGGACTATCTCCATGAATCAACTGCGACGGCCATATTTCGACCTGGACGGCGTTAGGTTAACCTAACCTAAGTTCTTGTCCAGTGGCAGGGGCGTCCCGGTCGCAGGGACGGCGGTCCCCGGCCCGTCCCCCCGGAGCCCGCCAGGTGTTGGTGACCAAGCCCCCGCCCGAGGCGCCTCCCGCCCGGCGCGCGCCGGGCGGGAGGCGCGCCGCCGGGCTCGCCGCCGCGACGCTGCTCCTGCTGGTCGCGGTCATGCTGAGCCTCGCGGTCGGCGCGCGGCCGCTGTCCCTCGGCGAGGCGTGGGACGGGCTGTTCCACGCCGACTCGGCCGCGTCCACGGTCGTGCGCGAGATGCGGCTCCCGCGCACCCTGCTCGGGCTCCTCGCGGGCGTCGCGCTCGGCCTCGCCGGGGCGGTGATGCAGGCGCTCACCCGCAACCCGCTCGCCGACCCGGGACTGCTCGGCATCAACGCGGGCGCGTCGGCCGCCGTCGTGTCCGCGATCTCGTTCCTCGGCGTCACCTCGTTCACCGGGTTCGTGTGGTTCGCGTTCGCGGGCGCCGGGGCGGTCGCCGTGCTGCTGTACGCGGTCGGCGGCGGGCGCGGCGCCACCCCGGCGCGGCTCGCGCTCGCCGGGTCCGCGCTGAACGCCGCGCTGTTCTCCTACGTCAGCGCCGTGCAGTTGCTCGACACCGCGTCCCTGGACCGCATGCGCTTCTGGACGGTCGGCTCCCTCGCCTCCGCGCAGAACCACACGATCGTGCGCGTCGCGCCGTTCGTCGCCGCCGGGCTCGTGCTGGCGCTGCTGCTGGCCCGTCCGCTGAACGCGCTGGCGATGGGCGAGGACGCGGCCCGCGCGCTCGGCGCGAACCCCGGCCGCGCCCGGATCGCCGCGATCCTCACCGTGACGCTGCTGTGCGGCGCGGCGACGGCTGCGTGCGGGCCGATCGTGTTCGTCGGGCTGATGGTGCCGCACCTCGTCCGCGCGCTGACCGGGCCCGACCTGCGCTGGCTGTTCCCGTACTGCGCCGTCCTCGCCCCGGCGCTGATGCTGGCGGCGGACGTCCTCGGGCGCGTCGTGGCGCGGCCGTCCGAGCTTCAGGTCGGGGTCGTGATGCTCGTGGCGGGCGGGCCGGTGTTCCTGTACTTCGTCCGGCGTCCGCGTGCGAGGACGGTGGCGGCGTGACCGTCGTCAGGACGCCCGGCGGGCTGTCGTTCCGGTTCCGGGGCCGCGCGCTCGCCGTCGCGGCGGCCTGCCTCGCCGTCGCGCTCGGGACGGGCGTGCTCCTCATCGGCAGCGGCGACTTCCCGATGAGCCCGGCCGACGTCGTCCGGACGCTGCTCGGCCGGGGCTCGGCGGCCGACGACCTCATCGTGAACCGGCTCCGGCTGCCGCGCGTCGCGACCGGGCTCGCCGCCGGGGCCGCGCTCGGGCTGGCCGGGGCGGTCTTCCAGTCGCTCGTCCGGAACCCGCTCGGCAGCCCGGACGTGCTCGGCTTCAGCCAGGGCGCCGCCACCGGCGTGCTCGCCGTCATCGTGCTGACCGGCGGCGGCACCGCCGCCGTCGCGGCGGGCGCGGCGGGCGGCGGCCTCGCGACCGGGCTCGTCGTCCTCGCGGTGGCGGGACGGCACGGCGCGCACGGGCAGCGGCTCATCCTCATCGGGATCGGCGTCGCCGCGATCCTCACCGGCGTGAACGGCTACCTGCTCACCCAGGCGCGGATCGTCGACGCGGCCCGCGCCGTCCTGTGGCTGACCGGCAGCCTCGACGGCCGCGACTGGGCGGACGCCGCGCCCGTGCTCGGCGCGCTCGCCGTCCTCGGGCCGCTCGTCCTCGTCGGCTGCGGGCGGGCGCTGCGCATGCTGGAGATGGGCGACGACGCCGCGCACGGCCTCGGCGTGCCGATCGAGCGCGTCCGCCTCGTCCTGCTGGTCGCGGCGGTGCTGCTCACCTCGCTCGCCGCGGCGGCGGCCGGCCCGGTCGCGTTCGTCGCGCTGACCGCGCCGCAGCTCGCCAGGCGGCTGACCCGCACGCCCGGCCCGAACCTGCTGTCCGCGGCCTGCATGGGGGCGGCGCTGCTGGTCGCCGCCGACTTCGCGGCGCAGCGCGCCTTCCCCGGCCACCAGCTCCCGGTCGGCGTGGTGACCGGGCTGCTCGGCGGCGGATACCTGGTCTGGCTCCTCGTGACGCAACGCAAGACGGGACGCATCTGATGGAACATCTGACGGAGCACGCCACGGAGACCGCGCGGCTCACCGGCACCGGTCTGACCCTCGCCTACGACAAGCGCGTCATCGCCGAAGACCTGGACGTCGCCGTCCCGGACGGCTCGTTCACGGTGATCGTCGGCCCGAACGCGTGCGGCAAGTCGACGCTGCTGCGGGCGCTCGCGCGGATCCTGAAACCGTCCGCCGGGACGGTCGTGCTGGACGGCCGCCCCATCGCGGACTGGCCCGCGAAGAAGCTCGCCCGGACGCTCGGCCTGCTCCCGCAGTCGTCGATCGCGCCGGAGGGCATCACGGTCGCCGACCTGGTGTCGCGCGGCCGGTACCCGCACCAGAGCCTGCTCCGCCAGTGGTCGCGGGAGGACGAGCGGGTCGTCGCCGAGTCGATGGCGGCGACCGGCGTCCAGGAGCTCGCCGCCCGGCACGTGGACGAGCTGTCCGGCGGGCAGCGCCAGCGCGTCTGGATCGCGATGGCGCTCGCCCAGCAGACGCCGCTGCTGCTGCTCGACGAGCCGACGACCTACCTCGACATCGCCCACCAGATCGAGGTGCTCGACCTGTGCGCCGGGCTGCACGAGGAGGGGCGCACCGTCGTCGCCGTCCTGCACGACCTCAACCACGCCGCCCGCTACGCCACGCACATCATCGCCATGCGGGACGGCGGCATTGTCGCGGCGGGGGAGCCGTCGGAGGTCGTCACGGCGGAGCTGGTCGAGCGGGTGTTCGGGCTGCCGTGCCAGGTGATCGACTGCCCGGAGACCGGGACGCCGCTGGTCGTCCCGGCGGCGCGCGGACGGGTCCCGGCGCTGCGCTGACCCCGCCGGGAATGGTTACGACCGTCCAATGGTTGTATGCCTACAACGATTGGAGGCCGTATGCCGGAGCTCAGCCAGCGGCGCAGGATGGCCGTGCTGGCCATCTGTTGTATGAGCCTGCTCATCGTCAGCCTCGACAACACCATCCTGAACGTCGCGCTCCCCACCTTGCAGGACGACTTCCACAGCTCCGTGTCCGGGCTCCAGTGGACGATCGACGCCTACCTGATCGTCCTCGCGTCGCTGCTGATCCTGTCCGGCTCGACCGGCGACCGGATCGGCCGCCGCCGGGTGTTCCAGACGGGGCTCGCGCTGTTCACCCTCGGGTCCGTGCTGTGCAGCCTCGCGCCGTCCCTCGGGCTGCTCGTCGCCGCCCGCGTCGTGCAGGCGGTCGGCGGGTCGATGCTCAACCCGGTCGCGATGGGGATCATCACGAACGTGTTCACCGAGCCGCGCGAGCGGGCCCGCGCCATCGGCGTCTGGGGCGGCGTCGTCGGGCTGAGCATGGCGATGGGGCCGCTCGTCGGCGGGGTGCTCGTCGACTCGGTCGGCTGGCGGTCGATCTTCTGGCTGAACGTCCCGATCGGGCTCGCCGCGCTGACGCTGACCGCGCTGTTCGTGCCCGAGTCGCGGGCGGAGCGGCCGCGCCGTCCCGACCCGCTCGGCCAGGCGCTGATGATCCTGATGCTCGGCTCGGTGACCTACGCGATCATCGAGGCGCCGGGACGCGGCCTCGGCGACCCGGTCGTCCACGGCGCCGCACTTCTCGCCGCCGCCGTGTTCGCCTGGTTCGTCCTGCACGCGCGCCGCACCCGTGAGCCGCTGATCGACCTGCGGTTCTTCCGCAGCATCCCGTTCTCCGGCGCGACCCTCGTCGCCGTCGGCGGGTTCGCCGGGCTCGGCGGGTTCCTGTTCGTCAACACGCTGTACCTGCAGAACGTCCGGGGGCTGTCGGCGCTGCACGCCGGGATGTACCTGCTGCCGATGGCCGCGATGACCGCGGTCTGCGGGCCGCTGTCCGGACGCCTCGTCGCGAGCCGCGGCCCCCGCCTGCCGCTCCAGATCGCCGGGGTGACGATGCTGGCCAGCGGGCTGCTGTTCGCCGCGTTCGACGCCGAGACCCGCGACGCGACGATGTTCGTCTCGTACGTCCTGTTCGGCATCGGGTTCGGGATGCTCAACTCCCCGGTCACCAACACGGCAGTGTCCGGGATGCCGCGCGCGCAGGCCGGGGTCGCGGCGGCGGTCGCGTCCACCAGCCGCCAGGTGGGGCAGGCGCTCGGCGTCGCGGTGATCGGCGCGGTGCTCGCCGCGGGGACGTCCGGGACGTCCGCCGCGCCCGCCTTCGTGGCCGCCGCCCGCCCGGCATACTGGGTGCTGGCCGGTTGCGCCGCCGCCGTCCTCGTCCTCGGCACGGTCACGACCGGCCGCCGGGCCGCCCGCAGCGCGGCGCGCACGGCCGCCCTGTTCGACGCCGACGACGAGCCAGCCGGGGGACGCCACGTGGCGACGGGAGCGAGCACCTCATGACCGAGCACGCCGCCGCGCCGCACCCGGTCCCGTCCGGCTCCCGCGCGGAGATGGCCGCCCGGACGTGGCACAACCTGCGCGTCCTGCTGCACGAGCGCGGCGACCGGCGGCGCGAGGTCACCGAGGCGCTCGGCATGAGCTTCTTCCGGATCAAGGCGCTGCGCCACATCGCCGCCGCGCCCGAGCCGATGACGCTCGGCGGCCTCGCCGACGCCCTGCTCACCGACCGCCCCTACGCCACCCTCGTCGTCGACGACCTCGTCGGACGCGGCCTGGTGGAGCGCTCCCCGAACCCGGCGGACCGCCGCTCCAAGCTCGTCACGGCGACCGCGGCGGGCCGCGCCGCCGCCGCGAAGGCCGAACGCATCCTCGACACCCCGCCGCCGTCCCTGCACGACCTCCCGACCGAGGACCTCGCCGTCCTCGACCGCCTAGCCGCCCGCCTGGTAGCCGACGAGTAAGACGAATAAACGCCCACGCCCGCCGACCCACGGCGGAGCCGCACGCCGCGCGGAGCCTCACGCGCGGCGGGACGCGCGGGCCGGGACTCGCGCCTGGGGCCGGGTCAGGTTTCGCGGAGGTGGCGTTCGATCGACTCGACCTTGGCGTCCAGGGCGCCGGTCACGCCGGGGCGCAGGTCGGCCTTGATGACGAGGCTCACCCGCGGGGCCCGTGCCGCCACCGCGTCGGCGGCGGCCTTGACCACGGCCATCACCTCGTCCCACTCGCCCTCGACGGTCGTGAACATCGCGTCGGTCCGGTTGGGGAGGCCGCTCTCGCGCACCACCCGCACGGCCTCCGCGACGAGCCCGCCGACCTCCTCGCCGGCGCCGAGCGGGGTCACCGAGAACGCGACGAGCATCGCGCACCTCCCGAGCTAGGGCTGCAGTACGTGCCGTACCACGATCTCATCCAGCCGCCGCTCGACGATCACCCCCACCGGCCAGTCGCGCACGAGGCAGCGCAGCAGGGCCGCCTCGTGCTCGGCGAACGACGGGTCGCAGCCCTGCTGCTCAAGGCTCGACCTGATCGCGAGGACGTAGTCGTCGACGGTGAACCCCGGGACGTCCCGGACCATCGCCGTCGTCGTGGCGCGGTGCGAGTTCAGCCCGGCGAACGAGCGGCCGCAGCCGCAGCCGCCGTCGGGGTCGTCGCGGTCGCGGGCGCAGACCGTCCCGATGTGGACGAGTTCGCCCTCGACGCACCAGTCGAAGTCGTTGTCGCGGAATCCCTGGGTGGAGTTGGTGGCGGTGAGCAGCTTCAAGGCCAGACCCCCTCGGCGCGTCCGGTGACGGGCCCCACCGTACGACGAGGGTCTGACGTAACGTCGAGGGCATGAGCGGAGACGACGACGTCCTGGTGGGCCGCGACGGCCCGTTCGCCACGATCACGATGAACCGGCCGCGCCGCCGCAACGCGCTGTCCCGCGCGTTCCTGCTCGCGCTGACCGCCGCGTTCCGCGAGGTCGGGGGCACGGACGCGCGCGGGATCGTGCTCGCGGGGAACGGCCCGGTCTTCTCCGCCGGGCACGACTTCGCCGACATGGCGGGGGTGTCCCACGCCGACGTCCGCGACCTGCTGAAGGTGTGCGAGGGACTGATGCGGACGATCCAGTCCGTCCCGCAGGTGGTGGTCGCGCGGGTGCACGGCCTCGCCACGGCGGCGGGCTGCCAGCTCGTCGCGAGCTGCGACCTCGCGGTCGCCGCCGAGAGCGCCGGCTTCGCCGCGCCGGGCGGCAAGGGCGGCTGGTTCTGCCACACCCCGCTGGTCGCGATCTCGCACAACGTCGGCCGCAAGCGCGCCGCCGAGATGGCCCTGACCGGCGAGGTGTTCGACGCGGCGACGGCCGCCGACTGGGGCCTGATCAACTACGCGGTGCCGGACGACCAGCTCGACAAGGCCGTCCACGAGCTCCTCCAGCGCGCCACGCAGGGCAGCCCGCGCAGCAAGGCGCTGGGAAAGCAGGCGATGTACGCGCAGTTCGACCGTCCCGAGCAGGACGCCTACGCGTACGCGATCGAGGTGATGGCCGCGTCGAGCCAGACCCCGGAGGCGCAGGAGGGCATGACCGCCTTCCTGGAGAAGCGCCGCCCGGACTGGCCCGCGTGAGTCAGGCCGGCCCGCGTGAGTCAGGGCCTGCCCTCCGCGGGCATGCCTCTCCCGAAGAGGTGGGGCGGGCGGGACTCGAACCCGCGACCGGGAGATTATGAGTCTCCTGCTCTGACCAACTGAGCTACCGCCCCGAGGCGTCCCCCGGTGCGACGGGGGCGTGGCCGCGTGTCATCTTAGCGGCGGCGTGTTCGCGCGGGCCACCGAGAAAGGCGCGCTCACCCGCGGTTCGTTCGCGCGGAGTAGTACTTCCGGCTCGTCGATGTCATACCTGGTGCGGAGTGACGGCCGCGGGTACCCGTCGGTAGGGTCCGGCGTATGTCACGACGCATCCTCGCCCTCGTCCCGGTCCTGCTGGCGCTGGTGTTCGCTGGCGCGTGCAAGGGGGACGGGTCCGGTGAGCCCGCGAAGAAGGCCGATTTCGACGCGGCGGAGACGCTGCGGCAGGCCGCGCAGGCGATGGGGGGCCTGAAGAGCGTGGCGTTCACGCTGGCGTCGGAGGGCAAGACCCCGGTCATCGTGAAGGGCGGGGACATGAAGCTGGTCCGCGCCGGTGACGCGGAGGGGACGCTGACGGTCGAGCAGCAGGGCCAGAACGTGGAGATGAAGGTCGTCGCGGTGGGCGACAGCATCTACCTGGACGCGGGCACGGGCGGCTGGCGGAAGGTCCCGAAGGCGCTGGCCGCCGCGATGTACGACCCGTCGGCGGTGCTGGATCCGGAGCGCGGCATCGCGAAGCTGCTGACGTCGGCGACGGCGCCGAAGGCGGAGGCGGTCGAGAAGGTGGACGGCGAGGAGACGAACCGGGTGGCCGCGACGCTGCCCAAGGAGCAGGTGGCGGGCCTGATCCCGGGCATCAACGCCGACCTCGCCGGGCAGGTGTGGGTGAGCCGCGCCGACCACCGGCTGGTGAAGGTGCGCGGCCAGTTCCCGGAGGGGAAGGGCGCGGTGGTGATCACGTTCACCGAGTTCGACGCCGCCTACAAGATCAGCGCGCCGAAGTGAGCGGACGCCGCCGGGTCGCGATCGGCGCTGGCGGCGCGGTGGTCCTGCTGGCCGCGCTGGACGCCTACGTCGTCACGACGGTCCTGCTCCCGGTCGTCAAGGACCTCGGCATCCCGGTGAACCGGCTGGAGCGGGTGACGCCCGTCCTGACCGGGTTCCTGCTCGGGTACGTGGCGGCGATGCCGCTGCTCGGGCAGCTCTCCGACCGGTTCGGGCGGCGGCCCCTGCTCCAGACGTGCCTGCTGTTCTTCGCGGTCGGCTCGGTGGTGACGGCGCTGGCGCAGGACGTCCCGGTGCTGACGGCGGGGCGGGTCGTGCAGGGCGTGGCGGGCGGCGCGCTGCTCCCGGTGACGATGGCGCTGGCCGGCGACCTGTGGGACGAGCGGCGGCGCCCGGTCGTGCTCGGCGCGATCGGGGCGGCGCAGGAGCTCGGCAGCGTCCTCGGCCCGCTGTACGGGGCGGGGATCGCGGCGGCGCTCGACTGGCGGGCGATCTTCTGGATCAACCTGCCGCTGGCGGCGGCGGCGATGCTGGCCGTCCAGCTCGCGGTGCCGGGCGGGCGGCGGAGCGGGCCGCGCCCCGGCGTGGACGTCCCCGGCGGGCTGCTGCTCGCGCTCGGCCTCGGGCTTCTGGTCGTCGGCGTCTACAACCCCGAGCCCCAGGAGTCGGCGCTGCCGTCCTGGGGAGTGCCGGTCCTCGCCGCCGGGGCCGCCGTCCTGGCGGTGTTCGTGCTCTGGGAGATCAGGGCGCGGACGCGGCTGCTGGACCTGTCCGGCGTCCGGCGCGGCCCGCTGTTCGCGACGCTCGGCGTGAGCCTGCTGTCGGGCGCTGCGCTGATGGTGACGCTGGTGGACGTCGTGCTCGTCGCGCAGACCGTCCTGCACAAGGACACCACCGAGGGCGCGCTGCTGCTGACGAGGTTCCTCGTGGCGCTGCCGGTCGCGGCCGTCGCCGGCGGACTGGTCGCCCGGCGGACGGGGGAGCGGTGGCCGATGGCGGCCGGGATGGCGATCGCCGCCTGCGGCTACCTTCTGATCGCGGCCTGGCCCGCGGACCTGGCGAACGCGTCCTACGGCCCGCTGCCGAGGATGGACGTCGACCTCGTCGTGACGGGCCTCGGTCTCGGCCTGGTGATCGCGCCGGTGTCGTCGGCGGTGCTCGGGTTCGTCCCGGCGGCGCGGCACGGCGTCGCGTCCGCCGCGGTGGTCGTGGCGCGGATGATGGGGATGCTGCTCGGGATCTCGGCGCTGTCGGCGTGGGGGTTTCACCGGTTCCATGCCCTGACGTCCGATCTGAAGCCGCCGCTGCCGTTCCTGATGTCGAAGGCCGAGTTCGCGCGCCAGTTGAAGGTCTACAACGCGGCCGTCCAGGACGCGCTCCGCACCGAGTACCAGGAGATCTTCTGGATCACCGCCGGAATGTGCGCCCTCGGCGCGCTGCTCGCGCTGGCCGCGAGCCCCCGCCCCGGCGGCCCGGGACGCGACCGCGGGGCCGATCAGGGTCGGGACGGTGGCCGGATTCGGTCAGCGTTGCGGCATACCGGACGGGATCCGGGAAATGATTCGGCCACGGGTCGCGTGCCGATCAGCGGACTCGGGAATATCCTGGGAAACGACGGCTAAAGGGCCTCTTGCCGGGAGGGCACTCCCCGGGGAGGTGACGCAGATGCGCAGGTCCGGCATCGGCTGGAGGGGCACCCCGCTCACCAGGCTGCGCCGGCGGCTCGGGCTGGAACGCAACGAGCTGCGGCGCCCGATCGACCGCGTCCAGCGGACGATCGCGCTCGCCCTGCTCGTGCTGCTGCTCGGCGCCGCGCCGCCGCTCGCCGCCTGGACGTCGTCCTGGTCGTACGAGGCGGGCAGCCGGGCCGAGCACGCCGAGCGGGCGAACCGCCACCAGGTCGTCGCGACGGTGGTCGCGACCGGCGGCATCGGCTCGTCCGGCGACCGCTACATCCACGAGACCGTCCAGGCGACCTGGCCGGGCAAGGACGGCAAGCCCCGCACCGGGACGCTGCCGAGCTGGAAGAACGCCAAGCCCGGCGCGCAGCGCGCGATCTGGGTCGACCGCGCGGGCGAGCCGTCCGTGCGGCCCCGGCCGCACAGCCGCACGGTGACCGACGCCGCGTACGCGGGCGCCGCGACCGTCCTCGGCTGCGGGCTGCCGGTG
This sequence comes from Actinomadura decatromicini, assembly GCF_008121305.1. NCBI lineage: Bacteria > Bacillati > Actinomycetota > Actinomycetes > Streptosporangiales > Thermomonosporaceae > Actinomadura > Actinomadura decatromicini. The sequence goes on along the minus strand of NZ_VSRQ01000004.1, from coordinate 467,553 downwards.
CTGCTCGGCTACCTGCTCGTCCGGCGCCGCTGCGACCGGCTCCGCGACGACATGTGGGAGGCCGACTGGGCGCGGATGGACGCCGACGCCGGCCACAACCCCCGCTCCTAGGCGTCGGGCGGGAGCAGGGCGCGGGCCGTCTGGATCAGCGCCGCGTTGTCGGCGGCGGGCGACCCGTCCGGGAGGGCGAGGGTGTCCTCCAGCCCCATGCGGACGTCCATGTTCAGCCGGACGGCGAGCCGCAGCACGGGCCACGCGCCGTCCTCCTCGCCGTGCAGCAGGACGGGGCGGCCGTGCCGGGTGCCGAGCTCGCCCAGCAGGGCCTTCGCCGTGTCCGTCGCGGTCTCCGGGTCGGGGTCGGTGACCTCCGCGAGGATCCGCAGCACGTGGTGCGCGTGCGGCCAGCGCAGGAACCGCCGCGCGCCGTCCGTCCCGGAGAAGATCCCGGCCTCGATCGCCACGCCCCGCTCGAACAGCGCCTCGGCGACCAGCTCGGCGCCGTCCTCGTGGAAGTTCACCGAGGCGTGGTCGGGCAGGACCGTCCAGGCGCGGATCCGCGCGGCCCGTTCGACCGGGTCGGGGACCGTCCACTCACCCGTCGTCACCCCGACCTGGATGGACGGGGTGGACGCGCGGACCGCCGCCACCGCCGCGGCGACGTGGGCGGGTTCCACGGTGTCGGCGCCCGCCTCGTCGCGCGGGTGCAGGTGCGCGTCGTCGGCGCCGACGTCGACGGCGGCCCGGACCGCGGCGGCGATCTCCGCCGGGGAGACCGGCACCCCCTCGGTCCGGCTTCCGTTCGGGCAGACCTGGAGCATTCGACGATCATCTCAGGTGGGGATCACGGAGTGATGACGCAGGCCCCTCCGCCGGCGGGACGTCGCCGATCGGCGGGGCGGGTGAGCCGCTGCCCCAGACGACCATGGCCGACCCGGCGTAGGCGCAACGCCTACCTCCGGGGATCGGCCCAGGGCGCCCGGGCGGCGCCGCGGTGGGACCTAGATGATCTTGGACGCCGCAGCGGAGTTGGTCAAATGGTCTCGCAAACCGGCTGGTTTCTTGTCCGCGGCGGTCGGCCCATAGGAGCGCAGGACGACCGGGAGTCCCAGCAGGTCCTCGATCCTTTCCACGGGGCGGCCGCCGAGCGGCTCGTAGACGGGACGCGCGGTCACCAGCCGCCGGGTGAGGGCGGCCTGGCGGTCCAGGTCGGGCGGACCGGAGTCCAGCCGCCCGACCCGCGCGCCGCCCAGCTCGTAGGCGACGCAGACACGCAGTTCCGGACGCGCCCCCGCGACGTCCAGATGCGTGACCGCCAGGCCGTCCGCGCCGCCCGCCGCGTCCAGCGCGTAGCGGAGCGCGACGGCGTCCAGATGGCCGACGCGGAACGCGCCCTGCCAGCGTCCGGCGGCGTTGTGCCGGTCGGGCAGGCCGGCGGTGAGCGCCGGGTCCTCGGTGACGAACGGGCCGGGGCCGTGCCGGGTCGCGTACGCGCGCAGCACCCCGAGCCGCGCGGCGGACGCGCCCGCCTCGGCGAGCAGCGTCTCCGCGTTCGCGAACGTCGTCGTCGACCAGGTCGTGTACGGGTGGAAACCGTGCCACTCGTCCAGCAGGACGCCCTGCGCGCCCTCGAACACCACGTCCCCGGCGCGGAGGAGGGCGCGCAGGTGGCCCTCGCCGACGATCTCGACCCGGTCGGCGAAGGCGGTGAACGCGGCGGCGCAGGCATCGACCTCCGGCACGTCGTCCCCGCCGGGGAACGTGTCGCGGTACCAGTCGCGCAGCGCGGCCAGCCGCCGCCGCAGCCGCGCCGGGGACAGGCAGTCGGCCACGCGCGGCGCGTCGGCGTGCGCGAGCGCGTACGACGCCGTCTCCCCGACGCCCATCCCGCACGACCCGTGCCGGGCCGCGCCGCGCGCGGACTCCCGCGCGCGGTTCGCGGCCCGGTGGTACGGGGTCGTGAGCAGGGCGCCCGCGTCGGCGGTGAGCCGGTCGAGCGCGTCCGGGACGCCGAGCCCCCGCAGGTGGTCGGCCTCGGCGGCGAGCGCCAGCGGGTCGACCATCATGAACCGGGACAGGTGCGTCCGGACGCCGGGCGTGAACGTCCCCGACCCGAACTGGGCGAACGTGTGGTGCCGCCCGTCGCGGGCCACGACGTTGTGCGCGGCCTGCGCGCCCCCGTTGAACCGGACGACCGCCGCCACGGGATTCACTGAGCAGAGGTGGTCGACGACCGTGCCCTTGCCCGCGTCCCCGAAGCCGAGGTCGACGACGATCACGTGGCCCATGGTCAGAGGCGGGTCGTCCCGGACGAGGCGCTCCGGCCGAGTCCGGGCGGCGCGGCCGACACCGCGGCGGGCGCGCGGGACGCGTCCAGCCGGGCCAGCGCGCGGGACACCGACGCGCCCGCGTCCGAGCCCGCCTCCGCGAGGTGCTCCAGGCCCTCGTCGAGGTCGATGGCGTCCTCGGCGAGCCCGACGGTCAGCGCGATCGTCTCGCACACCGCGTCGAGGTCGTCCAGGTACAGGACGTTCTGGCCGAGCAGCCCCTGCCAGAAGTCCCGCAGCTCGCGGCTCCCGGAGTGGTAGGCGCCCTCCGGGATGATGAAGTACACCTCGTACTTGCGCTGGAGCTCGCGCACGATCTCCTCGACCGGGACGTCCTCGGCGAGCTCGTCGCCGATGACCCTCGCGACCTCGCGACGGCTGACCTTCGGGTAGGCCAGCTCGTCCCCGATCATGAACAGGTAGCCGCGCCTGCCGCGCTTCTCGAAGCAGTCGACCGAGGTGTGCCGGGCCATGAAGTACATCGCCAGCTCGTACGACTCGCGCATCTGGCCGCCGCCCCCGCCTTCGAGCAGGATCTTGCCGAGGTCGTCGTCCATCCGGTTGTCGGCCTCGAACTGGCCTACCTGCAGGGGCGCGCGGTCGCAGGTCGCGTCCCCGACCGCGCCGAACAGGATGTGCGGGTGCTCGACGTACCCCTTGCGCAGCAGCAGCCCGAGAAGGTCGGGGAGCTTGGCCTGGAGCGTCCGCGGGACGGTCCGCATCGAGCCGGTCACGTCGAACAGCACGCCGATCGCCAGCGACTCCGGGTGGTCGCCCGAGTCGCGGCTCTCCCGGACGGTCACCCCGCACGGGTCGAGGTCGGGGTGGACGGCGGTGGCCCCGCCGTCGGAGTAGGCGAACGCGCTCGCCCCGGTGGACGCGCGGTAGCTCGCCCGCGCGGCGTAGACGTCGGTGGACCAGTGTCCGCTTCCCATGGTCGTCTCCTTCAGTGGAGGGAGGGCAGGTGGAAGGGGCGGAAGCGGCGCGGGCCGTAGAGCCGCTCCAGCAGCTCGTCGAGTTCGGCCAGCAGCCGCCAGGCGTCGGCGGGGCGCCGGTTCTGCGCGGGCAGCAGGCAGCCGCGCGCGAACGAGCGCATCGCCTTCGGGGCCTTGTCGCCCATCAGGTCGGTCATGCACCGGGTGGCCATGTAGAGGTCGGTCGCGGGGCTCGCCGGGCGGCGTCCCGGCACCTCGGGCGGGTACCGGTCCGCGTACCGGTCGACCATCGCCGGGACGCGCCCGGACCCGTCGACGTGCGCGTAGCAGCCCGGCACCGAGTAGCACCAGTCGACCAGGACCAGCCCGTGCCGCTCCGGATGGATCATCACGTGGTCGGGCAGCACCGCCCCGTGCAGGACGCCCGCGCGGTGCGCGAACCCGAGGCCGACGAGCAGCCGCCGCCACATCCAGGCCGCGTCGCGCGGGTCGACGCCGCCGGGGTAGGCGCGCCCCACCTCGGCCAGGGTGTGGAAGCCGTCCAGCGCGGCGACCGCGTTGACGTGCCGCTGGACGCCGGTCGAGGCGTCCTTGTGCCGGAACGACTCGACGAGCCGCGGAACGTACGGCAGGAACCTCCCGTCGCCGTCCTTGGGCAGTTGGCGGAGCGCGACGGCCTCGCGTTCGAGCAGGTCGCCGTCGCGCGGGTCGCGCGGCATCTTCAGCAGGACGGCGGGCCCGGTCTCCGGGCGCGCCGCGTAAAGCTCGGCGAGGTCACCGCCGACCGGGTCGCCGCCGTCCAGCCGGTAGGAGTTCCGGCGGGTGGTGATCACGGTCGGGTCGGCGCCCCGGCCGTGGGCGTGCCAGAGGGCGTTCAGCCTGATGAAGGCGTCGCGGGTGCGCCCGCCGTTCGCGTCCGGGTGGACGAGCCTGACCAGCCGCCGGTACCGCCGCGCCGCCTCGTCCCGGTCGGCGCCGAACAGGTCGGCGGGCGTCCGCGCCCGGTCGAGCCGCGCCAGCGCCTCGTCCAGATCCATGCTCATCTGTGCTCCTCGTGGGGGGCGACCCCCCACACCCCCCGGTTCGCCTCGCTCATCTGATCTGCTCCTCCCTGCTGGGGCGGAGCAGGGCGGGGTGCAGGAGGCGGGCGTCGCCGGGGCGGTAGAGGCGCGGACGCGGCCCGCCGCGCCGCCCGCCCCGGTCGGACGTCTCGCCGGTGCTCTCCACGAACCCCGGCACCGACAGCACCTTCCGGTGGAAGTTGCCCGCGTGCAGCTCCTCGCCCCACACCGCCTCGTAGACCGAGCGCAGCTCCGGGATCGTGAACTCGCCGCCGCAGAACGCCGTGGCGAGCGGGGTGTACTCCAGCTTCCCGCGGGCGCGCTCCAGGCCGTCCGACAGGATGCGCGCGTGGTCGAACGCGAGCCGCCGGGTCGTCCCCGGACGCTGGGCGGCCGACTCGGTCAGGCCGAGCGCGCCGACCGGGACCCAGGCCGCGTCGGCCGCGTCGCCGCCCGCCTCCGGATCGGGCAGCTCCGGCGCGAACGCCAGGTAGGCGACGGAGATGACGCGCATGCGCGGGTCGCGGCCGGGCGCGCCGTAGGTGCCGAGCTGCTCCAGGTGGACCCGGCCGATCACGCCGCCCTTCGCGCTGAGCCCGGTCTCCTCGGCCAGCTCGCGGACGGCGGCGTCCGGGAGGTCCTCGGCGTCGGCGCCCGCCTGCCCCCCCGCGTGGACGAACCCGCCCGGCAGCGCCCACATCCCCTCGTACGGGGGGCCGCCGCGCCGCACCAGCAGGACGTGCAGCGCGCCGTCGCGGATGGTGAGGGCGACCACGTCCACGGTCACGCTGACGGGGTCGTAGTCGCGCGGGTCGTACCGCGCGAGGAACTCGCTCTCGTCGCGCTCCGGCTCCGGGGTGGTCATGCCGCGTCCTCTCCGGTCGTTCTGGGACTGAGTAAATCTCGACACGAGATCATCTCTGGCTGAGAATAACCTAGCTTGGACGGGTGCCCGTGTCCACCCCGGGAACCCGGGAAACGAGCGCGGGCGCCGCCCCCGGGGGAGCGGCGCCCGCTACTTTTGGCGAAACTTCACAAAACAGAGTTTCCGGAGCGGCCCTCAGCGGCGGTGCCGGCCGCCCTGCGGCGGCGGCTCCTCGTGCTCCTCGTCCTCCCAGGTCGGACGGCGGTTCTCGCGGCGTCCCGGGGGGTAGGGCCCCGAGCCGTACTGGCCGGACTGGTACGGCCCCGACGAGTACGGGTTCGGCACTCCTGGGTCAACGCCGTACGGGTCCTCGGACGGCTCGCGCGCCTGGTAGGCGCCCGACGGATGCCCACCCGACGGATACCCGCCCGTCCCGTAGGCGCCCGACCCGTACGCGCCCGATCCGTAGGCCCCGGACTGCTGGCTCCCCGAGCCGTACGCTCCCGACCCGTAGCCGCCGGAGGGGCCGGACTCGTGGCCGCCTGACGGTCCCGGCCCGGACTCGTAGCCTCCCGAGGGGCCCGCCTCGTACGCGCCCGAGGCGCCGGGGGTGTAGCCGCTGGACGCGCCCGTCCCCGGGATGTAGGTGTCGAAGGAGTCGCGCGGGCCGGGCTCGGGGGCGAACCGGCCGCCGGGCTGGCGCCGTCCCGCCGAGTACCGGCCGGTCGGGTACGGGCTCTCCGGCGCGCCGGGCCGCTGCTCGGCCGCCCACGCGCCGCTGCTGTAGTGCGGCTGGCGGCCGCTCTCCTGCTGCCCCTGCCCCGGCCCCGGGTACTCGCCCGAGAGGTACGCGGACGGCTGCGACGCGCCCGGCGGGCTGGACAGCGGCGCGACGCCCGGCGGCGGCGCGGTCAGCCGGGCGGCGGCCGGGCGCTCCGGCGGCGGCGCGTCCAGCAGGAGCTTCATCTGGCTCTTCCGCCGCCCGTACGCGACGTAGAGCAGGACGCCGACCACCATCCACACCGAGAAGTAGCCCCAGGTCTGGACCTTGAGGTTCAGCATCATCCAGCCGATCGCGATGATCGTCACCGCGGCGGTGAGCGGCGCGACCGGCACCTTGAAGGGGCGGTGCAGGTCCGGGCGGGTGCGGCGGAGCGCCACCATCGCGGCCGGGACGAACAGGAACGCGAACAGCGTCCCGATCACGACCATCTGCTCCAGCGTGAGCACGTCGACCGTCTGCGACACGACCAGGGCCGCGCCGCCCGACAGCAGCGTCGCCCGCGACGGCACCTTGTACTTGCTCATGGTCGCGAGCGGCCGGGGGAGGAGGCCGTCGCGGGACATCGAGAACACGACGCGGGTCAGGCTGATCATCAGCACCAGGATCACGGTGGTCAGGCCGAGCACCACGCCGACGTCGACGAGCTTGCCCATCGCGCCCGCGCCGACCGAGTCGAACGCCGCGGCGATGAGCACCTTGTCCGGGTCGAGCTTGGCGAAGCCGTCCATCCCGACCATGCCGACCAGGACGACCGCCACCGCCGCGTACAGCAGGACGGCGGTGATCAGCGCGGTGAGGATGCCGCGCGGCACCTTGCGCGGCGCGTCCTCGGTCTCCTCCGACGAGGTCGCGATCAGGTCGAACCCGATGTAGGCGAACGCGATGGCGGGCGCGGCGGCGAACAGCCCCCAGACGCCGAACACGTGCGGCGAGCCGCCGCCGACCGCGCCGAGCAGCGCGTCGAGCGCCGTCTGGTCGCCCTTCGGCGCGGGCTGGGCCGGGGGGATGAACGGCGTGACGTTGTCGGCGCTGAAGAACTTGAGGCCGGTGGCGATGACCAGGCCGACGACGATGAGCTTCGCCATGACCATGAACCACAGGGTCTTCAGGCTCATCCGGCTGCCGGTCGCCAGCATGACGACGACGAGGAGCAGGATGCCGAACGCGAGCAGGTCCGGGCCCTTCTGCTGGCCGATCAGGTCGCCGAGCCAGCCGGGCACCGGGACGGCGAAGTCGCTCAGCGCCTGCGTCGCGTACAGCGACCAGACCCGCGCGAGCACCGCGCACGCGAGCAGCAGCTCCATGATCAGGGCCCAGCCGACGATCCACGCCCAGACCTCGCCGAACGCGACGTAGCTGAAGGAGTAGGCGCTGCCCGCCACCGGGATGATCGAGGACAGCTCGGCGAGGGCCAGCGCGACCAGCAGGCAGACGCCGCCCGCGATCAGGAAGGAGACGAGCACGCCGGGACCGGCGGTGGAGACCGCCTGGTCGCCCGCGATCTTGAAGATGCCGGAGCCGATCATCACGCCGAGGCCGAGCACGACGAGGTCGCGCGTGCGGTAGACGACGCGGAGCCGGTGCCGGCCCCCGTAGAGGCGGCCGGTCGCCTGCTCCACGGGCAGGCGACGGAACATGTTGTTGCGCATGCGCATGTCCCAGGTCATAGGTGTCCCCCCAGGCCCTGAACCCGCGCCGCTGTTCGCGAGATGACGGCTTGTCGAAGTCCCTAAGAATTCACCAGGTATGAGCATAATCGCAACGTTTTCGGGGTGATTGGTGTCACTCCGCCCTTGGCGGATCCTGCCAAACCGCCAGGTAGCGACCTCCCGCACCGCGCTCCTCACGGAGGGGTGATGCCGAATCGTTTTCGATGGATCGTTCCGACGTAATACACCCCATTTCCACTAGGGAAAGCGCTTTACGATCTTTCTGGGGGACCGTCCGGGAAGCCGGGAAGCCTTGCGGCGCACGGCGTGTCGCGCGTCCGGGGTCGGCCGGTGCGGACGGTGGCATCGGGCGAAGATCGGTGACACGGTAGGGACGCCGCGTTCATCAGGAGGTCCGGTGTTCCGCTCCCCGTCGTCCCCGGAAGCCCCGCGCCCGGCGCCGCCGGGCCCGTCGCGGGCCGCGCGCCGCCTCGCCGCGCTGACCGCGCTCGCCGCCGCCGCGTCGCTGACCGTCCCCGCCGCCGTCCCCGCCACCGCCACCGCCGCGCCGGGGCTCGCGCCCGCCCCGGCGCCGGGCCTGCCGGGCCCGGTCAAGCAGCCCGTCGCCACCGGCTCCGGCGGCGCCGTCTCCACCGTCGACCCCGACGCCAGCCGCGCCGCCCTGGACGTCCTGCGGCGCGGCGGCAACGCGATGGACGCCGCCGTCGCCGCGGCCGCCACGCTCGGCGTCACCGAGCCGTACGTCGCCGCGATCGGCGGCGGCGGCTACATGACCTACTACGACGCGAAGAAGCGCCGCGTCCACAGTATCGACGGCCGCGAGTTCGCGCCGGGGCGGATGGGGCCGGGCTCGTTCATCGACCCCGCGACCGGCAAGGCGCTCCCGTTCGACCAGGCGGTGACCAGCGGGCTGAGCGTCGGCGTCCCCGGCACGCTCGCCCAGTGGGACCTCGCGCTCCGCCGCTTCGGCACCCGCGGCCTGGACGACGCGCTCCGTCCCGCGATCAAGGTCGCCGAGCGGGGCTTCGTCGTCGACCAGGAGTTCCACGACCAGACCGCGGTGAACGAGGCGCGCTTCCGCGACATCGTCCCGACCCGGAAGCTGTTCCTGCCCGGCGGCAAGCCGCCCGAGGTCGGCACGGTGTTCCGCAACCCCGACCTCGCCCGCACCTACCGCGAGCTGGCGAAGCGCGGCCCGGGCTGGTTCTACCGGGGACGGCTCGGCCGCGAGGTCGCCGCGACCGTCGCCAGGCCGCCGGTCGACCCGGCGTCCGGGCGGAACGTGCGGCCCGGCCTGATGGAGCCGGGCGACCTGGCCGCCTACCGGGCCGTGGAGCGCGCGCCGACGCACGTCCCCTACCGGGGGATGGACGTCTACGGGATGCCGCCGTCGTCGTCCGGCGGCTCGACGGTCGGGGAGGCGCTGAACATCCTCGGCAACTTCCGGCTCGACCCGCGCGACCCCGTCACCGCGCTGCACTACTACCTGGAGGCGTCCAAGCTCGCCTACGCCGACCGGGGACGCTACGTGGGCGACGCCGACAAGGTGGGCGTCCCGCTGGAGGAGCTGCTGTCGTCCGGCTTCGCCCGCGAGCGCGCCTGCCTGATCAGGCCGGACCGGGCCGCCGCCGCGCCGGTCGCGCCCGGCTCGCCGGACGGCTCCTACGAGCCCTGCGTCCCGCCGGGGACCCAGACCCGCGCGCTGGCGTTCGAGGGGCCGCAGACCACGCACCTCAACGTCGCCGACAAGTGGGGGAACGTCGTCGCCTACACGCTGTCGATCGAGCAGTTCGGCGGCAGCGGCGTCACCGTCCCCGGACGCGGGTTCCTGCTGAACAACGAGCTGACCGACTTCACCCTCCAGCCGCCCGCGCCCGGCTCGCCGCCCGACCCGAACCTGCCGGGCCCGCGCAAGCGCCCGCGCAGCAGCATGTCGCCGACGCTCGTGCTGAAGGACGGCGGTCCGCGGCTCGCGCTCGGCACGCCCGGCGGCTCGACGATCATCACGACCGTCCTGCAGATCCTGATGAACCGGGTCGACCTCGGCATGGACCTGCCCACCGCGCTCGCCGCGCCGCGCGCGACGCAGCGCAACACCCCGCAGGTCTTCGCCGAGCAGCCGTTCATCGACGCCTACGGCCGCCAGCTCGCCGCCCGCGGGCACCGCATCGAGCTGTTCCCCGGGCCGCCGCTCGGCATGATCGGCGCGGCCACCGGGCTGGAGATCCTGCGGCCGGGGCTCGTCCAGGCGGTCGCCGAGCCGGTGCGGCGGGGCGGCGGCAGCGCGCTGGTCGTTCGCCCGGTCCGGCCCGGCGGCGCCGGACAACGGGCGGGGTAGTGGCGGTCGCGGGGGCGTGCGCGCGCGGCGACAGGGAAGGACTCGTGCCATGGCCCACACGTACGTGCAGGTGACCACCACCACCGACTCCCGCGCGGAGGCCGCCGAGCTGGCCAGGTCCGCCGTGGCCGAGCGGCTCGCGGCGTGCGCGCAGCTCGTCGGACCGATCGCCAGCACGTACTGGTGGGAGGGCGAGATCGAGTCGGCCGAGGAGTGGATGGTCCTGTTCAAGACCACCGCCGCCCGGTTCGAGGAGCTGGCCACGCTGATCACCGACGGGCACTCCTACGACACCCCCGAGATCATCGCCACCCCGGTCGTCGCGGGCAGCATGGACTACCTCTCCTGGATCACCGAGCAGACCGAGCCGGACGGGTCCGACGACGCCGTCGCCGACGCCGAGGACTGACGCGGTCCCGCAGGTGGCGGCCTTGATCGTGTGACGCGCGCGTGATTGGGTAAGTCTTCGGTTACTTCGGTCGGCGCCCCCGCGCCGGCCGGCGGAGACGGGAGGCGGTCGAGGTGCGCGAGGTACCTGACGAGCCGGCCGACCACGGGCTCTTCGGGCCGGGTTCGGTCACGTGGCGGATCATGGGCGAGCCCGTGCTGATCGTCGGCGGGATCAGGGCCCTGCTGCTCCAGGCCCTGCACCCCCGGTCGATGTGGGGGACGGCGCAGAACTCCGAGCTGATGGACCCGTCCGCGGCGTGGGCGCGGCTCGGCCGGACGGTGGAGTTCGTCCGCGTCCGCACCTACGGGACGGAGGCCGAGGTCGAGCGGGTGGGCCGCCGCGTCCGCAAGCTGCACTCCAAGCTGACCGGCCTCGACCTGCGCACCGGCGAGACGTTCCCGGTGGACGACCCCGAGAACCTGCTGTGGGTCCACATGGGCGAGGTCGACTCCTATCTGGACGTCGCCCGCCGCGCCGGCGTCGGGCTGACCCGCGCGGACGCCGACGCCTTCGTGGACGAGCAGCGCCGCGCCGCCGCCGTCGTCGGCCTCGACACGGCGGACGTGCCCGCGTCCGTCGCCGAGATGCGCGACTACTACGCCGACATGCGCCGCCGGATCTGGGCGTGCGACGAGGCGAGGGACGGGCTGCGCCGCATGTTCAGCCCGGCCGTCCCGCGCAACCTGCTGCCGCTGAAGCTCGCCGCGCCCGGCGTCGGGATGCTGGTCGTCGCGACGCTGCCGCGCTGGGCGCGCCGCATGTACGGGCTGCCGGGGCTGCCGACGTCCGACCTCGCCGCGACGGTCACGCTCAAGGGGCTGCACCGGACGACGCGGATCGTCCCGGAGCGGTACCGCTACTCCCCGGACGCCAGGCGGGCCAGGCGGCTCACGCGCGAGCACGAGTCCGACCCGGCCGCCTGGACCATCGCCTCCTGACGCTCGCGCCGGGGCCACTCGGGAGGGCCACTCGGGAGGGTCACTCGAAGGGGACCGCCCCGCGCTCGCCGTCCTTGGCGCGCGCGCCGTGCCGGGGGAGCAGCAGCGCCGGGACGATCAGCACGGCGGTGAGGACGAGCGCCACCCAGAACGTGTGCCCGAACGCGTCCGCCAGCTTCGGCGCGACCTGCTCGCGGACCTGCGCGGGGATCCGCCCCAGGCCGCCCGCCCCGGCCCCGCCGCCGCCCGCCTGCGGGATCCGGTCGCTGATCTGCTGGGACAGGATCACGGCGAGCAGCGCCGTCCCGACCGACCCGCCGAGCTGGACGATGATGTTCAGCGTGCTGCTCGCCCGCGACACGACCTCCCTGCGCAGCGTCGTGAGCGCCGCCGACATCGTCGGCATCATCGTGCAGCCGAGCCCGAGCCCCCGCACGAAGAGGGCGGAACCGAGCAGCCAGTAGGACGTGTCCGCCTGCACGAGCGCGAACGGGACCGTCCCGAGCACCAGCAGCACGATGCCGAACGGGACGATCCGCCCCGCGCCGAGCTTGTCGGTGACCACCCCGGCCAGCGGCATCGCGGTCGCCGCGCCGAGGCCCTGCGGGGCGAGCAGCAGGCCCGCCGCGAACGCGCCCTCGCCGCGCCCCGTCTGGTAGTAGAGCGGGATCAGCAGCATCGAGCCCATCAGCGCGATGCCGACGAAGAACACGGCGGCGGACGCGGTCGCGAAGGTGCGGTCGGCGAACAGCCGCACGTCGATCAGCGCGCGCTCGCCGCGGCTCAGGCTGTGCAGCGCGAACAGGCCGACGAGGACGACGCCGCCCGCGAGCCAGCCGAGCGTCGCGGCGTCGCCGAAGCCGCCGTGGCTGGTCGCGGTGGACAGCCCGTAGATCAGCAGGACGAACCCCGGCGGCAGCAGGACCAGCCCGCGCACGTCGAACGCCGGCGCGCGGCGCTCGCCGTGGTGCTCGCCGTGGTCGTGCGGCACCTTCCACCAGGCGAGCGCGAGGGCGAGCGCGCCGACCGGCAGGTTCACGAAGAAGATCCAGCGCCAGTCGACGTCCTCGACCAGCCAGCCGCCGAGCACCGGGCCGAGGACGGGCCCGAGCAGCATCGGCACGCCGATGATGCTCATGATCCGGCCGAGCCGGCGCGGTCCCGCCGCCATCGTCAGGATCGCCATGCCGGTCGGCATCAGCATCCCGCCGCCGAGCCCCTGCAGCACCCGGAACACGATCAGCGACTCGATGTTCCAGGCCGCGCCGGACAGCGCCGAGCCGAGGACGAACAGCACGATCGAGGTCATCCAGACGCGCCGTCCGCCGAACCGGTCGACGGCCCAGCCGGTCAGCGGGATGACCGTGCCCATGGCCAGCATGTAGCCGGTGATCACCCACTGGATGGTGGAGAGACCGGTGGTGAAATCCCGGCCGAGCGTCTCTAGCGCCACGTTGACGATCGTGGTGTCCAGGATCGCCATCACGGTCCCGGACACGATCACCAGGCCGAGCACGATCGTCCGGCGGTCGAGCCGTTCCGCGGAGCCGCCCTCCGGCGGCGCCGTCCTGGTGGACGGGCTTTCGGCCATGGCCGGCCTCCTCGCCTCGGTCTCCGGTTGCCCCGTGTCCCCGATCGTTGAACCGTGAAACACCTTGAACTTCAATACGTCTGGCAGTGGATCACGAAATATGTTGAGATTCAAGGTATGTCTGACGACTCCGGGACGACCGACGCCTCGATCGACGCCGACCTGGAGACGTTGATCCAGCTCATGAGCCGCATGGTGCGCGGCATGAAGGGGGCGGACGGCCACCGGGACGCCGAGGGGTTCATGGCGCGGGTCAAGGACGCGGGCCTCGGGCCCCGGCACGTCCCCGCGCTGATGGCGCTCGTGCTGCACGGGCCCGCGCCGGTCGGCGTCCTCGCCCGGCACATGGCGCTGAACCCCGCCACGGCCAGCCAGCTCCTCGGCGAGCTGGAGCGCGGCGGGTTCGTCGAGCGGCGCCCGGACGACCGGGACCGCCGCCGCATGATCGTCAGCCTGCACGAGGAGCACCGCGCCGCGATCAAGCGGTTCACCTGGAGCCGGGTCCGCCCTCTCAGGACGGCCCTGGAGACCCTGGACCCGGTGGAGCGGCAGCACTTCCTGAAGGGGTGGCGCGTCCTCGTCGACAGCATCGAGCACGCACGCCGCCACAAGGCGGGTGCCAAGCCGGGATCCGAGCCCGGCCAGGGCAGCTCAGGCGATCTTCACGGCACCTGACCCGGGTGCCGGACGCGCGAGTGGGCGCGGGGTTCAGCCGCGGCGCATGAGGCGGCCTACGGCGGCCATCAACTCGGTGGACATGGCGTCGCTCTTGCCCTCCTCAGCGCCCTCGGCCACGCAGTGCCGGACGTGGCCGTCCAGCAGGCCGAGCGCCACCTTGTCCAGCGCGGCCTGGACGGCGCTGATCTGGGTGAGGATGTCGATGCAGTAGCGGTCCTCCTCGACCATCCGGTCGATGCCGCGCACCTGGCCCTCGATCCTGGCCAGCCGGGTCTGCAGCTGGTCCTTGGTGGCGGTGTACCCGCGGGTGGGGGTCTCGCTGGTCGCCATCTCCGTCCTCGCAATCCCTTCGGGGGCACGCGCCCCGGTACCCCTGGGGGACATCCCCCAATGGGTACCTTATGCGCTGGCGACGACAATCCGACCGCCCCGCGCGGCACCCGCCGAGCGCCCCGCCGGGCGGCTCTCAGGCCGGGACGTTCCAGGCGGTGATCACCGGGCGGCCGTGCTCCGCGCCGAGGGCCGACACCGTCCCGGTCTCCAGGGCGAAGAGGCGGCCCTGCGCGGGCGCGAGGCCGAGCCGGCGCGCGGTGAGCACCCGCAGGACGTGGCCGTGCGCGACGAGCGCGACGTCGCCGTCCGCCAGCAAGGGCCGGACCCGCGCGAGGACCGCGTCCGCCCGCGCGCCGATCTCCTCGACCGTCTCGCCCGGATGGGCGGCGTCGCCGGGGATCACCCCGTCGTCCCACAGATACCAGTCGGGACGCTCCTCCTGGATCTCGGGCGTGGTGACGCCCTCATAGCCGCCGTAGTCCCATTCCCACAGGTCGGGGTCGACGTCGTCCACCCGGAGCCCGGCCAGCTCGGCGGTGCGCAGCGCCCGCTCGGCGGGGCTCGCCACCGTCCGGACGATCCGCCGCCCGCGCAACGCCCCGCGCAACGCGCGCGCCTGCTCCTCGCCGCGCTCCGTGAGCGGCAGGTCCGTCCGCCCGGTGTGCCGGCGGGCGCGGCTCCACTCGGTCTCCCCGTGCCGCAGCAAGATCAGCTCACCCATGGGTGACTGTCTACCCTGGGAAGCGGGCGTCCGGAACCTCCGGCGCGGTCAGTCCAGGATGGACGCCAGCGGCGTGAACGGGAGGTTGTGCGCCTCGGCCACGTGGTCGTAGACGAGTTCGCCCGCGTGGGTGTTGAGCCCACGGGCCAGGGCGGCGTTGGCCTGCAGCGCGCGGCGCCACCCCTTGTCGGCGATCTGGACGGCGTAGGGAAGCGTGACGCCCGTCAGCGCGTAGGTGGACGTGTTCGGCACCGACCCCGGCATGTTCGCCACGCAGTAGAACGTCGACTCGTGCACCCGGTAGGTGGGGTCGGCGTGCGTGGTGGGACGGGAGTCCTCGAAGCAGCCGCCCTGGTCGATCGCGATGTCCACGAGGACGGACCCGGACTTCATCCTCGCCACCAGCTCGTTGGAGATCAGCTTGGGCGCCTTCGCGCCGGGGATCAGCACGGCCCCGATGACGAGGTCGGCGGCCCGCGCCTCCTGCTCGACGCTGTAGGCGCTGGACACGAGGGTGCGGAGGCGTCCCTGGTAGATGGCGTCGATGTGGCGGAGGCGGTCGACGTTGACGTCCAGGATGGTGACGTCCGCGCCCATGCCCACGGCGATCTGCGCGGCGTTGAGGCCCGACACGCCGCCGCCGATGACGACGACCTTCGCCGGGGCCACGCCCGGCACGCCGCCCGGCAGCACGCCGCGCCCGCCGTTGGAGGCCATCAGGTTGTACGCGCCGACCTGCGGGGCGAGCCGCCCGGCGACCTCGGACATCGGCGCGAGCAGCGGCAGCGAGCGGTCCGGGAGCTGGACGGTCTCGTACGCGATCGCGGTGACCCCGGCGGCCAGCAGCGCGTCGGTGCACTCGCGGGACGCCGCGAGGTGCAGGTAGGTGAACAGGACCTGGCCGTCGCGCATCCGGTGGTACTCGGACGCGATGGGCTCCTTGACCTTGAGGATGAGGTCGCCCTCGGCCCAGACCTCGTCGGGGCCGTCCAGGATCTTGGCGCCGGCGGCGACGTAGTCGTCGTCCGGGACCGCCGAGCCGAGGCCGGCGCCTCGCTCGACGAAGACCTCGTGGTCGTGACGGGTCAGCTCGTGGACACCGGCCGGGGTGATGGCCACCCGGTACTCATGGTTCTTGACCTCGCGCGGGACGCCGATCTTCACGGGATCCTCCGCTGCTGGTGATCGGATGTACGTCTCCAGCGTGGTGCCCGCCGCGGCACCGTGCCCATGTGCAGGGTGTAAGCGTATCGCCGGTCCTGCTGACACGGTGTAAGGCGAAACGCCAGCGAGGAACGGTGGAAAACGGAGGAGGCCCCCAGCGCACGGTCTGGGGGCCTCCGGAACCGACGACCGGCCTGCTACTTGGGAGTGAGCCCGGGATCGGTGTCGCGCCCGGGACTCACGTCCCGTCGAGCCTTCTGTGGCAGACCCCCGGTTCCCCGGGCGTGACGACTTCAAGTTACAAGGGCTAAGTCGGCTTCGCAAGTCGGCGGCGAGGCCGGTGGCGGGTTTCTTGGCGGTGACTGTTCGACGCTTACTGCAATTGGCCTTAATGCCCGGTTTCGGGCGGGACCAATGTCGGTGTAACGGGTGGCCGTTCCGGAGGGCGGTGGGGCGTCCTCCCTGCTGCCGCCCTTCGTGCGGCGGCGGCGCGCCGACGACGCGCGGAGCGGCGGGTCGATCCCTCGACTTCCGTGCGATGTCGGGGTTTCGGGGGTGTCTGTCATGCTTTGTGTGGTCTGGTCGTAATGTACGTCCAGGCTGGCCCGCGATGACCACGGAGCACTTTTGGGACGCGATGGACGCGTCTTTCTCAAGACGTGTTTGCGGGCTGATGTTACGTGGGCTATAGTCGTTCACGTCCGGACCGGAGACGGCCGGATGTGACTGATGGTCACACCGTGGTGATGGGACCGGCCTGCTCCTTTTCGGGGGGAACGGGGCAGGCCGGTTCGGCCGCGCTGGAGTAGCCATCAACCGGGACGGTTCATGCCCCGTCCCGGAGTCGCGCGCCGGCGGGGCCGCCGGCGCGACAGCGGGCCCGAGGTCCGCTCCCGGGGGGCTCCGGCGGCTGCTGCCGCACGCCGGAGGGGGGCGGACGGCCCGCGGATACGCACCCCCCGGCCAGGCCGGGCCGGGGGGTGCTCCGCGTTCACGGGGGGCAGGTCGATGAAGGTCACCGTTCTCGGCGGCTACGGAGCCGCGTTCAGTTCCACCGGGCTGGCCGCCGTCGTGGCCGGGGACCTCGTCCGCGAGGGCGCCGGCCCCGGGGCGTGGTGGACGGTCTGGCACGCGCTGGCCGCCTGCGTCGCGGCGGGCGGCGCGGTCGCCGCGCTGCGGCTGACGGTCTTCTACGTCCGCTGGCACCGGCGGGCCGAGCGGGCCGAGCGGGCCGCCGCGCCCTGGCCGGAGACCAACGGCCGGGAAGTGCGTTTCTAATCGTCGGCCGAACCGGCGGCGCCGCCGCGCGATATCGGCGAAAGGATTCTTGGAAAACCGCGCGACGTCCCCTGGACGAAACCGTTTCGATGCCTCGTGCGCATTGGATCGATTCACCGTCCAGGGGGCTTCGTCATGTCCTAGTTTCATGGGCTAAAATGTGATGGTTCCGTGATGTCAGGACGCTTTAGCCCATGCAACAATAAGGCTTCTCGCCGTTCCGCGGCGGGGATTCTCGCCGCACGTTCCCACGGCAGGAGAGGAGCCATGGAGGGCAACGCCATCATTTCCGGCTTCGAGCGGATCCACGGCGGCGCCGATTCGGCGCTTTCGGCCCTGCTCGCGGCACTGCTCATCTGCTCCCTCGCGGTCCTGCTGGAGCGCTGGGGGCACGACCGCCGCCGGTCCTGCGTCTGCGGGTGCGAAAGCCCGCTGCGGCGCTGCGAGACCGCGCTCACGGCGCCCGGACGGGCCGGCCGGGCGGCTCGGAGAGGTGCGGGGGGACGTCCCGCCGCGCCGCTCCGCCCCGGCCGGCGCGGCCGCGGGCGCCACCGAGGAGGCAGGCATGCACGACCAGGACCGCTGCCAGGGACCCCAGTCGGGGTGCGCGCAGCTGCCCACGCTGGAGATCACGCTGGGCCGACTGTCGGACCGGTCTCTCCTGGCGCCGCTTCGGGTGTGCTCCCAGTGCGGGGCGTGCCTGCTGACGGTGCACGGGGTCTGGCCGGAGGGGGCGCCGAGCCCGTTCCGCGTCGTCCTCATGAGGCTGCTCCAGCAGCCGGTGTCGGGACCGCGGCGGGGGCGCTACCCCGCGCGCCCGTCCCGTCCGGCGCCCGCGCCTGAGGGCGCGGTCAGCGCCTGAGCGCGCCCGCCCGAGGGTCCGAGTCGGGCCGGAGGGCGGACGGGCCGAGAGGGCCGGTCGGGAGGGCCGGGCGTGAGAAGGGCCGGGGTGAGCGGGGGCCGCCCCGGCCCTTCTCATGCCCGTCCGCCGTCCCGTCCGCGTCCCGTCGCCATCCGGCCGGCCATCGGTCGGCTCCTCGTCACCGGACGGCCACTCCGTTTCGGTGGAGCGTTCCCTATGGCCGTGTCACGTTTCGGCCATTCCATGGACGCCGCCGGGGCGGCTTTTACGTTTCCTTTACGGCGGAAGGCGCGCGGTGGCGCCCGGCCGCGAGACCGGCGCGAACCGACGCTTCGCTCGGGACGGCGCGGCACGCGGCGTGCTTCAGCCGTCGTTCTCCAGCTCCAGGCTCCAGTAACGCCAGCCTGCGAGCTCACCTTCGACGATATAGCTGGGCGGCGGGAGGTCGGTGACGCCGTAGCGCTCGAAGACCTCGTCCAACCAGGCGTTATCACGTTCGGAGATGTCATCCGGACGGTCGCAGGCGATGAGCGTTCCGTGTTCCACGACGACGATGGCGCCGCCTTCGGGTGACATCAGATTCGCGTCAATCTCACCGGCGAGGGCCAATGACCGGATATCGCGCACCCTTCCTCTCCCAACCCCGCGGCGGCAGGGCCTTGTGTCAAGTACGGCCCTCGAACACAAAGGTACAAGAGTGCTGACAGTTATGACAGAGCGACATGGGATCCGGCATGCGTTTCGGGTCGGTTGTGCCGCGCCTAGTTGTGCCGGGCCGCGTAGGATTCTTTCGGCTCGGAGATGCGTTCATACTTCGGGTCGGCGAGCGCCTCTTCGGGAGTCCGGCTCGACCGGTAGAGCCCCCGGTCGGGGTCGTATCGGATGATTTGATTACCCGCGCGCATGTTGCGCACGGCGGTCACGTACATATCACGGACCGACACGGCCAGATTCTCCACGCCGAGCTGCCGGGCGCGGGCGTGGTATTCGAGGAGCCGGTACAGGCTCTGGTTGCGCTCCTGGCGGGGCAGGTTCGGCCAGGCCTCGAATTCGCGGTCGGCGCGCACGTGCCGGGCCCCGACGGAGATCCCGTACTCGTTCCGGAGGCGTTCGCGGTTACGCTGCACCCAGACCCGGACGTAGCTTTCCGTCACCTCATTGTCGACGAGGACGCTCAGCCGCTGGGCGTACCCCCGCCAGGGCAGTTCCTTCCCATGCTCGCGCCACAGGAGCAGGAAGTCCTCATCGCGAATCAGGCCCATGCCGCTTCTCTCCAGTGCTCACTCCCGGTCTCCAAGTGTAGGGGGCCCGACCAGCAGATACCACTGGGATCGGACACGCCCGATCACGGACGGTGGCCACCCTCGGCCGAGGCGAAAACCCGCCCCGCCGAATCGCTGACGCCCCGCTATTGCCGGTCAAACCCCGTGAATCGGTCATAATAGTGAACGGCCGTCCGGGCGAATTCAACGTTGATCATGCACAACCCGATGACGCGCCCACCGCGAGGCGGCCCGGCGCGCGGGTCAGTGCGCGGTCAGATGTGCGGCTCGGGTGCGCGGCTCAGGTGCGCGGCAGCGGGAGCCACTCGTCCGCGATCGCGACCGTGAGCTGTTCCAGCAGCGGCCCCGCCAGCCGGACGCGCCGCTCGGCGTCGGGCTCGATGTCGGCGAGCGCGTAGGCCGCCTGGATCCGCGCCTTGCGGAGCTGCTCGCCGGTCAGGCCGCGGCGGCCGGCCACCGCGACGACGGGCGCGCCCGCGCGCGCGGCGGCGCGGGCCACCCCGATCGGCGCGGTGCCGCGCAGCGAGCGCGTGTCGAGCGAGCCCTCGCCGGTGACGACGAGGTGCGCGCCGCGCGCCTTCTCGGCGAACCCGAGCAGGTCGAGCATCAGCGACGCGCCCGGCTCGATCGTCGCGCCGAGGAAGGTGAGCGCGGCGAACGCGACGCCGCCCGCCGTCCCGGCGCCGGGGACGTCCCGGGCCGCCCGGCGGGACGCCGCCTCGGCGAGGTCGGCCCAGCGGCGCAGCCCCGCGTCGAGCAGCCGGACCTCGTCGCGGGTGGCGCCGCGGCGCGGTCCGTCCACGGCGGCGGCGCCGCCGCGGCCGAGCAGCGGGGCCGTGGCGTCGCCCGCCACCACCACCTCGATGCCCGACATGTCGGGCAGCCCGCGCAGGTCGAGGGCGTGCAGCGAGCGCAGCGCGGCGCCGCCGGGCGGGAGGTCCTTGCCGAGCGCGTCGAGCAGCCGCCCGCCGAGCCCCTGGACGAGCCCCGCGCCGCCGTCGGTGCAGGCCCCGCCGCCGAGGCCGAGGACGATCCGGCGCGCGCCGAGCCGCACCGCCTGCGCGATCATCTGCCCGGTGCCGAGGCTGGACGCGACGAGCGGGCGCGGCCGGCCGTCCGGCAGCCGGCGCAGCCCGGACGCCTCCGCGAGCTCGACCACCGCGCTGCGGCCGTTCACCGCGAGGTGCGCGTTCACCGGTTGCCCGGTCGGCCCGCACACCTCCATCTCGACGCGCCGCCACCCGGCGGCGACGGCGGCCTCGACGGTGCCCTCGCCG
Organism: Actinomadura decatromicini; assembly: GCF_008121305.1. Lineage (NCBI taxonomy): Bacteria > Bacillati > Actinomycetota > Actinomycetes > Streptosporangiales > Thermomonosporaceae > Actinomadura > Actinomadura decatromicini. Next base: position 447,000 of record NZ_VSRQ01000004.1, on the reverse strand, counting down.
CCGTCGGCGACGGGCAGCTCCACGAGCGGGACGCCGGGCCGGGCGCGGCGCAGCCCGGTCGCGAGGTGCCGGGCCGCCTGCGCCGCGGTCAGCGCCCCGGGGAACCTGTCGGGCGCCAGCAGGACGTGACCCGGCGGAGACGGGTGAGGGGGAGAGTCCGCGGACACCACAGCCACGCCTTTCACGCCGGGGGGTAAGGCCCTACCTTCTGCTTACGCCATGACGGCACTATTTGACACCCGCGAACGCGTCCCGGGTGCTGGAATGGGCAGACAGCCGGGCGCGGAGTCATGGCGGCGGGCCGGAAACCGGCGGAAAACGGGGCGCGGGGCGCTACCGCACGTCCAGCCACTGCTCGATCGGCTCGATCGCGAAGAAGATCAGGAACAGCAGCACCACGGGCCACAGCCACACCGACACCTCGCGCCACCGGCCCTTGGCCGCCTTGATCAGCGCGTAGCTGACCATCCCGCCGCCGATCCCGATCGTGATCGAGTAGGCGAACGGCATCAGCACGATGGTGAGGAACGCGGGGATCGCGATGTCGAGGTCGTCCCAGGTGACCTTGGCGACCTGGGTCATCATCAGCGCGCCGACCACGACCAGCGCGGGCGCCGCGGCCTGCGCCGGGACGGTCGCGGCGAGCGGGGTGAGGAACAGCGTCACCGTGAACAGCGCGCCGGTGGCGATGTTGGCGAGGCCCGTCCGGGCGCCCTCCCCGACGCCCGCCGCCGACTCGACGAAAACCGTGTTGGCGGAGGAGCTGGTGATCCCGCCGAAGGCGGCGGACAGGCCGTCCACGGACAGGATCCGGCCGAGCCGCGGCACCTCGCCCTCCGGGCCGACGAGCCCGGCCTCGTCGCTGATCCCGAGGATCGTGCCCATCGCGTCGAAGAACCCGGACAGCACCAGCGTGAACAGCACGACCAGCGCGGTGATGACCCCGGCCCTGCCGAACCCGCCGAACAGGTCGATCTGGCCGAACAGCCCGAAGTCGGGCCGGGCGAACAGCTTCTCGGGCATGTTCGGGGTGACGACGCCCCAGCCGCCCTGCTTGATCGACGTGTTCTCCTGGATGGCGACGGCGGCGACCGTCCCGGCGATGATGCTGATCAGGATCGCGCCCGGGATCCGCCGCACGTAGAGGACGATCATCAGCAGCAGCGTCAGCGCGAACACCAGCGCGGGCCACGTCGCGAGGTGCCCGCCGGTGCCGAGCGTCAGCGGCGGGCTCGTCGCGCTGGACGTGACGAACCCGGAGTCGATGAAGCCGACGAGCGCGATGAACGCGCCGATGCCGACCGCGATCGCGTGCTTGAGCGCCAGCGGGATCGAGTTCATGATCCGCTCGCGGATGCCGGTGAGCGCCAGCACGACGATCACCACGCCCTCGATCACGACGAGGCCCATCGCCTGCGGCCAGGTCATCACCGGCGCGGCCTGGAACGCCACGACCGCGTTGATGCCGAGCCCGGCGGCGAGCGCGAGCGGAGCGTTCCCGACCAGGCCCATGATCACCGTGGCGACCGCGGCGGACAGCGCCGTCATCGTGGTGAGCTGCGGGATCGACAGCGTCGCGCCGGTGACGTCCTTCGCCCCGCCGAGGATGATCGGGTTCAGCAGGATGATGTAGGCCATCGCGAAGAACGTGGTCACGCCGCCGCGCAGCTCGCGCGCGACCGTCGTCCTCCGGCCGGTGAGGTCGAACAGCCGGTCCAGCGGCCCGCCGCCGCCCGCGGGCGGTGAATCGTCGGTCGCCGCGGCCTTGATCGTTGGCATGACGGGGTCTCCGCTTCTCGGCAGCACGGTCTCGGAAATCGCGGTGGCCAGGGTAGCCGCCGCGGCGGCGGGCGTCCCGCACCGGTCCGGCCCGGCCGCCCGTCCGGTGCGCCGCGGGCGCGGCACCGGAGTGACGGGGGCGGTCCGTCCGCTATAGCCTGCCCGGATGCAGAACACGCTTCGGTACCGATTCGCCGGATCGCGGCCGTGACCGGGCGTCATGTCGGCACCATTGGCATCGATATGGGCATCGATGGGCATCTGACCGGCTTCTGCTCACTCGCCCCGCGCCACGCGGCCGGCGAGCACCCCGGGCCGAGAACTCTGTAGGCGGTGGACACACGATGGATCGGGAGACACTGGGGCAGCGCATCCGCGCCCTGCGGATCAGGCAGGGCGTGAGCCAGGCGCAGCTGGCCTTCCCCGAGCTGTCCGACAGCTACATCTCGCTGATCGAGAGCGACAAGCGGGTGCCCGCCCCGAGCGTGGTCGAGCTGCTCGCCGCCAAGCTGAACTGCTCGGCGACCTACCTCGTCAGCGGCGTCAGCGAGGACGTCGTGGACGAGCTGCGCGTCACCCTCGACTACGCCGAGATCGCGCTGAGCAACGGCGCGGCGGCCGAGGCGCGGGCCAGGTTCGCCGAGGTGCTCGCCAGCGCCGACGCGGTCGCGCTGCCGGACATGCTGCACCAGGCCCGCTGGGGGCACGCCCTCGCGCTGGAGGCCGCGGGCGAGCTGGAGGAGGCGATCGCCCAGCTCACCGGGCTCACCGAGGAGGCGTCCGCGGAGACCGACCTCGACCACTGGGCCAAGGTGCACGTCGCGCTGAGCCGCTGCCTGCGCGAGCGCGGCGACATCAGCGCGGGCGTGCACGCCGCCGAGAACGCGCTGCGGCACCTGATCGCGACCGGCGCCGACTCGACCGACGCGGCCGTGCACCTCGGCGCGGCGCTGCTCGCCGCGTTCATCGAGCGGGGCGACCTCGTCCGGGCCCGGCAGCTCGCCGCGCAGCTCGTCGAGCGGGCCGAGCGGATCGGCAGCCCGCGCGCCCGGATGGTCGCCTACTGGGAGGCCGCCTACGTCGCGGAGATCCGCGGCGAGTACGAGGAGGGCGTCGCCCTCGCCGAGCGGGCGCTGATGCTCGCGGGCGACGACGAGGACCCCCGCGACCTGAGCCGGCTCCGCGTCATCTACGCCGGGCTGCTGCTGCGCGCCAGGCCGGACCAGGCCGTCCGCGCCCGCGAGCTGCTCAGCCGGGTGCGCGGCGAGATCACCGCCAGCTCGTCCGGGGAGATCGACGTCGCCTGGTGCCTGACCGAGCTGGCCCGCGCGGAGACGGCGCTCGGCCGTCCCGCCGAGGCGGTGCGGCTCGCCGAGGAGGCCCTCGACCTGCTCGGGGACGCGCCGCGGCGCGCCACCGCCGGGGCGCTGACGGTGCTCGGCGAGGCGTCGGTGCGGCTCGGCCACCGGGAGCGGGCGGTGGAGGTGCTGACCCGCGCCGCGACCTGCCTGGAGGAGATGGAGTCGTCCCGGGAGGCGGCGCAGGCGTGGTTCGACCTCGCCGAGGTGCTGGCCGAGACGGGCGCGCCCGAGGCGCCCCGGATGGCCGCCTACCGCCGCGCCCTCACCTGCGTCGGAGTCTGAGGAACGGGCGAACCCGGACGCGCGGTGCCGCGTCCATGTTTCTGCGTGTCGCCTGAGGTGGGGAGTCTGCGGTGTTCGGTGTCGTCCGGCCATGCCGTCATGTCCTGTGCGGGTCGCTGTTCAAGGACTGGATGGCGCATCTCTGCGGGCTGTGCCTGACGCTGCGGGCCGAGCACGGCCAGGCGGCGCGGCTCGTCACCAACTACGACGGGCTGCTGGTCTCGGTGCTGGTCGAGGCGCAGGCGCCGGACCTGTCGCCGCGCCGCAAGGCCGGGCCGTGCGCGCTGCGCGGGATGCGGACCGCCGAGGTCGTCACCGCGCGGGCGCAGGGCGCGCAGCTCGCGGCGGCGGCGTCGCTGCTGCTCGCGGCGGGCAAGACTCGCGACCACGTGGCGGACGGCGACGGCCCCTACGCGCGCCGCCTCGTCGCCGCCGCGGCCGGACGCATGGCCGACCGATGGGACGCCGCGGGCGGGCGCACGGGCGCGGCCGTCGGGTTCGACCCGTCCGTGCTGCGGGACGCGGTGGCGCGGCAGCCCGTCCTCGAAGCGGCCCCCGGACTCGGCCTGCTCGACCTGACCGAGCCCACCGAGACCGCGGTCGCGGCGGTGTTCGCGCACACGGCGGTCCTGGCGGGCAGGGAGTCCAACGCCGAGACCCTCGCCGAGGCCGGACGCTTCTTCGGACGCCTCGCCCACCTCATCGACGCCGTCGAGGACCTCGCCGACGACCGGGAGACCGGCGCCTACAACCCGCTCCTCGCCACCGGCACCGACCTCGGCGAGGCGCGCCGGCACGCCGACGACGCGCTGCGCGGCCTCCGGCTGGCGCTCGCCGACCTGGAGCTGGAGCGGCCGCGGCTCGTCCGGGCGCTGCTCGACCGCGAGGCCGGGCGGTCGCTCGACCACGTCTTCGCCGAGACCGTCCAGGCGTCGCGGCGGGGGCCGAAGGGGCCGCGGGGGCCGCGGCCGGGCTGGCCGGTCCCGTGCTTCACCGGGACGCTCGTCTGCGTGACCTGCGGCGTCTTCCAGCCCGAGTGGAGTGAGCACCACGGCGACTCGTGCGGGGACCGCTGCTGGTGCACCCGGCACGCCGACTGCTGCGACGACGGAGGCTGCGGCAACTGCGACGGCTGCTGCGACTGCTGTAACTGTTGCGACGGGTGCGACTGCTGCGACTGCGACTGCGGGTGCAACTGAGCGCGAGCCGGGGCGGCGGGGCGCCGGCGGAGTGTCTTGATCGCGCGTTTCGTCGTGTTCTGTGACCCGGGACGTGTCACGGCCCCGGCCTCAGTAGGGTGGACGGAGCCCCGACGTCCCCACTAGAGAACCCGGCCTTCATGAACATCCTCAAGACTCGCCGGCCCCTGGGCCGCCTCGCTCTCGTCGCCGCCCTGACCGCCGCGCTCGGCGCCGTCGCCGCGCCCCCCGCGCTGGCCCACACCCGGCTCGTGAGCAGCACTCCGGCCAAGGGCGCGACGGCGCCGGGGGTCGTCAAGGTCACGCTCGTCTTCAGCGACAAGATCCGGATGGCGAAGGTGATCGTCAAGGACGGCGCGGGCAAGACCTACGAGCAGGGCCCGGCCGAGCACTCCGGGTCCGGCGGGACCGAGGTCGTGCAGAACGTGCGCGGGCCGCTGCCCGGCGGGACGTACACGGTCGCCTACCGGGTCGTCGGCGCGGACGGCCACGCGGTCGAGGGCGACGACCTGACGTTCACCTCGTCCGGCGGCGGGTCCGAGCCGTCGCAGGCGCCGCCGTCCGCGGGCGGGGTCGGCGCGGAGCAGCAGACCGGGCAGGCCGCCACCTCGGACGAGCAGCCGCTGAAGATCGACCAGCAGCAGGCCGCGGAGACGGACGAGAAGGACTCCGGCTCCAACATGCTCCTCTGGGCCCTGATCATCGGCGGGCTGGTCGTGGGCGTCGGCATCGGCGTCGGCATCGTGTTCCGGGCCAAGCGCAAGCACCCGGCGCCGGCCGCCGCCGCCGAGAAGCAGCCCGCCTCCACCGGAAGCGAGTAGGAGCCGGACGTGGCGAAGGGCAGCCTCGGCGTCTACCGGGCGGCGGCCGTCGCGGTCGCCGCGGCGGGCGCGGTCCTCGTGGCCGGGCTCGTCCTCGGCGGCGCGGTCACCGAGACCGTCATCCCCGGGCTCGGCGACGCGGGCGCCGTCACCCGGTGGGGGCTCCCGGCGTCCCGGACGGCGATGGACCTGCTGTCCGCGCTGACCGTCGGCGCGCTGCTCGCCGCCGCCGCGCTGCTGCCCGTCGAGGGCGGCGGGCGCGGCCCGGGGCGGCTGTCCGGCGACGCGACCGGGTACCTGCGCGCCGCGTCCTGGCTCGCCGCCGCCTGGGCCGCCGCCGCGGCGGCCACCCTCGTCCTCACCGTCGCGGACGTCCTCGGCCAGCCGGTCGGGCAGGTCCTCACCGGCAGCGAGCTGAGCAGCTACGTCGGCTCGCTGCCGCAGGGCACCGCGCTGATGATCGTCGTGCTGCTGGCCGTCGTCGTCGCGCTGCTGGCCCGCACCACCACCACGCCCGCCGCCGCGTTCGGGCTGCTCGCGCTGGCCGCGATCGCGCTGCTGCCCGCGCCGCTGACCGGGCACTCGGCGTCCGCCGCCAACCACTCCACCGCCACGACGGGCGTCGCGCTGCACGTGGCGGCGGTCGCGCCGTGGGTCGGCGGGCTCGCGATCGTCGGCGTCCACGCCCTGCTCGGCCGCGACCGGCTCGGCCTCATGGCCGACCGGTTCAGCCGCATGGCGCTGTGGTGCTACGTCACGGTCGGCGTCAGCGGCCTGGTGAACGTGATCGCCCGGCTGCCCGACCCGGTCGAGCTGGTCGACACCGACTACGGGCGGCTCGCCCTCGGCAAGATCGCCGCGTTCTGCGCGCTCGGCTGGTTCGGCTGGTGGCACCGCACCCGCACGCTCCCCGCGATCGAGGACCGCAGGCCGTGGGCGTTCGCCCGGCTCGCGTCCGTCGAGGCCGCCGTGATGGGCGGGACGATGGGCCTCGCGGTGGCGCTGGCGCGGACCGCGCCGCCCGCGCCCGGCGAGCCGGAGACGGCCGTCAAGGCGCTGCTCGGCTACGACATGCCGCCGGCGATCACCCCGGCGCGGCTCGCCACGCTGTGGCAGTTCGACCTGTTCTTCGCGGCGCTGGTCGCCGTGCTCGGCGGGGTCTACCTCGCCGGGGTCGTACGGCTGCGGCGGCGCGGCGACTCCTGGCCCCCGCTGCGGACCGCGTCCTGGCTCCTCGGGCTCGTCACCATCGTGATCGCCACCCAGACCGGCGTCGCCAAGTACGCGCCGATCCTGTTCAGCGTGCACATGGCGCAGCACATGGTGCTGAACATGCTGGTCCCGATCTTCCTCGTCCTCGGCGCGCCGGTGACGCTGGCGCTGCGCGCCCTGAAGCCCGCCCGGATCCGCGGCGACCGGGGGCCGCGCGAGTGGCTGACCACGATGCTGCACAGCCGGTACGTCGCCGTCATCGCGCACCCCGGCGTGGCCACGGTGATCTTCGTGGTGAGCACGTTCGCGCTGTACTTCACGCCGCTGTTCGAGAAGGCGATGCGCAACCATCTCGGCCACATCGCCATGACGGTGCACTTCCTCCTGGCCGGGAGCCTGTTCTTCTGGGTGCTGCTCGGCGTCGACCCGGCGCCGAAGAAGCTGCCCTATCCGGGACGCCTGCTGCTGCTGTTCGTCACGATGCCGTTCCACGCCTTCTTCGGCATCGCGCTGATGAACATGAGCCAGGCGCTCGCCCGCGGGTGGTACACGGCCGTCGACCCGCCGTGGGGGACGACCGTCCTCAAGGACCAGCACACCGGCGGCGCGATCGCGTGGGGGTTCGGCGAGGTGCCGACGTTCATCGTGCTGCTCGTCCTCGCCGTGCAGTGGTACATGGACGACCAGCGGCAGGCCCGCCGCCTTGACCGCAAGGCCGACCGCGCCGCGGCCACCGGGAATGCGGAGGACGACGAGCTGGCCGTCTACAACGCGCGCCTCGCCAAGCTCGCGGAGCGCGACCGGGCGGCGGCGGAGCCCGCCGATATCCCCGCCGATGTGCCCGCCGAGGTCGCCGCCGAGCCCGCCGAATCCCCCGAGCCCGGCGGGGCCGCGGGGGAGCAGGGGCCCGGCGCGACGCCCTGAGCTGGGATCTCCCTCTCGCGGGGGAGTGAGGGCGGTCGGCGCGTCTGCCAGGATCGTCGTGTGACGCGCGTGCTCCGGCCGCTGGTCCAGCGGACGACGTGGCTGCGCTGGTCCCACCTCGTCGTGGGCGGCGCGCTGCTGATGCCGTACTGGTTCCTCGGCATCACCCTCGTGGCCCCGCTGCTGCCCTTCGGCAACGGCGCCGTCAAGGCCGTGCTGGCGCTCCTCGTCATGCCCGCGGCGGCGACGTTCGTCACGGGGGTCGTGCCGACCGTCCGGCTGCTGGAGGGGGCGCTCGCCAAGGAGCTGCTCCGGGGGCCGAGCGCGGCGCTCGCGCCCGCGTCCGCGCGGACGTGGGAGAGCCGCCGCCGCGCCGGAGCGTGGTTCGGCCTGCACCTCGGCGTCGGCGTGCTGGTCAGCGGGCTGAGCCTGGCCGTGCCGCCGTTCGCGTTCGTGATGGTCGCCGCGCCCTGGGTGGGCTGGGACGAGAACTTCCTCAAGGCCTGGGGCTGGCAGCCCGCGTGGCACCAGTGGCCCGCGCCGCTCATCGGGCTCGCCGCGCTGGCGGCGCTGCTCGCCCTGATCGTCGGCGCGGGACGGCTGATGTCCAGGCTGGCGCCGAGGTTCCTCGGGCCGTCCGCCGCGGAGCGGCTCGCCGAGGTGGAGGCGGAGGCCGTCAGGCTCGCCGAGCGGAACCGGCTGGCGCGGGAGCTGCACGACTCGGTCGGGCACGCGCTCAGCGTCGTGACCCTCCAGGCCGCGGCGGCCGGACGCGTCCTCGACAGCGACCCGGCGTTCGCCCGGGAGGCGCTCGGCGCGATCGAGGAGTCCGCCCGCGCGGCGCTGGAGGACCTCGACCACGTGCTCGGGCTGCTGCGCGACGACGCGGCCGGGAAGGCGCCGCAGGCCACGCTGAAGGACCTCGGACGGCTCCTCGAACAGACCAGGATCGCCGGGGTGAAACTCGACGCGGAGGTGGGACCGGAGGTGGAGCACGTGCCGGCGGCGGTGTCGCGGGAGGCGTACCGGATCGTCCAGGAGGGGCTGACGAACGCACTTCGGCACGCGGGACGGGTCCCCGTGCGGCTCCGGCTCGGGGTCGAGCGCGAGCGGCTGGAGATGGAGATGAGCAACCCGCTCGGCGCGGTGCGCGGCGACGGCGCGGGGCACGGCGGCGGGCGCGGGCTCGGCGGCGTCCGCGAGCGGGTCACCGTGCTGCGCGGCGAGATGAGCGCGGGCCCGGACGGCGACGCCTGGCGGTTCCGCGTCTCGCTGCCGCTAAGGTCCGGGACATGACGAGGTCCGCACCATGACGATCAAGGTTCTGCTGGTCGACGACGAGCGGCTGATCAGGGCCGGGCTCGCGGCCATCATCGAGGCCGAGGACGACCTGACGGTCGTCGGCGAGGCGGCGGACGGCGCCGAGGTGCCGGACGCGGTCCGGCGGCTGCGCCCCGACGTGATCCTGATGGACGTCCGGATGCCGCGGCTCGACGGCATCCAGGCGACCCGCCGCATCCTGGAGACCGCGCCGCATCCCCCGAGGGCGGACGACGGCCCACGCCCCCCGGGCACCGCCCCGGGGCCTCCGAAGATCATCGTCGTCACGACGTTCGAGAACGACGAGTACGTGTACGACGCGCTGAAGGCGGGCGCGAACGGCTTCCTGCTCAAGCGGACGCGCCCGGAGGAGATCCTCCAGGCGATCCGGATGGTGGCGCACGGTGAGAGCCTGCTGTTCCCGGCGGCGATCCGGGAGCTGGCCGCGCGGCACGGGCCGTCCGGCGGCGGCGCGGGCGGGGCCACGCGGTGGCACGAGCGGCTGACCGAGCGGGAGGGGGACGTCCTGCGCCTGATGGCGAAGGGGCGCTCCAACGCCGAAATCGCGCAGGAGCTGTTCGTGAGCCCGCAGACGGTGAAGACGCACGTCGGCAACATCCTCGGCAAGCTCCAGGCCCGCGACCGCACCCAGGCGGTGATCTTCGCCTACGAGACCTCGTTCATCACCCCCGGCTGATCGCACCGGCTGATCGCGCAGCTCTGACCTGCGGCTTACGCCTTGTTTACCTGCGAGTAGCTAGAAAAGCATAAAGGGCAAAAGCAAACAGATCGGGGGATCATGGACGCTGTCACCCTGGCCGAGCTGCGCAAGCCGCGCGCCTACCCCGCCGTGTCGGTGCTGCTGCCGACGCACCGGTCGGCCCCGGAGAACCGGCAGGATCCGATCCGGCTCCGCAACCTGCTCGCGGAGGTGCGCCGCCGGCTGCGCGCCGACCCCCGCGTCCCGGCCGACACCGCCGACCACGTGCTGCGCGGCCTGGAGCACGCCGCCGACGAGACCGACCCGCGGCACGCCTCGGACGGCCTCGTGCTGTTCGCCGCGCCGGGCGGCGAGCACCACGCCTTCACCATCGCCCAGCACGTGGACGAGCGGGTCGTCGTCGACACCGGCTTCGCCACCCGCGACCTCGTCGCCGACTACACGCGCGCCCGGCGCTACTGGCTGCTGTCCCTGTCCGACCAGCGGGTCCGCCTCTGGGACGGCCGGGGCGACGACCTCACCGAGCACGCCGCCGACGGGTTCCCCGTCGAGCCGGAGCAGATCGACGAGGCCGGGTCGGGACGGCAGTCGCGCCGGCCGGCCCAGGGCGGCGACAGCGAGCGGCACCGCCGCCTGATGCGGGACGCGGCGAGCGCCCTCGACCGCGTCCTCGCCCGGGACCGGCGTCCCCTGATCGTCGCGGGCGTCACCCGCCACCAGGCGTTCTTCGACGAGGCCGCCGGGCCGCACGTGACCGTGGCGGGGCGCGTCGACGGCAGCTTCGAGGGCGCCGCGCCGAGCGCGCTCGCCGAGGCCGCCTGCCCGGCGCTCGCCGCCTACGAGGACCTCCGCGAGGTCGGCGTGCTGTCCGAGCTGGAGGCGGCGCGCAGCATCCAGCGGTACGCGGGCGGCCTGTGCGAGGTCATCCGGCTGGTGGAGGAGGGACGGGGCGAGCACCTCGTCGTCGAGCGCGGCTACTACGCGCCCGCCGTGAAGGCCGAGGGCGAGCTCGTCCCGGTCGAGGGCATGCCCGGCGTCCTGCGCGGCGCGGACGTCGTCGACGACGCCGTGGACGACGTCATCGAGACCACCCTCGAATACGGCGGCGAGGTGACGTTCGTCTCGGACGGCTTCCTCGTCGACCACGACCGGATCGCGCTGGTCACCCGCTACTGACGGCGCGCCGCCGGGCAGGACGGGGCGTGCCAGCTCACCCAGCCGTCCGGTCCTGTCCGGCCCGTATGCGGGCGCCACCCGTCCGGGTGCGCGGGCCAGGACGCCTCGGGCGGCGTCCCGTCCGGCAGGGCGACGACGACCGTGCACACGCCCCGCGCGGGCGGGCGTCCGGCGCGGATGTCGACGCGGCCGACCCGCGTCCACCACACCGGGTACGCCAGCTTGACCCGGGCGACCCAGTTGAGCGACACGTCCGCGGCGACGCCGCCCGCCGCCGGGCCGGGGAACGGGGGCGGCGGGGACTGGCGCCGCGGCGACGGCCCCATCGCGAACGTCAGCGCCGCCAGGCCGACGACGGCGAGGGCGGCGGCCATGGCGGGCGCGGCGCGGCGTCCGCCCAGCCTGGACAGCGCGAGGAAACCGCAGAGCAGCCCGCACGCGACGAGCGTCGCCTCCTGGAGATGCAGCGCGGCGCGGTCATCGGTCAGGAACATGATCTCCGGGAAGTCGAAGCCGATGAACTTGTGCGTGCGGAGCCGCTCGCCCGCGTAGGCGGTGACGCACAGCCCGGCGATCTCCACGGCGAGCACGGCCGCCGCCGTGAGCCGGAGCGCCGTCCGACCGCCCGACCGGGCGAGCGCCGCCGCCCCCGCCAGCGCGTACACGAGGGCGACGCACGTCAGGTACCGGCCGTAGGCGAAGTTGCCGACCCGGTGCTCGTCGGGGAGCGCGGCGGACGAGGCGTACGCGATCCCGAACGTCGCCGCCAGGACCACGGCCGCCATCGTCCGGTCGGCGGCGGCCGCGCGGCGGCGGACGAGCACCGCCGCGACCGCGACGAGGCCCACCCCGGCGAGCCCCCAGGTGGAGACGATCAGGTACCAGACCTGCCCGGCCGCGCCCGACAGCGCCCACTCCTGGCCGGGCACGGAGGTGAGCCGCGTCTCCAGCATGACGGCGAGGTCCCGCGCGCCGCCCGGGTACAGCGCGGCGCGGACGCGCGCGTTCAGGACCATGCCCGCCGCCTGCCCCGCCGCCGCGACGCAGCCCCCGGCGGCCGCCGCGCGGACGTTCCGCCGCGCGGCCGCCACCGCGACGAGGGCGGCCACGTGGACGGCGAGCAGGACCGTCCCGCGCGTGTGGACGGTCGCCATGTACGACGCCGCGAGGCTCGCCGCGACCGCGTCGGCGGCCCGGCCGTGCCGGGCGAACCGGTCGAGCGCCAGCAGCCAGGCGAGCACCAGCGCCGGCAGGACGGCGTCCGCGAGGGCGAACGCGCCGAAGAACGTGGTCGCGGGCAGCAGGGCCGCCGCGAACGAGACGGGCGGCGCGGCGCGGCGGCCGAGCCCGAACCGGCGCGCCGCCGCGTACCCGAGCGGGAACAGCAGCGCGCCCAGCACCGCGTTGATCCCCATGACCAGCGTGTACACGGTCGCCGGGTCGTGCGTGAACCAGTACGCGGGCGACAGCAGCAGCGGGTATCCGCCCTTGTAGAACGTGTGCCCGGTCAGGTCGCCGCCCGGCCCGCCCGCGAGCCACCGGGCCGCGACGAGGTAGCCGGTCTCGTCCGGGTCGGCGGCGGGGCCCGTCCGGGCGCGGGCGAACCAGAGCCGGACGAGCACCTGCGCGACCGTCCCCGCGACGAGCAGCCACGGCAGGGCCCGGGGCCGCGCGGGGCGCGGGGGAGCGGGCGTGGCCGAGGCGGCCGGGATCCGGGGCGGGGCGATGGCGGGCGTCATGGCGTCCACCGTCCGCGCGCACTGTCATGATCTTGTCCGCGCGATGTCCGGATCCTGTGACACTCGGCGGCGGACGATCTCCGGTGGCGAATAATGTCCGGGTGGCGAGCATTCTCTTCGTGGAGGACGACCCGGCCGCGCGGACCGCCCTGGAACTGGCCCTCACCCGGCAGGGGCACGGCGTCACGTCCCGCGCGACCGGCGAGGACGGGCTGGCGGCGCTGCGGGCCCGCCGCCCCGAGATCGCGATCCTGGACGTGATGCTCCCCGGCATCGACGGCATCGAGGTGTGCCGCCGGATCCGCCGCGACGACCTGTGCGGCGGCGGGGCGCTGCCGGTGATCCTGCTCACCGCGCGCGGCGACGACCTCGACGTCGTCCTCGGCCTGGAGGCGGGCGCCGACGACTACGTGGTGAAGCCGGTCGAGCCGCGGGTGCTGGACGCCCGCATCCGCGCCGTGCTGCGGCGCGCCGACCACACCCTCGTCGACCGCTCCGTCTACGGCGACCTCGTCATCGACCGGACGTCGCTGAAGGTCACCAAGGCCGGGACCGACCTGCGCCTCACCCCGACCGAGCTGCGGCTGCTGCTGGAGCTCGCGCGCCGCCCCGGCCAGGCGCTGACCCGCCAGCACCTGCTCGCCGAGGTGTGGGAGCACACCTATCCGGGCGACTCGCGGCTGGTGGACGCCTGCGTGCAGCGCGTCCGCGCCAAGATCGAGGACGAGCCCGCCGAGCCGCGGCTGATCGAGACCGTCCGGGGCTTCGGCTACCGGTTCGCCGCCCCATGACCACCGGGACGCGGGCGACCGGCGGGCGGGGCCCGCGGTCGGTCGGGCTGCGGGTGCGGCTGACGGCGGCGTTCACCGCGGTCGCGCTGTTCGCCGCGCTGCTCGCGTCCGGGATCTCCTACGTCCTGCTCAGGCGGCTGATGCTGCAGCGGGCGCAGGACGCGGTGCTGACCGAGGTCCGCGACACCCTCGCCCGGCAGATCCCGCCGCAGCTCCCGCCGGACGTGGACGAGCTCGTCCGCGCGCAGCTCGTGGAGGCCCTGTCGGGCGCGGGCCGGCGCGCCGCCGCGGTGCCCGTGCCGCTGAGCGGCCCGGTGCCGCTCCCCGACCCGTCGCAGCTCGACGTGCCGGTCACCCGCGCGTTCGCCGACCGCGCGAGGGACGGGCTCGTGTTCCAGCGGATCATCCGGGGCGGCAAGCCCTACCTGCTCGTCGGGGCGCGCGCCACCGGCTACCAGACGACGGTCGACGAGCCGTGGCGGACGACCCCGCCGATGGTGTTCGTGTCGGCGAGCCTCAGCCGGGAGGCCGCCGACCTGCGGTTGTTCACCCGCGCGCTGCTGGTCGCGGACGCCGTCGCGCTGGTCGCCGCGCTCGGCCTCGCGCTGCTCGCGACCGGCGGGGTGCTGCGTCCGGTCCGCCGCCTCGGCGCCGCCGCCCGCGCGCTCGGCGCCGGCGAGCTGGAGACGCGGGTGGCCGTGCGCGGCGGCGACGAGCTGGCCGACCTCGCCCGCACGTTCAACGCCACCGCCGAGGCGCTGGAGCGGACGGTGACCGAGCTGCGCGCGATGGAGGCCGCGTCCCGCCGGTTCGTCGCGGACGTCTCGCACGAGCTGCGCACGCCGCTGACCTCGATGGTCGCGATGACCGACCTGCTGGCGGAGGAGGCCGCGGCGGCGGGCGGCGGCACCGCGGCGCGGCTCGTCGCGGGCGAGACCCGGCGGCTCGGGCAGCTCGTCGAGCACCTGATCGAGATCAGCCGGTTCGACGCGGGCGCCGCCGCGCTCGTCCTGGACGACGTGAACGTCGCCGACGCCGTCGCCGCCACCCTCCGCGCGCGCGGCTGGCGCGACGAGGTCGTCGTGGACGGCCCGCCCGACCTGTTCGCGCGCCTCGACCCGCGCCGGTTCGACGTGATCGTCGCGAACCTCGCCGGGAACGCGCTGAAGCACGGCCGCCCGCCGGTCGCGCTGCGCTTCGGCCGCGCCGGGCGGGACGGCGCGGCGGGCGTGGAGGTCGTCGTGTCCGACCACGGCCCCGGTCTGCCGGGCGACCTCCTCGCCGTGGTCTTCGACCGGTTCGTCAAGTCGGAGGCGGCGCGCTCGCGCAGCGAGGGCAGCGGCCTCGGCCTGTCGATCGCCAGGGAGAACGCGGTGCTGCACGGCGGCTCGCTCGACGCCGCCAACGCCCCGGACGGCGGCGCCGTCTTCACCCTGTGGCTCCCCGAGAAGCAGGACGACGAAGAAATGGACGAGGAAAAGCGGGACGACGTAGAGCAGGACGACGTAGAGCGGGACGGCGCCTCATGAGACACCGGTCATGGACGTTCACACGGCCGCGCAAGGCGCTCGCCGTGCTCGTCGCGGCGGCGGCGCTCGCGGCGGTGCCGGCCCGGTTCGTCCCGGTCGACGGGGGCCTCGGGATCCAGCCGACCGGGATCATCGGCGCGGGCGGCCCGCCGGTCGCGGCGGGCAAGGCCGCGACCCTCACCATCTATCTGGTGAAGGGCGGCAGGCTCGTCCCCGTGGTCCGGCCGGGCCTGCCGGGCCAGCCGTACCTGAGCATCACGCAGCTCAGCGTGCCGGTGACGTCCCTGGAGCGGCGCAACGGCCTCCGCAGCGCGGTGCCCGCCGGGCGGCAGGTCGTGGTCAGGGCCGGGGACCGGCAGGGCGAGATCAACGTCGACGTGACCGTGCCCTCCGGCCGGACGCTGAGCGGGGCCAAGCCCGACGCCGCCGGGGTCGGCTGGCCGCGGATCGCCCTGGGGCAGCTCGCGTGCACCGCGCAGACCGTCCCCGGGGTGCGGCGGGTCATGATCGTCGCCATGTGGGACAACCAGGTCGTCCAGCCCTGGATGTCGCTGACCTGCGGCGACTTCGGCGACCTGCTGGGCTGATCACCCGCCCGCGCCGGTCAGCCCCGGGTCAGCCACTGGGCGGTCGTGTCGCCGAGCACCGACCGGACGGCGAGGACGGCGACGCCGAGCGTGAGGACCGGCATCACCACCCACCGCTCGACCTTGCCGTCCGTCTTCGGGATGACCGGGACGTCGATCCGGTACGGCAGCGGCCAGAACACCGGGCAGCCCCGCGGCGTCAGGCAGTCGCCGACGACGTGCGCGAAGCAGCCGAGCCCGACCGCGAACCCGACGAAGCTCATGTCGATGTTGTGCATCAGCCAGACCGCGACGAGGGCGAGCGCGCAGTCGGCGAGCGCCGACTGCGGCTCCTTGCCCTCGAAGTCCAGCCCGATGCCGCGCAGCCCGAGGCCGACGATCATGAACAGGCAGGCCCACCAGGCGTAGACGTAGTGGGTGGCGAGGTAGTCCATCGCGAGGCCCATCGCGACGGCGAACAGGATCGAGTGGGTGGCCTGCCGGTGCCCGCCCGACAGCTTCCCGATCCCCTTGCACATGTGGTGCGTGATGGGCCCGAACGTGTTGGCGATGCGTCCGTTGTGGTGGTCGATGTCGGGCAGGATCGCCGCGCCCGCGCAGACGACGGCGCCCGCCGCGACCTGCTCCGCCGACAGCGACACCGCGTGGTCGCCGAGCAGTCCCTCCTGCGCGATCACCGGCACGGCCGCGAGCCATGCCAGCGCCCCGCTGAGGGCGTGCGTCTTGCCCATCATCTGTAGTTGTCCCCGCTTCCAGCCCGTCCCCGCCGCCCCGCTTCAGGGCGGGACTCTAGCCCGCTACCGCCGTGATTCAGCGGCGGCGCGCCGAAGTGGGCGCTTAGCCCGTTTGATGGCGGTGGGGCCGTCCCGGTTCCGTCCGGGCGCTCCAGGGCGCCGCGGGTTCGGACCGTGTTCGGACCGTGTGCGGACCGGGGCCGGACCGTGGTCAGACGAGGTGGCTCTCGCGGGACGCGACGACGGCCCCGACGTTCTCCTCCGCCCACTCGGCGATGGCCTCGATGGGCGTCCGCAGCGACTTCCCGAGCGGCGTCAGGGCGTACTCGACTCGGGGCGGGACTTCGGGGAACACCGTCCGGGTGAGGAGGCCGTCGCGCTCCATCGCGCGGAGCGTCTGGGTGAGCACCTTCGGCGTGACGCCGCCGATCCGGTCGCGCAGCCGGGTGAAGCGGCTCGGGCCGTCGCTGAGGCTCAGCACGACGAGCACCGACCACTTGTCGCCGATGCGGTCGAGGACCAGGCGGGTCGGGCAGTCGGGGTCGAACGCGTCACCCTTCATGGTTTCCGAACGGTACCAAAGGTTCTTTGCAGTAACCAGTATCCGATGGATACCGTCACTTCCGAAGACGGGCATGATCAACGACGTTCTGATGATCTTCCAAGGAGGACCGATGAGGATTCTCGTGATCGGCGAGACCGGGATGATCGGCAGCCGGATCGCGGCGGAGGCGCTCGGCCGTGGCCACTCGGTGTCCGGCATGACCCGCAGCGGGGCGGAGGGGACGGCCCCGGGCGAGGCGAGCGACGCCGCGGCCGTCGCCCGGTACGCCGCGGACCACGATGCCGTCGTGCTGGCGATCGCCCCGCCCCGCGACGGGTCGGAGGCGACCGGGCCGCTGCTCGCCGCCGGCCGCGGCGTGCTCGACGGGCTGCGCCAGGCCGGGATCCGGCGGCTGGTCGTGGTCGGCGGGGCGGGCAGCCTGGAGGTCGCGCCCGGCGTCCGCCTGGTCGACACGCCCGAGTTCCCCGCCGAGTACAAGGGCGAGGCCCTCGCCCAGGACGCCCTGCTCCAGTTCATCCGCGCCGAGGCCGGCGACCTGGACTGGACCTACGTCTCCCCGCCCGCGGTGATCCAGCCGGGCGAGCGCAGGGGCGAGTTCCGGCTCGGCGGCGACTCCCTGCTCGCCGACGCCGAGGGCAACAGCGCGATCAGCGCCGAGGACTACGCCGTCGCGGTCGTGGACGAGCTGGAGAAGAACCAGGCCGTCCGCCGCCGCATCACCGTGGCCTACTGAGACCCGTCCGGGGAGGCGGCGGGGACGAGGCGCCAGTCGTCCGACTCCTCGCCCGGCTCGTAGCGGGAGTCGAGGCGCTTGGCGACGACGCCCGGCAGGCCCTGCGCGGCGGCGGCGTCCCGGACGGCGTCGCCGTCGCCCGGGTACCACGGCGCGGTCTGCCAGCGCGGGCCCGACAGCCCGAGCCCGTCGAGCCGCTCCCGCCGCTCCCGGTACGGGACGTCCAGCAGCGGATGCCCGTCGAGGTGCAGCAGGTCGACGATCAGGTACGTCTCGCGGCCCTCCAGGACGGCGACCTCCCCGTCCAGCAGCGCGGGCCGGGAGCCGAGCGCGGCGCCGAGCCGGGAGCCGAGCCCGCCCGGCCCGTCGACGGGACGGCCCCGGTCGTCGGTGAAGCGGGTCCGGCCACCCTCGACGTAGGCGGCGAGGCGGCGGCCGCCCCACGCGAACTCGAAGGCCCAGGCGTCCCGGTCGCGCGGCAGCCGCGCCCGCTCGACCGGGCGCATCGGGAGCACCGACTCCGGCAGGGGCTCGGCGTCCGGGTCGGCGGGCGGGTCCATCCGGTGGATCATCCAGTTCTTGCCGCGCGTCCGGAACAGCACGTACCGGCCGGACACCCGCGCGCCGCGCATCACGATCTTGACCTCGCGCTCGGACCACTTCTCCGTCTCGTAGGTGCCCGCGTCCCAGATGGTCATCGTCCCGGCGCCGTACTCGCCGCGCGGGATCTCGCCCTCGAACGTCGCGTACTCCAGCGGATGGTCCTCGGTGCGGACGGCGAGGTGGTTCGTGTCCGGGCTCCACGGCAGGCCCTTCGGCACGGCCCACGACACGAGCACGCCGTCGCGTTCGAGGCGCAGGTCCCAGTGCAGGCTGGTCGCGTGGTGCTCCTGGACGACGAACGTGTCGTCGTCCCCGCGCGGCTCCGCCCGCCCCTCCGGGACGGGCTCCGGCGTCCGCCCCGCGTCCCGCTTGCCCCGGTACTCGGCGAGCCGGTCGCCGCCGTCGTTCTTCTTCCGCTTCTTCGGGGTCACGCCCGATCCGTACCCGCGATCAGCGGATGAAGACGGCGTAGTCGGCGAGGTCGCCGGTGAGGGACGGCGGCAGACCCGCCACCGCCGACAGCTCCTCGGCGGACATGAACCCGCCCGTCTCCGCCCGCACCCGGTCGATCCGCGCGGCCAGCTCGGGGGTGACGCCGGGCAGCAGCGTCAGCGCCTCCGGCGGGGCGTGGTTGACGTCGACGAGCCCGCCGTCGTTGTACTGGCGCGGCAGGTCGGGACGCCCGATCCGCAGCTCTCGGGCCAGGCCCGGGTCGGACTCGGCGAGCGCCCGCGCCTTGTCGCGCAGCAGCCGCCGCCGCTTGACGCGCTCGACCACGGCCTCGTTGTCGACCGCCGACAGCCCGTGCGGGTCGAACACGCGGCGCCGGATGATGAACGCGTGCGCGCAGCCCACCACGGCGAGGACGAACATCAGCATCCCGACGTAGCGCTCCGCGCCGTCTTCCTTGCCCATGTCCGGCACCAGGACCATCATCAGCGCGAACACGCCGACGTACACCGCCGTGGACACCAGCAGGTGCGCGCTGCGCCGCCACAGCGCCGCCGCCGCGAAGGTGAACGGCGTGGCGTAGCCGAGGGTCAGGAACGGCAGCGCCGCCCACGTCACGCTGAGCGCCGCCCGCCCCGGCGGCATGCTGTCGGACGGAACCCTCGGCTCGTACGGCGCTGGGGCGTTCATCTCTAGAGGGTCTCCCGGCCGGATCTGGACGTGAATCGGACTCTAGATCAACAGAACGGTCACGGCAGGGTGAGGATTTCGTGGCCGTCCTCGGTCACCAGCAGCGTGTGCTCGAACTGCGCGGTGCGCCTGCGGTCCTTCGTCACGACCGTCCAGCCGTCCTGCCAGATGTCGTAGTCGTACGTGCCGAGCGTCAGCATCGGCTCGACGGTGAACGTCATCCCCGGTTCGATGACCGTCGTCGCGTTCGGGTCGTCGAAGTGGGGGACGACCAGGCCCGAGTGGAACGTCGTGCCGATCCCGTGGCCGGTGAAGTCGCGCACGACCCCGTACCCGAACCGCTTGGCGTAGGACTCGATGACCCGTCCGATCACGTTCAGCTGGCGGCCCGGCTTGGCCGCGCGGATGCCGCGCATCATCGCCTCGTGGGTGCGCTCCACCAGCAGCCGCGACTCCTCGTCGACGTCGCCGCAGAGGAACGTCGCGTCGGTGTCGCCGTGCACCCCGCCGATGTAGGCGGTGATGTCGACGTTGATGATGTCGCCGTCGCGCAGGACGGTGTCGTCCGGGATGCCGTGGCAGATCACCTCGTTGATCGAGGTGCACAGCGACTTCGGGAACCCGCGGTAGCCCAGCGTGGACGGATACGCGCCGTGGTCGAGCAGGAACTCGTGGCCGACGGCGTCCAGCTCGTCGGTCGTGACGCCCGGCCGGACGTGCTTGCCGACCTCCTCCAGCGCCTGCGCGGCGATCTTCCCGGCCACCCGCATCCGCTCGATGATCTCGGGGGACTTGACGTCGGGCTCGCCGGTCTTCGGGCGCTTCTTCCCCACGTACTCGGGGCGCGGGATGCTCGACGGCACCTTGCGCATGGGGGAGACGTTGCCGGGCCGGAGAAGCTGGGTCGTCATAGTGATGGAGTGTAGTCAGCGCGCTCGCGGCAACGAATCCCGTGCCGAGAGCCGGATCGAGAGGAGTGCCGATGGCCGGTGACGACGGCGACTGGTGGTTCTGCCTGAAGCACATGAGGGTCGAGCACGGGCCCGGCTGCCCCGACAAGGACCGGATGGGCCCCTACGGGTCGGAGAGCGCCGCCGCGGGCGCGCTCGCCCTCGCGCGCGAGCGCAACGAGGCATGGCGCAAACAGGACGGCGACGACTGAGTCACCTGTGGGGGGACGACCCCCCACACCCCCCGGATGCGGCCGGGCCGGTCCCCTCCACTCCGCTGGCGCTCCGCTCCGGGAACCGGCCCGGCCGTCAGGGCTGGTCCACGACGGGCCCGGTCACCGCGTCCAGGAGTTTGGCGAGGCGGTGCCGGAGCCCGCGCGGCGCCTTCCCCTGCTCCTCCCCGGCCGCCGCGCTGACGAGGTGCTGCGCCCCGTCGAAGGAGATCAGCGCCTCGTCCGGCGGGACGGTCAGCGCCTCGTGCGCGAGGCCCCGCAGGTCCTTGTCGCCGCCCTCCAGCGCGAGGACGGTCGCGCCGACGCGGCGGGCGTCGTCCACCCGCTCCAGCAGCGGGACGGGCGCGTCCTCCTCGGCGACGACGAACAGCGTCTCGCCGCGCCGCGCCGCCTCCAGCCGCTCCAGCCCGACCCGTAGGTGGGGCGGGGCGTCGGCGGGCGGCGTCCAGCGGACGAGGGTCGGCGCGAGGCCGGGGACGGCGGCGAGGCGGCTCTCGTCGTCCAGGTGCGCGGCGAGGTGCCACGGGTCGTCGCCGGGCGTGCCGACGAGCAGCAGGCCGCCCGGCGTCCGGGAGGTGACCCGCAGCGCCCGGCCGAACTCCCGCGTCCGCTCCAGCCAGCCGGTGGCCGACAGCACCTCACGCAACATGACGATCTGCTCGGCGTCCACGGCCACCATGGTGCCTCAGGAGCCGCGCCGTACAAGGTCCTTTTACGCACGGCTGTCTTACGCGCGCCGGTGCGCGCCGTGCCGGAACCCCGCCGCGCGGCCGCCGCGGACCCGCCTGGCAGACTCGGCGGCATGACTGAGCAGCGGAAGACGCCCTACGACCTCCCCGACGTGACCGGCCTGTCGATCGGGATCCTCGGCGGCACCGGAGATCAGGGCAAGGGCCTCGCCCGCCGGTTCGCGCTCGCCGGGCACCGCGTGACGATCGGTTCCCGCAATGCCGAGCGCGCCCAGGCCGCGGCCGAGGAGCTGGCCGCGGGCGGCGACCTGCCGGTGTCCGGGGCGGAGAACCCGGCCGCCGCGAGCGGCTCCGACGTCGTGATCGTCGCGGTCCCGTGGGACGGCCACAAGGCCACGCTCGAGTCGGTGCGCGCCGAGCTTGCCGGGAAGGTCGTCGTCGACTGCGTCAACCCGCTCGGGTTCGAAAAGGGCAAGGGCGCCTTCGCGCTGCCGGTCGAGGAGGGCAGCGCCGCCCAGCAGGCCGCCGCCGTCCTGCCGGACAGCCGCGTCGTCGCCGCGTTCCACCACGTGTCCGCCAAGCTGCTGCTCGACCCCGAGGTGGACGGGATGGAGCTGGACGTGCTCGTCCTCGGCGACGACCGGGAGGCGACCGACCTCGTCCAGGCGCTCGCAGGCCGCATCCCCGGCATGCGCGGCGTCTACGGCGGACGCCTGCACAACGCCCACCAGGTCGAGGCGTTCACCGCGAACCTGATCTCGATCAACCGGCGCTACAAGGCGCACGCCGGACTGCGCGTCACCGACGTCTAGAAGCGGCGTCCGGGAGCGCGGACGAGGGCGCCCGCACGGCCGCGCCGGGGCGAGGAGCGGCCGTGCGGGCGGTCGCCGTCCCGCCGCCCGGGGTGGACCGGCGGCGGGACGTCGAGACGCTCCGGCGGATCAGCTGTAGGAGTGCTCAGGGGCCGGGTAGGCGCCGCTGACGACCTCGTCGGCGTAGCTGCGCGCGGCCTCGCTGAGCAGCGTGTTCATGTCGGCGAACTTCTTCACGAACTTCGCGGTGCGCGGGGTGAGCCCGGCCATGTCCTGCCAGACGAGGACCTGCGCGTCGGTCTGGTTGCCGCCGCCGATCCCGATCGTCGGGATGGACAGCGACGAGGTCACCCGCGCGGCGAGGTCCTCCGGCACGCACTCCAGGACCATGGAGAACGCGCCCGCCGCCTCCAGCGCCTTGGCGTCCGCCATGAGCTCCTCGCCGTCCTGGCCGCGGCCCTGCACCCGGTAGCCGCCGAAGACGTTCACCGACTGGGGCGTGAGGCCGAGGTGGCCCATCACCGGGATGCCCGCGGCGACCATCGCCTCGACCTGCGGGACGATCCGCCGCCCGCCCTCCAGCTTGACCGCGTGCGCGCCGGTCTCCTTGAGGAACCGGGTGGCGGCGGCGAGCGCCTCGGGGACGCCCGTCTGGTAGGAGCCGAACGGCAGGTCCGCGACCACCATCGCGCGCTTGGACCCGCGGACGACGGCCGCGGTCAGCGGGATCAGGTCGTCCACGGTGACCGGGATGGTGGAGTCGTAGCCGTACACCACCATCGCGGCGGAGTCGCCGACGAGCAGCACGGGGATCCCGGCCTCGTCGAAGATCCGCGCGGTCATCGCGTCGTAGGCGGTGAGCATCGGCCACTTCTCGTGCCGCGCCTTCGCGGCGGCGATGTCGCGTACGGTGACCCTTCGTCCGCTGGTACCGCCGTAGAGTGCGGTCGGCTGCGCGGGGGGCGCGACAGAAGAAGACATGCTGAACCTCCGGTCTTGAGGCGCCACGGTGGCGTACCCAGACGAGACCGATCGTGCCACTTGAGGAACGATTCGGAAAGGCCCCGCCATTCCCGGATCGGACGGGCACGCAGGCCCGCGGTGGCGCGCGAGCGCCCGGAATGTGGCCGGGGGAGGCATATACCGGTCGGATTTCGACGTGGTAGGTGTGATCTTCTCCCCTTGAAACCGTGTCATGCCTCATACTGTCGCTGGGTAGTGCTGAGACGACCGGCTGTCTGGGAGCGCGTCAGGTGAGATCCGTGATGGCGCCGCGAGGCGATGCGCCCGCCGCCGATTCCGCGTCCCGGACCCTCGTCCTGGGCATCGACGGAACGCGGCGGATCGTGCAATGCGGCCCGAACGCCAGGGCCGTCCTCGGCCGCGCCCCCGAGGAGCTGATCGGCCGCCCGGCCACCGAGCTGGTCGGGGACGAGGCCAAGGCCGAGCTGGAGGCGCTCCTGGAGTCCAGCGACGCGGGCCAGGAGCGCACCGGCGTGCTGACCGTGCTGCGCGGCGACTCCTCGACCACCGAGGCGGTGGTCACCGCGCAGCCCCTGGTCGGCGGCGACTCCGCGACCACGCGCTCGGCGCTGCTGTTCGTCCGCGTGGCGCTGCCGCCGAGCGAGCGCTACCAGGATCCGGCCCTCATGCGCCGCGCCCTGATGGACGACCAGCTCACCCGGTTCGGCGCGTCCCTCGACCTCGACCAGTCCGCGCGCGGCCTCGTGGAGGTCGTCGTCCCGCACTACTGCAACGCCGCGTCGGTGCTGGTGCTGGAGAGCCTGGTCGCCGCCGACGAGGTGCACGCCGAGTCCGGCTCGGCGGTGCTGCGCCGCATCGCGGTCACCTCCGACGACGGCAACGCCGCCTGGACGTCGACGTTCCCGGTCGGCGAGGTGCTGGTGTTCCCGGAGGGGACGCCGTACCGCCAGGTCATGGACACGGCCCGGCCCGTCCACCTGCCGCACATCGACCTCGACGCCGCGTCCGAGATCGGCCGGCTGTGGCGGCGCGGCCCGGCGGGCGAGCTGCTGTCCAACGTGTCGATGGTGCTGCTGCCGATGATCGCCCGCGACACGCTGCTCGGCTTCATCGCCTGCACCCGCGTCCCCGGGTTCCGCAAGTTCGACGCCTACGACGTCGAGATCGGCATGGAGTTCGCGGCCCGCGCCGCCATCGTGATCGACAACGCCCGGTTGTTCAGCCGGGAACGCGCCACGGCGCTCGCGCTGCAGCGCAGCCTGCTGCCGAACCGGCTGTCCGCGCCGTCCTCGGTCGAGGTCCGGCACCGCTACCTGCCGGGCAGCAAGCTCGTCGAGGTCGGCGGCGACTGGTACGAGTCGATCGCGCTGCCCGGCGCCCGCGTCGCCCTCATCGTCGGGGACGTCGCCGGGCACGGCGTCCGCGCCGCCGTCACCATGGGGCGGCTCCGCACCGCCCTGCACACGCTCGCCAACCTGGAGCTGCCGCCCGCCGACGCCCTGCACGTCATGCACGAGCTGATGATCGAGCTCGGCGAGCAGGAGCCGCACTTCGCGACCTGCGTCTACGCGGTGTACGACGCGACCACCGGCACGATCGAGATCGCGTCCGCCGGGCACCTGCCGCCGCTGCTCGCCGGGCCGAACGGCGACAACGAGTACCTGAAGGTCCCGCCCGCCCCGCCGCTCGGCGTCGCCGGCGGCGCCGCGATCGAGAGCCGCGAGTTCACCGTCGAGGACGGCAGCCTCTTCGTCATCTACACCGACGGCCTCGTCGAGAACCGGGGCCGCGACATCGACGACGGCCTCGCCCGGCTGCAGCGGATCTTCGGCCCCGACTCCGTCGACCGCTCCATGGAGGACCTCGCGAAGGCCACCCTCGCCGGGGTGTACGCCGACCAGCACCGCGACGACATCGCCGTCCTGATCGCCCGGCTCCGCCGCCTCCCCGAGGACCGCTACGCCTCCTGGACGCTGCCCGCCGACCCGGCGGCCGTCCGCCGCGCCCGCGGCCTCGTCCGGTCCCGCCTGGAGGAGTGGGGCCTGGAGGAGCTCGACTACACCACCGAGCTGCTGGCGTCCGAGCTGATCACGAACGCGCTCCGGTACGCGCCCGGCCCCATCGAACTTCGCCTGCTCCTGGAGCGGACGCTCGTATGCGAGGTCCTGGACCGGTCCGCCGCGCTGCCCCGGCTGCGCCGCGCCGAGGACGACGACGAGAACGGCCGCGGCCTCCTCGTCGTCAGCCAGCTCGCGCACCGCTGGGGCACCCGCCGCACCGCCGCCGGCAAGGTCGTCTGGTGCGAACAGGTCGTCCCCGGCGTCGACCCGGACGCCTCCGAGATCGTCCAGGGCTGGCCCGGCGAAACCTGGCCCGGCGAAAGCCACCACCGCGAGTAGCCCAGGGGGGCGACCCCCTGGAACCCCCGTTGCGGCGCAGGCGATCCTCACGACGCCGTTTCTGTCTGTCTTGCCTGTTACGGACGTGTGGGGCGTCGCTGCGGTCGCCTGCGCCGGCGGGTCGTGCGGCCTGCGCTCGCAAAGCTCGCTCCGGCCGCACGACCCGTGGCGACGGCTGAGGGCTCGTCCCGGCTAGCGTTCGCGCCAGGCGTTGGTGATGGGGAGGCGGCGGTCGCGGCCGAAGTTCTTCGGGGTGATCTTCGGGCCGGGCGGGTACTGGCGGCGCTTGTACTCGGCGATGTCGACCATGCGGATGACGCGGTCGACGAGATCGGGGTCGTGCCCGGCGGCGAGGAGGGCGGCGCGGCCCATGTCGCGTTCGACGTAGTCGGTGAGGAGCGGGTCGAGGACGTCGTACTCCGGCAGGCTGTCCACGTCGCGCTGGCCGGGGCGCAGCTCGGCGGACGGCTCCTTCTGAATGATCGCCTCCGGGATCGGCTCCTCGGCGAACAGGTGCAGGAACGGCGACGACCTCCCCGCCTGGGTGTTGCGCCAGCGCGCCAGTTCCCAGACGGTGAGCTTGAAGACGTCCTTGATCGGGCCGAAGCCGCCCGCCGAGTCGCCGTAGAGGGTGGAGTAGCCGGTGGCCAGCTCGCTCTTGTTGCCGCCGGTCAGGACGAGGTGCCCGTGCTCGTTCGACATGGCCATCCACACGTTGGCGCGGATCCGGGCCTGGAGGTTCTCGGCGGCGAGCCCGTGCAGGTCGAGCTGCTCCTCGAACGCCTCGACCATGCGCGCGATGGGGACGGTCCGCGCGTTCAGCCCCTGCCGCTTGACGAGCTCCTCGGCGTCGACGACGGAGCCTTCGGAGGAGTAGCGGCTCGGCAGCAGGATGACGTGCACGTTCTCCGGCCCGATGGCGTCGGACGCGAGCGTCGCGACGAGCGCGGAGTCGATCCCGCCGGACAGGCCGAGCACCACCGAGTGGAACCCGTTCTTGCGGACGTAGTCGCGCGTCCCGAGGACGAGCGCCGCGTACACCTCGGCCAGGTCGTCCAGCGGCTCGGCGACGGTCTGCGGCTCGACCGGGTAGGCGGGCAGCGGGTCGGGCGACAGGACGAGCCGGTCGACGGTGATCGTCGTGCCGTCCAGCGCGTCGACCGGGGTGCGGCCCGGCTCGGCGGACGGGTCGGCCGCGGGCAGCGCCAGGTCGGCGACGAGGAGGTGCTCGGTGAACTGGGGCGCGCGGGCGAGCGGCGTGCCGTCCGCGCCGACGATGACGGAGTCGCCGTCGAAGACGAGTTCGTCCTGGCCGCCGACCATGTTGACGTAGGCGAGGGCGCAGCCCGCCTCGCGGGCGCGCCGGGCGCACAGGTCGAGGCGGACGTCGTCCTTGTTCCGCTCGTACGGGGACGCGTTCAGCGCGAGCAGCAGCCCGGCCCCGGCGGCGCCGGTGACGCTGACCGGGCCGCCGTCCTGCCAGAGGTCCTCGCAGACGACGGTCGCGACGTCGACGCCGTGCACCCGGACGACGGGCAGCCGGTCGCCGCGCACGAAGATCCGGTACTCGTCGAACACGCCGTAGTTCGGGAGGTGGTGCTTGGCCGAGCGGACCAGCACCTCGCCGTCGTGGAGCCAGGCGGCCGCGTCCAGCGGGGCCCCGGCGGGCTGCCCGGAGCGGACGAGGCCGACCGTGCGGCGGTCGAGGTAGCCGGTGACGACCGGCAGGTCGCCGAGGCCCTCGTCGGCGAGCCGCCGGGCGAGCGCCGCGAGGGCCCGCTGGGACGCCTCGACGAACGACGCGCGGAGCGCGAGGTCCTCGACCGGGTAGCCGGTCAGCGCCATCTCGGGGAAGGCGACCAGGTGCGCGCCCGCGTCGGCGGCGCGCCGCGTCCACTGCACGATCGTGTCGGCGTTGCCGCCGAGGTCGCCGACGGTCGGGTTCACCTGCGCGAGAGCGATCCTGAGCTGTGCCACGGTCCAAGGATAGATCGCCGGAACCGGTTTCGTCACTCTGACGAAAAGTCGACCTCCAGCGCGATGGCGCGGCGCCGCCGGATCGCTGGGCCGAGCGCCGCCACCGCGACCGCCGCGGCGACGGCGAGGCCCGCGCAGGTCAGCCACAGCGCGGGCGCGCCGCCGAGGCCGAGCAGCTGGGTGCCGCCGAGCGGGGCCAGCAGGAAGCCGCCCGACCACGCCATCCCGTACAGGCCGCTGTAGCGTCCGCGCAGGTCGGCCGGGGCGAGGTCGGCGACGACCGCCTGCAGCACGGACGCCGCGGTGATCTCGCCGAGCGTCCACACGAGGACCGTCGCGGTGTACCCGGCCGTGGACGACGCCAGCGACGTCAGCCCGTAGCCGATACCGACGCCGACGAACCCGCAGGCCAGCACGAGGCTGTGGTCGCGCCGCGCCAGCCACGCGTTGACCAGCGGCTGGACGATGATGATCAGCACCCCGTTGGCGGCGAACGCGATGCCGTAGTCCTGCGGGCCGAGGCCGTCCTCGCGCATGGCGAGCGGCATCGTCGTCAGCCCCTGCATGAGGACGAACGTGTACACGAGCGAGGTCAGCACGTACCCGACCATGACCCGGTCGCGCAGGACGCGCCCGAACCCGGCGAACATCCCGGCGGCGGCGCGGCCGTCCCGCACCCGCGTCTCGGGGATGGCCCGCCAGACCAGCAGCCCGAACGAGGCGCAGGTCAGGGCGTCGATCCAGAACAGCCAGAGGAAGCCCTGCTGGGCGAGCGTCCCGCCGAGCACCATCGCGACGGCCCAGCCGAGGTTGATCGCCCAGAACAGCAGCCCGAACGCGCGCGGACGGTCGGCGGGCGAGATGATGTCGGCGACCATCGCCTGCGCCGCCGGCCGGTACATGTCCAGCAGGACGCCGAGCAGCAGCGCCGCCGCGACGATCGCGGCGATCCCCTGCGCGTAGCCGAGGATCAGCATCGCCGCCCCGGTGCCGACGGTCGCGCAGGTCAGCGTGGCGCGGCGGCCGATCCGGTCGGCGAGCACGCCGCCGAGCAGCGTCCCGCCGAGCGAGCCCGCGCCGAGCACCGCCATGACGAGCCCGGCCTGCGCGAGCGACAGCCCGCGGACGGTCGTGAGGTAGAGGCCGAGGAACGGCTCGACCATGGTGCCGAGCCGGTTCAGGAGCGTTCCAGCCCAGAGCGTCCAGAACGTCCGGGGGAAGCCGCCGACCCGGGGACGCAGGAACGCCGCGAGCCGTCCGGGAGGGGCGACGGGGGAGCCTTCCAGAGTGGTCACCCGCCGATCGTCCGCGCTGCGGACGGCCCGCGGTAATCATTTAGCCTGGGCTAAATGATCGGGTCGAAATGATCGAGTTCGTGTTCGCCCCGGACGACGTGGCGCGCGTCCGGTTCGCGTTCTCGCCGCTGTGGGAGCTGGTGCGCAGCCTGCGGGTGCTCGCCGACCCGTCCGGGCACGCGCTGCACCTGCCGTGGGTGCACGCCGTCCGGCCCCGGCTGCGCGGGCTCGACATGCGGCCGCTGCGCGAGCTCGTCCCGCCCGCCGGCTACATCCCCGACTTCCTCACGCCGCCGCCGTCCGGCCCGCTGCCCGACCTGGACGCCGAGCTCGCCGTCGTCCGCGCCACGCCGCCGGAGGTCGTCGCGGACGAGCTGCGCTGGATGGAGCGCGGCGCCAGGCCGTCGCCTGCGCGCCGCGCGATGGCCGCCGACCCCGAGCGGACCCTGGAGGCGGTGGACGCGCTGCTCCGGGCCTACTGGGCGGCGGTCGTCGAGCCGTTCTGGCCGCGCGTCCGCGACCTGCTCGAAGGGGACGTCCTGCGCCGCACGAGGGCGCTCGCCGCCGCGGGCGCGGCCGGTGTGTTCGGCGGCCTGCACGACGCGGTGTCCTGGGAGTCCGGGACGCTCAGCATCGACCGGGACTGGCGGTGGCGCGGCGAGCTCGGCGGGCGGGGGCTGCTCCTCGTGCCGAGCGCGTTCGTCTGGCCGCAGGTCTCGGTGATGGTGCCGCCCTACCAGGCCATGCTCAGCTACCCGCCGAACGGCGTCGCGACGCTGTGGGAGGCGCCGGGCCGCGCGTCCGGGCGGGCCGACCCGCTCGCCGCGCTGATCGGCCGCCGCCGCGCCGAGCTGCTCGCCGCGCTCGCGACGCCCGCGTCCACGACGGAGCTGGCGCGCCGGATGGGCGTGACGGCCGGGGCGGTCAGCCAGCACCTCGGCGTGCTGCGCGCGTGCGGGCTGGTCGTCGGGCACCGGCTCGGGCGCCGCGTCCTCTACGTCCGCACCCCGGCGGGCGACGCGCTCGCGAGCCGGTCGGCGGACCGGTCGGCGGAGTGAGGCGGGTCAGCGGAGTGAGGCGAGGGCGTCCAGGCGGTGCGGCTCGGGGCCGGTGCCGGGCTGGTAGCGGCCGGACTCGGCGAGCCAGTCGAGGTGGGCGCGCGGCGTGTCCAGCAGGACCTTGACGACCTGCGCGGCGGCGGCGCGCTGCGCGACGGTCAGCTCCAGCCGGTCGAGCATGTCGGGGAGGCGGCGGGCGGCCGTCCAGGCGTCCTCCAGCCGGTCGGCGATCCGGTCGGCGACCAGGGCGGCGGCGCGCGGCGCGTCCAGCCCGTGCGCGGCGGCGAGGACGGCGGGCAGGTCGTGCACGTCGCCGCGGTCGGCCTCCAGGTCGTGCGAGGCGAGGTCGTTCGACCAGGCGACGGCGTCGGCGACGCTGTCGGCGAGCGTCTTCCACCGCGGGGTGCGCAGCAGCCGCGGCGGCAGCTCGACGCCGAGCACCGGCTCGGCGAGGTGGTACAGGAACGGGCCGCACGCGCGGCGGCGCAGCGGCCCGAACTCGGCCTCCGCCGGGACGTGCCGGATCCGCCGGTTCACCGACTCCTCGGCGCAGCCGTCCCGGTGCGCCTCCAGTTGGAGCATGAACCGGCGGCGCCACTCGCGGCTCATGTCCGCGGACGTCTCGGCCCACAGCTCCACGAGCGCGGCCTCCAGCGGGCGCGCGCCGGGCCGCGCGTGGCCGCGCCGCATCGCCCGCGTCAGGTCGTCGTAGAGCGCGTGGACGCCGCTGCCGCTGACCGCGAGCGGCGGGTGGTCGAGCGCGTCGTCGAGCGCGAGCGCCCAGGTCAGCCAGCGGGCGAACAGCTCGACCGCGCCGAGCTCGGCGGTCGGGAACACGCGCGCGGCGAGCCGCTCGCAGCGCGCCCGGCCGAGCGGCGAGGTGTCGGGGTCCCCGAGCACGAGGCCCCGGCCGCGCGCCCAGGTCTCCACCCGCGCGCCCAGCCGCCACGACTCGGGATGCATCGCGGAGGGGCCGGCCAGCCCGCTCACCCGGTCGGTCATCGAGAAGAGAAGAGAGATGTCCACGACGCGACCCACGTTAATGATCACCGCGTCGGGGACGCATGATCGGCACGTCAATTTTCGGGAAACCGGGGGACGGGCACTGTCAGGAGGGGTGCCGCCCCGGCCACTGTCGCGGCCGGAACCGCCATGTCATGATCAGGAAAAACGCTCCCCCGGGAGGACACCGTGTCCAGCAGGACCGCGTCCAGAAACACCGCATCCAGAAAAACCGCGCCTGGAAACACCGCGTCCAGGAAGCTCTCCTCCAGAGGAACCGCGCGCTGGGCGCCGGCGGCCGCGCTCGCGGCCCTGGCGCTGACCGCCACGGCGTGCGGCGGAGACGACGGCGCCACCGTGCAGGGCGTGAAGCTCGTGAAGAAGGGCGCGCTGACCTCGTGCACGCACCTGCCCTACCCGCCGTTCCAGTCCGAGGACAAGAAGACCGGCAAGGTCGTCGGCTTCGACGTCGACATCATCGACCTCGTCGCGAAGCGGCTCGGCGTCACGCAGAAGGTCGTCGACACGCCGTTCGAGACGATGAAGACGGGTTCGGCGCTGAATGCCGGGAAATGCGACATCCAGATGGGCGGGATGACCATCA
This sequence comes from Actinomadura decatromicini, assembly GCF_008121305.1. NCBI lineage: Bacteria > Bacillati > Actinomycetota > Actinomycetes > Streptosporangiales > Thermomonosporaceae > Actinomadura > Actinomadura decatromicini. The sequence goes on along the minus strand of NZ_VSRQ01000004.1, from coordinate 415,781 downwards.
AGCCGGACCGCGTCCGGTTCATGGACGTCTCCGACCCCTATTTCGACGCCACGCAGTCGCTCATGGCGAAGAAAGGCAGCGGCATAAGGTCGCTGGACGACGTCAAGGCCAAGAAGCTCAAGCTCGGCTCGCAGGCGAGCACCACGGGTGAGGACTTCGTCCGCGGCAAGGGCTTCGACCCTCGCTCGTTCGACAACTCCAACGCCGAGCTGGACGGGCTGCGCACCGGCCAGGTGGACGTGATCGTCCAGGACGACCCGGTCGTGCGGGGCTGGCTCAAGGACCCGGCGAACTCCTCCTTCGAGCTGGTCGCCAACCTGAACACCGGCGAGCAGTACGGGATGTGGATGCGCAAGGGCCACAACCCGGCGCTGGTCAAGCTGACCAACCAGGTGATCGCGCAGGCCAGGTCGGACGGCTCGTACAAGCGGATCTACGAGAAGTGGATCGGCCCGCTGCCGCCGGCCGCGGGCGGTGGCTCGTGACGGCCGAGGCCGAGCCCGTCGGCGCGGGCGGGCTGTCCCGGCGGCGGCGCAGGCAGGTGTCGCTCGGCGGGCAGTACGGGCTGTTCGCCGTGGTCGTCGTGCTGGTCGCGGCGTTCGCCGACTGGGGGAAGCTGCGGGTCAACTTCGCGAACTGGGACGTCGCCAAGGGCCTGTTCCCCGACATCATCACGATCGGGCTGCGCAACACGGCCGTCTACACGGCGGTCGGGTTCGGCATCGGGCTCGCGGGCGGGCTGGTGGTGGCGCTGATGCGGCTGTCGTCCGTCCCGCCGTACCGGTGGTTCGCGACCGTCTACATCGAGGTGTTCCGCGGCCTCCCGCTGCTGCTGATCTTCATCTTCGTGGGCGTCGGCGTGCCGCTGGCCTTCCCCGGGACGAACGTCCCGGGCGGCGCGGCCGGGCAGGCGGGCCTCGCGCTCGGCCTCGCCGCGACCGCGTACCTGGCCGAGACGATCCGCGCGGGGATCGAGGCCGTCCCGAAGGGGCAGCTGGAGGCGGCGCGGTCGCTCGGCATGTCGTACCCGACGGCGATGCGGTCGATCGTCATCCCGCAGGCGTTCCGGATCGTCATCCCGCCGCTGACCAACCAGCTCGTCCTGCTCTGCAAGGACTCCTCGCTCGTGCTGTTCCTCGGCATCACGCTGGAGCAGCGGGAGCTGACGAAGTTCGGCCGCGACCTCGCCGGGGACGAGGGCAACACGACGCCGATCATCGTGGCGGGGATCTGCTACCTGCTCATCACGATCCCGCTGAGCCTGCTGGCCCGGCGGCTGGAGGCCCGGCGGCGGGAGGCCCGATGAACGGAGCGAGGCGGCCATGACAGAGCAGGACAAGACGAAGCTCGACAGGGCGCCCCAGGACGACGTGCCGGTGAGCGCCATCGAGATCAGCGGGCTGCGCAAGGCGTTCGGGGCGACCGAGGTGCTGCGCGGCATCGACCTGCGCGTCGGGCCGGGGGAGGTGGTGTGCGTGATCGGCCCGTCCGGGTCGGGGAAGTCGACGCTGCTGCGCTGCGTGAGCCTGCTGGAGGAGCCGTCCGCCGGAACGGTCCGCGTCGCCGGGGCCGAGATCACCGACCCGGACGTCGACATCGACGCCGTCCGCCGCCGGATCGGCATGGTGTTCCAGTCGTTCAACCTGTTCCCGCACCTGACGGCGGTCGGCAACGTCGAGATCGCGCAGCGGAAGGTGCTGCGGCGCGGGAAGGCGGAGGCGCGGCGGGTCGCGCTGGAGAACCTGGAGCGGGTGGGCCTCGCCGGGAAGGTCGGCGCGTACCCGGCGCAGCTCTCCGGCGGGCAGCGGCAGCGGGTGGCGATCGCCCGCGCGCTGGCGATGGGCCCGTCGGTGATGCTGTTCGACGAGCCGACGTCCGCGCTGGACCCGGAGCTGGTCGGCGACGTCCTCGGCGTCATGCGCGGCCTGGCCGAGACGGGGATGACCATGCTCGTCGTCACCCACGAGATGAGCTTCGCCCGCGAGGTCGCCGACCGGGTGGCGTTCATGGACGGCGGCCTCGTCGTCGAGGAGGGCCCGCCCGCGCGGGTGATCGACGACCCGTCCCACGAGCGGACCCGGACGTTCCTGTCCCGCGTCCTCGATCCGGCCGCGGCGCGCGTCGGGGAGGGAGAGTAGTCGGATATGTTCCGGTCAGCGCCGTCCCGGGACGGCGCCGCGCGCGTAACGTCCCGGTAACAGCGACCGGGCATACTGCGTGGTAGCACGGCAGCGTCGAGGGAGAAGGCTTTGGACCGTCAGCAGGAGTTCGTGCTCCGCACGCTGGAGGAGCGCGACATCCGCTTCATCCGGCTGTGGTTCACCGACGTGCTCGGGTTCCTCAAGTCCGTGGCCGTCGCGCCCGCCGAGCTGGAGGGCGCCTTCGGCGAGGGCATCGGGTTCGACGGGTCGGCCATCGAGGGCTTCGCCCGGGTGTACGAGGCCGACATGATCGCCAAGCCGGACCCGTCCACGTTCCAGGTGCTGCCGTGGCGGTCGGAGTCGCCCGGCGTCGGGCGCATGTTCTGCGACATCCTCATGCCGGACGGCACGCCGAGCTTCGCCGACCCGCGCTACGTCCTCAAGCGCGCGCTGGCCCGCGCCGCCGACCTCGGGTTCACCTTCTACACCCACCCCGAGATCGAGTTCTTCCTGCTCAACGACAAGCCGGAGGACGGGCGCGAGCCCGAGCCGGCGGACGCGGGCGGCTACTTCGACCACACCCCGCACTCCGCCGCGCACGACTTCCGCCGCAACGCGATCACGATGCTGGAGGCGATGGGCATCTCGGTGGAGTTCAGCCACCACGAGGGCGCCCCCGGCCAGCAGGAGATCGACCTCCGGTACGCCGACGCGCTCACCACCGCCGACAACATCATGACGTTCCGGCTGGTGATGAAGGAGGTCGCGCTGGAGCAGGGCGTGTTCGCCTCGTTCATGCCGAAGCCGTTCACCGAGCACCCCGGCTCCGGCATGCACACGCACATGTCGCTGTTCGAGGGCGACCGCAACGCCTTCTACGAGCCGGGCGCGGAGTTCAAGCTGTCCAAGGCGGGGCGGGCGTTCATCGCGGGCCTGCTGCGCCACTCCGCGGAGATCACCGCAGTGTGCAACCAGTGGGTCAACTCCTACAAGCGGCTGTGGGGGAACGTCGGGTCCGCTGCGGGCGCCGGGGGAGAGGCCCCGTCGTACATCTGCTGGGGGCACAACAACCGGTCGGCGCTCGTCCGGGTGCCGATGTACAAGCCGCACAAGGGGCATTCGACGCGCATCGAGTTCCGGTCGCTGGACACGGCCGCGAACCCCTACCTCGCGTTCGCGGCGATCCTCGGCGCCGGGCTCAAGGGCATCGAGGAGGGCTACGAACTGCCGCCCGGCGCGGAGGACGACGTCTGGGCGCTCACCGTCGCCGAGCGCCGCGCCCTCGGCATCGAGCCGCTCCCGCAGAACCTCGACGAGGCGATCCACGCGATGGAGCGGAGCGAGCTGATGGCCGACATCCTCGGCGAGCACGTCTTCGACTTCTTCCTGCGCAACAAGCGGCAGGAGTGGGAGGACTACCGCCGCCAGGTGACGGAGTTCGAGCGCAAGCGGCTGCTCGCCGTCCTCTGACCGGGACGTCCGGTCTACGGTGGAGCGGTGACCGGGTCCCGGACTCCAGAACGCCGCTCGTCCCTCGCCGGACGGCTGGCGAGGCTCGGCTTCACCGCCGCCGCCCGCGCCGAGCGGCTGCTGCTGGACGCCGAGCGCGGCGGCTTCGCGCCCGGCGACGACCTCCTCGACGCGCTCGGCGGCACCGCCGACCCCGACCTCGCGCTGCACGGGCTGCTCCGGCTGTTCGAGGCCGCCGACGCGCGGGGCGTCGGCGGCGGGCTGCGGGACGCGCTGCGCGCCGAGCCCGGGACGCGGGAGCGGCTCACCGCCGTCCTCGGGGTGAGCGCGGCGCTCGGCGACCACCTCGCCCGGCATCCGGGGCACTGGGAGGTGCTGCGCGACGGCAGCGACGGGCCCGCCGGGAACCCCCGCTTCGACCTGCTCTCGGCGGTCGGCGCCGACCCGACGGCGGCGGAGCCGGTGGCGTCCGGGCACGGTCCCGAGACGCTGGTCGCGCTGCGCGTCGCGTACCGTAGGCGGCTCCTCGCCCTCGCCGGACGCGACCTGATCGGCGTCGCCGACGTCGCGGACGTCGCCGCCGAGCTGGCCGACCTCGCCGCCGCCGCGCTGGAGGCGGGCCTCGCGGTCGGCCGCGCCGAGGTCCCCGAGCACGGGACGTGCCGGCTCGCCGTGATCGGCATGGGCAAGTGCGGGGCGCGGGAGCTGAACTACGTCAGCGACGTCGACGTGATCTTCGTGGCGGAGGCGCGGGACGGCGTCGAGGAGGACGCGGCCCTGCGCGCCGCGACGCGGCTGGCGTCGGCGATGATGCGGGCCTGCTCGTCCTCGACGGAGGAGGGCGCGCTCTGGGAGGTGGACGCGGCGCTGCGCCCCGAGGGGAAGGCGGGGCCGCTCGTCCGGACGCTCGCTAGCCACCGCGCCTACTACGGCCGGTGGGCCAAGACGTGGGAGTTCCAGGCGCTGCTCAAGGCCCGTCCCGTCGCGGGCGACGCCGGCCTCGGCGCCCGCTACCTCGACGCGATCACCCCGATCGTGTGGGACGCGGCCGAGGGCGAGAGCTTCGTCGAGGACGTCCAGGCCATGCGCCGCCGCGTGGAGGCCGACCTGAACCAGCGCACCGCCGACTCCGAGCGGCAGCTCAAGCTCGGGCCGGGCGGGCTCCGGGACGTGGAGTTCGCCGTCCAGCTCCTCCAGCTCGTGCACGGCCGGGCCGACGCGACGCTCCGCGCCCGCGCCACCCTCGACGCGCTCGCCGACCTGTCCCGGGGCGGCTACGTCGGACGCGACGACGCGGCGGCGCTGGCGTCGGCGTACCGGTTCCTGCGGCGGGTGGAGCACCTCGTCCAGCTGCACCGGCTGCGGCGGACCCACCTCGTCCCGGACGACGAGGCCGACCTGCGCCGCCTCGGCCGCGCGCTCGGGCTGCGCACCGACCCGGTGGGGGAGTTCACCGCGCTGTGGCGGCGGCACGCCCGCGAGGTCCGCCGGATCCACGAGAAGCTGTTCTACCGCCCGCTGCTGCGGGCCGTGGCGCGGCTGCCGGGGGAGGAGGCGCGGCTGACGCCGGAGGCGGCCCGCGCCCGGCTGGAGGCGCTCGGCTACGCCGACCCGGCGGGCGCGCTCCGCCACATCGAGGCGCTGACGGCGGGCGTGTCGCGGCGGGCCGCGATCCAGCGGACGCTGCTGCCGGTCATGCTCGGCTGGTTCGCCGACGCCCCCGACCCGGACGCGGGCCTGCTCGGGTTCCGGCAGGTCAGCGACGCGCTCGGCACCACCCCCTGGTACCTGCGGCTGCTCCGCGACGAGGTGACCGTCGCCGAGCGGATGGCCTGGGTCCTCGGCTCCAGCCGCTACGCGACCGACCTGCTGCTGCGCGCCCCGGAGGCGGTCGCGATGCTCGGCAGCGACGGCGACCTGTCCCCGCGCCCGGCCGCGGGCCTGCGCGCGGAGCTGCTCGCGGCGGTCCGGCGGCACACCGAGGGCGGCTCCGGGCGCGCGCCGCAGGCGCGGGTGGAGGAGGCGGCCGGGGTGGTGCGGGCGGTGCGGCGGCGGGAGCTGTTCCGGGTGGCGGTCGCCGACCTGCTCGGCCTCGCCGACGTCCGGACGGTCGGCGAGGCCCTCACCGACATCGCCGCCGGGGCCGTCGAGGCGGCGCTGCTCGCCGCCGTCCACAAGATCGAGACGGCGTCGGGGGCGCCGCTGCCCACCCGGATGGCCGTCGTCGCGATGGGCCGGTTCGGCGGGCACGAGCTCGGCTACGGCAGCGACGCCGACGTGATGTTCGTCCACGACCCGGTTCCCGGCGCGGACGAGACGGCCGCCGGGCGCGCCGCGCACGCCGTGGCGGAGGAGCTGCGCCGCCTGCTCGCGCTGCCCGCGCCCGACCCGCCGCTGGAGATCGACCCGAACCTGCGGCCGGAGGGGCGGCAGGGGCCGCTCGTCCGGACCCTCGCGTCCTACGCCGCCTACTACGCGCGCTGGTCGGAGCCCTGGGAGGCGCAGGCGCTGCTGCGCGCCGACCCGCTGATCGGCGACCCGGGGCTGCGCGAGCGGTTCCGCGCGGTGATCGACCCGGTCCGCTGGCCGGAGGACGGGATCGGCGACGACGCCGTCCGGCAGATCAGGCGGTTGAAGGCGCGGATGGAGTCGGAGCGGCTGCCCCGGGGCGCCGACCGGCGGCTGCACACCAAGCTCGGGCCCGGCGGCCTCGCGGACGTGGAGTGGGTCGTCCAGCTCCTGCAGCTCCAGCACGCCCACGCGGTGCCGGGGCTGCGCACCACCCGCACCCTGGACGCCCTCGACGCGGCGGCCGCCGCCGAGCTCCTGGACGGCGAGGACGCGGCCGTCCTCGCCGAGGCGTGGCGGCTCGCGACCCGCATCCGGGGCGCGGTCATGCTGGTGCGGGGCCGCGCGTCCGACCTGCTGCCGGGCGACCACCACCGGGAGCGCAGCGCGGTCGGCCGGGTCCTCGGCTATCCGAGCCCGGGAGACCTGCTGGAGGATCACCGGCGGCACACGCGCCGCGCCCGCGCCGTCGTCGACCGCGTGTTCTACGGCGCCGAGTAGGTCCGCGCCCGGCTAGCAGCCGGAGCGGGTGGCGCCGCCGGTGGCGGCGGAGCCGGGGCTCGCCTTGCCGGGACGGGAGCCCGCGCTCCGCCGGGTGCGCTGGACGATGCGGTCCGAGACGCGGACCCGGGCCAGGACGAGCGGCGCCGGGCACCTCTCGTAGAGGATCCAGGAGACCAGCAGCGAGCCGCCGATCAGCGCGATCCCGGCGACGGCGTCGAGGACGTAGTGGTTCGCCGTGGACAGGATCACGAACACGGTCGTCACGGGATAGAGCGCTCCGAGCGCCTTGGCCCATTTCTGCGACGCCAGCTTCACCAGGATGAGGCCGCACCACAGCGACCAGCCCGCGTGCATGGACGGCATCGCCGCGTACTGGTTGGTGAGGCTCCCGGAGGCGTCGCTCGCGTACAGGCCGAGGGAGTGCAGCGCGGTCACCGGGTCGACGAAGCCCTCGCTGTGCAGGAAGCGCGGCGGGGCCAGCGGGTACTGCCAGAACCCGATCAGCGCCACGCCGGTGGCGAGCATGATCGACGTGCGGAGCCACCGGTAGTGCCGCGGGCGGTACCGGTACAGCCAGACCACCACGACGAGCGTCACGGCGAAGTGCATCGTGGCGTAGAAGATGTTCGCGGTGCGCGCGAGCCACGGCACGCCGAGGAGCGTCTGGTTGAGGTGCAGCTCGACGTCCAGCCCCAGGAACCGCTCGGCGCGCAGGATCTGGTCGGCGTGCGCGAACGCGGGCCCGGTGCCGTCCTGGACCAGGACGATCCGCGTCAGCGTATAACCGGTATAGAAGAGCACGACGAGGAGAAGCTCACGCCACACCGGAGGCGCGGTGAGCAAGCGGCGCCGCATCGTCGCGGCCGGCTTGCGCCGCTCGCCGGACTCGGCCTGGTGGGCCTCGCCTCGGCGGGCTGCTGGGGGGGCGGATTGAGCCATGGTACCTATCTTTGCCGCTGGGCCCCCTCGATGAGATCACCGCGACGAATGGTCTTCATCTCAGCCTTGAGTAGTACGACCCTGATGCGGTATCCGAACTTTCGGGGGAGGGCCCGAAGGACACATCCCTCTCCGCTCCTACCCCCGGCGCGGACCCTTATGTAGTTGATCAGGAGTCAGCATAGGAGGCGCTGGGTAGATCACGATCGCCCCCCGTGAGAGAACGGGGGGACGAATGGGCCACTTCACGGCGATACCCGGCATTGTGGCCGTCGGTATCGGCGCCCTGGCCGCATCCGGTCTGGCCGCGGGGGCGTCCGGAACGGGCGATCGGCTTGCGGCGGCGCGCGAAACGGTACCGCGCGACACAGTTCCGGGCGAGACGGTTCCCAGTGGCACGGTTTCGGGCGGCACGGTTTCGGGCGGCGCGGGTTCGCACGGCACGGGTCCGCGCGGGGTGGTGCCGCCGCCGATGATCGTCCCGCCGTTGGCCTGGACGCGCTGCAAGGGCCTGCCCCGTCCCGCCCCGGGGACGAAGGCGCCGCGCGGCGGGTTCCGGTGCGCGACGCTGGACGTCCCCCTCGACTACGCCCGGCAGTCCGCCGGGAAGATCGGGATCGCGCTGGTCAAGGCGCCCGCCGCGGACCGGCGGCACCGGCTCGGCTCGCTGCTGTTCAACTTCGGCGGCCCCGGCGGCGACGGCGTCGACACCCTCGCCCAGGTCGCGGGCGAGTACGCCGACCTCGGCGCCCGCTACGACCTGGTCGGCTTCGACCCGCGCGGCGTCGGCCGCAGCGCCCCCGTCCGCTGCGCCGGATCCCGGACCCTCGACGACCTGTTCGCCCGCGACGACAGCCCCGACACGCCCGCCGAGGAGAAGGCGTACGCCGACGGCCGCGCCGCCTTCACCCGAGGCTGCGCCACCCACTCCGGCAAACTCTTGCCCCACGTCGGCACGGTGAACGCGGCCCGCGACATGGACCTGATCCGCGCCGCCCTCGGCGAGGAGCGCCTCAACTACTTCGGGATCTCCTACGGCACCTGGCTCGGCGGCAACTACGCGCACCAGTTCCCGGGACGGGTCGGCCGGGCCGTCCTCGACGGGGCGGTCGACACCGGGCTGCGCGCCGCCGACCTCGCGCTCCAGCAGGCCGCCGGGTTCGAGCACGCGCTCCACGACTTCGGCGCGGCCTGCGCCCGGCTCGGCCCGAAGGACTGCCCGCTCGGGGCGGACGGCCCGTCCGTCGTGGCGTCCACGCGGCGGATCCTGGCGGGCCTCGACGCCAAGCCGCTGCGGACGTCCGGGCGCCGCCGCCACCTGACCCAGAGCCTCGGCACGGCCGGCGTCGCCGCCGGGCTCTACTCCAGGGAGGCGTGGCCGTACCTCGCGCAGGGCCTCGTCGACGCGGCCAAGCGCCGCGACGGGTCGCTCCTGCTCATGCTCGCCGACGTCCAGAACGGCCGCCGCGAGAACGGCGCCTACACCGGCCTGACGTCCGCGAACACCGCGATCACCTGCGCGGACGGCACCGACCGCTACACCCCGGCCGACGTCCGGCGGCTGCTGCCGAGGTTCCGCGCCGCCTCGCCGGCCTTCGGCGCGTCCGCGGCCTGGGGCCTGCTCCAGTGCACCGGCTGGCCGGTGAAGGGCGACGACGCGGCCCGCGAGGTGTCCGCCCCGGCGGCGGCGCCGATCCTCGTCGTCGGCAACACCGGCGACCCCGCCACCCCGTACGCGTGGGCGGCGGCGCTCACCCGGCGGCTCGGCGGCCGGGCGGCGCTCCTCACCCTCAGGGGGGAGGGGCACGGCGCCTACGACACCGGCGACGCGTGCGTCCGCCGGAACGTGAACGCCTATCTCCTCCAGGGGATCGTCCCGGCCGCCGGGACGACCTGCGGCTGAGGCCCGTCCCCGCCACCGCGGGCGGGGAGCTTTGGCAACATCTGCCTCTTGATCAAGTCGTCGGCATGGACTGGTCTAGACCAATGAGCCGAGGAGGAGGCTGATGATGAACGGCGGCCGAACCATCGTGTCCATCGCCGCGGCCGCGGCGCTCGCGCTGGCGCTCGCCCCGGCGGTCCAGGCGCAGGCGCCGCCGGGTTCCGCGCGGGGCTGCGACCCGGACGCGCAGCTCGCCCGGATGACCGACGCGGAGAAGGTCGGCCAGATGGTCATGGCCGTCACCGAGGACGCCCCGGACGGCATGCCGTCCGACCACACCCGCACCGCCATCCAGGATCTCCAGATCGGCTCGGTCATCACGTCCGAGCCGCGCACGCCCGGCCTCGCCGCCCGCTACGCGAACCGGATCCAGGACTGGGCGGCCGGCACGCGGCTCGGGCTGCCGCTGCTCGTCTCCGGCGACTTCGAGTTCGGCACCACGCACAACGTCCGCGAGGGGACGACCCCGCTGCCGAACGCGATGGGCCTCGGCGCGGCCCGCGACCCCGGGCTCGCCCGCGAGGCGGCGGTGATCACCTCGGCGGAGGCCCGCGCGATGGGCTTCCACTGGAACTACGCCCCCGTGTCCGACGTGAACACGAACCCCGCCAACCCGATCATCGGCGTCCGGTCCTTCGGCGAGCGGACCGACCTCGTCGCCGGGCTCGCGGAGGCGCAGGTCCGCGCCTACCGCGCGGCCGGGATGATCGCCACGCCCAAGCACTTCCCCGGGCACGGCGACACCGAGTTCGACAGCCACCTGGAGCTGCCCGCCGTCACCTACGACCGGGCGACGCTCGAAAGCGTCCACCTGCCGCCGTTCGCGGGCGGCATCGCGGCCGGCGCGGACGCGATCATGACGGCGCACGTCATCGTCAAGGCGATCGACCCGGACCTGCCCGCCACGCTGTCCCACAAGGTGCTGACCGGGCTGCTCCGCGAGCAGATGGGCTTCCGCGGCCTGATCGTCACCGACGCCATGGACATGGACGCGATCGACAAGCACTGGGGCACCCGCCAGGCCACCGTCATGGCGGTCGAGGCCGGGGCCGACGTGATCATGTCGACCGGCGACTACACCGCGCACGTCGAGGCGGTCGGCGCCCTCGCCGACGCGCTCCGCGACGGCTCGCTCAGCCGGACGCGGGTGGACGAGTCCGTCCGCCGCGTCCTCGCGCTCAAGTGCAAGTACAAGGTGGCCGAGCACCGCTACGCCGACCCGCGGCTGGCGGAGAAGGTGTCCGGGAACTCCGCCTTCCAGCGCCGCGCCCTGAAGATGGGCCTCGCCGCGACGACGCTGGTCAAGAACGAGGACCGGGTGCTGCCGTTCGACCCGCGCGACGGGAAGCGGACGCTCGTCGCGGGCGTCGTCCAGACCCCCGTGTTCGCCGACGAGATCGCCAAGGTCGCGGGCGGGCCGGTGGAGAGCTGGCAGGCCGCGACCACTAACCCGACGGACGTCGAAATCGCCGAGGCCGTCCGGCGCGCCGCGTCCGCGGACCGGGTCGTCGTGGCGACGTACTCGTCCGGGAAGCTGCCCGCCGGGCAGGCCAGGTTGGTCGAGGCGCTGCGGGCGACCGGGAAGCCAGTGGCGGCGGTCGCGATCGGGCTGCCGTACGACATCGCCTCGTATCCGGACGTCCGTGCCTACATCGCCACCTACGGGACCACGGCGCGGACGCAGCGGATCGACCTGACCATGCACAAGGCCGCCGCGCGGGTCCTGTTCGGCGAGCAGCCCGGCGGACGCCTCCCGGTCACGATCAAGGGCCTCTACCCGTTCGGGCACGGCCTGCGCTACTGACCGCCGGTCCGGGTGCGCCGCCCCCTGACCGGCGCACCCGGCCGTCCCGGAGGCCCCACGAGAACGCCGTCCGGGTCAGACGACCTGGTCGACCCGCATCGGCTCGCGGAGCGCGTTGCCGACCGTGCAGTACTTCTCGTGCACGCGCTCCGCGACGGCCTTCAGCACGTCCGCGGCCTTGTCGTCCCCTTCGGGCAGCTCCACGTCGTAGGTGACGGTGATCGTCCCGAGCGTGCTCGTCGCGACCTTGTCGGCCTGGACGCGGGCGGCGAGCCGCGCCATCCGGTGCCCGCGCTGCGCCGTCAGCGGCTCCACGGTCACCAGCTCGCAGCCGCCGAGCGCCGCGAGCAGCAGCTCGACCGGCGTGAAGACGCCCTCGGCGTCGCCGTCGCCGATGGCGACCTTCGCGCCCCGCGCGTTGACGGCCTGAAACCCGTCGTCGGTGCGCTCCACTCTGACCTCGGCCATGACATCCCCTCTGATCGTCTGGTGTCCGCGTGAACAGCGGCCTCGCGCCGGTTATGCCCGGCGGCCGGGACGACGTGCGTCAGGAGTCGCGCCTCGGGACGAGGTGCCGAGGCGGCGCTGCTCGTCCTCGACGATCCGGCGGGCGAGGGACTGCTCGGAGACGTCGACCGCGTCCGGCGTCCGCTCGGCCAGGTCGCTGTACCGGGCGTACTCGTCGAACAGCCGGGTCTTGTCGTGGAGGATCTCCAGCATGCGGGCGTCCACGCCGCCGGGGGTGAGGAGGCGGTGCACCTGCACCGTCCGGACCTGCCCCATCCGGTGCGCGCGGGCGACCGCCTGCGTCTCCATGGTCGGCTTCACCTGCGGCTCGCAGATGATCACCACGGACGCGGCCTGGAGGTTCAGCCCGACCCCGCCCGCCTGGATCTGCGCCAGCAGGACGGCGTGCCCGGCCTGGGCGGTGAAGGCGTCCACCAGTTCCTGCCGCCGCGCCGCGGGGACGTCGCCGGAGATCGGCCCGCGCGCCTGCGGGACCGCCTGCCGGACGGTCTCCAGCACGTCCCGGAAATAGGAGAAGACCACGACCTTCAAATCGTTCGCCGCGGCCTCGTCGACCAGCTCCACCAACCGGCTGAGCTTGGCCGACCGCTTCGGGACGGCGTACGCGGCCCGCCGCATCGCCATGAAGTTCCCGGCGGACACGGCCCGCCGGTAGGCCCGCGCGTCCGCCCGGCTGAACTCCTCCAACTCGTCGACGTGGACGAGTTCGGGCAGCTCCGTGAGGACCTCCCGCTGGTTGCGGCGCAGGTAGACGGGCGCGACCGCGGCCCGGAACGCGCGCGGCCCGAGCGCCGCGTCGCTCGGCCGGATCCGCTTCGCCACCTCCGGGCTCAGGTGTTCGACCAGGCTGCGGAACTCCTCGACCCGGTTCTCCATCGGCGTGCCCGTGAGGAAGAGGACGTTCTCCGTCCGCGCGCACCAGCGGGCGACGGCGCGCGCGCGGCGGGTCTCGTGGTTCTTGGCGTAGTGGGCCTCGTCCACGACGAACATGCCGATCTCGACGCCTTCCGGGACTTCCAGGCTGTGCAGGGTGGCGAGCGTCGTCACGGCGACGCCGCCGTCCTCGATCCATTTCCGCAGCGCCCTGGCGCGTCCCGAGCCGTGCAGCGGATGCGCGGCGAGCGCGCTGCGCGACTCGATCTCGCGCAGCCAGTTGATCAGCACGCTGGCCGGGCACGCCACCAGGAAGTGCGTCGCGCCCCGCGCCCGCAGGTGCGCGATCGCGGCGATGGCCTGGATCGTCTTGCCGAGCCCCATCTCGTCGCCGAGGATCACCCGCCGCTGGACGAGCGCGAACCGCGCCCCGAACGCCTGGTAGCCGCGCAGCGACACCCGTCGGTGTTCGTCGTCCAGGGGCTGGGCCTTGACGCGGGCGGCGAGGTCGTCCGGCAGGAACCCCTCGGCCGCCTCCGGCTCCAGCGCCGCCAGCTCGGCCAGGACGGTCTGGTACTCGGGCGCCCGCAGCTCGAAGTCGATCCACGCCTCGTCGGCGGACACCTCGGGACGCAGCAGGTCGACGGACGCCTGCGACATCAGCAGCCGACTCCGCCGCCCCTCCTCGGCGCGCAGCGCGTCGGCCAGCTCGCCGACCGCCGCCCGCGCCCGCTCCCGCCGGGACGGCAGCGCGAACACCCGCCGCCACCACGACCCGGCGGGCCGCGCGTCCCGCACCAGCGGCCCGAACCGCGCGTTGACCTCGTGCGCCGCCGTCCGCGCCTTGGGCAGGTCGGACCCGGCGTTGACGAGCCGGTGCAGCGCGACGACCACCGGCGTCATGACCTCGTCGCGCCGCTCGACGTCCACCCGCACGCTCGCCGACCGCTCCGCCGCCTCCGCGAGACTCCCCGCCGCCGCATGAAGTTGCCTGGCCGTCTGCGGCCCGACGCCGGGAATCAACTGCAACCGATGCGGGGGAGTGTCCAGCACGTCGGCGACGCTGACGAACCCGGCGTCCTCCAACGGCCCGAGCCTCAGCCGCCCCTCGGTGACGTCCTTCAACCGCGCGACCGGAATCGACGCGAGCTGCTCGCGCGCCGCCTCCTTCCGCAGCGGCGCCAGCGCCCTCTGCACCTCGGCCACGGCCCGCCGATGGTCGCCCAGCAGGTCACGGGCAGCGCCGAGCAGCGACCTCCCGTCCCGCAGGACGCCCTTCGACTCGTATGCCATCCCGACCCCTAACCGCAAACCCCGCCACATGATGCCAGCGCCCCCCGACACCCCGCCTTAGCCTGGAAGCCACCGACACCGGAGGTGCAGTGCCTTGGACGACCGGAGCATCGACCCCGCCGATCCGGATCTCACGGTCGGGCAGCGCATCCGTTACTACCGCGAGCGGCGCGGGATATCCCGCGAGGTTCTCGGCGGGCTGGTCGGGCGTAACAGGCGGTGGGTCAAGGCCGTCGAACGCGGCGAGATCGGCCAGCCCAAACTCCCGACGCTGCTCAACCTCGCGGAGGCGCTGAAGCTGAGCGACGTCGCCAAGCTCACCGGCGGCGAGCCGCTGCCGCTGCGCATGTTCCGCGGCCCCGGGCACCCCGCGCTCGGCGACGTCCGCGACGCGATCAACGCCGTGGCCGTGTCGATGACCGGCCCGCCCAGCCCGCTGGACCATCTCCAGGCCCGGCTGGACGCGGCGTGGCGCGCCCGGCACGCGTCCCCTGACCACCGCACCGTGCTCGGCGCCCTGCTCCCGGGACTGATCCGGGACGCCAAGCACGCGGCCCGCGAGCACGAGGGCGCGGACAAGCGCCGCGCGCTCTCGCTGCTCGCCCGCGTCTACAACCTCGCGCAGTTCTTCATCGCCTATCAGCCCTCCGCCGATCTGCTCTGGCGCGTGGTGGAGCGCAGCATCATGGCCGCCGAGGAGTCCGAGGACCCGAAGGCGTTCGGCGGGGCCGTGTGGCTCGCCGCGCAGGCGCACCGGGACGCGGGCGACTTCGACGCGGCCGAGGCCGTCAACCGCGAGGGCCTCGACCTGCTCAGGCCGCGCATGACGGACGCCGACGACGAACTGCGCGCCATGTGGGGCGCCCTTCACCACGAGGTCGCGTACACCGCGGCGCGGGCCGGGCAGAGCGGCACCGCGTGGCGCTGGTGGGACCGCGCCGACCGCATAGCCCAGAGCCTCCCGGCCACCCATTACGACCTCATGACGTCCTTCTCGCGGGTCATCATGAGCGCGCACGCCGTGACCATCGCCGTCGAGTTGAGGCAAGGCGGCGAGGCTCGCAAGCAGGCGCGGAAGACCGAGTCCGTCGCCATTCCGTCCCAGCCCCGGCGCGGTCGTCACCTGATCGAGGCGGCGCGGGCGTGGCGGCTGTACGGCGACGACGCCGCCGCGCTCGCCACCCTCGAGAACGCCTACCTCGCCGCCCCCGAGACGATCCGCTACAACGGCTACGCCCGCCGGATGACTGCGGAACTGGCCAAGGAAGGGCCGACCACGTTGCGGCGAAATGCCCGAGAATTGGCTGGTCGCATCGGCATTCTGGTCTGACGCGGGGGACAGAAAACCTGTCCGTCCGCGCTTGTGGACACGGAGAGTCTGTGCCCCGTGACGGAAGACACTTGGCAAGGGCGCAGATCCGCCCAACCGCCGCCGCTGTTCGCGTGGGACGTGCGGGGTGCGGACGCGGGGCGGGGTGGCGTGACCGATGATCGGAATGCCGCGATCCGGCACGTCCATGAGGCGATGCGCGGGTTCGGCTCGGGGGCGTTCGGGACGGTGCGGCGGGTCGCGCTCGCGCCGGACGGCAGCGCCGCCTACGTCGACCTCGACACGGTCGGCGAGGCGTGGCGCGACAGGCGCAGCGGCGCGATCGTGTGGCGCGGCGCGTGAGGGCGACCGTCCACCTCGACGCCCTCGCGGACGCCCTCGCCTTCGCGGGCTGGACGTGCGTCCCGCGATACGAGGTGACACCGGCGCTCCTGCGCGTCTTCTCTTCGTCCGCACCGATGATCGGGGAGAGCATCAGCGTCAAGGCAGGCGTGGGCGGGGTGCCGTGGTTCATCTCGTCGACCGGCGACCCGCTGCGGCCCTGCCACGACCTGCCTGGAACGTGCGTCGAGATCTCCGTCCGCCTCGCCCCGTTCGTCAGAGCCGCCCGGACGTCCAAGCCCAGGACACGCCGGTGGCGCACTCACCTCCTCTTCCGCCGCCGGTGAGGTGATCCGGTCATCATTTCCGGCCTGTCAGGCGGAGCAGTTTCGCTGTTTGCCCTTTGCTCGGTAGGTGCACTTGTAGAGGAGGGTCCAGAAATCGTAGGCGATTGCTTCGCCCTTGTAAACGTTCCGCTTCTCCACACTGCAGTAGAGGCCGATTCCCGAATGGGGCGTGCCCATCGCGAGGACCCCGACGTCCTGCCAGACGTGGAACTTCCAGCCCTTGAAGACCTGATTCACCTGGATGGTGTAGAAGGCCTTCTTGGTGAGGGCGACGTCGTAGGTGATCCGGACCGACTCCTCCCTGCCCACCTCGAACGAGACGCCGGCGGAGATCTCCTCGGCCGTCGCCCCGAGAGTGGCGGTGGCCTTGGTCGTGACCTTCGATTCCCCCGAGTACGTGAGCTTGTTGCCCGGGCCCTCGCCCGTGGCGCGCCACGGGTACCGGTTCGGTTTGTAGTAGTAAGTGCCGACGTACTGGCCCTTCTTGACCTTGGTGTTCACCGCGCAAGGCCGGCCGGCCTTACGGCCGGCCGCCGCGGATCCGCCGAGTTGTTCGGATCCTTTCGCGGACGCCACCTCGGAGCTGTCGGCGACTCGGCCCGCCTTTACGGCGGGGTCGTTGTCCAGGGCCAAGCCCCCGGCGTACAGACCACCGGCGGCGACCACCGATCCGACGGTCCCCGCCACCACGATCTTCGCGATCCTCTGCATTTGCCGTTCACCCTTTCCGCGCCGTCCCGGATTCGACGGCTGACGCATCAGAACGCTAAACAGCGGAAATGCGGAAGGTCAGGGTCCTGGGGCCCTAGAATTCGTCCGGCCGGACCCCAATTCGGAGCGCCCGGAACGGCCCTTGGGCGACGAGCGCGTGGGTCACGTCATGTGGCGGAGGGCCTCGGCTACCGGGGTCGGCCAGGGGTGGGCGCTGTGGCGGCGGATCGTCTTGAAGGTCTCGGCGGACGGGCGGGTCAGCGCGTCTCTGACTATGTCCACCGCGTCCGCGCGCAGGTAGCCGAGGGTGTCGGCGACCAGGAGCGGGCCCTGCGCGGAGCCGCGGGCGGCGGCCCGGCCGCGTGTGCGGAGGCCGAGGTCTTCCAGGTCGTCGATCAGCCGTGCCCGTTCGGCGGCGGTGAACGGGCTGCCCTGTAGCGCGTCCAGGGCGCGGCGCATCGCGTGGGTGGCGTCGCCGGGGATCTCCATGGTCGTGATGATCGTCCGGCACACGTCGGTGACCGCCTCACTGCGATCGGGTTCGGACGGCGGACGTTCGCCGATCGGGTAGCGAGTGTGGACGGTGTCCAGCCAGGACGCGGTAAGCCCCTGGCCGCTGACCCTCTCGCCGAGCAGCAGAGCGGCGGCCTGGACGTCGGCGCCCGCACCGAAATCCAGGTCGCTCATGTGGCGGGTGAGGAGGTCCGGCTTCTCGCCCAGGACGACGTCGGCGTCCAGCAGCTCGAACGAGGCGGCGACCCGGCCGCCTACCGCGAGCACCGCCTCCGACTCTGAATCGGTATTCCAGTACGCGCTGTAGGCGGTGCCGCCCTCGGCGGTCAACGCGCTGAGCACCCCCGGACGGACGCCGCTGAAACCGTTCGGCTCCACCGCCAGCCACCACCCGTCCCGCAATGCCCCTACTAGGAGTGACCGCGCTGCCAGGTCGGGGGCCTCCACGGGGCGGGCGGCGGCCGGGTCGGCGCCGAAGCCGCGTGCCACCTCGTCGGCGCCGGACGCGGCCGTCCCCGCGCGCCACCAGGTGACGCAGGCGGCCCGTCCCAGACCGGTGGCCAGGAGGCCGCGATAGTGCGCTAAGTGTCCAGGAGGAGCGTTCATGCTCAGTCATTCTGGCGGAGGCAGCCTCCGGTGTCCGCGCGCGACGCTCGGTTACGTCGCGCGCGGACGGAGACTTAGCGGACCCACGGCCAGTCGGCGTTCCGGCCCGCCTCCAGCAGTGGGATCAGGCGGAAGGCCGCGTCCGTCATCCCGCCCAGTTCGTGGCGGGCGCCCGTACCGGACGGGATCGCGCCGTGCCGGTAGCCCGCGAAATTGAACGCGTACATCGGCACGTGCGCCGGGGCGGCGCCGGTGACGGGCCCGGCCCAGGCGGTGCCGAACGTCTGCATGTCCGACAGGATGACGACCCGGTCGTGTCCCGCGTAGGTCGTGCGGACCGCCTCGGCGATGCGGGTGCCGTGCCCGACCTCGCCCGTCCGCTCCACGAACCGGCCGACCTCGCGCAGCACGGACGCGCCGGACCCGACCGCGTGGCGGAACGTCCCGTCCGCGAAGCCGTACAGGTCGACGTCGTTGCCGCGCGCCGCGAGCGTCACCCCGAACAGCGCCGCCATCTGCGCGTACGTCATCCGCGACCGCTTCGAGACGCCCAGGGACGTCATCGACGCGGACGTGTCCACGAGGACGAGCGTCCGGCCAGGGAACGCCGGGACGTTCGCCGTGGCCGCCGTGAGCGCCTTGTCGAGGGCGTGGCCCCAGCGCAGCGACGGCGCCGCCAGGTACGCGGAGAAGAACCGGAACGGGAACTGCCGCGACCGCGCGACCTCATCCGGATCCGCCAGCCTCGCCGCGACCCGCTCCGCGACCTCGTCGGAGACCCCCGCCTCGTCGAGGTTCCTCAGGTTGCGAAGCAGCGCCATGTAGCCCATGGACGGGATCACCGTCTCCCACGCCGCGGAGTCCAGCGGGCCCTGGAGCCAGCCGGCGAGCGCCTCCCACGTCATCCCGGCGCGGGCCAGCCGGTCCGCGCCGTCGGCGGCGAGCACCGCCCGCCGCTCCCCGACCGGGACCGCCATCAGCTCGGCGCGGGCGCGGAGCGTCCGCAGCGGCTCGGGGATCGGCTCGTCGCGGCCGTGCCGCCGGTCGAGCGCGTGCTTGAACAGCTCGCCCTGCCACGGCTTGTCCGCCGCCGGGGCCGGGTGGACGAGGTCGACGACGTCGCCGAACCGGAAGCCGCGCGTGTCCGCGTCGTACTTGAGCAGGGACCGCTCGTTGTAGAGCCGCTGGACGGCGTCCGCGATGCCGCGCTTGACCGGCTTCGGCACCGCGCGACCGTGGGTGGACGTCCAGTAGGCGAGCGCCTCGCCGGGCTCGTCGGCGCGGCGCATGACGCTCGCGACGAGCTGCCGGTTGCCGCCGTTCAGGCCCGCGTCCAGCCGCGCCCGGACGGCCTCCAGCGCCGCGACGAGCGACGCCGAGCGCATGTTGGCCTCGTCGCGCAGCCACGGCAGGAACGCCGACGTCCATTCCGCGTCCTCGACGGCGACGCGGTGGACGAGGTCGCGGAAACGGGCATCGCGGTCGCTGCCGCTCTCGTAAAAGGCGTCTTCGCCGACCATGTTCGCGACGGCGAGAAGGAAAAGCTCGCTCTTGGTGTCGCGAGCGTAGCCGGGAGTGCCTTCATGGGTGCGCCCGGACGGGCTCGCCTCTGTACGGAGAGGCCCGGAAACGGCCGCGCGGACTCGTCCGCGATTGAACTTCACCATGGGCAAGGCCCCTTCCAAGAATGGAGGGAGCCTTTACGCATGCTTCGCGGGACGCCCGAGGTCAGAGGTCGGCGACGGTGTCTTATCCCGCTGCTCTACCGTGTTGAGCTACATCCCCTTTCGGGGACGGTGGGATTCGAACCCACAACCCGCGGATCCAGTGAAGTATCCGTTGCCTTCGCACCGGGCGCCCGCGAAGCATGTGCTCCCCCCGAGATCAGGACGGCGCACGGAGTCGCCCTGCCGATCAGGGCCACAGGCCCATGCGGGGGCCTGCAAGGAGTCGAACCTCGAAGTATCCGTTCGCCTGCGCACCGGGAGGCGCGATATTCGGTTGTGTTGAAGGGAGTGCCCGAGATCAGGGTCGACGAGAGGCACGAAAGCGCTCTGCCATCTGAGCTACGCGAGCCGAAGCTCGCGACGGGACTCGAACCCGCGACCTCTCGGTTTTGAGCCGAAGTAACTCCCATCTTCGCACCGGGCACGCTCTGCGATCGGCCATCCTTCCGAGTTCACGACCGGCCTCGGGTGGCTTTTTACAGAAGTAACCCGCGGCCCTCGCACCGGAAGGACGATGACTCTAGGAGATCAGCCCCGGCCACGCGGGCACAACCGAATATTCCCATGCGACGCGGCGGACCCATAAAGGAAGGTCGTCACCTTCGTTCAAGCCGAAGACGACGACCTTGCCCCCAGAAGTGCCCGGCAATTCCCGAGCCGTTCCCGCGCCCGTATGACCCGCGGTCAGGGCCGGATCATCGCGACCAGCAGCGATACCACCGTTACGCCCACCCCGATCGGCACCGCCAGCTCCGGCATGACCGCCACCGCGACGCCCGCGAGGACACCGACGGCGACGATCGGCAGCACCCGGCCGCCTGTGCGGGACCGATTTCGATCGGATGGAGGGTGCGGTTCCTGTTCGTCCCGCCGTACGCTCATGTTGGGCTCGACCTCGCAGCAAGGGATCGGGTTCCGTGCGGACGGCTCCCTGTTGGCGCAGGGGGCCGTCTTCGGTACGAGCCCATGAGCCGTCTCTTGCACAAGTCTTTCCGCTTCACCCATCCGTGAACAGCGCTCTTTACGGCCATTCCAGCTTGTGACCACGGGATGACTCGACGTGCCGGGGGCTAGCCGCCAAGGACTAGCCAGAATCAGCCCGCCTTGCCCAGTTTCGGCGACCAATAGGACTAGCGCCTATTTCGCCACGTCCCGGGCAACGCCCGCACGGCGGCTTTTCCCGCACGTCAGAGCCATGGAAACGGTTGCCTGCGGCGTGCCGGAACCGGAGCGGACGCCAAAGGCCCTCGGCGACGCTCGCCCGACGAGGGCCTCCTGCCGCCGCCGATGCGTGCGGGTAACCAGCCCGCGAGCGGCGAGGTGTGTCCCGGTCAGGCAAGGATGCTCGGCGCACGGAGGCGCCCTGCCGATCAGTCCTCAGCACCGAGCTGCGAGTCGCCCCGCTGACCTCCGACCCGTCGATGGTCAGCTTCATCTCGATGGACGAAGGCAACAACAGCATCCGGACGGATTACCACCTCATCTGGAAGCGATGTCCGTAACAGGAAGGCCGTCGTCCGGGCCCTGGACGGGCGAGCGGACGACGGCCTCTGTGGGCTGCCGGTCGGGTGATCGGCGGCTAGATGTCGTAATACAACTCGAACTCGTGCGGGTGGGGGCGGAGGCGGATCGGGTCGATCTCGAACTCGGTCTTCATCGCGATCCAGGTCTCGATGAGGTCCGGGGTGAACACGCCGCCTTCGAGGAGGTAGTCGTGGTCGGACTCCAGGGCCGCGAGGACCTCGGGCAGCGAGCCGGGGACCTGCGGGATCGCGCGGGCCTCCTCGGGCGGCAGCTCGTAGAGGTCCTTGTCCACCGGCTCGGCGGGCTCGATCTTGTTCTTGATGCCGTCGAGCCCGGCCATGAGCATGGCGGAGAAGGCCAGGTACGGGTTGCAGGACGGGTCCGGGACGCGGAACTCGACGCGCTTGGCCTTCGGGTTCGAGCCGGTGATCGGGATCCGGATGCAGGCGGAGCGGTTGCGCTGGGAGTAGACCAGGTTGACCGGGGCCTCGTAGCCGGGGACGAGCCGGTGGTAGCTGTTCACCGTCGGGTTCGTGAACGCCAGCAGCGACGGGGCGTGCTTGAGCAGGCCGCCGATGTAGTAGCGCGCGTTGTCGGACAGGCCCGCGTAGCCGACCTCGTCGTAGAAGAGGGGCGCGCCGTCCTTCCAGAGGGACTGGTGGCAGTGCATGCCGGAGCCGTTGTCGCCGAAGATGGGCTTCGGCATGAACGTGACGGTCTTCCCGGCGGCGCGCGCGACGTTCTTGACGATGTACTTGTAGAGCTGGAGCTGGTCGGCGGTCTTCAGCAGCGTGTCGAAGCGGAAGTCGATCTCGGCCTGGCCCGCGGTGCCGACCTCGTGGTGCTGCATCTCGACGTGGATGCCGACGTCGAGGAGCTGCGCGACCATTTCCGAGCGCAGGTCGGTGTAATGGTCCATCGGCGGGACGGGGAAATATCCGCCCTTGTACGGGGGCTTCGCGCCGAGGTTCCCGCCGGGCTCCTCACGGCCGGTGTTCCACGCGCCCTCGACCGAGTCGAGGTAGTAGTAGCCGGCGTTCGCCTTCGTCTCGAAACGGACGTCGTCGAAGATGTAGAACTCGGCCTCGGGCCCGAAATAGCAGGTGTCGGCGATGCCGGTGCCGCGGAGGTAGTCCTGCGCCTTCTTCGCCACGTTGCGCGGGTCGCGGCTGTAGGGCTCGCCGGTCAGCGGGTCGTGGACGAAGAAGTTCAGGTTCAGGGTCTTGTGCTGCCGGAACGGGTCGACGACGGCGGTGGACGGGTCCGGGAGCAGGAGCATGTCCGACTCGTGGATCTCCTGGAACCCGCGGACCGACGAGCCGTCGAACATCAGTCCCTCGGTGAAGACGCTCTCGCCGAAGCTCTCGACGGGGAACGTGAAATGCTGCATCTTGCCCGGCAGGTCCACGAACCGACAGTCGACGAATCGCACACCTTCGTTCCTGATATAGCTCAGGACCTCTTCGGCGTTGCTGAACATCAAGCCTCCTTGGGCGCGGCCTTGGCTCCTCGGCAGGCTACGCCGGAGCCGTTTCCCGGCCGTGTCCCATATGTTTCCGCTGTGTTACGGGTCACTCCCGCGACCGTTCCACCCCCCGCGAGCCCCGTCCGGGAGCCGGGTCGGGGCTCGCGGGGGGACCGGATAGCGTAGGGGCATGAGCGGTGGCAAGGGCGGTCCGCGCTGGACGCAGACGTGGCTCGGCGGCGTGCGCTCGGCGGGCGTCGACCTCGGCAAGCCCGGCGCGCGGATCGGCTTCCCGGAGAGCGGCAGCGGCGCCGTCGCGCCCTACGGGCGGCGGCTCGTCGCGCTGTTCGTCGACTGGGGCCTGTCGATGCTGGTGGCGAGCCTGCTGGCGCGCCCCCTCGGCTGGGATCCGGCCGAGCGCAGCACGTGGACGCTGGTCGTCTTCGCCGTTCAGGCGTGGCTGCTGACGGCGTTCCTCGGCGTGACGATCGGCAAGCGGCTGTGCGGCATCCGCGTCGCCCGGCTGGACGGGCGCCCGGTCGGCCTCGGCTGGGCCCTCGCCCGGACGTTCCTGCTCGTCCTCGTCGTCCCCGCGCTGATCTGGGACCGCGACTACCGCGGCCTGCACGACCGCGCCAGCAACACCGCCGTCGTCAACCTGTAGCGCGGCGAACGGCGAGAGCCTGTAGCGCGCCGAACGGCGAGAACCTGTAGCGCGCATAACGCCGAGAAGGAAACGCGAGAAAGGCGCCTTCCGGCCGAGCCGGGGGCGCCTTTCTCGAGCGTCCTGTCTGGAGTGTGCGCGTCAGCGCATCTTGGGCTTCGGGCCCTTGGGCATCTTCGCGCCCTTGGGGATCGGGCCCTTCGGCATCTGCATCGATCTGGGCAGCGCCTGCAACCGGTCGTTCAGGTCGGAGACCTGCGCCTTCGTGAGGTTGCGGGGCAGCTTCATCAGGTGGCGCTGGAGCTTGTCGACGGGGATCTGGCCCTCGTCCGTCCCGACCTGCACGTCGTAGATCGGCACCTGCTGCGCGGCGCGGGAGATGCGCTTCTTCTCCGCGCCGAGGAGCGGGCCGACGCGTCCGCGCGGGCCCTCGGAGACGAGCACCACCCCGGCGCGTCCCACCGCGCGGTGCACCATGTCGAGGTTGCGGTTGCCGCTGACGGCCTCGGTCACCGTCCAGTTGCCGCGCATGTTCTTCAGGATCGCGGCGGCCGCGCCCGGCTGCCCGGCGATCACCTTGTACTGCGCCCGCTGCGCCAACTGGCCGAACACGATCATGCCGACGGCGGCGGCCGCGAGGATCCCCAGCGGGATGAAGAACCACAGCTGGCCGAGCAGCAGCCCGATGAGGACGACGACGACCAGCGTCCCGACCGCGGAGGCGAACACGATCGGCAGGGCCTTCGGGTCGGCCTGCCGCAGCACCTGCGCGACCATGCGGATCTGCTTGAGGCGGCCCGGACGCTCCTGGGCCCCGTCCGTGGGCGTTTTAGACATGAGTCCCAGGATAGTCCGGACGGACCCCCGTCCCGACAGCCCCCGGCGGGACCCGGACTAGCCCCGGGCCTCGACGGCCTGCCGGTAGAGGCGGCCGGCGCGGTAGCTGGACCGCACCAGCGGCCCGGACATGACGCCCGCGAAGCCGATCTCCTCCGCCTCGGCGGACAGCTCCACGAACTCCTCCGGCTTCACCCACCGCTCGACCGGGTGGTGGCGCGGGCTCGGCCGCAGGTACTGCGTGATCGTGATCAGTTCGCAGCCCGCGTCGTGGAGGTCGCGGAGCGCCTGCGAGACCTCCTCGCGGGTCTCGCCCATGCCGAGGATCAGGTTGGACTTGGTGACGAGGCCGTCCTCCCGGGCGCGGGTGATGACGTCGAGGGAGCGGTCATAGCGGAACCCGGGCCGGATCCGCTTGAAGATCCGCGGGACGGTCTCCACGTTGTGCGCCAGCACCTCGGGCCGGGACGAGAACACCTCGGCGAGCTGCTCCGGAACGGCGTTGAAGTCGGGGATCAGCAGCTCGACGCCGCAGCCGGGGACGGCGTCGTGGATCCGCCGGACGGTCTCGGCGTACAGCCAGGCGCCGCCGTCGTCGAGGTCGTCGCGGGCGACGCCGGTGACGGTCGCGTACTTGAGGCCCATCGTGGCGACGGACTCGGCGACGCGGCGCGGCTCGTCCCGGTCGAGCTCGGCGGGCTTGCCGGTGTCGATCTGGCAGAAGTCGCAGCGCCGGGTGCACTGGTCGCCGCCGATGAGGAACGTCGCCTCGCGGTCTTCCCAGCACTCGAAGATGTTGGGACAGCCCGCCTCCTGGCAGACCGTGTGCAGGCCCTCGGACTTCACGAGGCCGACGAGCTCGCGGTACTGCGGGCCCATCTTCAGCCGTGTCTTGATCCACTCGGGCTTGCGCTCGATCGGGGTCTGGCTGTTGCGGGCCTCGACCCGCAGCAGCCTGCGGCCGTCTGGTGTCACCGTCGTCACCCGTTCAGGGTACGTCGCGATCTCCGCCGCCGGCACACCGGCCCGGTGCCCGCCCTGCCGCCTGGCCTGGTGCCCGCTCCGTCCCGCCGCATGTCCCTCCGATCGCCCATTCGCCCTGGGTGGGGCTCAAAGGCGTCTCGGAGCGATATCGAACGTATGACGGTACCCCGTCCGGTTGACAGATTCGCGTGTTTCGGTCATCTCCCACAGTGGATCTCTCTAGGGTGACTCCCTGTCGTCACGCAAGCAGCGTTCAGCAGCAGGAGGACCAGTGGGTCTGGCAATGTCGTACCTCAGGGTGCCGCCGGTGCTGGAGGGGGAGACTGAACCCGGCCGGATCGCCCGGCACATCTTCGGCGCCGCGGACTGGCGCCGGCGCGGCGCGGGCGCGCTGTTCGAACTCGGCTGGACGTGGCAGGCGATGCACTACCTCGTCACCGGCGACCCGTGGGACGGACGGCAGCCCGAGGCGGACGTCGTGTGCGGCGGCCGGCTGCTCACCGAGGACGGCGCCGACGAGCTCGGCATGGACGTGATCTTCCTCGCCCCGGACCGGGTGAAGCCCGCCGCCGACCACCTGGCCGCGACGCCGTTCGCCGAGCTCGCCGCCCGGTTCGACCCGGCGGCGATGGACGCGGCGGGCGTCCAGGACGCGCGCCGCCTCGACGGCGGCGCCCGCGACGGGTACTTCAAACCCGCCTACCAGGGGCTCGCGGACTTCTTCAGGGCCGCCGCCACCGAGGGCCAGGCCGTCTACAAGGTGATGGCCCCCGAAGCCAGGTGACACAGCGCCAGGTGACGCAGCGCCAGGTGGCGGGGCGCGCCCCGCTCAGGCCGGGGCCGCGACGGCTCCGAGCTGCGCGGTGGTGCGGTGCAGCGTGCCGTCCGCGCCGAGCGCGGCGGCCAGATGGCGCTCGACCAGCGGGACGATCTCGGCGACGGTCACGTTCCGGCCGAGTTCAAGGCTGAGGTTCGTGGAGCCGACGTCCCGGATCCCGCAGGGGATGATCCTGTCGAACCAGCCCATGTCGTTGTCGCAGTTCAGCATGAACCCGTGCATCGTGACGCCGCGCGACACCCGGACCCCGATGGAGCCGATCTTGCGGTCGGGGGAGCCGGGCACCCACAGGCCGCTGCGCCCCTCCACCGTGACCGTCTCCAGGCCGAGGTCGGCGCAGACGTCCATCATCATCTGCTCCAGCAGCCGGACGTAGCCGACGACGTCCACCGGGTCGGGCAGGCGCAGGATCGGGTAGCCGGTGAGCTGCCCCGGGCCGTGCCAGGTGATCTTGCCGCCGCGGTCGACGTCGACGACGGGCGCGCCAGGGTCGCTGAGCGGCCGGTCCAGCGCCGCGGTGCGCTTGCCCGCCGTGTACACCGGCAGGTGCTCCAGCAGGAGGACGGTGTCGGGGATCGCGTCGTCCGAGCGCAGCGCGTGCGTGCGTCTCTGCAGCTCCCATCCGTCCTCGTAGGGGACGGCGGCGTCGCCGAACCCCGCGTGCACCACCACCAGCTCGCGTACGTCCACATCGCTCACATGAGCCAGCTTAAGCCTTGCGCCTTACAGGCGGACCCCGCGCCCCTCGCGGCCGGATCCCGCTACAGCGAGGCGAGCAGGCGGGGCTCCAGGCGGGACTCCTTCGCGGTGCCGGGGCCGTCCGGCTCGACGCGGTAGGCGCCCGCGTCCTTGCGGTAGGACACGGCCTGGACGAACTCGGTCCCGACGTAGTGCAGCGCCACGCCCTCGTCGGCCGCGTAGCCGCCGGGGAGCGTCCCCTCGCCCACGAGCTGCTGGAGCAGCGGGCGCCGCTGCGGGTCGCTGTCGTAGTGCACGCCGCACGAGTACGGCAGGAACGCGAGGCCGTCGGTCAGCGGGCGCAGCTCCGGCCCGAACGAGTCGGTGGTGCCGCCCGCGTGCCAGCACAGCGCGCCCGCGCTCTGCCCGGACAGCACGACGCCCTCCTGCCACGCCTCGCGCATGATCTCGTCCAGCCCGTGCAGCCGCCACAGGGCGAGCAGGTTCGCGACGCTGCCGCCGGACACGTGCACGAGGTCCTGGTTGAGGAGGTGCGCCCGGACGTCCGGGACGTTCGGCATCGGGAACAGCGCGAGATGGCTGACCTCGGCGTCCAGCGAGGAGAACCCGGCGTAGAGGCGGGCGACGTACTCGGCGCCGTCGCCGACCGCCGTGGTCACGAAGCAGACGCGCGGCCTGTCCTGGCCGGTGAGGTCGAAGGCGTAGCGGATCAGCGGACTCGGGGTGAGCCCGTCCCGGCCGTCCGGGACGAAGCTCCCCCCGCCGATCGCGAGGATGTGCGGCTGTCCGTCGGTGCTCATGCATCCTCCTCGGGGGCGGATCTGTCTCATTGTCACCGTATGGCTACCGAACGGAGCCGGCCCGTACTTTGACGATTCTTGGGACTCAGAGGACGGCGCGCAGGGCCGAGTCGACGTCCTCATGGGCGAACCGGAACCCGGCGTCCAGCAGGCGGCGCGGCAGCACCCGCTGGCTGATCAGCGGGCCCTCGTCGGCGAAGCCGAGCAGCGCCGCCCGCAGCGCCGCCTTCGGGACGGGCAGCCGCGCGGGCCTGCGCAGGAGCGCGGCGAGCGTGCGGGTGTACTCGGCGTTGGTGACGGGGTTCGGCGCGGTCAGGTTGACGGGCCCGGCGATCTCGGTGTCGATGAGGAAGCGCAGCGCCGCGACCTGGTCGGGCAGGGAGATCCAGCTCGTCCACTGGCGGCCGTCGCCGAGCCGCCCGCCGAGGCCGAGCCGGAACAGCGGGAGCGTGCGGCCGAGGTAGCCGCCCTCGCGGGCCAGCACGACGCCGGTCCGCGGGTGGACGACCCGGACGCCCGCGTCGCGCGCGGGCGCGGCCGCCGCCTCCCAGTCGCGGACGAGCGCGGCGAGGAACCCGCGCCCGGCCGGGGACTTCTCGTCGGCCTCCCGGCCGCCGGTGTCGCCGTAGTAACCGATCGCGGAGCCGCAGACGAGCACGGGCGGCCGGCCGCTCGCCGCGGCGATCGCCTCGGCGATGGTGCGGGTGCCGTCGAGCCTGCTCTCCCTGATCTTGCGGCGGTACGCCCTCGTCCAGGGGCGGTCGCCGACCCCGGCGCCCGCGAGGTGCACCACCGCGTCCGCGCCGTCCAGGGCCGCCGCCTCGACGCAGCCGTCGGCTGGCGACCAGCGCGCCTCGTCCGGCCGGGCCGGCTCGCGCCGGATCAGCCGGACGACCTCGTGGCCGTCGGCGCGCAGCGACCGCGTCAGCGCCGAGCCGAGCAGACCCGACGAGCCCGTGACAGTGACCCTCATGCCCCCCACCCTAGGCGGCGGGCCGCCGCCCGCCGATGAGAATCTCAGCCGGGCATGGCGCGGCCCCGCCCGCGCGGACGCGGACGGGGCCGGACGCCGGAGCGGTCGGCCCGGCCGTCAGAGGCCGAGCTCGGCCTCGAAGTTGCCCTCCTCCAGGCGGTGCTTGATCGTGCCGAGGAAGCGGGCCGCGTCCGCGCCGTCGATCAGGCGGTGGTCGTAGGTCAGCGCCAGGTACACCATCGACCGGACGGCGACGACCTCGCCGAGCTCCGGGTCGTCGATGACGGCGGGGCGCTTCACGACCGCGCCGGTGCCGAGCATCCCGACCTGCGGCTGGTTCAGGATCGGGGTGTCGAACAGCGCGCCCCGGCTGCCGGTGTTGGTCAGCGTGAACGTGCCGCCCGCGAGCTCGTCCGGGCTCACCTTGTTGGTGCGGGTGCGCTCGGCGATGTCGGCGATCCGCTGCGCGAGGCCGCCCAGGTTGAGCTGCCCGGCGTTGTGCACGACGGGGACCATCAGGCCGCGCTCGGGGACGTCCACCGCGATGGAGAGGTTCTCCACCTCGTGGTAGGTGACCTCGTTCGTCTCGCCGTTGATGACCGCGTTCAGCTTCGGGTGCGCCTTGAGGGCCTCGACGGTCGCCAGCGCGAAGAACGGCAGGAACGACAGCTTGACGCCCTCGCGGGCCTCGAAGTCGTCCTTCGCCTGCCGCCGCAGCCGCGCGATCTTGGTGATGTCGGCCTCGACGACGGTGGTGAGCTGCGCGGACACCTGCAGCGACTCCACCATGCGGCGGGCGATCGTCTGCCGCATCCGGGACATCTTCTCGGTCCGGCCGCGCAGCGCGAGCTGCTCGGCCGGGGCCCCGGCGGGCGCGGCGTGCCGCCCGACCGGCGCCTGCGGCGCGGCCGCCGCCGGAGCCGGCGCGGCCGGGGCGGGGGCGGGCGCGGCGGCCCGCTGCCGGGCGGCCTCCTCGGCGGCGCGGGCCGCCTCCAGGACGTCCTGCTTGCGGATCCGCCCGCCGACGCCGGTGCCCTTCACCGACGACAGGTCGACGTCGTGCTCGGCGGCGAGCTTGCGGACCAGCGGCGTGACGTACGGGCCCTCGCCGGACGGCGCCTCCGGCTGCGCGGGCGCGGCGGGCTGCCGCGCCGCGGGCGCCGGCTCGGGCGCCGCGGGCGGCTGCTGCGGTGCCTGCTGCTGGGCCTGCTGCGGTGCCTGCTGGGCCTGCTGGGCCGGAGCGGGCGCCGGGGACGGCGGCGCGGGCGGCTGCTGCTGGGCGGGCGGCGGCCACGCGGCGGGCGGCGGGCCCTGCGGGGCCTCGGCCTGCGGCGCGGCGGCCTGCTCCTGCCGCGCCGGGTCCTGCTGCGCGGGCTCCTCCTCCTGCTGCTCCTCCGCCGCCGGGGCGCCGCCGCCGGACGGCGCGTCGCCCTCGTCGCCGATGACGGCCAGCTCCGCGCCGACCTCGACGGTCTCGTCCTCGGCGACGGTGATGCTGGTCAGGATGCCCGAGGCGGGGGAGGGGATCTCGGTGTCGACCTTGTCGGTCGACACTTCGAGGAGCGGCTCGTCGGTCTCGACGCGCTCGCCCTCCTTCTTGAGCCAGCGGGTGACGGTGCCCTCGGTGACGCTCTCGCCGAGCTGGGGCATGGTGACGGAGACCGGCATGTCTCAGCGACTCCTTCGAGATACTTGGCGGCTTGTCAGCCGTGTACGTGCAGTGGTTTGCCGGCGAGGGCGAGATGCGCCTCGCCGACCGCCTCGGACTGGGTCGGGTGGGGGTGGATGAGCTGCGCGACCTCGCCGGGCAGCGCCTCCCAGTTGTAGATGAGCTGCCCCTCGGCGATCAGCTCGCCGACGCGCGCCCCGACCATGTGCAGGCCGAGGACGGGGCCGTCCACGGCCGCGATCACCTTGACCTCGCCCTGCGTCCCCAGGATCTTGCTCTTGGGGTTGCCCGCGAGGTCGTAGGTGAACTCCTTGATCTCGTACCCGCGCTCGCGGGCCGTGGCCGACGTGATGCCGACCGAGGCCACCTCGGGGTCGGAGTAGGTGATGCGGGGGACGCCGTCGTAGTCGATCGGGGCCGGGCCGAGCCCGGCGAGCCGCTCGGCGACGAGGATCCCCTCGGCGAAGCCGACGTGCGCGAGCTGCGGCGACGGGATCAGGTCGCCGACGGCGGAGATCGTGGGGACGCTCGTCCGGCAGTACTCGTCGACCTTGACGAACCCGCGCTCGGTCTCGACGCCGGCCTCGGCGAGGCCGATGCCGTCGGAGACCGGCCCGCGGCCGACCGCGACGAGCAGCAGCTCGGCGTCGATGTTCTTGCCGCCTTCGAGGGTGACGGACACGCCGCCCTGCGTCGGCTTGGCCCCCTCGAAGCGGGTGCCGACCTCGAACTTGATGCCGCGCTTGCGGAAGGCGCGCTCCAACCGCTTGGAGCTGGACTCCTCCTCCAGCGGCAGCAGGTGCGGCAGCGCCTCGACGATCGTGACGTCCGCGCCGAACGAGCGCCACACGCTGGCGAACTCGACGCCGATCACGCCGCCGCCGAGGATCACGACCGAGCCGGGGACGCGGTCGAGCCGCAGCGCGTGGTCGCTGGAGATGACGCGCTCGCCGTCGATCTCCAGGCCGGGCAGCGTCTTCGGCTGCGAGCCGGTGCCGAGGACGATGTGCGCGCCCTCAAGGGTGCGGGCCTGCCCGTCGGCGGTGACGACCTCGACCGTGGTGGGGCCGGTGAGCCGCCCGGTGCCGTGCACGACCTCGATGCCCCGGGTCTTGATCAGCCCGGTGAGGCCCTTGACGGTCGTGGAGACGACCTTGTCCTTGTAGGCGTTCACGCCCGCCACGTCGATGCCCTCGAACGTGGCCCTGATCCCGAACTTGGCGGCCTCGCGGGCCTGGTCGGCGATCTCCGCCGCGTGCAGCAGGGCCTTGGTCGGGATGCAGCCGCGGTTGAGGCAGGTGCCGCCGAGGGACTCGTCCCGCTCGATCAGCGCGACGGACTTGCCGAGCTCGGCGGCGCGCAGCGCGCACGCGTATCCGCCGCTGCCGGCTCCCAGGACGACGATGTCGAAGGGGCCGCTGTTGGCCACTGGACGCTCCCTTTCCCGGTGGTGGCGCCGCGTGGGTCGAGGCGCCATGGGCGCGGCGGGGCGCGCCGTCTCCGGGCCCCCGCCGCCATGAGAAATCTATTCTGCTCTCCGTCCGGGCCGGTGGGCGGCCCCCCGTGGAATTCCGGTCCGTCCTTTTCCGGCGGGCCCCCTCCGGTGCGTCCCGGCCTGGTTAGAGGACGCCCTCTGCAAGGTCCTCGGCGATGGCGACGAGCGTGCGGGCCGCCGCGCCGGTGCCGCCCTTCGGGGTGTAGCCGTAGGGCTCGCCCTTGTTGAACGCAGGGCCCGCGATGTCGAGGTGGACCCAGCGGACGCCGTCCGGCACGAACTCCTTGAGGAACGTCCCGGCGACGAGCATGCCGCCCCAGCGCTCGCCGCTCATGTTCGCGATGTCGGCGACCGCGGAGTCGAGGCCCTTGCGCAGCTCGGCGGGCAGCGGCATGCCCCAGGCGGCCTCCCCGGCCCGGCCCGCCGCCGCGACGACCCTCTCGCGGACGTCGTCGTCGTTGGCCATCACGCCCGCGGTGCGGGTGCCGAGCGCGACGAGCTGCGCGCCGGTGAGGGTCGCGACGTCGACGATCAGGTCGGGGGAGTCCTCGCCGGCGCGGACGATGGCGTCGGCCATGACGAGCCGCCCCTCGGCGTCGGTGTTGAGGACCTCGACGGTCTTGCCGCCGTAGATGCGCAGCACGTCGGACGGGCGCTGCGCGGTGCCGCTCGGCATGTTCTCGGCGATCGCGAGGTAGCCGACGACGTCGACCTTCGGCGCGAGCCGGGCGATGGCGGCGAGCGCGCCGAGCACCGCGGCGGCGCCGCCCATGTCGGACTTCATCCAGTCCATGGAGTCGGCGGGCTTGAGGGACAGGCCGCCGGAGTCGAACGTGATGCCCTTGCCGACCAGGGCGAGCGTCTTCGTCGCCTCCGGGTGGGAGTAGGCGAGCCGGACGAGCCGCGGCGGGTTGACCGAGCCCTGCCCGACGCCCACGATGCCGCCGTAGCCGCCCTCGACGAGGGCCTTCTCGTCCAGCACCTCGATGGACAGCCCGGTCTCCCCGGCGACGCGCTCGGCCTCGCCGGCGAGGTCCTCGGGGGACAGGTGCGACGGCGGCGTGTTGACGAGGTCGCGGACGAGCTTGATGGACTCGGCGAGCACCCGGGCCCGCTCGACGGCGTCCTCGGCGCCGGACGCGGACGCCCCGGGACCGGCGAGGCGGATCTCCTCGACCGGGCTCTTGTGCTTGTCGCCGGTGCGGTAGGCGTCGAAGGAGTACGCGCCGAGCAGCGCGCCGAGCGCGACGGCCGCGACGCCGTCGGCGGAGTCGGCGGGCAGCGCGACGGCGACCCGGCCGGTGCCCGCGAGCGCGCGGACGGCGGCGCCCGCGGCGCGGCGGACGTCCTCGGCGGACGGGTCCTCGCCCAGCCCGACGGCGACGATCAACCTGGCGGCGACGGCGCCCAGCGCGGGCAGCTTCACGACCTCGCCCGGCTTGCCTGCGGCGCCCAGCGCGGCGAGGGCCTCGGCGAGGCGTCCGCCCAGCGCGGCGTCGAGGTCGGCGGCGCCCGCGGCCGGCGCGACCCCCTGCTCGGCCGGGGCCACCCCGATCACTACCGCGTCGACGTCAATGCTGGCAAGGGATGCGCCGTCAAGGCTGATGCTCGTCACGTAGCACGATGTTAGTCCTCCCGTTGACCGGTTTCGCCCTTTTGGATCAAGCATTGCCCGTCCTGGACCCGGGGTACGGCAAGGCGTGCCGAAGCCCCTTCGCGGGCCCGGCGGACGGCGCGGCGGCGCCCGGGGGGTGGCGGAACGGCCGGGGCGCGGCGTCCCGCCGCAGGTCGCGAGGGGTGCCGCGGACGTTTTCCCTGGCGGAGCGCGCACTCTATTCACCTATTCCGATGGATTTAGTAGGTTAACGCCGTGACCAGGACGAACTCCGCCGCCGGGCGGCTCACGCTGGCGGACGCGCGGCGGCTGCGCGCGGACCGCGCCCGGCAGGTCGCGGACGTGCTCCGCCGCCAGGTTCTGGACGGCCGGTTCGAGGGCGGCGCGCTGCCCGCCGAGGCCGACCTCGTCCGCGAGTTCGGCACGTCCCGCAACACGGTGCGGGAGGCGCTGGACCTGCTGCGCGCCGAGGGCCTCGTCGAGCGGTGCCCCGGCGTCGGCACGCTCGCCGTCGCCGCGAAGTACCCGCACGGGCTGGAGCGGCTGCTCGGCCTCGCCGAGACGCTGCGCGAGCACGGCGAGGTCGAGAACGAGGTCCGCACGACGGGGCTGATCACGCCGTCGACGGAGATCTCGGACCGGCTGCGGACGCCGCCGCGCGAGCCGGTCGTCTACATCGAGCGGATCCGGCGGCTGAACGGGCTGCCCCTGTCGCTCGACCTCACCTACATCGCGCGCGACCTCGGCGAACCGCTGCTCGGCGAGGACCTCGCGCGCAACGACATCTTCGTCCTGCTCGAACGGATCGCCGGGCAGCGCCTCGGGCTGGCCGAGGTCACGCTGGAGGCCGTCAACGCCGACCCGCACTCGGCCGCGACCCTGGACGCCCCGCGCGGCGCGGCCCTGCTGATGCTCGAACGGCTCACCCATCTCGCGGACGGCCGTCCCGTCGACCTGGAGTTCATCCGGTTCCGCGGCGACCGCATCGCGATGAGCGGCACCCTGCGCCGCCCCCTTCCCTGACGCGCCCTGACGCGCCCTCCTTCCTGACTGGAGCACCCCATGTCCCTGGTGGAGAACCGTGCCGACGTCCCGGTGACGGTGGACGAGGCCCTCTGTATCGACGGCTGCACGCTGTGCATCGACGTCTGCCCGCTGGACGCGCTGGCCGTCCACCCCGAGACCGGCAAGGCGTACATGCACGTCGACGAGTGCTGGTACTGCGGCCCGTGCGCGGACCGCTGTCCGACCGGGGCCGTGACCGTGAACATGCCGTACCTCCTGCGCTGAAGGACCCCCGATGAGACGCCCTATGAGCCCCATGAGCCCTATGAGCCCTATGAGCCCTATGAGAAGGCCGCTTGTCCTCGCGCTCGTCCCCCTGCTCGCCGGCTGCACCGTCGCGGGCAACGCGTCCGGCGGGGGCGGGTCCGGGGAGATCGTCGTGGGCTACCAGTCCAAGACCATCAACACCGTCACCGCCGGGACCCTCCTGCGCTCGCTCGGCTACTTCGAGAAGCGCCTGAAGGAGGCGGGCGGGAAGCACTCCGTCGTCTGGCGCGACTACGACACCGGCGCGCCGATCACCGCGCAGATGCTCGCCGGGAAGATCGAGATCGGCTCGATGGGCGACTACCCGCTGCTGATCAACGGGTCGCGGGCGCAGGCGCAGGGCGGCGACGCCGAGACCGAGTGGGTGTCGGTGACCGGCTACAACCTGCGCGGCTCGCTGAACGGCGTGGTCGTCGCGCCCGGCTCGAAGGCGAAGACGCTCCGCGACCTCAAGGGCGGGACGGTCTCCGCGAGCGTCGGGTCGGCGGGGCACGGGACGTTCGTCCGGGCGGCCCGCAAGTACGGGCTCGACCCGTCCAAGGACGTGAAGGTGGAGAACCAGCAGCCGTCCGTTGGGGCGTCCGCGCTCCAGGCGGGCAGCGCGGACGCCTTCGCCCAGTTCGTCGCCTGGCCCGGAGTCCTGGTGAACAAGGGGCAGGCCAGGTTGCTCTACGACGGCGGCGACCTGAACGTCCCGACGTTCCACGGCGTGGTCGTCCGCAAGGGCTACGCGAAGGAGAAGCCCGAGATATTGCGGGCGTTCCTGCAGGCACAGGTCGACGCGACGAACTACCTGCACGCCCACCCGTTGCAGGCGGCGGAATCGGTGGCGGCGACGACCGGCCTGCCCGTCGAGACCGTGTACCTCTACAACGGCGCGGGCGGCGTGGCGACGTTCGATCCCACCATCAAGAAGGAACTGCGGGCCGCGTTCGTCCAGGACGTGCCGTTCCTCAAGTCGCTCGGTGTCATCCAGACGCCGCTCAAGGTGGACCCCTTCGTCAACGACGCCTACATCAGGAAAGTGGTCGGACCGTCCT
Source organism: Actinomadura decatromicini (assembly GCF_008121305.1). Classification (NCBI taxonomy): domain Bacteria; kingdom Bacillati; phylum Actinomycetota; class Actinomycetes; order Streptosporangiales; family Thermomonosporaceae; genus Actinomadura; species Actinomadura decatromicini. Next base: position 380,229 of record NZ_VSRQ01000004.1, on the reverse strand, counting down.
ACGACCAGCAGTCCGCCTCCACCGCGAACCCGGCCGCCATCACCGGCGACGACGCCGTCTGCAAGAAGAAGGTGGACGACCCCAAGACCGCCGGTGAGGTGTGGGTGAAGGGCGAGCCCACGACCCGTCCCGTGGCCGACCCCGTGTGCCTTTTGAAGAACGTCAGGGCGTTGCAGGGCGAGGGCAAGCAGATCAGGGCCGTCTACATCCCCGACGCCGCCGCCGGGACGCGCTGGTTCGCCGACAAGGACGTCTGGGTGGAGGACCCGTCCGCGAAGGGCGGGCAACGGTTCAAGCCGTTCGCGACGCCGGAGGGCGCGCAGAAGTACGTGGCCGCGCACTCGGGGGCGAAGGTCGTCCCGTACGCCGAGGCGGTGCGGCGCGCATGAGCGGACTGCACCGCACCAGCCCCCGCCGCGACGGGCTCTACCGGTGGCCCGTCCGGGCGGCGTCGCTGCTGGCCGCGCTCGGCGTGTGGCAGCTCGTGACCGCCGCGAACCTCCGGGTCTGGGTGCGCTTCGACCGGTTCCCCGGCCCGGTGGAGGTGGTCCGCGAGTTCGGTAGGCAGGTCGAGCACGGGCAGTACTGGCAGGACGTCACGCAGAGCCTCGTGCGGATCCTCACCGGGTTCGTGCTGGCGGCCGTCCTCGGCGTCGCGCTCGGCGTCGCCACCGGGCGCTCCCGCTGGGTGGGGGACGTCCTGCAGCCGCTGTTCGAGGTGGCGCGCCCGATCCCGGCGATCGCGCTCGTCCCGGTCGCGATCCTGCTGTTCCCCGCGAACGAGCAGGGGATCGTGTTCATCACGTTCGCGGCGGCGTTCTTCCCCGTCCTGGTCAGCACCAGGCACGCGGTCAAGGCGCTCCCGGTCGTCTGGGAGGACGCGGTCCGCACCCTCGGCGGCGGACGGTGGCGGGTGCTCGCCCGGGTCGTCCTGCCGGGGGTGCTGCCGGGCGTGTTCGGCGGCCTGTCCATCGGGATGGGCGTCGCGTGGATCTGCGTGATCTCCGCCGAGATGATCTCCGGCGACTTCGGCGTCGGCTACCGGACCTGGCAGGCGTACACGATCGTCGACTACCCCGGCGTGCTCGTCGGGATGGCGACCATCGGGCTGCTCGGCTGGCTCACCTCCGCGTCCGTGGAGCTGGCGGGCCGCCGCCTCACCCGATGGCTGCCGCGGGAGGGGGAGCGCTCATGAGTCGCGAAGCGCGCCGGAGGGCGCGGGGGGTCGCCCCCTCGCAGGGAACACGGCGCGGGCTGACGCTGCGGGCCGAGCGGCTCACGCTCGGGTACGGCGGGCGGTCGGTCGTCGCCGGGCTCGACCTGGACGTCGCGCCGGGGGAGATCCTCGTCGTGCTCGGGCCGTCCGGGTGCGGCAAGTCGACGCTGCTGCGCGCGTTCGCGGGGCTGCTGCGGCCGGTGTCCGGGCGCGTCCTCGCGGACGGCGCGGAGGTCGCCGGGCCGTCCGCCGACCGCGCGCTGATGTTCCAGGACGACGCCCTGCTGCCGTGGCGGACGGCGCGCCGCAACGTCGAGCTGGCGCTCGCCCTGCGCGGCGTCCCGCGCAGGGAGCGCAGCCGGGCCGCGCTGAGCTGGCTCGGCCGGGTCGGGCTCGCGGACGCGGCCGGGCGGCTGCCGCGCGAGCTGTCCGGCGGGATGCGGCAGCGCGTCCAGCTCGCCCGGACGCTCGCCGCCGGGCCCCGCGCCGTGCTCATGGACGAGCCGTTCGGCGCCCTCGACGCGCAGACCCGCGCGTCCATGCAGCGGCTCCTGCTGGACGTGCTCGACGGCGCGCCCGCGACGGTCGTGTTCGTCACCCACGACGTGGACGAGGCGCTGCTGCTCGGCCACCGCGTCGTCGTCCTCGGCCCCGACGGGGTCGCGGCCGAGTTCCCCGTCCCGGCGTCCCGCGACGCGGTCCTCGCCGCGCTCGGCGCCGGCGCGTCCAGGTTGAAGGAGGCGGTATGACCGGAGCGAAGCGAGGATCATGGCGCCGCCCCTCCGGGGGTCCGGGGGGCGGCCACCGGAAAGGCAGGGCCGTCTGATGGAGATCCCGCCCGTGGCGGAGCGGCGCGAGCTGAGCTGCGACGTCCTGGTGGTCGGCGGCGGCACGGCCGGGACGATGGCCGCCATCACCGCCGCCGAGCACGGCGCGTCCGTGCTGCTGCTGGAGAAGGCGCACGTCCGGCACTCGGGGGCCCTCGCGATGGGCATGGACGGCGTGAACAACGCGGTCATCCCCGGCAAGGCCACGCCCGAGGACTACGTCGCCGAGATCACCCGCGCCAACGACGGCGTCGTGAACCAGCGGACCGTCCACCAGACCGCCACGCGCGGGTTCGCGATGGTGAAGCGGCTCGAACGGTACGGCGTGAAGTTCGAGAAGGACGAGCACGGCGAGTACGCCGTCCGCAGGGTGCACCGGTCGGGTTCGTACGTCCTGCCCATGCCGGAGGGCAAGGACGTCAAAAAGGTGCTCTACCGGGTGCTGCGGCAGCGGTCCATCCGGGAGAAGGTGCAGATCGAGAACAGGGTCATGCCGGTGCGCGTCCTGACGTCCGGTGGACGCGCCGTAGGGGCGGTCGGCTTCGACACCCGCAGCGGCGAGTTCGTGACCGTCTCGGCCAAGGCCGTGATCCTCGCGACGGGCGCGTCGGGGCGTCTCGGGCTGCCCGCGTCCGGCTACCTGTACGGGACGTACGAGAACCCCACCAACGCGGGCGACGGCCACGCCATGGCCTACCACGCGGGCGCCGAGCTGAGCGGCATCGAGTGCTTCCAGATCAACCCGCTCATCAAGGACTACAACGGGCCCGCCTGCGCCTACGTCGCGAACCCGTTCGGCGGCTACCAGGTCAACGCGGAGGGGACGCGGTTCGTCGACTGCGACTACTGGTCCGGGCAGATGATGGCGGAGGTCAAGCGGGAGATCGACTCCGCGCGCGGCCCCATCTACCTCAAGCTCACGCACCTGCCGGACGAGACGCTGACGTCCCTCGAAGGCATCCTGCACACCACCGAGCGCCCGACCAGGGGCACGTTCCACGCGGGCCGGGGCCACGACTACCGCACCCACGACGTGGAGATGCACATCTCAGAGATCGGGCTGTGCGGCGGGCACTCCGCGTCCGGGGTGTGGGTGGACGAGAACGCGCGCACGACCGTCCCCGGCCTGTACGCGGCGGGCGACCTGGCGTGCGTCCCGCACAACTACATGATCGGCGCGTTCGTGTTCGGCGACCTCGCGGGGGCGGACGCCTCCGCGAACCTGGGCGAGCGGGCGGCGCTGCCGGAGGACCAGATCCGGGCCGCGCACGAGCTGATCTACCGTCCGCTGCGCAACCCGGGCGGGCCGCCGCAGCCGCAGGTCGAGTACAAGCTCCGCCGCTTCGTCAACGACTACGTCGCGCCGCCGAAGACGCGGGCCAAGCTCGACATCGCCGTCGAGACGTTCACGCGGATGGAGGCGGAGATCGCGGCGATGGGCGCGCGGACTCCGCACGAGCTGATGCGCTGCGCGGAGGTCACGTTCATCCGCGACTGCGCCGAGATGGCCGCCCGCTCGTCGCTGACCCGTACCGAGAGCCGCTGGGGGCTCTACCACGACCGCGCCGACCTGCCCGAGCGGGACGATGCGTCCTGGATGTACCACCTGAACCTGCGGCGCCGGGACGACGGGGCGATGGAGTTCGTCAAGCGTCCGGTCGCCCCGTACCTGGTGCCGGTCGACGGGTTCGCCGTCCCCGAGCCGGGGGAACCGGTGGTGCTCGCGCCGGAGCCGTCCGCGGCCCCCGCCGCCGCTCGCGCGGGCGGCCCGGCGCGTCCGGTCGGGGAGGCGCGGCCGATCGGGCGGTCGCCGCGCCTCCTCGAACTCCAGCGGCTCGCCGAGACCGGGCCCGGCGTCGCCGCGATCGCCCCCTACCTCGACGATCCCGACCCCAAGGTGCGGCGCGCGGCCGTCGCGACGCTCACCGAGGTCGCGCCGGACGGCGTCGGCGGGGCCCTCGCGGCCGCGCTCGGCGACGCGCACGGCTCGGTCCGCCGGGCCGCCGCGACCGCGCTGCGCGAGCTGGTCGAGGTGCTGCCCGCGACCGACGCGCTGCGGGCCGGCCTCGCGCCCGCGCTCGGCAGCCGGGACGCGCTGGTCAGGGCCGCCGTCCTGGACGTCCTGCGCGCCCTGCGGCTCGGCTCGCCGGACGTCTTCGGCGGCGCCCTGCACGACGCCGACCACCGGGTGCGGATCCAGGCCGTCCGGGGGCTCGTCGCGCACGACGCGGCGGACGCGCTCGGACGGGCCGCCGACGACCCGTCCAGGGAGGTGCGGGTGGCGGTCGCGCACGGCCTCGGCACGGTCGGCGACCCGGCGGCGGCCGGGACGCTCGGCCGCCTCCTCGCCGACGGCGACGCGCTGGTGCGGGCGGCGGCGCTGGAGGCGGCCGCGGGGATCGGCTGCCCGCCGCCGCTGGACGACGCCGCCCTCGCCGCCCTGCACGACCCGGCCTGGCAGGTCCGCGCGGGCGCCGCGCGGGGCCTCGCCGCCGCGCCCGCCGACGTCGCGTCGGGCGCGCTCGCCAAGGCCCTGGACGACCCGCACCTGGACGTCCGGAAGGCGGCCGTGCTGTCGCTCGCCGCGTTCCGGGACGTCCCCGAGGTGGCGTCCGCGCTGGACCGGGCCCGCAGCGACCCGGACGCCGACGTCCGCGCCCACGCCCGGCACGCGCTCGCCGACGCCGGGGCGGCGGCCGAGGTCAGGGCAGCGTCGTCAGGGCAGTGACGCCAGGGTGATGAGCGCGGCGGTGGCGGCGACCTCGACCAGCGCGCCGAGGACGTCGCCCGTCACGCCGCCGAGCCTGCGCACGGCCCGGCGGAGCAGGAGCAGCGCGGCGGCCGTGCCGCAGCCGACGGCCGCCGCGCTGTGCAGGGCGCCGCCCAGCCCTCCGGCGGCCGTCCCGGCGGCGACCGCCGCCGCCAGCACGACGGCCGTGGCGGCGACCGCCGCGCGCGCCGGCACGGTGCCCGCCACCAGCGAGCCGAGCCCGCCGGGACGCGCGGACGGGACCCCGGCGCGGCACGCCCACGGCAACGCGAGGCGTCCGGTCACGGCCGCGACGATCGCGGCGAGGGCCGGATGCGGGGCCGCCGCCAGCGCCGTCACCTGGACGAGCAGCGTCAGCAGCAGCGTGACGACGCCGAACGGCCCGATGTCGGACCGCTTCATGATGGCCAGCGCGTCGGCGGCGGGACGGGCGCTGCCGAGGCCGTCGGCGAGGTCGGCCAGGCCGTCCAGGTGCAGGGCCCGCGTCACGGCCGCGCCCACCGCGACCGCCAGCGCGGCCGCGAGCAGGCCGTTGAGATCCAGCAGGTCGCCCGCGATGAGCACCAGCGCGGCGGCGCCGCCGGTGATCAGCCCGACGGCGGGCGCGAGCAGCATGGCCGAGCGCGCGGCGCCCCGGTCGACCCGCCCCGCCCCGCCCGGCTCCGACCGCCCCGGCCCGACCGGCACGATCGTGAGGAGCGTGACCGCCAGCCGCAGCCCGGCGATCATTCGAGCTCCAGCACGCGGCCCGCCACGACGAGCGCCGCCTCCTCGGACTCGGCCGCGAGCCGCTGGTTGAGCCCGCCCAGCAGGTCGCCGAACGCCCGTCCGGACGCCGTCGCGGGGACGAGCGACAGCCCCACCTCCTCGCTGACCGCGACCACCCGCGCCTCAGTCGCGCGCCAGGCGGACACGAGGTCGTCCAAGAGGGGTCCGGCCAGGGACGGGCGCTCCCATGCCCCGGCCTCGTCCATCGCGGCGGCGAGCCAGGTGCCGATGCCGTCCACCAAGACCGCGCCGGTCGCCGACTCCAGCACCCCTGCGAGATCGGTCGTCTCGACGGTGCGCCACCATGCGGGACGGCGGAGCCGGTGCGCGGTGACGCGATCCGCCCACTCCGGGTCGCCGTCGCCGGACGGGCCGGTGGCGACGTAGAGGACGTCCGCGCACGCGGCCAGGCGCAGTTCCGCCTCCGCCGACTTGCCCGACCGGGTGCCGCCGAGCAGGAGTGTCCGGAACGGGCCATGATCAGGACGGCGCCAGAAGGCCGTCCTGCGTTCCAGCTCCGCCGGAGAGGAGACGCGGTGGTCGACGTGGACCGCCAGGATCTCCGTCCTGGACGTCACCGCTCCGACATGGCGCAGATAGCCGAGATGCTCGGGCGAGCCCACCAGATCCAGCAGGACGGCCTCGTACGCGACGCCCCTGACCGGCTCCGGCCTCGCCCCCGGAGCGGCCGCGACAAGGGCCCGTCCGCCGCGCGGAGCGCACACCTCGTAGCCGCCGTGGACGTCCGTGCGCGGCAGGTCGTCCAGCGGGACGCCGTCGACGACCGCGGCGAACGGCCCGTGCCGGGTCCCGGCGGCGCGCAGCCGCCCGCAGGACGCGCACCGGCACCCCGGCTCCGGCCACCCGCCGGGCGCGGCCGCGCCGCGAAGCTCGATGTCCATCTCGACCGGAACTCTACGGTTACGCTCGGCTGGAAGGCTCACGACGTCCCCCCGAGGAGGCCCCGGTGGGCAACCCCCCGAACGCGCCGTGGCCGGGCGGTCCGGCTCCGGGCCCGGGTCCCGGCGCGCAGCCGCCCTACGGCCCGCCGCCGCCCGGAGGCTGGCAGCCCGGACCGTTCGGCCCCCCTCCGCCCCCGCGAAAGGGCGGCGGCGGGCTTGCGCTCCTGCTGGTCGGCGGCGGGCTCGTCCTGCTGCTGGTCCTGGTCGGAGTCGTGGTGCTGGTCGCGCAGGGCGGCGACGACAAGGGCGGCGGGGGCGGAGGGGGCGGCGACGTCCGGCTCCAGGTCGGGCAGATCGCCGGGGGCGCGGAGGCCACCCCGCTCGCCGACGGGAGCCTCGTCATGGCGAGGCCCGGCGTGACGTCCCCCGTCGTCGACATCTACGAGGACTTCGCCTGCCCGCACTGCGGCGCGTTCGACCGCATGCACGACCCGATGCTCAAGGAGCTGGCCGTGGCGGGACGGGCCAAGGTCGTCTTCCACCCGATGGTCATCTTCGGCGAGGGCAACCAGCCCGCGCACGACAACTCCCTGCGGGCGGCGTCGGCGCTGCGCTGCGTCGGCGACGGCGCCCGCTGGCTCTCCTACCAGGACGCCCTCTACGCCCGCCAGCCGGCGAGCCTGGAGACCCAGGGGTACGCGACGTCCGACCTGGTCGCCTACGCCCGGCCGTTCGGGCTCACCGACGCCGGGTTCACGGCGTGCGTCGAGAACCAGCGCTACGCGGAGAGTGTCAAGACGGTCAGCCAGGGCTACATATCGTCCGGCGTGCAAGCCACCCCGAGCGTGCGGGTGAACGGACGGGCCTTGAGCACGTCCGACACCGAGAGCGCGGACGCCCTCCGCCGCGCCATCGAGGCCGCGTCCTGATCCCCGCGCCGGGCGGGACGGGCTAATCTCACCGCGACGAGGGAGGACGAACACGATGGCGTGGAGCTGGCGGCTGGAGAAGGCCGACGGGCGGACGGTCGGCATGTCGGAGGAGACGTTCTCCACCCAGGCGGACGCGGAGAGCTGGCTGGGAGAGAACTGGCGGGGCCTGCGCGCCGACGACGTCGACACGGTGACCCTGCTGGACGGCGAGTCGGTCGTGTACGGGATGAGCCTGCACGACCCTGAATGACCCGTACACGGGCCCGTACGCGACGACGGGGACGAGCCGAGCGGCCCGTCCCCGTCTTCGTTCGCGCGGGCGCTCAGGGGCGCCGCGGCGGGCTGCCGGTCTTGGCCGGGTCGCGGATGACGACCTCGCCGAGCACGTCGTCGATGCGCTTCAGCACGTCCTCGTCCAGCTTGACCCCGGCCGCCTTGACGTTGTCGGCGACCTGCTCCGGACGGGACGCCCCCACGATCGCCGCCGACACGTTCGGGTTCTGCAGCGTCCACGCGATCGCGAGCTGCGCCATCGACAGCCCGAGCTCGTCCGCGATCGGCCGGAGCCGCTGCACCCGGGTCAGCACGTCGTCGTTCAGGTAGCGCTTGATCATGTCGGCGCCGCCCTTGTCGTCGGTGGCGCGCGACCCCTCCGGCAGCGGCCGCCCCGGCAGGTACTTGCCGGTCAGCACGCCCTGCCCGATCGGGGACCAGACGATCTGCCCGACGCCCTCCCGCTCGCACAGCGGGACGACCTCCTCCTCGATCACCCGCCACAGCATCGAGTACTGCGGCTGGCTCGACACGATCCGGTCGAGGCCCAGCTCGTCGGCGATCTTGAGGGCGCGCTCGATCTCCTCGGCCCGCCACTCCGACACGCCGATGTAGAGGACCTTGCCCTGCCGGACGAGGTCGTCGAACGCCCGCAGCGTCTCTTCGAGCGGGGTCTCGTAGTCGAACCGGTGCGCCTGGTAGAGGTCGACGTAGTCGGTCTCCAGGCGGCGCAGCGACCCGTGGATCGACTCCAGGATGTGCTTGCGCGACAGGCCCCGGTCGTTCATGCCGGGACCGGTGGGCCAGTAGACCTTCGTGCAGATCTCCAGTCCCTCGCGGCGCTGCCCCTTCAGCGCGCGGCCGAGCACCGCCTCGGCGCGCGTGCCGGCGTACACGTCCGCGGTGTCGAAGGTGGTGATCCCCTCGTCGAGGGCCGCCCGCACGCACGCGCGCGCCGCGTCCTCCTCGACCTGGGAGCCGTGGGTGAGCCAGTTGCCGTACGCGATCTCGCTGACCTTCAGACCGCTCCGGCCCAGGTTTCGGAACTCCATGGTCACGACCCTAGCCCGCCGCGCACCGGGCGTTCCGCGCCGCCCGTGCGGCAGGCACCCGGACGAGCGTCCGGGAGCGCGCAGGCCGGGTCAGACCTTCTCCTTCTCGCCGACCCGGACCTGCGGGTTCGGCACGCGGAGCCGCCTGATCTGCATGGCGCGCATCGCCGCGTACAACCCGACGCCGCGCGCGTCCTCGTCCGGGTGGCGCTCGGCCGCCAGCCTCTTGATCCCCCGGCTGATCAGGATGCCCTCCACGAACACCGCGACCAGCAGGAACGGCGGCACGAACAGGACCAGCAGCCGGGCCACCGGGATCGGCAGCAGGCTCAGCAGGACGATCGCGAACATCGCGTACATCAGGTACGAGCCGATCGTGCGGCGCGCGTCCACGTAGTCGCGGGCGAGCTTGCGGACCGGGCCCCGGTCGCGCTTGAGCAGGTGCTTCTCGTCGCCCTTCGCCATCCCCGCGCGGGTCTTGGCGCGTTCGGCGGCCTGCCGCTCGCGCACCTTCCGGTACGCCTCCTTGCGGTTGGCCGGGGGCGCGGTGATCGGCTGCCGGCGCAGCTTCTCGGCGTCCCGACGCTTCGGCGTGGGACGTCCCTTGCCTCCCGTCTTTACTACCTCAGGAGGATTCGCCGGGGCTTCCGGGGTACGACGCTTGAACACGGGATCAGACTACCGGCTGCGAACATCGTGGCTGCCTCGCGCGTTAACGCGTAGGGTGATAAGAACCCCAGCAGTGGTCATTGAGCCCAGTTCACGACTGAGGCGACAGCACGAAGGGACCGGCGCCGCGCGATGAGCGTGATGAAGCGAATGTCGATGATCTTCAAGTCCAAGGCCAACAAAGCCCTGGACCGCATGGAGGATCCTCGCGAGACGTTGGATTACTCCTACCAGCGACAGCTGGAGATGCTGCAGAAGGTCCGTCGGGGTGTCGCCGACGTCGCCACCTCGCGCAAGCGTCTCGAACTCCAGATCAACCAGCTGGAGCAGCAGCAGACCAAGCTGACCGACCAGGGCAAGAAGGCGCTGCAGGTGGGCCGCGAGGACCTCGCCCGCGAGGCGCTGACCCGGCGGTCCGGGCTGGAGAGCCAGCTGAACGACCTGCGCGGCCAGTACCAGCAGCTCCAGGGCGAGGAGGAGAAGCTCACGCTCGCCTCCCAGCGGCTGCAGGCCAAGGTCGACTCCTTCCGCACCCGCAAGGAGACGATCAAGGCGACCTACACGGCCGCCGAGGCGCAGACGAAGATCAACGAGGCGTTCTCCGGCATCTCCGAGGAGATGGGCGACGTCGGCCTCGCGATCCAGCGCGCCGAGGAGAAGACCGACACGATGAAGGCCCGCGCCGGGGCGATCGACGAGCTGCTGGCGTCCGGCGCCCTTGAGGACTTCTCCGGCCCGAAGGACGACATCCAGGCCGAGCTCGACCGGATGGGCTCCGGCCCCGGCGTCGACCTGGAACTGGAGCGTTTGAAGGCCGAGCTCGGCCAGGGCCCCGCGCCGAAGGAGCTGAACCAGGGCGGCGCGCCGACGGCCCACCCGCAGCAGCAGGACTCCCCCCAGCAGGCCCAGTGGCCGCAGAACCCCGGGGGTGCGCAGTGATCGTCCGCCTGATGGGCGAGGGGCAGCTCGACGTCGCCGACGCCGACCTGTCCTCCCTCAACACGCTCGACGCCGAGCTGGAGTCGGCGATCGAGTCGGGCGACGAGACCGCCTTCCGCGCGGCCCTGCACGCGCTGCTGGAGAACGTCCGCAAGGTGGGCAGGCCGCTGCCGGCCGACAGCCTGGCGCCGTCGGAGCTGATCCTGCCGCCCGCCGACGCGCACATCGACGAGGTCCGCGCCATGCTGGGCGACGAAGGGCTGATCCCCGACTGAGCGCCGCCGACCGGACCCACCCGACCCGGCGGCAGGGCCGCGACCGGACGGCCAGGCACAAAAACCGGGTCCAGGTCGTTATGACAGGTGAACACGGTGTCGGGCAAGTACAGGGGGTGGCCGCATGGCCAGGACGCGCTATGCCTCCGACCGGGGGCTGACCTCGCGGATGCTCGTGACAATGTTCCTGCTGGGGCTGGTCTACGTCGTCTTCGTGGGGGCGTTCTTCGTCTTCGTGCCGCAGTGGGCCTTCGTCGCGTTGGCCATCGCGGTCGTCTTCCTTCTGGCCCAGTACTTCTTCTCCGACCGGATGACGCTCTTCGCCATGCACGGCCGGGTCGTCACCCCGGACGAGGCGCCCGAGCTGCACGGCGTCATCGACCGCATCTGCGCGATGTCGGACGCCCCGAAGCCGCGGGTCGCGATCGCCGACACCGACGTGCCGAACGCGTTCGCCACCGGGCGCAACCAGAAGAAGGCCGTCGTCTGCGTCACCACGGGGCTGCTTCGCAGGCTCGACCCCGTCGAGCTGGAGGGCGTCCTCGCGCACGAGATGGCGCACGTCGCGCACAAGGACGTCGCGGTCATGACGATCGCGTCGTTCCTCGGCATCTGCGCGGGCCTCATCACCCGGTTCGGCCTGCAGATGGGGCTGTGGGGCGGGTTCAGCCGCCGCAGCAACGACCAGAACACCGGGCTGATCCTGCTCGCCGTGGTCGCGGCGAGCGCGCTCGCCTACGCGGTCAGCTTCCTGCTCACCCGCGCGCTGTCGCGGTACCGCGAGCTGTCCGCCGACCGGGCCGCCGCGCTGCTCACCGGACGCCCGTCCGCGCTCGCCAGCGCGCTGACGAAGGTCACCGGCGAGATCGCCCGGATCCCGACCAACGACCTGCGGTCCGCGCAGGCGTTCAACGCCTTCTTCTTCACTCCGGCGCTCGGCAGGGGCTTCAGCGTCTCGTCGCTGTTCTCCACGCACCCGACGCTCGACAAGCGGCTCGCGCAGCTCTCGAAGATCTCCGCCGAGCTCAGCAGGGGAGTCTGACCCGTGGGTTTCCTCGACACCCTCCTCGGCCGGTCCAAGCCCGCCAAGCCCGACCTCGACCGGTTGTTCGGGCTGTCGTCGGCCGCGATCACGCTGGAGGCCGGGACGGGCTTCAAGCCCACCGGGCAGGGCTCGGTGTGCTTCCGCGCGGCGGAGGGCGGCGCGTTCGCGCGGCTGCAGCGCGACGTCCAGGAGCTGCTGGACGCCGACGAGGGCCCCAAGGTCGAGATCAGCAACGACAAGTACGGCTACACGTGGCTGCTCGCGACGCACAGCCCGGAGGAGCTGCCCGACCTCGTCACCGACCTGCACGCGGTGAACTCGACGCTGGAGTCCGGCGGGTTCGGCCCGCACCTGCTCTGCTCGCTCGCCGGGTTCCGCGGGCCCGACGGGCAGCGGCTCGCGCTCGTCTACCTCTACAAGCGCGGCACGTTCTACCCGTTCGCGCCGCTGCCGGGGGAGAAGCGCGACAACGCGCTCGAACTGCAGGTGCGCGGCGCGGTCGGCGCCGACCTGCCCTTCGAGGACGACCTCGGCCGCTGGTTCCCCGTCTGGGGCGCTCCCGGCCTGTGATCATCCCGTCACGGCCGTCTGTGTCATGAGACGCTGACCGCCTACCCGGAACGTTCTAACGTCCTGTCATGGACAAGGGTCTGGGCTGGCGGATGCTGGCCACGGTGGGTCTTGTCGCGCTCGTGTACGCCGCCGCCGTCCTGCCCGCGTTCCTCGCCGGGCCGGTCTGGGGCGCGGTCGCGGTGGCGGCGGCGCTGGCCGTCGCGGTCTGCTCGGTGCGCGCCGCCGACCGGCTCGCCCTGTACGCCATGGACGCGCGGCTCGTCACGGCCCAGCAGGAGCCGGAGCTGCACGCCGTGCTCGACCGGCTGTGCATGTCGTCCGGGCTGCCGAAGCCGCGGCTCGCCGTCTCCGGCCGGGACCTGCCCAACGCGTTCGCCGCCGGGTCGGGGCCCGGCTCGGCCGTCGTGTGCGTGACCGAGGGGCTGCGGGCCCGGCTGGAACCGGCCGAGGTCGCCGCCGTCCTCGCCCACGAGACCGCGCACGTCGCCAACCGGGACGTGCTCGTCACGGCCGTCGCGTCCTTCCCCGGCATGTGCGCGGGCCTGTTCCTGCGCTGGTGGACGGGCCTCCTCACCGGACGCGGCAGGCGCGGCGCCGACCGCGCCGCCGCCCTGTTCCTCGGGGTTCTCCTGCTGCCGCTCGGCGTCGCCGCGACCGCGCTGGGCGTCGCGGGCACGCTGACCGGGCTCGCGCTGTCCCGGCACCGGGAGCTGTGCGCCGACTCGACGGGGGCGCTGCTGACCGGGCGCCCCGCCGACCTCGCGTCCGCGCTCGGCAAGGTCCACGCGGGGATGCGGGACGCGTCCCGCGGCGACCGGCGGGCGCTGCGCCCGGTCAGCGCCCGCTGCGTGGCGGCGGCCGGCGGCGGGGCGCTCGGCCTGCTGTCCAGCCATCCGACGCTGGAGCGGCGGACGGAGCGGCTCGCGGCCCTGTCCTTCCGGTTCGAGAGCGGCGGCTGACGTGCGGATCCCGGCCGGGCTCCGCGGCCGTCCCGCGCCCGCGCCGCCCGACCTCGACCGGCTGTTCGGCGTCCCGTCCGCCGCGCCGGCGCTGGCGGCGGCGACGGGGCTCGTCCCGTCCGGGGAGGCGGGCGTCTGCCACCGCCTCGTGGAGGGCGGTCCGTTCGGCGCTTTCGGCCGCGCGCAGCGCGACGTCGCCCGGCTGCTCGCCGGGGACGGGGTCCGCGCCACGGGCCTGACCGCCGACCCGCACGGCTGGGGCTGGGTGCGCGTCACCCGCCCGCCGGACGACCTCGACCGCCTGGTCGCCGACCTGCACGTCGTCTGCGCCACGCTCACCGCCGCCGGGTACGGCGCCTACCTGCTGTGCTCGGCGGTCGCGTTCCGGCGGGACGGCGACCGGCAGCGCTGCGCCCTCGTCCACACGCCGGGCCGGGGGACGTTCTACCCGTTCGCGCCGCGCCCGTCCGGCGAGCCGGGGACGGTCCGCCGCAACAACACGGTCGAGACGCGCGTCCGGGACGCGCTGGAGGCCGAGCTGCCGATCGAGCCCGACCGGGCCCGCTGGTTCCCCGTCTGGGACGCCCCCGGCCTCTGACTCCCGTGGGCTAGGGGAGGGCGAGCATCTGGTCGAGGGCGGCGCGGGCGTGGCGGGCGGTGTCCGGGTCCACCTCGATGACGTTCTCGACCCGTCCGGCGGCGAGCGACTCCAGCGACAGGACCAGGTGCGGCAGGTCGATGCGGTTCATCGTCGAGCAGTAGCAGACGGTCTTGTCGAGGAACATCACGTTCTTGTCCGGGTGGGCGTCGGCGAGCCGCCGGACGAGGTTCAGCTCCGTCCCGATCGCCCAGGACGAGCCGGGCTCGGCGGCCTCGATCGCCCTGATGATGTACTCGGTCGATCCGATCTGGTCGGCCGCCGTGACGACCTCGTGCCTGCACTCGGGGTGCACCAGGACGTTCACGCCGGGCACGCGGGCCCGCACGTCGTCCACCGACTCCTTGGTGAACCGGCCGTGCACCGAGCAGTGCCCCCGCCAGAGGATCATCTTCGCGTCCCGGATCTGGCCGGGCGCCAGGCCGCCGTCGCGGCGGTGCGGGCTGTAGACGACGCAGTCGTCCAGCGAGAAGCCCATCTCCAGGACGGCGGTGTTGCGCCCGAGGTGCTGGTCGGGCAGGAACAGGACCTTCTTGCCCTTGGAGTAGGCCCAGTCCAGAGCGCGCTTGGCGTTGGACGAGGTGCACACCACGCCGCCGTGCCGTCCGACGAAGCCCTTGATGTCGGCGGAGGAGTTCATGTACGTCACGGGGACGACGTCGTCCGCGACGCCCGCGTCCTCCAGGACGTCCCAGCACTCCTCGACCTGGTCGAACGTCGCCATGTCGGCCATCGAGCAGCCCGCGCCGAGGTCGGGCAGGATCACCCGCTGGTGGGCGGCGGTCAGGATGTCGGCGGACTCGGCCATGAAGTGCACGCCGCAGAACACGACGTAGTCGGCCTCGGGACGCGCCGCTGCCTTCTGCGCGAGCTTGAACGAGTCGCCGGTGACGTCCGCGAACTGGATGACCTCGTCGCGCTGGTAGTGGTGGCCGAGCACGAACACCCGGTCGCCGAGGGCCGCCTTGGCGGCGCGGGCGCGCTCCACCAGCGCCGGGTCGGAGGCGGGCGGCAGCTCGCCGGGACAGTCCACGCCGCGCTCGCTGGCCGGGTCGGATCCGCTGCCGAGCAGCAGCAGAGGAAGGTCACGCACTGGGGTGGTCACGGCCTCTCCCTTCGCGGCGAGGACTTATCGTCGCTTTGACGACTAATGATGGCACATCCCCGGACGTACCGGCGTGTGACGTAGACCGCACCGTTCCAGGGCGTTAGACGCGGGCGATAAGCGGAATGGGCTTGTAGCGAGGTACGTTGTCCTACGGGAAGGGGCGTGCGACGACGTCCTGGAGGACAAGCGACAGTCCGCCGCAGCGTGCGGCGCAGCGAGACCCGGGAGCTGAACACATGACGGTTTCAGGCGAGACCACGCAGGAGACCACGCAGCAGGGCGTCGTCCTCACCGACGCCGCCGCCGAGAAGGCCAGGGGCCTGCTCGCGCAGGAGGGCCGCGACGACCTTGCGCTGCGTGTCGCCGTGCAGCCGGGCGGCTGCTCCGGCCTGATCTACCAGCTCTTCTTCGACGAGCGGGAGATGGACGGCGACGTCGTCCAGGACTTCAACGGCCTCGACGTGCGCGTCGACCGGATGAGCGCCCCGTACCTGACCGGCGCCACCATCGACTTCGTCGACTCGATCGAGAAGCAGGGCTTCACGATCGACAACCCGAA
Source organism: Actinomadura decatromicini (assembly GCF_008121305.1). Lineage (NCBI taxonomy): Bacteria > Bacillati > Actinomycetota > Actinomycetes > Streptosporangiales > Thermomonosporaceae > Actinomadura > Actinomadura decatromicini. Next base: position 364,704 of record NZ_VSRQ01000004.1, on the reverse strand, counting down.
CGCGTCGGGTTCCTGCGCCTGCGGCGACTCCTTCAACTAGGCGGGCGACCAGGCGGGCCTCGGGAGGGGCGGCGGCGGACCACGGGTCCGGGCCGCCCCGTTCCGGTGCCGGGCTGCGCACCGGGCGGGACGTGTGGTGCGATGGGCAGTACTGTTCGACGACCCACCACGAGGAGAGCGACGCCGTGCGCATCGCCGTGACCGGTTCCATCGCGACCGACCATCTGATGACCTTCCCCGGGAAGTTCACCGACCAGTTCCTCCCCGACCAGTTGGACCGGGTGTCGCTGTCCTTCCTGGTGGACGAGCTGGAGATCCGCCGCGGCGGGATCGCCGCCAACATCTGCTTCGGGATGGGGAGCCTCGGCAAGGAGTCGATCCTCGTCGGCTCCGTCGGGGACGACTTCGCCGACTACCGTTCCTGGCTCGAACGGCACGCGGTCGACACGGCGTCCGTGCACGTGTCGGACATCCACCACACCGCCCGGTTCCTGTGCACCACCGACCAGGACCAGAACCAGATCGCCACGTTCTACGCGGGCGCGATGAGCGAGGCCCGCTCGATCGAGCTGCAGCCGGTCGCCGACCGCGTCGGCGGGCTCGACCTCGTCGTCGTCAGCCCGAACGACCCCGAGGCGATGCTGCGACACACCGACGAGTGCCGCGGCCGCGGGCTGGCGTTCGCGGCCGACCCGTCCCAGCAGCTCGCCCGGATGGAGGGCGCGGACGTCCGCCGCCTCATCGACGGCGCCGCGTACCTGTTCAGCAACGAGTACGAGAAGGCCCTCGCCGAGGAGAAGACCGGCTGGACGAGCGAGGAGATCCTGTCCCGCGTCGGCGTCCGGGTCACCACGCTCGGCGCGAAGGGCGTCGTCATCGACCGCGAGGGCGAGCCGGGGCTGCACGTCCCCTGCGTCCCGGTCACCGACGTCGCCGACCCGACCGGCGTCGGCGACGCGTTCCGCGCCGGGTTCCTGTCGGCCACCGCGTGGGGGCTGCCGCTCGAACGCGCCGCCCAGGTCGGCAACGCCATCGCCGCGCACGCGCTCGAAGCCGCCGGGCCGCAGGAGTACTCGCTGAGCCGCCGGGCGTTCCTCGACCGGTTCACCGCCGCCTACGGCGCGTCCGCCGCCGCGGAGGTCGAGCCGCACATCGCCTGCCCCAACCCGTAGCCACGTGACATGAGGAAGGGCCGCGCCGGACGGCGCGGCCCTTCCTCTTCGGGTCTCAGTACGTGCGGCGGATGTGGAAGCCCCAGCCGCCCTGCTGGAGCGTCTCCTCCCAGACGAAGTCCTGCGACTTCATCCGGCACCAGGCCGGGACGTCGGTGCGGGCGGCGGCGTCGTCGGCGAGGACGGCCACGACCTGCCCGACCGGCACCTCCCGGATCCGCTCCGCCAGCATGATGATCGGGATCGGGCACTTGCGGCCCAGCGCGTCGATGACGAGCACCGGCGGCGGGCCGGGCGACGCTTCGACGGGCGGCGGCGGAGCGGCGGGCGCCGCCCCGTTCTTGGCGCGGCCTCTGAACCTCATGGGCGCGACCGCCTCCCTGTCTCGAAGGTGCCCGGGTCCGAGCCGTCCGCCGCCGGGTCGTCCGGCTTCGGGTTCAGCGTCGGGCCGTTCGGCGTCGGGTCGTTCGGTGTCGTCCGGCGGAGCCGGGCGACGACCTCCGGAAGGACGGCGAGGAACCGGTCCACGTCGTCCGCGCGGACGTCACGCGGCAGCGATACCCGCACGTTCCCATGGGTAATCACTCCCATCGCCTCCAGCACGTGACTGGGACGCAGCGTATCCGCCGTGCACGAGCTTCCGGACGAAACGGCGAAACCCAGCCTGTCCAGTTCGGTCAGCAGAGCCTCGCCCTCCACGTAGAGGCACGAGAACGTGACCAGGTGCGGCAGCCTCCGCACCGGGTCTCCCACCACCTGGACGTCGGGGACCGTCCGGGGCACCTCGGCGCGAACGCGGTCGACGAGCGCGGACAGGCGCGGCGCCTCCGCCTCCATCTCCGCCCGGTACGCCTCCAGCGCGGCGGCCGCCGCGACGACGGCGGGGACGTTCTCGAACCCGGGGACGCGGCGCCGCTCCCGCTCGTCGTCCGGCAGCGGCGACCGCCACCGGACGCCCTTGCGGACGGCGAGCACCCCGACCCCCGCGGGCCCGCCCCACTTGTGGGCGCTGCCCGCGAGCAGCGACCAGCCGTCCGGGACGTCCGCCCGGCCGAGGGACTGCGCGGCGTCCACGAACAGCGGGACCCCGGCGGCGCGGCACGCCTCCGCGACCTCCGCGACCGGCTGGACGGTCCCGACCTCGTGGTTGGCGGACTGGAGGCAGGCGAGCGCGGTGTCCGGACGCAGCGCGGCGGTGAACTCCGCCGGGTCGGCCCGGCCGGTCTCGTCGACGCCGACGACCGTCACCTCGCCGCCCTCGCGCTCGTGCGCCTCCGCCGCGTGCAGGACACTGGAGTGCTCCACCGCCGACACGACCAGATGCCGCCCGGTCCGGCGGCGCGCCCGGAGCCCCCCGAGGACCGCCAGGTGCACCGCCTGGGTGCCGGACGAGGTGAACGACACCTCGTCCGCCCGCGCGCCGAGGACCCCGGCCGCCCGCGCGCGGGCCCGGTCGAGGAGGACGCGGGCGCCGCGGGCCGTCCCGTACAGCCGGGCCGGGTCGGCCCAGCCCGCGTCGAGCGCCTCCAGCAGCGCCGCGCGGGCCGCCGGGTGCGGCGGCTCGGTCGAGGCGGCGTCGAAATAGGCGCCGAAACGGGCGCTGCCCGGATGGTCGGCGTCGCGGTGGGCGCCGGGCGTGCTCGGTTCGGCCACGCGGAAACACTAACCGGGCACCCGATCGGGGGTTGCGGCGACCCTCGCGCTAGTGTGTCCACCACACGTGTGACAACTGATCTCTCCGCCCGGCAGCCCGGGCTTTCATCCGTGGGGAAGGCATTCCGTGAGTCCGACCCGCTCTAGGGAGCGGCGTACGCCTGTGCGCAGTCGCCGCGCATTGAAGAGCGCCGGCGCGCTGGCCCTGCTGGCGTCGTCCGCGACCGCGTGCAGCGGCAGCCGCCTCGGCCTGCCCGAGCCGATCAGCGTGCAGGGCGAGCGCATGCTCCACCTGTGGCAGGGCTCCTGGATCGCGGCGTTCGCGGTCGGAGCCGTCGTCTGGGGCCTGATCATCTGGGCGGTGCTGTTCCACCGCAAGCGCTCCAACGACCTGCCGCCGCAGGTCCGCTACAACATGCCGATCGAGATCCTGTACACGGCGGTCCCGTTCGTCATCATCGCGGTCCTGTTCTACTTCACCGCGCGGGACGAGAACTTCGTCGAGAAGACCACCGACAACCCCGCGGTGACCGTCGACGTGACGGGCTTCCAGTGGAGCTGGCAGTTCGACTACAAGGAGAAGGACGCCGCGGGTCAGGAGAAGCTCGCCGCGCGCGTCGTCGGGCAGCCGGTCGCGCCGAACGGCCCGGCCCCCGCCAAGCCGGTGATGACGATCCCCACGGGCAAGACGGTCCGCGTGCGCCTCCACTCCAACGACGTCATCCACTCGTTCTGGGTCCCGGCGCTGATCTACAAGAAGGACGTCATGCCGGGCTACACCAACGAGTTCGAGTTCACCGCGAACAAGACCGGCGTCTATGAGGGCCGCTGCGCCGAGCTCTGCGGCGTCGACCACAGCCGGATGCTGTTCCAGCTCAAGGTCGTGACCCCCGACCAGTACGCCAAGTTCATCGCCGATTCGAAGGCCGCTCTGGCCGCGGGAGGTGCCCAGTGACGGCCATCGGTCACGCACCGAGCGCGTCGGTCGCCGCGCCGCGGACGAGCAAGGGCCGGATCCTCGCGTCCTGGCTCTCGTCCACCGACCACAAGGTGATCGGCTACCTCTACCTGATCACGTCGTTCGTCATGTTCCTGTTCGGCGGCGTCCTCGCGCTCGTGATGCGCGCCGAGCTGTTCAAGCCGGGGCTGCAGGTCGTCAGCAACGAGCAGTTCAACCAGCTGTTCACCATGCACGGCACGATCATGCTGCTGATGTTCGCGACGCCGCTGTTCGCGGGCTTCACCAACGTCATCATGCCGCTGCAGATCGGCGCGCCCGACGTGGCGTTCCCGCGGCTGAACATGCTGGCGTACTGGCTGTTCCTGTTCGGCAGCCTCATCGTCATCGCGGGCTTCCTGACGCCGGGCGGCGCGGCCAGCTTCGGCTGGTTCGCCTACGCCCCGCTGTCGGACGCGGTCCGCTCGCCGGGCATCGGCGGCGACATGTGGGTCATGGGCCTCGCGATGTCCGGGTTCGGCACCATCATGGGCGCCGTCAACTTCATCACCACGATCCTGTGCATGCGGGCGCCGGGCATGACGATGTTCCGGATGCCGATCTTCACGTGGAACGTCCTGCTGACGTCCATCCTCGTGCTGATCGCGTTCCCGGTCCTCGCCGCCGCGCTGCTGGCGCTGGAGGCCGACCGCAAGCTCGGCGCGCACATCTTCGACTCCGCGCACGGAGGCGCGCTGCTCTGGCAGCACCTGTTCTGGTTCTTCGGGCATCCGGAGGTCTACATCATCGCGTTGCCCTTCTTCGGCATCGTGACCGAGATCCTCCCGGTGTTCAGCCGCAAGCCCGTGTTCGGCTACATCGGCCTGGTGTTCGCGACCATCAGCATCGCGGGCCTGTCCATCACGGTGTGGGCGCACCACATGTTCGTCACCGGCCAGGTGCTGCTGCCGTTCTTCTCCTTCATGACGTTCCTCATCGCCGTGCCCACGGGGGTGAAGTTCTTCAACTGGGTGGGGACGATCTGGCGAGGGCAGTTGACCTTCGAGTCGCCGATGCTGTGGTCGCTGGGCTTCCTGGTGACGTTCCTGTTCGGCGGCCTCACCGGCGTCATCCTGGCCTCGCCGCCGATGGACTTCCAGCTCTCCGACTCCTACTTCGTGGTGGCGCACTTCCACTACGTCGTGTTCGGCACCGTGGTGTTCGCGATGTTCGCGGGCTTCTACTTCTGGTGGCCGAAGTGGACCGGCAAGATGCTGAACGACACCCTCGGCAAGGTCCACTTCTGGCTGCTGTTCATCGGCTTCCACGGCACGTTCCTCGTCCAGCACTGGCTGGGCGCGGCGGGCATGCCGCGCCGGTACGCCGACTACGCCAGCGAGTTCCACGGGCTGAACGAGGTGTCGAGCATCTTCTCGTTCATCCTCGGCGCGTCCCTGCTGCCGTTCTTCTACAACGTGTACATCACGTGGAAGCGCGGCAAGCGGGTCGAGGTCGACGACCCGTGGGGCTACGGCGCCTCGCTGGAGTGGGCGACGTCGTGCCCGCCGCCGCGGCACAACTTCAACTCGATTCCGAAGATCCGTTCCGAGCGGCCCGCGTTCGACCTGCACCACCCGCACGTGGGCGCGCAGGGCGAGCTGGCCGGGACGAAGGGGGAGTAGGCGATGCGCGTCCAGGCGTTCATGTTCTACGGGTCCGCGCTGTTCTTCCTCGCCACCGACGTCGTGTACTGGCTCTGGTCGAAGGACTGGACGGGCACGACGGCGCTGGCCCTCGCGGTCGGGCTCGCCGGGCTCATCGGGTTCTACGTGCACTTCACCGTCCGGCGGCTCGAACGCGCCAACGGCGGCCCCCTCTACGAGGACGACCCCGAGGGCGACATCGCGGACGCGGCGGGCGAGCTGGGCTTCTTCAGCCCGCACAGCTGGTGGCCGCTGTTCGTCGGGCTGTCGGCGGCGGCGGTGGCGCTCGGCATCGTGTTCGGCTGGTGGCTGGTGATCCTCGGAGTCGCCGCGGCGCTGCTGTCGACGATCGGTCTCGTCTTCGAGTACTACCGGGGCCATTTCGCGCACTGAGTCCATTTCGTCCTTCCCATTCCCCCGTGTAAGGCCCGGAGATGACCGGGTTTGGGGGCGGCCGGATGAGAATGGTTCACTGATCGGTAAAAGAACCCCATCGAGGGCCGGTGTCCGCTTTTTAGCGGGTACCGGCCTTTTCACATACTGGGCGCCGTTCCCAGCGACCGGGCTGGCAGGCGGACCGATCGCCCAGGTGGACGACCGGGGGGACCACATGCGGGTGAGTGGCTCAGGACCGGGAGACCGGGGACGGCGGGCCGTCGCGGTGCTCGCCGGGGCGAGCGCGATGGCGGTGCTGGCGGCCGGGGCGGCGGCCTGCTCGGGCGGGCCGGACGGCGCGGACGCCGTGCAGTTGACGTTGTCGCCCGCGGGCGGCGGGGGCGGGGCGGCGCTGCGGCCGGACAGCCCCATCGCCGTCCACGCGCACCAGGGGACGATCGAGAACGTGACCGTGTCGGGCGGCGCGGCGCCCATGGAGGGCGACCTGAACGCCGACCGGACGCGGTGGCGTTCCCGCTGGACGCTGGAGCCGGGCGCGACCTACACGGTCGACGCCACGGCGATCGGCAAGGACGGCCGGACCAGGACCGTCACCGACCGCTTCACCACCGCGAAGGTGGCGCAGACGAACGCCGTGAAGATCGAGGCGCCGTTCAGCAGGGAGACCGTCGGGGTCGGCATGCCGATCATCGTGCACTTCAACCGCGCGGTGCAGGACCGCAGGGCCGTCGAGCAGGCGCTGGAGGTGCGCTCGGACAAGACCGTCGAGGGCGCCTGGCGCTGGTTCGGCGACAAGGAGGTCGTGTTCCGGCCGAGGCAGTACTGGCCCGCGCAGACCAACGTGACGTTCCAGGCCCATCTCAGCGGCGTCAGGACCGGCGGGGACGTGTACGGCGGAAAGAACACCGCGCTCGGGTTCAAGATCGGCGACTCGCACGTCTCCACGGCGGGCGAGGACAGCCACAAGATGGTGGTGAAGATCAACGGAAGGAAGGCCCGCACCATTCCGACGAGCATGGGCCGGGGCGGGGCCCGGATGTTCACCACCACCAACGGCGTCCACCTGACGATGGACAAGCAGGACCCGACCGTCATGACGTCCGGCTGGATGGGCGTCGGGCCGGGGAGCGCCGGGTACTACAGCCTGACCGTGTACAAGGCGGTGCAGATCTCCGACAGCGGCGAGTACGTGCACAGCGCGCCGTGGTCGGTGGGGGCCCAGGGCAGCGAGAACGTCAGCCACGGGTGCATCAACATCAGCCCGTCCAACGCCGCGTGGTTCTACAAGATGTCCCAGCGCGGCGACCCGGTGACGGTGACGGGGACGAGCCGCGAGCTCGAACCGGAGAACGGCTGGGGCTACTGGCAGATCGGCTGGAACGAGTGGGTGAAGGGCAGCGCCATGGGACGCTCGGTCTCCACGGCCCCGCATCTGGACGCCGCGACCCTGTCCGCGCAGAAGCAGCAGCGGGAGCGGGACGCGACGAAGCAGGCCGAGAAGCAGCGGGCCGAGGGCAACTGACGTCCCAGGGCCGCCGGGCGGCCCGTCGAGCGGCCCGTCGAGCGGCCCGGCCTAGCCCGGCGGCGGGCGCAGTGGCGCCGGTTCCGGGACGCGGTGCATGCGCGCCCAGTCGCGGGCCATGGCGATCCTGTCGGGGCCCGAGGGATGGGTCATCCACAGCAGGTACTCCATGGCGTCCGGGCTGAGGTCGGAGATGTTGCGCACCGACAGCGCGTGCTGCATCGACACGAACGTCGACGGGTCGCGGGTGAGGCCGAGGGCGTGCGCGTCCGCCCGCGCCTCGATCCGCCGGCTGACGAGGTTCTGGACGGGCGCGCCGAGCTGCGTCCCCGCCGCCACCAGCGCGAGGACGAGCGCGATGGACCGCGGGTCGGCCGCCCCGCCGGCGCGCGCGCCGGTGCGCGGGCCGGGGCCCGGCTCCGGGGCGACCCCGGCGCGCCTCAGGAGGCGCGGAGAGGTCGTCAGGAGGTAGAGCAGGCACACGGCCCCGGACACGCCGAGCGCGCCGACGAGCGTCCCCCACAGGACGTCGTCGCGCTTGGCGTGGCCGAGCTCGTGCCCGACGATCGACTCGATCTGCGGGCGCGGCGACTTCAGCAGCGTGTCGTACAGGACGATCCGGCGCGTCGACCCGAACCCGGACACGTAGGCGTTCAGCGACGTCGTCCGGCGGGAGGCGTCGGCGACGAGGACGTCCTCGACGGGCACGCCGTCCCGCTTCGCCATCGCGAGCAGGTCGGTGCGCAGCTGCCCCCGCGGCAGCGGGTGGAACTTGTTGAACACCGGCTCGACGGCGATCGGGTAGATGAACGACACGAGGACGACCAGCAGGAAGGCGCCCGCGGCGGCGCCTGTCCACCAGTAGCGGGGGAAGCGGCGCGTCACCGCGTACAGCAGGAGCAGGACGATCGTGTAGATGACCCACGTGACGGCGAGGGACTTGAGCTGGTCGACGAGCCACGAGGGCCAGCTCTGCGTGGACAGCCCGTACCGGCGCAGCACCGACTCGCTCCAGATGTGGAACGGGAGCCCGGCCACGCGCAGCAGCGTCGTCAGCGCGACGGCGGCGACGGCGACGCGGAGGGGCCATCGGCGGGTGCGGGCGGTGACCCAGCCGATGAAGCGCGCGCCGAGCGGGGTGAGGCCGAGCACGAGGACCAGCACGAGCCCGGCGGCGAGCCCCGCGTAGGCGGGCGGGTTGAGGGCCGAGTCGAACGACCTGGAGCGGGCGATCTCGGCGGGGGAGAAGTCGAGCGCCGGGTCCGGCCGCGCATGCCCGCCGGGGACACCGCCCGGCAGCGGGTGCCACGGCGTGGTCAGCGCGAGGACGGTCGCGAGCGCGGCGAACAGCACGGCCGCGGCGATCGCGGCGGCGAGCCGGGGGGTCCGCGTGCCGCCGGAGCGGTCCGGGTCGGCGGCGACGGCCCGCCCCTCGTCCACCTCCTCGCTCATGTGAGCTCCCTCTTCAGATAGTCGCGCCACAGGGCGGTGAACCGGGCCCGGTCGAGGCCCAGCACGTCGCGCAGCGCGGTCGCCTCCGGGACGCGCCCGGCCGTCCGGTAGAGCTGTGCGAGCGTGCCCTCACCGTACCGGTCCGCGATCATCCGGCAGGCGAGCCAGGACTCCTGGTACGCCTGGGAGAGGCGCGCGGAGCCCCCGGCGAACGCGGCGGCGGCGGGCAGCGCCGCCGGGACGCGCCCGGCGGCGACGTCGCGGCGCAGCTCGCCCGCCGCCGCGCGGACGCCGATCTTCGCGTCCCGGTAGCCGACGTAGTCGGCGAAGCCCTCGATCAGCCACAGCGGGGTCGTGCGGTCGCTGGCGCCGCCGGTGGCGACGTGGGTCAGCTCGTGGGTGAGCACGACGCCGCGGCCGAGCTTGTTGAGGCGGGCGAACGTGCCGGGGGAGATGACGACCCGGTCCTCGCCGCGCCCGCCGTCCGGGGACGGCGCGGCCGTCGCGAGCGCCGCGATCTGGCCGAGGCTCTGCCCGGGCCCGGCCAGCGCGGACGCGAGCGCCGCGTCCGCCGGGGCCAGCGCGACGACCCGCTGCGCCCAGTCCTTGCCGACGACGTCGCTCACCACCGGGACGGCGGCGTCGAGGCGGCGGGCGATGTCGGCGAGCCCGGTCGCGTCGCCCACCACGAGCGACGCGCGGCCCCTGACGACCGTGAGGGGGCCGCCGTCCCAGATCTCGGCGTCGTCGCGGAACCCGCGGGACGAGCCGTCGCCGACGACCGTCCAGCCGCCGGGGCGCGGGGCGAGCGACAGGTGGCGGGTGCGGGCGACGTCGCCGCGGTCGAAGCCGCGCAGCCGGTACCGGACCTCGACGCGGACGACCGCGACGCCCGCCGCGTCGTCCACCGCCTCGACGCCGGCGACGCGCTCGCGCCAGCCGTCCAGGGGGAGCTTGCGCAGGTTGCCGTACATGCGGGACTGGACGTCCTGGAACGCGGCGGGCGCGGACGCGACCGTCGCCATGAAGGCCGTCCGGTCGCCGCTCCGCACGGCGGCGGCGCGGCCCGCGAGGACGGCCGCCGCGTCGGCCGGGGCGAACGAGCGGGCCGCGCCGTCGGCGTGGGCGCGCGGCGCCGCGTGCCGGCCGGAGCGGAAGCCGAGCACGCCCCCGCCGCCCGCGAGCAGCGCGGCGGCCCCGCCCGCGCCCAGCGCGAGCGCCCGGCGGCGCGGCACGGGGCCGCCGCCGGGGCCGGGTCCGTCCTCCATGCGCGAGATCCTATGCAGCGGCGGGCCGGGAGGGCGCGGTCATGACCGGTAGTCGGGGTATCCGTAGCCGACGATGTCGTCGGCCGAGCGCGTCTTCACCCGGACGGCGTTGCCGGTGTTCCCCTCGACGGCCTCGATCGTGGTGTCGTCCACCTTCTTGATCACCATGCCGACGTGCCGGATGTCGGAGCTGTCCTTGCCGCCGCTCCAGGCGTAGAAGACGATCGCGCCCGGCCGGGGCGTGGTGCCCCACCGGCCGTTCTGCTGGAACCAGCGGGCGTGGGCGACGGTCCAGGCGTCGCTGCCCATCCCGGCGGTGAAGCCGAGCCGCTCGCCGACCCAGGAGATGAACATGTCGCACCAGTTCGCGTCGCCGTAGCCGTCGAGGGAGCCGCCGTCGCGGGCGAGCGTCTCCTGCGCGCGGGACGTGCCCATGTACCACTTCTGGAACTTGGTCTCGCCGCCCGCGTCCTCGGCGACGCCGACCTGCGAGCGGGCGAGCGCGATGGCCTCGGCCGCCGTCGGCCGCTCCGGCTCCGGCGTCTTCTCGGATGCCTGCGGCTCCGGCTCGTCCAGCCGCGGACGGTTGCTCGACGACGCTTCGGGCTGCGTCTTGGAACGTTCCTTCTTGGTGGCCCTGGACGACGGCCGGGACGTCTCGGACGACGCCGTCCGCACGTCCTTCCGGCCGCTCACGGCGGCGGCGGTGGCGCTCGCCGGGGCCGCGTCGCCGGACGTCAGGACGGACGCCTGCGCGGTCGCCGCGGCGGCGCCGAGCACGGCGGCGCCGGCGATCACGCCGCCGGTCGTCCGCCAGGTCAGGGAGAGGGGGGACGGCTTGCGGTGCCGTCCGGAGGTCTTCTTGCGGTGCGCGCCTGGCACGGGGGGATCTCCTCGGCTTCCGGTCCGTCCGCCTGGTCGGCCGCCCGGATCGGCGGCGCGCGGGCGCGGACGGGGGACTCCGGGCGAGCGGGGGCGCCAGCGCGGAGCACGGGGATGGTCACAGCGAGAGGGCAGAAAAAAAGGAGGGCAGGGGAAAGGGAGGGCGCGGCCGCGCGGAGGCGGCCACGCCCCAGGTGACGCTGCGGGTCTCACTCCTCTTCTTCCAAGACGCCTACCGGGTTAGCTGACGGGTTCGGGCGTGGAAGTGGCCCTACGGCGGACTCTCACCGACGTGCGGGAGAGGGCCGCCGATTCACCCCGGTGCCGGAATGCCCGTCCGGGAGGGTGTCCCGGACTCCGGCGGACGTGGGTCCCCGGTTCCGCGCTGGGCGGACTCGGCGCTGCCGCTGCGATCCTGGGGGCGAGATGGGGCCCGGCGCGGGACCTGTCTCCCGCGTGCGAACGAGCGGCGCCTGATGGTGGGCGGACGGCGGCCCGTCGCCGGGGACCGTCCTCGCCCGACCCCTCGGGTCCGCCGCGGGCGGCGCGCTCAGCGCCATGCTCGCGTGAGGCGCGCGTGCGGCGGGTGGGGGGCGCGGTCTGTGCAGACCGGTGCGGCGCCGTGCGGGCGCCGCGCGGACGGCGCGTGGAGCGCGCCGCCGGGGGGAGGCGGCGCGTGGCTCGCACCGCCGGCACGCGGCCGGAAGCGCCGCGTGCGGCCGCGGCGCCTGGTGGGCGTCGCGGGTCCATGGCGCCTGGCGGGCGCCGTGAATGGGGTACAAGGTACCAAAGCCCCAAGAGAAGGCAAACCCCCACAAAATCAACAACGGACCAGGTCAGACCTGGTCCGTTGTGGAAGTCGCCCTGCGAAGGGCGTCGCGCGCGCGTCAGGGGCGCCCGGCGCCGTAGTAGTTGCTCGCGTAGTAGCTGGAGTTGATGCTCACGACCGTCACGACCTTGCCGGTGCTCGGGGCGTGGATCATCTGGCCGTTGCCGACGTACATGCCGACGTGGCTGAGCCCGCTGAAGAACACGAGGTCGCCCGGCTGGAGGTCGGACTTCGCGACCCGCTTCGTGGCGGCCCACTGGGAGTTGGTGGTGCGGGTGATGTTGACGCCCGCCGCCGCCCACGCCTTCATGGTGAGGCCGGAGCAGTCGTAGGAGTTCGGCCCCGTCGCGCCCCAGGCGTACGGCTTGCGCTGCTGCGCGTAGGCGAACTGGAGCGCCAGCCGCGCCGGGCCGCTGGCCGGGCCGGTGTAGGTGCCGCCGACGCCGCCGCCTCCGCCGGACGACGACCCGCCGCCGAGCTTCGCCAGCAGCTTCTTCTGCTTGTCGACCTCGAGCTGGAGCTTGCGCTTCTGGTCCTGCAGCTCCTTGTTCTTGGCCTTCACGTCGTCGTACGCGGTCTTGGCCTGCGCCTCCTCGCGGCGGAGCCGCTGCGCGGTGGCGAGGAACTGGGTGAGCTGCGAGTTGCGCTCGTGCGACAGGTGCGAGAAGACGGCCGCCTGGTCGAGGATGGCCTGCGGGTCCTTGCTCCCGACGAAGCCGGTCACGTCGGCCGAGTCGCCGTTCTTGTAGGCGGTGGCCGCCATCTGGGCGATCTTGGAGCGCTGCTCCTCGAACGCCGCCTGCTCCTGCGCGCTCGACTTCCTCGCGCCGTCGTACTTCTTCTTGGCGATCTTCAGCTTCTCGTTGAGCTGGTTGTACTGCTCGACCTTGTGGTCCATCTGCTCGTTGAGCCGGTCGAGCTTCTTCTGCACCTGCGCCCTGGTCGGCTTGGGCTCGGCGTGCGCCAGCACCGGGGGGTAGGCCAGGGAGGCGGTCACGGTCAGGCAGACCACCGCCGCCAAGCGGCGGGATGTGCTCCTGCTCGCCGTGCCCCCGCTCCGGTCACGCCGGTGCGCCGGTGCCCCGATGAGTTCATTGGCCACGATCGGTTTCGCCCCTCTCGTCCACGACGTCAGCGGACGACATTAGCGAGGGGCAACAACCGTCACAACCGATTCGTCGCAGTTCAATTGACATTTGCGCAGATCGTCCACTATTTGTGACCTCATGATCACGAAGGGCGAAGCATCCCTTATCACAGCCTTATGGGCACCTTATGGACGGTCCGGTGCGGCTCGTCCCGTGTCGCGGCGCGGCGGCCCTAGGAGCGGCCGAGGCGGCGCAGCAGCAACGTGGACGGGCACGGCCGCGCCCCGGCCCGGCGGGCGGCGTCCGCGACCTCCCGGTCGGACGACACCACCACCACGGCCCGTCCCGGCGGCTCCGCCCGCACGAGGTCGCCGATCAGCTCGTCCGCGGTCTGGCCCGGGCGGCTGAACAGCACCCGGACGCCGCGCGGCGCCGCGATCGCGACCGGCGCGTCCAGCTCGGCGCCGTCGAACACGCACGTCACCTCGGCGCGGGTCTGCGCGGCGAGGCCGCCGAGCCCGGACAGCAGCCGGGACCGCTGGTCGGCCAGCGGCAGCTCCCCGTACCCGGTCTTGGTGACGTTGTAGCCGTCCACGACGAGGTGCACCCGGGGGAGGGTCAGCAGGCGGTCGAGCAACTGGGGGTCGCCGTCGGACAGCGCGCGGCCCGGCAGCGCGCGGTGGGCCTGCCGGTCCGGTTCGAGGCCGCCGACCACGTCGGCCGGACGGTCGATCGTGGACGGCAGCGCCAGCTCCCGCCGGACGCCCTGGGCCGCGTCCACCAGCGTGTCGAGTAGCATCCTCAGCCGGACGTCGTCGACGTTGCGGCCCTCCCGCGCCGCCCGCTTCGCCGCCTCGGCGGCGGCCTCGGCCTGCGCGGCGCGGGCGCGCAGCTTGCGCAGCTCCTTCTCGGCCGCCGCGGTCGACTCGCGCGCCTCGGCGAGCTTGCGCTCGGCCTCCGCGGCGACCGCGGCCGCGCGCTCCTCGGCCGCCCGGAACCGGGTGCGCGCGTCGTGCAGCTTGCGGCGCAGCTCGGCCACCTCGGCCTTCGCGTCGCGCAGCTCGGCGCGCAGCCGGTCGGCGTCGGCGGAGCGGCCCGCGCGGGCGGCGGCGAGCTCCTCCTTCAGCGCGGCGACGCGGCGCTCGGCGGCCTCCTCCTCGGAGGCCGAGGCGGAGCGTTCCAGCTCGGCCCGCGCGGATTCGACGAGCCCCGTCCAGCCGCTGGGGCGCAGCAGGTAGGCGAGCGCGGCGACCCGGACCGGGTCGGCGGCGGGCGGCACGTCCCCGCCCTCGACGGCCTCCACCAGCGCGGCCTGCGACCGGCGCAGCGGCTCGGCGACGCGGCCGCGGAACGCCGCGTCCTTCTCCAGGGCCGCCGCGATGTGCTGGCCCGCGAGCTTCGCGCGCTTGCGCCGCTCGAACCGCGCGAACGGGCGCAGCGGCGCGGGGACGTCGTCGGCCGGGAGCCCGCCGATCACGTCGGCGGCGACCTCCACCACCGACTGCCGGACGGCCTCGGGCAGCGGCCCGCCGAGGCGTTCGCCGCCCGGGGCGCGCGAATCGTCCGCCCGTCCGGTCGGCCGCGCCTCCGCCGGGGCTCGCTCGTGCTCGGCGCGCCGCACGGGGGCCTCGCCGCCGGGGGTCGCTTCGGGGCCGCTGTCGATGATCCCGCTCCTTCCGGGCTTTCGCCGCCGGTGGGCTGTGTCTTCCCGTGCCGTCCGCGCACTAACCAGGGCGGACGCGTCAACGGACGAGCGCGCGCGGCCCCCCGTGCCGGTCCCGCGACCCCCCGGCCCGGCGGGACCCTCCGGCGCCCCACAACCCTAGCGGTCGCGGCTTCTGTCGGTGGGGTCCTCTACGGTCGCGCACATGACGGCTGCGCACGGTGTCCAGGGCGCCGGAGTCCCCGCGGGCGGCGTCCAGGGAACGCTGGACGACCTCGGCACCCCCCTTTCCGGCGTCACCTTCGTGGTGGTCGACCTGGAGACCACCGGCGGGTCGGTCGCCGACTCGGCCATCACCGAGATCGGCGCGGTGAAGGTGCGCGCGGGCGAGGAGCTCGGCGAGCTCGGCACCCTGGTCGACCCGGGCGGGCCCGTCCCGCCGTTCATCACCGCGCTGACCGGCATCACCACCGCGATGGTGACGGCCGCGCCGCGGATCGAGGCGGTGCTGCCCGCGTTCCTCGAGTTCGCGCGGGGCTGCGTGCTCGTCGCGCACAACGCTCCGTTCGACATCGGCTTCCTCAAGGCCGCGTGCGCCGAGCACGGGTACGCCTGGCCCGCGTTCCCCGTCGTCGACACGGTCGACCTCGCGCGCCGCGTCCTGTCCAAGGACGAGGTCCCCAACTGCAAGCTCGGCACGCTCGCCCGGTTCTTCCGCACGCCGAACGAGCCGACGCACCGCGCGCTCGCCGACGCCCGCGCCACCGTCGACGTCCTGCACGGGCTGATCGAGCGGATCGGCTCGTTCGGCGTCACCTCGCTGGAGGAGATGCGCGGCTTCGCCAAGGCGCCGACGCCCGAGCAGCGCCGCAAGCGGCACCTCGCCGACGACGTCCCGAGCGCGCCCGGCGTGTACCTGTTCGAGGACGCCTCCGGCGAGGCCCTCTACGTCGGCAAGAGCGGCGACCTGCGGTCGCGGGTGCGCAGCTACTTCACCGGGTCCGAGACGCGCTGGCGCGTCCGGGAGATGGTCGGCATCGCCGAGAACGTCCGGACGATCGTGTGCGCCACCGGCCTGGAGGCCGAGGTCCGCGAGCTGCGGCTGATCGCCGCGCACAAGCCGCGCTACAACCGCCGGTCCAAGTTCCCCGAGCGGGCGATCTGGCTGAAGCTCACCGTCGAGCCGTTCCCGCGGCTGTCGATCGTCCGGGAGTGCCGCGCCGACGGGGCGCGCTACCTCGGGCCGATCTCGTCGCGGCGGCAGGCCGAGGAGGCGCGGGCGGCGCTGCACGAGGCCGTCCCGCTGCGGCAGTGCACCCAGCGGCTGACGCTGCGGGTGATCGAGAGCGGCAAGGGGCGGGCGTGCGCCCTCGCCGACCTCGGCCGGTGCGGCGCGCCCTGCGACGGGCGCGAGTCCGCCGACGCCTACGCCGTCCACGTCGGGACGGCCCGCGCCGTCATGGCGGGCGACGTCCGCCCCGTCGTCGCCGCCGCGCGGGTGCGCATCGACCGGCTGGCGGCCGAGCAGCGCTACGAGGAGGCCGCCGCGCAGCGCGACCGGCTGGCCGCGTTCGTCCGCGCCGCCGCGCGCGGGCAGCGGCTCGCCGCGCTGGCCCGGCTGCCCGAGCTGGTCGCGGCGCGGCCCGCGTTCGACGGCGGCTGGGAGCTGTCGGTGGTCCGCTACGGGCGGCTCGCCGCCGCCGGGACCGTTCCGCCCAACGCCCAGCCCAGGCCCTACGTCGACGCGCTCATCGCCACCGCCGAGACGGTGTTCCCGCCGTCCGGCGAGGCCCCCGGCGGGGTCGCGCTCGGCGCGCCGCCGTCCGCCGGGGCCACCGCCGAGGAGATGGAGTGCGTGCTGCGCTGGCTCGACCTGCCCGGCGTCCGGCTCGTCGAGGTCGACGGCGCCTGGACGTGCCCCGCGCACGGCGCCGAGGGCCTCCGCGAATGGATCGACCGCGCCTACGACCGGGGATATGAGCCTCAGGGGACGTCATGACCGGAGCGAAGCGAGGACCATGACGCCTCCCGCGGGGGTCTGGGCGGCGTCCCCCAGATGGGAGGAGCCACGGGGCCGTGGCTCGCGCCGCTAGGGTGACCATGGAATCCCGGCGCTCGGAGAGGACGACGACCCCGCATGGCCCTGCCTCTCTACGACAGCCAGCCGGCCCGGCGCGTCCCGTGGGTCACGTACCTGCTGGTGGCGGCCAACGTGGTGGTGTTCCTGCTCACCCCGATGTCGAACTTCGCCGCCTGGTACGGGCGCGACCACGTCCGCGAGTGCAAGGCGGCGCACTTCACCTACGAGTACGGCGCCGTCCCGAAGGAGCTGACGACCGGCGACCAGCAGGCGCTGCCCGCCGACATCGTCCGCCAGTGCGGGCCCGCGGGCTTCCACAAGGCGCCCTGGACGTCCGCGTTCACCTCGATGTTCCTGCACTCCGGCGCGCTGCACCTGCTCGGCAACCTGGTCGCGCTGTTCGTCGTCGGGATGGGCGTCGAGGACCGGCTCGGGCGCCTGCGCTACCTGCTCGGCTACCTGTTCTTCGGGCTCGTCGCCGTCTACGGGTTCGCCTGGACGTCGCCGGACTCCGGCGTCCCGCTGATCGGCGCGTCCGGCGCGATCGCGGGGGTGATGGGCGCCTACGTCATCCTCAACCCGCGCGGGCGGATCGTGAGCTGGGTGCCGCCGGTCATCGTGGTGCGGCTGCCGGTGTGGGTGGTGCTCGGGTACTGGTTCGTCCTGCAGTGGCTGTCGCTCGGCGACGACAAGAGCAACGTGGCCTACACGGCGCACATCTACGGCTTCCTCGCGGGCGTGGCGTTCGCGCTGCTCGCGCGCCGCGCGGGACCCGCCCGCCGCGTCGCCGCGCTGAGCCGCGGCTAGATAGGGTCGGGACGTCCGGAGCTTCAGGGGAGGGGTGCAGTGGTCACTGCGATCGTGTTCGTGAAGGCCGACGTCGCGCGCATCCACGAGGTGGCCGAGACGATAGCCGCCCTGGACGGCGTCAGCGAGGTCTACTCCATCACCGGCGACCACGACCTCATGGCGATGGTCCGGGTGCGCCGCAACGAGGACCTGAACGACATCATCCCGGGCCGTATCAACAAGATCCCCGGCATCGTCGGGACGGAGACGCACATAGCTTTCCGCACCTACTCCCAACACGACCTGGAGCAGGCGTTCGCGCTCGGCCTGCCGGACGCCGACTGACCTAGCTCGCGGTCACCACGGACAGGGAGAGGTCGCCGCAGGGGCGGGACGCGAAGCCGGGGGCGCCGCGATAGACGGCGCCGGGCGGCCAGGTGGCCGTGTTGGACGCCATCACCCGGCCGGGCGCGTTCACGACGAAGGCGGGCGCGGGGATCTCGCGCAGCGCAGGGACGATCTCGTGCTCGAACGTCCGCGCGTACACGTCGGCGGCGGCGACGCCGGCGAACGTCCCGCCGACGAGGACCGGCGCCGACAGCGTGAGGACGTACTCGTCGCTGCACAGGTAGTCGACGTAGGGGCCGCAGACGGTCCGCTCGGCGCCGTCCGCCGGGCCGGTGAACCACTCCCAGCGCGTGTAGTCGGCGAGGACGCTGCTCTCCGGGTCGAGGTCGCGCAGGAGCTGGGACGGCCGCCCGGCGGGCCCCGTCTGCCACCACTCCAGGTACCAGGCGGCGTCGGCGAGCAGCTCGGGCGCGGCGATGAAGCCGAGGCCGCAGATCAGCGGGCCGAGCCGGGCGAACAGCAGCGGGCGCAGCGCGGCGAGGTCGGCGCGGACGGGGTCGCGGCCGGCGCGGCGGACGTCGTCCAGGCAGCGGCCCGCCGCGTCGCGGACCTGCGCCACCGCCTCGAAGACGCCGTCCAGGGTGGCGCGCACGCGGGCGGCCGCCGCGCGGGCGGCGGGGGGACCGTCCACGGCGGCGGGGGGCTCGGCGGGCATGGGGTCCCCCTCGGGAGTCAGAGTTCGAGCCGTCGTTCAATCAGACGTTGTACCGCATTCAGGACGTGACTTTCAGCTACATCGCGGGCGGCGGCGTCGTCGGCGCGCTCGATGGCGTCGACGATCCCGGCGTGCTCGGCGTCCACCGCGGCGCGCCGGTCGGGCAGGTCGTGCACGGCCCAGACCAGCGGCCCGATCTCGGCCTGGAGCCGGATCTCCTCGCGGGTCAGCCGGACGGACTGGGACGCCGCCGCGACGTCGAGGTGGAGCCGCCCGTCCAGGCGGCACATCGGGGCCCCGGCGGCCATCTCGTCCAGCGAGCGGCGCAGCCTGCGGACGTCGTCGGGCAGCGACCGGGCGGCGGCGAGCCGCGCGGCGGCGCCGGCGATCGCGGCGTAGTGGTCGCCGAGGTCGCGCAGCTCCTCCGCGCTGAGCGGGCGCAGCCGCTCGTCGAGGTCGAACGGCCTGGCCGGGGCCCGGACGAAGCTCCCGCCGCCGCGCCCCCGCCGGGTCTCGATGAGCCCCTGCTGACGCAAGGCCATCAGCGCTTCGCGTAGTGTGACCGTTGATACACCGAGATGTGCGGCCAAATCGGTCTCGCTCGGCAGTTGCTCGCCGTCGGCGAGGAGCCCGAGCGCGATCGCGTCGCCGAGCCGCCGCACGACCGCGTGCACCCGCGCCGTGTTGTCGACCGGGGCGAACACGACGAGGTGCGCGTTCTCCAATGGGCCCCCTTCCCGGTGTTCACACAGTGATACCGGAACATCACTTGAACTGAAACCTATGAATCCATATGTTTTCTGTTCATGCCGGAAGCAGCGGTCAGGATCCGCGATCTGCGCAAGACCTTCGGCGCCGTCGAGGCGGTGGCCGGCGTCGACCTCGACATCGGGGACGGCGAGTTCTTCTCCATGCTCGGCCCGTCCGGGTCGGGCAAGACGACCATCCTGCGGCTGATCGCGGGCTTCGAGCGGCCGACGGCCGGGACGGTGGAGCTCGGCGGCGCGGACGTGACGGGCCTCGCCCCGTTCGACCGCGACGTCAACACCGTCTTCCAGGACTACGCGCTCTTCCCGCACCTCGACGTGCTCCGCAACGTCGAGTACGGCCTCAAGGTGCGGCGGGTGCCGCGGGCGGCGCGCCGGGAGCGGGCGCTCGAGGCGCTGCGCAGCGTCCGCCTGGACGGCATGGAGCGGCGCCGTCCGGGCGAGCTGTCCGGCGGGCAGCGGCAGCGGGTCGCGCTGGCCCGTGCGCTGGTCAACGAGCCGCGGGTGCTGCTGCTCGACGAGCCGCTCGGCGCGCTCGACCTGAAGCTGCGCGAGGAGATGCAGGTCGAGCTGAAGAGCATCCAGCGCCGGGCCGGGATCACCTTCGTGTTCGTGACCCACGACCAGGAGGAGGCGCTGACCCTGAGCGACCGGGTCGCCGTCCTCGACCGGGGCCGGGTGCAGCAGGTCGGGACGCCCGCCGAGGTGTACGAGCGGCCGGCCACCGGGTTCGTCGCGGGCTTCGTCGGGACGTCCAACCGCGTCGGGGACGTCTGCGTCCGCCCGGAGAAGCTCCGCGTCGAGCTCGGGGACGACCTCCCCGGCGCGCGCGGCGGGGACCGGCACGCGCTCGGCACGGTGGCCGAGGTCGTCTACGCGGGCGCGGTCACCCGGTTCGTCATCGACCTGGACTCGGGGGACCGGGTCGTGGCGCTCCAGCAGAACCTGCGGACCTCGTCCATGGACGTGACGCGCCACCGCGGCGCCCGCGTCCGGATCGGCTGGGAGGCGGCGCACGAGTTCCGCGTCCCGTCCGACGCCGCGCCCGCTTCGCCCGCTTCCTGAGCACCCGCACGACTCCCAACCCCCGAAACATAAGGAGACCCCCCAATGTGGTCCACGCGCACGGCGATCGCCGCCGCGGCGACGCTCGCGATCGGGCTGACCGCCGCCGCCTGCGGCGGCGACTCGGGCGACAAGGCGACGGGCGCCGGGCAGGGCGGCTTCACCGTCCCGAAGGTGCCCATGCGGCAGTCGCTCGGGCAGGGCGAGGGCCAGGTCAACCTGGTCGCCTGGGCCGGGTACGCCGAGGACGGCTCCAACGACCCCAAGGTCGACTGGGTCACCCCGTTCGAGAAGCAGACCAGCTGCAAGGTCAACACCAAGGTCGCCGGGACGTCCGACGAGATGGTGACGCTGATGCGGACCGGCGAGTACGACGCGGTCTCCGCCTCCGGCGACGCCTCGCTGCGGCTGATCGCGTCCGGGACGGTCGCGCCCGTCAACACGAAGCTCGTCCCGAACTACGCCGACGTGTTCGCCGGGCTGAAGACGAAGCCGTGGAACTCGGTGAACGGCGTCCCCTACGGCATCCCGCACGGGCGCGGCGCGAACCTGCTCATGTGGCGCACCGACAAGGTGAGGACCGCGCCCGACTCGTGGGCCGCGGTGTTCGACGGGAACTCCCCGTACAAGGGCAAGATCACCGCCTACGACTCGCCGATCTACATCGCGGACGCCGCGCTGTACCTGATGTCGGCGCGTCCGGAGCTCGGCATCAAGAACCCGTACGCGCTCGACCAGAAGCAGTTCGACGCGGCGGTCGGGCTGCTCAAGACGCAGCGCGGGCTGGTGGGGGAGTACTGGTCCGACTACACGAAGGAGGTCCAGGCGTTCAAGAGCGGCGACTCCGTCCTCGGGACGACGTGGCAGGTCATCGCGAACCTCGCCGAGTCGGAGAAGGCGCCGGTGAAGGTGGCGCTGCCGAAGGAGGGCGCGACCGGCTGGTCCGACACGTGGATGGTCGGGGCGAAGGCCAAGCACCCGGACTGCGCCTACAAGTGGATGGACTGGATCGTGTCGCCCAAGGCGAACGCGCAGGTCGCCGAGTGGTTCGGTGAGGCGCCCGCCAACGCCAAGGCGTGCGGGGAGACCTCGGACAGGAAGTTCTGCGACACCTTCCACGCCACCGACGAGACGTACTTCTCGAAGGTGCATTTCTGGACGACCCCGATCGCGCAGTGCCTCGACGGCCGCAAGGACGTCAAGTGCGTCGACTACTCCAAGTGGACCCAGGCGTGGACGACGATCAAGGGCTGACCCGCGGCCGCCGCCCGGCGCTCCGGCGCCGGGCGGCGGCCCTGCTGCACCGCCGTCCCCGGCTGCGGCTGTCGCTGCTGCTGTCCGCGCCGCTCGCCTGGCTGGTCGCGGGGTACCTCGGCGCGCTCGCCGCGATCTTCGTGACCGCGTTCTGGACGACGGACGTCTTCACCGGCGAGGTCGTCCGGCGGTTCACCCTCGCCAACTTCCAGACCCTCGTGGACGAGCCCGTCTACAGGGCGGTCGCGCTCCGCAGCCTCGGCGTCGCCGCCGCCGTCACCGTGATCGACGCGCTGGTCGGCGTCCCGATGGCGCTCTACATGGCCAAGGTCGCGAAGCCCCGGCACCGGCCGTACCTGGTGATCGCGATCCTGGCGCCGCTGTGGGCCGCCTACCTCGTCAAGGCGTACGCGTGGCGGGTCATGCTGGCGGAGGGCGGGCTGGTGGACGAGGCGCTCAAGCCGTTCGGGCTGTCCGGGCCCGGCTACGGGCTCACCGCCACCGTGATCGTCCTGGCCTACCTGTGGCTGCCGTACATGATCCTGCCCGTCTACACGGGCCTGGAGCGGCTCCCGGACTCGCTGCTGGACGCGTCCGGCGACCTCGGCGCCCGGCCGCTGCGCACGCTCCGCTCCGTCGTCCTGCCGCTGGCGTTCCCGGCGCTGGTGGCGGGCTCGATCTTCACGTTCTCGCTGTCGCTCGGCGACTACATCACCGTGAGGATCGTCGGCGGGCGGCGGCAGCTGCTCGGCAACGTCGTCTACGACAACATCGGCGCCGCCAACAACCTGCCGTTCGCCGCCGCCGTCGCCACGGTCCCGGTCGTGGTGATGCTCGGCTACCTCGCCGCGGCCCGCCGCACCGGCGCGCTCAGGGAGCTCTAGATGACAGGGAGCTCTAGATGACCTTCTCGCCCGCCGCGCGGATCGCGCTGCGCGTCCTCATGGGCCTCGGCCTCGCCGTGATCTACGTGCCGCTGCTGGTCGTGCTGATCAACTCCGTCAACGCCGACCGGGCGTTCGGGTGGCCGCCGTCCGGGTTCACCGGGCACTGGTGGACGCAGGCGATGGACAACGAGGGCGCCCGGCGGGCCGTCCTCACCAGCGTCAAGGCGGGCGTCGGGGCCACCGCAGCCGCGCTCGTCCTCGGCACCCTCGCCGCGTTCGCCGTGGCCCGGCACCGGTTCTTCGGACGCGAGGCCGTGTCGCTCGTCGTCGTGCTGCCGATCGCGCTGCCCGGCATCGTCACCGGGATCGCGCTCAGCAACGCCTTCCAGGTCGTGCTGAAACCGCTCGGCGTCGGGCTCGGCCTGTTCACGGTCATCGTCGGGCACGCCACGTTCTGCGTCGTCACGATCTACAACAACGTCCTCGCCCGGCTGCGGCGGACCGGCACCGACCTGGAGGAGGCGTCCGCCGACCTGGGCGCCGACACCTTCCAGACGTTCTGGTACGTGACGTTCCCGGCCCTGCGCTCGGCCCTGTTCGCGGGCGCGCTGCTGTCCTTCGCGCTGTCCTTCGACGAGATCATCGTGACCACGTTCACCGCGGGCCCCGGCGCCGAGACCCTCCCCATCTGGATCTTCAACAACCTGTTCCGCCCCAACCAGGCCCCGGTCGTGAACGTCCTGGCCGCAGCGTTGATCGTGCTGTCGATCATCCCGATCTACCTGGCCCAGCGGCTCTCGTCCGCCTCCCGCGGCGTGACGTGAGTCAGCCGCGCAGGCGTTGGGAGATCTCCACCCAGCGGTCGAGGAGGGTGGTGGCGGCGCCGGAGTCGACGGCCTCGGCGGCGCGGGTGCTGGCGGCGCGGAGGGCGCCGGTCAGGTCGGCGGGGGCCGGGGCGCCCTCGTAGGCGACGATCAGCGCGGCGGCGTTCAGCAGGACCATGTCGCGGACGGGCCCCGGCCGCCCCGCGAACGTCTCGCGAGCGACGCGGCCGTTGAACGTCGCGTCGGCGCCGCGCAGGTCGTCCGGGCGCGCCGGGGGGATCCCGAGGTCGGACGGGTCGAAGGTGGTCTCTGTCGCCGTCCCGTCGCGGACCACCCACACCGTGGACGTGCCGGTCGTCGTCAGCTCGTCCAGGCCGTCGTCGCCGCGGAACACCAGCGACGAGCAGCCGCGCGCGGCGAACACGCCCGCCATGACGCCCGCCATCCGCGGGTGGAACACCCCGACCGCCTGCGCCCCGGGACGCGCCGGGTTCGTCAGCGGGCCGAGGAAGTTGAACACCGTGGGAGTGCCGAGCTCGCTGCGCGTCCGGGACGCGTACTTGAGCGCCGGGTGGTACAACGGCGCGAAGCAGAAGGTGATGCCGATCTCCGCGGCGATCCGCGCGGTGGACTCCGGCGGCAGGTCGATCGCGACGCCGAGGTGCTCCAGCAGGTCGGCCGCGCCGCAGGAGGACGAGGCGGCCCGGTTGCCGTGCTTCACCACCCGGACGCCCGCCGCCGCGGCCACCACGGCGGCCATCGTGGACACGTTGACGGTGTGGGCGCGGTCGCCGCCCGTCCCGACGAGGTCGGCGATGGGGCCGGGGACGTCGATGGGCGTGGCGTTGTCCATCATGCCCTCGGCGAGGCCGGTGACCTCCTCGACCGTCTCGCCCTTGGCGCGCAGCCCGATCGCGAAGCCCGCGATCTGCACGTCCGTGGCCTCCCCGGACATGATGGCGTTCATCGCCCAGGAGGTCTCCTCGCTGGTCAGCGAGTCTCCGGAGACCAGCGCGTTGAGCAGCGCCGGCCAGGTGGTGCGCGCGTCCATGTCGTGCCGTTCTCTCGGGCGCCCTACAGGGCGGGGAGGCGGGTCTCCAGGCGCTGCCGCAGCAGCCCGGCGAGCGCGTTCGCGACGGCCATCGGGTCGAGCGGGAGGCTCACCACGGCGTCCGCCCGGGACCAGGTCGCGAGCCAGCCGTCGTCGCGGCGGCCGATGATCGCGAGGACCGGCGGGCAGTCGTACACCTCGTCCTTGGCCTGCCGGCACACGCCGAGGCCGCCCGCGGGCTGGGCCTCGCCGTCGACCACGAGGACGTCGATCCCGCCCTTGTCGAGCGTCTCCACCACGGCGGGCTGGGTCGCCCGCTCGACGAACTCGACCTTGGGCAGGTCGGCGGCCGGGCGGCGGCCGATCGCCAGCCGGATCTGGGCGCGGGTGCTCGCGTCGTCGCTGTAGACGAGGACCTTCATCGGGCTCTCCGGGGCGGTGCTGCTCATGGACGTGAAGGGTACCGGGTCACGGGCGCGCGGGACACGCGCGGGAACCCTAGTAGGGGGGTCATGCGTCACTCACTGGATGGGGGCGCAATAATGCTGCCCGTGACAGCTTCCGCGATAGAGACAACACCTCACGCACGGGCGAACCGTCCCAATTTGGTCAGCGTGGGGACGATCGTTTGGCTGTCGTCCGAGCTGATGTTCTTCGCGGCGCTGTTCGCGATGTTCTTCACGATCCGCTCTGTGACGATCGGCCAGTCCGGGCACGACGCGTGGCCGGGCGCCCCGCTCGACCTGCCGCTGTCGTCGGTCAACACGACGGTCCTGGTGCTGTCCTCCGTGACCTGCCAGATGGGCGTGTTCAAGGCCGAGGCGGGCAAGGTCGGGCGCGACGGCGGCCTGCTGAACTTCCGCCGCTGGGGACTGCGCGAGTGGTACGTCCTCTCGTTCCTCATGGGCGCGTACTTCGTCGCGGGGCAGGGATACGAGTACTACAACCTCGTGACCAAGGACGGGCTGACCCTCTCCTCCTCGGCCTACGGCTCGATCTTCTACCTGGCGACCGGCTTCCACGGCCTGCACGTCACCGGCGGCCTCATCGCCTTCCTGTTCATCCTCGGCCGCACCTACGCGGCGAAACGGTGGACGCACGAACAGGCGACGAGCGCGATCGTCGTGTCCTATTACTGGCACTTCGTCGACATTGTCTGGATCGGCCTGTTCTCGGCCGTCTACCTGCTCGACATGTGACAGCCCGACCACCCTTGACCCACCCAAGACATGACCCGAACGGGGATATCCGTGAAAAGGATCACCGCATGGCGACGGCGCCCGTGGGCGGGCTACGCCGTCGTGCTGGCGGCCCTGGCGGCGATCGGCGTGGTCTACGCAGGCTTCTCGCCGCGGAGTGACCGGGCCGAGGCGCAGAGCAGCGCCCAGGCCGCGCAGGACCTGAAGCACGGCCAGGAGCTGTTCAACAAGAACTGCGCGAGCTGCCACGGGCTGAACGCCGAGGGCACGAAGGACGCCAAGGGCAAGCCCATCGCGCCGAGCCTCATCGGCGTCGGCGCGGCATCCGTCGACTTCCAGGTCAGCACGGGCCGCATGCCCGCGATGAACCCTGGCGCGCAGGTTCCGCGCAAGGAGCCGGTCCCCGACTTCAACACCTCGATCAAGACCGACTACGAGGAGCCGGAGAAGCGCGAGGCGGCGGAGAAGCAGAAGGCCCAGGCCGAGAAGAACCTGGCCGACCTGCGCGCCTGGATCGCCTCGCTCGGCGGCGGGCCCGAGGTCCCCCCGGCCTCCGCGGTCGACCCCGACAAGGGCGACGTCGCGCTCGGCGGCAAGCTGTTCCGCACCAACTGCGCCCAGTGCCACAACTTCACCGGTCAGGGCGGCGCGCTCACCGGCGGCAAGTACGCGCCCCCGCTGTCCGAGAGCGACGTCACGCCCACCCAGATGTACGAGGCGATGCTGACCGGCCCGCAGGCGATGCCGGTCTTCAACGACACGACGCTCACGCCGCAGGACAAGCAGGCGATCATCTCCTACCTGGTCAAGACCCGCGAGGAGCCGAACCCGGGCGGGAACGGCCTCGGCCGCATCGGCCCGGTGAGCGAGGGCCTCGCCGGCTGGCTGATCGGGATCGGCCTGCTGGTGCTGGCCGCCATGTGGATCACCGCGAAGAAGCCGAAGAAGCTGAAGAAGTCATGAGCGACGACAAGAACGAGACCGAGGGCGCGCAGGGCCCCGGCGAGGACGGCCGCCGCCGCGAGCGGGTCATCGGCACGCCCTCCCCCGCGCGGGAGAAGGCGCTGCTCGCCGAGGACGACATCTCGGCGCCCGCCGGCGTGGGCGAGCAGCTCGACGAGGCGTCGATGAAGCGGGCGGAGCGGATCGTCGCGACGTTCTTCCTGGTCGCGTTCGCGGCCAGCGTGACGTTCATCGCCTACTTCATCGGCTGGAGCGGCCGCGACGGCGGCATGCACGGCGTGCTGCGCGCCCGCGAGTCCAACTTCTGGCTCGGCGGGACGATGGCGCTGTCGTTCCTCGCGATGGCCGTCGGCGTGACGATCTGGGTCCGCCGGCTGATGACAAGCAAGCCGATCGTCCAGGAGCGGCACGAGCTGGCCGCCGACGAGGAGTCCAGGGCCGCGTTCGCGCAGGACTTCATGGAGGGCGCCGAGGACAGCGGCATCACCAAGCGGCCGCTGCTGCGCCGCACGCTGCTGCTCGCCGCCGCCCCGCTCGGGCTGGCGCCGCTCGTCCTGCTGCGCGACCTCGGCCCGCTGCCGGAGAAGCGGCTCCGCCACACCTACTGGGGCGAGGCGGTCAAGAAGGCGCAGGCCGAGGGCAAGAAGGGCGTCCGCCTGGTGGTGGACGGCACCAACAAGCCGCTGCGGGTCAGCGACTTCTCCTCGCCCGGCGGGATGATCACCGTCCTGCCGGAGGGCATCGAGGAGGAGGTCCCCGAGGAGCAGGTGCTCACGCAGAACGCCAAGGCGGTCACCATCCTCATCAACGTCCCGGCGGACAAGTTCAAGCCCGCCAAGGGACGTGAGAACTGGCACGTCAACGGCATCGTGGCGTACTCGAAGGTCTGCACGCACGTCGGCTGCCCGGCCGCGCTGTACGAGCAGACGACGCACCACATCCTGTGCCCGTGCCACCAGTCCACGTTCGACGCCACCGACGCCGCCAAGGTCATCTTCGGCCCGGCGGCGCGCCCGCTGCCGCAGCTCCCGCTCTCCGTGGAGGACGGGTACATCGTCGCGACCAGCGACTATCACGAGCCGATCGGCCCGAGCTTCTGGGAGCGCGGATGAGCCAGGCGACACCTCCGAAGGCCATCGAGGGGACGCTCGGCTTCATCGACGAGCGCCTCGGCTCCACGAGCTTCTTCAGGCGGAACGTCAAGAAGGTCTTCCCGGACCACTGGTCGTTCATGCTGGGCGAGATCGCCCTGTACTCCTTCATCATCCTGCTGCTGACCGGGACGTTCCTGACGCTCTGGTTCAAGCCGAGCATGGCGGAGGTCGTGTACGACGGGTCGTACACGAAGCTGCAGGGCGTGAAGATGTCCGAGGCCTACGACTCGACGCTGCACATCAGCTTCGACGTCCGCGGCGGACTGCTCATGCGGCAGATCCACCACTGGGCCGCGATCCTGTTCATGGCGTCGATCCTGGCGCACATGCTGCGGGTGTTCTTCACCGGCGCGTACCGCAAGCCGCGCGAGCTGAACTGGCTGATCGGCATCGGCATGTTCACCCTCGGCATGCTGGAGGGCCTGTTCGGCTACTCGCTGCCGGACGACCTGCTCTCCGGCACCGGGCTGCGCATCACGCAGGGCGTGGCGGAGTCGATCCCGCTGGTCGGCACCTACATCTACATGTTCCTGTTCGGCGGCGAGTTCCCCGGCCAGGACATCGTGCCCCGCCTGTACATGCTGCACATCCTGCTGATCCCGGCGCTGATCCTCGGCATGGTCACCGCGCACATGATGATCATGTGGCACCAGAAGCACACGGCGATGCCGGTCAAGAACCAGACCGAGCAGCAGGTGTACGGCTACCCGTTCTACCCGGTGTTCATGGCGAAGACCGGCGCGTACTTCCTGTTCACGTTCGGCGTGGTGGCCCTGCTCGGCGCGTTCGCGCAGATCAACCCGATCTGGCTGTTCGGCCCCTACGACCCGGGCGCGATCTCGTCCGGGTCCCAGCCGGACTGGTACATGGGCCCGCTCGAGGGCGCGCTGCGCATCATGCCGAACTGGGAGATCACCGCCTGGGGCCACACGCTCAGCCTGAACGTGCTGATCCCGGCGGCGGTGCCGCTCGGCATCGTGTTCGGCGGCGCGGCGGCGTGGCCGTTCGTCGAGGCGTGGGTGACCGGCGACAAGCGGCAGCACCACGTGAACACGCGGCCGCGCAACGCCCCGGTCCGCACCGCGACCGGCATGGCGGCCGTCACGTTCTACGGGCTGCTGTGGCTCGCGGGCGCGAACGACGTCATCGCGGAGCGGTTCCACGTCTCGCTGTTCGCGACGACCTGGTTCTTCCGGGTGACGGTCTTCCTCGGGCCGCTGATCGCGTTCATCGTGACGAAGCGGATCTGCCTGGGCCTCCAGCGCAAGGACGCCGACACGATCGGGCACGGCGTGGAGTCCGGCGTCATCCTCATGTCGCCGGAGGGGCGGTTCTCCGAGCGGCACGAGGCGCCGCGCGAGGAGGAGAAGACCGTCATCCTCTCCAAGGAGAACGCCCGTCCCGAGGCTCCCGCGCGGGACGCCAAGGGTATCCCGGCGCCCGGCAGCAAGGGCCCCATCGGGCATCTGCGCTCGCGGCTGAACCGCGCGTGGACCTTCGACGACGTCCCCGTCGAGGAGCACGAGCACGGCCACGGCGACCAGCAGGCGATCGAGAGCGGGTCGGAGCAGGTCAAGCACTGATCCCGCGCTCACGGAGGCCCGGCGACGCGATGGCGGCGCCGGGCCTTCGGCGTACGCGCCGGCGTACGTATGCTGGCCCGCGATGAGGACGCTGTTCGTCACCAATGACTTCCCGCCCCGGCCGGGCGGGATCCAGGCGTTCGTGCACGGGCTCGCCGTGCGGCGGCCGCCCGGCTCGGTGGTCGTGTACGCCCCGGCGTGGAAGGGCGACGCCGCGTTCGACGCGGCGCAGCCGTTCCCGGTCGTCCGGCATCCGGGCTCGCTGATGCTGCCGGAGCCGGGGGTGCGGCGCCGCGCGGCGGAGATCATGCGCGCGGAGGGCTGCGACTCGGTGGTGTTCGGCGCGGCGGCGCCGCTCGGCCTGCTGGCCCCGGCGCTGCGGCGGCACGGCGCCGAGCGGCTCGTCGGGATCACGCACGGGCACGAGGCGGGCTGGGCGTCGCTGCCGGTGGCGCGCCGCCTCCTCGCCCGCATCGGGGACGACACGGACGTCCTCACCTACCTGGGCGAGTACACACGGTCCCGGATGGCGCGGGTGCTGTCGCCGGACGCGGCGGCCCGGATGGCCCGGCTCGCGCCCGGCGTCGACGAGAAGGCGTTCCGCCCCGGCGCGGGCGGCGACGAGATCCGCGCGCGGCACGGGCTGGCCGGACGTCCGGTGGCGGTGTGCGTGTCCCGGCTGGTGCCGCGCAAGGGGCAGGACGCGCTGATCCGCGCCTGGCCGCGCGTCCAGCGGATGGTTCCGGACGCGGCCCTGCTGCTCGTCGGCGGCGGCCCGTACCGCGCCGACCTGGAACGTCTCGCCGCGTCGTGCGGCGTCGACCGCTCCGTCGTGTTCACCGGCGGCGTCCCGTGGGAGGAGCTGCCCGCCCACTACGACGCGGGCGACGTGTTCGCGATGCCGTGCCGGACCCGCCGCCGGGGCCTGGACGTCGAGGGCCTCGGCATCGTCTACCTGGAGGCGTCGGCGTCCGGGCTGCCGGTGGTGGCGGGCGACTCGGGAGGCGCGCCCGACGCCGTCCTGGACGGGGAGACGGGCCTGGTCGTGCCGGGGCGGTCGGCGTCCCGCATCGCGGAGGCGGTCGGCGGCCTGCTCGCCGACGCCGGGCGCGCCCGCCGGATGGGGGAGCGGGGCCGGGCCTGGGTCGAGCGCGACTGGCGCTGGGAGACCCAGGCGGCCCGGCTCGCGAAGTTGCTCGACTGACGCGCGTCCCGCGGCCCGCTAGCGGCGGCCGCCGAACTCCCAGGCGTGGATCTCGACGTCCTCGTAGCGGCCGTCGCGGGTGTACGGGTCGCCGTCCATCAGGGTCTCGGCGGCGGCGCGGTCCGGGAGTTCGACGAGGAGGACGGTGCCCGTCCGGTCGGCGCCGTCGTCGGACAGCAGCGGGCCGTAGGCGATCAGCCGGTCGCCGTAGAGGCCGTCGAGGTAGCGGTGCTGCGCCTCTGCGAGGGACTCCGCGAGCTTCTCGTCGCCGGGGGCCGCCGCCTTGCCGTGCGCGATGACCAGGAAGCGCTCGTAGCCGGGGACCGCCGTGGCGAACTGCCACATCGTCCGGCCGAGGACGTTCGTCCAGCGGCGGATGAGGACGTCGCCGTAGACGCCCGCCTTGTAGTTCGGCTCCTCGAACGCGAACTCGCGGGCGGCGGCCGGGCCGGGGAGGTCGGCGATGTGCATGCTGCCCGTCACCGTCTCGCCGTCGGCGCCGAACGTCGGGCCGCGCGCGATCAGCTCGTCGTCGTAGCGGTCCATGAACGCCCAGTGGGCCTCGGCGAGCTCCATGCGCAGCGGGAACGTGCCCGGCCTGTCCCGGCAGTAGAAGAAGTACTCCACGTCGCAAGGATCTTAGCGAGGCCCGGTCCGGGTGCGGGGCGACGGCCCCCGCCTTCCAGGTTCGGCCACGAAATCGGGCTTCCGGCGCATGCGTGGAACGTTCGGGCACTGAGATGATCAACATCCGGACGGGCGGGCGGCGGCGTACGAGCGGAGGCGGGCGAGTGCGGTCTCGGGGTGTGAAGATGCTGGCCGTCGTGCTGGCGGTGGTGGTGACGGCGGGCGTCGTCGCGGGCTGGGCGTTACGGCGGCGGCGCGACCACGACACGGCGGAGCGCGTCGCGGCGCGCTACTTCGCGGCGTGGAGCGACGGCGACCTGGACCGGATGCGGGGCCTCGCCGCCGACCCGCCCGCCGACTTCGCCGCGCAGCACCGGGCGCTGTCGATCGGGCTGGCGGTCACGTCGATCGCGCTGGACCCGCGCCCGGTCGTCCGGTCGGGGCCGGACGCCGCGCACGCGGCGTTCACCGTCAGCCGGTCGCTCGCCGGACACGGGACCTGGACGTTCGCCTCGGACCTGCGCCTCGGCCGGGTCGACGGGCGGTGGCGCGTCCTGTGGACGCCCGCGACGCTCTACCCGGGGCTGAAGGGCGGCGGCCAGTGGACGGTGGGCCAGGTGCGCGTCCCCGCCGTGACCCTGGCCGACCGCGCCGGGCGCCCCCTCGCGAACGAGGGCCCGCTCGCCCCCTACCTGGCCGGGATCGCGTCCCGGCTGGGCGACGAGGAGGAGCGGATCGTCCCGGCGGTCGTCCTGCGCGACGACGGCGGCCCGCCGCAGCGCGTGAAGCTGTTCGGGACGGTGAAGGGCCGCAGGGTCCGGACGACGCTGGACCGGCGGGTGCAGGCGGCGGCGGAGAAGGCGCTGGAGGCCGCGCCGGGACGGGCGGCGATCGTGGCCGTCCGGCCGTCCAGCGGCGAGGTCGCCGCGGTGGCGGACGGCCTCGGCGGGCTCGGCGCCTTCGTCGGCGGCTACCCGCCCGGCTCGACGTTCAAGGTGGTGACGGCGGGCGCGCTCGTCGCGGACGGCGCGGACGCCGGGACGGGCGCCGACTGCCCCGCCTCGACGGTCACGGCGCAGCGCACGATCCGCAACGACGAGGGCCATGCGCTCGGCCGGACGACCCTGCGTGACGCGTTCGCCGCGTCCTGCAACACCACGTTCGCGCAGCTCGCGGTCGAGCGGCTCGGCCCGGCGAAGCTCGCGGCGTCCGCGCGCCGCTTCGGGTTCGGCACGCGGATCACGCCCGGCGCCGACGCCGCGGACGGCGGCTTCCCCGAGCCGCGCAGTGGTGCGGAGCTGGCGGAGGCGGCGATCGGGCAGGGCCGCGTCCTCGCGAGCCCGCTGCTGATGGCGTCGGTCGCCGCCGCCGTGGCGGACGGCTCGTGGCGCCCGCCCCGGCTGCTGCCGCCGGACCTCGTCCGCGAGGGCGGGGGAGCGGTGCCCGCGCCGCGCCCGGTGCCGGGGACGGCCGCGCTCCGCGCGATGATGCGGGCGGTCGTCACCGGCGGCACGGCGGCGGGCGCGGGGCTCCCGGCCGGGACGTCCGGCAAGACCGGCACGGCCGAGATCGCGAGCGGGCCCCCGCACGCCTGGTTCATCGGCTACCGCGCCGGCCTCGCCTTCGCGGTCTTCGTCGAGACGGGCGGCTCCGGCCCGAAGGTCGCCGCGCCGCTCGCCGCCCGCTTCCTGACCGCCCTGCGCTGACCCGCCCCTCCGCCGACCCGCCCCTCCGCCGACCCGGCCGGAATTCGCCGCCCGGGTCGGTGAACCCGCCGTGGCGCCCGCGCGTACCGCTGATGAGGGCCGAACGGCCGCGGGACGGCGTCCACACGGTTTTTCGCTCCAACCGGCACCCGAGTGGCTCCGGGGGCGTATGCTCCCGGAGTGATCGGGCGGGTTCCCCGGAATCCGCCCTGGGGAAAGCGGTGGGAGCGAGCGGGCTCCCGAGCCGCCGCCCCCGATGTCTCAGCGGGACGGCCGCCAGGCGACGAGCCGGGCGGCCCGGAGCCTACCGGCGTTCGCCGAGCCCTCCGCCTCCTCCACAGGAGAGGGCATGGCGCGACGCGATTTCGGGCATGCGTCCCGGCGGAACACGCATGCTTCACCGTGGGCGGAGACGCCCGCGCGCCCCTCGTCGAGACCCGAGCCCCCGCGGGGGCCGCGGTCGGAGGAGCCGCAGTGGCCCGAGGGGTCCTGGTGGTCCGAGCAGCCGGACTGGTCCGAGCGCGGCCGCAGGTCGGCGCGCCGCGAGCCGTCCCGGCGCGACATCAAACGGCACGAGCAGCGCAGGCGCGTCCGGCAGGCGCGTAACGAGGACCGGCCGCGCACACCCTGGCCCGGCCCGACGCCCGGCGCTCCGGCGCCGGGCGGGCAGCCGGACGCCCGCGACGACCGGTTCGGGGCGCGCAACCGCCCGCCGTCCGGCCGCGACGCCGAGACCCGGCGGTTCGACGCCCGAACACCCCCACCGCCTCCCGCCCCGCCCGCGCCCAAGGCGCGGCCCGCCGCCGCGTTCGACGCGCGCACCGCCGGCGCGGGCGCCCGGCCGGACCGTTCCCGCGAGTTCCCCCAGCGCGGCCGGTCCCGGCAGCGGCCGGCACGCCGGACGGAGGAGCGGCGGACCCGCTCCGCCCAGCCCGCCCCGGGACGGCCGGGCCGCCGGACGGCGACCGCGCGTCCCGGCCCGAAGGCGAGGCCGCGGCGCGGGAAGCGGCCCGCCGACCGGATGGGGGTCGGCGCGATCGTGCTGTCCACCGCCGTCGGCCTGGCCCTGCTCGGCATCGCCGAACGCGCGCTGCTGGACGGCGGCCCGGTCGGCGGCGCGTCCGACACGGTCGGCTCCCAGCGCGCGATCCCCCCGGCGCAGCGCGGCGGCGTCCCGGCGCAGCAGCCCCGGCAGTCGCCGCGCCCCGGGCAGAACGGGACGCCCGCGACGCCCGCCGCGCCCGACCTGAAGGTCCTCGCCGCGCGGGTCCGCGAGCTGACGCTGGCGCAGCGCGGCACCGCCGCCCGGCAGGCGTACGGCGCGGCGCCCACCGCCGCGCCGGTCGTCGGCGCCACCCACATGAGCGCGGACAAGACCTGGGTGCTCGGGACGACCGCGATCCCCGTGCCCGACGCGAGCACCGCGAACCCCGAGGTCGCCTTCTACGCGGCCCGCTGGACGGGACGCGAGTGGCAGGTCGGCCTCTCCGGCGCCCGCGTCTTCGACGGCCTGCTCAGGACGGCCCCGTCCGGCGTCATGCCCGCGGCCGAGACGCAGACCCTGCGCCGGTACGCCGCGCTCACCGCGCAGCAGGCCACCGCACTCGTCAACGGGACGCGGAGCGGCGACAGGCTGATGCTGCCGTGGAAGGTCGGCGACTCGTGGTCGATGACGACCGCCGACGACGCCGAGTCCGCGCGCCCGCTCGGGTCGCTGGCGTTCGCGGGCGGCGACGGCCGCGTCCTCGCCGCGGGCGCCGGACACCTCTATCGGTTCTGCGCCGACTCCGCCGGACGCGCCATGGCCGTCGTGATCCACCCGAGCGGCGTCGCCACCACCTACTACCACCTTCGGACCGGGCCGAAGCCCGGCGACGGCGCCGTCGTGAAGCAGGGCGCGCCGCTCGGCCGCACCGGCACCGACCGGCCCTGCGGCGGGGCCGCCGCGCCCGACGCCGACGTCGCGTTCGGCGTGCGCCGCGCGCTCGGCTCGGTCCCCCTGGACGGCGCGCGACTCGGCGGCTGGACGTTCCGGGAGCGGGCGAAGCCCCTCCTCGGGTTCGCCGAGCGCGGCGTCCTCCAGGTGCTGCCGGGGGCGCTGCTCGCCAACCTCGGACCGGTCCCCCCGGCCGAGGACGACCCGCCGCCGTCCCCGCCGTCCCCCGGCGCCGAGCCGAAGGGCGGCGCGGGACCGGCCGCCGACCCGGCGACCGGCGCCAACTAGAAGAGGAGCCAGAGCGGTGCGTATCCGCAACAGTGATGATCCCGCGGTGCCCGGCTGGGTGCTGCGCGTGGTGCTCGTCGGCGCCGTGCTGGTGCTGGCCGGTTCGGCGACCCCGCAGGGCGCCGTCGCGGTCGCGAACGTGCAGTACTTCCTCAACTTCTACGCGGGCGTGTTCGCGCTCGTCGCCTACACGACCGCCGTGATGAGCGGGCTGCTGGCGACCGATCGGCTGATCCTGAAGATCCGGCACCGGGTGCTCGCGCAGGCGCTGCACCGGGCGTCCGCCGTGGTCGCGACGGCGATGCTGGTCGCGCACGTGACGGTGAAGGTCATGGCCGGGCTCGCGGTGCCCGCGCAGGCCGTCGTCCCGTCGGCGGGGCCGATCGGGATCGGCACGGTCGCCGCGGACCTGCTGCTGCTCGTCGTGGTCACCGGGATGCTGCGGGCGCGGTTCGCGTTCCGCGGCAAGGCGTGGGTGTGGCGGTCGACGCACGTCCTCGCCTACGCCGCGTGGCCGATGGCGATCGTGCACGGGCTGATCACCGGGCGGCCCGCCGCGCCGTGGGTCGTGCTCTCCTACGTGATGAGCGTGGTGTTCGTCGTGCTCGCGCTGATCACCCGGCTGATCGTGGTGGTCAAGCCGCGGGACGTGCGGGTCCTGGGCGAGGAGTTCGGCGCGTACGGCCGCCCGGACGGCGCGGGCCGCGCCCGGGACCGGCGCGCCATGGCCGCCCGCGACCACGAGGAGGGACGCGCCGCCGCGATGGCCCGCGCCCGCGCGGCGGGCGACTTCGCCGACCCGCGCGGCACGGTCTCCGATCCGCGCGGGACGCCCCTGACGGGCGGCGGTGACACCGAGGTGCTGCGATGAGCCGGGCCGTCACGGTCTCCGGGATCGGCGGGCCCCGGCTGACGCTCGGGTTCGACCGGTTCGACCGGCTGGACCTCGACCGGCACCTCGCCGTGCACGGCCGGCTCCGCGCCCCCGACCTGGACGACCTCGTCCGCATGGCGGAGCAGGTCGACCTGCGCGGGCGCGGCGGCGCCGGGTTCCCGTTCGCCCGCAAGCTGATGGCCGTGGCGGCGCGGGTGAAGTACCCGACGACCGACCCGCCGCCGCTGCTGCCCGGCGAGAAGAGCGACTCGCGCGGCTCCGCCGAGGACGTCGTCGTCGTGGTGAACGGCGCCGAGGGCGAGCCCGGCAGCGCCAAGGACAAGGTGCTGCTCGGCCGGGCGCCGCACCTCGTCCTCGACGGGGCGCAGATCGCGGCGTCCGCGCTCGGCACGCAGCGGATCGTGGTCGCGGTCGAGGACGACGAGGCCGCCCGCTCGGTCCGCGCGGCGATCAGCGAGCGGCGGATGCCCGCCCGGATCGTCCGGCTGACCGAGCGGTTCATCTCCGGGGAGAGCGGCGCGGTGGTCCGCGCGATCAACGGGGAGACGCCGATCCCGCCGGGGGTGAAGGTCCGCGCGTCCGAGTCCGGGGTGGACGGCTGCCCGACGCTGCTGTCCAACACCGAGACGTTCGCGCAGCTCGCCGTGCTGGTGTCGCTCGGCCCCGACCTGTACGCGTCGGCCGGGACCGAGGACGAGCCCGGCACCACGCTGCTCACCGTCGGCGGCACGCAGGTCGTGGAGGCGCCGCTCGGCACGCCGCTGCCCGCCGTCCTCGACCGGTGCGGGGCCGACCCGTCGCCCAGCGTCCTCGTCGGCGGCTACCACGGGATGTGGCTCGACGCGGGCGGGGTGTCGCGCGCCGTCCTGTCGCGCGCGGGGATGCGCCGCGTCGGCGGAACGGTCGGCGCGGGCATCATCCTGCCGCTCACCCGGGGCACCTGCCCGCTCGGCGAGGTCACGCGGATCGCCGCGTACATGGCCGCGCAGTCCGCCGGGCAGTGCGGGCCGTGCCGGCTCGGGCTGCCCGACGTCGTCCGGTCGCTGAACGCGCTCACCGAGGGAGCCGGGACGGTCGAGGACGTCCGCCGCGCCGCGGGCGTCGGACGCGGCCGGGGCGCCTGCACCCACCCGGACGGGACGGCCCGGTTCGTCCTGTCGGCGATGGAGGCGTTCGGCGCGGACATCGACGCGCACCGCTGGGGCGGCGGCTGCGGCCTGTCGACCTACGGGGTGCTGCCGCTGCCGGTGCCGGACGGCACGGAGGTGCGGGTCGCGATCGACTGGAGCCGCTGCGACGGGCACGGGCTGTGCGCCTACCTCGTGCCCGAGCTGATCCAGCTCGACCGGCACGGGTTTCCCGTGGTGCTCGGCACGGACGTTCCGGCGTGGATGGAGAAGGACGTGCAGAAGGCCGTCGCGATGTGCCCGGCCTTGGCGCTGCGCGTCGTCGGAGGAATCTGAAAAAAGGTGCGGGGAGATTGAACCCCGGGACCGGCGCGGTGCGTATTGGACGCCGAACCCGCGCCGTGTCCGTCGAGAGATCCTCGGAAGGAGGAAGAGATTCTCTTGAGGAAATCCTACGGAATCGCCGAAACGCGCCCGCGGCGGCGCGTCGGCCGGGGGCGCGTGGTCTTGGTGGTGCTCGCGGCGGCCGCCGTCGCGGCGGCGTTCGCGGTCGTCATGAACCCGAACGGCGTGCCGGCGAGCAGCGCGGCGAACAACCTCGGCGGCACCGTGCACACCCGCTGGGGACCGCTGAGCACCCTGGACCGGCAGTTGCTCGTCAAGGTGCGGCAGGCCGGCCTGTGGGAGATGCCCGCAGGCCAGCAGGCACAGCAGCGGGCCGCGACGCCCCGCGTGCGGGAGGTCGGCGAGATCATCAACCAGCAGCACCTGCAACTGGACGCCGACACCCGCGCCACCGCGCAGCGGCTCGGCGTCCTTCTCCCGAGCGAGCCGAACGGGAGCCAGAAGAGCTGGCTGCGCGAGATGTCCGGCAAATACGGGATCGATTTCGACAAGACGTTCGTGCTGCGGCTGCGCGCCGCGCACGGGCAGGTCTTCACGGTCATCGCGAAGGTCCGCGCGCAGAGCGAGAACACCGAGATCCGCGCGTTCGCCGAGCGGTGCCTCAAATTCGTCAACACGCATATGTCGCTGCTGGAGAGCACGGGCCTGGTGCCCAGGAGTGCCCTGCACTGACGTATTTCCCACCCCGCAAAAGGGAGCACCTTTCCATGGGACATAAGAAAAAGGTATTCGCCGCGCTCATCCCGGCGGTCGCCCTCGCCACGGCGGTGAGCCAGGCGGCGGCCGGGACCGCGGTCGCGCAGCAGGGCCGGACGGTCCAGGGACACGGGCGGCCGACGGCCGACCCGTCCGCGGAGCCGCCCGCCGACCCGTCGGCCGACCCGTCCGCCGACCCGTCGGCGGACCCGTCGGCCAATCCGCCCGCCGATCCGTCGGCGGACCCGTCCGCGCCGCCGCAGGACCCCGGCGGCGGCGGGCGGACGGGCGGCTCGCCGCCTCCTCCGCAGAGCCAGGTGAAGCAGGGGCCGCGCCGCGACCAGTTCGTCGACATCCGGCGGGCCCCGCGCGTGCAGACGCCGCGCGCCTCCCGGGGCGGGTCGACCGGCGTGTTCTCCGTCAACTGCGGGACGAACGAGGGACAGGCGCACAGCAACCCGGACAACGTCGTCGCCGCGCCCGGCGTCGTGAACGGCGCGCACCACATCCACGACTACGTCGGCAACCTCGACACCGACGCGTTCTCGACCGACGAGACCCTCACCGCCGCCGGGACGACCTGCGCCAACGGCGACAAGTCGGCGTACTTCTGGCCGGTGCTGCGGCTGCGCTCGGGCCAGGACGACTCCGAGCGCGCCGGGCAGAGCAGGATCGACGGGAACGTCGGCAGCGTCGTCGAGCCGTCGTCGGTGAAGCTCCAGTTCCTCGGGAACGCGCGCGGCAAGGTGCGGGCGATGCCGCAGTTCCTGCGGATGGCGACGGGCGACGCGAAGTCGGCGACGAACGGGCTGACGAACGCGAACGCGCTGTGGTCGTGCAGCGGGTTCCAGAGCCGGGGCTTCACCGACAAGTACCCGCTCTGCCCGCGCGGCAGCCAGGTGCTGCGCGTGCTGAACTTCGCGGGCTGCTGGGACGGCCAGAACACCGACAGCGCCAACCACCGCACGCACGTCTCCTTCGCCGACAAGCGGACCGGCCAGTGCCCGCAGGGCACCGTCGCCATCCCGCAGCTGCGGATGACGCTCAGCTACCGGGTGCCCGCGCGGGCGCTGGCGTTCGCGCTCGACTCGTTCCCCGAGCAGGGGCACGACCCGGTGACCGACCACGGAGACTTCATCAACGTGATGGGCCAGCGGCTGATGCGGCAGGCCGTCACCGCGATCAACTCCGGACGCCGCCGCTGAGGGCGTCCGGAGGTCCCGGGCCGTCCGGGGGCGACCCGGTGTGCGCGGCCGGGGCGGGCGCCGCTGGACAGGACGGCGCCCGCACCGGCCGCGTCGACGCGACCCGGGGCCGCCCGGGTCCGTACGATCGCGGTATGGACATCGTGATCGCGGGCGGGCACGGCAAGATCGCGCTACGGCTCTCCAGGCTGCTGGCGGCGCGCGGGGACGCGGTGCGGAGCATCGTCCGCAACCCCGCCCACGCGGGGGACGTGCGGGACGCGGGCGCCGTCCCGGTCGTGTGCGACCTGGAGGCGGCGGACGCCGGCGAGGTCGCCGAGCACGCGACCGGCGCGGACGCGGTCGTGTTCGCCGCGGGCGCGGGCCCCGGCAGCGGCGCGGCCCGCAAGGACACCGTCGACCGCGGCGCGTCGGTGCTGATGGCCGACGCCGCCGAGCGGGCCGGGGTGCGCGGCTTCGTGCAGATCTCCGCGATGGGCGCGGGCGAGGCGCCCGCGCCGGGCCGCGACGACGTCTGGGCCGCCTACCTGCGCGCCAAGGGCGAGGCCGAGGACGACCTGCGCCGCCGCGACGCGCTCGACTGGCTGATCCTGCGCCCCGGGCGGCTCACCGACGACCCGCCCACCGGGCTCGTCACGCTCGCGGAGCCGCCCGTCGGGCACGACGTGGTGACCCGCGACGACGTGGCGGCGGTGATCGTGGCGCTGCTCGACGCGGACGACGTCCGCCGCCGGACGCTCGACCTGCTGAACGGCCCGACCCGGATCGAGGACGCGGTCGCCGCGCTCCGTCCCGCCCTCGGCGCCTGACCGGGGGCCGCACCGGGGGCTGCAGGGGGGCTACGAGGTGTAGAGGCCCTCGATGTCCGCGGCGAAGTCCTTCATGACGACGTTGCGCTTGACCTTGAGGCTCGGCGTGAGGTGCCCGGCCTCCTCGGTGAAGTCGACGCCGAGGACCGCGTACTTCTTGATCGCCTCGGCGTGGCTGACGGACCTGTTGGCCGCCGCGACCGCGCCGTCGATCTCGGCGATCACGTCGGGGTCGGCGCGCAGCTCGTCCACCGTCATCGACGCGGGCTTGCCGTGCCGCTCCTTCCACGGGCCGAGCGCCTCCTCGTCGAGCGTGACGAGCGCGCCGACGAACTTGCGGCCGTCCCCGACCACGACGCACTGGCTGACCAGGGGGTGGGCGCGGAGCCTGTCCTCCAGCGGGGCGGGCGCGACGTTCTTGCCCGCCGCGGTCACGAGGATCTCCTTCTTCCGGCCGGTGATCTTGAGGAAGCCGTCCGCGTCGAGGGAGCCGAGGTCGCCGGTGTGGAACCAGCCGTCCTCCAAGGCCTCCTTGGTGGCGTCCTCGTTGTTCCAGTAGCCGCGCATGACGTTGACGCCGCGGACGAGGACCTCCCCGTCGTCGGCGATGCGGACGTCCACGCCGGGGATGGGCCGGCCGACCGTCCCGATCTTGATTGCGGTGGGCCGGTTGACGCTGGCCGGGGCGGTCGTCTCGGTGAGGCCGTAGCCTTCCAGGATCGTGATGCCGACGCCGCGGAAGAAGTGCCCGAGCCGCTCGCCGAGCGCCGCGCCCCCCGACACCGCGTACTTCACGTTCCCGCCGACCGCCGCCCGCAGCTTGCCGTAGACGAGCGCGTCGAACAGCTTGTGCTTCGCCTTGAGCGCCAGGCCGGGACGCCCCGCCTGGAGCGCCCGGCTGTAGGCGATCGCCGTCTCCGCCGCCGCCTTGAAGATCTTCTCCTTGCCCTCGGCGGCGGCCTTCTGCTCGGCGCCGTTGTAGACCTTCTCGAACACGCGCGGGACGGCCAGCAGGAACGTCGGCCGGAACGAGGCGAGGTCGGGCAGCAGATTCGGGACGTCGCTGTGCCCGAGGACGATCCCGCCCTCGACCGTCGCGACCTGGATCAGCCGCGCGAACACGTGCGCCAGCGGCAGGAACAGCAGCGTGGAGCTGCCGTCGACGGCGACCTCCGCGATCGCGCCGCGCACCGCGTTGCGGGCCGTCGAGACGAGGTTCCCGTGGGTGATCTCGCAGCCCTTCGGGCGCCCGGTCGTCCCGGACGTGTAGACGAGCGTGGCGACGTCGGCGGCCGCGCGGGAGCGGCAGCGGTCCTCGACGACCCCGTCGCCGACCTCCGCGCCGAGCGCGACGACCTCGTCGACGCCGCCCGCGTCGATGCACCACACGTGCGCGAGGCCGGGCAGCCGGCCGCGGACCTCCTCCACCAGCGCGACGTGCGCGTCGGTCTCGGCGAACACGGCCTTCGCGCCGGAATCGCCCGCGATCCACTCGATCTGCTCGGCGGACGACGTCTCGTAGATCGGCACGGAGACCGCGCCGGCCGTCCAGACCGCGTAGTCGAGGATCGTCCACTCGTAGCGGGTCCGGGAGAGCAGCGCGACCCGGTCGCCCGGCTCGATCCCCGCCGCGACGAGGCCCTTCGCGATGCCGGACGCCTCCGCCGCGAACTCGGCGGCGGTGACGGCGCGCCAGGCGTCCCCGCTCCGGCGGCGCGCGACGATCGTGCCGGGCTCCTTCGCCGCCCGGTCGAAGGGCGTGTCGGTCAGGGTGGCGGAGTCGGGGACCTGCACCATCGCGGGGACGCTGAACTCGCGCACTGCCTGCTCCTGTTGTCGGCGTACGGGGCGGCGGGAAGGCGGCGGCGGCGTCGGCGCCTTCTCCGAAGTCGAATGATACCCACGGGTAGCCCGGCCGGGCCGTCTACGCTGGGCGGGACGCACACCGGCCATGGGTTCCGGGGGGAGCAACCGTGTCGCTGCTCGAAGTGATCGCGCTGACCGCCGACGACGCGCGCGCCGCGCAGGACGGCGGCGCCGACCGGATCGAGGTCGTCGCCGACATGGCCGCGGACGGGCTGACCCCCGACCCCGACGTCGTCGCCGCGATCCGCGCCGTCACCACGCTGCCGATGCGGGTGATGCTGCGCGCCAACGCCGGGTTCCGCACGTCCGGCCGCGAGCTCGACCGGCTCCGGCTCGCCGCGGCGGGCCTCGCCGAGCAGGGCGCGGACGGGTTCGTCCTCGGCTTCCTCGACCCGTCCGGGCACGTCGACGCGGGCGCCACCGGCAAGCTCGCCGCCGACGCCGCGCCGCTGCCCTGGACGTTCCACCGCGCGATCGACCACGCCACCGACCCGGCGCATGCCTGGGACGTCGTCCGCGGCCTCGGCGGCGCGCTCGACACCGTGCTCACCGCCGGGTCCCCGCGCGGCGTGGACGCGGGGATAGACGTCCTCGTCCGGCGCGCCGCCGACGATCCGGACGCGGCCGGGATGATCATGGCCGGGGGCGGGCTGCGCCGCAAGCACGTCGCGGCCCTCGCCGCCGCGGGCGTCACCGCGTTCCACGTCGGCACCGCCGTCCGCCCGGACGGCGCCTGGGACGCTCCGGTCGACCCCGCCCTGGTGGGGGAGTGGCGAGCCCTGGTGTCGGCCGCCGCGGGCTGACCCGCGCCCGGCGCGGACGCGGTGTGGACATAGCGCGGACATAGTGCGGACATACGGTGCGGACCCGTCCGTCAACACGGGCGAACCGCGCCATTAGAGTCGGTTCATGAGGATCCATGTGGTGAGCGACGTGCACGGCCGCGCGGACGCGCTGGCGCGCGCCGCGGACGGCGCCGACGCGCTCGTCTGCCTCGGCGACCTGATCCTCTTCGTCGACTACCAGGACCACGGGCAGGGGATCTTCGCCGAGCTGTTCGGGCAGGAGAACGCCGACCGGTTCATCGCGCTGCGCACGGCGAAGCGCTTCGCCGAGGCCCGCGAGTTCTCCCGCGGCCTGTGGGCGTCGCTCGACGGCGAGCCGTGGCCGCACATCGAGCGCGCCGTCGACCGGCAGTACGCCGAGCTGTTCGCGGCGATGCCGTCCCCGGCCTACCTCACGTACGGGAACGTCGACGTCCCGCGCATGTGGGCGCCGCACCTGCGGGCCGGGCACCGCGTCCTCGACGGCGAGACCGCCGAGATCGGCGGCCTGCGGTTCGGGTTCGTCGGCGGCGGCCTGCGCACCGAGTACCGCACCCCCTACGAGCTGGACGACGACGCCTACGCCGCCAAGGTCGAGGCAGTCGGCGCCGTGGACGTGCTGTGCAGCCACATCCCGCCCGCCGTCCCGGAGCTGCTGTACGACACGGTGGCGCGCCGGTTCGAGCGGGGCAGCGAGGCGATCCTCGACGCGATCCGCCGGACGCAGCCGCGCTACGCGCTGTTCGGGCACGTCCACCAGCCCCTCGCCGCCCGGACGCGTATCGGCCGGACCGAATGCGTGAACGTCGGGCACTTCCGGGCTCGCGGCGTGCCGTACGTCCTCACGGTGTGAAAGATACTTTGCTCTACCAGACGGGCCCGGGAGGGCCCAGCGACCCGGAGGGAGACGCAGATGGCCGACCGCACCAGCTCCTCCATCACGATCAAGGCCGGCAAGGCCGAGATCATGGCGGTGATCGCCGACCTGGAGGAGTACCCGCGGTGGGCGAGCGGGATCCGCGGGTTCGCCGTCCAGGAGACCGGCGCCGACGGCCGCGCGTCCCGCGCCCGCCTCACCTTCGACGGCGGCCCGTTCAGCGACACCGTCGGCCTCGCGTACGCCTGGGAGGACGACGACCGCGTCACCTGGACGCTGGTCGAGCCCGGCTCGGTCGTCACCGGCCTGCGCGGCTCCTACAGCCTCGCCGAGGAGGACGGCGCGACCGAGGTGACCTACGAGCTCGCGGTCGACGTCCGCATCCCCTTGATCGGCATGGTCAAGCGCAAGGGTGAGAAGCGCATCATCGACTCCGCGCTCAAGGGCCTCAAGCGCCACGTCGAAAGCTGAGCACGTCACGGAGGCGATACCGTTCACGCCGACGACGGATGGAAGATGGACCCATGAACGAGCATCCGGGCGACGTCCTCACCGAGGCCGCCAGACTGGTCGACGCGCTGATCAAGCGGGTCGGCGGCGGCCCGGACACCGCCGAGGACCCGGGCGCCGACCCGTGGCGCGACGCCGCCGGGCACCTGCGGGACGCCGGGCGGTCGCTGCTCGCCGCCGCGCTGGACGTGGCGGCGGCGTTCGACCGCCCCTCCCCGGGCGGCCGGGACGGCCCCGCGGAGGCGTCGGAGAGCGCACGGGCGGGTACGTCCGAGCGGTCGGGACGTCCCGAGACGGGCGAGCCGTGGTCCGCCGCCACCGGCGGCGGACCCATCGACATCGGGTAGTGCGGTACGGGCTCCATCCGGGGCGCGCGAGGAGGAGGAAGCGTACATGGCCCT
The DNA here is from genome assembly GCF_008121305.1 of Actinomadura decatromicini. Classification (NCBI taxonomy): domain Bacteria; kingdom Bacillati; phylum Actinomycetota; class Actinomycetes; order Streptosporangiales; family Thermomonosporaceae; genus Actinomadura; species Actinomadura decatromicini. Next base: position 320,084 of record NZ_VSRQ01000004.1, on the reverse strand, counting down.
GACCATCGGCGTTGATGTGGGCGGCACGAAGGTCGCCGCCGGGGTCGTCGACCACCGGGGGACCATCCTGGAGAAGGTCCGCCGGCCGACTCCGTCGACGAACCCCAAGGAGACCGCCGAGACCATCGCCGAGGTCGTCGACCTTCTCAAGGGCAAGTTCGAGGAGGTGACGGCGGTCGGGCTCGGCACCGCCGGCTTCGTCGACGAGTCCCGCTCCACCGTCCTGTTCGCGCCGAACCTCGCCTGGCGGGAGGAGCCGATCAAGGAGAAGGTGGAGAGCCTGGTCGGGCTGCCCGTCGTCGTCGAGAACGACGGCAACGCCACCGCGTGGGGCGAGGCCAGGTTCGGCGCGGGACGCGGCGAGAACTTCCTCGTCCTGGTCGCGCTCGGCACCGGCATCGGCGGCGGCATCATCATCAACGGCGAGCTGTACCGGGGCCGCTTCGGCATCGGCGCCGAGATGGGGCACTTCCGGGTCGTCCCGGACGGCCGCCGCTGCGGCTGCGGCAACCGCGGCTGCTGGGAGCAGTACGCCAGCGGCAACGCCCTCGTCCACGAGGCCCGCGACCTCGCCCGGGTCGCGCCCGCGATGGCCGGTCGCCTCCTCGAACTCGGCGACGGCCGCCCGGAGGGCATCAGCGGCCCCGAGGTGTCGCAGGCGGCCCGCGAGGGCGACAAGGCCGCGCTGGAGTGCTTCCGCACCATCGCGCACTGGGCGGGCCAGGGGCTCGCCGACCTCAGCGCGATCCTCGACCCGGGCGCGTTCATCATCGGCGGCGGCCTCTCCGACGCGGGCGACCTCCTCCTCGACCCGATACGCGCCGCGTTCGAGGACGCGCTGACCGGCCGCGGCCACCGCCCGCTGCCGGACATCCGCATCGCCGAGCTGGGCTCGGCCGCGGGCATCGTCGGCGCCGCCGACCTGGCCCGCGCCCGCTCCCGCGAGGACGTCACCGTCTGAACGGGGCCCGCCCGACCATGGCCGCGCTCCGCCTGCTCAGCTACAACATCCGGTCGCTGCGCGACGACCCGGTCGCGCTGGCGCGGGTCGTCCGCGGGCTCGCCCCGGACGTCATGTGCCTCCAGGAGGTCCCGCGCTTCGGCGCCTGGTGGTTGAAGCGCCGCCGCCTGGCCCGCGACTCGGACATGGGCGTCGCGGCGGGACGGCGGGCCTGCGGGCTCGCCGTCCTCGCCGCGCCGCGCGTCCGCCGCGTGGCCCGCGAGTTCCACCTGCTCACCCCGGACCCGGACCTGCACCGCCGCGCCCTGGCGATCGCCGTCCTGGAAGTGGACGGCGCCCGTTTGATCGCCGCCAGCACGCACCTGGACCTGCGGGACGGGCCCCGGCTGCGCCACGTCCGCGAGATCCTCGCCCACCTGGACCGCGCCCGCGCCCGCCACCGCGCCCCGGTGATCCTGGCAGGCGATGTCAACGAGGAGCCGGGCGGCCCGTCCTGGACGCTCCTCACCGACCGTTTCCAGGACGCCTACGCGACCGCGCCGTCCGGCGAAGAACCGACCTTCTCGTCCCGCGATCCGACCCGCCGCATAGACGCCGTCTTCACCGACCCGGAAGTCCGGATCAACGGCTGCGGCGTCCCCACGACCGACGAAGCCCTGACGGCCCTCTACCCAGAGGCCACCGACCACCGCCCCCTACTGGCGGACCTGGAGCTTTCCTAGACAACGGCTCCGTCGTCGGGGTCTCGGGGTTCGTCGCCCATGCGGAGGACGAGGGTGACGAAGCCGCCGATGAAGGCGGCGACGGCGAGGAAGGCGGCCCAGCCGGGGACCTCCCAGTCGAGGACGACGGTGACGAGGAGGTAGAGCGGGCCGCCGATGAGGGCGATCCAGGCGCCCTTGGTCAGCGGGTCGGCGCTCGGCAGCGGCGGGGGAGGCGGTGGGACGTAGTGGGCGTCGTCGTCGGCGTCCGGCGGGAAGTCCGGGGGCTCGGCGGCCTTGATGACGCGGGCGCGGGGGAGGCGGCCGGTGCGGTCGTCGCCCTCCCGGGGCGGCTCGGCGGGCTCGCGGACGTTCTCCTCGTCCGGCCAGGGGACGTCGTCGCCGTCGGGGGTGGAGTCGAAGCCCGCGACGATCTCGGCCCAGATGGCGTCCTCGTCGCGCTCGGCGACGTCGCCCGCGTCCTTGGCGGGGGCGGCGCCGCCCTCGGCGTCGCGGGGCCCGGCGACGTCGACGTCGGCCTCGGGGCGCTCGGACGGCTCGTCCGAGCCGCGGGCGGACGCGTCGCGCAGCCGGGCGAGGTGGGCGCGCAGGATGCCCTCGGCGGCGGGCTTCATCTCGACGTCGACGTAGAGCCGGTCGAGCAGGTCGCCGGCGAGCTGCTCCCCGGCGGGCTCGGCGAGCTCGGCCAGTTCGGCGAGGTCGGACGGCGAGGACGCGTACGCCGCCACCCCGGCCTCGCCCAGTGCCGCGAGCATCGCGTCGGCGAGGTGCGGGGCGAGGTCGACGAGTGGGGCGTAGGCGTCCGCTGACAGTCCATTGCCACGGCGATTCACGGGGCCGGCTCCTTCGGGCACTCCGGCGTGACCGACAGCCTCGGCATGACGGCCTCCGCTCCCCATCGACATGTGCGTCCGGCCGCGCCGCCCGCGGCGGCCCGTCCGGACACCCTGAAACGTGTGTCCCACGGTATTCGCTGCGCGGCCCGGGACAAGCCCCGCGGCGCACCCGATTGAGATTGACGCATCAAACCCTACGTTCATTCCCGGGACCCGGCGACGCCCGCGTACCGGCCGGTAGAAGGGCGGGACGCGGAGTGGGAGGATGTCCCATCATCCCGTCTGCCAGGGGCCGGACGCGCGCCCCGGAGGCGCCCGGCCCGAGGAAGGTCCCCGCATGCTCTGGTTCTGGATCCTGCTCAGGGTCGTCCTCTCGCCCATCCTCTACCTGGGATGGTGGCCGCGGAACCGGGGGATCCGGAACGTCCCGAAGCGGGGCCCGGCACTGCTCGTCAGCAACCACCTGTCGTTCGCGGACCACTTCTTCGGGCCGCTGCCGCTGATGCGCCCGATCTTCTTCATCGGCAAGGGCGAGTACTTCACCGGCAAGGGGCTGAAGGGGCTGATCAGCAAGGGCTTCTTCACCGGGGTCGGCGTCGTGCCGGTGGACCGGACCGGCGGCTCCGCCTCCGAGGCCGCGCTGCAGACGGGGCTGCGCATCCTCGCGGAGGGCAAGCTGCTCGGCATCTACCCCGAGGGCACCCGCGCCCCCGACGAGCGGCTGTACCGGGGCAAGACGGGGGTGGCGCGGCTGGCGCTGAAGTCGCGGGTCCCGGTGATCCCGATGGCGATGATCAACACGCACCGGCTGATGCCGCCCGGCCGGACCCTGCCGCGGCTCGGGGTGCGCCCCGGGGTGCGGTTCGGCGAGCCGATGGACTTCTCCCGCTACTACGGCCGGGAGGACGACCGGGACGTCCTGCGGCAGATCACCGACGAGATCATGCAGGCGATCCGGGAGCTGTCCGGGCAGGAGTACGTCGACCGGTACGCCGCCGAGGTGAAGGCGGAGCTGGGCGGGAGGACCGTCGTGCCGGACGACGACGACGGCGGCCTCAGCGACCGCGGCTAGCGACCGAGTTGAGCGGGCCGAGTTGAGCGGGCGGGGATGAACGGCGGCGAGCCGGGGCTGGGGCTGGAGGCGGCGCTGTGGCGGGCCGTGGCGGTCTACCGCGTCCTGGCGCTGGGGTACGCGGCCGTGGTGATCGCCATGAACTTCGGCGGCTATGCCCACCCGGCGGCGGGCTGGGCGGTGCTCGGCGCCATGGCCGCGTGGACGGCGTACGCCGTCCACGCCTACGCCGACCCGGGGCGGCGGAGGTGGGACCGGCGGGGCTGGCCACTGCTGGCCGCCGATCTGGCGGTGGCGGCCGGGTGCCTGCTCGCGACCGCGTGGGTGGAGTCGGTACAGAACATCCAGGCGGGACGTCCGACGCTGCCGGTGTCGTGGGTGGCGGCTCCGGTGCTGGCGTGGGCGGTGGCGGGCGGACGCCGGGTCGGCGTGCTCGCCGCGCTGGTCCTCGCCGCCGCGAACCTGCTGGTCCACGCGCTCGCCGGGACGACGGGCGGGATGGGCTCGCGGACGTTCAACGGCATCGTCCTGCTGGTCTTCGCGGGCCTCGTGGTGGGGCACGTCGTCCGGCTGGCCCTGGAGGCGGAGGCGCGGCTCGCGCGGGCCGTCGAGCTGGAGTCGGCGACGCGGGAGCGGGAGCGGCTCGCCCGCGGCATCCACGACTCGGTGCTCCAGGTGCTGGCGATGGTGCGGCGGCGCGGCGGGGAGCTCGGCGGCGAGGCGGCCGAGCTCGGACGGCTGGCGGGCGAGCAGGAGGCGGCGCTGCGGTCCCTGATCGGCGCGAGCCCGGTCCGGGAGGCGGGTGGGAAAACGGGCGGGGAGGTCGACCTGCGTCCGCTGCTGACCGCGCACGGGTCGCCGTCCGTCACGGTGTCCACGCCCGCGACGGACGTCCGGCTGCCCGCGCACGCCGCGCGGGAGGTGGCGGCGGCGGTCGCGGCGGCGCTGGACAACGTCCGCCGGCACTGCGGCCCCGGCGCCCGCGCCTGGGTCCTGCTGGAGGACGGCCCCGGCGAGGTGACGGTGAGCGTCCGCGACGACGGCCCCGGCATCCCCGCCGGGCGCCTCGACGAGGCCGCGGCGGGCGGGCGGCTCGGCGTCGCCCAGTCCATCCGCGGCCGGGTCCGCGACCTCGGCGGGACGGTCTCGATCACGTCCGCGGAGGGCGAGGGCACCGAGATCGAGATGACCGTGCCCCGCGGCTAGGGTGGCGCCATGACCGCAGCGAAGCGAGGATCATGGCGCCACCCCTCCGGGGGTCTGGGGGGCGTCCCCCAGAAAGGGACGGCGCCATGACCGCAGCGAAGCGAGGATCATGGCGCCTCCCATGCGGGGGTCTGGGGGGCGCACCCCGGAAGGGGACGGCGGCGTGAGCGAGGTTTCCCTGCGGGTCATGGTCGTGGACGACCACCCCATGTGGCGCGAGGCCGTCGCCCGCGACCTCGCCGAGGCCGGGCACGACGTCGTCGCGACCGCCGGGGAGGGGCGCGCCGCCGTCCGCGTCGCCGCCGCCGCGCGCCCGCAGGTCGCCGTCGTCGACCTCCAACTCCCCGACATCAGCGGCGTCGAGGTCACCCGTCACCTGGCCGCCGCGGACCCGCCCGTCCGGGTGCTGGTGCTGTCGGCGAGCGGGGAGCAGCAGGACGTCCTGGACGCCGTGAAAGCGGGCGCGACCGGCTACCTGCTCAAGTCCGCCGCGCGCGAGGAGTTCCTGGACGCCGTCCGCCGCACCGGCGAGGGCGACGCCGTGTTCACGCCGGGGCTCGCCGGGCTCGTCCTCGGTGAGTACCGCCGCCTCGCCGCCGGGCCCGCGCCCGCCGCCGACGACGCGCCCCGCCTCACCGACCGCGAGACCGAGGTGCTGCGCCTCGTCGCGAAGGGGCTGACCTACCGGCAGATCGCGGAGCGGCTCGTCCTGTCCCATCGGACGGTGCAGAACCACGTGCAGAACACCTTGCGCAAGCTCCAGCTCCACAACCGCGTCGAGCTCGTCCGGTACGCCATCGAGAAAGGGCTCGATCGGGACGCCGGGCGCCCGCCGAACGGCTATGGTCTAGACCAATGACGGCACGCCGGGCGACCCGGCGAATGCCGCGTTCCGCCGTGCGCGGACGGCTAGTCTGACCATGTGGACCGAGGGAGGAGCCCGGTGGCGGGACAAGGAGACGGCATGCGCGTCGGAGTGCTGACCGGGGGCGGCGACTGCCCCGGCCTGAACGCGGTGATCCGCGCGGTCGTGCGCAAGGGCGTCCAGGTCTACGGCTACGAGTTCGTGGGCTTCCGGGCGGGCTGGCGCGGCCCCCTCGAAGGCGACACCGTGGCGCTCGACGTCCAGGCCGTGCGCGGCATCCTGCCCCGCGGCGGGACCATCCTCGGCTCGTCCCGGACCAACCCGGTCAAGGTCGAGGGCGGCATCGAGCGGATCAAGGACAACCTCGCCGGGCTCGGCGTGGACGCGCTGATCGCCATCGGCGGCGAGGACACCCTCGGCGTCGCCCGCGAGCTGTACGCGAACGGCGTCAACGTCGTCGGCGTCCCGAAGACGATCGACAACGACCTCAACGCCACCGACTACACCTTCGGGTTCGACACCGCGGTGAACATCGGCATGGAGGCCGTCGACCGGCTGCACACCACCGCCGAGAGCCACCACCGCGCGCTGATCTGCGAGGTCATGGGACGGCACGCGGGCTGGATCGCGCTGCACGTCGGGATGGCCGCGGGCGCCAACGTCATCCTCATCCCCGAGCGGCCCTTCGACATCGACAAGGTCTGCCAGTACGTCGAGAGCCGGTTCAAGACCCGCTACGCGCCGATCATCGTCGTGTCCGAGGGCGCGCACCCGGTCGACGGGCAGATGGCGCTCCAGGCCAAGGAGCGGGACGCGTTCGGGCACGTTCGGCTCGGCGGCATCGGCCAGGCCCTCGCCGACGAGATCGAGAAGCGCACCGGCAAGGAGGCCCGCGCCACCGTGCTCGGGCACATCCAGCGCGGCGGCACCCCGACCGCGTTCGACCGCGTCCTCGCCACCCGCTTCGGCCTCCAGGCGATCGACGCGGTCAAGGACGGCGACTACGGCAAGATGGTCGCGCTCCAGGGCACCGACATCGTCCGGGTCGGGCTGGACGAGGCGACCAAGGAGCTGAAGACCGTCCCGCTGGAGCGCTACTCCGAGGCCGAGGTCTTCTTCGGCTGACCGTTCCGGCTGACCGTCCCTTGGCGGGAACAGTCGTACGCGGTCGCGATGTTGGTCTCTCTGGGCCACACTGGAGACCCGTCCTTGACCTGTTCCCGCCGGGAGGATCACGCATGACCACGCTCGACACCGCGCCCGCGGACGTCCGGGAGCAGTCGCCGGTCGACGGCGAGCCGTGCGTGCTGCTCAAACTGGGCGAGGTCGTCCTCAAGGGCAAGAACCGCGAGAGGTTCGAGCGCCGCCTCGCCGACAACGTGCGGCAGGCGGTCCGCCCGATCGCCCGGGTGGACGTCATCCGCCGCCACGGCGTCTTCATCGTCCGCAAGCACGATGCCGACCTCGCCACCATGGGCCGGGTCGCGCAGCGGATCACCGACGTGATGGGCATCGTCTGGGCGCACCGCGCCTGGCTCGTCGGCAAGGACCTCGCCAGCGTCGAGCGCGCCGCCCTGGAGCTGATGGACGGCCGCACCGGCACGTTCGCCGTCCGGTCCCGGCGCCGCGACAAGCGGTTCCCGATGACGTCCACCGAGCTCGACCGGCACATCGGCGGGCTCGTCGCCGACAAGTACGGCCAGCCCGTCAAGCTCAAGGACCCCGACCACACGCTGTCGATCGAGGTCGACCGCGACGAGGTCTTCGTCTACTCCGGCGGCCTGCCCGGCCAGGGCGGGCTGCCCGTCGGGATGAGCGGCCGGGCGCTCGTGCTGATGTCCGGCGGGATCGACTCGCCCGTCGCCGCGTACCGGATGATGCGGCGCGGCCTGCGCGTCGACTACCTGCACTTCTCCGGCATGCCGTTCACCGGCCCCGAGTCGATCTACAAGGCGTACGCGCTGGTCCGCGAGCTGGACCGGTTCCAGGGCGGGTCGCGGCTGTTCGTCGTCCCGTTCGGCAAGGCGCAGCAGCAGATCAAGTCGTCCGGCGCCGACCGGCTCGCCGTGATCGCGCAGCGCCGGCTGATGCTGCGCACCGGCGAGGTGCTCGCGAAGCGGCTGCGCGGCGCGGCGCTGATCACCGGCGACGCGCTCGGCCAGGTGTCCAGCCAGACGCTCGCGAACCTCACCGCGCTGGACGACGCCGTCGAGATGCCGATCCTGCGCCCGCTCGTCGGCATGGACAAGGTCGAGATCATGGACCAGGCCCGCCGGATCAGCACCCTGTCGATCTCCGAGCTGCCGGACGAGGACTGCTGCACCATGCTCGCGCCGCGCCGCGCCGAGACCAAGGCCAAGATCGACGACCTGCGCCAGATCGAGAAGCGCCTCGACGTGGGGGAGCTCGCCGACCAGCTCGCCGACTCGGTGCAGGAGCACCGCCCGGTCTACGGCGACGCCTAGGACGGCCCGGGGGTCAGCGGGCGTCGAAGTCGGTGGGGCGCGGCGGCTCGGGGCCGTCCGGGTCGAGCAGCGTGATCCGCTCGACGCGGACGATCCGGAACCGGCGCCCGGCGACGGCGATGCCGTTGCGGCGCGTGTCGTCGGCCATCAGCTCCGCCGCCTCGGCGAACTGCGCCACGTCCGTCGCGCCCGGGCTCTCCACCGCCGGCACCACGTGCCGGAAGTAGGTGACCAGCGCGTCGCGGGCCTGCCGCGGGGCGTCGTGCAGCCGCCCGACCGGGCGCCACCGCCGCTCGGTCCGCTCGGCGACCGTGAACGCGGGCGCCAGCGCGACCGGGGTGAGGTACGCGCCGGACGGCTCGCCGCCCGCCGCCGCCGCGGCGTCCAGCACCTGGCACAGCAGCTCGGTCATCGCGAAGTCGGCGGCGGGGCCGTCCTCGGCCAGCAGGTCGTAGGGCCGGGACGGCGTCCCGCGCCCCCCGGCGGGCGGCTCGTCGAGGTCGGTCGGACGGGGCGGCTCGGGGCCGTCCGGTCCGGTGCGGACGAGCTGCTCGATCCGCACGATCCGGAACCGCCGCCCGCCCGCCGTCACCTCGTCGACCGGCTCGTCCTGCAGCCTTCGCGCGGCGGCGAGCAGCCCGGCCCGGTCCGGCGCGCCGTCCGCGGCCCGTTCCTCCAGGTGGACGGCCAGCAGCTCGCGCGCGCCCTGCGGCAGCGGATCGCACTGGCACACCACCTGCCAGCCGTCCCGGACCTGTTCGGCGGCCGTGAACAGCGCGCCGACGACGACCAGCTCCGGGTAGGCGGAGAGGGCGCGGCGGGCGTCCGCCAGCACGACCGCCGCGACGGGGTCGACGCCGTCCAGATCCTCCGGGAACAGCCGCCCCCCGGCGTCACCATCGCCCGTAGTCATGCCGGACATCATCCTCGCCGCGCCCTCGGCGGCCAATGGTTCAGACCAATTCGTTACCGCCCTGTGCGCGACCGCCCCTCGTCCGCCGCCGGACCGGCGCGACGAGCGCCACGAGGCTCGCCGCCAGCAGCGCGAGCCCGCCGAGCGCGGGGCCGCCGAGCCGCTCGCCGAGCAGCGCCGTGCCGAGCACCGCGGCGACCGCCGGCTCCGCCAGCGTCAGCGTCGTCGCGGTCGTGGCGGGCGTCGTCCGCAGGCCGCGCGCGAACAGCAGGTACCCGCCGCCGGTGGTGACCACGCCGAGGTAGAGGGCGATGAGGCCGCCGGGCACGGTGAGCGCCCAGCCCGCGGGCGCGACGGCCAGCACCGGGACGAGCGGGACGGCCGCCGTCCCGAACAGCGCACCGGCGACGGCCCGGTCGTCCTCGCCCCGGGTGATCAGGACGGACGCGATCGTCGCGTACACCGCGTACGACAGCCCGGACAGCAGCGACAGCCCGATGCCGGCCGGCTCGGCGCCCGCGTCCTGCCCGCCGCCGACGAGCAGCGCGCAGCCGGCGACGGCCCCGGCCGTGGCGAGCGCCCAGCGGCCGGTCGGCGCGGACCGCCGGGCCGCGACGCCGAGCACGCCGGTGAACGCGGGCGCGCTCCCGATCGTGACGACCGTGGCGACCGCGACGCCGGTCCGCCCGGCGGCAGCGAAGAACGCCGTCTGGTAGACGGCGATCGCGACGGCGCCGGCGCCGATGAGCGGCAGGTTCCGGCGGTCGCGCAGCAGCCGCACCAGCCCGGCCCCGCGCCGGGTGAGCGCGGCGGCGGCGAGCAGGATCAGCCCGCCGATGACGATGCGGACGGCCGCGACGGAGAGGGCGGACGACCCGTCCGCGAAGGTGCGGACGGTCCCGGTCGTCCCCCAGAGGGAGGCCGCGACCAGGATGTCGGCCCGCCCGCCCGCGCGTAGGCGGGCGGACGGGCGGGTTCCGGAACGGCGGCGGTCAGACGCGGACGTGGATGTGGATACGGACGTGCGCTGGGACACGAGGAAGGCTCCCGAGCTCGAATCGGACGGAGAAGATCATCCGGATTCGGGGCACGGAAGGACGCGGCCGGGCGCGAGCGGCGCCGGGCCGGGTCTCGGTACGCGCGAGTGCGTTCGCCGCGCCCCGTCAGGGGCGGGGCGGTCCGCAGTTCGGGGTCCAGTACTCCACGCGCCGCACGATAGCCGATCGGCGCGCCCGAGGGTCAGGCCGGGACGGCGTCCGGGTCCGCGGCCTCGGTGAGCGTCCGGCCGACGATCGGCGGCAGGTCGCGGACGAGCTTCGCCAGCTCGCGCAGGTCGCCGTCGACCAGCGCCTGCGGGCCGTCGCAGAGCGCGGTCTCCGGGTGCGGGTGGACGTCGATGATCACGCCGTCCGCGCCGACCGCGATCGCGGCCCGGGTCAGCGGCAGGACGAGGTCGCGGCTGCCGCCCGAGTGCGACGGGTCCACGATCACCGGCAGGTGGGAGAGGCGCTGCGCCACCGGCACCGCGGAGATGTCGAGCGTGTTGCGGGTCGCCTTCTCGAAGGTGCGGATGCCGCGCTCGCACAGCACGATGTCGAGGTTGCCGCGCTGGGCGACGTACTCGGCGGCCATCAGCCACTCCTCGATCGTCCCGTTCATGCCGCGCTTGAGCATCACCGGCTTGCCCGCCTCGCCCGCCGCCTGCAGCAGCGCGAAGTTCTGCGCGTTGCGGGTGCCGATCTGCAGCATGTCCGCGTAGGACGCCACCAGCTCGACGTCGGCCGCGTCCACCACCTCGGTGACGATCGGCATGCCCGTCTCCTCCCGCACGTCCGCGAGGATCCGCAGGCCCGCCTCGCCGAGGCCCTGGAAGGCGTACGGGGACGTCCGCGGCTTGAACGCGCCGCCGCGCAGCAGCGTCGCCCCGGCCGCCCGCGCCATCTGCGCGGCGCCGAGGGTCTGCTCGGGCGTCTCCACCGCGCACGGCCCGGCGATCAGCGTCACCGTGCCGGGGCCGATCGGCACCCCGCCGACCCGCACGACCGACCGCTCGGCGTGGTTCTCCCGGCTGACCAGCTTGTACGGGGCCGAGATCCGGATGACGTCGCTGACGCCGCGCATCCCGCGCAGGTTCAGCGTGCCGAACTGCTGGACGTCGCCCACGAGCCCGACGATGGTCCGCTCCACGCCGCGGCTGACGAACGCCTCCCCGCCCGCCGTCTCGACGAGCGAGACGACGGCGTTGACATCCGCTTGGCTGGCCTCCGGGGCCATGACGACGACCATGGTGTGCTGCCTCTCCTTATTCGCCGGGTTGCGCGCCCGGTGCCCTGGCGGGCCACGCGAACGGCCCCTGGGACGACGAGAGCCCCGGGCCGATGCGGCCCGGGGCTCTCGCCTTCTGTGGTCTGTCAGCGCAGCGTCTGGCAGACCAGCCTCCCGGGCCGGTCGTACCAAAAGAAATAGACGATGCTGCGCACGGGCCCAGCGTAGCCGAAGTCGCGGCGTGCGTCGGGAGCCCACCCCGAATATGGCTCAGCTCACGCCGGATGGCAGGATGGCCGCGTCATGTCCCACCCCGATCGGCCCACGCCGACGCCACGCGAGCTGCCGCCCGGCCAGTACGTCCCCCGGGGCTGGCCCGTCCTGCACTACGGGCCGGTGCCGAAGTTCCGGCCCAAGGACTGGGACTTCCGCGTCTTCGGCGCGACGGAGTCCGGCGAGCAGCACCGCTGGACGTGGGACGAGTTCGACGCCCTCCCGAAGGCGTCCGCCGTCGCCGACTTCCACTGCGTCACGAAGTTCACCATCCCGGACAACGAGTGGGAGGGCGTCCCGTGCTCGGCGGTCGTCGAGCTGGCCCCGCCCGCCCCGGACGTGACGCACGTGATGGTCTGGGCCGAGTACGGCTACAGCGCCAACATCCGGATGATCGACTTCCTCGCCGACGGGACGATGTTCGCCACCCACCGCGACGGCGAGCGGCTCAGCCCCGACCACGGGTTCCCGCTGCGCGTCGTCGTCCCGCACCTGTACGCGTGGAAGAGCGTGAAGTGGGTGCGAGGCGTCGAGTACCTGGTCAGGGACCGGCGCGGCTTCTGGGAGGAGCGCGGCTACCACAACGTGGCCGACCCGTGGCGGGAGCAGCGCTACTCCTACCAGGAGGACGAGGGCGAGTCGCCGCCGCTGTGACGGCCCGTCCCGGATCGCGCGCGCCCTGGGCGTATGCGACACATCCGAGACCTTCGTAAATGGCCAACACGCGGGCCCGCGCGGACGACAGGCGTTACCGTACGTTGTCATGTTCCTACCGTCCGTCGCGGACGTCGTGGCCTGCGCCGCCGCCTCCGGCGCCACCGCGGGAGCGTGCGCGCTGCGCGGGCGGCTGTCCCGGCGGGTGCGGCCGTCCCGGCCGGCGCGGTGGTCGCCGGTCCCGTGGCCGCGCCGGGGGCCGTTCCGGGCGCGCCTCCCGCGCCGCCGGGCCCGGCCGCCGCTGCCGACCGCGCGGCGCCTGCCGCCGCTCGGAGCGCTGCCCGGCGTCCCGTCCGGCGTCCCTTCCGGCCGGGCCGAGCCCGCCGCGTTCGCGAGCCTGCACCTGCTGTCGCGCGCGTCCCCGGCCCTGCGCGCCGGGCTGACCGAGGACGCGGCCCGCAAGGCCGCCCGCCCGCTGCGCGCCCTGCTCGGCGCCGAGGCCGTCGCGCTGGTCGGCCTCCTGCCCCCCGACGACGCGGACGACCCCGACGATCCCGACGATCTCGACGAGGACGCCGAGCCGGGCCGGGTGCACGCCGCGCCCCGGCTGCTCGCCTGGGACGGCGCGGCCCGCGGCGCGCACGCGGCGGACGCCGTCCGGCACGCCCTGCCGGTGCTCGCCACCGGCCGCCCGCGGGTGATCGCCCCGGAGCTGCTCGGCTGCCCGAACCCGCGCTGCCCGGCCCGGGTCGCGATGGTCGCCCCGCTCACCGTCGAGGGACGGGTCGAGGGCGCGCTCACCGCGTACTGGCGGAACGCGTCGACCGCGCGGGTCCGGGCGGTCGGCGAGGCGGCCCGGCTGGTCACCGGCCAGCTGGAGCTCGCCGGGCTGGACGGCGCCCGGCTCCGGCTCGCCGAGGCCGAGATGCGGGCGCTGCGCGCGCAGATCTCCCCGCACTTCGTCTACAACTCGCTGACCACGATCGCCTCGTTCGTCCGCACCGACCCGGGGCGCGCCCGCGAGCTGCTGCTCGACTTCGCCGACTTCGCCCGCTACTCGTTCCGCGACCCGCGCGACTTCACCACGCTCGCCGACGAGCTGCGCTCCATCGACCGCTACCTGCTGCTGGAGCGGGCGAGGTTCGGCGACCGGCTGCGGTTCCGGGTGGACGTCGCGCCCGAGGTGCTGCCCGTCGCGGTGCCGTTCCTCGCGCTCCAGCCGCTGGTCGAGAACGCCGTCCGGCACGGCATGGCGGGCCGCGCCGACGCGTTCCACGTCTCGATCATCGCGCGCGACTCCGGCGCGGAGGCCGCGATCAGCGTCGAGGACGACGGCGTCGGCATGGACCCCGAGCGCCTCCAGGAGATCCTTTCCGCGCCGCTCGGCGGCCCCGGGCCGACCGGCTGGGGGAGCGTCGCGACCCGCGCGCGGCGGCGCGACGGGGGCGGCGCGGGCATCGGGCTCGCCAACGTCGACGAGCGGCTGCGACAGGTCTACGGGGACGAGTACGGGCTCACCGTCGAGACCGCGCTCGGCGCCGGGACGAAGGTAAATTTACGCGTCCCGAAGTACCGCCCAGGAGTGTTTCCGGACTGATGAGCGCCCCACCGCACGGCACTCACTTTTCGGAACCGATTGCGGACAGACGGTAATCGCGGCAAAGTCGCCCTCATGCTGCACGTCCTGGCCGTCGACGACGAACGCCCCGCGCTGGAGGAACTGACCTACCTGCTCCGCCGGGATCCGCGGGTCGGACGGGTCGGCTGCGCGGGGGACGCCTCGTCCGCGCTGCGCGACCTGAGCCGGATGCTGGTCGACGGCGAGCGCCTCGACGCCGTCTTCATGGACATCCGCATGCCCGGCCTCGACGGGCTCGACTTCACCCGCCTGCTCACCGGCTTCGCCGCGCCGCCGCACGTCGTCTTCGTGACCGCGCACGACGACTGCGCCGTCACCGCGTTCGAGCTGGGGGCGCTCGACTACCTGCTGAAGCCCGTCCGGCCCGAGCGGCTCGCCGAGTCCGTCCGGCGGGTGGCGGGGGCCGTCGAACGGGCCGGTCCGCGCGGCGAGGACGCGCGCGACCCTGAGGACGAGATGATCCCCGTCGAGCTGGGCGGCCGCACCCGGCTCGTGTCCCGGCGCGCGGTCACCCACGTCGAGGCGCAGGGCGACTACGTCCGCCTGCACACGGCGGACGGCGGGTACCTCGTCCGGATGCCGCTGTCGGCGCTGACCAAGCGGTGGGAGGCGGCCGGGTTCATCCGCATCCACCGGAGCACGCTGGTCGCGTCCGCGCACATCACGGAGGTGCGGTTCGACGGGGGCCGCGCCGCCGTCCAGATCGGGGACGAGCTGCTCCAGGTCAGCCGCCGGCACACCCGCGAGGTGCGGGACCGGCTCGTCCGCAAGTTCCACCATCCGGACGCCGCCGGCGGTGAGGCCCGCGGCGGCGACAACGGGAGCGGTGAGCGGCGATGACCGGCGACCAGAAGGCGGCGCGCGCCGCGACGGCCGCGCCGCGCGAGCGCAGGCCGCCCGGCGGGCCCGGCCCCGGTCCCTCCGGCGCCGACCGGTCCGGCGCCGACCCGGACGACTCCGGGGGCGAGCCGCCGGATCCCGACCCGCCCCATCCCGTCCCGGGCCCCGCCGAGGCGCGGGCGCTGATCCGCGTCCAGCTCGGCATCGCGCTGCGGACCGGCGCGGTCGTCCTCGCCGCGGTGGCGGGGCTGCCCGCGCTGCTCGCGCTGGTCCCGGCGGTGGCGCGGATCCGGGCGGACGGCGTGCCGGTGTGGTGGACCGTCCTCGCGGCGGGCCTCCAGCCCCTCTGGGTCGCCACCGCCCTCTGGCAGTTGAAGCGCGCCGAACGCGCCGAACGCGCCACCGTCACCCCGACCGGCACACCCCCGCGCGGCGCGTCGAAGCGCCGGTCGTCCAAGCGCTGGTCTGCCAAGCACGGGGCAACCGAACACGGGGCCGCCGAGCAGGGGGCGGCGGAGCGCGGGGCGGCCGGGCATGGGGCGGCGGGGGGCCGGTGACCGGGGTCGCCGCCGCGGCGGCGCCGGTCGCGCTGCTCGCGGCGCTCGGGCTGACCGCCGCGCTCGGCGCGCGGGGCCGCCGCCGGGCCCGCACCGCCGCCGACTTCCTCGTCGCGTCCCGCGGCGTCACCCCGTGGTGGAACGCGTCGGCGGTGAGCGGGGAGTACCTGTCCGCCGCCGCCTACCTCGGCGCCGCCGGGCTCGTCCTCGCCTACGGCGCCGACATGCTGTGGCTGCCCATCGCCGCGACCGCCGCGTACGTGCTGCTGCTCGCGTTCGTCACGGCGCCGCTGCGCCGGTCGGGCGCCTACACCGTGTCGGACTTCGCGGAATGGCGGCTCGGGTCCCGGGCCGTCCGGCGGATCGTCACCGGCTGCGTCTGCTGCGTCGGCTGGTTCTACCTGCTGCCGCAGTTCCAGGGCGCGGCCCTCACGCTGCGGGTGCTGACCGGCGCGCCCGGCTGGGCGGGCCCCGCCGTCGTCGTCGCGGTCGCGCTGGTCCTCGTCGCCTCGGGCGGGATGCGGAGCATCACCGCCGTCCAGGCCGTCCAGTTCTGGGTGAAGATCGTCGCGGTCGCGGTGCCCGCCGTGGCGCTCGCCGCGATGTGGCGGCTGGACGGCGCCCCCGACCCGCTCGACGGCGCGCCGCCGCGCTTCGCGCACGTCACGCGGGTGCGCGTCGCCGCCGACGCCGCCGTCACCGTGCCCGCCGCCGTCACCGTCACCGCGCGCGGAAGCGTCGACGGCGTCCCCCGCGGCGGCCCGGTCCCGCTCGCGCCGGGACGGCACCGCCTCGGCGGCGGCACCGTGATCGTCTTCCCGGCGGGCGCGGCGGCCCCGCACGCGGAGCGGCTGCCCGTCCAGGACGGCGCCACCTGGTCCACCCCGTTCGCGCGCGGCGAGGAGCACGGCCTCTTCCGCACCTACTCGGCGCTGCTCGGCATCCTCCTCGGCACGATGGGGCTGCCGCACATCCTGATGCGCTTCTACACGAGCACCTGCGGGGCCGCCGCCCGGCGCACCGCCGCGTTCGTGCCCGTCCTGCTCACGCTGTTCTCCGTGTTCCCCGTCCTGTACGCGGCGCTCGGCCGCCTCTACGCGCCCGAGCTGCTGATGACCGGCGACACCGACGCGACCCTCCTCACGCTGCCCCGGAGCATGCTGCCCGGACCCGCGGGCGCGCTGCTCACCGGAGTCATCGCCGCCGGGGCGTTCGCCGCGTTCATCTCCACGTCCTGCGGGATCGTCGTCGCCCTCGCCGGGACGATCTCGCAGTGCTCCCGCCGCCGCAGCGGCATCGCGGCGTTCCGGGGCGGGGTGGTCGCGGCGCTCGCCGTGCCGCTCGCGCTGCTGCCGCTCGCCGGGACGCAGGGCGCCGCCACGCTGGTCACCATCGCGCTCTGCGTGTCGGCGTGCTCGCTGTGCCCGCTGCTCGTCCTCGGCATCTGGTGGCGCGGGCTCACCGCCGCCGGGGCCGCCGCCGGGCTCCTCGCGGGCGGCGGGACGGCCGTCGCCGCCGGGCTCGCCCGGGTGCTCGGCGGCAGCTGGCCGGGCTGGGCGGGCGCCGTCCTCGGCGAACCGGCGGTCGTCGCCGCGCCGCTCGCCTTCGCCGTCATGGTCGGCGTCTCGCTGCTGACCCGGGGCCGCGTCCCGCGCCGCGCCGGACGGGCGATGATGCGGCTCCACCTGCCCGAGGACGCGCTCGCCCGCTGACCGTCCGGCAGTCCTCGAACATCGCGCGAGGCCCGTGGTGGACCGTTCCCAACGACCGTTCGTCCCGTCCCGCCGACCGCTCGTCGCACGACTACGCTACGCATATCTCCGACTACCGACCGCTTACCGAGGGCAGGGTTTTCGCAGTACGGACCGGTGGCACCACACCTCTAGAGTTCTCAGTGGCGCCACAAGCGCACCGCCTCCGGAGGGGCGGGCGGCGGGACGAAGGGCCGGAAGGCCGCCGCTCCCGGCGCGAACCTCCCACAAGAGCAAACCCGGAGATCCGGCCAACGCCAGTCGAAACGCCGGATCGTGCGTCGCTGGATCCCGTACCGGGGGGGTGGGATCCGGCGACCTGTGGCTCGGGCGTCGTCGGACAGTCGGGGGGTTGTCCGGCGGCGCCTGAGTCCGCTTCCGCCCAAGCCCCCACGTCCCCAAACCGACCCAACGCCCCGGACGGGGCGGATCACTGGTCGCGGAGGCGTTTCAGGGTCGCGACGTCCTTGCCGTGGGGCTCCGGCGCCCGGCCCGGCGTCTCGATCAGGAACGGGACGCCCGCCGTCGCCGGATGGCGGAACAGCTCCCCGAACGGGGCCTCGCCGATGTGACCGGCGCCGATGTTCTCGTGGCGGTCCCGGCCCGAGGCGCAGGGGTCCTTCGAGTCGTTGGCGTGGATCAGCTTGAGGCGCCCCTCGCCCACGGTGGCGACCAGCGCGTCGATCGTGTCCTTGACGCCGCCGGGCGCGGCCAGGTCGTGGCCCGCCGCGAAGGCGTGGCAGGTGTCGAAGCACACGCCGAGCTTCGGATGGTGCTCCAGCCGCTCGAAGAACGGGCCGAGCTCCTGGACCTTGGCGCAGAGCATGTTGTTCTGGCCCGCCATCGGTTCGAGGAGCAGGTCGGGGCCGTCGTCGGGGATCTCGTCCAGCAGCGGGAGGACGTGCTCGCGCACCTGGGCCATGGCCGCGTCGTAGGTCTGCGTCACCGAGGAGCCGGTGTGGACGACGACGCCGCGCGCGCCGATCGCCCGCCCCCGGACGAGCGAGTGCCGGATGCTCGCGAGCGACTTCGCCAGCGTCTCCGGGTTCGGCGAGCCGACGTTGACCAGGTACGGCGTGTGGATGTACACGGGGACGTCGGCGCGGGCGCGGAGCCTCTCGTCCTCGGCGGCCTTGCCCACGGGCTGCGCCCAGCCGCGCGGGTTGGCGACGAACACCTGGATCGCCTCGGCGCCGATGTCGGCCGCGTACTTCAGGCCGCCGGTCGCGAGGCCGCCCGCCACGGGCACGTGGGCCCCGACGGGGCTGGTGGGAGGGGCGATGGGTGAGGTCATGGCGGGTTCAGCCTATCCGCTCACGGCCCCCGCACGATCGTGACGGTGGACCCGCGCGGGGCCTCGCCGCCGCGCGGCGACTGGAAGCGGACGTTGTCGCCGCCGAAGCCCGTCACGTTGACGCGGAAGCCGGAGTCCTCAAGGGCCTTCTTGGCGTCGTCGACGCGGCGGCCGGTCAGGTCGGGGACGGGGATGTCCTGCTCGCCCTCGTCGTCGTCGCAGCCCCACTGGATCGGGCCCGCGTCGACGAGGCAGTCGCGCTTGTTGACGACGAGCGTGACCTCGTCGCCCCGGGACACGCCCTCGCCTTCGGCCGGGTTCTGCTCGACCACGCTGTTCGACGGCTTGCCGTCGACCTTCTTCTTCTCGACCTTGACGTTCAGGCCCATCGAGCGGAGCCGGTTGGCGGCGGTGTCGCCGTCCTGGCCGATCAGGCCGGGCATCGACATGCCGGTGGACAGGATGATGCCGACCGGCTCGTCGGGGGAGCGGCGCTCGCCCGCGTCGGGGTCGGTGCCGATGACCCTGTCCCGTTCGACGGTCTGGGACGGCGTGCTGGTCGTCCGCCCGACCTTGAAGCCCTCGTCCTCCAGGGTCTGCTTCGCCTCGGGCAGGGACTTGCCCGACACGTCCGGGACCTTGCGGGGCGTGATGCCCCTGGACGGCGTCAGCGTCACCGTCTCGCCACCGGCGATGCGGGACCCGGCGGGCGGGTCGGTCTTCACCACGTCGCCCTTGTGGACGCGGTCGTCGTACACGGCCTTCGCGGTGCGGACCCTCAGGCCGGAGCTCTCCAGCCGGTCGCGGGCGTCGGTGAGCTTCATCCCGACGATGGACTTCGGGACGTGCTCGTACTGCCCGGACGTCTGGTACCACACCGCCCAGCCCAGCGTGATCGCCGCGACCGTGCCGAGCACGACCAGGACGTACCGGCCGGTCAGCGCGCCGATCGCGCGGTCGGCGCGGGTCCGCTCGGGGGCGGGGGCGTACTCGCGCGGCAGCGTGGCGGCGTCGAGGACGGCCGTGCGCCCGCCCGGCGGCGGGCCCATCGGCGGGGTCTCCAGCACGCTGGTCTCGGTGCGGGACGCCTCCTCGATCCGCCGGTCGATGTCGCGCGGCAGGCCGCCGAACACCTCCGCGACCTCGGCGAGGTACTGGTTCGCGTCCCGCGGGCGGCGGTCGGGGTCGTGGCTCGTCGCGTCCGTGACCAGCTCGTCGACCCGGAGCGGGATGCCGGGGACGACGCTCGACGGCGCCGGGACGGTCTCGTTGACGTGCTTGTACGCGACGGCGAGCGGCGTGTCGCCCTGGTGCGGGAGCCGCCCGGTGAGCAGCTCGAACAGCATCACCCCGGCCGCGTACACGTCGGAGCGGACGTCGGCGTCGCCGGTCATGACCTGCTCGGGGGCGAGGTAGCCGACCGTCCCGATGAGCACGCCGGTCTTGGTCATCTTGCTCGCGGTCTCGGCCCGGGCGAGCCCGAAGTCGGCGACCTTGACCTGCCCGTCCTCGGTGATCAGGACGTTCTCGGGCTTGACGTCGCGGTGCACGAGCCCGGCCCGGTGCGCGGCGCCGAGCGCGGCGAGCACCGGCTGCATGATCTCCAGCGCGGCGCGCGGTCCGAGCCGGCCGAGCGCGCCGAGCGCGTCGCGGAGCGTGTGCCCGGCGACGTACTCCATCACGAGGAAGACGTGCTCGCCGTCGGTGCGCTGGTCGTAGACGGCGACGACGTTCGGGTGGGACAGCGCGGCGGCGGCCTTGGCCTCGCCGATGAAGCGGGCGACGAAGTCCTCGTCGGCGGCGAGCCCGGCGTGCATGATCTTGATCGCGACCACCCGGTCGAGCCGGATGTCGCGGGCCACGTAGACCGTCGCCATGCCGCCCCGCGCGACGCGGGACTCAATGCGGTAGCGCCCGTCGAGCACCCGCCCGACGAGGGGATCGGCACCCGTCGCGTCCATCGGTGCGAGTTTACGGCCCGGTCAGACGTGGTCTCATCAGTCGCGAGTATGAGCATCGACGAGCCCCGGGTCCGTCCCCGGTGGGACGGGCGGGGCGGACGGGTCCACCGGGGCGCGCCGCCGCAGCGGCCGGGTGCTCCGCGACACGGCCACCCCGCCGAGGCACAGCAGCCCGCCGCCGAGCGTGAGGAGCCCGGGGACCTCGCCGAGGAACAGCCACGACATGAACACGACGATCGCGGGGACGGCGTAGGTGGTGGCGCCCATCTTCCCGGCGGACGTCCGGGCCAGCGCGTACCCCCAGGTGGTGAACGCGATCGCGGTGGGGAAGACGCCCAGGTAGACGACGTTGAGGGTGGCGCTCGCCGGGGCGTCGGCGGCCTGCGAGACGAGCTGCCCGGCGAACGGCAGCGTGGCCGCCGTGCCGATCGCGCAGGCGAACGTGGTGAACTGGAGCGACGAGGCGTGCCGCAGCGAGGGCTTCTGGCTGACGACGCCCGCCGCATACGTGACGGCGGCGGCGACGCAGAGCAGGACGCCGCCGACGGACGAGCCCCCGTCCCCGGACATCGACAGCCCGACGACGGCGGCGCCCGCGAACGACACCGCGAGGCCCGCCAGCAGCCGGGACGACAGGCCCTCCTTCAGCAGCCAGCCGCCGAGCAGGGCGATCAGGATCGGGCCGATGTTGACGACGAGCGCGGCGGTCCCGGCGTCCACGAGCTGCTCGCCCCAGTTCAGCGCGACCATGTAGGCGCCGAACCACAGGACGCCCGCCGTGACGATGCCGGGCCACGCCTGCCTGGGCGGGAGTCCCTCCCGGCGGACGAGGAGCAGCGCGCCGAGGACGACCGTCCCGGAGAGGAGGCGGCCGAGGGCGAGGGCGCCGGGGCTGTATTCGGCGCCCGCGCTGCGGATCGAGACGAACGCCGAGGCCCAGAGGACCACCGTGACCGAGGCCGCGGCGATCGCGAGCTTGCCCGAGGTGGGGTTCTCGTGCTGCATGTCACGCACCTTAGGTATGGGACGTTTCCATGAACACCGAAGGGACGCGCCAGGTTGCGGCACGCGGGCCCGGGGGTGGACGGCCCCAGTCTCCGTCCGTCCACTGTTCAGGTCCAGCGAATATTGCTGTAACCGAGTCTTTAGCGCTGCTAAGACGTCGCGAGGCCCTCGAACGGCGAGGACGCCTGCGCGTAGCGGCGCTTCGGGATGCGCCCGGCCAGCCGCGCGAGCCGTCCGGCCTCCACCGCGTGCCGCATCGCCGTCGCCATCCGCTCTGGATGCCGCGCGCGGGTGACGGCCGTCGCGAGCAGCACCGCGTCGCAGCCGAGCTCCATCGCGAGCGCCGCGTCGGACGCCGTGCCGAGCCCCGCGTCCAGGATCACCGGGACGCCCGCCCGCTCGACGATCAGCTCGATGTTGTGCGGGTTGCGGATGCCGAGGCCGGACCCGATCGGCGAGCCGAGCGGCATCACCGCCGCGCACCCGATCTGCTCCAGCCGCCGCGCGAGGACGGGGTCGTCGTTGGTGTACGGCAGGACGACGAACCCGTCCGCGACCAGCTGCTCGGCGGCCTCGACCAGCTCGATCGGGTCGGGCAGCAGGGTGCGCTCGTCGGCGATCACCTCCAGCTTCACCCAGGACGTGCCGAGCGCCTCACGGGCGAGCTTCGCGGTGAGGACGGCCTCGCCCGCCGTGAAGCAGCCCGCCGTGTTCGGCAGCACCCGGATCCCGCACTCGGACAGGACGTCCAGCACCGAGCCCCGCGCGGACGGGTCGACGCGCCGCATCGCGACCGTGGTCAGCGCCGTCCCGGACGCGGCGAGCGCCGCGCGCAGCACGCTCATGCTCGGCGCGCCCCCGGTCCCCATGATCAGCCGGGACCCCAGCTCCTCGCCCGCGATGACCAGCCTGTCGTCGCTCACCGTCAACCTCCCTGTACCGCGTTCTTGTGGGGGGACGACCCCCCACGCCCCCCGCCAGGGGGCCGACCGGCGCATTTCACTCCGCTAGCGCTCCGTTCCATGCGCCGGTCAACCTCCCTGTACCGCTGTGAGCACTTCGAGCCGGTCCCCGTCGCTCAGCCGCGTCGTCTCCCATCCCGAGCGGCGGACGACCTCGTCGTTCAGCGCGGCGGCGACGCCGGCCCCGGCGGCCGTCACGGACGCGACGGCCTCGGCCACGGTCGCGCCGTCCGGCAGGTCGCGCGGCTCGCCGTTGACGATCACCTTCATGAGGTCACCTCGGGAGAGAAGCGGTCGGGCGCGAACGGGGCGGCGACGTCCGGGACGGGGGCGTCCAGCAGCGTCGCGGCCAGGATGTCGGCGCTGACCGGGGTGAGCAGCACGCCGTTGCGGAAGTGCCCGGTGCCGACGTACAGGCCGGGCAGCGCGGTCGGGCCCATCACCGGCGCGTTGTCCGGGGAGCCGGGGCGCAGCCCCGCCGACACCTCGGCGAACTCCAGCTCGGTGATGCCGGGGAGCAGTTCGCGGGCGTCCCGCAGCAGCTCCCACAGCCCGCCCGCCGTGACGCGGGTGTCGAAGCCCAGCTCCTCCTGGGTGGCGCCGACGACGACCTCGCCGTCCGCGCGGGGCACCAGGTAGACCGACGAGCCCTGCACGATGCCGCGGGTGGAGCGGGCGATGAACGGCGTCCGCGCGCGGAGCCGGATCACCTGCCCCTTCACCGGCCGGACGGGTGGAACGGTCCCGGACGGCAGTCCTTCGAGGTCGCCGGACCAGGGGCCCGCCGCCAGCAGGACGCGGTCGGCGCGCAGCTCCGTCCCGTCGTCGAGCCGGACGCCGACGGCGGCGTCGCGCTCGACGAGGAGCCCGGCCGCGCGCCGCCGGACGAGCCGGACACCGGTCCGCTCGCCCGCCGCGAGCAGCGCGGGCGTCAGCCGGCGCGGGTCGATCGAGCCGTCCTCGGGGGCGAGCAGCCCGCCGCGCACGCCGGGCGCGAGCATCGGCTCCGCGCGGCGGCACTCGCGGCCGGTCAGCGCCTCGACGGGGATGCCGAGGCTCTCCTGGAAGTGGCGCAGGTCGTCCAGGTGGCCGAGGTCGTCGGAGTCGAACGCGACCTCGATGATCCCGTCCGTGCGGTACCCGGTGTCGAGGCCGGTCAGGTCCTCCAGCTCGGCGACGAACCCGCCGTACCGGTCGCGGGACGCGAGGCCGAGCCGCAGCAGCGGCTCCTCGCCGTAGGTCAGCTCGCTGACCGGGGTGAGCATCCCCGCGGCGACCGCCGACGCGCCGCTCGCGGGCTCGGGGTCGACCAGCGTGACGGCCGCGCCGCCCGCGGCGGCCCGCCAGGCGGTGGCGAGGCCGATGACCCCGGCGCCGACGATCACGATCTCCATGCGCGCTCCCTTCGCCGGCATGATCCGGATCAGGTCGTGGCGGTCGGCGGCCCGTTCCAGCCGCCCTCTCAGCCCGGTCGTACCGGACTCCCGCGCTCTGTGCCGTTTTAGCTGGTTCACACCTTAGTCCCCCGGGTCGTGTGCGCCTGTCCGGACAGGCGTCCAGGCCCGGGTGGCGCCCGTTAGGGTGACCTTCATGGACAGGGTCATCGTCGTCGGCGGCGGGCTCGCCGGGGTGCGCGCAGTGGAGTCGCTGCGCGGCAAGGGGTACGAAGGCGGGCTGACGCTCGTCTCGGCGGAGCGGCACCTGCCCTACGACCGGCCCCCGCTGTCCAAGGCCGTCCTCGCGGGTGACTCCGACGACACGACCGTCGACGCCGACTGGGACGCCCTGCGCGCCGACCTGCTGCTCGGCGAGCGCGCCACCGGCCTGCGGCTGGACGGGCGCGGCGGCGTCGTGGCGTCCACGGCGGGCGACCTGCCGTTCGACGGCCTCGTGATCGCGACCGGGGCCGTCCCGATCACGCTGCCGGGGGACGGCCCGCAGCACGTCCTGCGCACCATCGACCAGGCCCGCGACCTGCGCTCCCGGCTCGTCGAGGGCGCCCGCATCGTGATCGTCGGCGCGGGCTGGATCGGCGCGGAGGTCGCCACCGCCGCCGCCGGGAAGGGCTGCGCGGTCACCGTCGTCGAGGCGGCGGACGCCCCGCTCGCGGGCGCGCTCGGCCCCGAGGCGGGCGCGCACACCGCCCCCTGGTACGCCGGGGCGGGCGTCGAGCTGCGCACCGGCGTCAAGGTCGCGGAGGTCAGGGACGGCGGGCTGGTCCTCGCGGGCGGCGGCCGGATCGACGCGGACGAGGTCGTCACCGGGGTCGGCGTCCGTCCCGACCTGTCCTGGCTGGACGGCTCCGGCCTGCTGCTGGAGCGCGGCGTCGTCACGGACGGCTCGTTCCGCGCCTACGCGGGGACGGAGGAGCCCGGCTCGCTCCGGCCCGACGTCGTGGCGGTCGGCGACTGCGCCGCCTGGTGGTCGGCCCGGTACGGGCGGCGGCTCCTCGTCGAGCACTGGGACGTCGCCCTCAACGCCCCGGACGTGGCCGCCGCGGCCCTCCTCGGCCAGGACGCCGTGTACGACGCCGCCCCCTACTTCTGGTCCGAGCAGTTCGGGCGCATGGTGCAGTACGCGGGCAGCCATGCCGCGTCCGAGCGGATGGTGCTGCGCGGCGACCCGTCCGGCCGGAAGTGGACGCTGGCGTGGCTCACCGGCGACCGGCTCGACGCCGTCCTCACCGTGGACCGGCCGCGCGACCTCGTCCAGGCGCGGCGCGTGATCGCCGCCGGGACGCCCGTCGACCCCGGCGCGCTCGCCGATCCGGACGTCCCCGTCCGGCAGGCGGCACGCGGATAGGCGGGCGGCTGAGCGGCGCGCGCATCGCGCGTCCCGCGCAGACGTTACGGCTGTTCAGGGGGTTTGATTCTTCCGAAGGCGTGGTAGCAAGGGGGCGTGACGCAGATGCACGCAACCGTTGACAGCGCACTGGACCCCCGGACCGACGCCCTCGCGGGCGAGTGGCTCTCCCTCAAGGAGGCCGCCGCGCGACTCGGGATCAAGCCCAACCGGATCAAGCAGCTCATCAGCGAGCACCGCCTGCTCGCCGTCCGCCGGGAGGGCGAGCCGCAGGTGCCCGCCGCGTTCATCAAGGACGGCCAGGTGATCAAGGGCCTGCCCGGCACGCTGACGCTCCTGTCGGACGCGGGGTTCGACGACGTCGAGACGATCCGCTGGCTGTTCACCGCCGACGACACCCTGCCCGGCACGCCCGTGGACGCGCTCACCGAGAACCGGGGGACCGAGGTCCGCCGCCGCGCCCAGGCGATGGCCTTCTAGACCGGCCGAGGGCCGCCAGGGCGGCACCCGCGGCAGGCCGAACACCACGCACGTGACACGATCGCGGGGTCGCGCGGAACCTTCGCGCGGCCCCGCGACCTCACGGAAGGGCCGACGTGTCCAGGCATCTCCCCGGCGAACGCGCCGTCGCGCTCCGCGCCCGCCTCGGCAGGGCCCGCCTCTACCTCTGCACCGACGCCCGCGAGCGCCAGGGTGACCTGCCCGGCTTCCTCGACGCCGTCCTCGCGGGCGGCGTCGACATCGTCCAGCTCCGGCAGAAGGGCCTGGAGGCCCGGCAGGAGATCGCGCACCTGGAGGTCTTCCGGGACGCCTGCGACCGGCACGGCGCGCTGCTCGCCGTCAACGACCGGGCGGACGTCGCGCACGCCGTCCGCGCCGACGTGCTGCACCTCGGCCAGGACGACCTGCCCGTCCCCGCCGCCCGCGAGATCGTCGGCGGCGACCCGCTGATCGGCCGGTCCACGCACTCGGACGGGCAGGCGTCCGCGGCCGCCGCCGAGCCGGGCGTCGACTACCTCTGCGCGGGCCCGGTGTGGCCGACGCCGACCAAGCCGGGCCGCCCGGCGCCGGGCCTGCCGCTGCTGAAGCACGTCGCGGAACGCCGTCCGGCCCGGCCGTGGTTCGCGATCGGCGGGATCGACCTCGGCAACCTGGACGAGGTCCGCGCGGCGGGCGCGAGCCGCGTCGTGGTCGTCCGGGCGATCACCGAGGCGGACGATCCGGGCGCGGCCGCCGCGGAGTTCGCCCGCCGCCTCGCGTCCTGACCCTTGTCATGGTTTGACCCGGATCACAGTGCGCCCCGGTGCGCCATCGCCCACAATGGAGATCATGAGCGTGGGACCCGACGACGAGCGGCCGGTCGAGCTGGACGACGACCTGGAGATCCTGCCCGACCAGACCTCCGACGACACCGACACGGGCTGGGGCGAGTGGCGCTCCGGCGGAGGCGACGACGACCGCCTCCTGGAGGACCGCCCGCCCCACTGGTGAGCCTCGGCCGTCAGGGCGGCCGGTTTCAGAAGAGCATGCCGAGCGCGAAGCCGGACACGACGACGGCCGCGAGCGCGACCATCATCCGCCAGCGGTAGCGCGGGATGCGGGTCGGGCGCGGCTTCGGCGCGGGCCCGTGCCCCTCGCGCAGCGCGCGGACGAGCTGCGCGGCGGTCGGCCGCGCGGCGGGGTTCTTGTCGAGGCAGCGGGCGACGAGGTCGCGCAGCGGGCCGTCCAGTCCGCCGAGGTCGGGCCTCCTGGACGTGACGCGCCGCATCACCGCCGCGCTCGGCCCGGTGCCGAACGGCGGGCGTCCCGTCGCGGCGAACACCATGGTCGCGCCCCAGGCGAACACGTCGGCGGGCGGGCCGACCGGCTCGTCCTCGATCTGCTCCGGGGCCAGGTAGGCGGGCGACCCGCCCGGCGCGTCCGGGTCGCGGGCGGCGACGACCTTGGCGCCGTCCGGGCTCAGCAGGACGTTCGCGGGACGGAGGTCGCCGTGCGCGATCCCGGCGCGGTGCAGCGCGTTGAGCGCCGCCGCCGTCCGCGCCGCGACCTTGCGGAGCTGCGGCGCGGGCAGGGGACCGCGGTCCTCGACGGCCTGCTGCAGCCGGGGGCCCTTGGCGTCCCGCCCGACGACGTAGCCGCCGCTCGCGGGACGGGCCTGCGGCGGACGGGCCGCCTTGGCCGCGCGGCCGGGATGCGGGGACCGGGCCGCGCCGCCGGGGCGCGCCGGACGGGCGTCGCGCGGACGCCCGGGGTTCGTCCTCCCGCGGGAGGTGTCGTGCGGCACTGGGGGACTCCGACTCGGCGGGGACGGACGAAGATCTCCCTAATTTGTACCGCGTCAATGGAACGTTCGAGTGCCGAACCCCAATCTTCCGGAGCCCTTTGTCACATAACGCGGGTGGTCGCGGCCACCGCGAGGGCGGAGAGGGCCTCGTGGGCCTCCGTCGCGATGGGGGCCGACTCCAGGGCCTTCTCGGCTTCGCCCAGGTAGCGTTCGATCATCGCCTCGCAGGCGGTGAGGCCGCCGGTGTCCTGGATGATCGCGCGGAGTTCGTCCACGCCGGGGCGGTCGAGGGCGGGGTCGCCGAGGCGGCGCCGCAGCGCCGCAGCCTGCGTCGCGGAGGCGCGTTCCAGGGTGAGGGCGATCAGCACGGTCCGCTTGCCCTCGCGCAGGTCGTCGCCCGCGGGCTTGCCGGTCTCGGCGGGGTCGCCGAACACGCCGAGGACGTCGTCGCGGAGCTGGAACGCGATGCCGAGCGGCAGGCCGTAGGACGCGAGCGCGGCGATCACGTCGGGGCGGGCCCCGGCGAGGGCCGCGCCGAGGTGCAGCGGACGCTCGATCGTGTACTTGGCGCTCTTGTACTCGACCACGCGGAGCGCCGTGCTGACGCTCGCCTCGCCGCGCGTCCCCTCCAGCATGTCGAGGTACTGGCCGCACATGACCTCGGTGCGCATCAGGTCGTAGACGGCCCGGCCCCGGCCGCGGACCGCCTCGGCCAGGCCGCAGGTCTCGAACATCTCGCTCGACCAGGCGAGGCACAGGTCGCCGAGCAGGATCGCGGCGCCGCCGCCGAACGCCTCCCCGTCGCCCGGCCAGGACTGCGCGCGGTGCAGCGCCTCGAACCGGCGGTGGACGGACGGCTGCCCCCGCCGCGTGTCGCTGGAGTCCATCACGTCGTCGTGGATCAGGGCGCTCGCCTGCAGCAGCTCCAGTGAGGCCGCGGCGGTGACGATGTCCGGGCCGTCCGCGCCGCCCGCCGCGCGCCACCCCCAGTAGCAGAACGCCGGGCGGAGCCGCTTGCCCCCGCCGAGGAGGGCGTCGAGCGCGGACATCAGGGGCGCGAGGTCGCCGCTGATGCGGAGCAGGGCGGGGCGCTGCCGGTCGACGAAGGCCAGGAGCGCCTCGTCGACCTCGCGGCGGATGCGGCTGGTCGACATGCCGAGATCGTATCCACGTGGGCGGATCCAACCGTCCGCCGAAAACGTGAGATGTCACTAAATCTTCGGAAATGTGGACATAACGCCCGTGCGGTGTGTGGAGGGTCACCCGTATCGGAAGGGCGCGAGCCCCTCGCGGCGCCTTCGGTAGGCTTGGGGAATGCCACGTCTGCGCCCGGAACGTCCGCCGACCGTACGCGAGCTGCTGGCCTCGGGCGGCCGGTCGTTCTCGTTCGAGTTCTTCCCGCCGAAGACCGACAAGGGCGCGCGGAACCTGTGGCGCGCGATCCGCGAGCTGGAGTCGCTGCACCCGACGTTCGTGTCCGTGACCTACGGCGCGGGCGGCGGCACCCGCGACAAGACCGTCGACATCGTCGAGCGGATCGCGACCGACACCACGCTCACCCCCGTCGCGCACTTCACCGCCGTGAACCACTCCCAGGCCGAGCTGCGCAACCTCATCGGACGGTTCGCCGCCGCCGGCGTCCGGAACGTCCTCGCGCTGCGCGGCGACCCGCCCGGCGACCCGATGGGGGAGTGGGTCAGGCACCCGGAGGGCGTCGAGTACGCCGCCGACCTCGTCCGGATGATCCGGTCCTACGGCGACTTCTGCGTCGGCGTCGCCGCGTTCCCCTACAAGCACCCGCGCTCGGCCGACATCGAGAGCGACACCCGCTACTTCGTCGAGAAGTGCCGCGCGGGCGCCGACTACGCGATCACGCAGATGTTCTTCCGCGCCGACGACTACTTCCGGCTCCGCGACCGCGTCGCGGCGGCGGGCTGCGACGTGCCGATCCTGCCGGGCATCATGCCGGTCACGCAGCTCAGCACGATCGAGCGGTCCGAGCAGCTGTCCGGCGCGCCGTTCCCGGCGGAGGTGCGGGCCCGGTTCGAGGCCGTCGGCGACGACCCGGAGGCGGTCCGCCGCCTCGGCATCGAGCACGCCGCCGAGCTGTGCCGGGAACTGCTCGACCAGGACGCGCCCGGCATCCACTTCATCACGTTCAACAAGTCGACGGCGACGCGTGAGGTCTACTCGCTGGTCGACGGGGCCGGGTACGGCGCGAGGGGCAGCGTCCCGCCCATGACCGCGTAGCGGGGCCCGCCGCCGGGGAACTCGAAGTCCGTCAGCAGGTCGACCATGCCGACGGAACGGTACAGGGTGCGGGCGGGCGTGTCCGGCCGCCGCTCCAGCGTCGACAGCACGACCGTCCGTTCCGGCCGTCCCTCGCACAGCGCGTTCAGCAGCGCCCGGCCGAAGCCCCGGCCCTGGGCGTCCGGATGGACGTGCAGCTCCGCGACCTCGAAGGCGTCCTCCAGCCAGGACTCCGCGTGGTCCGGGCCGCCGCGGTCGGCGAGCGCGCGGTACACGACGTCGTGCCACCACTGGCCGGGCGCCCCGCGGAACCCGTACGCGAACCCGTGGACGCCGCCCGCGAGCACGGGCAGCGCGCCGCGCCGCTCGACCACGAACGCGCGGAACCCCGGATGGGCGGCGTGCCGCTCCATGATGGTGTGGCGTCCCGGAAGCTGCTCCCTCGGCGGGGCCATCGCGGCGGCGTACACGTCCAGCATGGGGCCGAGCCTGCGTAGGAAGGCGCGTTCGTCGATCTCGCGCAGCTTCAGGTCCCTCACCCGACAGAGACTAGACCCGGGCGACCGTCCGCTGCGTCGCGGAGAGCCGGTCGTAGATGTCCCAGAGGATGCGGTCGGCGGCCTTCTTCAGCGTGCCGCGCTCGGTGTCGAGCCGCCCGCCCCACTCGCGCGCCTCCGGGCCCAGCCAGGCGTCCGTCCCGCCG
The DNA here is from genome assembly GCF_008121305.1 of Actinomadura decatromicini. Taxonomy (NCBI): domain Bacteria; kingdom Bacillati; phylum Actinomycetota; class Actinomycetes; order Streptosporangiales; family Thermomonosporaceae; genus Actinomadura; species Actinomadura decatromicini. The sequence goes on along the minus strand of NZ_VSRQ01000004.1, from coordinate 289,804 downwards.
AGGGTCCGCACGGGCGGGTCGAGGGCGCCGCGGAGGCGGTCGATGCTGCCGTAGGCGTCGGCGTACGCGCGGTAGAGGCGCTCGTAGTCCGGGTTCGGGCGCTCGTCCGGCGACAGCCGCGCGGCGGCCGCGCCGGTGAGCGGCGGCGGAAGGCTTCCGGGGGGCGGCGGAGCGGCCATGGCGACCTACCCTTCCAGGGCTCGGGCGAGGCTGGGTTTCAGGCGACGTCGGCGGCGTGCGGGCGCGGGCCGATCCGGGCGAGCGCCTCCCGCGCCCGGGGGCTCAGCTCGGCCCCGGCCAGCACCTGGACGGCGACCGGGCGCACCCCCGCCCGGTCGGCCTCGGCGAGGAACGCGCGCAGCCAGCGCGCGTCCATGGTCATGTGGTGGCTGGACACGCCGAGCGCCTCCCGCACGGCCTCGACCTTCGCCTCGTCGCCGTGCGCCGCCTTCAGCAGGGCCGCCGCGCCCGCCGGGCCGAGGCGCTCGTACAGCGCCCCGGTGTAGTCGGGGTCGTCGGCGTTGGCCTTCAGGTGCCGCCACACCGGGTCGGGGACGGGCCGCCCGTCCCGGATCGACGCGACCACGGCCAGCGCGTCGGTCCTGGCGGCCCTGGTCGCGGCCTTGCGGTCGGGGAAGTTGCCGATGTCCCCGGCGCCGTGCGGCGTCGTCCGCGGGGACGGCGGGTGCTGGGACGGCCCGCGCGGCGGCTCGGCGGACTTCGGCGGCCTCGTCGGCTGCGGCGTCCGGGTCCCCGGCGTCGGCGCGGGGGCGGGCGCGGGCGGCGCGTCCACCCCGCCGCCCGGCGACGGGTGCGTGACCGCGTAGTTGTACCGCCGCGTCAGCATCTCGAGCTGCTCGGCGGCCCACCGCGCGACCTCGTCCGCCTGCCGGTACCCGGCGGTCGAGACCCCCGGCGGCGGGCGGTGCCCGTTCAGCCAGCCCTGGATCGCGTTCTGCGCGTCCTGGAGCTGCCTGATCACCCGGTCGAGCGCGGGCGGGTCGATCCCCCTGAACTGCGGGTCGCGGGCGCCCGGACCGGTGCGCATCTGCCCGCCGCCCATCTGCGCGCCCATCGACCCTCCCGGAGGTCACCGTTCGGCGTTGTTCGACTCCCCAGAATCACACCCTGCTCAGCGGCTGTCGAGTGCTTCGCGCACGGACGCCTCGTCGCGCGCAACGACGGCGGCCTTCCCGGACAGGACGATCGGCCGCTGGATCAGCACCGGGTTCGCCACCATGACCTCGATCCACCGGGCCCGGTCGCGGTCGAGGTCCTTGAGCCCGAGCACCTTGGCGACCGGCTCGTTCAGGCGCGCCACGTCCCACGGCTCGGCGCCGATCCGGGTGAGGACGGCGTCGAACTCCTCCGCCGTGGGCGGGTCGTCCAGGTACCGGCGCTCGGTGTACTCGACGCCCGCCGCGTCCAGCGCGGCCTTCGCGGCGCGGCTCTTCGAGCAGCGCGGATTGTGCCAGATCTCCATGTCAGACATTCTCGTCACTCCACCTCGGCCGCGGTGCCCCCGGTTATCCGCAGCAGTTCCTCGTACGAGGTCGGGAAGACGGTGTGGGGGTGCCCGCCCGCCGCCCAGACCCGGTCGTACCTCTCCAGCCAGACGTCCACGAGGGTACGGATCGGCGCGGGGTGGCCGAGCGGGGCCACGCCGCCGATCGGCTGCCCGGTCGCCTCCCGGACGAACTCCGGCGACGCCCGCCTCACCTTCGCCGCCCCCACCAGCGCCGCGACCTTCGCCGTGTCGACCCGGTGCGCGCCGCTCGTCATGACGAGCAGGGGCGCCCCGTCCGCGTCGAACACCAGGCTGTTGGCGATCGCGCCCACCTCGCAGCCCAGCTGCTCGGCGGCGGCCTGCGCCGTCCGCGCGGAGTCGGGCAGTTCGACGACGGCTCCGGTCGCGCCCTGGTCCAGCAGGGCCTTTGCGACGATTTCGGCATTCGGATGCATGGGTAGCACTTTAAGGTCGCCTCATGCGAGGGAGACCGATCGACGTGCGGAAGACCGCGGTATTGGTGGCCGGGGCCGTCCTGCTGACGGCCTGCAACGGGACGGACGAGGCGGGGCCCCCGCCGCCGAAGGTCTCACCGTCCTCGAAGCCCGCGGGACCCGTCCAGACGCCCACCCCGACGCCCACGCCTACGCATCGCAAGCTGAAACCGGGTGCGAAGGGGGCCGACGTCGAGGCGCTCCAGCGCCGCCTCAAGGAACTGCACTACGACCCGGGGAAAGTGGACGGGAAGTACGGGGTGTCCACGCAGATGGCCGTGTGGGCGTTCCAGGGCGTCAACCGGCTCAAGCAGAAGAGCACGCTGACCGCCTCCTTCTGGAAGGCCCTGGACGCGCCCAAGGAACCGCGTCCGGTGGCCAAGAAGCGCGAGAAGAACCGGGTGGACGTCGACCTCCGGCGGCAGTACCTCGTCCTCTACGAGGACGGCGCGCCCCGCCTCATCTCGCACATCTCCTCCGGCTCGGGGGAGTACTACTGCGCGAAGGACCGGGGCGCCGAGGTCCCGCGCTGCCGCTACGCCACGACTAGCACCGGCGACTTCCGGACCGGACGCCGCGCCTCCGGCTGGGAGACCTCGCCCCTCGGGCAGCTCTACAACCCCATCTACTTCAACGGCGGCATCGCCTTCCACGGCGCCCTGGACGTGCCCGACTACCCCGCCTCGCACGGGTGCGTCCGGATGCCGATGCACATCGCCGAGTACCTCCCCGGCATCCTCGGAACGAACGTTCCGGTGCACGTCAGACGGCTTTCCTGAAAACTGTCCGACCCGCCTGTTGCACTGGTGTCAAGCCCGCTGACCTGCGGGACACGACACACGTTCGAACACGTTGACGAATCGCCGACTGGGCGGTTTACTGTGAATGCGTCGAACTTATGTTCGACGTGGTGCGGGACTCGCGGCCCGCGCCAGGGCGACGTCCCCGCCGGGGCATGCGGTGCTCCGGCGGGACGGACGGCCGGGCGGAGTGAGGGGAAGCTCTCCGCCCGGCCGGCCCGAGCCCCGGAAGGAGGCAGACCATGTCCGGAACGATGACCGCGCGCGGGGCCCACCCGGCCGCGCAGATCCACTCGGCCGCGGCGTCCGCGCCGCCGCCGAGCCCGCGCCACCGTCCGCTGCCCGCCCCCCGCCCGGCGCACACCGCCGCCGGCCAGTTGCACGCCGCCCGCATGGGCCTCGCGGAGGCGGCCGAGGCCACCTCGCCCGCCGTCCGCTATGTCTGCGCCCACCTGGCCGCGCTGCGCGCCGCCGCCGCGGTGCTGGCGTCCAAGGACCCGCTGGAGACCCACCGGCGCGGGCGTCCGCGCAGCGTGTGGGTGCTGCTGCCCGAGGCGGAGCCCGCGCTGCGCGAATGGGCCGCCTTCTTCGCCGCCGGCGCCGACAAGCGCGCCGCCGCCGAGGCGGGCCTGCCGCGCGCCGCCACCGCGCGCGAGGCCGAGGAGCTGCTGCACGACGCCGAGGTCTTCGTCACCCTCGTCGAGGACACCCTCGGCGTCACCAGCCAGCCGACGCTGCCCGTCCCCGAGGCCGGCTGACCTCACCGGAGGCCGTCCCCCTCCCCGGGGCGGCCGCACCGGGGGCCGGGGCGCCCGTCCGCCCGGCCTCACCACCGGCGGCGGCCCCGCCCCGGCCCCCACCGACAGACCGATCGCGCCGGCGCGGTCGCACCCCCCGAGCCGACCCCGCCGGTGCGGTCCCACCCGCCCTCCAGCGGGCGGGCTCTCGTCTGGGGGTGGACGGGTGCGGGTGGGACCCCGGTCCCGGGCGGCGGGGGGCGGGAGCATAGCGTCAGGGGCGGTAGGGCCGCCGGAGCGGTGGGCCACTCCGTAGAATCCTCCGAGCCCCGAGGAGACGCCGTGCACGATCGAGACGCCCTCTACATCGATGGAGCCTGGACGAGCCCGCAGGGCGGCGGCGTCATCGCCGTCGAGAACCCCGCCACCGAGGAGACGCTCGGCACCGTGCCGGAGGGGACGGCCGACGACGCCGACCGGGCCGTCCGCGCCGCCCGCGCCGCGCTGCCCGCCTGGTCGGCGACGTCCTACGCCGAGCGCGCCGAGTGCCTCGGACGGCTCCGCGACGCCCTCGCGTCCCGCGCGGACGCCATCGCCCGGACGATCGCGGGCGAGGTCGGCACCCCGATGCGCCTCGCGTCCCGCGTCCAGGCGGGGCTGCCGCAGACGGTGGTCGGGTCGTACGCCGAGCTGATCGCGGGCGGCCTGCCGGAGGAGCGGATCGGCAACTCGCTGGTGGTCCGGGAACCGGCCGGGGTCGTCGCCGCGATCACGCCGTGGAACTACCCGCTGCACCAGATCACCTGCAAGCTGGCGCCCGCGCTCGCGGCCGGCTGCACGATCGTGATCAAGCCGAGCGAGGTCGCGCCGCTGGTCTCCTACCTGCTGATGGACGCCGTCCACGAGGCGGGGATCCCGGCGGGCGTCGTCAACCTCGTCCCCGGGTACGGGCCGGTCGTCGGGGAGGCGCTCGCCGCCCATCCCGAGGTGGACATGGTGTCGTTCACCGGCTCGGTGCGGGCCGGGTCCCGGGTCGCCGAGCTGGCCGCCGGGACGATCAAGAAGGTCGCGCTGGAGCTCGGCGGCAAGTCCGCCAACGTGATCCTGGACGACGCCGACCTGAAGACCGCGGTGAAGGTCGGCGTCGCCAACGCCTACCTGAACGGCGGCCAGACCTGCACCGCCTGGACGCGGATGCTCGTCCACCAGGACCTCTACGAGGAGGCCCTCGACCTCGTGAAGGGCGCCGCCGAGGGGTACGCGCCGGGCGACCCGCTCGACCCGTCCACCCGGCTCGGGCCGCTCGTGTCCAAGACCCAGCTCGAACGGGTGCGGGGCTTCATCGACGTCGGCGTCGCCGAGGGCGCGCGCGTCGTCACCGGCGGGACGGCCACGCCCGACGGCTTCGACCGCGGCCACTACATCGCGCCGACCGTGCTCGCCGACGTCGACCAGGACGCCACGGTCGCGCAGGAGGAGATCTTCGGCCCGGTGCTGTCGGTCATCCCGTTCCGCGACGACGACGGGGCCCTCCGGATCGCGAACAACTCGCGCTACGGCCTCGCGGGCGGCGTGTGGTCCGCCGACCAGGACCGGGCGCTCGCGTTCGCCCGCCAGGTCAAGACGGGCTCCATCGACGTGAACGGCGGCGCCTACAACCCGCTGGCCCCGTTCGGCGGGTACAAGCAGTCCGGGCTCGGGCGCGAGCTGGGCCGGTACGGCCTGGACGAGTTCCTCGAGACCAAGTCCATCCAGCTCTGACCCCGGCCGAGGAGAGGCATCCATGGTCAAGGCCGTCGTCGCCACCGGGCCGGACGTCCCACCGCGGGTCCGCGACATCGAACTGCCCCCGGTCGGGCCCGGGGACGTCAGGGTGCGGGTGGCGGCGGCCGGGGTGTGCCACTCCGACCTGTCGATGGTGAACGGGACGCTGGCGCCCGCGTTCCCGCTCGTCCTCGGGCACGAGGCGGCCGGGACGGTCGCGGAGGCCGGCGCGGACGTCACGCGGGTCCGCCCCGGCGACCACGTCGTGCTGAACTGGGCCGCCGCGTGCGGCGAGTGCTGGTTCTGCGGCGAGGGCGAGCCGTGGCTGTGCGGCGCGGCGGAGGGGGCGGTGAGCCCGCCGTCCGGCGCCACGCTGGACGGCGCCGCGCTCCACGCCTGCATGGGCGTCGGCGGGTTCGCCGAGGAGCTGGTCGTCGCCGAGCGGTCCGTGGTGCCGCTGCCCGCGTCCGCCCCGCTCGACCTGAGCGCGCTGCTCGGGTGCGCGGTGCTGACGGGCATCGGCGCCGTGCGCGGCACGGCGGGCGTCCGCGCAGGGCAGTCGGTGCTGGTCATAGGGCTTGGCGGGATCGGGCTCTCGGCCGTCATGGGCGCCCGCCTCGCCGGGGCCGCGACGATCATCGCCGTCGACCGGGGCACGGAGAAGGAGGGGCTCGCCAAGGCGGCGGGCGCGACGCACTATCTGGAGGGCGACCCGAAACTGGCGAAACAGGTCCGCGCGCTGACCGGGGGGCGCGGCGCCGACCACGCCTTCGAGTGCGTGGGCAAGGCCGACCTGATCCGGACGGCCTGGCAGTCGGTGCGCAGGGGCGGCCAGTGCACGGTCGTCGGCGTGGGCTCCCGCGACGACTCCGTCAGGTTCAACGCCCTGGAGCTGTTCCACTTCAACCGGCGGCTGACGAGTTCGGTGTACGGGTCGTCCGTCCCGGACAGGGACGTGCCCCTGCTCGTCCGCGAGATCGAGGCGGGACGGCTCGACCTGTCCACCCTGGTCACGCACCGCATCGGCCTGGACGGCGTCCCCGCCGCGTTCGACCGGATGCGGGACGGCCGCGGCGCGCGCTCCCTCATCGAGATCGGCCCATGACGGCGGGCCCGCTCGCGGGGCTGCGCGTGGTCGAGCTGTCCAGCTTCGTCGCCGCGCCGCTCGGCGGGATGACGCTCGCCCAGCTCGGCGCCGACGTGATCCGCGTCGACCAGGTGGGCGGCGGCCCCGACATCGACCGCCACCCGCTGGCCCCGTCCGGCCGCAGCCTGTACTGGGCGGGGCTCAACAAGGGGAAGCGGTCCGTCGCGCTCGACCTCCGCTCCCCGGACGGGCGCGACCTCGCCGCCGCCCTCGCCGTCGAGGCGGGTGTCGTCCTGACCAACGCGCCGCCCCGCGACGGCCTCACCTACGAGGCGCTCCAAGAGAAGCGGCCGGACCTGATCCACGTCCAGTTGCAAGGACGCAGGGACGGCGCCAACGCGGTCGACTACACCGTCAACGCAGCCATGGGCTTCCCGTCCATCACGGGCCCGGCCGACCACGACGCACCGGTCAACCACGTCCTGCCCATCTGGGACGTCGCCTGCGGCCTCTACACGGCCGTCGGGCTGCTGGCCGCCGAGCGGCACCGGCTGCGCACGGGCGAGGGGCGGAGCGTCCGCGTCGCGCTGCACGACGTCGCGCTCGCCACGGCCGGGAACCTCGGCTACCTCGCGGAGGCGCAGCTCGGCGCGCCGCGCCCTCGGCTGGGCAACGACCTGTTCGGCGACTTCGGCCGCGACTTCGCCACCGCCGACGGGCGGGTCATGGTCGTCACGCTGACGCCCCGCCACTGGCGCGACCTGGTGGCGGCGACCGGGCTCGGCGAGGTGGCGGCCGCGCTGGAGCGGGCCCTGGACGCCGACTTCGGCCGCGCGGGGGACCGCTTCGCCTACCGGGAGGCGCTCGGCGGCGTCCTCGCGCCCTGGTTCGCGTCCCGGACGTGCGCGGAGGTCGAGGACGGCCTGCGCGGGACGTCCGTCCTGTGGTCCCGCTACAGGGATCTCGCGGAAGTCAAAGACGGACTCGGCGGCGAGCCCCTGATGGCCGTGCTCGACCAGCCCGGCATAGGCGAGCACTTCGCGCCGGGCTCGCCGCTGCTGTTCGGCGGCGCGTCCGCTCCACCGAGTCCTGCCCCCACGCTGGGCGAACACACCGAGGACGTCCTCCGCGACGTCCTCTCCCTGTCCCCGCGGCGCGTCGAGGCCCTACGCGCCGCCGGGACGATCGCCGCCCTGCCAGATAGTTAGGTAGGCGAACTAAGGGAGGGGCTGGGCGGCGGGCGGCGTTCGCGGGCTCGTGCCGCCGCTCGCGTTCCTCGGCGTGATGGCGTACTCGCGTACACGATCATCCGGGACGTCGTCCCGCCCGCGAGGACGGCCTCGGCGATCGGGCTCCCCGCGCCTCGGGCGCCGGGCCCGGACGCGAAACGGGGCCCGGCACGACGCCGGACCCCGTCCCGATGGTGCGTGCGGATCAGAACGACTCGACGGCGCGGCGCGCCTCCGGGTCGAGGACGCCCCAGCCGATCAGCTCTTCGGTCAGCTCGGTCGGGGACTTGTCATAGATGACCGCGAGTGAACGCAGGTCTTCCTGACGAATGGACAGGACCTTTCCGTTGTAGTCGCCCCGCTGGCTCTGAATCGTCGCGGCGTAGCGGGCGAGAGGACCGGCCTTGTCTTTCGGAAGCTGCTGCAACCGCTCTAGATCGATCACGAGCTTGGGTGTAGGCCCGAGCGGGCTCGGCGCGGCTCCGCCGGGCAGCAACTCGGAAACCGGCACGCCGTAGAAATCGGCGAGCTCGGCCAGCTTCTGAACGGTGACGGCGCGGTCGCCCCGCTCGTACGAACCCACGACGACGGCCTTCCAGCGGCCACGTGACTTCTCCTCCACACCGTGCAGGGACAGGCCCTGCTGGGTGCGGATGGCGCGCAGGCGCGCGCCGAGAGCCTTAGCGTATTCAGACGGCATTTCGCGGCCCCCAGGCTCACTTTCATCGTCGTCGGACTCCGGCTGGCGCCGGAGGGGAGCCGATTCTCGAAGCCTCGGCCTCAGGAGTGGCCCCCGGGGATGGTTACGGACAGTGACGGTAAAACGGGGAAGCCCACAGGTCAAGCCGATTGGAAAAAAGCGGTCGAATCCGCAGGACTTCGACCTGGGAGCACGGATCGCCCGCAAGCCCGGCGGGTCAGGCGGTCCGGGCCGTTCGCGGGCCCGTTCCCCGGTTTCGGAAGTTCTCCGATGTGACCCCTCTCACCTGCGAAGACGTGAGGCGGTCCGGGTACGGGGCAGGGCGGGCCGGCTGCTACCGTGTCAGGGACATGACGTCCTTTAAGACCCGTCCCGTGAGGCGGGAAAGGAGGTTCAGGCGGTGAATGCTGCCTCCAGCCCGGAACGGCGGGCGGTGGCGCGCGTGGCGGACGGTGACCCCCGGCCCAAGGCCGTTCTGGAAGGTCCCGACATCAGACGCGCGCTGACCCGGATCGCACACGAGATCCTCGAGCGGACCAAGGGCGGCCACGACGTCCTCCTGCTCGGAATCCAGACCCGCGGGGTGACGCTCGCCGAGCGCCTCGCCGGGGCGCTGCGCGAGGTCGAGGGCCGCCCGGTGCCCTGGGGCTCGCTCGACGTGACCATGTACCGGGACGACCTGCGGATGCGCCCGGCCCGCGCGCTCGGCCGCACCGAGGTGCCGCCGGAGGGGATCGACGACCGGGTCGTCGTCCTCGTCGACGACGTCCTGTTCTCCGGCCGGACGGTCCGCGCCGCGCTGGACGCCCTCAACGACCTCGGCAGGCCGCGCGCCGTCCAGCTCGCCGTGCTGGTCGACCGGGGCCACCGGCAGCTGCCGATCCGCGCCGACTACGTCGGCAAGAACCTGCCCACCTCGATGCGGGAGACCGTGAAGGTCCTGCTGGACGAGAACGACGGCCGCGACGAGGTGCTGCTCGGCCCGGTGCCTCCGGCCGACACTCCGGCAAGCACCGCCGCACGGACGGGAGGCGCCCGGTGAACCGCCATCTGATCTCCGCCGCCGACCTGACCCGCGACGACGCCCTCCTCGTCCTCGACACGGCCGAGGAGCTCGCGCAGATCGCGGGCCGGTCCATCAAGAAGCTGCCGACGCTGCGCGGCCGGACGGTCGTGAACCTCTTCTTCGAGGACTCGACCCGCACCCGCATCTCGTTCGAGGCGGCCGCCAAGCGGCTGTCCGCCGACGTGATCAACTTCTCCGCCAAGGGGTCGAGCGTGTCCAAGGGCGAGAGCCTGAAGGACACCGCGCTCACCCTGGAGGCGATGGGCGCGGACGGCGTCGTCGTCCGGCACGGCGCGTCCGGCGCGCCGCACCGGCTGGCGGGCTGGGTCCAGGGCAGCGTGGTCAACGCCGGGGACGGCACCCACGAGCACCCCACCCAGGCGCTCCTCGACGCGTTCACGATGCGCAAGCGGCTCGGCGACCTGGAGGGCCGCAGGGTCACGATCGTCGGCGACGTCCTGCACAGCCGGGTGGCACGATCCAACGTCCTGCTGCTCGACACGCTCGGCGCGGACGTCACCGTCGTCGCGCCGCCCACGCTGCTGCCGGTCGCGATCGGGTCCTGGCCGTGCTCGGTCTCCTACGACCTGGACGGCGTGATCCCGAAGAGCGACGTCATCATGATGCTGCGCGTCCAGCAGGAGCGGATGAACGCGGCGTACTTCCCGTCCGTCCGCGAGTACAGCCGCCGCTACGGGCTGGATGCCGAGCGCATGGCGCAACTGCCCGACCACGCCATCGTCATGCACCCCGGCCCGATGAACCGGGGCGTGGAGATCGCCGCGGAGGTCGCCGACTCGGTCCGCTCGACGATCGTCGAGCAGGTCGCGAACGGCGTCAGCGCGCGCATGGCCGTCCTGTACCTGCTGCTCGGCGGGTCCGAGCCCGCCATCGGCAAGGAGGTCTCCCAGTGAGCGAGACGTACCTCATCAGGGGCGCGCGGATCCTCGGCGGCGAGGCCGCCGACATCCTCGTCCGCGACGGCGCGATCGCCGAGGTCGGCCAGGGCCTGGACGGGTCGGGGGCGCAGGTCGTCGACGCCGCCGGGCTGGTCGCCCTGCCCGGCCTGGTCGACCTGCACACCCACCTGCGCGAGCCCGGCCGCGAGGACGCCGAGACCGTCGAGTCCGGGACGAGGGCCGCCGCCGTCGGCGGGTACACGGCCGTCCACGCGATGGCCAACACCGACCCCGTCGCCGACACGGCGGGCGTGGTCGAGCAGGTCTGGCGGCTCGGCCGCGAGGCCGGGTACTGCGACGTCCACCCGGTCGGGGCCGTCACCCGGGGCATCGCCGGGGAGCAGCTCGCCGAGCTCGGCGCGATGGCCGACTCCGCCGCCCGCGTCCGGGTCTTCTCCGACGACGGGCACTGCGTGTCGGACGCGGTCATCATGCGCCGGGCGCTGGAGTACGTGAAGGCGTTCGACGGCGTCGTCGCGCAGCACGCGCAGGAGCCGCGGCTCACCGAGGGCGCGCAGATGAACGAGGGCGAGATGTCCGCCGCGCTCGGGCTGCGCGGCTGGCCCGCCGTCGCCGAGGAGGCGATCATCGCGCGGGACGTCCTGCTCGCCCAGCACGTCGGGTCGCGGCTGCACGTCTGCCACGTGTCCACGGCGGGCTCGGTGGAGATCCTCCGCTGGGCGAAGAGCAAGGGCTGCCCGGTGACCGCCGAGGTCACCCCGCACCACCTGCTGCTGGACGACACGCGGGCCGGGACCTACGATCCGATCTTCAAGGTGAACCCGCCGCTGCGCACCGCCGCCGACGTCGACGCGCTCCGCCGCGCCCTCGCCGACGGGACGATCGACTGCGTCGCCACCGACCACGCCCCCCACCCGGTGGAGGCGAAGGAGACCGAGTGGGCCGTCGCCGCGATGGGCATGGTCGGCCTGGAGACCGCGCTGCCGGTCGTCCAGGAGGCCATGGTCGAGACGGGGCTGCTCGACTGGGCCGGGGTCGCCGACCGGATGTCGGTCCAGCCGGCGCGCATCGGGCGCCTCTCCGGGCAGGGCCGACCGCTGGAGACCGGGTCGCCCGCCAACATCACGCTGTACGACCCGTCGCCGCGCCGCGCGGTGGACCCGTCGGCCCTGGCGTCCAAGAGCCGCAACACCCCGTTCGCGGGGCTGGAGCTGCCCGGACGGGTCGTCGCGACGTTCCTGCGAGGCAAGCCGACCGTCCTGGAGGGGAAGCTCCAATGAGCGTTGCTCTGCTCGTACTGGAAGACGGCAGGGTGTTCCGCGGGACGCCGTACGGGGCCGTGGGGGAGACCTTCGGCGAGATGGTCTTCAACACCGGGATGACCGGCTACCAGGAGACGCTCACCGACCCGTCGTACGCGCGCCAGATCGTCGCGATGACGTCCCCGCACATCGGCAACACCGGCATGAACGGCGAGGACCCCGAGTCGGCCCGCATCCAGGTCGCCGGGTACGTGGTGCGCGAGCCCGCGCGGGTGGCGTCCAACTGGCGGGCCACCGGCTCGCTGGGCTCGGCGCTGCGCGACCAGGGCGTCGTGGGCATCGCGATCCCCGGCACCCGCGCGCTGACGCGGCACCTGCGCGACAAGGGCGCGATGCGCGCCGCCATCTTCAGCGGGTCGGCGGCCGTCGCGCCCGGCGAGGACGCGCTGCTCGAACGGGTGAGGCAGAGCCCCTCGATGGAGGGCGCCGACCTCGCGCGGGACGTCTCCACCAGCGAGCCGTACGTCGTCCGCGCGCAGGGCGAGAAGCGCTTCACGGTCGCGGCCGTCGACCTGGGCATCAAGGCGATGACGCCGTACCGGATGTCCGAGCGGGGCTGCGAGGTGCACGTCCTGCCCGCGACGAGCACGGCCGAGGACATCCTCGCGCTCGACCCGGACGGCGTGTTCTTCTCCAACGGCCCGGGCGACCCGGCCGCCGCCGGGTACGCGGTGGACGCGCTCAGGGGCGTCCTCGACGCCGGGACGCCGTTCTTCGGCATCTGCTTCGGCAACCAGATCTTCGGACGCGCCCTCGGCCTCGGCACCTACAAGCTGAGGTTCGGCCACCGGGGCATCAACCAGCCCGTCCAGGACCGGACGACCGGCCGGGTCGACGTGTCCGCGCACAACCACGGCTTCGCCGTGGACGCGCCGACGGACGGCCCGTTCGACACGCCCTACGGGCCGGCCGAGGTCAGCCACGTCAACCTGAACGACGGGTGCGTGGAGGGGCTGCGGCTCCTCGAACGCCCGGCGTTCAGCGTCCAGTACCACCCGGAGGCCGCGGCGGGCCCGCACGACGCGTCGGGCCTGTTCGACCGGTTCCGCGAGCTGATGGAGGGGCCGAGGTAATGCCGCGCCGCGAAGACCTGAACTCCGTCCTGGTCATCGGCTCCGGGCCGATCGTCATCGGCCAGGCGTGCGAGTTCGACTACTCCGGCACCCAGGCGTGCCGGGTGCTGAAGGCCGAGGGCCTGCGGGTGACGCTGGTCAACAGCAACCCCGCGACGATCATGACGGACCCGGAGTTCGCCGACGCCACCTACGTCGAGCCGATCACCCCGGAGGCCGTCGAGAAGATCATCGCGCGGGAGCGGCCGGACGCGCTGCTGCCGACGCTCGGCGGCCAGACGGCCCTGAACACCGCCATCGCGCTCTACGAGGCGGGCGTGCTCGCCGAGTACGGGGTCGAGCTGATCGGCGCCGACGTGGACGCGATCCAGGCCGGGGAGAACCGCGAGAAGTTCAAGGAGGTCGTCGCCAAGGTCGCGCGCGAGCGGGGCCTGAACGCCGAGTCCGCCCGGTCGGTCATCTGCCACACGATGGACGAGTGCCTCGCCGCCGCCGGAACGCTCGGCTACCCGGTCGTCGTGCGCCCGTCGTTCACGATGGGCGGCGCCGGGTCCGGCTTCGCGCACGACGAGGACGACCTGCGCCGCATCGCCGGCGCCGGTCTCGACGCGTCCCCGACCACCGAGGTGCTCCTGGAGGAGTCGATCCTCGGCTGGAAGGAGTACGAGCTGGAGGTCATGCGCGACCGCCACGACAACGTGGTGATCGTGTGCTCCATCGAGAACCTCGACCCGATGGGCGTCCACACCGGCGACTCGATCACGGTCGCGCCCGCGATGACGCTGACCGACCGCGAGTACCAGAACATGCGGGACGTCGCGATCGCCGTGATCCGCGAGGTCGGCGTCGACACCGGCGGCTGCAACATCCAGTTCGCCGTCCACCCGGGCACCGGCCGGATGATCGTCATCGAGATGAACCCGCGGGTGTCGCGGTCGTCGGCGCTCGCGTCCAAGGCGACCGGCTTCCCCATCGCGAAGATCGCGGCGAAGCTCGCCATCGGCTACACGCTGGACGAGATCCCGAACGACATCACCCGCGAGACGCCCGCCTCGTTCGAGCCCACCCTCGACTACGTCGTGGTGAAGGTGCCCCGGTTCGCGTTCGAGAAGTTCCCCGGCGCGGACGGGACGCTCACCACGCACATGAAGTCCGTGGGCGAGGCCATGGCCATCGGGCGCTGCTTCACCGAGGCGCTGCAGAAGGCGCTGCGGTCGCTCGAGCGGAAGGGCTCGTCGTTCAGCTGGGCCGGCGAGGCGGACGCGGCCGAGCTGATCGAGTCCGCCCGGCGCCCGCACGACGGGCGGCTCCGGGACGTCCAGCGCGCCCTCTGGGCCGGGGCGAGCCTTGAGGAACTGTACGAGGCGACCGGCATCGACCCGTGGTTCCTCGACCAGATCTCCGCGATCAACGAGGTCGCCGAGGAGATCCGCACCTCCGACGACGCGCTCACCAGGGAGAAGCTGGTCCGCGCCAAGCGGCACGGGTTCTCCGACGCCCAGCTCGGCGAGCTGCGCGGGCTGTCGGAGGAGGTCGTGCGGGAGGTCCGGCACGCGCTGGGCGTGCGTCCCGTGTACCTGACCGTCGACACGTGCGCCGCCGAGTTCGAGGCGCGGACACCGTACCTGTACTCGGCCTACGACGAGGAGACGGAGGTCCCGCCCGGGGCCAAGCCGAAGGTCATCATCCTCGGCAGCGGGCCCAACCGGATCGGGCAGGGCGTCGAGTTCGACTACTCCTGCGTCCACGCCTCGTTCACGCTCGCCGAGGCGGGCTACGAGACCGTGATGGTCAACTGCAACCCCGAGACCGTCTCCACCGACTACGACACCTCCGACCGGCTCTACTTCGAGCCGCTCACCCTGGAGGACGTCCTGGAGGTCGTCCACGCCGAGCAGCAGTCCGGCGAGGTCGCGGGCGTGATCGTCCAGCTCGGCGGGCAGACGCCGCTGGGCCTCGCGCAGAAGCTCAAGGACGCCGGCGTCCCGATCGTCGGCACCTCGCCGGAGAGCATCCACCTCGCCGAGGAGCGGGGCGCGTTCGGGCGCGTCCTGCACCGCGCCGGGCTGCTCGCGCCGAAGCACGGGACGGCCTCGTCCTACGAGGAGGCCCGCGAGATCGCCGCCGAGATCGGGTACCCGGTGCTCGTCCGGCCGTCGTACGTGCTCGGCGGGCGCGGCATGGAGATCGTGTACGACGACGTCACGCTGGAGTCGTACATGGCCCGCGCGACGGAGGCGAGCCCCGAGCACCCCGTCCTGGTCGACCGCTTCCTGGACGAGGCCATCGAGATCGACGTCGACGCCCTCTTCGACGGCGAGGAGCTGTACCTCGGCGGCGTCATGGAGCACATCGAGGAGGCCGGCATCCACTCCGGCGACTCGGCGTGCGCCCTGCCGCCCATCACGCTGGGGCACGACGACATCCGCCGGATCCGGGAGGCGACGGAGGCGCTCGCGCGGGGCGTCGGGGTGCGCGGGCTGATGAACGTCCAGTACGCGCTGTCGGCGGGCGTCCTGTACGTGCTGGAGGCGAATCCGCGGGCGTCCCGCACGATCCCGTTCGTGTCGAAGGCGACGGCCGTGCCGCTCGCGAAGGCCGCCGCCCGCGTCATGATGGGCGCGTCCGTCGCGGAGCTGCGCGCCGAGGGCATGCTCCCGGCGGCGGGCGACGGCGGGAGCCTCCCGCTGGACGCGCCCATCGCGGTGAAGGAGGCCGTCCTGCCGTTCGACCGGTTCCGCAACGAGCGCGGGCAGGGCGTCGACATCGTCCTCGGGCCCGAGATGCGCTCCACCGGCGAGGTCATGGGCATCGACGAGGTGTTCGGCACCGCGTTCGCCAAGTCGCAGCAGGCCGCCTACGGCGGCTCCCTGCCGACCAAGGGGCGGGTGTTCGTGTCCGTCGCCAACCGCGACAAACGGCACATGATCTTCCCCGTCAAGCGGCTCGCTGACCTGGGCTTTGAGATTCTTGCCACGGAAGGGACCGCGGAGGTCCTGCGCCGCAACGGCGTGCGTGCCAAGATCGTGCGCAAGCACAGCGAAGGTCCGGGCCCGGACGGCGAGCCCACGATCGTGCGGCGCGTCCTCGACGGCGAGGTCGACCTCATCGTCAACACTCCCTTCGGCAGCCCCGGCCAGTCCGGGCCGCGGCTCGACGGCTACGAGATCCGTACCGCGGCCGTGCTGCGGGGCGTACCGTGCGTGACGACCGTGCAGGGCCTCGCGGCCGCGGTGCAGGGCATCGAGGCCGTCGCGGGCGGGCAGGTCGGCGTGCGCTCCCTCCAGGAGCACGCCGAGCGGCTGAGCGGCGCGCACGGCCGCACGGGCGCGCCCGCCCCGGACGGAGCCCCGGACGCAGACCCGGTCGGAGGCCCGGCGGAGGGGTGAGACGAGCGGGCGGGCCGGGGGGACGGGCTTCTCCGTCCCCCCGGCCCGCCCGGCGCAACGCGACGAGGAGAGGGTGACGGGTGTCCGACACGCCGGTGCAGACGTCGGCGACGGTGCTGACGGTCCGCCAGGTGCAGGACTACCACGCGATGACGCTGGTGGCCCCGGCGATCGCCGAGCGGTTCAGGCCCGGCCAGTTCGTGGCGCTCGCCGTCGGCGGGGAGCACACGTCCCGGCTGGTCCGGCGGTGCTTCGGGGTGCACGAGGTCAAGTCCGACTACGGCGGCACCGTCGAGCTCGTGTTCGCCGACACCGAGCCCGGCACGGCGTGGCTCGCCGGGCGCCGCTCCCGCGACCAGATCGACCTCGTCGGCCCGCTCGGCCGCCCCTTCCGGCTGCCCCGCGACCCGGTGAGCTGCCTGCTCGTCGGCGGCGGGCCCGGCGGCGCGGCCGTGTTCGCGCTCGCCGACACGCTGCTGCGGCGCGGCTGCCAGGTGCACTTCGTGCTCGGCGGGGCGTCGGCGAAGCAGGTGTTCGGCTCGCGGATGGCGCAGCGCATCGGCGACTCCGCGACCGTCGCCACCGAGGACGGCTCGATGGGGGAGCGGGGCACGGTCCGCGACGTCCTGCCCCGCGTCATCGAGGAGACCGGCACGGACGTCGTCTACGGCTGCGGGCCCACCGGGCTGCTCCGGTCCGTCACCCAGGCCGCCTCCGAGTTCGGCCTCCCGTCGCAGGTGTCCGTCGAGGAGTTCCTGCAGCGGACGGGCGCCTGCGGCATCGGCGTCTGCATGACGTGCATGCTGCCCGTCCACGGCGACGACGGCGTGACCCGCATGGTCCGCGCCTGCGCGGACGGGCCCGTCCTGCGCGGCGACCGCGTCCGCTGGGGCGACCTCGGGACCATCCCGTTCGACGCGCTCGGCGCTCCGCGGGTCCTGAACCTCTCCGAAGGGGGCGCGCAGTGAGCGACCGGGTCCGGACCACGCTCGGCCCCCTGGAGCTGTCCAACGCCGTCATGACGGCCTCCGGGTGCGGCGGGACGGGACGCGAACTCGCCCAGTTCTTCGATCTGACCCGTCTCGGGGCGTTCGTCACGACGTCCGTGATGCCCCAGGCGCGCGCCGGACGGCCCACTCCGCGGGTGACCGAAACCCCCAGCGGACTTCTGACCGCAATGGGGTTGCCGGGCCCCGGGATCGAAACTTTCCTCGAACGCGACCTGCCGTGGCTCATCGAGCAGGACGTCCGCACGATCGTCTCCGTCGCGGGCAACAGCGTCGAGGAGTACGGCGAGCTCGCGCGCCGCCTGCGCAACGTGCCGGGCGTCGCGGCGATCGAGGTCAACATCGCCTGCCCCAACGCCGAGGACCGCGGCCGCATGTTCGCCTGGCACCCGTCCGCCGCCGCGTCGGTGGTGCGGGCCGTCCGCGACCACGCCCGGCCCGGCGTCCCGGTCTTCGCCAAGCTCGCCCCGGACGTCACCGACATCGTCACCATCGCGCTGGCCTGCGTCGACGCGGGCGCGGACGGCCTCACCCTGATCAACACCATGGAGGCCATGGCGATCGACACCGACACGCTGCGGCCGGCCCTCACCGGGGTGTCGGGCGGGCTGTCCGGGCCCGCCGTGCGGCCGCTCGCCGTCCGCTGCGTCTACCAGGTGCACGCCGCGCTGCCGCGGACGCCCATCATCGGCGTCGGCGGCATCGCCACCGGCCTGGACGCGCTGGAGTTCGTCCTGGCCGGGGCGTCCGCGGTCGCCGTCGGCACGGCCCTGTTCCACGACCCGGGGGCCGTCCCGCGCGTCCTGCGCGAGCTGGACGAGGCCCTCGCCGCCCGCCGCATCGACCGCCTCGCCGACGCCGTGGGCCTCGCGCACAAGCCCGCCGGGTACGTCCCGCCCCAGGTGCGCCCCCAGGAGCCCGAGAAGGAGAGAACGTGACCGCAGCTCCCATCGCCGTCGCGCTGGACGCCCCCGACCTGGAGACGGCCGCCCGCTGGGCCACCCTGGTCACGCCGCACGTCAGCACCGTCAAGGTCGGCCTGGAGCTGTACCTGCGGTACGGGCCGGACGTCGTCGCGAGCGTCCGGGGCGCGAGCCGCGTCCAGGTCTTCCTCGACCTGAAGCTGCACGACATCCCCGCGACCGTGCGGGGTGCCGCGCGCGCCGTCGCCCGGCTGAAGCCCGACTACCTGACCGTGCACGCCGCCGGGGGCCCCGCCATGATCCGCGAGGCGGTGGCGGCGGTCCCGGCCACGAAGATCGCCGCGGTGACCGTGCTGACCTCGCTGGGCGACGCCGACCTCGCCGCGCTCGGCCTCGCCGGGCCGGCGCCGGACGCCGTCCGGCGGCTCGCCGCCCTCGCCGTCGGGGCGGGCGCGCGGGCGCTGGTCTGCTCGCCGCGGGAGGCCGCGGCCGTCCGCGCGGAGGTCGGCCCTGACATCGCGCTCATCACCCCGGGCGTGCGCCCGGCGGGGTCCGCGACCCAGGACCAGGCCCGGGTCGCCACCCCCGAGGCCGCCCTGGCCGCGGGCGCGGACCTGCTCGTCATCGGCCGTCCGATCACCGGCGCGCCGGACCCGGGGGCGGCCGCCGCCGCCATCGCCGCCAGGCTCCGGAAGGTGTAGCCCGTCGCCGAACCCGGCGGCCCAATTAACGCAGTGGACACCCTTTTCACGGGGGCGTTCCGAGACACGTCGGACCGCCCATTGTGGTTTTAGTCGCATGCGAATACCGAGATCGCGCGGAGATCTGACTCATCCGCATTGACTTACGCACCGAACGGTGAAGTCGTTCACGCGGTGCGGCGATTCGCGCCGGGGACGCCGGCCGGCGGGACGCCGTTCGTTCCGCGTTCGTGTGGTGCCCTGCGCGCGGGCGGGGGAGCTGCTGCGGCGGCGGTGGCCTCCGGGGTGGGAGTCGATCTTGGCGGGTGGCGTGTTGTCGAGGATGACAGTTGAGGGTGCGTCGCGACGTGCGGAACGGCACGGCGTGACGAGCGTCACTCGGTCGGGATCAGTTGTGGGAGACCTCACAGGCCCGCCCCGGGGCCGCGCCCCGGGCCGGTCGGGCGAACCGGCGGGATCGCGGCGGAACGGCCCCCGCCGGGCGCGAAGCGTAACGGGCGAAGGGTAGCCAGTGCCGCATATGGGGTTAGATAGGGGGGATTTTCACGATCATGCGAAAGTCCCAGCAAGGCGGGGGGATGGGCCGCCGCGACGGCCGAGATGTGTACACTCGGTATTGAGGACACTCCAGGGAGTGATTTTCATGAATTTGTGGCGGGCTAAACGGCACTTCACGTTGCCTTATGGGTGGTGAACTCGCTAGTTTCCCAACCCGTCCGACTCCGTCGAGTGGAAACCTGAGGTGACCCGGCGTGGCTCTTCCGCCCCTAACCCCCGAACAGCGCGCCGCAGCCTTGGAGAAGGCTGCCAAGGCTCGCAAGGAGCGGGCCGAGGTTAAGAACAAGCTCAAGCACGGGGGAACCTCGCTCGCCGAGGTTCTCAAAGAGGGACAGGCCGACGACGTCATCGGAAAGATGAAGGTGTCGGCCCTCCTTGAATCGCTGCCCGGTGTGGGCAAGGTCCGTGCGAAGCAGATCATGGAGCGTCTGGGCATCGCCGAGTCCCGCCGTGTGCGGGGCCTCGGCGCCAACCAGCGCGCATCCCTGGAGCGTGAGTTCGGCGGAAGTGCGAACCGCTGACGCGCGACTCACGGGCGGGCGCGGCGGCCAGGCCGCCGCGGCCGGCTCGGGTCGACCCGAGCCCGGCTCCATCCCGCCCGACTCCGGCGCGCCCATGGCCGCGCCGGAAGGCTCCAGCGCCCAAGGCCCGCTCGCACGACGGCTGACGGTCCTGTCCGGACCGTCGGGCGTCGGCAAGAGCACGGTCGTCGCCGAGATCCGGCGCTCACACCCCCGGGTGTGGCTGTCGGTCTCGGTGACAACCCGGGCCCCCCGCCCGGGTGAGACCGAGGGTGTGCAGTACCACTTCGTCGACGACGCCGGTTTCGACCGGCTCGTCGCCGGAGGCGAGCTCCTCGAATGGGCCGAGTTCGCGGGGAACCGCTACGGGACCCCGCGCCGGCCCGTCGAGGAGCGGCTCGGCCGCGGTGAACCCGTGCTCCTGGAGATCGACCTCCAGGGCGCCCGGCAGATCCGCGGCACGATGCCCGAGGCGCGGCTCGTCTTCCTCGCCCCGCCGAGCTGGGAGGAGCTCGTCCGCCGCCTCACCGGGCGCGGCACCGAGCCCCCCGACGTCATCGAGCGGCGGCTGGACGCGGCCCGCGTCGAGCTGGCCGCCGAGAAGGAGTTCGACGTCACGCTGGTCAACACGTCCGTGCGGGACGTGTGCGACGAGCTGCTAACCTTGATGGCTGTCCAATAGCCGAGATCCCTCGGCGAGACCTATCGGAAGGCCACCGAGTGGCAACCAGCAGTGAGGGCATCACCAACCCGTCGGTCGACGAGCTCCTTGAGGTCGTCGACACCAAGTACGGTCTCGTGAGCATCGCGGCCAAGCGCGCCCGGCAGATCAACGCCTACTACGCCCAGCTGGGCGAGGGCCTGCTCGAGTACGTCGGCCCGCTCGTCGAGACCCAGGTCCAGGAGAAGCCGCTGTCGATCGCGCTGCGCGAGACGCGCGAGGGCCTCCTGAACGCCGAGCCCATCGAGGGCTGAGCACCGGCCCGGGCGACCCCGGCGCGTGCGCGCGCGACGCCTGGTGGAACAGTGTCGGCATGACCTCCCGTAAGCCGCGCGTCGTCCTCGGCGTGAGCGCCGGTATCGCCGCGTACAAGGTGTGCGAGCTGCTCCGGCGGCTCACCGAGTCGGGGCACGACGTCACCGTCGTCCCCACCGAGGACGCGCTCCGCTTCGTCGGCGAGCCCACCTGGGCGGCCCTGTCCGGCAACCCCGTCTCGGCGCGGGTGTGGGACGGCGTCGCCGACGTTCCGCACGTCCGGCTGGGGCAGAGCGCCGACCTCGTGTTCGTCGCCCCGGCGACCGCCGACCTGCTCGCCCGCGCGGCGCACGGGCTGGCGGACGACCTGCTCACCAACACCCTGCTCACCGCGCGGTGCCCGGTCGTGTTCGCGCCCGCGATGCACACCGAGATGTGGGAGCACCCGGCGACCCGGGAGAACGTGGCGACGCTCCGGGCCCGCGGCGCGGTCGTGGTCGAGCCCGCGTCCGGCCGCCTCACCGGCAGGGACACCGGCCCCGGCCGGCTGCCCGACCCGGCGGAGCTGTTCGAGGTCGCCCGGCGCGTCCTCGCCCGCGGCGCCGCGCCCCGCGACCTCGCCGGACGGCACGTCGTCGTCTCGGCGGGCGGCACCCGGGAGGCGATCGACCCCGTCCGGTTCATCGGGAACCGGTCGTCCGGCCTCCAGGGGTACGCCCTCGCCCGGACGGCGGTGGCCCGCGGCGCCCGCGTCACGCTCGTCGCCGCCAACGTCGCCCTGCCGGACCCGGCCGGGGCGGACGTCGCGGCCGTGACCTCGGCGGAGGAGATGCGCGCGGCGGTGCTGGAGGCCGCGGCGGACGCCGACGCGGTCGTGATGGCGGCGGCCGTCGCCGACTTCCGCCCGGCCGGGTACCGGGGCTCGAAGATCAAGAAGACGGACGGCGCGGAGCCGGAGCCGATCCGGCTCGTCAAGAACCCCGACATCCTCGCCGAGCTGGGCCGGGAGCGGCGCCCCGGGCAGGTGGTCGTCGGGTTCGCGGCCGAGACCGACGACGTGCTCGCGAACGGCCGCGCCAAGCTCGCCCGCAAGGGCAGCGACCTGCTCGTCGTCAACCAGGTCGGCGAGGACCTGACCTTCGGGCGGCCCGACAACGCGGCGGTGGTCCTCGGCGCGGACGGCTCGCGGACCGATGTTCCGCGGGGCGCGAAGGAGGCGCTGGCCGACGCCGTCTGGGATCTCGTCGCCGAACGCCTGCCGGCCCCGCCGCGCGACTGATCATCGGCTGGCGGGCGGGCGCCGGGAGGGCCGCCGGTTCCGGGGAAGAGGCCGGTCATGCCTGCGGCCGGGGATGATCCCGCTAGACTTGCGGCCCTAGCATGCGTGGGGAAGACCGGCGCGGGGGCGTCTCCGGGCCGAAACTCGAACAAGTATCCGTCCTGCGACGTCAGTCAGCAGCCGCTGCAAGGAGTGCGCGTACGTGTCACGCCGCCTGTTCACCTCCGAGTCCGTCACCGAAGGACACCCGGACAAGATCGCGGACCAGATCAGCGACGCGATCCTCGACTCGATGCTCAAGGACGACCCGAAGAGCCGGGTCGCCGTCGAGACGATGATCACGACCGGTCAGGTGCATGTGGCCGGTGAGGTCACCACCGAGACCTATGTGGACATCCCGGGCGTGATCCGGGAGAAGATCCTGGAGATCGGCTACGACTCGTCCAAGAAGGGCTTCGACGGGCACTCCTGCGGCGTGTCGGTGTCCATCGGCGCGCAGTCGCCCGACATCGCGCAGGGCGTCGACGACGCCTACGAGACCCGCGAGGGCGAGGGCGTCGACGACCTCGACCGGCAGGGCGCGGGCGACCAGGGCCTGATGTTCGGCTACGCCACCGACGAGACGCCCGAGCTGATGCCGCTGCCGATCACGCTGGCGCACCGGCTCGCCCAGCGGCTGTCGGCGGTGCGCAAGAGCGGCGACGTCCCCTACCTGCGGCCGGACGGCAAGACGCAGGTCACGATCGAGTACGACGGCGACCGCGGCGTCCGCCTCGACACCGTCGTCGTGTCCAGCCAGCACGCCCCGGACATCGACCTCCGCGAGCTGCTGACCCCGGACGTCAAGGAGCACGTCGTCGACCCGGTGCTCGGCGAGTTCGACCTCGACACCGAGGGCTACCGGCTGCTCGTCAACCCGACCGGCCGGTTCGAGATCGGCGGGCCGATGGGCGACGCCGGGCTCACCGGCCGCAAGATCATCGTCGACACCTACGGCGGGATGGCGCGGCACGGCGGCGGCGCGTTCTCCGGCAAGGACCCGTCCAAGGTCGACCGGTCCGCCGCGTACGCGATGCGGTGGGTCGCGAAGAACATCGTCGCCGCGCAGCTCGCCCGGCGCGCCGAGGTCCAGGTCGCCTACGCGATCGGCAAGGCCCACCCGGTGGGCGTGTTCGTGGAGACGTTCGGCACCGAGAACGTCGCCCCGGAGAAGATCGAGAAGGCCATCGCGGACGTGTTCGACCTGCGTCCGGCCGCGATCGTCCGCGACCTCGACCTGCTCCGCCCGATCTACCAGCAGACCGCCGCGTACGGGCACTTCGGCCGCGCCGAGCCCGACTTCTCGTGGGAGTCGACGGACCGCGCCAAGGCCCTCGCCTCCGCCGCGGGCCTGTGACGGCCTGAACGCATCGCCGAAGGGCCCCGGGGACCGAGTCCCCGGGGCCCTTCGCGTGCGTGGGTGGGTCCGGTCGTGCGCGTGGGTCCGGTCGTGCGGTTGGGCCGGTCAGGGCTCGCAGTGGTTGCCGCGGTGGAGGGCGTAGCGGGCCGCGATCGTGTAGCGGCCGGGGCGGTCGGCCTTCAGCCGGACGAAGTCGCCCGCGCGCTCCAGGCACGCCTCGCCGCCCGTGACCCTGAGCCACGGCGACCAGGAGACCCGCATGAGGACGGACCCGCTGGACGGCATGTCCACGACGAGCTTGCCCGCGTTCAGCTTGGCGACGGACGCGGGGGAGTCCACAAGCGGGGTCGCGCGCAGGACGCGGAACAGCCGCCAGTGCTCGTCCCTCCAGATCTCCGTCAGGTACGGCTGGCCCTTCTCCACGAGGGCGGCCTCGTCCCGGGCGGACCAGTCGACCTCCTGCTCGGGCAGGACGACGTACTGCACGGCCCACTTGTCCAGCCACTGGCGGTAGGACTCGGCCGTCAGCGCGCCCTCCTCGTAGAAGAGCTCGTGGCGTTCGGCGTCGACCTGGCGGTTCCAGCCGCGGGCGAGGATGAAGTCGCGTCCCAGGCCGGACGCCTCCCAGTGGGAGCGCAGCGGGACGACCTCGATGCGCGAGTCGCCGGCGCCGAGCGCGACCAGTTCGGTGGACAGGCCGCTGCCGTGCCGGGCCGCGGTGGCCGCGGGCTCGGTGTGGATCAGGTCGTCGACCGGTTTCACGACCTGCCAGGACGCGGTGACGATGAACGCCAGCGACAGCACGCCGATGCGGATCAGTCCCTGCGCGCGCGCGACGGCGGACAGCAGGAACATCCCGCCGAACAGCAGCGAGAGGCGCTCGACGTTGCTGCCGACCGGTGACGGGATCAGCCAGGTCAGCGCGATGCCCGCCAGGTAGACCCCGGCGCCGACGCGGACGAGCCGCCATTCCTTCGGCGCGCAGAGCAGCATGGCCACCACGCTGGCGAGGCACGGCAGGACGATCGCGGTCAGCGAGATCGGCTGGACGCCGCTGAACGGGAACAGCAGGCTCGTCGTCCCGACGACGATGGGCGGCCCGGCGGCGATGCAGATCCCGGCGCGGCGGCGCCCGGTGAGGAACAGCGCGGCGGCGAGCACCATCAGGAACAGGCCCGCGACCGGGCTGGCGAGCGTGGCGAGCAGGCCGAGGCCGACCATCCCCGCCGCGCGCAGGGCGGGCGTGCCGCGCGGGGTGAAAGCCATGATCGTCGCCATCAGCGCGAACGTCAGGCCGAGGCCGAACGTGACCCGTCCGGACGCGGAGTTGCAGGAGAGCGCGAACGCCGCCCACAGGGACGCGGGCAGCGCGACGGGCGCACGGAACCGCTTGAGCAGGGCCCCGGTCAGCGCGGCGGAGAGCGTGCCGCAGACGACGGCGACCGTGCGTATCCCGAACACGGCCATGAGGTACGGCGACATGACGCTGTAGGACGCGGGGTGCATCCCCCCGTACCAGGCGAAGCTGTAGGCCGAGGTGGGGTGCTCCCAGGCGAAGTCCGTCCAGGCGGCCTGCGCGGCGAGGTCGCCGCCCTCGGTCGCGAGGTAGAGCGCCCACACCAGGTGCAGCACGCCCGCGGCCACCGTGGCCGCCACCACGGGGTGGCGCGGATTGGCCCACTTCCGCCAGTTCCTCCAGGAGAACGGCGGGGAGGAGCGGGGCCGCCCCCGCTTGGCCTGGGCGTCCGTCCGCTCCTGAGTGCGCGCGGTGTCTGGAGTATGAGCTGTGGTCATCGCCTGCACGGGCTCGTGGGACGGAGCGGGCGCGAAGGGGATCGGGCAATGGGCCAACGGGACGCGCGCCCTGTTGATCGGACCAACACTAGCGCGCGCGGTCGACTGTCGGGTTGATCTGGTAGGACGGGGGCGTGACCAAGGACGGCGGCGGAACGGACCTGATCCCGGGGCTGGACGAGCTGCCGGGCGCGCCCTCCGCGAAGCCGCGCGCGGCGGCGAAGGGCCGGCCGCCGAAGAAGGGGGCGCGGCGTCCCGCCGAGGAGTCGCCGGTCGCGCGGATCGCGGTCGACATGTCCCTCCCGCACCTGGACCGTCCGTTCGACTACCTGGTGCCCGCCGAGATGGACGCCAAGGTCGTCCCGGGGTGCCGGGTGCGGGTCCGGTTCGCGGGGCAGCTCGTGGACGGGTTCGTCCTGGAGCGGGCGGCCGAGAGCGACCACGACGGCAAGCTGCTGTTCCTGGAGCGGGTGACGTCGTCCGAGCCCGTCCTGACGCCGGAGGTGGCGGCGCTGGTCCGGGAGGTGGCCGACCGGTACGCGGGGACGTTCGCCGACGTGCTCCGGCTGGCCGTCCCGCCGAGGCACGCGCGGGTCGAGGCGGAGACCGCGGCCGAGCCTGAGGGGGATGGGGTCGAGCCACCCGGAGACGACGACATCGGCGTGTGGCGCGAATATCCGGCAGGAGCGTCGTTCCTCGGCGCCCTGGCCGAGGGCAGGGCGCCGCGCGCCGTCTGGACGGCCCTGCCCGGCCCGGACTGGACGGCCGCCGTGGCGCGGGCCGTCGCGACGACCCTGCGCGGGGGGCGCGGCGCGCTGGTCGTCGTCGCGGACGGACGCGACGTGGCGCGCGTCGACGCCGCCCTGCGGGCCGAGATGGGGGAGGGCCGCCACGTGGCGCTCACGGCCGAGCTGGGGCCCGCTGAGCGGTACCGGAGGTGGCTCGCCGTCCTGCGCGGCACGGCGCGGGCGGTGGTCGGGACGCGCGCCGCGATGTTCGCGCCCGTCGCCGATCTCGGGCTCGTCGTGCTGTGGGACGACGGCGACGACGTCCACGCCGAGCCGCACGCCCCGTATCCGCACCCGCGCGACGTCCTGGCCCTGCGTGCGCACCGGGCCGCCGCGGGGGCGCTCATAGGCGGCTTCACCCGGACCACGGACGCCACCCTGCTCGTCGAGTCCGGATGGGCGCACGCGCTGAGCGCGGACAGGACGCGTATCCGCACGGCCATGCCCCGCGTCCGGTACGTGGGGGAGGACGCCCAGCTCGCGAGGGACGCCGCCGCCCGTACGGCTCGCCTGCCCAACGTCGCGTTCGAGGCGGCCAGGGGGGCGCTGGAGGAGGGGCCCGTCCTCGTCCAGGTTCCCAGGCGCGGGTACGTCCCGGGCGTCGCGTGCGGACGCTGCCGTACGCACGCGCAATGCGTGGCATGCCAGGGGCCCCTGGCGCTGACGTCGTCCCACGCGGCCCCGCACTGCCGCTGGTGCGGGCGGATCGCGGGCGACTGGCACTGCCCCGAGTGCGGGTTCTTCCAGTTGCGGGCCGTGGTGGTCGGCGCCAAGCGGACGGCCGAGGAACTGGGCAGGGCGTTCCCGGGCGTGCCGGTGCGCACGTCCGGACGGGAGTCGATCCTTGAGCGGGTGGGTCCGGAACGGGCTCTCGTGGTGTCGACGCCAGGCGCGGAGCCGCCCGCCGAAGGCGGGTACAGCGCGGCGCTGCTCCTCGACGGGTGGGTCCTGCTCGGGCGCCCGGATCTGCGCGCGGGGGAGGAGACGCTGCGGCGGTGGATGAACGCGGCGTCGCTCGTCCGTCCGCAGGGGCCGGTGGTGGTGGCGGCGGAGGGGTCGCTGCCCACCGTGCAGGCCCTCGTCCGGTGGGATCCGGTGACCTACGCGGAGCGGGAGTTGGACGAGCGCAGGCAGGTGGGGTTCCCGCCCGCCGCGCGGATGGCCTCGCTGACCGCGACGCCGTCCGCCATACGCGAACTCCTGGCCCTCGCGAGGCTGCCCGACGGCGCGGAGGTGCTGGGGCCGGTGCCCGTTCCGTCGGCGCCGCAGGCCGGGGGCGGCGCGCCTGAGAAGGAGCGCGCGCTGATCCGCGTTCCGCGCGCGACCGGGCCCGCTCTCGCGCGCGCCCTGAAGGAGGCGCAGGGCGTTCGCAGCGCGCGGAAGGCGGCGGAGACGGTACGAGTCCAGATCGACCCCCTGGAGTTGATCTGACCAATAGGGTTCTCGCGTGGCCGACAACTGGGTGGAGACCATCGCGGGCGACCTGCGGCGATGGGCGGACGAGCGCGACGAGGCGCTGGACGAGCAGGGGACCCGCATCCTGCTGGAACTCGTGCGGGACGAGATGGGCCTGCCGGGCCCGGAGGCGCTGACCCCCGAGCACCTGCGCGAGCTTCTGCTCGGCGTGTTCCCCGAGTCGGTGGTGGCCGGCCGCGAGGACGTCCCCACGGTCCTGGAGGCGCTCCGCCGGATCGTCGCCTACCTCGACGACACCGGGGCCGTCACCGCGGAGGACGCCGCCGCCCTGAAGGCGGAGCTCGACCGTACCGGCCCCGAGTTCGCCGACCTCGTCGCGGAGGTCGACTCAGAGGAGCGCCAGGCGGCCGCGGAGGTCATCGGCGGGCTGATGCAGGCGGACGGCGTCTCCCTCGACGACCAGGACGCGGTCGACGCATGGGTTCGCGAGTTCGAGGCCCTGCCGGAGGAGGAGCGCTACGCCCGCACGGAGGGGTATCTCCGGCAGGCGGAAGAACTGGTCGTCCCGCCCGTCCGGCTCGCGCCCGTGGCGGACCTGGCCGAGGCCGTGCGCCACTCGCGGCTGACCGAGAACGTCCTCGCCCTGGCCGAATGGACGGGCGAGCGAGCCCTCACCGAGCACGACACGCTCACGGAGTCCGACGCCGACGCCGCCGCCGTCGCCGTGGGCCTGCGGACCCCGCGCCGCCACGGCGGGCTTGAGGACGCGGGCGAGCTGGAAAGGCTCTGGTGGGCCGCCGTCGAGGCGAAGGTCATCGCCGCGGAGCAGGGCAGGGCCGCCCCAGGGCCGTCCTTGGACGGTCTCCGCTCCGGCGACGACTCGACCCTCCTCGCCGCCTGGCTGCCCCTGTTCGAGGCGCTGGTCGTCCCAGGGCACGACTACGCGGACGGCCTGGACGCGGTGGAACTCGTCCAGAACGAGATGACCGGCGTGCTCATCCACCTGTACGAGCAGGAGGACCCGACCGCCCCCGAGACGCTCGTCGACGCTCTGCTCGAACACGTCGACGAGGCGTACGACCTGGGCGACTCGGAGGCCATGACCGCCCTGGTGACGGACGCCTTCCACCTCGAACTGGCCACGCTCGGGGAATGGGGCGTGGTCGAGGAGGCCGGAGAGGGCCGGGCCCTGACGCCGCTCGGCGTGTGGGCGGTGCGCGAACTCCTGCTGGCGGACGGGTTCACCGCCCCCGTCATCGGCGAGCTGGCCAAGGCCCGCGCGTCCGACCTCATCGCCGGGCTCACCTGGTACCGGCCGGACGCCGCCGACGAGGAGATCGACGGCTGGCTGTCCCGGCACGACCCGAAGGACGCCGCCGCCGACCTCCTGGACGTCATGCGGACCGGCGGGCCCGGCGCGCGCAACCTCGCCGCCGCCGTCCTGCACCGCATCGGCCCGGAGGCGGCCCCGGTCGTCCGGTCCGCGCAGGAGCATCCGCTCGTCTCGCCCTACGCGGCGCTCTGGCTGAACGCCACCGGCGACCCGTCCGGGCGGGAGCTCGCCCGGGAGGAGTACCTCTGGGTGTTCGTCGACACCGTCGCCGGGATGCTGGAGACCGCCGAACCGGACGAGGCGGTGGAGGCCGCCCTCGCCGACGCGCCGCCGGGAGCGGAGATGGAGGAGATGGTCGACGAGCTGTGGCGCACCGACCATCCCGGCGTGGCCGATGTGCTTGAGGCTCTAGGCGCGCACCATCCGGACAGGGCGACCGCCAAGGCCGCGCGCACCGCCGCCTACAAGGCGCGGTCCGCGCATCAGACGGCGCGCCGCGGAGTGTGATGCATCCCGGTTCGCGGAGTGTCAAGCTTTCTGGGACGTCTCCGTAAACTGGAGGGATCGTCCCGTCCCCTGGAGACCGTCCGGGAACCCCTCAGGAAACGAACCCTCAGGAAACCTCGTACGAAACGGAGTCCTCGTTGGCCGTCAAGCCCATCCGCCTCTTCGGCGACCCCGTGCTGCGCACGCCCGCGGAGCCGGTGAAGGACTTCGACAAGGAGCTGCGCCAGCTCGTCAAGGACCTCACCGACACGATGATCGACGCTCCCGGGGTCGGCCTGGCCGCACCGCAGCTCGGCGTGGGCCTGCGGGTGTTCACCTACTACGTCGACGACCGGCTGGGGCACGTGGTCAACCCCACCCTGGACCTGTCGGACGAGCAGGAGACCGACGACGAGGGCTGCCTGTCCCTGCCGGGCCTGTCGTTCCCCACCGCGCGGGCCGTCCGCGCCGTGGCGAAGGGCTTCAACATGCACGGCGAGCCGATCACGCTGGAGGGCACGCACCTGCTGGCCCGGTGCGTCCAGCACGAGACCGACCACCTCGACGGCGTCATCTTCATCGACCGGATGGACCCGGAGCAGCGCAAGGCCGCCATGAAGGCGATCCGGCAGGCCGAGTGGTTCGGCGACACGACGCCGGTCGTCAAGGAGTCGCCGCACCGCACCTTCGGGAAGGCGATCTAGATGCGCCTCGTCTTCGCGGGCACGCCCGAGACCGCCCTCCCGGCCCTCAGAGCGCTCCTGGAGTCCTCGCACGAGGTGGCGGCGGTCGTGACCCGCCCGGACGGCCGCGCGGGCCGTGGGCGCCGTCTCAGCGCCAGCCCGGTCGCGTCCCTGGCCGCCGAGGCGGGCGTCGAGGTGCTCAAGCCCGCCAAGGCGCGCGACCCGGAGTTCCTCGACCGGCTCCGCGAGATCGCTCCCGACTGCTGCCCGGTCGTCGCCTACGGGGCCCTGCTGCCCCGCGAGGCGCTCGACATCCCCCGGCACGGCTGGGTGAACCTCCACTTCTCGCTGCTGCCCGCCTGGCGCGGCGCCGCCCCCGTGCAGCGCGCGATCCTGCACGGCGACGACGTCACCGGCGCGGCCACCTTCCAGATCGAGGAGGGGCTCGACACGGGCCCGG
Organism: Actinomadura decatromicini; assembly: GCF_008121305.1. Classification (NCBI taxonomy): domain Bacteria; kingdom Bacillati; phylum Actinomycetota; class Actinomycetes; order Streptosporangiales; family Thermomonosporaceae; genus Actinomadura; species Actinomadura decatromicini. The sequence continues at coordinate 259,392 of NZ_VSRQ01000004.1, read as the reverse complement.
TCTACGGCGTCCTCACCGAGCCGATCAAACCGACCGACACCACGGGCGAGCTGCTGGGCCGCCTGGCCGAGGCCGGGGCGAGCCTGCTGCTCGACACGATGAACGGGATCGAGGCGGGCGTCCTGGAACCGCGTCCCCAGCCGACGGAGGGCGTGTCCCACGCGGCCAAGCTGACGCCGGAGGACGGGCACGTCGACTGGAACAGTCCCGCCCTGCACATCGACCGCCTCGTCCGGGCCTGCACGCCCGCGCCGGGCGCGTGGACCAACTTCCGTGACACCCGCGTCAAGCTGGGACCGGTCCGACCGGTGCCGGACGCCGAAACCCTGTCGCCGGGGGCGCTGCTCCCAGGCAAGAACGAGGTGCTGGTAGGCACGGCCACGCATCCCGTCGCGCTCGGCGAGGTCCAGCCGCAGGGCAAGCGCAGCATGGCCGCCGCCGACTGGATCCGCGGCGTCAACCTCATCGGCAAGGACGCGCTGCACTGATGCCGCCCAGCCGGAACCGCCGACACACCCAGAACCGCAGGCCGGGCGGCCCCCGCAAGACCGGGCGCCCGCAGGACCTCGTCCGCCGCACCGCGTTCGACGTGATCCGCGCCGTCGAGACCCGCGACGCCTACGCCAACCTCCTGCTGCCCGCGCGGCTGCGCGACCGGAACCTGACCGGACGCGACGCCGCCCTCGCCACCGAGCTCACCTACGGCACGCTGCGCGGCCGCGGCACCTACGACGCGGTGCTCGCCCTGTGCAGCGACCGCGAGCTGCGCCGCATCGACGCCCCGCTCCTGGACGTCCTCCGCCTCGGCGCGCACCAGCTCCTCGGCACCCGCATCCCGCCGCACGCCGCGGTGGGGACGGCGGTCGAGCTGGCCCGCTCCGTCTCCGGACCGGGCCAGGCCAAGTTCGCCAACGCGGTGCTCCGCAAGGTCGCCACCCGCGACATGGACTCCTGGCTGGAGATCGTCGCGCCCGCCGACGCCGACCCGACGTCCCGCCTGTCCATCCGGCACAGCCATCCGAAGTGGATCGTCTCCGCCCTGCGGGACGCGGTCGGCGAAGGCGAGATCGACGAGCTGCTGGCCGCCGACAACGCCCGTCCGCGCGTCACCCTGGTCGCGCGTCCCGGGCGGGCCACCGTCGAAGAGCTGCGCGACGCGGGCGCGGAGCCCGCCCAGTACTCGCCCTACGCCGCCCTCCTGCGCGAGGGCGACCCGGCCGGGATCGCCGCCGTCCGCGACGGACGCGCCGCCGTCCAGGACGAGGCCAGCCAGATGGTCGCTCTGGCCCTCACCGAGGCGCCCCTGGACGGACCCGACGCCCGCTGGGCCGATCTCTGCGCCGGGCCGGGCGGCAAGGCCGGGCTGCTCTCGGCCCTCGCGACGCGGCGCGACGCGCGGCTGCTGGCGGCCGACGTCCAGCCGCACCGCGCGGGGCTCGTCCGGCGCGCCGTCGACGACCGCGCCGGGGTGGTCGCGGCCGACGGGACCGCGCCCGCCTGGCGGCCCGCGTCGTTCGACCGGGTCATGATCGACGCGCCCTGCACCGGGCTCGGCGCGCTCCGCCGCCGCCCGGAGGCGCGCTGGCGGCGCGGCCCGGAGGCGATCGCCGAACTCGGCGTCCTGCAACGCGGGCTGCTCGGCGCCGCCCTTGAGGCCGTGCGTCCCGGCGGCGTCGTCGCCTACGTCACCTGTTCGCCCCACCTGGCCGAGACCCGCGTCGTGGTGGACGACGTCCTCCGCGACCGCGACGACGTCGAGCGGCTGGACGCACCGGCCGTGCTGACGTCCATCGCCCCGGACCTCACCGGCCTGGGCGACGGCCCGTACGCGCAGTTCTGGCCGCACCGCCACGGAACTGACGCGATGTTCCTGGCGCTCCTACGTCGCACCTGACTCCGGGGGATCCGTGCTGACCGACTTCATGCATTTCATGTCGTTCCTGGGCAGTGCGGCGTTCTACCTCCCGGTGCTGGTGGTCCTCTTCTGGTGCGTGGCCCCGCGCCTCGCGGCGCGGGTCGCGGTCATCTTGCTGTTCGGCGGATTCCTCAACGGGCTGCTCAAACTCGTCTTCCACGACCCGCGCCCCTACTGGACGGACCCCTCGGTCAAGGGCAGGGAGTCCCTGTCGTCGTTCGGGATGCCGTCCGGCCACTCCCAGAACGCACCCGTGTTCTGGGGCTTCTTCGCCGTCCAGACCCGGCGCTGGTACGTCTGGACGGGTGCGGCCGCCATCGTCTTCCTGGTCGGGGTGTCGCGGGTCTACCTCGGGGTCCACTCGGTCGGGCAGGTCCTCGGCGGATGGGCCATCGGTATCGCCATCCTGGTGGCCGCACTGGGATTGGAGCCGATCGTCGTCCCGTGGTGGACGCGGCGTCATCTCGCCGTGCAGGCCATGCTCGCCCTGGCGATCTCGCTGGTGCTGCTGGCAGCGGCCTGGGGCGCGCTGCGGCCGCTCCAGGGCTGGCACTGGCCGGGCGCCTGGGTCCATGCCATCCACGCGGCCGGAGGCCACATCGAACCCCTCGACCTGGTCGAATCGGCCAAGGCCGCGGGCGGCCTCTTCGGCGTCCTGGCAGGACTCTCCCTGCTCGCCGCCCGAGGCTGGTTCGACCCCGGCGGAGACCTGTGGCGACGGTTCGCGCGCGTTCCCGTGGGCGTCGCCGGGGCCGCCATCGTGAGCCTGTTCGGCGGGACCCACCTCGTCCAGGCGTTCATCGTCCAGGCGGTGCTCGGACTCTGGGTCACGGCAGGGGCGCCGGAGGCGTTCGTCCGGCTGGGACTGGCCTCCAGGTCCGCCCCCGCGCTCACGCGGCCGGGCGAAGGGCGGGAGGAACGCGCCGATAGGCCCCAATAGACTCGGGGCATCATGGCACCTCAGATCGCACCCAGCATCCTGTCCGCCGACTTCGCCCGACTGGCCGAGGACGTCGAGCGCGTCGCCGACTCCGCCGACTGGGTCCACGTCGACGTCATGGACAACCACTTCGTCCCGAACCTCACCCTGGGGCTGCCCGTCGTCCAGGCGCTGCTGAAGCACAGCCCGCTGCCGCTCGACTGCCATCTGATGATCGAGGACCCGGACCGCTGGGCCCCCGAGTACGCCGAGGCCGGGGCGAAGAGCGTCACCATCCACGCCGAGGCGGCGAAGGCCCCGATCCGCACCCTGCGCGCCATCCGCGCCGCCGGCGCGCGCGCGGGCCTCGGCGTCAACCCGGCCACCCCCGTGGACGGCTTCGCCGACCTCCTCGGCGAGATCGACATGCTGCTCCTCATGACCGTCGAGCCGGGGTTCGGCGGGCAGAGGTTCCTGGACGTCGTCCTCCCGAAGGTCCGCCGCGCCCGCGAGCTGATCAAGGGCCGCGACCTCCCCGTCTGGCTCCAGGTGGACGGCGGCGTCAGCGCCGAGACGATCGAGCGGTGCGCCGAGGCGGGCGCGGACGTGTTCGTCGCGGGCAGCGCCGTCTACGGCGCGGACGACCCGGCCGAGGCCGTCCGCCGCCTGCGCGGCCAGGCCGAGGACGCGACCGCGAAGGCGGGCTGGTGATCCTCTCCTGCGCCGCCGTCCTGTTCGACGTGGACGGCACCCTCGTCGACTCCACGCCCCTCATCGAACGCGCGGCCCGGGAATGGGGCGCCGAGTACGGCATCGACCCGGACGAGTTCCTCTCCGACGCCCACGGCCGCCGCACCGCCGACCGCGTGGCCGACTTCCTCCCGGCCGGCCAGGTCGCCGACGCCACCGCCCGCCTGGAGGAACTGGAGGCGAAGGGCAGCGAAGGCATCACCGCCCTGCCGGGAGCCGTCGACCTCCTGGCGAACATGAACGGGCTGCCCTACGCGTTCGTCACGTCCATGGACAGGGCCCAACTGAAAGTGCGCTCGGGTGTGGCCGGGGTGCCCCTCCCGCAGGTGGTGGTGACCGCCGAGGACGTCCTGGCAGGGAAACCGGACCCGTCCGGATACCTCCAGGCCGCGCGGCACCTGGGCGTCGACCCGTCCGCCTGCATCGTGATCGAGGACGCCCCCGCGGGTGTGGCCGCCGGCCGCGCCGCCGGTGCCACGGTCGTCGCGGTCCTCACCAGCCACCCCCGCGAGGTCTTGACCGCCGCCCACCACATCGTGGACGACCTCACCCGCGTGACCGCCACCCCGTCCGGCCTGCGCGTCGTCCCGGCGGAACCGGCATAGAGCGGACGCCCCGCCACGTTTCGTGGCGATGGTCACACCGGGCGGGAATGCATCGCATGGCACACTGGTTGGCAAGCATGAAAGCGTGCTCCGGGGTCGGTGAAATTCCGAACCGGCGGTGATAGTCCGCGACCCGGCCGATTCCATCGGCCGGTTGACCCGGTGGAACTCCGGGACCGACGGTCAAAGTCCGGATGGGAGGCAGCGCGCGGCACGTCCCTGGCCAGGGGCGTGGTGTCGGTGCATTTGTGCGTTCCCCGGAGCCTTGGATAGGAGGCCCGGGAGATGTTCACCGGCATCGTCGAGGAGCTCGGCGAGATCGTGGCGATCGAGACCGCGGGCGACTCGGTCAGGCTCGCGGTCCGCGGCCCGCTCGTCGTCCAGGACGCAGTGCACGGCGCGTCGATCGCCGTCAACGGCGTCTGTCTCACCGTCGTCGAAGTCAAGGGCGAGGTCTTCGCCGCCGACGTCATCAAGGAGACCCTCGACAAGTCGAGCCTCGGCGCGCTGGAACCCGGGGCGAAGGTGAACCTCGAACGTCCCGTGCGGCTCTCCGACCGCCTCGGCGGGCACCTCGTCCAGGGCCATGTCGACGGCGTCGGCCGCATCGTGTCCCGGGAGCCGGGGGAGCGGTGGGACGTCGTCACCGTGTCGATGCCCCCGGAGCTGAGCCGCTACCTGGTCGACAAGGGCTCGATCACCGTGGACGGCGTCAGCCTCACCGTGGTGGAGGCCGGGGCGGACCGGTTCAGCGTCGCGCTCATCCCGACGACGCTCGCGCTCACCACGCTCGGCCTCAAGCAGCCGGGCGACCCCGTGAACCTCGAAGTGGACGTCGTCGCCAAGTACGTCGAACGCATGCTGGGTGATCGGTCGTGAACTGGCTCGGCGCCGGGTTCGAGGTCTTCGGCGAGCACGTCCTCTGGACGGACCTCGTCGGGAACATCCTCTCGCTCGCCGTCGTCTGGCTCGCGATGCGCAAGACGCTGTGGACGTGGCCCGTCCAGTTCGCGGGCGCCCTCCTCCTGCTCGCCGCGTCGCTGCACGCGCACGTCCCGGGAAACGCGCTCAAACAGGTGCTGTTCTGCGGCCTCGCCCTGTACGGGTGGGTCATGTGGACCCGCGGACGGCGGCAGGCCCACGGGCTGGTCGTCCGGCAGGCGACGCCCAAGGAACGCGCCGTGCTCGTGGGGGCGCTGCTGGTCGGCACGGCCGCGGTGGCCGAGCTGTTCATCCACCTGGAATGGCTCAAGGTCGCGTGGTCGCCGTGGGCGAACGCCTACATCTTCGTCGGCAGCGCGGTCGCGACGTTCGCGCAGAGCCGCGCGCTGGTCGACTTCTGGGTGGTCTGGGTCCTCGTCGACCTGGTCGGGGTGCCGCTGGCGCTCAAGTCGGGGCTGTACGTCTCCGGCGCGGTCTACGGGATCTTCTTCGTGATGGTGATGGCCGGGTTCAGGAACTGGCTCCGGGAGGCCCGGGGCTCGCACGGCCCAAGGCAGAAGGCGGTGACCGCATGAACGGCGGCGACGACACGGGGATCCTCGACACGGGGGTCCCCGACACGGGGATCTTCGACTCCATCGAGTCGGCGGTCGCCGACATCGCGGCGGGCAGGCCCGTCGTGGTCGTGGACGACGAGGACCGCGAGAACGAGGGCGACATCATCTTCGCCGCCGCGAAGGCGACCCCCGAACTGCTGACGTTCACGATCCGCTACACGAGCGGCGTGATCTGCGTCCCCATGGAGGGCGCCGACCTCGACCGGCTGCAGATCCCGCTGATGACGGCGCAGAACGGCGAGCGCATGCGCACCGCGTACACGGTCAGCGTGGACGCCCGGCTCGGCGTCACCACCGGCATCTCCGCCGCCGACCGGGCCCGGACGATCCGCACCTTGTGCGACTCCGCGTCCGAGCCGCGCGACCTCGTCCGGCCGGGGCACATCTTCCCGCTCCGCTACCACGAGGGCGGGGTGCTGCGCCGCCGGGGGCACACCGAGGCGGCCGTCGACCTCGCCCGGCTCGCCGGGCTCGCCCCGGCGGGCGTCCTCGCCGAGGTGGTCAACGAGGACGGCACCATGGCGCGCCTCCCCGAACTCCAGGTCTTCGCCAAGGAGCACCGGCTCAAGCTCATCTCCATCGAGCAGCTCGCCGAGTACCGCAGGCGCACGGAGCCGATGGTCACCCGCGTCGTCGAGACGCGCCTGCCGAACCGGTACGGGATGTGGCGCGCGGTCGGGTTCTCCAGCGCGGTCGACGGCGGCGAGCACGTCGCGCTCGTCCTCGGGGACGTCGGCGACGGCGAGAACGTCCTGGTCCGCGCTCACTCCGAGTGCCTCACCGGGGACGTGCTCCACTCCGAGCGCTGCGACTGCGGCACCCAGCTCGACGCCGCCATGGAACGCATCGCCGAAGAGGGACGCGGGATCGTCCTGTACCTGCGCGGGCACGAGGGACGCGGCATCGGCCTGCTCGCCAAGCTCCAGGCGTACGCCCTCCAGGACAACGGGTCCGACACCGTCGACGCCAACCTGGAGCTCGGGCTCCCCGCCGACGCGCGCGAGTACTCCAACGCCGCGCATATGCTGCGTGAGCTCGGCGTACGCTCCATCCGGGTGCTCACCAACAACCCCGAGAAGCTCCGGGGCCTGGACGGGTTCGGCCTGGAGGTGCGCGGACGCGAGGCCATGCCCGTCGTCGTCACCGAGCACAACCGGCGCTACCTGACGGTCAAGCGCGACCGTCTCGGACACCAGATCGAGGGACTCTCATGAGCGGCGCGGGACGCCCCGAGGACACCACGGTCGACGCGTCCGGCGTCACGCTCGGGATCGTCTGCACCCGCTGGCACGGGAAGATCACCGACGTGTTGCTGGAGCGGTCCGTGGCGGCGGCGAAGGCGTGCGGCGTCGACCAGCCGGTCGTCGCCCGCGTCGCGGGCGCCCTGGAGCTGCCCGTGGTGGCCCAGCAGCTCGCCCGCGATCTTGACGCGGTCGTCTGCCTCGGCGCCGTGATCCGGGGGGCGACCGCCCATTTCGACTACGTGTGCGACTCCGTCACCTCGGGCGTGACGCGCATCGCGCTGGACGAGTCGACTCCGGTGGGCAACGGGGTCCTCACATGTGACACCATTGAACAGGCGATCGAACGCAGCGGGCTGCCGGGCAGCTCCGAGGACAAGGGATGGGAGGCGACTGTGGCCGCACTCGACACGGCACTGACCCTGCGAGGTCTGCGGCATCACGGTCACGCCGGGCACGGCCTGGAGCATATGTAGGGGTCCAGAGCCCTGGCTCTACCTGATGCTCCGGTTCCTCCGGATGGAATCCCGTACCAATCCTCATCGAAAGGCGTTTCCGTGCTGTCACTCGTCCTGCCCAAGGGGTCGCTGGAGAAGGCGACCATGCAGTTGTTCGACGCGGCGGACCTCACCGTCCAGCGGGCGTCGGACCGCGACTACCGCGCGTCCATCGACGACCCGCGGATCGACCGCGTCCGGGTGCTGCGCCCGCAGGAGATCCCGACCTACCTCGAACAGGGCCTGTTCGACCTCGGCATCACCGGCCGCGACTGGATCACCGAGACCGACTCGGACGTGGTGAGCCTCGGCGAGCTCAAGTACTCCAAGGCGACGTCCAACCCGGTCCGCGTGATCATGGCGGTGCCGGACGGCGCGCCCTGGCAGCGGGTGTCCGACCTGCCGGAGGGCGTGCGGATCTCCACCGAGTTCCCGGCGATGACGAAGCGGTTCCTCGAGCAGCACGGCGTGAAGGCGACGGTCGTCCCGTCCTACGGCGCGACCGAGGCGAAGGTGCCCGACATCGTCGACGCGATCGTCGACCTCACCGAGACGGGCTCGTCGCTGCGCAAGAACGGCCTGCGCATCCTCGACACGCTCCTGACGAGCTACACCGAGCTGGTCGCCAACCGCGAGGCGTACGAGGACACCGAGAAGCGCGCCGCGATGGAGGACATCGCCCTCCTGCTGCAGGGCGTGATCCGCGCGCGGGGCAACGTCCTGCTGAAGCTGAACGTCGCCCAGGCCGACCTGAAGAACGTGCTGGACATCATGCCGTCGATGTCGTCGCCGACGGTGACGTCACTGGCGGGCGGGGAGTCGAACGCGGTGGAGTCCGTGGTCGCCAAGCGCGGCGTCAACACGCTGATCCCGGCGCTGAAGGCGGCGGGCGCGCACGACATCCTCGAGATCCCCATCGCCAAGATCGTCGACTGAGCCGGGGCGCGTTGACCGAACAGAGATCGTCGAGCGGGCCGCCGGCGCTGCCGGCCGTCTGGCGGCCCCGCACCACGCGGCTCGTCGCCTACCTCACGGCGGGCGTGATCATGCTGGGCATGATCGCGCTCGCCGTGCTGGTGGCGCCGCAGTTCAAGCTGTTCGACCGGGTCCTGATGGTCGGGTTCGGGGTGCTGATCGGGTGGGTGCTGCACATGCTCGCCCGGTGCCGGGTCGCGGCCGACGAGGCGGGCCTGACGGTGGTGAACGCGTTCCGCACCCGCCGCCTCGAATGGGCCGAGGTGCTCGGCGTGACCATGACCGTCGGCGACCCGTGGCCGACGCTCGACCTGGCGGACGGCACGTCCCTCGGCGCGATGGGCATCAACGGCGCCGAGAAGACCCTCGCCGCCCGCCAGCTCGCCGAGCTGCGCGCCCTCCTGCACGCCCGCGGCGAGGCGCCCGACCCGGCCTGACCCGTCCAAACCCTCAGAGGGCGGTCAGGAGCGTGACGGTCCCGGCGGTGATGAGGGCGGCGGCCCACAGCCGGTCGAGGTTGAACCAGGCCCGGCGCAGGATCGCCAGCCCGACGACCTCGTAGACGACGACGGCGATGACGCCCGCGACGGTGAACATCGCCAGGGTGTGCACGGCGGTGACGAACACCCCGGTGGACAGCGCGCTGCCGGACGACGCCGCCAGCCCGTGGTCGTGGCCCGCCGGGGCCGTCCCCGTCGAGGCGAGCACGGGCAGCAGCATCAGCCCGGCGCCGTGCACCGACGACATCAGGAACGACCATCCGGCGAGCTGCCACAGCGAGATCCGCATGCCGACCCAGCGGAAGTGGCGCTTGGACAGCAGCCGCCACAGGCCGAACCCGACGAGGACCGCGCCGCCGCCGATCGCGACGCCCTGCGTCGCGACGACCGAGCTGGTCAGCGCGATGAGGACGGCGACTGCCCCGACGGACGCGGCGTGGCCCGCGGCGATCGCGGGAAGCGACTGCAGGACGAGCGAGCGGCTCCGCTCCTGGAAGCCGCGGGCCACCGCGAACAGCCAGCCCATGGCGGGGTTCAGCCCGTGGAACGCGCCGAGCGCCACGAGGGCGGCGAGCGATCCGTCGGTCACGGGTAGCAGTACGAGTCCGAGGACGCGTCCCCGCCCTGCAACCTCGTCTGGTGCGGGCGCAGGCCCCGGAAGTCGTCCCCGTTGGGGAAGAACCGCTCGTCGAACGCGAACCCCTCGGCCGTGGAGTCGAGCTTCGCCATCCACGCGCCGACGCCGTCCGGGTAGAACTGGTCGTCCCAGGAGCCGTACAGCGAGTTGGTGACGTAGACGCGCTTGCCGTCGCGGCTGACCTCGACCATCTGCGGGCCTCCGGCGAGGCGCTGATCGGGCGCGGCCGGGTGCGGCGTGCGGTTCACGATGCCGCCGATCCGCACCGAGCCCGCCTCGACGGGGTTGAACGGGTCGCTGACGTCGTAGCGCTTCAGCTCGCCCGTGCCCCAGCAGGAGACGTACAGCCACTGGTCGTCCACGGACAGGTCGATGTCGGTGACGAGCGGCGGCACCGCCCCGAACGGCTGGATCACCGGCGGCAGGTCGGCGGCGTCGGCGGGCTCGGCCGGGATGGTGATGACCTTCTTCGCCGCCCAGGCGTCGCCGTCGCGGTGCCACACCCACACCGAGGCCGACAGGTCCTCGACGCTGACGACCACGCCCACGAACCCGTACTGCTTGGTCGGGTCGTGCGCCGGGCGGAGTTCGAGGACCATCTGGTGCTCGTCGCCGAGGTCCACGGTCTGGACGTGCTTGCGCTTGCGCAGGTCGAAGAAGTTCAGCGAGTGCCCGTACTTGCGGCCGAGCAGCAGCTCGCCGACGACGCCGTCCTCGACCATCGACGGCGTGCCCCACTCCGACGACACGAGCACGTCGTGCGCGATGTGCCACCAGGCGTCGTAGGCGTAGTACTGCGGGCCGCGGTCGACCTCCCAGCGCCCGAGCACCTCGAACGAGGAGTGGTCGAGGAGGGCGATGCCGCCCGGCCCCTCCTCGCCGTTCGCGCCGCCGAGCGCCGTCAGGTACAGGCCCTCGGGCCCGCAGTGGACGGTGTGCGGGCGCGAGTACCCGGCGCGCTTGGCCAGCTCGTCCGGTTCCAGGATCTTGACGATCGTGGGCGCGGCGGGGTCGTCCTTCGTGTCGATCACGTACACCCTGGACGACCGCAGCCCCGGGACGATCAGGTACCGCCGCTCCACGTGCGGGTGCGGCGAGCCCGGGCAGAGCGCGCTGCTGCACGCGTTCCAGCCGAAGTGGTGCAGCTCGTCACCGAGGTAGGGCAGGTCGGTCCAGCCCACGACGGAGCCGTAGGAGCCGGAGCCCGGATCGACGTCCAGCACGGCGATCGCGTCCGGTTTCTCGGCCGCCCGGTCGAAGGCGGCGACGTACGCCAGCTTCTCGGCGGGCGCGGACGCGGCGTCGCGCGGCGAGGCGTAGAAGGTCGGGTCCGGCTTCCACAGTGCCATTGGGGTCCTTCCAGACGGGGTTTCAGATGAGCGTGACCGGGTGCCGTACGACGGCGCCGAACAGGTAGCCGAGCGTGTTGAAGGGGGCGGTCGCGGGCTGCGCCGCGCCGGTCTCGTCGGTGGCCCGCGCGAGCAGCTCGTACCGCCCGGGGCGCCGCGGATGCCACGGGTACTCCCAGCGGACCCAGCCGCGCGGGTTCGGGTGCCGGTCGCGGGCCCGCGCGGGGCGCCACGTCCGGCCGCCGTCGTCGCTGACGTCCACCCGCCGCACCCGGCCGTTGCCCGACCAGGACCGGCCGTGCAGGACGTGCCGGCGCGCCGCCTGGAGCGTCGCGTCCCAGGGCAGCTCGAACGCGGACTTGACGTTCATGCGGGTCAGCGGAGCCGTCCCGCCCTCGGGGTAGGTCGGGCCGAACAGCCGGTAGTAGCGCGTGTTCCACGGCGAGTAGAGCGGTTCGTCCGACACCTGGATGTCGCCGAGCCACTTGATGGACGCGATGCCCACCCACGACGGCACCACCAGGCGGACGGGGTGGCCGTGGTCGGGCGGCAGCGGGGCGCCGTTCATCTCGTAGGCGAGCAGCACGTCCTTCATCGCCTTCGCGACGGGAAGGGGGCGCCGCACGCGGCCGAGGTTCTCGCCCTTGTCCACGTAGTCAGCGTCCAACCCGCGGGGCATGATGTCCACGGCCGCGCGGGTGATACCTGCGCGCCTCAGCACCGCCGACAGCCGGACGCCGCGCCACCGGGCGACGCCCACCGCGCCGAGCTTCCACGGCGTCCCGGTGACCTGCTGCCCCTGCTGGGACGTGTAGAAGCCGCGCCCGTTGCCCGTACATTCGATGAACGACGTGATGGTCTCGGAGGGGAATCCGAGGAGGTCGTCGTAGGTGAACTCAAGCGGACGGTCCTCGCCCGGCGATCCGGCCAGTCCGGTGCCCCACAGTTTCAGCCGCCACGTCCGCGCGTCGATCAGCGGCGTGGACACGTGGTTGCGGACGAAGAAGCGGTCGACGGGCGTGAGGTCGCCGATCCCGCGCATGGCCTCCCAGCGGGTCTCGGCGTTCGTCCCGTGCTCGATGAACAGCTCCGGCGGCAGCGGCTTGACGATCCCGGTCGCGGCCGCCGTCGCGAACGGCGCTGTGAACGGGGTCGTGAAAGGGGCCGCGACCGGGGCGGCCGCCGCCGCGGCGGGACGCAGCGCGGCGGGCAGGGCCCCGCCGAGCCCCGCGGTCAGTCCGGCGCCCGCCGACAGGCGCAGCAGCCCGCGCCGGGACGGGTCGCGCACCCGCTCGTAGGTCGCCTCGTCGGTCAGGTCGGGATCGTTCCCGTCACCGGTTCGCATGGCTCCAATGCTCTGCGTCGCGACGGGTAAAGTCAACTTTCCCTACTTCTTTGCCATGCTTTTGCCGGAGGAGGGAACCGGCCGCGAAAACGCAAGGCCCGGCGGCGTTTCCGTGCCATGCCGGGCTGAGTAGCCTGAGAGCCGTGGGGGAGACGGCGCCACCGGCCGCGGACCCGGCCGGATCGCCCGCGGCGCTCGCGGGACTGCTCGACAGGCACGCCTACCTGTGCGACGACGGGCTCGCCACGGCGTGCTTCCTCGCCCTGCGCATGGGGCGTCCGCTCTTCCTGGAGGGCGAGGCCGGGGTCGGCAAGACCGAACTGGCCAAAACACTCGCGCGCGGGCTCGGCGCACCGCTGATCCGGCTGCAGTGCTACGAGGGTCTCGACGCCTCCCAGGCCCTCTACGACTGGGACTTCCCCCGCCAGCTCCTGCACCTGCGCGCCGCCGAGGCCGCGGGCGTCGCCGACGTGGCGCGGCTGGAGGGCGAGCTGTACGACCGCCGGTTCCTGCTGGCCCGCCCGCTGCTCCAGGCGCTGGAGACGTCGCCGAGCGTCCTGCTCGTCGACGAGCTGGACCGCGCCGACGACGAGTTCGAGGCGTTCCTGCTCGAAGTGCTGAGCGACTTCACGATCACCGTCCCCGAGCTGGGCACGATCCGGGCCGAGCGCCCGCCGGTCGTGGTGGTCACGTCCAACCGGACCCGCGAGGTCCATGACGCGCTGAAGCGCCGCTGCCTGTACCACTGGCTGGAGCACCCGTCGTTCGACCGCGAGGTCGCGATCATCAGGCGGCGGCTGCCCGGCGCGGCGGAGCGGCTCGCCGGGCAGGTCGCCCGCGCCGCGCAGCGGATGCGCGAGGCCGGCCTGCTGAAGCCGCCCGGCGTCGCCGAGACCCTCGACTGGACGGAGGCGCTCGTCGCGCTCGGCGTCCGCGAACTCGACCCGGCGTCCGCCGCCGTGACGCTCGGCGCCGTGCTCAAGTACCGCGAGGACCAGCAGCGCGTGCTCGGCGGCGGCCTCGACGCGCTGCTCGGCGGCGGGTGAGCCCGATGCGGCGGGACGTCACCGAGACGATGGTCGGGTTCGCCCGGACGGTCCGCGCCGCGGGCGGCGCCGCCGATCCCGAGCGGGTCCAGGCGATGCTGGCCGCGCTCGACCACCTCGACGTCCTCGACCCGAACGACGTGTACTGGGCCGGGCGGCTGACGCTGTGCGCCGACCCCGACGACCTCGCCCGCTACGACCGCTGCTTCGCCGCCTACTTCTCCGGCGCGACCGTCCGGCCGGGAAGGCGCCCGCCGCCCGTGGTCGTCCGGCGGACGGCGCTGCCCGACCCCGGCGCGGAGGCCGGCGGGGACGGCGACGGCGAGGTCAGGGCGGCCACCGCCAGCACGGTGGAGGTCCTCCGCGACCGCGACGTCGCGCGGCTGACGGCGGCCGAGCGCGCCGAGGTCGCGCGGCTGATCGCGGTGCTGGACGCGGGCGCCGAGCGCCGCAGGTCCCGCCGGTTCGCGCCCGCGTCCACCGGACGGCTCGACCCGGCCCGGACCGTCCGGGAGACGCTGCGGCGCGGCGGCGAGACGTCCCTGCTGCGGCGCCGCGCGCACCGCACGCGCCCGCGCCGCGTCGTGCTGATCGTCGACGTCAGCGGCTCGATGAGCCCCTACGCCGACGCGCTGTTGCGGTTCGCGCACGCCGCCGCCCGCTCCGGCGGGCGCGGCGTGGAGGTGTTCAGCGTCGGCACGCGGCTGACCCGGCTGACCCGCGAGCTGCGGCACCGCGACCCGGACGCGGCGATGGCGGCGGCGTCGGCGGCCGTCCCGGACTGGAGCGGCGGCACCCGGCTCGGCGAGGAGCTGAAGGAGTTCCTCGACCGGTTCGGGCAGCGCGGCCTCGCCCGCGGCGCGGTCGTCGTGATCGCCTCGGACGGCTGGGAGCGCGGCGACGCGGCCCTGCTCGGCGAGCAGACGGCCCGGCTGCGGCGGCTCGCGCACCGGGTGGTGTGGGCGAACCCGCACAAGGCGCGGCCCGGTTACGAGCCGCTCACGGCGGGCATGGCGGCGGCGCTGCCGCACGTGGACGATTTCACGTCCGGGCACAGCCTCGCCGCGCTGGAGGAACTGGCCCGCATCGTCGCCGGCGGCCGCGGCGCCCGGAAGGGGAGGAGCGCAGATGCGTGACGTGCTGGACGACATCGCCGCCTGGTACGCGGCGGGGGAGACGTTCGGGCTCGCGACCGTCGTGAACACCTTCCGCAGCGCGCCGCGCCCGCCGGGCGCGGCGATGGCGGTGTCGCCGGGCGGCGAGGTGGCGGGCAGCGTGTCCGGCGGCTGCGTGGAGGGCGCCGTCTACGACCTGGCGCAGGAGGTGCTGGCGAGCGGGCGGCCGGTCGTCCAGCGGTACGGGGTGAGCGACGACGACGCGTTCGCCGTCGGCCTGACCTGCGGCGGCATCCTCGACGTGCTGGTCGAGCCGGTCGGCCCCGCGACGTTCCCGGAGTTCGCCGAGGTCGCCGCCGCGATCGCCGCGCACGAGCCGGTCGCCGTCGCGACCGTCGTCGCCGGGCCGGGCACGGTCGGCGCCCGCCGGGTGGTCTGGGCCGACCGCGCGTCCGGGTCGCTCGCGCCCGGCGAGCCGCACGCCGCCCGGCTCGACGCCGCCGTCGACGACGACGCGCGCGGCATGCTCGCCCAGGGCCTCACCGGCCAGCGGCACTACGGCCGGGAGGGGGAGCGGCGGCTGGACGAGCTGACCGTCTTCGTCCACTCGTTCGCCCCGCCGCCCCGGCTGCTCGTGTTCGGCGCGATCGACTTCGCCGCCGCCGTCGCCCGGATCGGCAAGTTCCTCGGCTACCACGTGACGGTGTGCGACGCGCGCCCGGTGTTCGCGACGCCGAAGCGGTTCCCGGACGCCGACGAGGTCGTGGTCAAGTGGCCGCACAAGTTCCTGGAGGAGACGGGCGGCGGCGTCGACGAGCGGACGGCGATCTGCGTCCTGACCCACGACCCGAAGTTCGACGTCCCGCTGCTGGAGGTGGCGCTCCGCACCGGCGCCGGATACGTCGGCGCGATGGGGTCGCGGCGCACCCACGACGACCGGCTCGCCCGGCTCCGCGAGGCGGGGCTGTCCGAGGCGGAGCTGTCCCGGCTGCGCTCGCCGATCGGGCTGGACCTCGGCGCCCGGACGCCGGAGGAGACCGCCGTGTCGATCGCGGCGGAGCTCGTCCAGCTCCGCTGGGGCGGCTCGGGACGCCCGCTCACCGACACCAGCGGCCGCATCCACGCCGACGCTCCCTGAGGGGACTACCCTCGCGGGGATGACGGTGCGCACGGACTCCCCGGCGGGCCTGCTGCTCGCGGCGGGCGAGGGCAGCCGGCTCGGACGTCCCAAGGCCACGCTCGAACTGGACGGCGAGCGGCTCGTCGACCGCGGCGTCCGGATGCTGCGGGACGCGGGCTGCTCCCCGGTCCTCGTGGTGACCGGGGCGGAGCCGATCGAGGTGATCGGCGCGGTCGTCGTCCCGAACGCGGACTGGCGGGACGGCATGGGCTCCTCGCTGCGCGCCGGGCTCGCCGCGCTGCCGCCGGGCTGCCCCGCCGTCGCGATCGCGCTGGTCGACCAGCCCCTCGTCACCGCCGAGGCGGTGCGGCGGCTGCTCGCGGCGCGCGCGGCGGGCGCGTCGATCGCGGTCGCGTCCTACGGCGGAGCGCCGCGCAACCCCGTCGTGCTGGCGGCCGAGCACTTCGGGCCGGTGGCGGAGGCGGCGGTCGGGGACGTCGGGGCGCGGGGCTTCCTGCGCGCGCACCCGGAGCTGGTCACGGCCGTCCCGTGCGACGACGTCGCCGCGCCCGACGACATCGACACGCCCGAGGACCTCGCCGCCTTCGACGCCGCGTTCACCCGCCGCCCGAACGGGCGGCGGTGACGGCGCGCTCGTAGGCGAGCAGCGTGTCGACGAACGTCTTCCGCTGCGCCGGGGTCAGCGGCTCCAGGGCGGTGCGCCAGGCCCCGGCGCCCTGACCGAGCCACCCGTTGATCGCGGGCAGGTGCCCGGCGGCGACGCTGACGATCGTGCGGCGCCGGTCGGCCGGGTCCTCGTGGCGCTCCAGGATGCCCTGGCGGCTGAGGTCGCCGACCATCAGGGACACCGTCGCGGGCGCCACCTCCAGCCGTCCGGCCAGCGCGTTCACGGTCATCGGGCCGTCGAACAGCAGGTAGGCGAGCAGCGACAGGTGGCGCGGCGCGAGGTCGAAGGACGACAGCTCAGCCGGGACCCTGATCCGCTTGGCGGCCGACACCAGGCGCGGCATCAGCAGCAGCATCGTGCGGATGCCGTCGTCGACGTCAAGTCCGGCGTCCGGTCCGGCGCTCTCCTCGGTTGACATGCGCTCCGCGTCCCAAATAGCTTTGTTTTACTAAAGGCTTTGCTCGCAAAGCAAAGTGATCCGATCGCGTCCAGGATAGGAGACCGCGCATGACCGAGTCCGGCGAGTCGGACCTGCTCGTCCTCGTCAGCACCGGCCGCAGGAGCGGACGGCGGCACCGCACGGAGCTCGCGTACCTGGCGGACGGGGACCGCCTGCACGTCTTCGCGTCCAACGCGGGGAGCCCGCACGACCCCGACTGGTACCGCAACGTGCGCGCCGACCCGCGCGTGGTCGTGGAGATGGACGGGCAGTCCGGCGGCGAGACCTTCGACGGCGTCGCGTTCCCCGTCGAGGGAGCAGAGCGGGACGAGCTGTTCGCCCGCCAGTCCGCCCGCCACCCTGCGTACGCCGAGTACCAGCGGATGACCGACCGCGTCATCCCGGTCGTGGAGATCCATCGCGGGTTCCTCGACGGGCGCGCGTGGGCCCTCGGCGACGAGCTGGTGAAGATCCATGACGGCCTCCGCGCGGACCTCGCCGCGCTCCGCGCCGGCGTCCGGGGCTTCCGGCGCGGGGCGGCGCCCGACCTCGCCGCCCAGCTGAGGGAGCACTGCGTCTCGGTGTGCGACGTCCTCGGGCGGCATCACGACAACGAGGAGGGGCGCGCGTTCCCCCGGCTGGAGCGCGAGTTCCCCGGCCTCGCGCCCGTGCTCGGCAGGCTGCGGCGCGAGCACGTCGCCGTGACCGAGAACCGGCGCAGGCTGGAGAAACTCATCGCCGACCCGGCCTCGCGCGACCTCGCCCACGTCGGGGCGGAGCTGGACCGCATGGCGGACGAGCTGGACGCGCACTTCGCGTACGAGGAGGAGCAGCTCCGCGCCCTGCTCAACGCGGTCGGCCCGCGCTGGCGGCCGGGCCACGGCCCCGGGAACGGCCCCGCGGACGGCTCCGGGAACGGCCCCGCGGACGGTTAGGTCGCGGGCAGGACGCTCTCGTCCAGCGCGCCGCAGTCGACCGCGCGGCGGAGCCGGGACGTCAGCGCCCGGATGGTGGCGGGCTCGTCCAGGACGCCGCCCGCGCCGCCCGCCGCCTGCTCGTGCCACGCCCGGACCCGTCCGATCACGTCGTCCACCCCGGACAGGTGGAACGCGTACACGGCGGCGTACCGGCTCGGCAGGTGCGCGGGATGCAGGTCCCAGCCCTGGTAGAAGCCGTGCCGCAGCGAGTGCCTGACGTGCGCGGCGTGCGTCGCCCAGGCCGCGTTGACCTCGTCGGGGCCGTCGTTGCGCGGGATGACGTTGGTGGAGCCGTCCGACAGCCGGACGCCGGTGCCCGCGAACGACACCTGCATGACGTGCCGGGCGAAGTCGCAGGCCGGGTGGTCGAGCCGCTGCTCGTGCGGCGGCAGCCCGAGCGCGGCCGTGTAGTCGAACACGCCGAAGTGCGCGGCGGTGAGGCGGCCCGCGGCGGACTCGGCGATGGCGCGCAGGGCGACGCGGCCGTCGCCGTCGAACAGCGCCTGCGGCGTCTCGACCTGGATCTCGAACCGCAGGATCCCGGACGGCAGCCCGAGCGCGGTCTCCAGCCGGTCGAGGTACTCGGTGAACAGCGCGACGTGCTCGGCCGCGACCACCTTCGGGAACGTGATCGTGAACCCGCCGGGCAGCCGCCCGAGCCGGTCGCGCAGCGCGGTGAGGAAGCCGTCGAGCGTCCGCATCGCGCGCTCGTGGCCGCCGTCCGCGAACGACTTGACCCGCACGCCCCAGTAGTGGGGAAGGCCCTTCACCTGGTACGCGGCGGCGACGGCCTCGACGACCTGCGCGACGTGGCCGTCCTCCTCGGCGTCGGCGCGGACGCCGTAGCCGTCCTCGAAGTCGATCCGCACGTCCTCGACCGGCTCGGACGCGAGCTTCGCCGCGACCCGCTCGCGGACCGGCCCGGCGATCTCCGGGTCCAGCCCGAACGCCGCGCCGAACGACCCCGCGCCCGGCGTGTGGGTGTTCAGCAGCCGCAGCGCCTCCGCGCCGAAGTCGGCGGGCGTCGACCGGGAGAACCGGTCGGCCGGGACGTACACCGTGTGCACCGGCTGCCGTCCCTCGGCGCCGCCGGGGAAGCGCTCGCCGTGCTCGTCGCGGACGGCGGCGATGCGCGCGGACAGGTCGTCGAACGAGGAGACGCTGAAGTTCACCCCGATATGATCCCCCACCCCGTGCCTGCTAGGGAACCTGTTCGGCGCGCCTCCCCGCCCGTCCTAGGCGGCCTGGATCCCCCAGGCGCCGGTGAACTCGTCGCCCGGCCGGAGGCTCCGCACGCCCTCGCCGGTCGCGAACGCGTTCGGCGGGCACGTCATCGGCTCGACGCCGAGGCCGTGCCGCGGGTCGGGGGCGTCGTCGCCGGTGTAGACCTCGATCCAGGGATGCGCCTCGTCGGCCCAGAGCCGGGCCGTCCGCCCGCCGCCGGACAGGACCACCCACGCGCGGCCCTCGCCGTCGCGGTTCAGCTCGGTGTACGCGTTGTCGATCCGGCGGCCGTCGAGCAGCGGACCGGTGCGCAGGTCGTAGAAGGTGCCGGTGACGTCCTCGGACGGCCCGGACGGAAGCTTCCGGTCGTCCACCGGGAGGTACCGGTCGGCGCGGAGCGTCACCGCGCACTCGTCGATCGGCTCGCCGACCGTGAGGTACGGGTGCGCGCCGTGCCCGTACGGCGCGGTCACCGGGCCGGTGTTGCGGGCGGTGACCCGGACGGCCAGGCCGTCCGCCGCGTCCAGCGCGTACTCCGCCTCCAGGTCCAGCCGGAACGGGTACCCGGCCGCCCCGAGCAGCCGGTACGCGAGCCGCACCCGGCCCGGCTCGTGCTCCGCCGCCCGCCACGGCGCCCAGCGGACGAGCCCGTGCAGCGCGCAGTCCCGCTCCGGCTCGGACACGTCGAGCTGGTGCGCCTCGCCCGCGAACTTGTACCTGCCCCGGTCCACCCGATTCGGCCACGGGATCAGGAGCTGTCCGTACGCGGCCGGGGCGGGCTCGTCCGCGCCGTGCGGCAGAACCACCGGCCGCCCCTCGTACGTCAGCTCCCGCAGCGCCGCGCCCGCCTCGGTCACGACGGCCTGGTACGGCCCCGCGCTCAGCGCGAACTGCTCCCCGGTGATCGCTCCGCTCATGCCCTGCTCTTGTGGGGGGACGACCCCCCACACCCCCCGGTTCGCTCCGCTCATGATGGGGGCGCTACCCGGGGAAAACGCGGTTACGCGGTCTCCGCCAGCGCGTGCAGGGCGTCGGTGAACACGTTCGCCGGAGGTTCGACCAGACCGGCGCCGACCTGGCCCGTGCCGGGCTCGCGTCCCGCGATGCCGGTGTCGATGACGGGCAGGATCCCGGTGCGGACGACGCGCGTCACGTCCACGCCCACCGGGGTGCCGCGGAACGACAGCAGCGGGATCTGCAGCACCGGGTGCTCGGCGAGGGTGATCTCGTACATCCGCTGGGTGGCGGCGAGCGCGTCCGGCACCTCGCCGCCGACGAACCGGACGATCGCGGGCGCGGCGGCCAGCGCGAACCCGCCCATCCCGGCCGTCTCGGTGATCGCCGAGTCGCCGATGTCGGGGTTGGCGTCGTCCGGGCCGTAGCCGCCGAGGTAGAGGCCGTCCGGGACGCCCGCCGGGCCGGTGAACCAGCGGTCGCCCGTCCCGGACACCTGGACGCCGAAGTCGGTCCCGTTCCGCGCCATCGCCACGACGAGGCTGGAGCCGGGCACGTTCCGGGCCGCGTCCGCGCACGCCTTCGCCGCCGCCATGCCCGCGTTCAGGAAGAAGTGGTCGTTGCCCGCCGCGAACCCGAGCGCCTCGGCGGCGCGGGCGCGCGGGACGTCCTCGGCGGCGAGCAGCGCGGGCGCCAGCTCACGCAGCAGCAGAGAGGTCGCCGCGCGGTTCCGGTTGTGCAGCTCGTCGCCCATCTGGAGGGCCTGCGCGGCGACGGACATCAGGTCGAGCGGGCCGCGCCGCCGGACCGCCGCCCGGAGCGCCGGGCCGAGCACCTCGCCCATCCAGGTCAGCCGCTCGATCACCTCGGGGCCGAACGCCCCGTACCGCAGGACCTTGCCGAGGCCCTCGTTCAGCGAGCAGTACGCGGTGCCGCCGTGCTCGGCGTCCTCGACCACCAGCATCCACATGGACGGGCTGACCACCCCCGCCATCGGCCCCACCGCCGCGTGCCGGTGGCACGGCTCCAGCACGGCCGCGCCGCGCCCGAGCTCGCGCTCCGCTCCGCGCGGCGTCTCGGCGATGCCTTCGAGCAGCATCGCGCCGATCAGCGCGCCGCGCATCGGGCCGGACGCCCGCTCCCACTCCAGCGGCGGGCCCGCGTGCAGGAACGTGCCGGTGTCGAGGCCGAGGACGTCCCGCGCCGGGCGGACGTCCACGAGGTGCGGGCGGGCCGTCACCATCCGCTCCACCGCGCGGGCGTTGGCGTCGGCGTGCCGGGGGTCGCCGAGCACCGCGGCGAGCGCGGCCTCCGTCCCGGCGGGCGGCGGGCGCCAGTCGACCCGCTCCACCGGGACGGCCTGGTCGGAGAGGGCGTCCGCGAGCACCTCCACCCCGGCGGTCACCACCGCCGGGTCGCGGGTGAGCAGGCCGCCCAGCCTGTGCCGCTGGTCGGTCATCCGGCCCTCCCCTCCACCGGCGCGCCGTCGAGCAGGGCGAGGGCGTGCCGGGCGGCCCCGGCGTTGGAGGCGAACACGTCCGCGCCCGCCTCGCACAGCGCCGCCGCCTGCCGGTCGCGGCCCTGCGGGTCGGCGGGCGTCCCGCACAGCGACACCACGAAGGCCAGGTCGGCACGGTCCGCGACCGCCGCCGCGACGACCGGGGCGAGCGCGGCGGCCGGGTCGGGCTCGGCGCCGTGGCCGAGCACCACGTCCAGCAGCAGGACGCCGACCTCGGCGTCGGCCGCCTCCTCCCGCACGGCCGCGAGCCGCAGCGACGGGTCGATCATCGGGTGGGCGCGGCCGCGGGTGAACGCGTCGTCGCCGAAGTCGGTGAACCGGTGGCCGCGGGACGCGAGGTCCCAGCCGAGGGCGTCCCGGGCGATCGCCTCCGCCTCGTCGCGGAGCGTCCCGCCCGCGAACAGGCCGCGCAGCGCCCGTCCCCGCGCGGGCCTCGGGCGCCGGGCCCCGAGCCAGCGCGGCCACTCGGGGACCTTCCGGCCGAGCGCCTTCAGCACCTTCTCCGCCGCGCGGGTCAGGTCGTCCTCGCCGGGGACGGGCAGCGCGAACGACACCGGCGTGTCGAGCCGCCGCGCCGCCTCTCGGATCAGGTCCGCGACCTGCGGGGCGGGCGGCTTGGACACGAGGACGATCAGCTCGGTGCCGGGGTCGGCGTCGAGCGCCGCGAGCGCCGCCAGCGCGGACCGCCCGCTCACCTCCGGCGACAGGTCCCGGCCGCCGACGCCGAGCACGTGGCTCACGCCGACGCCGGCCGCGTCGAGCAGGCACATGAGCTGCTGCGCGCCCGTCCCGGACGCGGCGACGACCCCGACCGGGCCGGGGCGCACCGCGTTCGCGAAGCCGAGGCCCGCGCCGCCGATCACCGCCGTCCCGCAGTCCGGGCCCATCACGATCAGACCGCGCCGGGCCGCCGCCTCCTTGAGCGCGATCTCCTGCGCGAGCGGCACGTTGTCACTGAAGATCATCACGTTGAGGCCCGCGTCGAGCGCGTCCATGGCCTCGGGGAACACGTGCGGCCCCGGCACCGACAGCAGCGCGACGGTCGCGTCCGCGCGGGCGGCGGCGGCGCCGGTCGTCCGGGGCGGGGTCGCCGCCCCGGGCGCGGCGGGGGCCGCGTGCGCCGCGCGCAGCAGGCCGTCCAGCGCCTCGCGCGCCCCGGCCGCGTCGCCGCCCGTCACGCGGACGGCCACCACCAGGTCGTCGGGGCCCGCCTCGTCCGGGACGTCGAAGCCCATCCGGCCGAACATCTCCCGGTTGAGCCCGGTGCCCATCGCGACCATCGCGGCGGCCACATCCGGCCGCTCGGACAGCGTCCGGCTCACCCGCATCAGCGTCACCGAGTCGTGGTAGCTCCCCCGCCGGACCTCGACCCAGTCGTCGCTCATGCAGTCACCCTGGGGGCGTCCTGCACCACCACAGGGGAGACGAGAGCCAGGGCGGCGCGGCAGCCTGCGAGGACGCCGTGCGCGAGGTCCGTGCCGGACGTGTGCCCGACCGCGAGCAGCCGCCGGACGGCCGCCCCCGGCGGCTCGTGCCCGGCGACGCAGCGCAGCACCGCCGCGACCTCCGCGCCCGCGCCGCCCGCCGCCGCGCAGTGCAGCAGCGTCGCGGCGAGCGCGGTCGTGCGGGTGCCCGCGTCGGCGGTGACGGCCGCGCCGAGCCAGTCGGCCAGCCACACCGCCTTATGAGCGGAGCGAACCGGGGAGTGTGAGGGGTCGTCCCCCCACCCGAGGCCCGTCCTGCCATGTCTGACGGCGCCGCCGACCAGGCGCAGCGACACGAGCAGGCCGCAGAGGATGTCGTCGCCGCTCGGGGTGAGGCCGGGGCCGAGGCCGACGATCCGCTCCGCCGCCTCCACCGCGCCCGCGAGGTCGCCCGCGGCGCAGCACGCGGCGAGGACGTCCGGGTCGGGATGGCCGGAGAGGCCGCCGCCGGTCATGCCCGCGGCGGCGAACGCGGCCTCCAGCGTCCGGACGCCGTGCCCGAGCGCGGCGGGCCGCATGGTCCCGAGCACCGGCGCCGGGTCCCACCAGCGGCGGACCCGGACGTGCAGCGGACCGGCCTCCACCCGCCCGTCGCCCACCCACGCGTCGGCGCCCTCCCGGACCGACCGGAACGGCTGCTCGCGGCGCGTCGCGGCGACGACCACCGAGTTCGGGAGGCGGTGCGCGTCCGACGCGACGACGGCGAGCACGCGCGGCTCGGGCCCGCCCCGCATCTCCACGTACAGCGCGGACGGGAACACGGCGATGACCCGCGCGGCGCGGCGCGGCGGGTCGAGCAGCGGGCGCAGCGCGAGGCTCGCGGCCCCCGCCGCAGGCGGCCGCCCACCGCCTGACCTGGCCGGACTCTGGTGCGGGGACGTCCCCCCGCGCCCCCCGGAACGGACCGGGAGCGGGATCGGGTCGCGGACGACGGCAGTCACGGATCCTCCCGAGACCGGTGTCGGCTGCCGTCCGGCGCACGGGCGGCCCGGCCTCTGCGGAGACGTTAGAACGGCCCTCGCACCGGACGTATGGGGAAAGCTGCCAAGACTGGTTGTCATCGTTCGTCTTTGTTGTCACTGTTGATCAGGAACCGGTAGCGATCACGCCAAAACGGGCGATGTACGCACCAAAAGGCGAGGTGACCCCTGGCATGAGTTACACAACCGCGGACCCGGGCCCACCGGCCCTCAGGCTCGCAAGCACCGGAACACTGACCTACGGCCTCTCGGTCGGGGAGGTCCTCGGCGTCAGCACCCTGAACGGCGCCCGCCTCATCGCCGGCCGGGCCGGGCTGGAGCGCGTCGTCCAGCGGCTCAACGTGATGGAGGTCCCCGACATCCTGTCGTGGGTGAAGCCGAACGAACTGCTCCTGACGACCGGCTACCCCCTCCGCAACACCCCCCAGTCGCTCGACAACCTGGTCGCCGACCTGGACGAGCGCGGGCTCGCGGCCCTCGCCATCAAGCTCGGCCGCTACCTCGACTCGCTCCCCGCCGAGATGATCGCGCAGGCCGACCGCCGCGGCTTCCCCCTGATCCTGCTCCCGAACGACGTCGGCTTCGACGACATCCTGAACCAGGTCCTGACCGACATCCTGAACCGGCAGGCGTCCGTGCTCGCCCGCACGGAGGAGGTGCACCGCGCGCTGGTGCAGATCGTCCTGTGCGGCGGCGGGCTCCAGGAGGTCGTGGACGAGGTCGCGACCCTCCTCGACGTCGCCGTCGTCGTCCTGGACGGCGAGCAGCGCGTCCTCGCGGGCGCGGGCCCGGACGAGCACGTCCAGGCGATGCGCGCGTTCGACGCCGGGCGGCACGCAGCGTGCGGCCGCGGCGGCTGCGGCATCATCGGCGCGCACGGCACCGGCGACCACCTGGTCGTGCCCGTGATGGCGGGCGGCTTCGACCACGGCCGGATCATCGCGTTCAGCCCCGGCGGCACGCTGCGCGGCTCCGACCTCGGCATCCTGGAGCGGGCGGCGACCGTCGCCGCTCTCGTGGTGACGAAGCAGCAGGCCGTCGCGGCCGTCGAGAGCAAGTACCGCGCCGACTTCCTGCGCGACATCCTCGCCGGGCGGGCGGGCGACGACGACCGCGTCGTCGCGCACTGCGACGGGTTCGGCTGGGACCTCGACCGTCCCGTGATGGTGATCGTCGCCGAGCTGGACGGCCGCCCGCGCGGCGGCGGCCCGGCCGCCGAGCCGGACGCGAAGGGCCGCGCGAAGCCGCCCGACGCCGACGCGGCGGCGCGCGGCGGGCGCGGCGCCGAGGAGCGCTCCGCGCAGGAGCGGCTCGCCGCCGCCTGGACGACGGCCGTCCGCCGGCACGACCGGGGCGCGGCCGTCGCGAGCTTCGCGCACGAGGTCGTCGCGGTGGTCGGCGCGGAGGGCGACGATCCCGCCGAGCTGACCGCGGGGCCGGTGCAGGCGATGCTGAAGGAGGCGTCGTCGATCTTCGCCGAGCACCTGCCGGTGCGGCGGACGTTCTCCACCGGCGTCAGCCGGACGGTGACGTCCCCGGCCGCGCTCCCCGAGGCGTACGAGCAGGCCGTGAAGGCCGTGCGGGTCGGCCGGCAGCTCAACGGCACCGGCGCGCGGGCGCACTTCGACCAGCTCGGCGTGTACCGGCTGCTGAGCCTCGTGTCCGACCCGGAGGAGCTGCACGCCTTCGTCCGGGAGACGCTCGGCGACCTCGCCGCCGACGACGAGCCGGAGCTGGTCGACCTGCGCCGCACCCTCCAGGTGCTGCTGGAGACCAACCTCAACGTCGCCGAGACGGCCCGCAGGCTCCACTTCCACTACAACACGCTCCGCTACCGCATCGGGAAGCTGGAACGGATGCTCGGCGCGTTCACCGAGGACGCGCATCTCCGGCTCAACCTCACCCTCGCCCTTCACGTGCTGCGCATGCGCGGTATCTGAGGGTGGTACCGAGGGTAGTGTCATCGTCGCGACGCTCCCAGGGTGGCGCGCCGGTCGCGCCTCCCGCGTCTCACACGGGCCGGTCCTCCCAATCCGGGCGGCGGGCTTTGGCAACAGTCGCCGATGCCCGTCCACCTGGGTAGATCTACCTTGCCCGCAGGCCCGCGCCGGGTGGGGCGGGCCGGGTGAGCAGGGCGGCTGGGCGGGAGGGCCCGATGATGATCGGCTGGAAGCTGCACGGCGACGGGCGCACCCCGCCGCCGGGCGAGGTGGTGCGGCCGGACGAGCGGCTGTCGTGGCCGCGCACCGCGGGCATCGGCGCGCAGCACGTGGTGGCGATGTTCGGCGCGACCTTCGTGTTCCCGGTCGTGATGGGCCTCGACCCGAACCTCGCGATCATGATGTCCGGGGTCGCGACGCTGCTGTTCCTGCTGATCGTCGGCGGCCGGGTGCCGAGCTACCTCGGGACGAGCGCGTCGTTCGTCGGCGCGGTCGCGGCGATCCGCGCGGCGGGCGGCGACAGCGCCACCGTGACCGGCGCGATCCTCGTCGCGGGCGTCGTGCTCGCGCTGGTCGGCGTGCTGATCCACTTCGCGGGCGGGGACGTCGTCCACCGGGTGTTCCCGCCGGTCGTGACCGGCGCGGTCGTGATGCTGATCGGCTTCAACCTGGCGCCGGTCGTCGCGAACGTGTACTGGCCGCAGGACCAGTGGGTCGCGCTCGCGACGCTCGGGTTCGCCGTGTTCTGCGCGGTGCTGCTGCGCGGCTTCTGGGCCCGGATCGCGGTCTTGCTCGCCCTGGTCTTCGGCTACCTGCTCTCGTGGCTCCTCGACAGCACGGCGGGCAAGATCACCTCCGTGCTGCCGGGGCAGAACCTGCTGGACGCGTCCGGCAAGGCCTGCCAGGCCGAGGGCCCGTACTGCGTCGCGACGGCGTTCCCGCACGACCGCATCAACGTCGACGGCGTGAAGGCCGCCGACTGGTTCGGGTTCCCGAGCCTGCACGCGCCCGACTTCAAGACCTCGGCGATCCTGCTCGCGCTGCCCCCGGTCATCGCGCTGATCGCGGAGAACACCGGGCACGTGAAGGCGGTCGCCGCGATGACCGGCGCGGACCTCGACCCCGTCCTCGGCCGCGCCGTCGCCGCGGACGGCGTCGGCACCGCGCTCGCCGCCGCCGTCGGCGGCTCGCCCACCACCACCTACGCCGAGAACATCGGCGTCATGGCCGCCACCCGGATCTACTCCACGGCCGCCTACCTGGTCGCCGCCGTCGTCGCGATCCTGTTCGGGCTGTGCCCGAAGTTCGGCGCGCTCGTCGCGGCGACGCCGGGCGGGGTGCTCGGCGGGATCACCGTCGTCCTGTACGGGATGATCGGGCTGCTCGGCGCGAAGATCTGGATCGAGAACCGGGTCGACTTCGCCGACCCGGTCAACCTCGTCCCGGTCGCGGCCGGGATCATCCTCGCGATCGGGGACGTCACCCTGAAGATCACCGACGATTTCCCGCTGCAGGGCATCGCGCTCGGCACCATCGCCGTCCTTCTCGGGTACCACGTGCTGAACGCGGTCCGCGGGCCGGACGGCGCGGGCGGCGGCGTCATCGCGCCCGGCGAGCGGGAGATCGGTGGACCGGTCCGCCCCTCGGGCGCGCCCGAGACCGGCGCGGGCTGACGGGAGGACGCGATGAAGCCGCCGCCGTTCGGCTACCACGCCCCGCGCACCGTGGCCGAGGCGCTCGCCGCGCTCGCCGCGGCGCCGTCCGGGAAGGTGCTCGCGGGCGGGCAGAGCCTCGTCCCGCTGCTGAACATGCGGCTCGCCGCGCCGTCCGACCTGGTCGACGTCAACCGGATCGCCGAGCTCGACACGCTGCGCGCCGGACCTGACGGCGTCCGCGTCGGCGCGCTCGCCCGGCACGCGCGGGTCGAGCGGTCGGCGCGGGCGGCGGCCGTGCAGCCGCTGCTCGGGCAGGCGCTCCGGCACGTCGCGCACCCGGTGATCCGCAACCGGGGCACGGTCGTCGGGAGCCTCGCGCACGCCGACCCGGCCGCCGAGCTGCCCGCCGTGCTGGCCGTCCTCGACGGGACGGTCGAGGCCGCGTCCACCCGGGGGCGGCGCACGGTCCCGGCGGCGGAGCTGTTCGCCGGGCCGCTGGAGTCGTCGCTCGAACCCGGCGAGCTGGCCGTCTCCGCGTTCTTCCCCGCCCTGCCGCCCCGCACCGGGACCGCGTTCGCCGAGACGGCGCGGCGGCACGGCGACTACGCGCTCGCGGGCGTCGCCGCCGTCGTCACCCTCGACGAGGACCTGCGCGTCTCCGCGGCCCGCGCCGGATACCTGGGCGTGTCCGCGACACCGCTCGTGCTCGACCTGGCCGGGCCCGCAGGCCCGCGCGGCGACTGGGCCGCCGCTGCCGCGCACGTCCGCGAGCGCGTCGACCCCGAGTCCGACATCCACGCGGGCGCCGTCTACCGGCGGCACCTGACCGGCGTGCTCACCGAGCGCGCCTGCGCGGCGGCGACCGCCGAGGCGCGGCGGAGGGCGGGGGAGTGATGGAGGAGCGGTTCGAGGTCGAGCTGACCGTCAACGGGACACCCCGGACGGCGAGCGTCCCGGCCCGGCGGCTCCTGTCGGACTTCCTCCGGCACGACCTCGGGCTGACCGGCACGCACGTCGGCTGCGAGCACGGCGTGTGCGGATGCTGCACCGTCCTGCTGGACGGCGACCCGGTGCGCTCCTGCCTGATGTTCGCCGTCACCGCCGCCGGGCACGAGGTCACCACCGTCGAGGGCCTCGCCGCGCCGGACGGCACGCCGTCCCCGGTGCAGCGCGCGTTCCGCGAGTGCCACGGCCTCCAGTGCGGGTTCTGCACGCCGGGGTTCCTCTGCACGGTCACGGCGCTGCTGCGGGACAACCCGCGGCCGTCCCGCGACCAGGTGCTCGAAGGGATCTCCGGGAACCTGTGCCGCTGCACCGGGTACCAGAACATCGTGACGTCGGTGCACCGCGCCGCCGACCTGCTCAGCGAGTCGGCCGAACCAGGGGAGTGACCGGATGGGGACGCGCGTGTTCGGCGAGCCGGTCCGGCGCCGCGAGGACGGCCGGTTCCTCACCGGCCGGGGCCGCTTCCTCGACGACCTCGGCCGGGACGCGCTCGCCGCCGCGTTCGTCCGGTCGCCGCACGCGCACGCCCGGATCACCGACATCGACGTGTCCGGCGCCCTCGACGTCGAGGGGCTCGTCGCCATCTACACGTGGGAAGACCTTCCGGACCGGGTCGGCGACCCGTTGCCGCTGCTCATCCCGCATCCGGCGCTGACGCACGGCCGGACCGGGCACCCGCTGGCGCGGGACGTCGTCCGGCACGTCGGCGAGCCCGTCGCGATGGTCGTCGCCCGCGACCGCTACCTCGCCGAGGACGCCGCCGAGCGCGTCGTCGTCGAGTACGAGCCGCTGCCGCCCGTCGTCGGGATCGAGGCGGCGGCGCGGGCCGAGCGCCTCGTCCACGACGACGTGCCGGGCAACGTCGGGGCGGTGCTCGTCCAGGAGACCGGGGACGCGGCCGCCGCGATCGACGCCGCGCCGCACGCGCTGGAGTTCCGGCTGTCGATCGAGCGGAGCGCGTCCACGCCGCTGGAGGGGCGCGGCGTCTACGCGCGCTGGGACGCCGACGACGGGTCGCTGCGCGTGTACTCGTCCACGCAGACGTCGACCAGCGTGCGGGCGGCGATCGCGGCGCGGCTCGGGCTGCCGAACGGCAAGGTCGAGGTCGTCGCGCCGGACGTCGGCGGCGGGTTCGGCGTGAAGATCGTCCACCCGTGGCCGGAGGAGGTGCTCGTCCCGTGGGCGGCGCGGCTG
The DNA here is from genome assembly GCF_008121305.1 of Actinomadura decatromicini. Lineage (NCBI taxonomy): Bacteria > Bacillati > Actinomycetota > Actinomycetes > Streptosporangiales > Thermomonosporaceae > Actinomadura > Actinomadura decatromicini. Next base: position 229,760 of record NZ_VSRQ01000004.1, on the reverse strand, counting down.
CTCGGCCGCGAGCTCAAGTGGACCGAGGACCGCCGCGAGCACTTCGTGTCCGCCGCGCACGAGCGCGGCCAGGTCCAGGACGTGCGGGTCGGGTTCGACGACGCGGGCCGCGTCCTCGGCCTCGACGTGAGGATCCTGCACGACCACGGCGCGTACACCCCGTACGGGATCATCATCCCGATCGTCACGTCCACCCAGCTCCTCGGCCCCTACAAGATCGGCGCGTACCGGGCGGAGGTGACGAGCCTCTACACGAACACGCTGATCGTCACGCCGTACCGGGGCGCGGGACGCCCCCAGGGCGTCTACTGCATGGAGCGGACGATGGACCGCATCGCCCGCCGCCTCGGCCTCGACCGCGCCGACGTCCGCGCCGCGAACCTCATCCAGCCCGACGAGTTCCCCTACGACCAGGGCCTCCTCTTCCAGGACGGGCGCCCGCTCATCTACGACTCGGGCGACTACCCGGAGCTGCTCCGCAAGGCGCGCGAGCTGATCGGCTGGGACGGCTTCGCCGCCGAGCGCGCCGCCGCCGCGGCCCGGGGACGGCGGCTCGGCATCGGCCTCGGCCTGTACGTGGAGGGCACCGGCGTCGGCCCGTACGAGGGCGGGCACGTCGAGATCGACACGGCCGGGCGGGTGCACGTCTCGACCGGGCTGACCTCGCAGGGCCAGGGCCACGAGACGGCGTTCGCGCAGATCGCCGCCGCCGAGCTGGGCGTCCCGCTGACGGACGTCCACGTCACGACGGGCGACACGCGCCGGTTCGGGTACGCGGTCGGGACGTTCGCGTCCCGCGCCGCCGTGATGAGCGGCAACGCGATCGCGCTGGCCTGCCGGAAGGTGCGCGAGAAGGCGCTGCGGATCGCGGCGGACGCGCTGGAGGCCGACCCGCGCGACCTCGACGTCACCGACGGGGTCGTGCACGTGCGGGGCGACATGTCGGCGTCCGTCCCGCTGCGGACGGTGGCGGTGCTGTCCAACCCGCTGCGGTACGCGTTCGACGAGGAGGCCGCGGCGGCGACGCAGTTCGCGGTGGGGCGCCCGGCGACCGAGCCGCCCGTCCCGTCCGGGGACGAGCCGGGCCTGGAGGGACGCGAGTACTACTCGCCCGTCCGGTCGACGTTCGCGTCCGGCGCGCACGCCGCGATCGTGGAGGTCGACCCGGACACGGCGGAGATCGCGATCCTGCGGTACGCGGTCGTGCACGACTGCGGGCGGCTCATCAACCCGATGGTCGTGGAGGGGCAGATCCACGGCGGCGTCGCGCAGGGCGTCGGCGGCGCGCTGTACGAGCGGATGGCCTACGACGAGTCCGGCCAGCTCCTCAACGCCTCGTTCATGGACTTCCTCATGCCGTACGCGACGGAGGTCCCGCGGATCGAGACGGGGCACCTGGAGACGCCGTCGCCGCTGAACCCGCTCGGAATCAAGGGGGCGGGGGAGGCGGGCGTCATCCCGGTGTCGGCGGTGATCGCGTCGGCGGTGGAGGACGCGGAGGGCGTCCGCGTGGACGCGATGCCGATCTCCCCGGACGACCTCCACACGCTGCGGCTGCGGGCGGCCGGCGACCCGTCGCTCCGCGTCCGCGAAGGCGCCCGGGTGAGGTGAGGGGCGGTGGGGAGAGGCTGGCGGGGTCGGCTCGGGTTTGCGGGGGACCTCAACCCCGCCAGCGTGTTGACCCTAGTCAAGGCCGCCGAGGGGGTCCGCGCTAACCGGGATTCCTCCGGGAAGGTCGGTTTTCGGTCACCTGCCCCGCCCGTTCAGCCGTGCGCGGGCGTCTCCGGGGCGTTGCCGCCGAGCGACTTCGGCAGGTAGTTCTGCACGGCCGCCGGACGGAACCCGGCCTGCTTGATCCAGCCGAGGATCATCTCCAGCTCCCCCGCGAGGCCCTTGCGGTAGTGCATGAGGATGATGTCGCCGGGCTTGAACCCCTTGCCGCCGTCGCCGCGCGCGAAGCCGTTGAACCCGACGCCCGGTCCGGACGTCCCGTTGTAGAACTCCGCCGACCAGATCAGGATCGACTTGATGCCGCACTCCTTGGCGACCTGCCGGGTCGTCGGGTTGAAGGCGCCGAACGGCGGCCGGAAAACCTCGGGGCGCCGCCCGTACTGCTTCGCGATCTCGTCGGACGCGTCGCAGATCTGCTTCTTCTGCGCCTCCGGGCTGAGCGTGGGCATGTTCGGGTGGCTGACGGTGTGGTTCTCCATGGCCGACCCGGCGTTGCGCATCGCCCAGAAGTACTGCCCCTGCCCCTTGATGTACGTCGAGGTCAGGAAGGTCATGATGGGGACCTTCTGCGTGCGCACCAGGTTCACGAACTGCGAGTCGTACTCGTAGCCGTCGTCGATGGTGAGGAAGACGACGCGCTCCTGCGTCTCGATGTGGTCGATGACCGGGGGGAGGCCGTCGCTGGACGGCTTCGGCATCGTCCACGAGCCGGGCTTCGGCGTCGCCCACTGCTGGTCATCGAGGACGGACGCGAGCCGCGTCCTCGTCGACGGCCCCGAGCTCCCCGCCTGCGCGGTGACGATGGGCCAGCCGCCCGCGACCACGCCGACGAGCGCGGCGGCGATGATGGTGATCAGGGGCGCTTTCCCGGGCATCGGCCGCGTGCTCCGTTCGGTCGAGGGGTTCGTTCGGTCGTTCCGTCGTTCAGAGGGGTCGTCATCGGTTGACGCGCCGTTCACCGGGAGGGTTCGCGGGACGGCGCGACTCGCCCGACATATCTGACCATTTCCCGCACGAAAGCGAGCGCATCTGCCCAATCCTCGGCGTGTACTCGGCAGATGTTGCCGTTCGGCCCCGCACCGCCGTTCCCTACAGTCGGGACATGCAGCTCACCGGCAGTGCCACCGTCGCCGCGCCGCTCGCCCGAGTCTGGGACGCGCTCCAGGACCCGGCCGTCCTGGCGCGGACGATCCCCGGCTGCCGGTCCCTGGAGGAGACCGGCCCCGGCGCCTACCGCATGACCGTCTCGGCGGGCGTCGCCTCGATCCGCGGCACCTACGCGGGCCGCGTCGAACTCGCCGACCCGGACCCGCCGCGCTCGTTCGTCCTGCGCGCGCGGGGGCAGGGCGCGCCGGGGACGGTGGACGCGACGGTCCGCGTCCGGCTCTCCGGCGACGGCGACGCCGCGACCCGGATCGACTACGACGCGGACGCGGTCGTCGGCGGGATGGTCGGCGGCGTCGGCCAGCGGATGCTCGGCACCGTCGCGAAGCGGACGGCGGGCGAGTTCTTCGCCGCCGTCGAACGCGACATCGCCGCCCCGCCCGAAAACGCCGCCCCGCCCGAACCCGTGTCCGCCGCTCCCGAGCGGGCGGAACCAGGTCCGGTGTACGCCGGACGCGCATCGGCCACGCCGGAGCGGGTCGCTCCGGCGTGGCCGATGGCGGTCGCGTTCGGGACGGGCGGCGCGGTCGCGCTCGCCGGCGTGGCGCTCGGCTACCTGCTCGGCCGCCGCGCGGTCAGTTCACCGCGACGCAGTTCACCGAGGCTCAGTTCACCGCGACGAGGTCCACGACGAAGATGAGCGTCTCGCCGGGCTTGATCGCCGGGCTCGGGCTGCGGTCGCCGTAGGCGAGGTGCGGCGGGATGACGAGCTTGCGCCGCCCGCCGACCTTCATGCCGACGATGCCCATGTCCCAGCCCTTGATGACGCGGCCGCCGCCGAGCGGGAAGTCGAACGTCGAGCCGCGGTTCCAGGACGCGTCGAACTCCTCGCCGGTCGACCAGGACACGCCGACGTAGTGCATCGAGACGTTCGCGCCCTTGGTCGCCTCGGGCCCGTCGCCCTTGGTGATGTCGGTGATGTCGAGGTTCGAGGGGGGCTGTCCCTCGGGGAAGTCGATCTCGGGGCGTTCCAGCGCCATGGACGGGCTCCAGCGTTCGGGTCGGATTGGGAAGTGCTCAGCCTAGCCCCAGCGGCCGCGCACGAAAGTACGCCGGGCGCGTTGGCAGGTTGCGACGGTTCCGCAGGTGGGCGGCGTCCGGTAGACCCGTGTCCATGAGGCTGCGGATCGGGATCGACACGGGCGGCACGTTCACCGACGTCGTGGCGCTGGACGCGGACGGCGCGCTCGTCACCACGAAGACCCCGTCGACGCCCGCCGACCCGGCCGCCGGTTTCGCGGCCGGTGTGACGAAGATCCTGGCCCTGCTCGGCGCCGGCCCGGACGACGTCGCGGCCCTTTGCCACGGCACGACGGTCGCGACGAACCGGCTGCTTGAGGACCGCGTCGACGACCTCGGGTTCGTCACGACCGAGGGCTTCGGGTCGATTCTGGAGATCGCGCGGCAGAGCGTCCCGGACGGGTACGGCAACAGCTACTTCTGGGTGAAGCCGCCGCGGATCGTCCCGGCGCACCGGGTGCGGACGGTCGGCGGGCGGCTCGACCACACCGGCGCCGAGCTGCGCCCGTTCGACGAGGACTCGGCGGTCGCCGCGGCCCGCTTCTTCCGCGACGCGGGGATCCGCGCGATCGGGGTGTGCTTCCTGCACTCCTACGCCGACCCGTCGCACGAGCTGGCGATGCGGGACGTCCTCGCCCGCGAGCACCCGGACGCGGTCGTGTCGCTGTCGTGCGAGGTGCTGCGCGAGTACCGCGAGTACGAGCGGTCGGTGACGACGCTGGTGGACGCCGCCGTCAAGCCCGCGATGAACGGCTACCTCGCGCGGATCGCGGAGCGCGCGGCGGCGCGCCTGCTCGTGATGAAGAGCAACGGCGGCGTGCTGTCGGCGGAGGAGGTCGCCCGGCAGCCGATCACGACGGTGCTGTCCGGCCCGGCGGCGGGCGCGCTCGGCGCCGCCCACGTCGCCTCGCGCGCCGGGCGCGGCTCGGTCGTGACGCTGGACGGCGGCGGGACGTCCACCGACGTCGCGGTCGTCCTGGACGGCGAGCCGACCCTCACCACGGAGGGGTCGATCGGCCGCCATCCCGTCAAGATCCCGATGATCGACATCGTGACGGTCGGGGCGGGCGGCGGGTCGGTCGCGTGGCGGTCGCCGGACGGCGCGCTGAAGGTGGGCCCGCGCAGCGCGGGCGCGGACCCGGGCCCGCTCTGCTACGGGCGCGGCGGGACGGAGGCGACGGTGACGGACGCGCACGCCGTCCTCGGCCGCATCCCGCCGCACCTGCTCGGCGGCGAGGTCCCGCTCGACGTGGCCGCCGCCCGCGCCGGGCTCGCCGCCCTCGCCGGCGATCTCGGGCTGACGGTCGAGCGCGCCGCCGCCGGGATCCTGGAGATCTCCGCGTGGAACCAGGCCAACGCGATCCGGCGGATCACGGTGAAGCGGGGCCTGGACGTCCGCGACTACCCGCTCGTCGCGTTCGGCGGGTCCGGGCCGCTGCTCGTGTGCCGGCTGCTCGACGTGCTCGGGCTGCCGGTCGCGGTCGTCCCGGAGAACCCCGGGAACCTGTCGGCGTTCGGGCTGCTCACCGTGGACGTGAGGAACGACTGCGTGCGGACGCGCGTCGTCCGCGACGCCGAGCTCGACCCGGCCCTGCCCGCCGCGATCTACGCGGAGCTCGAAGCGGAGGCGGCCGAGGCGCTCGCCCGCGAGGGCTTTCCGCCGGACCGGCGGCGCTTCGCCCGCTCCGCCGACCTGCGCTACTACGGGCAGGCGTTCGAGGTGCGGGTCGCGGCCCCGGCGGGCCCGCCGGACGGGGCGTTCCGCGCCGAGGTCGTCCGCCGGTTCCACGACGCGCACGAGGCCCTCTACGGCTACTGCCACCGCGACGATCCGCGGCATCCGGTCGAGTGGGTCAACCTGCGCGTCTCCGGAATCGGCCCGATCGACCGGCCGCGCCTCGCGGAACGCCCGCCGGGCGACGGCGACCCGTCGCGCGCGCTGACCGGAGCGCGCCGCGTCCACTTCGACGACTGGACGGAGGCGCCCGTCTACCGCCGCGAGAAGCTCGCCCCCGGCGACGCCGTGACCGGCCCGGCCGTCATCGAGGAGTTCGGCTCGACGCTGCCGCTGCACCCCGGCTTCACGGCGGAGCTCGACGGCCACGGCAACCTGGTGGTGACGCGATGATCGACCCGATCCTGCTGGAGATCGTCGAGGGCACGCTGGCGTCCGTGGAGCGGGAGGTCGAGACGGCCATCGCGCGGACGGCCCGGTCGCCGATGATCCGGGACGCGCACGACTTCCGCGCGGGCATCCACGACCGGCGGCTCCGCAAGCTGACCGGGCGCTCCTACTCCGCGCTCGTCCAGCCCGTCGTCCGCGACTTCCCGCTGGAGGAGATGCGTCCCGGCGACGTGTTCTTCCACAACGACGTGTACCTGTCGGAGGGCGGCATCGGGCACCTGCCCGACCTGTGCGTCACCGTCCCGGTGTTCCACGGCGGGGAGGTCGTCGCGTTCGTGCAGGCGTTCGGGCACCACGACGACATCGGCGGCGCGGTCCCGGGGTCGATGCCGAGCCATGCCCGCAGCGCGTTCGAGGAGGGCCTGATGGTCCCGCCGATCAAGCTGTGGGACGAGGGCGTCCCGAACCGCGCGGCGCTGACGATCATGACCCGCAACTCGCGGATGCCCGACTCGCTCGCCGGGGACCTGGACGCCGAGTGCTCCGCCTGCCTGATGGGCGCCCGCCGCCTCGGCGAGCTGTTCGGCCGCTACGGCCGCGCCGACGTCGAGGCGTGCTTCGACGCGATCATCGACCGGACGACCGCGACGTTCCGCCGCGAGCTGCTCGCCAAGATCCCGGACGGCGTGTTCGCCTGGGAGGACTACGCCGAGCACGACGGCGTCGACCCGCCCCGGCTGCACGCGCAGCGGATCACGCTGACCGTGGACAAGGCGGCGGACGTCCCGCTCGTCATCGACTTCACCGGCACGTCCCCGCAGGCCAAGGGGCCGATCAACCACGCGGGCGACTACGCGGACGGGGTATTCCTGAAGAAGTGGCTGGCACCCGTTCTGCGGAACCTCGCCGACACGCCCGAGCGGGCCGCCGAGCTGGACGTCAACGAGGGCGTCGTGCCGCTCGTCGAGATGCGGTTCCCGGAGAAGGGCACGCTGCTCACCCCGGTGTTCCCGGCGCCGACGAACGCGCGGACGTTCGTGATCCTGCGGCTGCTCGGCGTCCTCGCGGGCGTGCTCGCCAAGGCCACCGGCGGGCGGATGCCCGCCGACCAGGAGACGATCCGCTACACCGGCGTCTACGGCGAGGACGACCGCGGCCCCTACCTGATGCGCGAGGTGCTCGGCGGCGGCTCCGGGGGCCGCTACTACGCGGACGGCGAGGACACGATCCACGTCGTCCCCGACTCCCGCAACATCCCCGCCGAGTTCGCCGAGGCGCGCTGGCCGTTCGTCGTGGAGCGGCTCGGCCTCGCCGTCGACTCGGGCGGGCCGGGGGAGTTCCGGGGCGGGCTCGGCTACGACAAGCACATCCGGATGCTGCGCGACGCGCACTACATGTCGATCGCCGACCGGTCGATCCTGTCGTGCTGGGGCGTCAACGGAGGCCGGGCCGGGCGCCCGTTCCGCGTCGACATCGACGGCGAGGAGATGGACGGCCTCGTCGACGACCAGCCCGTCCGCGCCGGTCAGGTGATCCGCGTCAGGACGACCGGGGGAGGCGGCTGGGGCGATCCCCTGGACCGCGACCCGGCGCGGGTGGCGGACGACGTCCGCGACGGGAAGGTGTCGGTCGCGGGCGCCCGCGACGACTACGGCGTCGTCCTGGCGTCCGGCGGGCGGGTGGACGGCGACGCCACGGCGGCCCTCCGTACCCGGCTGCGGGCCGAGCGCGGCCCCGCCCCCTTCTTCGACCGGGGCCCCGGCTACCCGAGGCTGTCCGGCGGGGCCGCGTCGGCCGACGTCGATGTCGTCGCGCCCGGCGATGTCAGCGAGCCCGGCGATGTCACCGCGCCCGGCGATGGATCGTGACGAGGGCGTCCTTCCCGTACCGCGTCGACTCGGTGAGCGTCCACGTGCTCTTGTCGGGCGTCTCCGTCCAGAGCTTGAGGCCGTGCCCGAGGATCACGGGGAACCACATGAGGTGGATCTCGTCGACCAGGTCGAGCGTGAGCAGCCCCTTGACGAGCCGGATGCTGCCCGCCACTGAGATCTCGCCGTCCACGTCCCGCTTGAGGCGGGCGACCTCCTCGGCGAGGCCGCCGGAGAGAACCGTCGTGTTGTTCCACTCGGGGTCCTTGAGCGTGCCGGAGACGACGTACTTCGGCATCTCGTTGTACTTGTCGGCGAGTTCGCCCTCGTACTGCGGCCACGCGGCCGCGAACCCCTCGTAGGTGACGCGGCCCAGCAGCAGCGCGGCCGATCCGAGCGCCTCGTCGGTCTTGAACTGCTCGCCCTCCGGGCCCCGGTCGAAGTCGAAGCTCCAGTTCGGGTACTTGAAGTCCTCGCCGCCGGGGGACTGGACGACGCCGTCCAGGGAGATGAACTCGGTCACGACGATGCGTCCCATGTCAGGCGCCCTTCGCGAAGGCGGCCAGCACGGGCGCGAGGGCGGGCGCCGTGGTGCCGTGGTTCTCGCCCGGGATCGCCTTCAGCGTCGCGGTCGGGAGGTGGTCGGCCACCGCCTTCGCCCCGGCGGCGAGGGCGGGCCACGTGTCCGTGCCGTGGAGGACGAGAACGGGCACGCGGACCTTGTCCCACCGGTCGGCGCGCAGCGGCCTGCCGGACATGGCGTCCCCGACGTTGCGCCCGTCGTAGGCGATCGTCGGGGCGACCGCCTCCAGCGCGGGCCAGAAGTCGGAGCCGCGCATCCCCTCGACGGCCTCCTCGGGCATCATCGCGGCGGCGGTCATGAACAGCGCCACCGCGTCGCCGGGACGTCCCTCGGCAACGGCGGCGTCCAGCCGCTCGACGTAGTCGGAGGGGAGCGGCGGACGGCTGTCGTCGACGACGGCGGGCGGCTCGAACAGCGCGAGCCGCGCGACCGGGACCCCGGCCTGCGCCGCGTTGAGGGCGAGGAACCCGCCGGACGACCAGCCGAACACCGTCGCCGGGCGCCCGCCGCCCGCGCCCTCGATGATCGCGGCGAGGTCCTCGAACTCGCGCTCGACGGCGTAGGGCGCGGTGTCGCCGCTCCCGCCGCGCCCGCGCCGGTCATAGTTGATCACGCGGAACTCGGCCGCCAGCAGTTCAGCGGTCTGGGCGTTCTCCGGGGTCGTGGCGCGGTGCGCGGTCGCGCCGTCGACGATGACGATCGGGTCGCCCTCGCCCCACGCGGTGTAGGCGATGGTCGTGCCGTCGGCGGAAGTGACGGTGCCTTCGGTGGAGGCGGCAGTGCCCTCGGACATCGGGTCGTCCCTTTCTGGTGTGGGATTTCGCCGCGTGTTCTGCGCGGCGGGCCCCACCCTAGAAACGCTCCTCGTCCTGGAGCTTGTACAGAAGCGACATCGGCGCTTCGGCGTCCGCGCCGCGCTGGAGGCAGGTCGCCGTCCGTCCGATGAAGCGCTTCAACGACCTCGCCATGTGCGGCTGGTCGTAGTAGCCGAGCCGGTGCACGACGTCCAGGGACGGGACGCCCTCCTCCAGCAGCACGGCGGCGTGCCGCGCGCGGTCGATCTGCCGGATCGCGCCCTGGGTCAGGCCCGTCGCGGTGACGACGCGCCGCTGCACCGACCGCGACCCGACCCTGGCGATGCCTCCCCACACGACCTCGTCCACGAGCGGGTCGCGGGTCAGCGCGCCCGCGCGCACGAGGCGTCCGACGAAGTCCTCCGCCGTGTCGAAGCCCGGGACCTCCCACTCCTCGCCGAGCAGGACGAAGCGGCGCGCGTCGGCGTGCGGGCTCTCCACCATGCCGTCGACCAGCCGCGCGAGGGGCAGGTGCGGCATCGACGCGCCGTGCGCGAACGTGATCCCGAACGACTCGGACTCGCCGCCCAGCGCGGCGGTCGACGCGGTCGTCTCCGGCCCCCGGACGGCGGCGTGCACGGCGCCGTCGACGGTCCAGAAGACGAGCTCCCAGTTCGACGTCGCGACCGAGGTCAGGCTGCCCGTCCCGGAGGCGCGGCCGCGCCAGACCCGCGCGACGTACGGCGAGTCGGACGCGCGGTGCTCGCTCTCGATCGGCATGCGGCGCCTCCCCTCCGGTGCCCGGACTCCCGATGCTATCCAGCAGGTCGGACGCTTCTCAGGGACGCGAGCCGGGGCCGTCCTCGCGGGGCGCCGTCCGGAAGCGGTCCTGGCCGAGGTGCGCGCCGTCCACGTGGAGGTCGGCGCGGGCGCGGGTGCCGTCCGCGGCGAAGAACGCGGTCTCGCGGGCGGACCAGCGGTCCCAGGCGTCCGCGTACTCCGGGCCGTCGCGGTCGGCGGCGCGGGCCCGGCGCAGGTCGAGCGGCGCGTCGATCCAGATCCGGAACGCGGCGGGCGACCCCGCCCACGCCGCTCCGACGCCCTCCACGAGCAGGACGGGCGCGGCCGGGACCTCCTCCGCCGGGCCGTAGGCGTCGCGCCGCCAGTCGTAGCGGCGCAGCGTGCCGGGCCGTCCCGCGCCCACCGGGTCCAGGACGGCGCGCCGCAGCGGCTCCCACCAGGTCAGCGGGTCGGCGTCCCACGGGACGCGGAAGTCGTCCGAGCGCACCACCGGCGCGCCGACAGTGCCTTCTGAGGGGGGATGCCCCGCCACGCCCTCCGGAGCGCCTCCGGCGCCGACCAGGACCTCTGCCAGACGGTCGGTGAAGGTGGACTTGCCCGCGCCGCTCGGGCCGTCCACCGCGACCAGGCGCGACGGGCCGATGGACGGCGGCAGCGCGAGCAGCCGCGCGGCGAGCGCGGCGTAGCTCGTCGCGGGGCGGTTCGGCGCGTCGTCCGGCACGGACGGCATACTTCCAGGTGCCGGACCCCCGAAGGAGGACGCCCTTGCCCGGACCGCTCGACGGCGTCGTGGTCGTCGACCTCAGCCGCGTCGTCGCCGGACCGCAGGCCACCATGGCGCTCGCCGACCTCGGCGCCCGGGTGATCAAGGTCGAGCAGCCGGACGGCGGCGACGAGACGCGCGGCTGGGGCCCGCCGTTCGCGGGCGACGCGCGGGTCAGCACGTACTACCTGTCGATCAACCGGAACAAGGAGTCGATCGTCCTCGACCTGAAGTCGGACGGCGGGCGCGACGTGCTCGCGCGGCTCGTCCGGCACGCGGACGTGCTGGTGGAGAACTTCCGGCCGGGCGTGCTCGACCGGCTCGGCTTCCCGATGGAGCGGCTGCACGGGCTGAACCCGCGGCTCGTCGTGCTGTCCATCACCGGGTTCGGGCACGACGGGCCGGACGGCGGACGCCCCGGCTACGACGCGATCATGCAGGGCGAGGCGGGCGTCATGAGCGTGACCGGGCCGCCCGGCACGCCGAGCAAGGTCGGGCTGTCGGTCGCCGACGTGCTCGCGGCGGGCAACGGCGTCGCCGGGGTGCTCGCCGCGCTCTACGAGCGGACCCGGACCGGGCGCGGCGCGGTCGTCCGCACGTCGCTGCTGGCGTCGGTCGTCGGCGCCCACATGTTCCAGGGGACGCGCTGGACGGTCGCGGGCGAGGTCCCCGAGTCGGTGGGCAACGACCATCCGTCCCTCGCCCCGTACGGGACGTTCCGCTGCGCCGACGGCCAGATCCAGATCGGCGTCGCCAACCAGGGGCTCTGGCGCAGGTTCGCGCCGCTCGTCGGGCTCGACCCCGGCGACCCGCGCTACGCGACCGTCCCCGACCGGACGGCCGGGCGCGCCGAGCTGACCGCCGACATCGAGCGCGCCCTGGCGGGCGGCACCCGCGACGCCTGGCTCGAACGGTTCGCCGAGGCGGGCGTCCCGGCCGGGGCGATCCGGACGATCGACGAGGTGTACGAGTCGCCGCAGACGCGCTCGCAGGGCCTCGTCGTCGAGGTCGACCATCCGCAGCTCGGCCGGATCGAGCTGCCCGGCCCGCCGCTGCGGTTCGACGGCGCGCCGCCGCGCGGGCACACCGCGCCGCCGCTGCTCGGCGAGCACACCGACGCCGTCCTGGCCTGGCTGGACGAACAGGACACGAACGAACGGGAGAGGGGCGAATGATGGACCTGCTCGGCACCCCGGGGGACGCGGGCGGCGGGCCGGTGCGCGTCGCCGGACGCGAGCTGCCGCGCGACGAGCTGTTCGACCGGGCGTCGGCCGTCGCCGCCGAGATCCGCGGCGCGGACGCCGTCGCCGTGCACGCCACGGCGTCGCCGGAGACGGTCGTCGCGGTCGTCGGCGGGGTGCTCGCGGGCGTCCCCGTCGTCCCGGTCCCGCCGGACTCCGGGCCCGCCGAGCGCGCGCACATCCTCGGCGACTCCGCCGCGAGCCTGCTCCTCGCCGCCTCCGGCGCCGAGCGGGCCGAGGGCGAACCGCCGCTGGTCCCGGTCGACGCCCTGCCGCGCGGCGGCGGCGGGACGGCGGCCGACGTCCCCGCCGACGCGACCGCGCTGATCCTCTACACCAGCGGGACGACCGGCGCCCCGAAGGGCGTGCTGATCTCGCGGAGCGCGATCGCCGCCGGGCTGGACGGGCTCGCGGGCGCCTGGGCCTGGACGCCGGACGACGTGCTCGTCCACGGGCTGCCGCTGTTCCACGTGCACGGGCTCGTCCTCGGCGTGCTCGGGGCGCTGCGCGTCGGGTCGCGGCTCGTCCACACGGGGCGGCCGAGGCCGGAGCTGTACGCGGCGGCGGCCGGGGACGACGGCGGCAGCCTGTTCTTCGGCGTCCCCACGGTCTGGTCGCGGACGGCGGCCGACCCGTCCGCCGCGCGGGCCCTGCGCGCCGCCCGGCTGCTCGTCTCGGGCAGCGCGCCGCTCCCCGTCCCGGTCTTCGAGCGGCTCGCGGAGCTGACCGGGCACCGCCCGGTCGAGCGCTACGGGATGACGGAGACCCTCATCACGGTCAGCGCGCGCGCCGACGGCGACCGGCGTCCCGGCCACGTCGGCACGCCCCTGCCCGGCGTCGAGACGCGGCTCGCCGCCGAGGACGGCTCCCCGGTCCCGCTCGACGGCGAGACGCCGGGGGAACTGCACGTCCGCGCGCCGCTGCTGTTCAAGGGGTACCTGAACCGCCCCGACGCGACCGCGAAGTCGTTCACCGAGGACGGCTGGTTCCGCACCGGCGACATCGCCGCCGTGGGCCCGGACGGCTGGCACCGCATCGTCGGCCGCGCGTCCACCGACCTGATCAAGAGCGGCGGCTACCGCATCGGCGCGGGCGAGATCGAGAACGCGCTGCTCGCGCATCCCGGCGTGCGGGAGGCGGCCGTCGTCGGCACCCCGCACGACGACCTCGGCGAGCAGGTCACCGCGTACGTGGTGGCGGACGGCGTCGCGGCGCGCGAGCTGACCGACTTCGTCGCCGGACGGCTGTCGGTCCACAAGCGCCCGCGCGTGGTGCACCTGGTCGAGGCGCTGCCGCGCAACGCGATGGGCAAGGTCGTGAAGACCCGCCTCACCGAGATCACGCCCTAGGGGAGCAGCTCCGCCAGCACCGGGCGGACCAGGTCGCGGGCGTCCGGCTCCGGCGGGGGCGGGCCGTCCGCGCCCACCGAGTAGTAGCGCAGGAACCCCTGCTGGAAGCACGCGCCCATGAGCAGGGCCGCCACCGCCCGCGTGTCCGCGGCGGCGGCGATCCGCCCGAGGTCGCGCTCGGCGTCCAGGTAGCGGGTCAGCGCGGCGACCGGCTCGTGCGGGCCCGCGTCGTACTTGCGCAGCGCCTCCCGGGACGCCGCCATCAGCCGCGGCTGCGCCGCCATCGACGCCATCATCGGGAAGCTCTGCTGGTAGAAGTACACGCCGCCCAGCACCACCGCCACGAGGTTCTCCTCAACGGTGCCCTCGCCCGGGACGCCCTTGGACACGAAGGCGGGCATCCGCTCACGCAGGACGCGCAGCATCAGCTCCTCCTTGTCGCGGAAGTGCTTGTAGAGCAGCGCCTCCGAGTAGCCCGCGGCCTTCGCGATCTCCTTCGTGGTGGCGCGGGCGACGCCGTGCCGCCGCATGATGTCGGCCGCCGCGTCCAGGATCCGCTCCCGCGCGCTCAATGGACCGCCCCCTTGACAGGTGAGTGAACGCTTACCACTCTAGAGGTTAGTAAGTATTCACTCACCCGCTTCGGGAAGGGAAGACCTCCGATGAAGCTCACGATCTTCGGCGCCAGCGGGCGGACCGGCGTGCACGCCGTCCGGCGCGCGCTGGCGGCCGGGCACGAGGTGACCGCCGTCGTCCGCGACCCGGCCGCGCTGCCCGCCGACCTGGGGGACGGCGCGAACCGGGGCCTCGCCGTCGTCCAGGCCGACGTCATGGACCCGGCCGCGATCGAGGGGACGGTCAAGGGCCGCGACGCCGTCATCACCGCGATCGGCTCCCGCGAGGGACGCCGCCCGACCACCGTCTGCGCGGACAGCACCCGCGCCGTCCTCGCCGCCATGCGCGCGACGGGCACCGAGCGGTTCCTGCTGACCAGCGCCGCCGGGCTGCACGCCGGGCCGGGCGACGACCCGCTGACCCGGTTCGTCGCGAAGCCGCTCGTCCTGCAGCGGATCCTGCGGCACGCGTTCGACGACATGCGCGCCGCCGAGGAGGCCGTCCGCGCCTCCGGGCTCGCCTGGACGATCGTCCGCCCGCCGAGGCTCACCGACGGGGCCGGGAAGGGCCGTTACCGCAGCGCCGTCGACCGCAACGTCCTCGGCGGCCTGTCGATCGCGCGCGCCGACCTCGCCGCCGCGCTGATCGACCTCGCCGCCGACCCGGACGCCGCCGGGCACGTCGTCAGCGTCGCGGGCTGAGCCGGGTGGCCGGGCGTATGACAGCTGTCACGCCGATCCGCTGACACCCGCCCCTACCGGACGCCCGCGCGGCTCGCGAGGATGGGGGCATGAGAGGTGCCAGGACATGACGGTCGCGACCACGGCCGACCTCGAAGAGCGCGCCACCCGGCGGCTGGAGCGCTACCGGCGGGTGACGTACCGGTCGTTCCTGCTCGCCGCGCTCGGGTTCGTCGCGCCGAGCCTGGCCGGACTGGAGATCGCCTACAGGGACGGGAACCTCGCCGCGCCCCTCGTCCCGGTCGGGGCCGCGGGCCTCGGGCTGCTCTGCTGGTGCTACGCGCGGCTCGTCCGGGCGGGCCTCGGCGACGGCGCGTCCCGGCGCGACCTCGTCCTCAGCGGCGCCGTCGCGGCAGCGATGAGCCTGCTGCTCCTCGCCCACCCGCTGTTCAGCGTGGGCCCGGTGTTCTGGCTGTCGGCGGTGGTGCTGTCCCCGATGAGCCGGCGGCGGATCGCCGTCCTGTGCGTCGCCACCGGGGCGGTCTGCGGCGCGGTCGCCGCCGTCGCCTCCGGCCGCCTCTACCCGGACGGCGACGCCCCCTGGTACGCGATCCTGCCGCTCACGACCGTGATCTACAGCGGGGTCTGCGGGATCGTCGCGTTCGTCAACCGGTACCAGCGCCGCATGTGGGACCTGCACCAGGAGACCCACGACGCCCGCGACGCGCTCGCCCGCCTCGCCGTCACCGAGGAGCGGCTCCGGTTCTCCCGCGACCTGCACGACCTCCTCGGCCACAGCCTGTCGCTGATCGCGGTGAAGAGCGAGCTCGCGATGCGGCTCGCGGCCGCCGACCCGGAGCGGGCGGGCGCGGAGATGGCCGACGTGCGGCGCGCCGCCCGGGAGGCGCTCCGCGAGGTGCGGGCCGCCGTCCACGGGTACCGCGCCGTCGAGCTGGACGCCGAGCTGGCGGGCGTCCGGGCCGTGCTGGACGCCGCCGGGATCCGCTGCACGGTCGAGGGCCTCGCGGGGCGCGCCGCGTCCGAGGACGCCGCCGGGCTGCCGCCGGAGGTCCGGACGGTGCTGGCCTGGGTGGTCCGGGAGGGCGCCACCAACGTGATCAAGCACAGCGAGGCGCGGCGGTGCGTCCTCACGCTCAGCTCCTGCGGCGGGTCCGTCGCGCTGGAGATGCGCAACGACGGCGTCCGCGCCGCGGACGGGACGCCCGGCTCGGGCCTCACCGGGCTGGCGGAGCGGCTCGCCGTGCTCGGCGGCGAGGTCGCCGCGGGCCCGGACGGCCGCGACGGGTTCCTGCTGCGCGCCGTCGTCCCGCTTCCCGTCCCCGACGACGGCGCCGCCGGACGCGTGCCCGAGCCCGCCGCCGGGAGGACCGCGTGATCCGCGTCCTGCTGGCCGACGACGAGCACCTCATCCGGGGCGCCGTCGCCGCGCTGCTCGGCCTCGAACCCGACCTGGAGGTCGTCGCCGAGGTCGGACGCGGGGACGAGGTCGCCGCCGCCGTCGCCGCGCACGACCCGGACGTCGCCGTCCTCGACATCGAGATGCCCGGCGCGGACGGGCTCGCCGTCGCCGAGGACCTCGCCGCGTCCGGGGCGCGCTGCGCGGTCTGCATCCTGACCAGCTTCGGCCGTCCCGGCTACCTGCGCCGCGCGATGGCCGCCGGGGTCCGCGGCTTCGTCGCGAAGGACGCCCCGACGCAGGAGCTGGCCGCCGCGATCCGCAGGGTCCACGGCGGCGGCCGCTACCTGGACGCCGACCTCGCCGCGGGCGCGATGGCCGCGGGCGACAACCCGCTCTCCGAGCGCGAGCGCGAGGTCCTGCGGCTCACCGGCACGGGCGCCGGGACGGCCCGCATCGCCGCGCTGCTGCACCTGTCGGAGGGGACCGTCCGCAACTACCTGTCCACCGCCATGGCCAAGCTCGGCGCCCCGACCCGCGTCGCCGCCGCCCGCGCCGCCCACGACATGGGCTGGATCTGACCCCGCCGCTACTCTGGTCGGCGTGGGTGAGCCTCTCGTAGCGCGCATGCAGGGATTCGGCGAGACGATCTTCGCGGAGATGTCCGCGCTGGCGGTCTCGACGGAATCGATCAACTTGGGCCAGGGCTTCCCGGACACGGACGGCCCGCAGGCCATGCTGGACGTCGCGGTCGACGCGATCCGGTCCGGCCTGAACCAGTACCCGCCCGGCCCCGGACTGCCGGAACTTCGGGAGGCGGTCGCCGCGCAGCGGCTCGACCGGTACGGGCTGTCCTACGACCCCGCCGCCGAGGTGTTCGTGACCGTCGGCGCGACCGAGGGGATCGCCTCGGCGGTGCTGGCGCTCGCCGGGCCCGGCGACGAGGTCGTCGTGTTCGAGCCCTACTACGACTCCTACGCCGCCGTGATCGCGCTCGCCGGGGCGCGGCGCAGGGCCGTCACGCTCCGCCCGGTGGACGGGCGCTTCACCTTCGACCCCGACGAGCTGCGCGCCGCCGTCGGACCGGCCACCAGGGCGATCCTGGTGAACTCGCCGCACAACCCGTCCGGCACCGTGTTCACCCGCGCGGAGCTCGAGGTCATCGCGGACGTCTGCCGCGAGCACGACCTCGTCGCGGTCACCGACGAGGTGTACGAGTACCTGACGTTCGACGACGCCGAGCACGTCCCGCTCGCGACGCTCGACGGGATGCGCGAGCGGACGGTGTCCGTGTCGTCCGCGGGCAAGACGTTCTCCGCCACCGGCTGGAAGACGGGATGGGTGACCGCGCCCGCGCCGTACGTGCGGGCCGTCCAGACGGTGAAGCAGTTCCTCACCTTCACGGCCAGCGCCCCCTACCAGCGGGCCGCCGCGTACGCGCTCGGCGGCGAGACCCAGTGGGTCGAGGAGCTGCGCAAGGGGCTGCAGGGCAAGCGCGACCGGCTGATCGCCGGGCTGGAGGCGGCCGGGTTCGTCACCTACCGGCCGCAGGGGACGTACTTCGTCCAGGCCGACATCCGGCCGCTGGGCTTCACCGACGGCATGGAGCTGGCCCGCGCGCTCCCCGCGAAGGCGGGCGTCGTCGCCGTCCCCACCCAGGTGTTCTACGACGACGCGGAGGCGGGGGCGCACTTCGTCCGCTTCGCGTTCTGCAAGCGGGACGAGGTGATCGACGAGGCCGTCGAGCGCCTCGCCCGGCTGCGCTGACCCGCGAGCCGGGATAGGGATGACGAACAGCGGTTGAGGAGCGTGCCGTGCCGGATCCGATCGAAGTCCGCAAGGTCCCCATCGAGAGCGTGACCGACGCGTCCGGGCTGGCCCGGCTGATAGACGACGGCGTCCTGGACGCCGACCGGGTCCTCGCCGTGGTCGGCAAGACCGAGGGCAACGGCGGCGTGAACGACTACACGCGGCTGCTGGCCGACCGCGCGTTCCGCGAGGTGCTGGTCGCCAAGGGGACGCGGACGCCCGACGAGGTCGCGCGCGTCCCGCTGGTGTGGTCGGGCGGCACGGACGGCGTCCTCAGCCCGCACGCCACCGTGTTCGCCACCGTCGACCCGGCGTCCGCGCCGCGCTCGGACGAGCCGCGCCTGTCGGTCGGAGTCGCGATGAGCGACGTCATCCGCCCCGAGGACATCGGACGCCCCGCGATGGTGGAGACGGTCGCGGCCGGGGTCCGGGACGCGATGAAGGCCGCGGGCATCGACGACCCGGCGGACGTCCACTACGTGCAGACCAAGACGCCGCTGCTCACCCTCGACACCATCAACGACGCCAAGTCGCGCGGGCACGGCGTCGTCACCGAGGACACCCTCAAGTCCATGGACATCTCCAACTCCACCACCGCGCTCGGCATCGCCGTCGCGCTCGGGGAGATCGAGCCGCCGTCCGCGGAGCAGATCCACAAGGATCTGTCGCTGTTCTCGTCGGTGGCGTCGTGCTCGTCCGGCGTGGAGCTGGACCGGGCGCAGATCGTCGTCGTCGGGAACGTGCGCGGCATCGGCGGCCGGTACCGCGCCGGGCACGGTGTGATGAAGGACGCGCTCGACGCCGACGGCATCTGGGACGCGGTCAGGTCGGCGGGCGTCGACCTGCCGGAGCGTCCGCACCCGTCCGACCTCGGCGACCGGCTCGTCAACGTGTTCATCAAGTGCGAGGCCGACCCGAGCGGCTCGGTCCGGGGCCGCCGCAACATCATGCTGGACGACTCCGACGTGCACTGGCACCGGCAGATCAAGGCGTGCGTCGGCGGCGTCGCGGCGTCCGTGACCGGCGACCCGGCCGTGTTCGTGTCGGTCGCGGCCGTGCACCAGGGGCCGTCCGGCGGCGGCACCGTCGCGGCGATCGCGGACCTCGGCTGACCCGTGGGCACGGATAGTATCCGAATAGTCGCCCACCGTGCTCGCCCGAGGATATAGCCTTCCTGGCGTGTCCGGACTGACGATTCCCGAACCGCAGTTCCCCGGCGACGACGGAAGCGCCGACCCCCGGCTGTGCGAGGCGCTCGCCGGGTACGCCGCCGGGCGCGTCGGCGCGCACACGGTGCTGCGGCGGCTGCGGAACGCGCGGCTGCTCGTGCCCGTCGTCGCCGTCCTCACCGAGTCCGAGGAGGCGCCGGGCGGGCTGCGGCGCGAGAAGTCGAGCGACATGGCGGTGCCCACCCTGACGGGCGACGACGGGCGGCGCGGCGTCCTCGGGTTCACCTGCACGGAGACGATGCGGGCGTGGCGGGCGGACGCCAGGCCGGTCGCGGTGCGCGCCGGGGACGCCTGCCGCGCCGCCCTGGACGAGGGCGCCGACGCCCTGGTCGTGGACGTCGCCGGGCCCGTCCCGTTCGCCGTGGACGGGCTGCGGCTGCACCTGCTCGCCGAGGGGCGTCCCGTCCCGCCCCCGCACGAGGACCCGGACGTCCTCGCCGCCGTCGACGCCGCGTTCGGCTCCGACCAGGCGGTCAGCGGGGTCCGCGTCACCGAGGGCACCTCGACCGAGCTGGCCGTCCGGTTCGCGGTGGTCGAGGGGCACGACGAGCGCCGCACCGTGCAGCGGGTGTCCGACCGGCTGGCCGAGCTGCTGCGCGGCCACATCGTCGGCGGCGTCGAGCTGAGCGTCGTCCGCCGCGGTTGAGACCCGCTCGCCCCTCGGGTTCCTCGCCGCCGTCCGCGCCATGGCCGCGCCGGTCCGCGACCGGCGGGAGGCCGGCTAGCGCCAGGTCGTCGGGAGGCCGTGCGAGGGCCCCTCGGCGAGGATCACCGGTCCGCCGTCCGGCCACAGCCGCAGGGTCAGGACGTGCGCCGCGTCGAGCCGGGACGCGTCCGGCCCCTCGAACGACAGGTGCGCGAACGGCGCGTCGGCGGTGGCCGCCGCCCCGGCCTGCTCCAGCCGGGCGTGCACGCGGGCGGACTCGTCCGGCGACAGGTACGCCTGCATCGTCGAGTGCCAGACGACCGTCGCCACGCCCTCGCGGGGCGCGACGCCGTCCAGGAACTCGGCGGCGCCCGCCCGCACGACCGTCGCCGGGACCCGCTCCGCCACCGCGAACGCCGCGCGCAGCCGCGCGACCCGTGCCGCCTGGTCGGGCCAGACGTACGACAGGAGCCGCCGCCGCGCCTCCGGCGACGCCGGGTCCAGCGGGTTGAGGTCGCAGCCGCGCCGCTCCACGATCACGAGCCGCGCGTCCACCCGAGGAAGCCCCCGCCAAGCATCCGCCAGAACGACCCCCGTTTCCGGCGCGGCGTCTTCTGGAGGGACGACCGGAGGGCGGTTGCCTCCACTGCGCCGGCGCTCCGCTCCGGAAACCGGGCCGTACGCGCCGCCCTCGTACGTGATCCGGAAGTGGTCGGCGCGGAGGTTGAGGCCTGCGCTCGCGCCGAGTTCGAGGAGCCTGACCGGGAGGCCGGTGGCGGCGGCGACCGTGAGGAGGCCGCCGACCAGCGGGGCGGCCCGGCCGACCTCGTTGGTCTGCGGCGGGTCGGCGAGCCCGGCGCGGACCTCCGGGGCGTGCTCGGCCAGCGCGTCGCGGAAGGCGGGCCAGGCGGCGAGCGGGTCCTTCGTCCCGCCCGCCGTCGGGTAGTGCGCGGCCAGGTCGGGCGCACGCCCCTCCAGGACGAGGCGGTGCACCGTCCCGAGCATCCCGAGGACGAACCCGGGGCCCGTCCGGTCGCCGAGCACGTCCGCGACCGCCGTGCCCGGATCGTCCGCCGCCCGCGTGAGCAGCTCCGCGTACATCGGCGAACCCAGCTCGGCGCACGCCTCCGCCTGCGCGAGCAGTGTCCTTCGCAGCGCCCCCGTCATCGCGACCCACCTTTCCGAGGACGACCCCCAGACCCCGGCAGTCGTGGCGCGTCCCCCGGCGAGCCTCTCAGATGGTGGACGCCGTCACGGGCGCCCGGTGGGACTCAATAGGATCGGGGGCATGCTGCGCTGGTTGACCGCTGGAGAGTCCCACGGCCCGGCCCTCACCGCGATCGTGGAGGGGGTTCCGGCCGGCGTGCGCGTGACCTCGGCGGACATCGCCGAGGAGCTGCGCCGCCGGCGGCTCGGGCACGGGCGGGGCGCCCGGATGAAGTTCGAGCGGGACGAGGTCACGATCGTCGGCGGCGTCCGGCACGGGAGGACGCTCGGCGGTCCCGTCGCGATCGAGGTCGGCAACACCGAGTGGCCGAAGTGGGAGACGGTCATGGCCGCCGACCCCGTCGACGCCGCGGTCCTGGAGGCGCAGGCGCGCAACGCGCCGCTGTCCCAGCCGCGCCCCGGCCACGCCGACCTCGTCGGCATGCAGAAGTACGGGTTCGACGACGCGCGTCCGGTGCTGGAGCGGGCGAGCGCGCGGGAGACCGCCGCGCGGGTCGCGCTCGGGACGGTCGCCAAGGCGTTCCTCAAGCAGGCGCTCGGCGTGGACGTCCTCAGCCACGTGATCGCGCTCGGCGAGGTCGAGGCGCCCGCGGACGCCCTGCCCGAGCCCGGCGACCTCGCGCTGGTCGACGAGAGCCCGGTGCGCTGCTTCGACGCGGAGGCGTCCGCGCGGATGGTCGCGCACGTCGACGAGATGAAGCGGGCGGGCGACACGCTCGGCGGCGTCGTGGAGGTGCTCGCCTACGGGCTGCCGCCCGGCCTCGGCAGCCACGTCCACTGGGACCGGCGGCTCGACGCCCGGCTCGCCGGGGCGCTGATGGGCGTCCAGGCGATCAAGGGCGTGGAGCTCGGCGACGGGTTCACCACCGCGCGGCGCCCCGGGTCCCGCGCGCACGACGAGATCGACGCCACCCCGGACGGCATCCGCCGCCGCACGAACCGCGCGGGCGGCGTCGAGGGCGGCATGACGACCGGCGAGCCGCTGCGCGTCCGCGCCGCGATGAAGCCGATCTCGACGGTGCCGCGGCGCCTCGACACCGTCGACGTGAAGACCGGCGAGCCCGCAAAGGCGATCAACCAGCGCAGCGACGTCACCGCCGTGCCCGCGGCCGGGGTGGTCGCCGAGGCGATGGTCGCGCTCGTCCTCGCCGACGCGGCGCTGGAGAAGTTCGGCGGCGACTCCGCCGAGGAGACCGCCCGCAACCTGCGGGGATACCTGTCCTCGCTGACCATCAAGTGAGCTGACGACCAACTGGACGGGACGCGCTGACCCATGCGACCGAAGGCAGTGATCATCGGGCCGCCCGGCTCGGGCAAGACCACGATCGGCGGCGCGCTCGCGGACCGGCTCGGCGTCCCGCTGCGCGACACCGACGCCGACGTCGAGCGGACCGCGGGCAAGCCGATCGGCGAGATCTTCATCGACGACGGCGAGGAGCGGTTCCGCGAGCTTGAGGCCGCGGCCGTCGCGGCGGCGCTCGCCGAGCACGCGGGCGTCGTCGCGCTCGGCGGCGGCGCGGTGCTGGCGGCGGAGACGCAGGAGCTGCTCGCCGGGCAGACCGTCGTGTACCTGCGGGTCGGGCTGGCCGAGGCGATCAAGCGGGTGGGGCTCGCGTCGGCGCGGCCGCTGCTCGTGCTGAACCCGCGCAGCCAGATGCGCAAGCTGCTGGAGGAGCGCCTCCCGATCTACGAGCGGCTCGGCACGATCGAGGTCGACACCGACGGGCGCGAGCCCGCCGAGATCGTCGAGGAGATCGCGAAGGCCCTGGAGGGCACGGCGTGACACGGTCGCGGGTCCACGTGGGCGGCCCCGAGCCGTACGACGTCGTGATCGGGACGGGCGTCCTCGGCGAGCTGCCCGGCCTGGTCGGCGACCGGGCGCGGGCCGTGGCGGTCGTCCACGCCGAGGGGCTGCCGCAGATCGCGCGTCCCGTCTGCCGGGTGCTCGAACAGGCCGGGTACGCGGTGCACGCGCTGCCTGTCCCGGACGGCGAGGCCGCGAAGGAGGTCGGCGTCCTCGCCGGGCTGTGGTCGTCGTTCGCCCGGCTCGGCATGACCAGGACGGACGTCGTCGTCGGCGTCGGCGGCGGCGCCACCACCGACCTCGCCGGGTTCGCGGCGGCGTCGTGGCTGCGCGGGGTGCGGGCGGTGCTCGTCCCGACGACGCTGCTCGGCATGGTCGACGCGGCGGTCGGCGGCAAGACCGGGATCAACGTGCCGGAGGGCAAGAACCTCGTGGGCGCGTTCCACCCGCCCGCGGGCGTCCTGTGCGACCTGACGACGCTGATGACGATGCCGCGCGAGGACTACGTCAGCGGCCTCGCGGAGATCATCAAGGCCGGGTTCATCGCGGACCCGGCCATCCTCGACCTCGTCGAGGACGACCCGAAGGGCGCCGCCTCCCCGGACGGCCCGCACACCCGCGAGCTGGTCGAACGCGCCGTCAAGGTCAAGGCCGACGTGGTGTCGGCGGATCTGAAGGAGAGCGGGCTCCGGGAGATCCTGAACTACGGGCACACGCTCGCGCACGCGATCGAGAAGGCCGAGGAGTACCGGTTCCGGCACGGCCACGCCGTCGCCATCGGCATGGTGTACGCCGCCGAGCTGGCCCGGCTCGCCGGACGGCTGCCCGAGGACGTGGTCCGGCGGCACCGCGACGTCCTCGCCTCCGTCGGGCTGCCCGTCTCCTACGCCGCCGACTGGGCGGGCCTGCGCGCCACGATGACCGTCGACAAGAAGGCCCGCGGCACGACCCTGCGGTTCGTGGTGCTGGACGGCGTCGCCGAGCCCGGCCGCCTGGAAGGCCCTGACGAGGAACTCCTCGCTGCGGCCTATAGGGAGGTCTCCCGATGACGCGGGTCTTCGTGTTGAACGGGCCCAACCTGCGGCGCCTCGGGATCCGCGAGCCGGACAAGTACGGGACGACGACCTTCGACGAGCTGGCCGCGCTGTGCCGGGACGCGGGCCGCCGCCTCGACCTGAACGTCGAGGTCAGGCAGACCGACGACGAGGCCGAGATGCTGCGCTGGGTGCACGAGGCCGCGGACGGGCGCATCCCGGTCGTGCTGAACCCGGCCGCGTTCACCCACTACTCCTACGCGCTGCGGGACGCCCTCGCCCAGCTCACGGCCCCGCTGGTGGAGGTGCACATCACCAACCCGGCGACGCGCGAGGAGTTCCGGCACACGTCCGTCGTCGCGGGCGTCGCGACCGGGACGATCGCCGGGTTCGGGACGATGTCCTACGTCCTCGCCCTGCAGGCCGTCGCGGAGCTGGTCGCCGAGAACGCCGCCTAGGTCTCCTCGGCGGCGCGGCGCGCCATGTCCTTGAGCTCGGCGACGACGTCGTCCAGCGGGGCGACGTCGCGGTGGGCGCGGCACAGGATCGTCGCGCCCTCGACGGCGGCGACGATCAGCCGGGCCAGGCGGGCGGCGCGGTCGTCCGGGACGCCCGCGTTGCCGAGCCCGGTGGCGAGGGTGTCCTCCCAGCGTCCGAACGCGGCCGCCGCCGCGGCGGCGAGCTGCGGCGCGTCGTCGTGGCACTCGACGGTCACGGCGACGACGGGGCAGCCCGCGCGGAACCCGCTCTTGATCAGCACCTGCCGCCACCAGCCGACGAACGCGTCCACGGCGGACGCGGCGTCGCCGCCCTCGGTGGCCGCGAGGATGCCCGCGTTGAGGAAGTCGCCCGCGTACCGGACGGCCTCCTCCGCGAGCTGCGCCTTGCCGTCCGGGAAGTGGTGGTAGATCGACCCGCGCGGTGCGCCGCTGTGCGCGATGACGTCGCGGAACCCGGTGCCGCTGTAGCCGCGCTCGCGGAACAGGTAGGCGGCGCTGCGGACCATGCGTTCCCGGCTGTCCCTGCCCATGGCCCCGATTATGACATTCATCATATGGTCTGCGCGTTGCCCATGACGGACGTCATAGCGATCGCCGGATATGACGGACGTCATGCCGAGGCCCTGCTGGGCACCGTCCGCTACCCGCGAGTAGGGTCGGGGCGGGCACGGACGAAGGAGAGCCTCGTGATCGACCTCCAGCGCGACGGAGACGTGTACGTCCTGCGGTTCGACGCGGGCGAGAACCGCTTCGGGCCGGACTTCCTCGGCGCCGTCGAGGACGCGCTCGACACCGTCGCGAAGAACGACGGCCCCGGCGCGCTCGTCACCGCCGGGACCGGCAAGTTCTACTCCAACGGCCTCGACCTGGACTGGCTCGGCGCCCACCGGGACGAGTTCGAGCCCTACCTCAGCCGCGTCCACGCCCTGTACGCGCGGCTCCTGACGCTGCCGATGCCCACGGTCGCGGCGGTCAACGGGCACGCGTTCGCGGGCGGCGCGATGCTCGCCCTCGCCCACGACTTCGCCGTCATGCGGACCGACCGCGGCTACTTCTGCCTCCCCGAGGTCGACCTCGGGATGAGCTTCACGCCGGGGATGAGCGCGCTGATCAGGGCCCGGCTGTCCGCCGCGACGGCGCACGAGGCGATGATCACCGGACGCCGGTACACGGCGGACGAGGCGCGGGCGGCGGGGATCGTCCAGCGGACCGCCGCCGAGGCCGACGTGCTCCCGGCCGCCGTGGAGCTGGCCGCGTCCCTCGCCGCCAAGAACGGCGCGGTCGTCGGCGAGATCCGCACCGGCATGTACGGCCCGGCCCTCGCCGCGCTGAACGGCCCCCCGCTCGGCTGACCCGCTCGGCTGACCCGCTCGGCTGACCCTGCCGCCGGGCGGCGCGGCCCGCGTAGGTTACCGTCGCCTGGAATCGGATTCGGTTAGGGAGGGACGCCGATGCGCATCGGGATGGCGCTCAGCTACTCCGGCGGTTTCAAGGAGACCGTCGAGGAGCTGGCCGACTACGAGAAGGCCGGGCTCGACATCGTCTACGTCGCGGAGGCGTACAGCTTCGACGCGGTGAGCCAGCTCGGCTACATCGCCGCCAAGACCGAGCGTGTGGAGATCGCGTCCGGGATCCTGAACATCTACTCGCGGACGCCGACCGCGATGGCGCAGACCGCCGCCGGGCTCGACTACGTCTCGGACGGGCGGTTCACGCTCGGCATCGGCGCGTCCGGCCCGCAGGTCATCGAGGGCTTCCACGGCGTCCCGTACACCGCGCCGCTCGGCCGCACCCGCGAGATCATCGAGATCTGCCGCAAGGTGTGGCGGCGGGAGCGGCTCGAACACGACGGGAAGCACTACAAGCTGCCGCTGCCCGCCGGGGAGGGCACCGGCCTCGGCAAGGCCCTGAAGATCATCAACCATCCGGTCCGCCCGGACATCCCGATCATGGTCGCCGCGATCGGCCCGAAGAACGTCGAGCTGACCGCCGAGATCGCCGACGCCTGGGAGCCGATCTTCTACCTGCCGGAGAAGGCCGCCGACGTGTGGGGCGCGTCCCTCGCCGCGGGCCGCGCGAAGCGCGACCCGGCGCTCGGCGAGCTGGACGTCGTCGGCCAGGCCGCGCTCGCGATCGGCGACGACGTGCAGGGCTTCCTGGAGTTCGGACGCCCCATGGCCGCGCTCTACATCGGCGGCATGGGCGCCAAGGGCAAGAACTTCTACAACGACCTCGCCCGCCGGTACGGCTTCGAGAAGGAGGCCGAGGAGATCCAGGACCTCTACCTCGACGGCAAGAAGGACGAGGCCGCCGCCAAGGTGCCGTACGAGCTGCTGGAGAAGATGTCGCTGATCGGCCCGGAGGGGCACGTCCGGGAACGGCTCGCAGCGATGCGCGAGTCCGGCGTGACGACGCTCAACGTGACCCCGGTCGCGGGCGACCACAAGAGCCGCCTCGCCCTGATCGAGAAGGTCAAGGAGATGGCCGCCGAAGCCTGACCGGTGGACGGCGCCGCGCCCGCCCTCCCCGCCGCCCGGACGATGATCTAAAGTCCTGGGCATGGGGGAGACGCACCTCGCGCGGCGCCGCCGGCTCGCCGCGCTCGCCGCCGAGCAGGGCGCCGGCGCCCTGCTCGTGACCAGGCTCGTCAACGTCCGCTACCTGACCGGGCTCGCCAGCTCCCGGGCGGCGCTGCTCGTCCCGGCCGACGGCGAGGCCGTCCTCGCCACCGACGCGCGCTACGCCGGGACGGCCGAGCGGGTCTGCCCCGACGTGCCGCTCGTCGTCGACCGGCACGTCGCGGAGGTGCTGACCGCGCGGGCCGCCGAGCGGGGCCTCGGCCCGCTCGGCTTCGAGGCCCACGACCTCACCGTCGAGCGGCACACCGCGCTGACCGGGCACGCCGACGTCCCGCTCGTCCCGCTCGGGCACCTCGTCGAGGAGCTCCGCCGCGTCAAGGACGAGGAGGAGATCGGGCTGCTGCGGGAGGCGTGCGCCGTCACCGATCGCGCGTTCGAGGCCGTCCTGCCGGAGATCCGCGCCGGGGTCACCGAGCGGGCCGTCGCGATCGCGCTGGAGCGCGCGATGGTGGACTTCGGCGCCGAGGGGCCCGCGTTCGAATCGATCGTCGCGTCCGGGCCGAACGGCGCTGTCCCGCACCACCGCCCCGGCGGGCGCGAGCTGGAGACCGGCGACCTCGTCACCATGGACTTCGGCGCCCGGTACGGCGGCTACCACGCCGACATGACCCGCACCGTCGCCATCGGCGAGCCCGCCGGATGGCAGCGCGACGTGTACGACCTCGTCCTGCGGGCGCAGCTCGCCGGGATCGCCGCGGCCGTCCCCGGCGCGGAGACGAAGGCCGTCGACGCCGCCGCCCGCGAC
The DNA here is from genome assembly GCF_008121305.1 of Actinomadura decatromicini. Classification (NCBI taxonomy): domain Bacteria; kingdom Bacillati; phylum Actinomycetota; class Actinomycetes; order Streptosporangiales; family Thermomonosporaceae; genus Actinomadura; species Actinomadura decatromicini. The sequence continues at coordinate 201,976 of NZ_VSRQ01000004.1, read as the reverse complement.
GTCGTCAAGGACGCCGGGCACGGCGACGAGTTCACCCACGGGCTCGGGCACGGCGTCGGCCTGGAGATCCACGAGGCTCCGCTCCTCGGGTACGACGGGACCGGTAAGCTGATGGACCGGGTTCCGATCACCGCGGAGCCGGGGGTCTACCTCCCGGGCCGGGGCGGGGTCCGCATCGAGGACACGATCGTTGTCCGCGCGGACGGCCCGGAGCTCCTCACCACGACCACCAAGGATCTGCTCGTCCTCTAGGCGCGCGGATCCGCGACCGGGAGAACAGCGCAGTGGCGACGACGAACGACCTGAAGAACGGCATGACGCTGAACCTGGACGGCCAGCTGTGGACCGTCCTGGAGTTCCAGCACGTCAAGCCAGGCAAGGGCGGCGCGTTCGTCCGCACCAAGCTCAAGAACGTCCTGTCCGGCAAGGTCGTCGACAAGACCTTCAACGCCGGCACCAAGGTCGACGTGGCCAGCGTGGACAAGCGGGAGATGCAGTACCTCTACCGCGAGGGCGAGGACTTCGTCTTCATGGACACCGAGACCTACGACCAGCCGCACATCCCCGCGACCGTCGTCGGCGACGCGGCGAACTACCTGCTCCCCGAGCAGAACGCCACGATCGCCTTCAACAACGAGAACCCGCTCTACATCGAGCTGCCCGCGGCCGTCGTCCTGGAGATCACGCAGACCGAGCCGGGGCTGCAGGGCGACCGCTCCACCGGCGGCAGCAAGCCCGCGACGCTGGAGACCGGCGCGCAGATCCAGGTGCCGCTGTTCATCACCACCGGCGAGAAGGTCAAGGTCGACACTCGCTCCGGTGAGTACCTCGGCCGCGGCTGATGGCCGCGCGGACCAAGGCACGGAAACTCGCGCTCGACATCCTGTTCGCGGCCGAGCTGCGGGAGGAGGAGCCGACCGCGGTGCTCGCCGCGCGGGGCCGTCCGAACCAGGACGAGCTCGCCGAGTACCCGCACGCGGTCCGGCTGATCGAGGGCGTCCAGGAGAACCGCGACCGCATCGACGGGCTGATTGCCGAGTACGCGACCGGCTGGACGCTGGAGCGGATGCCCGCCGTCGACCGCAACGTCCTGCGGATGGGCGCCTACGAGCTGCTCTGGGTGGACGACGTCCCGGACGCCGTCGCGATCAGCGAGGCGGTCGGCCTCGCGACCGAGCTGTCCACCGACGAGTCCCCGCGGTTCGTCAACGGCCTGCTGTCGCGCCTCCAGCGGCTCAAGCCGTCCCTCACGCTGTGACCGCCGTGGTCTGGTGACGGCGGCGGTCCGGTAACGGCGCGGTCGGATAACGGCGCGGTCGCCCGCGACCCGGCCGGGCGGCGCGGGCGGCTAGGCTGGGCCGGGATGAGCGACGTCAGGGGAGTGGCCGTGAGCGGCCGGCAGCAGAAACGTGCGCGCGGCGGCAGCCGGGTGCGGAGCGCCGTGCTGTGGGACGCCCTGCGCACCGTCCTCGACCGGATCGCCCCCGAGGACGGTCCCGGCGAGGTCGTCGACGTCGGCGGCGGCACCGGCGGGTTCGCCGTCCCGCTCGCCGAGCTCGGGCACCGGGTCACCGTCGTCGACGCCAACCCCGACGCGCTCGCCGCGCTGGAGCGCCGCGCCGCCGAGTCGGGGGTGCGGGTCCGCGCGGTGCAGGGCGACGCCGTCGACCTGCCCGACCTCCTCGGCCCGGACGCCGCCGACCTCGTGCTGTGCCACAGCGTCCTCGAGTACGTCGACGATCCGAGCGCCGCGATGGCCGCGCTGACCTCGACCGTCCGTCCGGGCGGGTCGGTCAGCGTGCTGGTCGCCGGGCAGGTCGCCGCCGTGCTGCACCGCGCCCTCGCCGGGCACTTCGACGACGCCCGCCGGGTCCTGGCCGACCCGGCCGGGCGCTGGGGCGACGGCGACCGAATGCCCCGCCGCTTCACCAGGGAGACGCTGTCGGAGCTGGTGCGCGGCGCGGGCCTGCGGGTCGCCGAGCTGCACGGCGTGCGGATCTTCGCCGACCTGGTGCCGAGCGGCATGCTGGACGGCGACGCCGGCTCGGCCGAGGCGCTGATCGCGCTGGAGTCGGCCGCGGCCGTCCACCCCGTCTTGCGCGACCTCGCCACCCAGCTCCATCTTGTGGCCGACAAGCCAGCAGAATGACGCCGTGAGCCGCAAGCAGCAGCTTCACCGGCCGGGGCCGCAGCCCGGCCCGCCCGCCGACGACACCGGCTGCCACATCCTGCACGTCGACATGGACGCCTTCTTCGTCAGCGTCGAGCTGCTGGAGCGTCCCGAGCTGCGCGGGCGTCCCGTCATCGTCGGCGGGGCCGGGCCGCGCGGTGTGGTGTCGGCGGCGTCCTACGAGGCGCGGACGTTCGGCGTGCACTCGGCGATGCCGATGACGCGGGCGCGGCGGCTCTGCCCGCAAGCGGTGGTCCTGCCGGTGAGCCACGGCAAGTACTCGCGGGTCTCCGCGGCCGTGTTCGAGATCTTCCGGTCGGTCACGCCGCTGGTCGAGGGGCTTTCGCTGGACGAGGCGTTCCTCGACGTCGCGGGCGCCGGGCGGCGGCTCGGCCGGCCCGCCGAGATCGCCCGGCTGATCCGCGAGCAGGTCCGCGACCAGCAGGGCATCACCTGCTCGGTCGGCGTCGCGAGCACCAAGTTCGTCGCGAAGCTGGCGTCCACGCGGTGCAAGCCGGACGGGCTGCTCGTCGTCCCGGCGGACGGCGTCGTCGGGTTCCTGCACCCGCTGCCCGTCGCGGCGCTGTGGGGCGTGGGGGAGCGGACGGAGCAGACGCTCACCCGGCTCGGCCTGCGGACGGTCGGCCAGCTCGCCGAGGTCCCGCCCGCCACGTTGCAGCGGGAGCTGGGCAACGCGCTCGGCGCGCACCTGCACGAGCTGGCGTGGGGACGCGACCCGCGCGAGGTCGTCCCGCACACCCCCGACAAGAGCATCGGCGCCGAGGAGACGTTCGACACCGACGTCGACGACCCGGAGGTCATCCGCCGGGAGCTGCTGCGCCTCTCGGAGAAGGTCGGCGCGCGGCTCCGCGCCGGCGGGAACGCGGGCCGCACGGTCAGCGTCAAACTGCGGATGGCCAGCTTCAAGACGATCACCCGCGCGCGGACGCTCGCCGAGCCCACCGATCTCGCCCGTGTGATCTATGTCACAGCCCGCGAGCTCTATGAGGGGGCGGGCCTGGAACGGGTACGACTGAGGTTGGTCGGGGTGCGGGTCGAGAACCTCCGCCCCGCCGGCGAGGCCCCCCGTCAGCTCACCTTTGACGAGCCCGAACACGGCTGGCGTGAGGCCGAGCGAGCCATGGACCAGGTCGCGCACCGGTTCGGCAGCGGCGCGGTCCGCCCCGCCGCGCTGGTCCGGCGCGCGGAGCCCGGTGACGGACGTGACGGCAGGGACGGGACGCGATGAAAGATGGCTGTGGGGTGACCGGCGCGGGGCCCTCGACGGGCCGTTCGCTTTCGTACGCTCGACAGTGCTCGTATTCTGGGCATATCACCGTTGACGTTCGCGTCCTGCATCGGAGACCCCGTCGCGGGGCTGTCGTTGGGAGGTGCCGTGCCGCTCTCTGAGCACGAGCAGCGCATGCTCGAACAGATCGAATCGGCCTTGTACGCCGAGGATCCCAAGTTCGCTCACGCGGTCCGCTCGACGAACCCGCAGGTCCACTACAAGCGGCGGATCGTCAAGGCGGCCTTCGGCTTCGTCGTCGGCGTCGGCGCCCTGATGGCCGGCCTCGTGATCAACCAGGGGTCCGTCACCATCGCGGTCAGCGTGACCGGCTTCCTGCTCATGGTCGCCTGCTGCGTCTGGGCGCTGACGAGCTGGAAGCGGATGACCGGAATCGGCACCGAGCCCGCCGCCCGAGGCGGAGGGGGAGGCGGCGGCGGACGGTCGTCCAGGCCCGCCAAGGCCGGATTCATGGAGCGCATGGAAGAGCGCTGGCGGCGCCGCACCGAAGGCGACTGACCGAAGCCGGCAGACCACCGAGGCGACAGCCCGGAGCCGACGGGGCCACGGCATTCTCCCGTCCCGGCCGTACGCGGATCGCACCGCGCGGGCCGGGACGAACTCTTTCCCGCTCTTTCCCGCTTCTTTCCCGGGCCCCGCGCTACCGGCGGCGGAGGCGGGCGGGCAGGTCGTTGAGACGGGCGGTGACGTCCAGCACCCGGTTGCCCGCCGTCCGCAGCGCCGTCCCGGTCTGCGTCATCGTCGACGGCGGCAGCAGCCGGGCCCGCCAGCGGGCGCGGCGGCCGACCGACGCGGCGAACGCCTCGCGGACCGTGCGGACGTCCGCGCGCAGCCGCTCCGGCGGCTCGGCGGGACGCGACAGCGAGTACCGGGCCAGCTCCTCGGCGCGGGCGATGCGGGTGAGGGCCTGCGCGCCCGCCGCGTCCAGCTCCAGCAGCTCGCCGAGCCGCCGCGCGGTGGCGCGCGGCGAGTCGCTCGCCCGCCATTCGAGCCCGTGGTCGAGAGCGTCGGCGCGCATCTCCCGCCATGCCGCGTGCGCCGCCCCCGCCGCCGGGTCCGGCGCCGCCGCCCGGGCGGGCGCCCTGGGGCTCGGCTTCGGCGGCGACGTCAGCGCGGCCCAGCGGCGGCGGCGCGTGAACATCCGCAGCCCCATCGGGACGGCCAGCAGGAGCAGGACCAGCACCGTCCCCGCGACCCAGGGCGCGGCGGTGAACCCGCCCTTCTCGCCGTCCTGTCCGGCTGCGGCCTCCTCGCCGCCCTCGTCGTTGCGGTGCCGTGCGGACGGTGACGGTGACGGCGAGTCGGTGTCGGTCGGGGACGAGGTGTCCGGCGTCTCTGCGGTGCTGCTCTCCGACCCGCCGCCGGCGCTGACCGCCGGGAGGCTGTAGCCGGGCGCGACCGCGGTGCCCTGCCCCGCCGCGCCCGCCGGGGTCGGCTCGAACCGCACCCATCCGGAGCCCTCGAAGTACAGCTCGGGCCAGGCGTGCGCGTCCCGCGACCGGACGACCCACTCGCCCGGCCGGACCTCGCTGCCCGGCGTGTAGCCCATCGCGACCCGGGACGGGATGCCGAGGATCCGCGCCATCAGCGCCATCGACGCGGCGAACTGCTCGCAGTAGCCGCGCCTGCTGTGCAGCAGGAAGTCGGCGAGGTCGCCGCCGCGCTGCGGCGCGGGCGCCTTCAGGTCGTAGCTGAACCCGCCGGTCTGGGTGAACCAGCGCTGCAGCCGCACCGCCTGCGCCAGCGCCGACGACGACCCGGCGGTGATCTGCTGCGCGAGCTGCCTCACCTGCGGCGGGACGTTCCGCGGCACCGCGGTGTAGTGCGCGACGACCTCGGCCGGGTAGGTGCCCGCGGCGGCGAGCTGCGCGGACGTCGGCCGCGCCCGCAGGCTGCGCACGGTGTAGTCGCGGCCGCCCGCGGAGTCGCGCAGCGAGTACAGCATCAGCGACGGGCCGTGCACCCGCCAGTCTCCTTTGACCGACACGCGGGACGGCGCGTACGGCACCGGCAGGAACGTCATGTCCTTCACCGCGGACCGCACGTGCACCCTGGTCGTCACCTCGCGCACGGACGCGACCGACAGCCCGGGCGGGGCGGGGAGGTCCTTGCCGTCGAGCCGGTCCTTCGCGCTGCTCTGCAGGGGGCTGTAGGTCCACCGGTCGCCGTCGAACTTGTCGAGGGCGTAGAGGCGGAGATAGTCGGGGCCGTCCGGGTCGTCGGTCTTATAGGTGAGGACGATCGAGTCGTCCAGCCGGGTCAGCTCCCGTTTCAGGCTGACCAGCGGGTCGGGCGTGGTGACCGTCTGCGTGCCGCCGCCCGGGCCGCCGCCCATGCCGAGCATCCCGCGCGGCTGGAGCCCCGGCACGGCCGCGGGCACGAGCACCGCCACGGCGACCGCGCCGAGCGCGATCCGGCGGCCGGTCGCGGCGAGCGCCGCCGCGTCCGGCCGGACCGGCGGCTCCTCCGGCGGCGCCGCGCCCGCGAGCGGCACCTCGCGCTGGCGGTGGTAGGAGGTGACCATGCGCCCCCAGCCGCCGACCTGCTCGCGGGCGTCCGCCATCAGCAGGGCGAGGAAGCCGAACGCGCCCGCGCCGAACGCCAGCCAGTTCACGCCGTCCTCGCGGACCGCGGCGGGCACGCTGTACATCGCGAGCAGCGGCAGCCCGGCGGGCGCGGCGCGGCGCAGCCGCACCGCGAGCAGGTCGACCAGCACGGCGACCAGCCCGACCCCGGCCGCGACCAGCAGCTCGATGCCGGGCAGCAGCGGGACGGGCGCCGCGTACCGGTTCGCCGCGAGCCAGCCGTTCTCGCCGAGGTCGACGAGGTGCCGCACCGACGCGGGCGACGGCAGCACGAACCACGACTCGCCCGGCGCGTACGCGAGGTTCAGATAGAGCAGCAGCCCGACCAGCCCGAACAGCAGGTTGACCAGGGCGGGCAGGCGCAGCCGCCGGGCCAGCAGCCCGGCGCCGCCGACCGCGAGCACCGCGCCGAACCCGGCCCAGAACCAGCCGCTCCGCTCGAACAGCGGGTAGAGGCCGAGGGAGCCGGCGAGCGTCGCGACGCCCGCCATCACCGTGATCCGGAATCTCATGCGCCGCCCTTGACGAAGTCCTCGCCGGTCCGTCCGGCCCGTCCCCACGCCCCGGCCAGCTCCGCCGCCGTCCGGACCGTCACCACCCGCCAGCCGCCCGCGCGCAGCAGCCCCGCCGCCGACTCCGCGGACGGCTCGTCGCCGGTCCCGGTGCCGGGCGCGGCGCCCCGCGCCTGCCGGCCCTCGACGAGGACGGCGACGCACGTCCCGGCGCCGCGCCGCGTCGCCGCGACCGCCCGCGCCTCGTCCCGGGACAGGACGCCGAACACCGCGACGACCAGCCCGTCGCCCTCGCGCGCCCCGCCCGCCCCGGCGCGCAGCGCGGTGACGCCCGCCGACAGCGACCGCGACGACGACCGCCGGGCCACCGCGAGGGCGTCCAGCAGCAGGCCCTCGAACGCGCCCTCCGACGGCGTGGCCGGGAGCGCCTCGCCCATGTCGGTGACGTAGCGCAGGTTCATCCCCGTCCGGACGAGGTGCACCCCGACCGACGCGGTCGCCGACACCGCCTGCTCGAACGACCCGCCCTGCCCGTCGCCCCAGTGCGCGCTGCGGCGGGTGTCGAGGAACAGCGTCCCGCTGCTCTGGAAGTGCTGCTCCTCCCGCCGGACCATCAGCTCGCCGTGCCGCGCCGTCGACCGCCAGTGGACGCGGCGCAGGTCGTCGCCGTGCCGGTACTCGCGCGGGGTCACGTCGTCCTCGCCCGCGGCGGACACGGCGCGGGCGATGCTGTCGCCGCCGCCCGTCCACGCGCCGGACAGCCGCCCGGCGGGAAGCGCGACGATCGCCGGCGTCACCGTCAGCGTGTCGGACAGGCTGAACGACCGGACCAGCTCCACCATCCCGAACGGGTCGGCGAGCCGGACGGTCAGCGGCCCGACGCGGTAGCGCCCGCGCACGTCGGAGCGGATGCGGTAGCCGAGCTCACGCCGGCCGTGCGGCTCGATCCGGTCGAGGACGAACCGGGCCCGCCCGCCGAGCGCGTAGGGCACCCGGTCCTCCACCATGAGCAGCCCGCTCGGCAGCCGGGACACGTTCTCCAGCCGCAGGTCGACGCGGGACTCGCGGCCGACCGGCAGCCGCGGCGGGTCGAGCCGCCGCGCGCACGCCAGCCGGTACCGCGTCCGCGACACGGCGAGCGTGCACAGCAGCGGGAGCGCCAGCACCAGCACGCCCGCGCGCAGCAGGTCGCGCTCGCCGAGGACGAACGCGCACACGATGGCGGTCGCGCCCGCCGCGACGAAGGACCGGCCGCGGGTGGTGAGGCCGCCCAGCGCTCGTCTCAACGCTCACTTCCCAGGGGACGGAACCGGCAGGCGCTTCACGAGGTCGGTCACGACCTGCTCGGGACGGCGCCGGTCGACCTGCGCCTCCGCGGTCGGCAGCAGCCGGTGCGCGAGGACGGGGACGGCGAGGTCCTGCACGTCGTCGGGGACGACGTAGTCGCGGTCGTCGAGCGCCGCGTACGCCCGCGCGGCCCGCACGAGGTGCAGCGTCGCCCGCGGCGACGCGCCGAGCCGCAGCTCCGGATGCCCGCGGGTGGCGCCGACCAGGTCGATCGCGTACTGCCGCACGGCCTGCGAGACGTGCTGCCTGCGCACCACCTCGATCAGGTCGCGGACGTCGGACGCGTGCGCCACCGGGCTGAGCCGGTCGAGCGGGGACGCCTGCCCGTGCGTGTCGAGCATCTCCATCTCGGCGGCCGGGTCGGGGTAGCCCATCGAGATGCGGGCGGTGAACCGGTCGCGCTGCGCCTCCGGCAGCGGGTAGGTGCCCTCCATCTCGACCGGGTTCTGGGTGGAGATCACCATGAACGGCGGCTCCAGCTCGTAGGTGGTGCCGTCCACCGTGACCTGGCGCTCCTCCATGCACTCCAGCAGCGCCGACTGCGTCTTCGGGGACGCGCGGTTGATCTCGTCCCCGACCACGATGTTGGCGAACACCGGGCCCGGCTTGAACTCGAACTCGCGCATCTCCTGGTTGTAGGCGCTGACCCCGGTGATGTCGCTGGGCAGCAGGTCGGGCGTGAACTGCACGCGCCGCACCGAGCAGTCGACCGAGCGCGCGAGCGCCTTGGCGAGCATCGTCTTGCCGACGCCGGGGACGTCCTCGATCAGCAGGTGCCCCTCGGCCAGCAGCACCGTCAGCGCGAGCCGCACGACCGCGGGCTTGCCCTCGATCACCGACTCGACCGCGTCCCGGATCTTGTTCGCGACCTGGACGAGGCCGTCCAGGCCGGGCCCCGACGCCGCGGGCGGCGGACCGCCCCGCCTGGCAGTGCGGGAGGACGGGGGGTCGGTCTCCATGAACGACTCGCCGTGCGTGCCTACTGCCACCAAACCCTCCTCAACCGTCCGGCCGGGACGTCTGCTCGAAGGCCCCCGAATCGAAGGCCGGCCGCCCCACGGCCGGTGCGGCGCTCCGTGCGCTCGTCCAACCGACAGTACGTCGTCGGCGGCCCCGTCGCGATGTTCATGGTGAACGCGAGCCCATTGTGCTCCACGGGATCGGCCGCCGAACCTCGTGAACCCTCCACTTCGCTCCACGTTCTCTTCGCGCGCTCCCGCCGCGGGCCCCGTTCCGGTCCCCGCGCGAACGGCGGATGAACCATTTCTGGCCGTTTTCCCGGATCGCGGCGCGCGGACGGCGCGCACCGCGCCCCCACCCGGCACCACCCCCTCTGAGCTGGGGATTCGTCGGCAGAATCGGCCTCTGGAACGTGTTTTTCTTGTTGACGGTGGGGAAGAGTGGAGTAGAGTGGGGCGCCGTGGGGCGCGGTAGCGACCCATGCGGCGCGGGAGGTGGGGCCGGTGTTCCTCGGCACCCATTCACCGCGTCTCGACGACAAGGGACGACTGTTCCTGCCGGCGAAGTACCGCGAGGAGCTGTCGGGGGGATTGGTGATCACGAAGGGCCAGGAACGCTGCCTGTACGTCTTCCCCATGGCGGAGTTCCAGCGGATTACCGAGGCTCTGCGTGCGGCACCGGTCACCGAGAAGGCCGTGCGGAGCTACAGCCGGGTCTTCTTCGCCAGCGCGTCCGACGAGGTGCCCGACAAACAGGGCCGCGTCACGATCCCGCCGCCGCTGCGCAAGTACGCGGGGCTCACCCGCGACTGCGCCGTCATCGGAGCCAACACGCGCTTGGAGATCTGGGACGCCCAGGCCTGGGAGACCTACCTGGAGCAGGAGGAGGAGACGTTCTCCGACGTCTCGGAGGAGGTGTTGCCAGGGATCCTCTGAGACACGACTCGTCGGTCCGATGACCGGCAATGGCCCACGTTCGGCCAGGTCTCCAGCCGCTCTCCTAGCCATCTGGCGCAGCTTCCCCGGCGCCAGGCGGCGACCCCCGCGCAACGTCGCGGTGAAACTTCCTCCAGGGCAGCGGATGGGGACCTGGCCGGGCGAGGCCGCCGCCGGGGGGTTCGGAATCGGTCGTCCGGCCGGCGATGCCACGCAGTCCGCGAGCTAGGTGGCAACAGCACTGGGGGTGAACCATGGACGTGGGAGACCACGCGCCCGAGAACCGGGGGCCCGCGAGCGGCCACGTGCCGGTCATGCTCGACCGCGTCCTCGCGATCCTCGCCCCCGCGGCGCTCGCCGTCACCGGCCGCGACCCCGTGTACCTCGACGCCACGCTCGGCATGGGCGGCCACGCCGAGGCCATGCTGCGGGAGGTCCCGCGGCTCCGGCTCATCGGCCTCGACCGCGACACCACGGCGCTGGAGCGATCGGCCCGGCGGCTCGCCCCGTTCGGCGACCGCGTCACGCTCGAGCACGCCGTCTACGACGAGATCCCGGCGGTGCTCCGCCGGCTCGGCGTCCCCGCGGTGGACGCCGTCCTGTTCGACCTCGGCGTCTCCTCCCCGCAGCTCGACGAGGGCGAGCGGGGCTTCGCCTACTCCTACGACGCGCCCCTCGACATGCGGATGGACCGCACCCAGCGGCTCACCGCGGCGGAGGTCGTCAACGGGTACCCGCCCGCGGAGCTCGCCCGCATCCTGCGCGAGTACGGCGAGGAGCGCTTCGCCCAGCGCATCGCGGCGGCGATCGTCCGCGAGCGCGAGCGGGCGCCGCTGGAGTCCACCCGGCGGCTCGCCGACCTGGTGCGCACGTCCATCCCGGCCGCGACCCGCCGCACCGGCGGCAACCCGGCCAAGCGCACGTTCCAGGCGCTGCGCATCGAGGTGAACGGCGAGCTGGAGATCTGGAGCCGGGCGCTGCCCGCCGCGCTGGACGCGCTCCCGGTCGGCGGCCGGGTCGCCGTGCTCAGCTACCACTCCCTGGAGGACCGCCTCACCAAGCGCGTCCTCGCCGCCCAGGCGGCCGACACCACCCCGCCGGACCTGCCCGTCCCGCTGCCCGAACACGAACCGAGGTTCCGGCTTCTGACACGCGGGGCGGAACTGCCGTCCGACGAGGAGACCACGACCAACCCACGGGCCGGATCAGTGCGGCTCCGCGCTGCCGAGCGCGTCCGGGAGGCCCGATGACCGCAGCGAAGCGAGGAGCTTCGGGGCCCCGCCCCGGGGGCCTGGGGGTCGCCCCCAGAAAGGCACGGCGACATGACGACGATTAGTACGCGGCCCGCGAAGGGCAAGGCGAAGCGGGTCCGGCGGACGGCCGCCGAGCCCGCGGCCGTGCGGAACCGGGCCGCCGCCGGCGCCCCCACGACCACGCCCGGCACGACGACCAAGCCCGCCACGACCAAGCCCGCGAAGACGACGACCAAACCCGCCGCCAAGACCGGTCCCAAGACCACGACCAAGCCCGCTACCAAGCCCGCGGCGAAGCGGGCCCCGGCCACGGGAGCGGCGCGGCCGGCGGCGGCGCGGCGGGCCGCGCCGCGCGCGCCGTTCGTGCTGCTCATCGTCGGGCTGCTCGGCGGCGCCCTGGTCAGCCTGCTGCTGCTGAACACCGTCCTCGCGAAGGACGCGTTCACGCTGTCGCGGCTCCAGCAGAGCAACAAGCAGCTCGAACAGCAGCGGCAGGCGTACGAGGCGGACATCGCCCGCGGCGGCTCGCCGGAGGGGCTGTCGAACAAGGCGAAGGCGCTCGGCATGAAGCAGCCCGGCGGGATGGCCTTCTTCAACCCCGACACCGGGCGGGCGGGGGGCGGCACGATCCAGCCCGTCCCGCGCGAGGCCGCCGCGGCGGCGGGCGCGGCGGGCGTCGTCGGCGTGCCCGGGACCGTGGTGCCGGGCGACGGCGTGCCGCCGTCCGTGCTCGCCGGGGCCGGAACCGGAGCGCCGTGAGCGGGCGCGGCGAGGAGCGGGGGGCACGGTGACAAAACGGCCGGGACGCGGGACCCCCGGGCCTCCGCCCGGCCGCGGACGCGGCTCGGACGGCGCGGGACGGCCGGGCGCGAAGGGCAGCGCCGCTCGCCGTCCCGCGCGCAGCGGCATGATCCCCGTGCCCCGCAAGGACGCGCCGCGCAAGGACACGCCCCCCAAGGAAAGGCCCCGCAAGGACGCGCCGCGCAAGGAGACGACGCGCAAGGACACCGCCCGCAATGAGACCGCGCGGAAAGAGACGCCGCGGAAGGAAACAGCGCGGAAGGAAACGGCGCGGAAAGAGACTCCGCGGAAGGACGCTGCGCAAAAGCAGAAGGTGGCGGCGCGTAAGAGCGCGCAGACCGGGCGGGACAAGAAGGCGCCGCAGCGGAAGGCGGCCGCGTCCGGCATGGGCGGGACGGTGCGCGCCGCCCCCGCGCGGCCGAAGGGCGGGGGCGGCGGGCCGCGCGGTCCGCGTCCGGGAGCGGGACGGCGGCCCCCGAGCCGCCCCCCGAAGCCCCGCGTCCCCTTCCACCGGCGCGACCCGCTCAAGCGGCTGAACGTCGGCCTGCTCGTCATCGCGTTCGTGCTGTCGCTGTTCGCGGGACGGCTCGTCCAGCTCCAGACGATCGAGTCCGGCAAGTACACCGCGCAGGCGATGCTGACGCGGCTCCAGCGGATCGAGCTGCCCGCCGTCCGCGGCGACATCACCGACGCGCAGGGCCACCCCCTCGCCATGACGGTGGAGGCGCGGGCGATCACCGCCGACCCGACCCTCATCAAGCCGGAGCGGCGGCAGCAGGTCGTCAACGCGCTGGCGCCGACGCTCGGGCTGAACCCGGCGACCGTGCTGAAGCAGATCAGCAAGCCGCGCACCCGGTTCGTGTACGTGGCGCACGGCGTCCGGCCCGACCAGGCCCGGCTGATCATCTCGTGGGACCTGCCCGGTATCGGGACGCGCCTGGAATACCGCCGCGAATACCCCAACGATTCACTGGCCGCGGGCGTCATAGGTTTCGTGAACGACACGGGGAACGGCGCCGCCGGGCTGGAGAGCTCGCTGAACGGCGTGCTCGCCGGGCGCGGGGGCTGGCAGCGGGTCGAGATCAGCCCGGAGGGTCAGCACATCCCGATGGGGGAGGACCAGAAGGTCCCGTCCAAGCCCGGCCACGGCGTGCGGCTCACCCTGCAGCGCGACCTCCAGTTCATGGCGCAGCAGGCGATCGAGAAGCAGGTGCGGGCGACGCGGTCGCAGAGCGGCAGCGTCGTCGTCATGGACCCGCGCACCGGGCGGCTCCTCGCCATGGCGTCCGCGCCCGGCTTCGACCCGAACAGCTACGGCCGGTCCGACCGGCGGCTGTGGGGCAGCCCGCTGGTGCAGGAGGCGTACGAGCCGGGCAGCACCGGCAAGGTCGTCACGGCCGCCGCCGTCATGGAGCACGGCGGCGTCACGCCGCACACGCCTTACACCGTCCCCGACCGGATCAGCAAGTACGACCGCGTGTTCAACGACTCGCACCGCCACGCGCCGGAGCGGCTGACGTTCGCGGGGGTGCTCGCCAAGTCCAGCAACGTCGGCACCATCCTCGCCAGCGAGAGCATCTCCGCGCAGCGGCTCTACCAGACGATGCGCGACTTCGGGTTCGGGCAGAAGACCGGCCTGCCGCTGCCGGGGGAGACGCCCGGCCTGCTGAGCGCGCCCGCGAAGTGGTCCGGCGTCGACCGCTACCCGATCGCGTTCGGGCAGTCGATGTCGGTGAACGCCGTGCAGATGGCGAGCGTGTACGCGACGATCGCGAACGGCGGCGTCCGCGTCGCGCCCACCCTCGTCGAGGGCACCGTGGGCGACGACGACCGGTTCACCCCGGCGCCCGCGCCGCGCCGCGCCCAGGTGATCAGCGCGCGGACGGCCCGGCAGATCAGCGACATGCTGGAGGGCGTCCCGACCGTCGAGGGCACCGCGCCGAAGGCGCAGATCGAGGGCTACCGCGTCGCGGGCAAGACCGGCACCGCCCAGATCGTCAACCCGCGCTGCGGCTGCTACAAGGGCGGCGGCTACACCGCGTCCTTCGCCGGGTTCGCCCCGGCGGACGATCCGCGCCTGGTCGTGCAGGTCGTCCTGCAGAACCCGAAACGGGGCAGCCACTATGGTGGCGATGCGGCGGCCCCCGTCTTCAAGGACGTGATGAGCTTCGCGCTTCAGTCCCAGCGGATCCCGCCGACGGGGAGCAGGCCGCCTACCGTCGAGATCTACGCCCGAGACTGACCGCAGCGAGTACTCTCCTCGCCTGTGAGCCCACCACGACCCGTGCATAAACCGTCCCGTTCCGCTCGTACCGAAAGTGACGTCATGCGTCCCACCACCAATCCGGCCCGTCCGCTGACCGGGCTCGCGGCGCTCCTCGGGATCGAGCCGGACGGCTGGGACGACGTGTCCGCGACGGGCATCACCCACGACTCGCGGGCGGTGCGCCCCGGCGACGTGTACGCGGCGCTGCCCGGCGCCCGCGCGCACGGCGCCCAGTTCGCGGCGCAGGCGGCGGAGGCGGGCGCGGTCGCGGTCCTCACCGACCCGGACGGCTACGACCGGGCCGCGGCGACCGGGCTGCCGGTGCTGGCGGTGGCGGACGTCCGGGCCCGGCTCGGCGCCGCCGCGTCCTGGGTGTACGGGGAGCCGGGACACGACCTCACGCTGATCGGCGTCACCGGGACGAGCGGCAAGACCACCACCGTCTTCCTGCTGGAGGCGGGCCTGCGCGCCGCCGGGATCGAGACGGGCCTGGTCGGCGGCGTCGAGATCCGCGTCGGCGGCGACCGGGTGCCGAGCGCGCTGACCACGCCGGAGGCGACCGACCTGCACGCGCTGCTCGCGATGATGCGGGAGCGGGGCGTCGGCGCGGCCGCGATGGAGGTGTCCAGCCACGCGCTGGCGCAGGGGCGGGTCGGCGGAGCCACCTACGAGGTCGCGGTGTTCACGAACCTCTCGCAGGACCACCTCGACTACCACCCGACGATGCAGCACTACTTCCACGCGAAGGCGAAGCTGTTCACGCCGGAGTACTCGCGCGTCGGCGTCGTGAACCTCGACGACCACCACGGCCGCGAGCTGCTGGAGATCGCGACCGTGCCGACGACGACGTTCTCCGCGTCCGGCGACCCGGCGGCCGACTGGCGCGCCGAGGACGTCCGGGTCGGCGCGGACGGCAGCGTGTTCCGCGTCGTCGGCCCCGGCGGCATCGAGGCGGACGGGGCGGTCGGGCTCGCCGGGCCGTTCAACGTCGCGAACGCGCTCGCCGCGATCGTGGCGCTGGTGGAGGCGGGCATCCCGCTGCAGACCGCCGTCCGCGGGGTCGCGTCCCTGCCGGGCGTGCCGGGACGGCTGGAGCGGGTGGACGAGGGCCAGGAGTTCGTCACCCTCGTCGACTACTCGCACAAACCGGGCGCCGTCGAGGCCGTGCTGAACGCGCTGCGCCCCGTCACCGAGGGCGAGCTGACCGTCGTGCTCGGCTGCGGCGGCGACCGCGACCGGGGCAAGCGCCCCCTGATGGGGGAGGCCGCGGCGCTGCTCGCTGACAGGGCGTACTTCACGAGCGACAACCCGAGGTCGGAGGACCCGCTCGCCATCCTCGCCGCTATGGTCGAGGGCGGGCTCAAGGTGCCGCGGTCCGACCGCGCGCACATCGTGGTCGAGCCGGACCGCGCCGCCGCGATCGAGCTGGCCGTGGCCCGGGCGCGCCGCGGCGACGTTCTCGTCGTCGCGGGCAAGGGGCACGAGCAGGGCCAGAACGTCGCGGGCGTGGTGCACCCGTTCGACGACCGCGAGGTCGTCCGGGATGCGCTCCGCCGCCGTTCGAGCCGCCATCCGAGAGGGACAAGAGGGGACGGGACGCAGGCGTGATCCCACTTCCGCTGTCGGCGATCGCGGAGATCACGGGGGGCGGGCGCCACGGGCCCCCGGACGCCGTCGTGCGCGGTCCCGTGGTGATCGACTCCCGCGCGGCCGGGCCGGGGGCGCTGTTCGTCGCGCTGAAGGGCGAGCGCGCGGACGGGCACGACTTCGCGCCCGCCGCGTTCGCCGCCGGTGCGGCGGCGGTGCTCGCGCAGCGCCCGGTGGACGGGCCGTGCGTGGTCGTCGACGACGTCCAGGAGGCGCTCGGGCGGCTCGCCCGCGGCGTCCTCGACCGGCTGCCCGACGTGACCGTCGTCGCGGTCACCGGGTCGGCGGGCAAGACGTCCACGAAGGACCTCATCGGGCTGCTCGCGGAGCGGGCCGGGCCGACGATCTTCCCGCCCGGGTCGTTCAACAACGAGATCGGGCTGCCGCTGACCGTGCTGCGCGCCGACGCGGAGACGCGGCGCCTCGTCCTGGAGATGGGCGCGCGTGGGATCGGTCACATCGCCTACCTGACCGGGATCGCGCGGCCGGACGTGGCGGTGGTGCTGAACGTCGGCACCGCGCACGTCGGCGAGTTCGGCGGCCGGGAGAACATCGCCCGCGCCAAGGGCGAGATCGTCGAGGCGCTGCCGCCGGGCGGCACCGCCGTGCTCAACGCCGACGACCCCCTGGTCGCCGCGATGGCGTCCCGCACCGCCGGGACGGTCGTCACGTTCGGCCGGTCGGCGGACGCGACCGTCCGCGCGGAGGACGAGAGCCTCGACGACCAGGGCCGGCCCCGGTTCACGCTGGTCACGCCGGAGGGGTCCGCGCCGGTGGCGCTGCGGCTGCACGGCGCGCACGCCGTCCCGAACGCGCTCGCCGCGGCGGCCGCCGCGCGCGCGACCGGGATGGGCACGGCGGAGATCGCCGCGGGCCTCGCGGAGGCCGTGCCGGTGAGCCGGTGGCGGATGGAGGTCACCGAGCGGGCCGACGGGGTGACCGTGGTGAACGACGCCTACAACGCGAACCCCGACTCGACGCGCGCCGCGCTGGACGTCCTCGCGCACATGGCCCGGGGCCGCCGCGCGTTCGCCGTCCTGGGCGAGATGGCCGAACTGGGAGACTCGTCCCCGGCCGAGCATGCCAAGATCGGTGAGCACGCCGCGCGGTGCGGGCTCGCCGGGCTCGTCGTCGTCGGCGCGAACGCCGCGCCGATCGCGGACGGAGCGGCGCGGGTGGGGTCATGGACGGGAGAGTGCGTGCAGGTGGATGACGTCGGCGCGGCGGTGACCGCGATCGGCGGGCGGCTCGCGCCGCCGGACGTCGTGCTGGTCAAGGGCTCCCGGGTGGCCGGACTGGAACGGGTCGCCGAAGCGATCCTCGCGGAGGGCGCCCGATGACCGCAGCGAAGCGAGGATCGTCGGGCGGCCGGTCTCGGGGGTCTGGGGGGCGTCCCCCAGAGAAGGACAGCCCGATGACCGCAGCGAAGCGAGGATCGTCGGGCCCCCGGCCCGGGGGTCTGGGGGTCGTCCCCCAGAAGGGCGGCGCCCGATGACCAACATCATCATCGCGGCAGGGGTCGCGCTGATCTTCGTGATGGTCGGGACGCCGGTGTGGATCCGGATCGTCCAGCGGCTCGGCTACGGGCAGATGATCCGCGACGAGGGCCCGGAGGCGCACCTCAACAAGCGCGGCACCCCCACGATGGGCGGGACGGTCTTCATCGTCGGCTCGCTCGTCGGGTACGCCGCCGCGCACCTGTTCACCGGGACCGAGCCGACGATCTCCGGCGTCCTCGTCCTGTTCCTGATGACCGGCCTCGGCCTCGTCGGGTTCGTGGACGACTACATCAAGGTGTTCAAGCAGCGCAGCCTCGGCCTGCGCAGCGGCGCCAAGATGATCGGCATCATCCTCGTCGGGGTGGTGTTCGCGGTCGGCTCGCTGAACTTCCCGAACGGCTACGACATCACCCCCGCCGACCCCCACCTGTCCTTCCTGCGCGACTTCGGCCCCTCGATCGGCCCGTACCTGTTCGTGGTGTGGGCGCTGCTGCTCATCGCGGCCATGTCCAACGGCGTGAACCTCACCGACGGGCTGGACGGCCTCGCCGCGGGCCCGGCCGGGATGGTGCTCGCCGCCTACGTCATCATCGGGAACTGGCAGCTCCGTAACAGCTGCACCGACTTCGCCCTCGCGCCGAACTGCTACAGCGTCCGCGACCCCCTCGACCTCGCGGTCGTCGCCGCGGGCGTGCTCGGCGGCGTGTTCGGCTTCCTGTGGTGGAACGCGCCGCCCGCGAAGATCTTCATGGGCGACACCGGCTCGCTGGCCCTCGGCGGCGTCCTGGTCGGCCTCGCGATCCTCACCCGGACGCAGTTCTTGCTCGCCATCCTGTGCGGGCTGATCGTGATGATCACGCTGTCGGTGATCATCCAGGTCGGCGGGTTCAAGCTGACCAAGAAACGCGTGTTCAAGATGGCCCCGCTGCAGCACCACTTCGAGCTGTCCGGCTGGGCCGAGACGACGATCGTGGTGCGCTTCTGGCTGATGTCCGCGCTGTTCGTCGCGATCGGCATCGGCCTGTTCTACCTGGAATGGATGCCGAAGAAGTGACCGACCGCCCTTCCGCCGGCGGCGCGTCCGCCGGGAGCGCCTTCGCGGGCCGCGCCGTCTGCGTCGCCGGGCTCGGCGTGTCCGGCCGGGCCGCCGCCCGCGTGCTCGCCGCGCACGGCGCCCGCGTCACCGCCGTGGACGCCCGCGACGACGCGGCGCAGCGCGGCCGCACCGCCGAGCTGGAGGCCCTCGGGGTCGACGTGCGGCTCGGCGACGGCGACACCCTGCCCGCGGGCACCGAGCTGGTGGTGACGTCGCCGGGCTGGCGTCCCGACACCCCGCTGCTCGCCGCCGCCGCGGCCGCCGGGATCGAGATCATCGGCGAGGTCGAGCTTGCGTGGCGGCTGCGGCCCGACGGCGGTGACCGCAGCGGAGCGAGGATCACCGCCGACGGCGGCCCGGGGGGTCCGGGGGGTCGTCCCCCCGGAGGGGATGGGCCCGCGCCTTGGCTCGCCATCACCGGGACGGACGGCAAGACCACCGTCGTCCGGATGCTCGCGTCCATGCTCACCGCCGCCGGGTACAAGGCCCTCGCGGTCGGCAACGTCGGGACGCCGATCGTGGAGGCCGTCTCCGAGCCGTACGACGTCCTCGCCGTGGAGCTGTCGAGCTACCAGCTGCACTGGTCGAGCTCGATCCGCCCGTTCGCCGCCGCGGTGCTGAACGTCGCGCCCGACCACCTCGACTGGCACGGCTCGATGGAGGCCTACGTCGCCGCCAAGTCCACGATCTTCGCGGAGGGCTGCGTCGCCGTGTTCAACGCCGACGACGACACGTCCACGGCGCTCGCCGAGCGCGCCGAGGGCGTGGCGCGGCGGGTCGGCTTCACCCTGCGGGTGCCGCGTCCCGGCGAGTTCGGCGTCGTCGAGGAGCTGCTGGTCGACCGCGCCTTCACCGGCGACCCGGGCACCCAGGCCGTGGAGGTGGCCGCGCTCGGCGACGTCCGCCCGTTCGCGCCGCACAACGTCGCGAACGCGCTCGCCGCCGCCGCGCTCGCCCGCGCGTTCGGGGTGCCGGCCGACGCGGTCCGGGACGGGCTGCGCGCGTTCGTCCCCGACCCGCACCGCATCCAGCACGTCGCGGACGTCGCGGGCGTCGCCTACGTCAACGACTCCAAGGCGACGCAGCCGCACGCGGCCGCCGCGTCCCTCGCCGCCTACCGCAACGTCGTGTGGATCGCGGGCGGCCTGCTCAAGGGCCTGGACGTCGACGACCTCGTCCGCTCGTGCGCCGGGCGGCTGCGCGGCGCCGTGCTGATGGGGCGCGACCGGCACCGGCTCGCCGAGGCTCTCGCGCGACACGCCCCGGATGTCCCGGTCGTGGACGTCCCCGACACCGACACTGGGGCGATGGACCGCGTCGTGACCGAAGCCTCCGGGCTCGCCCGCCCCGGGGACACCGTGCTGCTCGCGCCCGTCGGGGCGTCCTTCGACATGTTCACCGACTACCCGGCGCGCGGCGACGCGTTCATCGCGGCCGTCGGGCGGCTCGCCGACGCGCGCCGCGCGGCCGGCGGCCCGGTGCGGCCGGGGCCGGGCGGCGCCGCGGCGGCGCGGGACGCGGACTAGCCGTGGCCGCCGCGACCGGGGAGGGGAGCGGCGGACGTCCGGGGCCGCGGGAGCAGGTGGTCGCCGCCGTCGGGCTGCTCGACCGTCCCCTCACGTCCTACTACCTGGTGCTGGGCTGCTCGGTGATGCTGCTCGCGCTGGGGCTGACGATGGTGCTGTCGGCGTCGAGCGTCAAGCAGCTCCAGGAGACCGGGTCGGCGTACACGCTGTTCCAGAAGCAGGCCGTGTGGATGGCGATCGGGCTGCCCGCGATGTGGGTCGCGTCCCGGCTGCCGGTGAAGACGTTCCGCGCGCTGGCCTACCCGCTGCTGCTGCTGTCGGTCGTCGCGCTGGGGCTCGTCCTGATCCCCGGGCTCGGGCGCAGCGCGGGCGGCGCGACCCGCTGGGTCGACCTCGGCCCGGTGCAGATCCAGCCGTCGGAGCTGGCGAAGCTCGCGCTCGTGCTGTGGGGCGCCGACCTGCTCGCCCGCAAGGAGCGGCTCGGGCAGCTCACCGAGTGGCGGCCGCTGCTCGTCCCGCTGATGCCGGGCGCGGGCGCGCTGGTCCTGCTGGTGATGCTGGGCAGCGACCTCGGGACGACCCTCGTCCTGCTCACCATCTTCCTCGGCCTGCTGTGGGTCGTCGGCGCGCCGGGACGCCTGTTCGTCGGCATCGCCGGGCTGGTGTGCCTGCTCGTGTCGATCCTCATCGTCGTCGAGCCGTACCGGATGCAGCGCCTCACCGGGTTCCTCGACCCGTCCGGGAACCAGCTCACGACCAACTACCAGGGCACGCAGGGGCTGTACGCGGTCGCGTCCGGCGGCCTGTTCGGGACGGGCCTCGGCGAGGGCCGCGCCAAGTGGGACTTCCTCCCGCACGCCGAGACCGACTTCATCTTCGCCATCGTCGGGGAGGAGTTCGGCCTGGTCGGGACGCTCGTCGTCCTCGGCCTGTTCGGCCTGCTCGCCTACGCGGGCCTGCGGATCGCCCGCCGGGTGAAGGACCCGTTCACCCGCCTCGCCGCCGCCGGGGCCACCGCCTGGCTGGTCGTGCAGGCGGTCGTGAACATCGGCGCCGTCATCGGCGTGCTGCCCATCACGGGGATCCCGCTCCCGCTCGTGTCCTACGGCGGCTCGGCGCTCATCCCGAGCCTGTTCGCGCTCGGGATGCTGCTCGCGTTCGCGAAGCGCGAGCCCGGCGCGCGGCAGGCACTCTCCGCACGGGGCCCCGGACCGGTCGTGAGGGCTCTAAGCTGGCTGGGTCTGGCACGGCGCTGAATCCCCCCTTCTGAACACGCTGAGGAGTTGTCAACGAGCATGAGGGTTGTCCTGGCCGGCGGCGGCACCGCCGGACACATCGAGCCCGCCCTGGCCCTCGCGGACGCGCTGCGGCGCAACGACCCGAACGTCGGGATCGTCTGCCTCGGCACGGAACGGGGGCTGGAGACCCGGCTCGTCCCGCAGCGGGGCTACGAGCTCGCGCTCATCCCGCCGGTGCCGCTGCCCCGCACGCTGACCCCGCAACTGCTGTCGGTCCCCGGCCGGCTGCGCGGGGCGATCAACGCGGCGGCGGCCGTCCTCGACCAGGCGCGGGCGGACGTGCTGGTTGGGTTCGGCGGCTACGTCGCGACCCCCGGGTACCTCGCCGCGCGCAAGCGCAAGGTGCCGATCATCGTCCACGAGGCGAACCCGAAGCCGGGCCTCGCCAACAAGCTCGGCGCCCGGTTCACCGAGCACGTCGCGGTCTCGCACGCCGACTCCCCGCTGCCGAACGCGACCTTCGTCGGCATCCCGCTGCGCCGCGACATCGCCACGCTCGACCGGCTCGCGACGGGCGACAAGGCGCGGTCCTACTTCGGCCTGCTGCCCGACCTGCCCACCCTGCTGATCTTCGGCGGCTCGCAGGGCGCCCGGTCGCTGAACCAGGCCGCGGTGGCCGCCGCGCCGTACTTCCGGCAGGCGGGCATCCAGGTGCTGCACATCGTCGGGCCGAAGAACACCGAGGAGCCCGAGCCCGCGTCCGGCGGCCCGCAGTACGTCACGATCCCGTACTGCGACCGGATGGACCTCGCCTACGCCGCCGCCGACATGGCCATGTGCCGCGCGGGCGCGATGACCTGCGCGGAGCTGGCCGCGGTCGCGCTGCCCGCGGTGTACGTGCCGCTGCCGATCGGGAACGGCGAGCAGCGGCTGAACGCCGAGCCGATCGTCGCGGGCGGCGGCGGGATGCTCGTCGACAACGCCGACCTGTCGCCCGACTGGATCGCG
This sequence comes from Actinomadura decatromicini, assembly GCF_008121305.1. Taxonomy (NCBI): domain Bacteria; kingdom Bacillati; phylum Actinomycetota; class Actinomycetes; order Streptosporangiales; family Thermomonosporaceae; genus Actinomadura; species Actinomadura decatromicini. The sequence goes on along the minus strand of NZ_VSRQ01000004.1, from coordinate 179,824 downwards.
CGGAACCTGCTGCCCGTGCTCGCCGACCCGGGCCGGGTCGCGGCCATGTCCGAGGCCGCCGGGCGGATGGGCCGCCGGGACGCCGACGTCGCGCTCGCCCGGATGGTGTACGACGTCGTCCACGCGGCGGGCGCCGCCCGATGAGCCTGATCGATCCCCGCGACGCCGATCCCCGCGACGCCGATCCCCGCGACGCCGATCCCCGCGACGCCGATCCCCGCGACGCCGATCCCCGCGACGCGGTGCCCGCCGGCGAGCTCGGCCGGGTCCACTTCATCGCGATCGGGGGCGCGGGGATGTCCGGGATCGCCCGGATCATGCTGCGCCGCGGCATCGCCGTGTCCGGCAGCGACGCCCGTGACTCGGAGCTGCTCGCCCAGCTCGCCGAGCTCGGCGCGAAGGTCTTCGTCGGGCACGACGCCGCGCACGTCGGCGACGCCGACACGGTCGTCGTGTCCACCGCGATCCGCGACTCGAACCCGGAGCTGGTCGCCGCGCGGGAGCGGGGGCTTCGCGTTTTGCACCGTTCCGAGGCGCTGGCCGCGCTGATGGCCGGGCGGCGCGCGGTGACGGTGGCGGGCACCCACGGCAAGACGACCACGACGTCGATGCTCACCGTCGCGCTCCAGCACGCGGGCGCCGACCCGTCCTACTGCATCGGCGGGCAGCTCGTCACCACCGGCCTCGGCGCCGACGAGGGCTCCGACGACGTGTTCGTCGCCGAGGCCGACGAGAGCGACGGCTCGTTCCTGCGGTACTCCCCGCGGATCGCGGTGGTCACCAACGTGGAGGCCGACCACCTCGACAACTACGGCGCGTTCGAGCAGGTCAAGGAGAACTTCGCGGCGTTCGTGGGGCGCGTCGTCCCGGGCGGCGCGCTGGTGGCCGGGGCCGACGACCCCGTCGCCCGCGAACTCGCCGCCGCCGCCCGCGAGCGCGGCCTGACCGTGCTGACCTACGGCGAGGCGGCCGACGCCGACCTGCGGATCACCGGGTTCACCCCGCGCGGCCTCGGCTCGCGCTTCGAGATCGAGGGCCTCGGCGAGGTGCGCCTGGAGGTCCCCGGACGGCACTACGCCCACAACGCCACCGCCGCCGTCGCGGTCGCGCGGCTGCTCGGCCACGGCTTCGACGCGGTCCGCGCGGGCCTCGCGTCCTTCACCGGGTCGATGCGGCGGCTGGAGCGCAAGGGCGAGGCGGGCGGCGTCGAGGTCTTCGACAGCTACGCCCACCACCCGACCGAGCTGACCGCCGACCTGGAGGCCACCCGCGACTACCTGCGCGGGAAGGACGGCGGCGGCCGCCTCGTCGCGGTGTTCCAGCCCCACTTGTACAGCCGCACCCGCTTCTTCGCCGCCGAGTTCGGCGCGGCGCTCGGGCTCGCGGACACCGCCGTCGTCCTCGACGTGTACGGCGCCCGCGAGGACCCGGAGCCCGGCGTGACCGGCGCGCTCGTCGCCGACGCCGTCCCGGGCGGAACCCGCGCGGTGTACGCGCCGGTCCGCGACGAGGTCCCGGCCGTCGCCGCGTCCCTCGCCCGGCCGGGCGACGTCGTCATCACGCTCGGCGCCGGGGACGTGACGCAGCTCGGCCCGCTCATCCTCGACCGGCTCGCGAACGCCTGACCGGCTCGCGAACGCCTGACCCGGGGGACACGCCGGGTCTCGCGCGGTCGGCGGCGTCCGGCGGCGGGGCTGCCAAGCTGAGGCCATGACCGAAACCGGGACGAGCCGACCGGGCGCCGCCGCCCCGGCGGCCGGGCGCCCCCGCCCGAACCGGTGGAAGGCGATCTTCGTCACGCTGCTGGTGCTCGGCGCGCTCGGCCTCGTGGCGTGGGTGCTGCTCGGCTCGCGGCTGCTGGTGGTCCGGCACGTCGAGGTGACGGGGGAGCATCTCGCGTCCCGCGACCGGATCGTCGGCGCGGCCGGGATCGACCTCGGCACGCCGATGGCGCGGCTCAAGACCGGCGCGGTCGCGGAGCGCGTCGAGCGGCTCCGCGAGGTCGAGTCGGCGGACGTGCGGCGGCAGTGGCCGGGGACGGTCCGCATCGTCGTCCGCGAACGGGTGCCCGTCGCCGTGTACGAGCGCGGCGGCCGCTACTACCGGATCGACCGGCACGGCGTCGTCGTGGCCGACGACGAGTCGCGGGTGTCCGGGCTTCCGGTGCTGGCCGTCGCGTCGCCCGGACCGTCCGACCGGGCGACGCTCGCGGCCCTCAGCGTACTGTCCGACCTGCCGGAACGCGTGCGGGAGCGGCTCGGCGAGGTCGCCGCGACCGGCCCGGACGCGGTCACGCTGACGATGGCGGGCGGCCAGACGGTGGTGTGGGGCGGCGCGGAACGGGCAGAAGAGAAGATCCGGCTGCTGGACGCCCTGTGGCGCACCGCGGCGGGACGTGCCGTCCGCACGGTGGACGTCAGCTCACCCGAGATCCTCAAGACGCGGTGACGGGACGCCGCGGCGGGACGCGGTGGGCGGCCGTCCGGACGCGCCGCGTCGTCGCCGGCGGCGGCCCGCGGATCGCCTCGGGTCCCGTCCCGTGTGTCGGGGCGATTCCGGGCGGCCGATGGGGCACGCTGGAACGACGGCCCCGATCGGGCGGGCCGGCGCGTACGAGATGCTGGCAGGGTGCGGACGAGGGGAGGCGACGGCGGCGTGATCGGTGCGGGAACGCCCGGGCAGGGTTCGACAACCAGGGCAAACCCGTGTCCAGTGCGACACGCCGGTGGAGTTCGGGGGAGGTTAGTTGACCCTGGCGGTAAGGCCGCCCTACTGTCCGTATCAGTCCTCAGGTTGACATAACTGTAAGCCTCAAGTTGAGGGTGAGGGTTCGGGGAGGGACCGGTCGTCGCGACCGGGTCACGCTCCGGGCGCGGCCCAGAAGTGCACACAGGTCAGGAAACACCGCGGCGGCACGGTCGGCAGACCGGGCAGGGCGGTCGGAGAGAGCGGAAAGGCCCCTCGTCGTGGCAGCACCGCAGAATTACCTCGCGGTCATCAAGGTCGTCGGCATCGGCGGCGGCGGCGTCAACGCCGTCAACCGGATGATCGAAGAGGGACTCAAGGGCGTCGAGTTCATCGCGATCAACACGGACGCCCAGGCGCTGCTGATGAGTGACGCCGACGTGAAACTGGACGTGGGCCGCGAGCTCACCCGCGGCCTCGGCGCGGGGGCGAACCCCGACGTCGGCCGCAAGGCCGCCGAAGACCACCGCGAGGAGATCGAAGAGGTGCTCAAGGGCGCCGACATGGTCTTCGTCACCGCGGGGGAGGGCGGCGGCACCGGCACCGGCGGCGCGCCCGTGGTCGCCAACATCGCGCGCTCGCTCGGCGCCCTCACGATCGGCGTGGTCACCCGCCCGTTCAGCTTCGAGGGCAAGCGCCGCGCCATGCAGGCCGAGGCCGGCATAGAGACCCTGCGCGACGAGGTCGACACCCTCATCGTCATCCCGAACGACCGGCTGCTGTCGATCTCCGACCGGCAGGTCAGCGTGCTGGACGCCTTCAAGGCCGCCGACCAGGTGCTCCTCTCCGGTGTCCAGGGCATTACCGACCTGATCACCACGCCGGGCCTGATCAACCTCGACTTCGCCGACGTCAAGTCCGTCATGTCCGGCGCCGGATCGGCCCTCATGGGCATCGGCTCCGCGCGCGGCGACGACCGCTCGGTCGCCGCCGCCGAGATGGCGATCTCCAGCCCGCTGCTGGAGGCGAGCATCGACGGCGCGCACGGCGTGCTGCTGTCCATCTCCGGCGGCTCCGACCTCGGCCTGTTCGAGATCAACGAGGCCGCGCAGCTCGTCTCGAACGCGGCGGCGCCGGACGCCAACATCATCTTCGGCGCGGTCATCGACGACGCGCTCGGCGACGAGGTCCGGGTCACCGTGATCGCGGCCGGGTTCGACGAGGGGCGCCCCGCCAAGCCCACCCCCGAACCGGAGGCCAAGCGGCTGCCGCCGCCACCGCGCCCGGCGCCGTCGTCCGCCGGGACGGGCGCGCCGTCCAACCCGATCCCGAGCCGGGTCGGGCGGTCCGACTCCGGCGCGCACCAGACCGTCTCGCAGCAGCCGCCGCACCAGTCGGTCGCGCAGGCCGCCGCGGCGCCGCAGCCCACCGCGCCCGCGCCGCCGCCGCGTCCCGAGAGCGCGCCGCCGCCGTCCGCGCCGGGCCCCGCGCACGGCAAGGGCGACCGGCCCGCCGGGCGCGACGAATCCGCACGTCCGGAGGGCGCGGGGCCGCAGCCCGGCCCGTCCGGCGACTCCGCCGGTCCCGGCGGCGACTCCGGCTCGCGCGCCCCCGCGCCGCGCGCCGCGTCCGAGCAGTCCCCGTCCCGCGTGCACGCGGGCGAGAACGACGGCGGGCCCGCCGCCTCCGGGCAGCGCCGCCGTCCCGTGGTGTTCGACGAGGACGACGACCTCGACGTCCCCGACTTCCTGAAGTGATCACCGCCGTCGCCCTGGGCGACGGCGCCGGCGCCGCCTTCACCGGCCGCGCCGGCGGCGTGAGCACCGCCCCCTACGACTCGCTCAACCTGGGCGGCGCGGTCGGCGACGACCCCGCGGCCGTCCGGGAGAACCGGCGCCGCGCCGCCGCGCTGCTCGGCGCCGACCCCCTGCGCACCGTCTTCATGCGGCAGGTGCACGGCACCGACGTCGCGTTCGCGACGTCCCCCGACCTTCCGGGCCCCGTCGACGCCGTCGTGACGACCGTGCCGGGGCTCGTCCTCGCCGTCCTCGTCGCCGACTGCGCGCCCGTCCTGCTCGCCGACCCCGCCGCCGGGGTCGTCGGCGCCGCGCACTCCGGCCGCCCTGGAACGGCGGCCGGGGTCGTCCCCGCCCTGCTCAAGGCCATGGTCGAGCACGGCGCCGACCCCGCGCGGACCATCGCCGCGATCGGCCCCGCCGCGTGCGGCGCCTGCTACGAGGTGCCCGCCGGGATGCGGGACGAGGTCGCCGCCGCCGTCCCCGCCGCGTACTCGACGACGTCCAAGGGCACGCCGGGCCTCGACATCCGCGCGGGCGTCGCCGAGCAGCTCACCGCCGGGGGCGTGGCCGAGGTGCGCGTCGACCCGCGCTGCACCATCGAGGACCGGGGCCTCTTCTCCTACCGTCGCGAGGGCCGCACCGGCCGCTTCGCCGGATTCGTCTGGCTCAACGGATGACCGCTCCCCGCACCCCGGACGAGCGCCGGGCGGAGCTGGCGGACGCCCTCGCCGCCCTCCGCGCCCGGATCGGCGCCGCCTGCGCCGCTGCCGGCCGCGACGCCGCCGAGCTCACGCTGATCGCGGTCACCAAGACGTTCCCGGCGTCCGACGTGCGGCTGCTCGCCGCGCTCGGCGTGACGGAGGTCGGCGAGAACCGCGACCAGGAGGCCCGCCCGAAGGCCGCCGAATGCGCCGACCTCCCGCTCACCTGGCATTTCGTCGGACGGCTCCAGACGAACAAGGCGCGCGCCGTCGCCGGGTACGCCGACGTGGTCCACTCGGTGGACCGCTCCAGGCTCGTCCGCGCCCTGTCCGACGCCGCCGCCCGCGACGGGCGCGCCATCCGGTGCCTCGTGCAGGTCTCGCTCGATCCGGCCGAGGCGGCGGAGGGCCGCGGCGGCGCCGCGCCGGACGCGGCGCCCGGCCTCGCCGACGAGATCGCGGCCGCGGACGCGCTGGAACTCGGCGGCGTGATGGCCGTCGCCCCGCTCGGCGCCGACCCGCGGCCCGCCTTCACCCGGCTCGCCGAGGTCGCGGCGGAGATCCGGCGGAACCATCCGGACGCCCGGATCGTCTCTGCGGGTATGAGCGGCGATCTGGAACAGGCGATCGCGTGCGGCGCGACACACCTGCGGGTCGGTACGGCGTTGCTCGGCGGCCGACGGGCAATCGTCAGGTAATGTCCCCCGAGTGGTACCTGCCCTGACGCGGGCCGCCACGACGGACAGTCCACCGGCGGCGCCGGACGCGCCCGAAGCCGCCACCACAGGACCTGGAGGGGCGTATGGCCAGCGCGATGCGCAAGATGGCGGTGTACCTCGGCCTTGTGGAGGACGACCGGTACGACGAGAAGTACGGCGACTACGACGAGTACGAGGTCTACGACGAAGAGCCCGACACCGGTCAGGGCCGTCGTCGCGAGGACGAATCCGGCGGTCAGCTTACCCGAGCGGACGAGACCGCGGACCGCGATCGCGACCATCACTCCACGTCCACCATCGAGCGACGCTCCGTCGCGCTGTACGAGTCCGGTACCACCGACCTTGCGCGCATCACTACGCTGCATCCAAGGACCTACAACGAGGCGAGGACCATCGGCGAGCACTTCCGGGAGGGCACGCCCGTGATCATGAACCTGACCGAGATGGTCGACAGCGACGCCAAGCGTCTGGTCGACTTCGCGGCGGGTCTCGTGTTCGGGCTCCATGGGAGCATCGAGCGTGTTACGAACAAGGTGTTCCTGCTGTCGCCCGCGAACGTGGAGGTGACCGCGGAGGACAAGGCCCGGATGGCGGAACGAGGGTTCTTCAACCAGAGCTGAGAGCCACATGCGAGAGTACCCGTGAACATCGTTGGAACCGTGCTGCAGGTGATCCTGTACTTCTTCCTCCTGTTCCTCATCGGGAGGTTGATCCTGGAGGTCCTGCAGTCGTTCGCCCGGCAGTGGAAGCCGAGCGGCGTGGTGCTGGTGATCGCGGAAGCGACATATACGGTCACCGATCCGCCGCTTAAATTCCTCAGGCGCTTCATCCCGCCCATACGACTGGGTAACGTGGCGCTGGACCTCAGCTTCACCGTGCTCATCCTTGTGGTCTGGGTCTTGATCATCTTCGTGCAGAGGCTCTGATCGGATACCGTCCTTCCGGACAGACTCCAAGCGCGCCAAGGAGACGAACATGCCGCTGACACCCGCCGACGTGCGGAACAAGCAGTTCAGTACCACCCGACTGAGGCCGGGGTACGACGAGGAGGAGGTGGACGCCTTCCTCGACGAGGTCGAGGCCGAGCTGGACCGCCTCATCCAGGAGAACGAGGAACTGCGGGCCAAGCTCGCCGAGTGCCTGCGCGGCAAGGTTCCCGCCATGGCCGCCCCGATCGTCGAGCCGAAGCCGGACGTCCAGAAGATCCCCGAGCCGCCGCGCCCCGAGCCGCAGCCGCAGCCCGAGCCGGAGCCCGTGCTCGGCGGCCTCGGCATGGCCTCCGCGCCCACCGGCGAGGACAACATGGACACCGCGGCCCGCGTCCTCGCGCTCGCGCAGCAGACCGCCGACCAGGCGATCGCGGACGCCCGCCGGGAGGCCGACGAGACGCTCGGCCGCGCCCGCCGCGAGGCCGAGGAGATCCTCGGCAAGGCCCGCCGGCAGGCCGACCAGATCGTCAGCGAGGCCCGGTCCCGCGCCGAGGCCCTCGACCGCGACGCGCAGGAGCGGCACCGCCAGGTGATGGGCTCGCTCGTGCAGCAGCGCGAGGAGCTCGAACGCGAGGTCGACAACCTGCGCGCGTTCGAGCGCGAGTACCGCAGCCGCCTGAAGGTCTACCTGGAGGGCCAGCTCCGCGACCTGGAGGCGGGCAGCACCGAGACGGGCGCGTTCGCCGCCGTCCCCGGCGCGGCCCCCGCCCCGGCGCAGCAGACCGCCCCGCAGACCGGCCCGCAGGCCCTCCCGCACGGCGAGAACCGTCCCGCCACGGCGGGCGCGGCGGCCCCGTCCGCGCCCGGCGCGTTCCCGCCGCCGGCCGAGCACGCCGCCCAGCAGGTGCAGCACTCGGCCACCGGCGCCTTCCACAGCGGCGGCGGTGACAACCCGCCGCACGAGAGGCGCTGACGCCCGCGTCCGGACGGTAGTGTGTCCCGATCGCCGCGGACGGCGTGCCCGCCGTCCGCGCGGCGCGGGAAGGCGGCCGGGGCCGGTCGGCTGGGCGGCCGGGCGGCCTGAACGAGTGGGAGAGACCCTGTGATCATCCTGAGTGGCGTCCTAGTGGTCGTGGCGATCGCCCTGCTGGTGGCGGGGATCGTCGCGGGCAACGGAGACAGCGCACAGGTGTTCGGGCTCGACGCGCTCGTGGTGATCTACATATCGATCGCCGTGAGCATCGTGTCCGCGCTGTGCCTGACCATCGGGGTGTTCCTGCGGCGCAAGGAGCTCTTCGGGACGGGCGCGGTCACGCAGCCCTCCCGCAAGGCGCGCAAGGCCGACAAGCCCAAGCGGGCCAAGGGCGGGAAGGCCGTGCCGCCCGCCGCGGCGGCGAACGCGCGGGGCGTCCCCGACGCCAGGGGCCCGGCGGCCGACCCGGACGACGCGGTGGAGATCCCCGCCCCGCCGGCCGACGTCCCCGACGACGCGCTGGTGTTCGTCGTACGCGGGCGCAAGCGCTACCACCTCGACACCTGCCGCCAGCTCGCCGGACGCGAGACCGAGGAGCTCACCTACGCCGAGGCCAAGGAGGAGGGGTTCAGCCCCTGTACCGCCTGCCTGCCCGACACCGCATTGGCGGCGCGCGCCGCGGCGTCGGCACCCGCGTCTTCGGACGCGAGCGGGGCGGCGGGGGACAGGACCCCTTCTCCGAAGCCCGGCACGGCACGCTCCGACGGCGGCCTCGTGGGCCTGGCGAAGCAGCCGCCCTCCCCGCCCTCTCCGCACGCCGCGCCGACCGCGTTCGACACGACGGCCGAACTCCCGCGCGCGGAGCGCCCCGCCGAGCCGGAGCCGCCGCGCGCTCCGGCGAACCCGACCCTCACCGACCTTCCGGTCGCGAGCCTCGCCCCCGCCGAGGAGGCCCCGAGGCCCGCGGAGCGGCCCGAACCCGCCGCGCCCGAGCCGGAGGAAGACTCCGCCCCGGAACCGGCCGCCGAGGCCGAACCGGCGCCGCCGGCCGAGCCCGCCGCGGAGACCTCCACGCCCGCCGAGCCGGAGCCCGAGACGGCCGCCGAAGCGCCGGTCGAGCCCGCGGCCCCGCAGCCGCGTGACTCCGGCGACGCGGACGTCCCGCACGAGGGCGCCCAGACCGATGCCGACGCCGACGCCGCCCCGGCCGAGTCCGAGGGCGACGACCTCCAGGTCCGCATCCTGAGCGGCACCAAGCGCTACCACCGCACCGACTGCGCCCTCATCGAGGACATCGGCGACGAGGCAGACGACCTGGAGTCGCTGTCCCGCGCGGAGGCCAAGTCCCGCGGTTGCACGCCCTGCCTGGTCTGCCAGCCCGACCGCGAACGCGCCCGCGACTGAGCTGTGTTTGCCCAGGGGGGCGACCCCCTGGAACCCCCGTTGCTCGCGAGGGGCCGTTTCCCGAACGCGTTCGCTCTCGGGAAACGGCCCCTCGCTCGGCGGGTCGGGCGACCTCCGGCCTTGGCGGCCTCCGGTCGCCCGACCCGTGGCCCCGGCTTGGGTTCCTGCCGGGGGGGCTTGGGTTCCTGCGGGTGGCCCTCGCTCGTGACGGGAGTTCCAGGGGTCGCCCCCCTGGGCAAACACACCTCAGCCTCTGCGCTCGCGGCGTAGTTCGCGGAGGCGGTCTCGGCGCTCGTCGCGGCGTTCGCGGATGTCCTCGCGCAGCTCGCGCCGCCGTTCCCGCAGCTCCTGGTGGTGTTCGCGGTGGAGTTGGTGGATCTCGTGGTGCCGGTCGCGGCGGCGCTTCTTGTCGCCGATCGCGCGGCGGGTGACGCTGACGCCGCCGAACAGGACCGTCCCGGTGATGCGGATGACGGGGGCGTCCGGGTCGGCGATGTCGTCCTCGGGCAGGTCGTTGCCGCCGAAGATCACCGTGTTCGCCCCGACGACGCGGACGCCGGGCGGCACCACCATGTTCACGCCGCCGAACACGCAGGTGATGTTGACGGACACCTCGCTCCGGCTGAGGACCGCCTGCCGGAAGTCGAGGTCGGCGCCGCCGAACACGCAGGAGATGTTGGTGGTGGGCTCGACGAGCCAGCGGCCCTTGCGCTCGACCCCGCTGAAGATCGCCACGAGGTTCGGCGACTGCGGCGCGGGCGGCGCGAGGGGCTCCTCCGCCTTGCGGAGGTCCACGCGGGGCCGCGCCTCGTGCTCCGGCGGGAGGTCGCTGAGGACGGGTTCCAGGTCGGCGTACGTCTTCGCGTTGTAGACCGCGTCGATGCGCTCGGCGTGCTCCTCGGGGGTGATGCGTCCCTCCGCGAGGGCTTCGCGCAGGCGGTCGGCGACCCGGTCCCGGTCGGCGTCCGACGCGCGCATGCCGGCGGCCGGCGGCCGCGCGGGGACTCCGGGGTCAGAGGGCTGCTCGGGAAGGTTCACCCCTCAATGATGGCAAACGCGATGTGTCGCGACAATCTCCCCCGCCGTACCGGTCGAGTGGACCGGTACGGCGGGGGAGCATGGTGGGAAGGGCGCGGCGCGCCGTCAGGCCTTCCGGAGGTAGTAGGTGAGGCCCAGTTCCTCGTCGCGGTTGGCGGTGAGGCCGTCCGGACGTCCCTCGGTGACCCCGGCGGCGAGCACCTCGGCGGCGAGCTCGCCGCCGTGCGCGCGAAGGGCTTCGGCGAGGTCGGTGCCGGTGGCCTCCCACCACAGCTCGATGCGGTCGGTGACGTCCAGCCCGGCGGACTTGCGGCCCTCCTGGACGAGCCGGACCGCCTCCCGCACCAGCCCCGCCCGGCGGAGTTCCGGCGTGACGGTGAGGTCGAGCGCGACGGTCTCGCCCGCGGCGCTCTCCACCGCCCAGCCGCTGCGCGGACGCTCGGTGACGATCACGTCGTCCGCCGACAGGGCGACCGTGCCGACGCCGTCGGCCTCGACCTCGGCCGAGCCCGCGCGGATCGCGTGCACGAGCTCCGCCGGGTCGGCCGCGGAGATCGCCTTGGCGACCTTCGGGGTGTCCTTGGCGTAGCGCTTGCCGAGCTCCCGGAAGTTCGGCTTGACCTCGTACTCGACCAGGTCGCCGCCGATCGAGGACAGCTCCTCGAACCCGAGGACGTTCAGCTCCTCGGAGATCTGCGCGCGCAGCTGCTCGGGCAGCGCGGACCAGCCGGCGGCGCCGACGAGGGCGCGGCCGAGGGGCTGGCGCGTCCGGACGCCGCTCGCGGCGCGGGCGGAGCGGCCGAGCTCGACCAGCCGCCGGACGAGCGCCATCTGGGCGGTCAGCGCGTCGTCGAGGAGGCTCTCGTCGACGGTCGGCCACTCGGTCAGGTGCACCGACTCTGGGGCGTCCTCGGGACGGATGACGTCCCACACGTGGTCGGTGACGAACGGCACGATCGGCGCCATCAGCCGCGTCAGCGTCTCCAGGCACGTGTAGAGGGTCGCGAAGGCGGACGCGCCGTCCGGGCTCTCCGGCCCCTCCCAGAACCGCCGCCGCGACCGCCGCACGTACCAGTTGGACAGGTCGTCGACGAACTGGGTGAGGAACCGCCCGGCGCGGGCGGTGTCGAAGGTCTCCAGGGCGGCGTCGACCTCCCGGACGGTCCGGTGCAGCTCGGCGAGGGCCCACCGGTCGAGCAGCGGCCGGTCGGCGGGGGCGGGCGCCTCGGCGAGCCGGTCCGGCGTCCACGCGCGGCCCTGCGCCTGCGCCGCGTTGGCGTACAGGACGAAGAAGGACGCGGTGTGCCAGTAGGTGAGGAGCACCTTCCGGACGATCTCCTCCAGCGCGTTGTGCCCGACCCGGCGGGACGCCCAGGGCAGCCCGTTCGCGGCCATGAACCAGCGCACCGCGTCGGCGCCGTGCTCGTCCATCAGCGGGATGGGCCGCAGGACGTTCCCGAGGTGCTTGCTCATCTTGCGGCCGTCCTCGGCGAGGATCAGCCCGAGGCAGACGACGTTCTCGTAGGACGACCGGTCGAACACGAGCGTCCCGACCGCCATGAGGGAGTAGAACCAGCCGCGCGTCTGGTCCTGGGCCTCGCAGATGTACTGGGCGGGGTAGGAGTCCTCGAACATCTCGTTGTTGCGGTGGGGGGCGCCCCACTGCGCGAACGGCATCGACCCGGAGTCGTACCAGGCGTCGATGACGTCGGGCACGCGCCGCGCCTCCCCGCCGCACTGCGGGCAGGGGAACGCCACGTCGTCCACGTAGGGGCGGTGGGGGTCGAGCGAGGACATGTCGCTCCCCGCCAGTTCCCCCAGCTCCTTCAGGGACCCGACGCAGGTGACGTGCTCCTCGTCCTCGGCGCAGACCCAGAGGGGGAGGGGGGTGCCCCAGTAGCGGCTCCGGGACAGCGACCAGTCGACGTTGTTGCGCAGCCACTCCCCGTACCGGCCGTGCTTGACCGTCTCCGGGAACCAGTTCGTCTTCTCGTTCTCCTCCAGCAGCCGCTCTTTGATCTGCGTGGTGCGGATGTACCAGGCGGGGAGCGCGTAGTAGAGCAGCGGGGTGTGGCAGCGCCAGCAGTGCGGGTAGGCGTGCTCGAAGTGCCCGCCGCGGAACAGCAGCCCGCGCGCGCGCAGGTCGTCGGTGAGGGGCTCGTCGGCGTCCTTGAAGAACTTGTTCCCGACCAGGGGGACCTCTCGCAGGAAGCGTCCGTCCGGGCCGATCGGGTTGACGATGGGCATGCCGTAGTTCTTGCAGACGGTCATGTCGTCCGCGCCGAACGCGGGCGCCTGGTGGACGAGGCCCGTCCCGTCCTCGACGGTGACGTAGTCGCCGAGGACGACGTAGTGCGCGTCCGGGATGTCGACCAGGTCGAAGGGACGCCGGTAGGTCGTCCGCTCAAGCTCGGCGCCCTGGTAGGAGGCGAGGCGTTCGGCGTCCTCGCCGAGCACCTGCTCCAGGAGGGGCTCGGCGACGACGAGCACCTCGTCCGACCCCTTCGGACGGGCGGCCACGTACGTCACGTCGGGGTGGACGGCCACGGCGGTGTTGGACACCAGCGTCCATGGCGTCGTCGTCCAGATGAGCAGCGCCGCGCCCATCTCGGCCAGCGGGCCGGACGTCACGGGCATGCGCACGTACACCGAGGGGCTGGTGACGTCCTCGTACCCGCCCGGTTGGCCCAGCTCGTGGTCGGACAGGCCCGTCCCGCAGCGCGGGCAGTAGGGCGTGATGCGGAAGTCGCGGAACAGCAGGCCCTTGTCGAACACCTGCTTCAGGGACCACCACACCGCTTCGACGTAGTCGGAGTCCATCGTCCGGTACGCCTGCTCGGTGTTGACCCAGTACCCCATGCGCTCGGTCATTTCCTCGAACGCGTCCACGTGGCGCAGGACGGATTCGCGGCAGCGGGCGTTGAACTCCGCTACGCCGTACTCCTCGATGTCCTTCTTGCCGGTGAGCCCGAGCTCCTTCTCCACGGCGACCTCGACGGGCAGGCCGTGGCAGTCCCAGCCCGCCTTGCGCGGGACGTGGAACCCCTTCATCGTCTTGAAGCGCGGGAAGACGTCCTTGAACACGCGGGCCTCGACGTGGTGGACGCCCGGCATGCCGTTCGCGGTCGGCGGCCCCTCGTAGAACACCCACCGGGGGCCGGACGCGGTGCGCTCCAGCGACCGCTCGAAGATCTTGCTGTCCTGCCAGCGGCGCAGCATGTCCCGCTCCAGGGCGGGCAGATCGACCTGCGCGGGCAGGGGCCGAAACGCTCGGCTCACGATGGCGGACCTCCGGATCGACGCGAACACGTTGACCGGAGGGACGAGGCGCGTGCCCGGATGCGTCCGAGCGGCCCCGCGGTACCACCCTCCTTGGCCGCGCCCGCACGGCACGGCCCGCTTCGTTCCAGCCTCGGCTGCCGGTTCTACTGCGCCCGCTGCGGGGCGGTTCCTCCGGCGGCTCCGGGGTGATCAGGCCGCCGGGCTCGCCCCCGGGCTCGCACCGTCCCCGGGTCGCTCATGGCTGCTGTGCGGCGGCAGGTGTCCCCATCACGGCCTGCCGATACGACTGCTCGTCCAGACTCTAACGCACGCGGGACGCGCTCTCTTCCCGATTCCTCCCCGGCCCGGGGCGGCGGCGGGCCGGGTGGCGTTCCTTTGCGATCTCCTGCGACGGCGCTGGGTTTCCAGGCGATCGGCGACCGGGCATAAGCGGGCGGTAACGCGGCCCAGGTCGTTTGCCGCGTCCGAGAAAGGGGACCTATGCTGCCCGCACTGCCCGTCGAGGCGACCAGCGCGAGGGAGGCCGACATGGCCGGCGCGAGGAGGGGCGCACAGCCCGCCGAGAAGGCACCAGCCGGGACCGCCCGGGGGACGCGGCCACAGGCGGCCAAGCCGCCCGCCGCGAAGGGACCGGCCGCGAAGGGACCGGCCGCGAGAGCGCGCAAACCGGGCGCGAAGCCCGCCCCTGGCAAGCCCGCGCCGCCCGCGGAGCCCGTCGAGCCCGTGGACGTCGAGCCCGTGGCCGAGGGGAAGGCGGCCAGGCCGGACGCCGGGCGGCGCGCGAACGACGCCGAGCCGCGCGTGACGGCGGCCGAACTGCCGGTCCGCGAGGGCGAGCACCAGTGGACGCCCGCCGAGCTGGCCGAGGTGCGGGCCGCGCTGCGCGAGCAGATCGAGGGCCTGCGCGCCGAGATCGCCGCGTCCGCGAACCAGATCGCCGAGGGCGACACGAGCGACGGGGCCGGGGACGACCAGGCCGACGCGGGCGCCAAGACCTACGAGCGCGAGCACGAGCTGGCACTGTCATACAATTCCCAGGACCTGCTCGCCCAGATCGAGCGGGCCGTCCAGCGGATGGACGCCGGCACGTACGGAACCTGCGAGTCCTGCGCCAAGCCGATCGGCAAGGCGCGCCTCCAGGTCTTCCCGCGTGCGACCCTGTGTGTGACATGCAAACAACGCGAGGAACGCCGCTGAGCGACTCAACGAACCCAGAGGGCGGGGCCGAGGAATCCACGGGATCTCCTCGGCCGCGCCGCGTCGGCGTGCTGGTCGCCGTGGCCCTGGCCGCGCTCGCCGCCGACATCGCGTCCAAGACGATCGTGGTGGCGACGCTGCAGAACGAGGAGCCGGTCCGGCTGCTCGGCGGGCTGCTCACGCTCCGCGAGACCCGCAACAGCGGCGCCGCGTTCTCGATCGGCACCGGCTACACGATCGTCTTCACCCTGATCGCGTTCGGCGTGGTCGTGGCGATCCTGCGGACCGCGCGGAACCTGCGCAGCCTGCCCTGGGCGGTCTGCCTCGGCCTGCTGCTCGGCGGCGCGGTCGGCAACCTGATCGACCGGATGCTGCGCGCCCCCGCCCCGCTGAAAGGGCACGTCGTCGACTGGATCCAGGTCCCCGACTTCCCGGTGTTCAACCTGGCCGACTCGGCGATCGTGTGCGGCGGCGCGCTGGCCGTCCTGCTGGCGGCGCGCGGCCTCCAGGTCGACGGGACGCGCGTCACCGGCGGCGACGACGACCCCCCGGAGCCGGGGCGGGAAGACGAGGACGAGCCCGAGCGCGGCGGCGCGCCGGCGTCGGAGGAGAAGTCCTGATGGGCGACGTGCGCGGCCTCCCCGTCCCGGACGGCCTGGAGGGCGAGCGGATCGACGCCGCCCTCGCGCGGCTGTTCGGCCTGTCGCGCGGCGGCGCCGCCGACATCATCGCGGCGGGCGACGTCCTGCTGGACGGCGCCGCCGTGGTCACGAAGTCCGAGCGGCTGCACGCGGGCGCCTGGCTCGAGGTGACGCTGCCGCCGCCGCCCGCGCCCCCCGCGCCGGTCGCCGAGCCCGTCCCCGGCATGGGCATCCTCTACGAGGACGACGACATCGTCGTCGTGAACAAGCCGATCGGCGTCGCGGCCCACCCCACCACCGGCTGGACGGGCCCGACCGTCCTCGGCGGGCTGCTCGGCGCCGGGCACACGATCGCGACGAGCGGGGCGTCCGAGCGGCAGGGCATCGTGCACCGGCTGGACGCCAACACCACCGGCGCGATGGTCGTCGCCAAGAGCGAGGTCGCCTACTCGCGGCTGAAGCGCGCGTTCAAGGAGCGGCGCATCGACAAGCGCTACCAGGCGCTCGTCCAGGGGCATCCCGACCCGTTCCGCGGGACGGTCGACGCGCCCATCGACCGGCACCCGTCCGGCGACGGGCGGTTCGCGGTGGTGGCGGGCGGCAAGCCGTCCGTCACGCACTACGACACGGTCGAGGCGTTCCGGGCGGCCACCCTGCTCGACATCGACCTGGAGACGGGGCGCACGCACCAGATCCGGGTGCACATGTCCGCGATCCGGCATCCGTGCGTGGGCGACCTGGCGTACGGGGCCGATCCGACGCTGGCGGCGCGTCTCGGGCTGCGGCGGCAGTGGCTGCACGCCGTCCGGCTGGGGTTCGAGCACCCGTCCACGGGCGAGTGGGTGGAGTTCCAGAGCCTGTACCCGGACGACCTGGCCCGCGCGCTGGAGATCGTCCAGGACGAGTCCTGAGCGTCAGAGGCCGAGCAGGCGCAGCCCCGCCGCGACCCCGGCGGCGATGACCAGCACGAGCAGGAACGGCGCCCGCAGCAGGAGCGCGACCACGGCCGCGCCGAGGCCCGCCATGCGCGCCCCGTCGAACTCCAGCGTCCGGCCGTCCGCGAGCGCCTGGACGGCGATCAGCGCGGTCAGCAGCGCCACCGGCACCAGCTCGGTGAACCGGCGCATCCTGGCGTCGTCCAGGACGCGCTGCGGCGTGACGAGCCCGGCGAGCTTCAACGCGTAGCACCCGAGCCCGGTAGCGACGACCGCGATCCATACGCTCATGACATTCCTTTTTGGGGGGCGGCCCCCAGAAACCCGAGGGGGAGAAGCCGCGATCCTCGCTTCGCCGCGGTCACGACTTCTCCGTCCCGCGCAGCAAAGCGGGGAGCGCGGCGAGGGCGGCGAGCATGACGGGGACGCCGGGCGGCAGCAGCGGTGTCGCGGCGATCGCGATGACCGCCGCGGCGGCCGCGACCCGGACCTCGGTCCGCCCGGCGGTGAGCCGGGGCCACAGCAGGGCGAGGAACACGGCGGGGCCGAGGACGTCCAGGCCGATCGCGTCGGGGTCGCCCAGCCGGGCGGCGCCCGCCGCGCCCGCCAGCGTCGTCACGTTCCAAGTCAGGTAGAGGCTGATCGCGGTGGTGTAGAAACCGGCACGGGCCGCGGCGCGGCCGCGCTGCGCGGTCGCGACGGCGGTGGTCTCGTCGATCACCACCTGCGCGGTCAGCAGCCGCCGCCAGCCGCGCACGTCGAGCGTCCGCGCGAGCCGCAGCCCGTACAGCGCGTTGCGGCCGCCGAGCAGCATCGCGCCGAGCGACCCGGCGACCAGCCCGCCGCCCCCGCCGATCACCCCGGCCAGCGCGAACTGCGACGCCCCGGTGAACGCGAGCAGGCTCAGCACGCACGCCTGCGCGACGCTGAGCCCGGCCGTGACCGCCGCCGCGCCGAACGCCACGCCGGACACCCCCACGGCGATGCCCACGCCCAGCCCGTCCCGGACGGCGGCCGACCGCGCGGTCTCCGCGGGCGCCGCCGCCTTCTCGGCTTCGGTGACCTCCATGCCCGCGACGCTAGCCGGACGGCCGCCGGGCGTTCTTGAACGTTCTTGCGCGGGACGGCGTCCCGCGCACGTCACGGGGACTCGGCCGCGTCCAGCCCGGCCTCGATCACCGCCGCCATGATCCGGGCGAGCCGCTCCGGGCCGAGGGACGGGGCGCGCTCCGCCATCGCCGCGACGATCTCCCGCTCCCGGCCCGGGTCGCGGCCCGCGAACCCGCCGACCGGCTTCAGCCGCTGGACGACCGCCGCGACGGCGGCCCGGCGCTCCAGTAGGACGGCGAGCGCCGCGTCCAGCCCGTCGATCGCGGCGCGGGCCGCGCCGAGCGTCGTGATCTCCGCGGGCGACGGCAGCGGGACGCGCAGCTCGTCCGGCCGCCCGCAGGCGGGGCCGGGCGCGTCGTGCCCGGCGGGGTCGATGACCTGGTCGTGCATGGGTGGTCCCCTCTCGTGCTGCGGCCGCGCGCGCAAGGGGTCCGTGCCGGGGCCGCTCCGATCAACAGGAAAGGCAGAGCCCGTGGGGGACTCTGCCTCTTTGGCCGGCTCCGGGGTCGTCGCTCAGGTCGCGGTGCGGACCGGCTCGCCCGGAGCCGGCCGCGTAAACCTGAAGTAGCGGCGTTCCATGCCCCGATCGTATGCCGGGACGGCGGGCGCGCGTCAAACCCCGGACGGCGCCGTCTCGCTCACCGAGACGTCCCGGCTAGCATGACCGGCATGGGCGCCGTGTCCGGCGCGGGGGAGGCCGCGCACTTCTTCCGGCATCCGGCTATCCCGGACGTCGACCTGCTGCGGGCCCGCTACGTCACCCACCGGTTCGCCCGGCACACCCACGACGGCTACGTGTTCGGCGTGATCGACGCGGGCGTGGAGGAGTTCGAGCACCCGGGCGGGGTCGTGCGGGCCGGGCCCGGCTCGGTGGTCGTCGTCAACCCCGGCGTGCTGCACGACGGGCGCGCGGGCGCGCCGGAGGGCTGGGCGTACCGGGTGATCTACCCGCCGGTGGACGTCGTCGCCGCCGTGGCCGCCGACCTCGGCGCCCGGCCGGGCACGCCCGCGTTCCCGGACGCCGTCCTGGACGACCCGTCCGCCGCCGCCCTGCTGCGCGCCGTGCACCGGGCGGGCGAGAAGGGCGACGCGCTCGCCGCGTCCACCTTCCTGCGGACGACCCTCGCGCGGCTGCTGACCGGGCACTCCCGCGACGTCCGCCGCGACGACCCGCGCCGCCCGCCGGGCATGCCGCGCGCCGTCCGGGAGGCCCGCGAGATCCTGCACGCGAACCTGGTCGGCCCGCCGTCGCTGGACGAGCTGGCCGACGCGGTCGGCGCCCGCCCGTTCCCGCTGCTCCGGGCGTTCCGCGACACGGTCGGGCTGCCGCCGCACGCCTACCTGAACCAGGTGCGCGTCCGGGCGGCGCGCGACCTGCTGGACGAGGGCCTGCGGCCCGCCGAGGTCGCGGCCCGCACCGGCTTCGCCGACCAGGCGCACCTGTCGCGGCACTTCAAGCGCACGCTCGGTGTCCCGCCCGGGGCCTACCGTAGCGCCCGCCGGAATGGGCGAGTCGTGGCGCGTGGGACGGAAGAAGAGAGTTAGGCTCTCAGCACCGCGTCAGTCCGGCCGGCCGCCGGGTTGACGATCTTCCCCCGGTCCGATACGCGCCGCGTGCCGCGAGGTACGTGCGCGGTCGCATGCGAGCAGCAGGAGGCGCAGCAGGCATGGCCGACTCTTTCGTTCATCTGCATGTTCATACGGAGTACTCCATGCTCGACGGAGCCGCCCGGCTGAAGCAGATGTTCGAGGAGGTCGGGCGGCAGAAGATGCCGGCGATCGCCATGACCGACCACGGCAACATGCACGGCGCCTACGACTTCCACAAGCAGGCGACGGCGGCCGGGGTGACCCCGATCATCGGGATCGAGGCGTACATGGCGCCCGAGTCCCGGTACCACAAGAAGAAGGTCCAGTGGGGCGAGCCGAGCCAGAAGCGCGACGACGTCTCCGGCGGCGGCCTGATCAACCACATGACGCTGTGGGCGCGCAACGCCAAGGGCCTGCACAACCTGTTCAAGCTGTCCAGCCGCGCCTACACCGAGGGCTTCGTCTTCAAGTACGCGCGCATGGACGAGGAGCTCCTCGCCGAGCACGCCGACGGGATCATGGCGACGACCGGGTGCCCGTCCGGGAAGGTGCAGACGCGGCTGCGGCTCGGCCAGTTCGACGAGGCGCTCAAGGCGGCCGCGAACTTCCAGGACATCCTCGGCAAGGAGAACTACTTCCTTGAGCTGATGGACCACGGCCTCGACATCGAGCGCCGCGTCCGCGACGGCCTGATCGAGATCAGCAAGCGGCTGAACATCCCGCCGGTGGTCACGAACGACTCGCACTACACGCACGAGTCGGAGGCGACCGCGCACGACGCGCTCCTGTGCGTCCAGGTCGGCAAGCAGCTCGCCGACCCCGACCGGTTCCGGTTCGACGGGTCCGGCTACTACCTCAAGACGGCCGACGAGATGCGCGCCATCGACTCGTCCGACATCTGGGCCGAGGGCTGCCGGAACACGCTGCTGATCGCGGAGCGCGTCGAGCCCGAGGGCATGTTCGAGTACCAGGACCTCAGCCCCCGCTTCCCCGTCCCCGAGGGCGAGACGGAGGAGAGCTGGTTCCGCAAGGAGGTCTGGAAGGGCCTGGAGCGCCGCTTCCCGGACGGCCTGCCCGAGGGCTACAAGGAGCAGGCCGAGTACGAGATGGGCGTCATCCTCGGCAAGGGGTACCCGTCGTACTTCCTCGTCGTCGCCGACTTCATCATGTGGGCCAAGGAGAACGGCATCCTCGTCGGCCCCGGCCGAGGCAGCGCCGCCGGGTCGCTGGTCGCGTACGCGATGGGCATCACCGACCTCGACCCCATCCCGCACGGGCTGATCTTCGAGCGGTTCCTGAACCCCGAGCGCGCGTCCATGCCCGACATCGACATCGACTTCCCTGAAGACCGGCGGGCCGAGGTCATCCGGTACACGACGGAGAAGTGGGGCGCCGACAAGGTCTCGTTCATCGCCACGTTCGGCACGATCAAGGCGAAGGCCGCCATCAAGGACGCGGGCCGCGTCCTCGGCTTCCCCTACGCGCTCGGCGACCGGATCTCCAAGGCGTTCCCGCCCGCCGTCATGGGCAAGGACATCCCGCTTTCCGGCATCTTCGACGACAAGCACCCGCGCCACGGCGAGGCGGGCGAGCTGCGCAAGCTGTACGAGGAAGAGCCCGACGTCAAGCAGATCATGGATCTGGCACAGGGCCTGGAGGGGCTGATCCGGCAGACCGGCGTGCACGCCGCCGGGGTGATCATGTCCGGGGAGACGATCACCGACCACGTCCCGATCATGCGCCGGGACGCCGACGGCGCGATCATCACGCAGTTCGACTACCCGACCTGCGAGACGCTCGGCCTGCTCAAGATGGACTTCCTCGGGCTGCGCAACCTGACGATCATCGACGACGCGCTCACCGGGATCCGCCGCAACAAGGGGACCGAGGTCGACCTGCTCGCCCTCGAACTGGACGACAAGCCCACCTACGACCTGCTCGCCCGCGGCGACACCCTCGGCGTGTTCCAGTTCGACGGCGGTCCGATGCGGTCGCTGCTGCGGCTGATGAAGCCCGACAACTTCGAGGACATCTCCGCCGTCGGCGCCCTGTACCGGCCCGGCCCGATGGGCGCGAACTCCCACACCAACTACGCGCTCCGCAAGAACGGCCAGCAGGAGATCACCCCGATCCACCCGGAGCTGGAGGAGCCGCTCAGGGAGATCCTCGACACCACCTACGGCCTGATCGTCTATCAGGAGCAGGTGATGGCGATCGCGCAGAAGGTGGCGGGCTACACGCTCGGCAAAGCGGACCTGCTCCGCCGCGTCATGGGCAAGAAGAAGAAGGCGGAGCTGGACGCCCAGTTCGTCGGCTTCGAGCAGGGCATGCTCGACAACGGCTTCTCCAAGGAGGCCGTGAAGACGCTGTGGGACATCCTCGTCCCGTTCTCCGACTACGCCTTCAACAAGGCGCACTCCGCCGCGTACGGCCTCGTCTCCTACTGGACGGCCTACCTCAAGGCGAACTACCCGGCCGAGTACATGGCGGCGCTGCTCACGTCCGTCGGCGACGACAAGGACAAGAGCGCCCTCTACCTGTCGGAGTGCCGCCGGATGGGGCTGAAGGTCCTGCCGCCGGACGTCAACACGTCCGAGGCCGACTTCACCCCGCTGGGCGACACCGAGATCAGGTTCGGGCTGTCGGCCGTCCGCAACGTCGGCACCAACGTCGTGGACGGCATCGTCGCCGCCCGCAAGGAGAAGGGCGCCTACACCGACTTCAACGACTTCCTCAACAAGGTCCCGCCGATCGTCTGCAACAAGCGGGTCGTGGAGTCGCTGATCAAGGCGGGCGCGTTCGACGAGCTCGGCCACCAGCGCAAGGCGCTGCTGATGGTGCACGAGCAGGCGATCGACTCGGTCATCGACATCAAGCGCAAGGAGGCCGTCGGGCAGGACTCCCTGTTCGGCGCGCTGGAGGAGGACGGCGGCGAGGACGCGTTCGCCGTCGCGATCCCCGAGGGCGAGGAGTGGGACAAGACCACCCTCCTCGCGTTCGAGCGGGAGATGCTCGGCCTGTACGTGTCCGACCACCCGCTGCTCGGCGTCGAGCACATCCTGGAGCGCGAGGCCGACTGCTCGGTCGCCGCCCTCAACCAGGGCGAGCGGCCGGACGGGCAGATCGTCATCGTCGCGGGCCTGCTGTCCGGGCTCCAGCGCAAGGTCACCAAGCAGGGCAACTCGTGGGCGATGTTCCAGCTGGAGGACCTCGGCGGGGCCATCGAGGTGCTGTGCTTCCCGTCCGCCTACCAGCTCTGCTCGACGCTGCTCGCCGAGGACGCGATCCTCGTCGTCAAGGGCAAGCTCGACCGCCGCGAGGACGTCGCCAAGATCATCGCGATGGAGGTCGTCCAGCCCGACCTCACGATCACCGACGCGACCGGCCCGCTCTCGGTCACGATGCCGCTCGGCCGCTGCACGCCCCCCACGGTGTCGCGGCTGAAGGAGGTCCTGGTCACCCACCCGGGCACGGCGGAGGTGCACTTGCACGTCCAGAACGGCCCCCGCACCACGGTCATCCGCCTGGACGACCGCCTCCGCGTAGCCCCGTCCCCCGCCCTGATGGGCGACCTGAAACAACTCCTAGGCCCATCCTGCCTGGGCTAGCCACGGGCTGAACGAGGAAAACCTGAGCCGGGGTCACGGTTCGTGCGGCCGGAGGCGCCCCAGCGCCGGAGGCCGCACGAACCGCGGAGCGAGGGGCCGTTTCCCGAGAGCGACCGCGTTCGGGAAACGGCCCCTCGCGACCAACGGGGGTTCCAGGGGGTCGCCCCCCCCTGGGCTCACGGAGCGTGGACCTTCTGGAGTTCGAGTTCGGAGGTCCAGTCGACGAAGCGGCCTAGGCCGTCGAAGCGGGCGCGGGCGGTGCCGCCGCCGGGGAGGTGGGCCTCGGTGACCAGGTCGGTCTGGCGGTAGGGGACGCGGTGCCGGGACAGCAGCCCGGCGAGCGTCAGCCGCGGCTCGTGCGGGAACAGGCTGGCCGCGTTGGCGAGGAGCCGGGGGAGGGGCACCGGGTCCCACTGGGCGGGCGGGGCCTGCGGGTCGTCGACGTGCAGGTAGGCGGAGCCGCCGTCGTAGCCGGCGCCGATGTAGCCGGCGCCGCCGAGGACGCCGCCCGCGGCCATCGCGATCAGCTCGCCGCCGTGCCCGGCGGGACCCTCGTACCAGGACAGGTCGACCTCGGGCGTGGTGAACTCGGCGACGCCGAGGCGCTCGCCGATCGTCCGGATGACGAGGGTCGGCGCGACCGCGGGATGCGCGTCGCCGAACTGGGGGTTCGCCCAGCCCCACAGCCAGGTGCGCTCGCGGGCGGCGTAGCTGCCGAGGAGGGACACGCGGACGGTGACGCCGCCGCTGGAGTAGGTGCGCGCGGTGAGGTCCGCGCTCCAGTCCTCGCGCGGCAGGAACTCGGCGAGCGTCTCCTGCTGCTGCAGGACGACGGCCGCCAGCGCGGCGCCGAGGCGTTCGAACGCGGGACTGAATCCGGACATGTCGGGCACACATTATCCCAGTGGTCGGGGCCATCGTGGGCGGTAATCGGACAGGCTAGGCTTTCGCTGTCAGAGGACCTTCATCGAGGAGCGTACGAGGTGCGGGGACCCGCCGGGCGGCTCTTGACGTCGAGGATCCTTCGGACGTGGGCGGTCACCGCCGCCATCGTCACGCTGCTCGGTCCGCCGCTGGGTCTGCTGTGGGCGAAGACCGTCCCCAAGGTGACATACGTAATAGTCCAAGGTGAGCCATTGCTGGCCGATCCGGAAGGTCAGGGTCCGATCGGGATCGACGCCCGGTTCGCGCTGATCACCGTGCTCGCCGGGCTGGTCTGCGGGTGCGCCGCCTACCTGGCGGGCGGCCGCGGCAACGACCTCGCGCTGCTGCTCGGGCTGGCCGTCGGCGGCGTCGCCGCGGCCGTCCTCGTCTGGCGGACCGGCCACCTCATCGGGCTGGACGGCTTCGACGCCGCGGTCCGCCGCGCGCACGACGGCGACACCGTGACGGGCGTCGCCGACCTGCGCGCGAAGGGCGTCCTCGTGTTCTGGGCGGTGGTCGCGGTCGCCGCGTACGGGCTGCTCGAACTGGTCGTCCGGCGGCTACCCGCGGGCGATGGCGGCGACGGCGGCGCCGGTGAGCCGGACGAGGTCGGCGGGGACGAGCTCGATCTGCAGTCCGCGGCGCCCGGCCGAGACGTAGACGGTCGCGAGCCCTGACGCCGACTCGTCGACCACGGTCGGCAGCCGCCTGCGCTGGCCGAGCGGGCTGATCCCGCCGACGACGTAGCCGGTGGCGCGCTCGGCGTCCTTCGGCTCCGCCATCCGCGCCTTCTTGCCCCCGGCCGCGGCGGCGAGCGCCTTCAGGTCGAGGGTGGCCGACACCGGGACGACCCCGACCGTGAGCCGCCCGTCCACCTCGGCGAGCAGCGTCTTGAAGATCCGGTCGGGGGAGATGCCGAGGGCCTCGGCGGCGGCCTCCCCGTACGACTCGGCGTCCGGGTCCACCTCGTAGGGGTGCAGGGTGAACTCGATCTTCGCCTTGGCGGCGGCGACGGTCGCCGGGGTGCCCATGCCGCCCTTGGCCTTCGGGGTGCTCATGGGGCCAGTGTGCCGTGGCCCCCCGCGGCCGGTCAGTTCGGGTGGAACGAGCCGTCCAGGAACTGGCCGGCGGGGAGCATCGGCAGCACGTCCAGGATGCGGTTCTCCCTGGCCAGCAGGTCGCGTTCGGCCTCAAGGCGGAGCGCGGCGTCCTCGCACTCCAGCAGGCGCTGCTTCTCGTGGCCGTCCAGGACGAGCGCCGCCGCGATCGCGTACGACAGGGCCACCGGGTCGCGCGGGGGCTCGCCGTCCTCGAACGGACCGGCGCCCGCCGCGCGCAGCCGGTGCCGGTACAGCCGGTACAGCCGCCGGACGCGCACCGCCGCGGGCTCCGGGTCGGTCCCCGCGTCCTCGGGCAGGAACTCGACCTCGCCCTGCAGGTAGGGGCGGGACCGGTCGAGCTCCTTGAGCCGGAACCGGCGGGCGCCGACGGTGACGACGTCGTACCGGCCGTCCGGGTGGCGGCGGGCGTCGCGCAGCTCGGCGACGCAGCCGACCTCCGCGAGCCGGTGCGCGGCGGACTCGCCGACCTCGTGGCCGAGCTCGATTCCGACGACGCCGAAGCCGCGCGGCTCGGGCCGGTCGAGCAGGTCGGCGACCAGCCGGAGGTAGCGGTCCTCGAACAGATGCAGGGGGAGCACCAGCCCTGGGAACAGCACGGTGCCCAGCGGGAACAGGGGGAGCCGCTCGGTCACACTCTCTCTCCACGTTCCGGGGCGCCACCGGGAGAACGCCGTTCGGCGCCAGCCTACGTCGAAGGCGATGATCTTGGTAAGAGAGAGATTTTCAGATTGTGAAGCGAAAGTCATCGCTCCGCCGGGTGCCGGGCCGCTTACCGCCGACCGGCCGTGCCGCCCGCGCGGGGCGGGCGGTACCGTCGCCGCCATGAGGATGCTCGTCGTGGACGCCTTCGCCGACCGTCCGTTCACCGGGAACCCGGCGGGGGTGTGCCTCCTCCGGGACGAGGCCGACCCCGCGTGGATGCAGCGTGTCGCGGCCGAGATGAGGCATTCGGAGACCGCGTTCGTCCGCCCGCTCCGGGACGACCGGGAGGCCGACTACGAGCTGCGCTGGTTCACCCCGCTCGTGGAGGTCGCGCTGTGCGGGCACGCCACGATGGGCGCCGCCCACGCGCTGTACGAGACGGGGACGGCCGAGCCGGGCCGTCCCGTCCGGTTCCGGACGCTCAGGAGCGGCGTCCTCACCGTCGGGCGGGACGCGGGCGGCGCGCTGTCGATGGACTTCCCGTCCTGCCCGGCGGAGCCGGTCGCCGTCCCGGACGGGCTCGCCGAGGCGCTCGGCGTCCCGGTGGCCGCGGCGGGCCGGAACGTCCAGAACGACGTGCTCGCCGAGGTCGCGGACGAGACCGCCGTCCGCGAGCTGGCGCCCGACGTCGCCGCGCTCGCCCGCATCGACGCCCGGGGCGTGATCGTCACCGCGGCGGCGGACGCCGGGCGCGGGTACGACTTCGTGTCCCGGTTCTTCGCCCCGCGCGTCCTGCCGGACGGCGGCGAGGACCCGGTGACCGGCTCCGCGCACTGCGCGCTCGCCCCGCACTGGGCGGCGCGCCTCGGCCGCGACGCGCTGACCGGGTACCAGGCGTCGGCGCGCGGCGGGCGGGTCGGCGTGGCGCTGCGCGGTGACCGCGTCGTCCTGTCCGGGACGGCCGCGACCGTCCTCGACGGGGAGCTGAGAGCCTGATCGACACGTGCGTCTCGGCACGTGAGACGGTGCGCGAGGGACGGAGGCCACTCCGTAGACTGGACGGGTGATTTCCCGAATCGACCTGCGCGGCTCGCTACCAGGCGACCTGCGCTCCGTGCTGCCCCGCGCCGAGCTCGACGTCGAGGCCGCCCTGGCGAAGGTGCGGCCCATCTGCGACGACGTGCGCCATCGCGGGTCGGCGGCGGTCCGGGAGCACACGAGGGCGTTCGACGGGGTGGCGCTGGAGCGCACCCGCGTCCCGGCGGCGGAGATCGAGCGGGCGCTCGCCGAACTCGACCCGGCCGTCCGCGACGCGCTGGAGGAGAGCGTCCGGCGGGCCCGCGTCGTGCACCGGGCGCAGCGCCGCGCCGACGTCACCACCCAGGTGGTGCCGGGCGGCACCGTCACCGAGCGCTGGATCCCGGTCGAGCGGGTCGGGCTGTACGTGCCGGGCGGCCGGGCCGTGTACCCGTCCAGTGTGGTCATGAACGTCGTCCCCGCGCAGGAGGCGGGCGTCGCCTCGCTCGCCGTCACCTCGCCCGCGCAGAAGGAGTTCGGCGGCCTGCCGCACCCGTCGATCCTGGCGGCGTGCGCGCTGCTCGGCGTGGACGAGGTCCACGCGGCGGGCGGCGCGCAGGCGATCGCGATGTTCGCCTACGGCACCGAGGAGTGCCGCCGCGCCGACCTCGTCACCGGGCCCGGAAACGTGTACGTCGCGGCCGCGAAGCGGCTGCTCAAGGGCGTGATCGGCATCGACGCCGAGGCGGGCCCGACGGAGATCGCGATCCTCGCCGACGCGACCGCGGACCCGGTCGACGTCGCCGCCGACCTGATCAGCCAGGCCGAGCACGACGTGCTCGCCGCCGCCGTCCTCGTCACCGACTCGGTCCGGCTCGCGGACGAGGTCGAGGCCGAGCTCAAGGCCCAGGTCGACCGCACCCGGCACACCGAGCGGATCACCGAGGCGCTGGCCGGGCGGCAGTCCGGCATCGTCCTGGTCGACTCGGTCGACGACGGCCTGCGCGTCGTGGACGCCTACGCCGCCGAGCACCTGGAGATCCACACTGAGGACGCCGCGGCCGTGGCGGCCCGCGTCCGCAACGCCGGGGCGATCTTCGTCGGACGGCACGCGCCCGTCTCGCTCGGCGACTACCTCGCCGGGTCCAACCACGTCCTGCCGACCGGCGGGTGCGCCTGCCACTCGTCCGGGCTGTCGGTGCAGTCGTTCCTGCGCGGCGTGCACGTCGTGGAGTACGACCGCGACGCGCTCGCCGACGCCACCGCCCGGGTCGTCGCCCTCGCCGAGGCCGAGGACCTGCCCGCCCACGGCGCCGCGCTCAAGGCCCGCTTCGACTGGGAGGTCCCGTCGTGACCTCGCTCGGCGACCTCCCGCTGCGCGATGACCTGCGCGGCCGGGAGCCCTACGGCGCGCCGCAGCTCGACGTCCCGTACGCGCTGAACACCAACGAGAACCCGTACCCGCCGTCCGACCGGCTGGTGAAGGCGCTCGGCGAGGCCGTCATGGACGTCGCCGGAACCCTGAACCGCTACCCGGACCGCGACGCCGTCGCCCTCCGCGCCGACCTCGCCGCGTTCCTGAACGCCGACACGCCCGGCGCGGGCCTCGACGGCCGCCGGGTGTGGGCGGCGAACGGCTCCAACGAGATCATCCAGCAGATCCTCCAGGCGTTCGGCGGGACGGGCCGCACCGCGCTCGGCTTCGAGCCGTCCTACTCGATGCACCCGATCATCACCGGGGTGTCGGGGACGCGCTGGCTGAACGCCTTCCGCGACGACGACTTCGGCATCGACCCGGTCCGCGCGGTCGCGGCGATCGAGGGGCACCAGCCTGACATCGTGTTCCTGACCTCGCCGAACAACCCGACCGGGACGGCGCTGCCGCCGGCGGTGATCGAGGCGGTCCTCGACGCGGCGCCCGGCATGGTCGTCGTCGACGAGGCGTACGCCGAGTTCCGCCGGGAGGGCACGCCGTCCGCGCTGACGCTGCTCGACGGCCGTCCGCGGCTGATCGTCACCCGGACGATGTCCAAGGCGTTCGCGATGGCCGGGACGCGGCTCGGCTACCTCGCCGCCGACCCCGCCGTGATCGACGCGCTGCTGCTCGTCCGGCTGCCCTACCACCTGTCGGCGGTCACCCAGGCGGTGGCGCGCACGGCGCTCGCGCACGGCGCGGAGCTGCTCGGCGGCGTCGAGGCGCTGCGCCGAGACCGCGACGCCATCGTCGCGTGGCTGCGCGCCGAGGGGTTCCGGGTGGCCGACTCCGACGCCAACTTCGTCCTGTTCGGGACGTTCCCCGACCGCCACGCCGTGTGGGAGGCGCTACTGGCGCGCGGCGTCCTGATCCGGGAGGTGGGGCCGCCCGAGTGGCTGCGGGTCAGCGTCGGCACCCCCGGCGAGATGGACGCCTTCCGCACCGCACTGACAGAAGCACTGAAGGAGGGTCTGTGACGCGCAAGGGCAGAGTCGAGCGCGGGACCAAGGAGACCACGGTCCTCGTCGAGATCGACCTGGACGGCACCGGGCAGGTCGACGTCGCGACCGGCGTGGGGTTCTTCGACCACATGCTGGCCCAGCTCGGCAAGCACGGGTCGTTCGACCTGACCGTCAAGACCACGGGCGACCTCCACATCGACAGCCACCACACCATCGAGGACACCGCGATCGCGCTCGGCCAGGCGTTCCGCGAGGCGCTCGGCGACAAGTCCGGCATCCGGCGGTTCGCCGACGCGTCGATCCCGCTGGACGAGGCGCTCGCCCAGGTCACCGTCGACGTGTCCGGCCGCCCGTACCTGGTGCACGTCGAGCCGGACGGCATGGCCCCCATGATCGGCCCCGAGTACGACACCACGATGACCCGGCACGTCTTCGAGTCGTTCGTGTCGAACGCGCGGGTCGCGCTGCACGTCCACGTCCCGTACGGGCGGAACGCGCACCACATCGTGGAGGCGCAGTTCAAGGCGCTCGCGCGGGCGCTGCGCGATGCGGTCGCGTTCGACCCGAAGGTGCGCGGCGTGCCGTCCACGAAGGGGGCGCTGTAGCGGTGGAGATCGCCGGTGCGGAGCTCACCTTCGGCAACGTCGTCCTGTTCGCGGTCGCGTTGTTCCTGCTCGCGGGCGTCTACAGCTTCGTCAAGCAGGGCATCAAGTTCGGCGCGCTGATCCTGCTGGTCTTCGCCGGGCTCGCGTTCCTCGGGGGCGTGCTGTGGCTGTGAGGAAGGTCGTCATCCTCGACTACGGGTCGGGGAACCTGCGGTCCGCCGAGCGGGCCGTGGCCCGCGCGGGCGCGGACGTGACCGTCACGGCCGACCGGGACGCCGCGCTCGACGCCGACGGCCTGGTCGTCCCCGGCGTCGGCGCGTTCGCCGCCTGCATGGCGGGGCTGCGCTCGGTGCGCGGCGAGCAGATCATCGGACGGCGGCTCGCCGGGGGGCGTCCCGTCCTCGGCATCTGCGTCGGCATGCAGATCCTGTTCGCCAAGGGCATCGAGCACGGCGTCACCACCGTGGGCTGCGCCGAGTGGCCGGGCACGGTCGACCGGCTGGACGCGCCGGTCGTCCCGCACATGGGCTGGAACACCGTGGACGCGCCCGAGGGGTCCGTCCTGTTCGACGGCCTGGCGGACGCGCGGTTCTACTTCGTCCACTCCTACGCCGCGCGGAGCTGGGACCTCGAAGCCGACCCGACCGGCACCATCCCGGCCCCGCTCGTCACCTGGTCCGAGCACGGCGACCGCTTCGTCGCCGCGGTCGAGAACGGCCCCCTCTCCGCCACCCAGTTCCATCCGGAGAAGTCGGGCGACGCCGGCGCGGCCCTCCTCCGTAACTGGCTCGGCACGCTCGGCTGACCCGTCCCCTTCCTTCCTCATCTGCCTCGATAGGGTTTCCGCATGTCCCTGACGCTCCTTCCCGCCGTCGACGTTGCCGCGGGCCAGGCCGTCCGCCTGGTCCAGGGCGAGGCCGGCACCGAGACCTCCTACGGCGCGCCACTGGACGCGGCGCTCGCCTGGCAGCGGGCGGGCGCGGAGTGGATCCATCTGGTCGACCTCGACGCCGCGTTCGGCCGCGGCTCCAACCGCGAGCTGCTCGCCGAGGTGACGGGACGGCTGGACGTGAAGGTCGAGCTGTCCGGCGGCATCCGCGACGACGCGTCGCTGGAGGCGGCCCTCGGCACCGGCTGCGCCCGCGTCAACATCGGCACCGCCGCGCTGGAGGACCCGGCCTGGTGCCGCAAGATCATCGCCTCGCACGGCGACCGGATCGCGGTGGGCCTGGACGTGCGCGGCACCACCCTCGCCGCCCGCGGCTGGACGCGCGAGGGCGGCGACCTGTGGGACGTCCTCGCCCGCCTGGAGGACGACGGCTGCCCCCGCTACGTCGTCACTGACGTCACCAAGGACGGCACGCTCCGCGGCCCCAACACCGACCTGCTCCGCGAGGTCTGCTCGCGGACCGACAAGCCGGTGATCGCGTCGGGCGGCGTCTCGTCCCTGGACGACCTGCGCGCCCTCGCCGGGCTCGTCGCGGACGGCGTCGAGGGCGCGATCGTCGGCAAGGCCCTCTACGCGCAGGCGTTCACGCTGGAAGAGGCCCTGGAGGCCGTGAAGTGAGCGGGGAGGCCGTGAAGTGACCGTCGCGGTGCGGGTGATCCCCTGCCTGGACGTCGACGCGGGCCGGGTGGTCAAGGGCGTCAACTTCCAGAACCTGCGGGACGCGGGCGACCCCGTCGAGCTGGCCGCCCGGTACGACGCCGAGGGCGCGGACGAGCTGACGTTCCTCGACATCACCGCGTCCAGCGCCGACCGGTCCACGACGTACGACGTCGTCCGGCGGACGGCCGAGCAGGTGTTCATCCCGCTGACGGTCGGCGGCGGCGTCCGCACCGTGGACGACATCGACCGGCTGCTGCGGGCGGGCGCCGACAAGGTGTCGGTCAACACGGCGGCGATCGCGCGTCCGGAGTTCCTGCGGGAGGCCGCGCACCGGTTCGGGTCGCAGTGCGTCGTCCTCTCGGTGGACGCCCGGCGCGCGGACGGCACCCCGTCCGGCTTCGAGGTCACCACGCACGGCGGACGCCGCGGCACCGGCATCGACGCGGTCGAGTGGGCCCGACAGGGCCAGGACCTCGGCGTCGGCGAGATCCTGCTCAACTCCATGGACGCGGACGGCACCAAGGCGGGCTTCGACCTGGAGATGCTCGCGAAGGTCCGGGACGCGGTGACGGTGCCGGTGATCGCCAGCGGCGGGGCCGGCGCGGTCGAGCACTTCGCGCCCGCGGTCGCGGCGGGCGCGGACGCCGTCCTCGCCGCCAGCGTCTTCCACTTCGGCGAGCTGAAGATCTCCGAGGTCAAGGCGGCCCTGCGCGAGGCGGGCGAGCCGGTCCGCTAGAGGGCGTCCTCGCCGGCGGGGACGGCGGCGTCCGGGCCGCGCTCGACGACCGGCAGGATGATCGCGGACGGCCGGTCGGGGTCGTGGAACACCTCCTGGCGGGCCGTGACCATGCGGGTCGCGGTGGCGAGCGGCTCGCCGGTGCCCGGGTTCGCGGCGACCTTCGGGTGGGCGCCGCTCGTCACGTGGACGCG
Source organism: Actinomadura decatromicini (assembly GCF_008121305.1). NCBI lineage: Bacteria > Bacillati > Actinomycetota > Actinomycetes > Streptosporangiales > Thermomonosporaceae > Actinomadura > Actinomadura decatromicini. The sequence continues at coordinate 147,929 of NZ_VSRQ01000004.1, read as the reverse complement.
GACGCGGTGCCCGCGCGGGAACCGGTGCCCGGTCGGCCACAGGTCGACGGCGATCCGGCGGACGCCGTCCGTCCCGACGGGCTTCTCCGCGGCGGCGGGCAGGCGCAGCCCGCCCTCGCAGACGTTGCGGGACGCCCCGTCCGGCGCGACGTCGCAGAGCCGGACGACGAAGTCGGTGTGCTCCCGGTCCGAGCGGACGAACAGGTCGGCGCCGACCGGGCCGATGACGTCCAGGTCGGCGGGCAGGACGCCGGAGGTGAACACGAGGACGTCCGGGCGCCGCTCCACCGGCCGGTTGTCGACCGGCCGGGAGCTGCCGAGCAGGGTCGGCCCGCCCAGCGCGGGCGTCGGGCGCGCCGGGTCGAAGCGGTAGGCGGTCGGCGGCCCGTCCCGGGGGCCGTCCTCGCCGAGGCCGCCGCCCGCGTGCAGGTGCCAGCGCGCCTGCCGCATGCCGGGCGGGGGCCAGTCGCGGTAGTGCCGCCATTCCCGCGCCCCCGTGACGTAGACGCGGACGGGGTCGCGGCGCAGCCCGGACGGGTCGCCGAGCAGGTGCGCCCGGAACCAGGCGAGCGACTCGCGGATCGTGACGAGGCCGTGCCGCGGGTCGGTGTGCCACCAGGGCCCGATCGTCAGGTAGGGGACGTGCCCGGCGGCGCGCAGCGCGAGGTAGTCGCGGAGCTGCCACGGCAGGAACACGTCGTACCAGCCGCCGAGCATGGTGACGGGCGCGGCCACCTCGCCGACGGTGCCGCTGAAGTCGCGCCCGTCCCAGTAGCCGTTCTCCCCGGCGTGGCTGGCGAGGAGGTCCTGGTAGAAGCGCATCTGCTCGCCCCCGGCGAGGACGTCCAGCTCGGCGAGCGGGCGGCCGGACCGGGCGGCCCGCAGGGCGCGGCGGTGCGACACCAGCGGCCCGGTCACCATCCCGAACCGCCGCCGCTGCCGGTGCGTGAGGCCCGTCCAGGTGAGCGTCGACTCCAGCGCGAACGAGCCGCCGACGTAGGCGGCGTCCCGGAACGTGGACGCGGTGATCTGCAGCGACATCGCCTTCAGCTCCGGACCGGCCGCCGCCGCGATCGCCCACGCCGCGTAGCCGAGGTAGCTCGGGCCGAACGCGGCGAACGTCCCGTGGAACCACGGCTGCCGCTTCAGCCACGCCACGGTGGCGAGGCCGTCCTCGCCCTCGCCGCCGAGCGGGTCGAACTCGCCGCCGGAGCCGGACGTCCCGCGCGTGCTCTGCGCCACGAGCTGGAACCCGAACGGGACGAACGGCAGCCCGTTCGCGAGGGCGGCGGGGCCGCGCCGCCCGTAGGGCGTCCGGACGAGGATCGTCGGCGGCCGCCGCACCCCGAGCGGGACGTACCGGTCGGCGCGCAGGACCACGCCGTCCGGCATGGCCACCGGCAGGTCGCGCTCGACGGTGTAGGGGAGCAGCCCGCGGGGACGGAGGAGCCCGACCGGCGGGGCGGGCAGTCGATCCCAGGGCGCCATGCTGCCTCCGTCCGCGATTGGCTACCAAGTGGTAATAACCGTCCGCGCGGGCCGCAACCGCGAGAAACCCGCCCCCGCCGCGTAAACCTTCCCGGCCGACGTTCGTCTCTGGCGTGTGACGCACCACGGGACAGCAGAGGCCGTCGCCATGCCCCACGCGCACGAAGACCACGCGCACGGAGACGACGACGGGTACGAGGAACTGTTCGCCGACCACTTCTGGGGGCTGGTGAGACTCGCCGCGCTCCTCGGCGCCGACGACGCCGAGGACGTCGTCCAGGACGCCTTCGTCCGGCTGCACCGCAGGCGCCGCACGCTCCGCGACCAGGGGGCCGCCCTGGCGTACCTGCGGTCGAGCGTGTGCAACGCGTCCCGCAGCAGGCTCCGGCACCTGCGGATGGCGCGGCGCAGGCACGCGCAGCTCGCGCCGCCGGGGACGGCCGGGTCCGCCGAGCACGACGTCGTGCGCGGCGAGGACGTCCGGGCCCTGCTCGCGGCGGTCGCGGCGCTGCCCGCCCGGCAGCGCGAGGTGCTCGTGCTGCGGTACTGGCTCGACCTGACCGAACGGGAGACCGCCGAGACGCTGGGCATCGCCGTCGGCACCGTCAAGGCGCACGGCGCCCGCGCCATCGCCGCGCTGGGCCGGCGACTCAAGGACGAGGAGGACGCATGAACGGGATCGAGGACAGGCTTCGGGACGCGTTCGGGGCGCGGGCGGAGGCCGTCCGACCGCGGGCCGGGGCGCACGCCGAGAACGCCCGCAGGCTGCGCCGTGCGCGGGCCAGGCGCAGGGTCGCCGTGCCGGCGGCGGCGCTCGCGACCGCGGGGGTGGCCGTCGCGGCGACGCTGCCCGCCGCGCTGCACGACGACGGACCGGACGCCCTCGGCGCCGCCGGGACGCCCGGCGCCCTCGTGGACGGGTCCACGATCGTCACGATCCCCGGCACGGTTGCGGGCGGGGCCGCGTTCCGCCCGGACGCCCTCGGGACGGACGGCTCGGTCATCGGCCGCACCCCCGACCTGCGGGTCTGGGCGGCCGGGGCGAGCGCTCTGAAGCCGAGGTACCTCGCCGCGAAGGCCGAGGGCGGGCTCAGCACCGGGCCGGGGTTCACGACCTGGATCACCCCCGGGTCCTGGGTGCTCACCTGCCGGACGTCCGGCGGGCTCGTGCGCCGGATCGGGCCGCAGGGCACCACGCCGGAGCAGCCGGTCCTCGCGGGCGGCGGCATGGTCGTCGCCAGCGATCCGATGGAGCAGCCGTGGGAGGCCAGGACCAAGGGCTGCGCCGACACCGGCAGGTCGACCGAGAACCACCTCGGGTCGACGCTCGGTGTGGCCAAGGCGTTCGCCTACCCGACGATGTTCGTCGTGGAGCCGTGGCAGAAGCGCGTGCTCCGCGAGATCGACGTCAGGAAGGACCGGGTCGTGAGAGAGCATCCGCTGCCCACCGGGGTGCGCCCGGTCACACTGCCCGAGCAGGAGCTCAGTAGCGTCACGGAGGGCAACCACACGACGGTCCAGGGGGGCGGGACGCCGGCCCCGCCGGAGCAGGTGTGGCAGGCCGCCGCCAACGGCCGCTACTTCGCCTGGGTCGTCGACGGCCGCCTCCGGATCGCCGAGCGGGACGGGTGGAAGGTCCGGGCCGAGATCGCCCGGAGCCCGCGCGACGGAGAGAAGGACGAGGCCGCCGCGTCACTGACCGCGGGGGACCGCGTGATCGCCTACTCGGCCGGGCGGAGCTCGACCGTCTACGACACCAAGACCGGGCGGGTCCACACCTGGGCCGGGCAGGTGCTCGCCGCGGGCGGCTGGCTGCTCTGGCGGGACGGCGCCGCCTACCGCCTCGGGAGGATCCGGTGACCGCGCCGGTGAGGGAGGCCACCGGCGTGAGCGGGCCGTACGACACCGAGGCGGACGCCTACGCCGACGTCCGCGACATCTACGCCGGGCACGCCAAGCACGGTGTCATGCGGGCCCGGACGCTGGATCTGCTCCTGCGCGCCTGCGCCGAGCACGGCGTCGAGCTCGGCCGCTACGACCTGGACGTGCTGCGCGGGCTCGCCGCCGGGCCGCCGGAGCGGGCGCAGGTCGTCGCGTCCCTGATCGCCCGCGTCAGGACGTGAGCTCGCGCTCCAGCGGGGTGCGGAACCTCGGGACCGCGCGGACGTCGCCGTAGAAGGCGGCCGTCCGCGCGGCCTCCGCGCCGATCGCGGCCTCGGCGTCGGCGCCGACGTCGTCCAGCAGCCGGACGGCGATCTCGCCGTCCGGGCGCTGCGCCCAGCCGCCGACGATCCGGCCGTCCCACCAGACGGACGGGCCGATGTTGCCGTTCCGGTCGAACAGCCGCGGGCCGTGCCCGCCGAGGAACCAGCCGCGCTCCTGCCAGCCCATCGGCGTCGGGTCGAGGGCGGGCAGCAGCGCCGCCCACGGCTCGGGCGGCGGCGTCGGCTCCAGGTCGTCGGACAGGACGATCCCGGTGCCGCCGCCGAGGTCGACCTCGGTGACGTCGAGGAGCGCGAGGGCCTTCTTGACGTCACCGGCGTTCCAGCCCGTCCACCACTTGAGGTCGGTGACGGGGGCCGGGCCGAACGCGCGCAGCCACCGGCGGACGAGGTCGGCGCGGGCCTCGGCGGGCGGGACCTCCGCGATGCCGCCGGGCAGCCACGCCTCGACGGGCGACCACCGGTACTGGCTGCTGGCCCACGTCCCGTTCGGGCGGCCCCGGACGATGCGGCCCTCGCAGCCGAGCGTGACGAGGACCCACGTGGTGACGCTCGTCGGCCGCGAGTACGACTTGCCGGGCGCCGGGTCGACCCGCGTCCGCAGGATGGGCGCGTCGGCGCTGAGCTGCGCGCCCGTCGCCTCCCCGCGCGCCAGCAGCGCCTTGTGCGCGGCGCGCTCCGCCTCGGCGAAGAACGCCGGGACGTCGGCGACGTCGCTGCCGCGCTCGATGATCCGCCCGTAGGTCGTGCGCTGCTTCACCGCGAGCGCGTTCGCCGTGGACGCCTGGAGCACCGGGACGAGCTCGGTCGGCACGACGAACATCGTCCGGCGCATCGCGAGCATCCGCAGCAGCGTCCGGTCGTCGTAGAGGGCGCGCTCCACCGCCGCCGGGCCGACGCCCGCCGTGCGCGCCGCGACCGACAGGAACACGGTGGCCGGGTCGGTGGCGTGCAGCACGACCACCGACCGCGCGGCGTCGAGGACGTCGCCGGTCCGGGTCGCGGGGGACAGCCGGTGGCGGACGCCGAGCCTGGCCCGGCGCTCCGCGTCGCTCATCGAACGCATGAGCGAATCCTAGCCCGGCCCGGCGGGTGCCCCGGTCAGCCGTTCGCCGAGATCCGCACGACGACCTGGTCCTTCGTGACGGACTGGACGGACACGTCGAACCCCTCCGCCTGCTCCCCGTCGCCGCCGGCCGGCACCGTCACCGTCTGGCCGCCGACCTTCAGCGTCACCATCTGGCCCTGGACCTTCACCAGCTCGGCCTTCACGCCGAGGATGGACGCGCTCGCGTCGACGCCGCGGTCGAAGGTCACGGTGCACGAGTTCACGTTGCAGTCGGTCTTGCTGTTCTCCCCGCCGCACGCCGCGAGGGCGCCGAGGGGCAGCAGGAGGAACGGGATCACGGCCAGCTTCCGCCGAAGGGGAAAGGAGGTCATGCCGCGGAGTCTAGGCGCGCGACCCGCCGGACCGCGCCCTCCGCGAGGCGGATTCCCGGCGGCCGGATGTAGTCCCGCGCGGTGACGGAACTGGATCTTCGGCGGCCCGCGTGTTTCGCTGGACGGATGACCGCTGACGAGGCCGCGGAGCACGGAGCCGCGGAGTACGAGGGCGCGGAGCACGCGGCCGAGGAGACCTGCCGGGCCGTGGGCCCGGTGGTGTGCGCGGCGCTCGGGCTGGAGGCCCGCGCGGTGCGCCGCGGCCTCACCGGCATGCCCGTCGTGGTCGTCGGCTACCGCGCCCGCCGCGCCGACCGGCTGCCCGGCGACCGTGCCGCCCTCGTCGTCGTCGGGTTCGGCGGCGCGCTCGACGAGCGGCTGCGGCCCGGGGACGTCCTCGTCGCCGACGAGATCCGCGCCGCCGACCCGGGCGTCCGCCCGGTGCCGTGCGGCGCGCCGCGGCTGCTCGCCGAGGAGCTGATCAGGGACGGGCTGAGCGTGCAGGTCGGGCCGCTGGTGACCACCGGCCGCGTCGTCCGGGGGAGGGAGCGGGCGATCTGGGCGGCGCAGGGCGCGCGGGTCGCGGACATGGAGTCCGCCGTCGTCGCCGCCCAGGCCGGAGGACGTCCGGTCGCCGCCGTCCGGGTCGTCGTGGACGGGCCGGGGCGGCCGCTGCTGCGTCCGGGCACGATCGGGCGAGGGCTGGTGGCGAGGCGCGTTCTGGCGCGCGTCGGACCGGCCCTGGAACGCTGGGGCGCGCTCCTGGTGCGCGGCGAGGCCGACCCGACCGAGGGCGCCGAGGCCCGCACCCCCTGACCGTTGCCCGGCCCGGTACGCGCCGGACGGGTCAGCCGTGGTTCATGCCGCCCATGTCGTGCCCGGCCCCGTACACGATCTTGCCGCCGAGGTCCTTGCGGAGCGTGGTGAGGGTCTTGTCCTCGCTCACCGCGACCCAGCGCGGCCCGACGAGGTACGCCCCGCCCCACGGCTTGGCCTCTTCGAGCCAGGCGTTCATGCCCTGGTCGGTGGTGAAGCTGAGCAGGACGTACCGTCCCTGGGCGGTCTTGCAGTTGCCCTGCTCCAGGTCCTTCACCTTGCGCTTGCCGGTGAGCGAGCAGCCCGTCCGCTCGGCGAGCCGCTGGATCGACGCGGGCTTCGCGTCCTTCTCGCCGGACGCGCCGGACGCGCCGGACTTCGCGGAGCAGCCCGCGGCCAGCGGCAGCGCCAAGGCGGCCGCGCACAGCAGGACCGGCCTCAGCAGGCCGGGGTGGTGTCGGGGACCCATCGCTCTTCCTCCGGGGTGAGACGCGCGATTCGGGGGTTGAATACGCATCCCGGCCCGGCGGGGTTCACCGGCGGCGGAGTCACCGGCGGCGGGGTTCGGCGGAGGGGTCAGGTCATCAGGCGGGCCGCGGCGGCGGCGCGGACGTCGGGCTCCTCGGCCCCGTCGTGGTGCAGCCGTTGCAGGCGCAGCCGCGTGTCGTCGGTGAGCGGCGCGGACTGCGCGGCCTCCACGCGGACGCCCTCCTCGCAGTCCCACAGCCCCTCGACGGTGTAGGACTCGGCGGTGTGCGGGGCCGTCCTCGTCAACGCGGTCAGTATCCGGGGTCTCAAATAGGCATAGGTCGACTCGGTCCAAGCGGACTTCAACAGCGGCACGGCCTCGCCCGCGCGGAGCCTGCCGAGGCCCTCGATCGGACTCGCGGCGGCGCGCCACTCGCGCCTGCCGAGCGCGCCCCGCAACTCGTCCATCAGCAGCGGGACGTCCTGCCGGGTGCCGTGTCTCGCCAGGATGCGCAGCCCCATCTCCGCGCAACCGCCCCGTTCCGCCGCCCACGCCCGCGCCCGCGGCAGCGTCTCCGGGCCGTACTCGCGCAGCGCCCGGCACACCGCCCCGCCGTACCGGCTCGGCCGCTGCGGCAGCAGCTCCTCCGCGAGGTCCAGCAGCGCCATCGTCCGCCGCCTGCCCAGCTCGAAGATCGCCGCGATCGCGCCCTCCCCGCGCCGCCGCGCGAGGTCGAGCAGCTCGTCCTCGCTCTGCCGGTCCCGGCCCGGCGCCGCGACCATCGCCCGGCGCGCCGCCCGGCCCGCCTCCCGGTGCCGCGCCAGCGCCTCCGCGATCCGCGGCTGCCGCGCCGCCCACGTCTCGATCACCGGATTGCGATGGGACGGGATCAGCATCTCCAGGTCGCCTTCGTCACACCGCGCGGCGACGAGATCGTCCAACCCGACCGTCAGCGACGGATCCTCAAGGTCGATCAGCTCCTCCACGGCGTCGAACCACTGCGCGCCCTCCTCGGCGTACCGGCGCAGCGGCACCGCCGCCTCCCGCCTGCTCAGCCGCACGAGGTCCGCCAGCACGCCCAACGCCAGATCGACCCGCCACTCGTCCGCGTCCGCGTGGTCCGCCGGATCGAACAGATGGGCCGCCACCGGCCCCGCGGGCAACTCCAGATCGACCATCAACCGGGCGTAGTACAACCTCCGCGACTCGCACTGCGGATCCCACCGCGGATCGCGCCGCACGCAGTCGTACACGTACTCGCCCGCACCCCGGCGGTCCGCCGCGCGCCGCGCGGCCCTCCCGAGCCCCCGCTGCATCTGACCGTGCAGCGTCCCCGCCGATTCCAACACGACCTCGTTATTCACGCTGCCAGAATGCGCACGCGACCAGATAACGGGCAAGTGTTTTAGAGCAGGTACTAGAGGGTTCGTTGGGCTATCCAGGAGGCGTGGAGGTCGGCGTAGACGCCGGGCCGGGCGACCAGCTCCGCGTGGGGGCCCCGTTGGACGACGCGGCCCGCGTCGAAGACGATCACCTCGTCGGCCGACTCGGCGGTGGAGAGGCGGTGGGCGATGGAGATGGCGGTCCGGCCGCGGGTCGCGCCGTCCAGGGCGCGCTGGATGCGGACCTCCGTCGCCGGGTCCACGGCCGAGGTCGCCTCGTCCAGGACGAGGAGGTCCGGGTCGGCGACGTAGGCGCGGGCCAGGGCCACGAGCTGGCGCTCGCCCGCCGAGAGGGACTCGCCGCGCTGGCCGACCGGGGTGTCCAGGCCGCTGGGGAGGCCGTCCAGCCAGTCGGCGAGGCCCAGCTCCGTCAGGGCGAGGACGAGGTCGGCGTCGGACGCCTCCGGGCGCCCGTACCGGATGTTGTCGCCCAGGGACGCGTCGAACAGGAAGCCGTCCTGCGGGACCATGACGATCCGCTCCCGCAGGGACGAGAACCGGACGCGGTCGAGCTGCACCCCGTCCACCAGGACGCGGCCCGAGACCGGGTCCATGAGGCGGGTGAGGAGCTTCGCGAACGTCGTCTTGCCGGAGCCCGTCTCCCCGACGACCGCGACCCGGCTGCGCGGCGCGATGTCGACCGTGACGTCGTGCAGGACGGGCGGCCCGCCCGGATACGCGAACCCCACCGACTCGAACCGGACCTCGATCGGACCGCGCGGCAGGGTCTCGCCGTCCGCGCCGGGGTCGGCGACGTCGGGGACGGTGTCCAGCACGCCGAGCACCCGCCGCCACCCGGCGATCGCGTTCTGCGCCTGGTTGAACACCTCGGTCGCGGTCTGCATCGGGCTGACGAACAGCGTCACGAGGAACAGGAACGCGACGAGCTCGCCCGCCGTCAGGTGGCCGCCGATGCCGAGCAGCGTCCCGGCGATGACGACCGCCGCCGTCGCGACGGCGGCGACCAGCTCGCTGACCGGGAACGTCAGCGCGACCATGGCCTGGGCGCGGGACTGGGCGTCGCGGTGCGCGTCGACGGTCTCGTCCACGCGGCGGCCGGTCCGCTCCTCGGACGCGTACGCGCGGATCACCGGGGCGCCGACGACGGACTCGCTGACCGCCGCCAGCAGGTCGCCCATCCGCTCCCGCACCCCCATGTAGGCGGTGGACAGGATCCGCTGGAAGCGCCGCAGCGCCCACCCGAGCGGCACGAACGCCACCCACACCAGCAGCGCGAGCTGCCACGAGTAGACGAGCATCAGCACGCTCGCGACGACCAGCTGCCCGATCGACACGATGAACATCAGCCCGCCCGACTGCATGAACTGGCTGATCTGGTCGACGTCGCCCGTCACCCGCGACACCAGCGAACCGCGCTTCTCGCCGCTCTGGGTGAGCATCGACAGGTCGTGGACGTGCCGGAACGCCTTCGTCCGCAGCGCCGCGAGGCCGCCCTCCGACGTCCGGTACAGCCGGACGTTCATCAGGTACGCGCACACCGCCGTCACCACGACGGCCGCCGCGCAGAGCAGCACCGCCGTCCGGATGAAGGCGAGGTCGGGGCCGCCCGCCCCGCCGAGGCCCTTGTCGATCGTCTGCTGGACGGCGATCGGCACGACCACCCGTCCCGCCGTGGACACGAGCGCGAGCCCGAGCGTCCCGGCCAGCCCGGCGGTGAACTCCGGGCTCATCCGGATCCCGCGCCGCAGCGTGCTGAGGGCGCCGTCGGAGGTCCCCGTCTCGATCGTCATGCTCATGCCAGTGCCTCCTCGCCGCCCTCGACGGCCTGCCGGTCCGCGTCCGCCCGCTCGTAGGCGTTGACCAGGTTGCGGTAACCCTCGGACCGCTCCAAAAGCTCCGTGTGCGCGCCGCGCGCGGCGACCCGGCCGTGCTCCAGGTAGACGACCTCGTCCGCGAGCGCGATGGTGGCCTTGCGGTAGGCGACGACCACCACGGTCGCGTCACCGGACCGCGCCTCCCGCAGTCCTTGCAGGATGCGGGCCTCCACCTGCGGGTCGACGCTGGACGTCGCGTCGTCCAGGACGAGCAGCCGCGGCCGCCGGACGAGGGCCCGCGCCAGCGCGAGCCGCTGCCGCTGCCCGCCGGACAGCGTCGCCCCGCGCTCGCCGACCCGCGTGTCGAGCCCGGCGTCGAGCGCCGCGACGAACCCCTCCGCTTGGGCGAGGCGCAGCGCCTCCCAGACCCGCTCGTCGGGGACGTCCAGCCCGAGCGTCACGTTGCCCCGGACGGTGTCGTCGAACAGGAACGTCTGCTGCGGGACGAGCGCCGCCGTCTCCGCGACGCCACCGCGCCGCACGTCCCGCAGGTCGACGCCGTCGAGGAGCACCGCCCCGTCCGCCGGGTCGACGAGCCTGACGAGCAGCGAGGTGAGCGTCGACTTGCCGGAGCCGGTCGGGCCGACCACGGCGATCGTCCGGCCGGGGGACGCCTCGAACGACACGTCGCGCAGGACGTCCCGCTCCGCCGCGGCGGGCGCGTCCGGCGCGGTCTCGTACCCGAACCGGACGTGCCTGACCTCCAGCGCGGACGCCCTCCCGCCGCCGTCCAGGCCGCCGTCGCCGTAGGGGAGGGAGCCGGTGGCGTCCAGGACGGCCCGGACCCGCTCCCAGCCGACGACGCTGCGCGGCACCTCGCCGAGCACCCAGCCGAGCGCCCTGATCGGCCAGGACAGCAGCGTGAACAGGTACGCGACGTTCACGAGGTCGCCCGGCGACATGGCGCCGGAGTCCAGCCGCACCGACCCGATGAGCAGGACGGCGAGGACGCCGAGGTTCGGCAGCGCCTCCAGCACCGGGTCGAACAGCCCGCGGATCCGGCCGACGGCGACGTTCGCGTCCCGCAGCTCCTCGGTCCGCGCGGCGAACCGCGCCGTCTCCGCCTCCTCGCGGCCGAGGGTCTTGACGACCAGGCCGCCCTCGAAGCTCTCGTGCGCCACCTCGCTGACCTCCGCGCGCAACTGCTGCGCGCGGGTCGCGACGGGCGACAGCCGCCGCTGGTACAGGACGTTGATCAGCGCGATCGCGGGGAAGACGAGGAACCCGACCCCGGCCACGACCACGTCGGTGACCACGATCGACACGGCCGCGATCAGCAGCATGAACACCACGCCGACCGCCATCGGCAGCGGCGCGATCGGCGCCCACACCGCCTCGACGTCCGCGTTCGCGTTCGACAGGAGCTGCCCGGTCGGGTGCCGGTGGTGCCACGCGAGCGGCAGCCGCAGGTACTGGCGGGTCACGGCGCGGCGGTACTCGGCCTGCAGGCGGTACTGCATGACGCCCGCGTAGTAGCGGCGGCCCGCCACGCCGATCGCCTTCAGCAGCGCGACGCCGACGACCGCGAGCGCGGCGCCGGACAGCGCCCCCGCCGTGGTGTGCCCGGACTCGAACGCCGGGAGCACCACCGTCTCCGTCGCCCAGCCGAGCACCCGCGCGGACGCCACGGTCATCGCCGCGTAGAGCGCGCTCGCGAGCACCGACAGGGCGAAGACCCGGGGTTCGGCCCGCACCGCGACCCTCAGCACGCCCAGCCCCTCCCGGAGGACATGCGGGCTGACCCGTTTGGACGCAGGGGGCATGGCGACTCCTCGAACGGCGGCGTGGTGCCCGGGAAATGCCCCCCGCTAGCGGGGTATGGGGGGATTTGCGGGCTCGGATACTCCCTACCATGAGCGGCCCTCGCTTATTCCCGGCCGACCCGCCGGGGCCTACGATCGGGCGATGAGGATCAGGCGATGAGCACCTCCGACCGGGACGCCGGCCCCGTGCGCGCCGAGCGGCTGCTGCTCGCCGACGCGCTGCGGGCGGCCGGGCCGGACGCGGGCACCAGGTGCGCCGGGTGGAACGCCCGCGATCTGGCGGCGCATCTTGTCGTCCGGGAAGGGCGTCCGGACGCGGCGCCGGGAATACTGCTCCCGCCCTTGTCCTTCTACACGGAGCGCGTGCGGCGCCGCGCGGCCCGGACCGTCCCGTTCGACCGGCTGGTGGAACGGTTTCGGGAGGGACCGCCGAAGTTCTCGCCGTACGCGCTTCCCGGCGTGGACAAAAACGCGAACGGCGTGGAGTTCTTTGTTCACCATGAGGACATCCGCCGCGCGAGTGCCGACTGGGAGCCGCGGGAGATCTCTCCGGAACTCGAGGAACTGCTCTGGCGGCGGATAAGAATTGCCCGCTTTGTCCTAAGAAAAGTTCATGTTCAGGTAACGCTCGTCCAACCGGACGGGCGGGCCGCCCGGGTGTCGGGACGTGGCCGCGGAGCCGTCCGCGTGCACGGCCCCGTAGGTGAACTCGTGCTCTGGGCCCTCGGCCGCCGCGACGTCGCGAACGTCCGGCTCACCGGGGCCACGGACGCTGTCAAGAGCCTGACCGAGACCGGTTGGAGTCTTTAACGGCCAGGTAACGGCACGGTTCGCGGAGGGAAGAATCGGAAGGCTTGCGGCTCCTCCGCTTTACGCGGAAGCGGTGATACGGTGGGGCGGTCGGTTGCAGTCGTGGTTCTCGATCGTTCAAGACGCCCGCGGACTGATGGCAGCGGGCGTTTTGGCTTTTCCGGGACCGTACCGGGGGCGAGAGCGTTCCGCAGCGACCGCACGGGCCCGCGAGGTGTGGGCCCAGGTTTTGCCGCAAGGAGAAAGACATGCCCCAGCAGGGCACCGTGAAGTGGTTCAACGCCGAGAAGGGCTTCGGCTTCATCGCCGTGGACGGCGGCGGGCCGGACGTCTTCGTGCACTACTCGGCTATCCAGACCTCCGGATACCGCACCCTGGACGAGAACCAGCGCGTTCAGTTCGAGGTGACGCAGGGTAACCGGGGTCCCCAGGCAGACCAGGTCGTCCCCCTGTAACGCCAGTAGTCGTACGTCAGGGCCCGTCCCTCCGCCTCGGGGGAACGGGTCCTTTCGTGTTTCTTATCGCGTTTCTCCCTTCTTTCCGACGTTTTTCCGCGTTGGAGTAGTCCTCGACGGAACGGTGTCGGGCGGGGGCGGTGCGGGGCCCCGGCGGGGAGCCTGCACAATGGACGGCATGTCCGTCCGACCGTCCGACCGAACCGCGCCTCGTGACCCCCGGGCGTGAGCGCGGGCTGGCGGCGCTGCTCTGCGCCGCCGGGGCCGGGCTCGCCCTCCTCGCCGCCGGACGCGCCTGGGCCTCCGTCGAGGCCGAGCACGCCATCACGCCGTTCGCGCAGAACCTCAGCGGCGGCGACCTCGGCGGCGCGCCGGGCGCGCTCGGGTGGGCCGGGCTCGCCGGGCTCGCCGCCCTCTTCGCCACCAGCGGCCGTGTGCGCGCGGGCGTCGGCGTCCTCGTCGCCCTGTTCGGCGTGGGGATCGCCTACGCCTCCGCGACCGCCGTCCGGCGCTCGAACGTGCTGTCCGCCGCCGGGGACAAGAGCGCGCTGCTGAGACTCGGCGCCGACCCCTCCGTGGACGTGAACCTGTGGTGGACGGTCTCGCTCGCCGGAGGCGTCCTGCTCGCCGCGGCCGGGCTCGTCACCGTGCTGCGCGGCGCGCGATGGCCCCGGATGTCGGCCCGCTACGAGCGCGCCGCCGCCGCGCCGAAGGCGACCGCCGGCCCGGCCGCCCCTGCCGACCCGGCCGACCCGTCGTCCATGTGGAAGTCCCTCGACCGCGGCGAGGACCCGACCGCCCACCGGAACGGACGTCCGTGAGCGGCGAGGGCGGCGGGCTCGTCCTCGTGGTCGAGCACGACCCCGCGGTCGCCGAGCTCCAGCGCCGCTACCTCGCCCGCGAGGGCTTCGACGTCGAGATCGAGGCCGATCCCGCGAAGGGGCCCGCCGCCGCCGGGCGCAGCCGCCCCGCCGCCGTCGTCCTCGACCTGTCGGTCTCCGCGCTGCCAGCCGACCTGTACCGGCGGGTCGCCGAGGCCGCCCGCCCCGCCCCCGTCATCGCCGTCACCGGGCCCCTCGACCCGCTCGTCGCCCACGCGGTCGGCGACCGCCGGGTGGACCGGCCGTTCAGCCCCCGCGTCCTCGTCGGCGCCGTCGCGGACGCGCTCCGCCGGGGCGCGCCCGCCGAGGCCCCGGGCCCGCTGCGGGCCGGGGCCGTCGCCCTCGACCCGGCGGAGCGCACCGCCGTCATCGGGGACCGCCGCGTCACGCTCACCGTCACCGAGTTCGACCTCCTCGAATTCCTGATGGGCAACCCCGGCCGCGTCTTCACCCGCGAGCAGCTCCTCGACGCCGCCTGGGGGCCCGGCGCGGGCGCGGGGAGCCGCACCGTCGACGTCCACGTGGCCCAGCTCCGGGCCAAACTCGGCCAGGGCAACCCCATCAGGACGGTCCGGGGAGTGGGCTACGTCCTGGACGGATAGTCCTGCACGTCTGGCAGGCGGCCCCGTGGAGGGCGTTCTATGGTTGGACGTGTGACCGAGGCATCCGTCGACTCGCAGAGGCGTGGGTTCGCCTGGCGGAGTCTGGTGGGGCCGGGGGCCGTGCTCGGCGGGGTCGCCGTGGGATCGCTGGTCGTGGCGTTCCGGGACCCGAACGAGGCCGGGCACTACCCGACGTGCCCGTTCCTGCTCCTCACCGGGTACTACTGCCCGGGGTGCGGGATGATGCGGCTCGTTCACGCTCTTACTCACGGGGACGTGGGGACGGCGTTCGGCTTCAATCCGCTGCTGTTCCTCCTGCTGCCGGTGTTCGGCTACCTGTACGTACGGTGGACGGTGCTCGCCGCGCGTGGGCTGCCGATGCGGTCCGCTCTGTTCAGGCCGGCGGTCGCGTATGCGTTCCTCGGCCTTCTCATCGTCTACTGGGTCGTCCGCAACCTGCCGTTCGGGCAGGCCCTGGCGCCCTAGGGCGCGCGAGGCGCCCGCGACGGGCCGCCCGGTTGCGGGCGCCGTCCGAGGGGGCGGCTACGATCGGTGCACGGAACGACCTGAAATAGGGGGCCTGCGACCTTGAGCGTTTTGGACGAGATCGTGGAGGGCGTCCGGGCCGATCTCGCCGAAAGGCAGCGGGACGTCCCGCTCGGCGCCCTGAAGGAGAAGGCCGCGGCGGCCGAGGCCCCGCGGGACGCGCTCGCCGCGCTGCGCGGCCCCGGCGTCACCGTGATCGCCGAGGTCAAGCGGAGCAGCCCGTCCAAGGGCGCGCTCGCCGCCATCGCCGACCCCGCCGCGCTCGCCCGCGACTACGAGTCCGGCGGCGCGAAGGTGATCAGCGTGCTGACCGAGCGGCGCCGGTTCGGCGGCAGCCTGGACGACCTCGCCGCCGTCCGTGCCAACGTCGGCGTCTGCGTCCTCCGCAAGGACTTCATCGTCACCTCCTACCAGCTGTGGGAGGCCCGCGCGCACGGCGCCGACATGGCCCTGCTGATCGTCGCCGCCCTGGAGCAGGACGCCCTCGTCTCGCTGGTCGAGCGCGCCGAGTCGATCGGGCTCGTCCCGCTCGTCGAGGTCCACACCGAGGACGAGGTCGCCCGCGCCGTCGACGCCGGCGCCAAGGTCATCGGCGTGAACGCCCGCGACCTGCGGACGCTGAAGGTCGACCGCGAGGTGTTCGCCCGGGTCGCGCCGCTCATCCCGAAGAACGTCGTGAAGATCGCCGAGTCCGGCGTGCGCGGCCCGCACGACCTGCTCGCCTACGCCTCCAACGGCGCCGACGCCGTGCTGGTCGGCGAGAGCCTCGTGATCGGCCGCGACCCGCGGTCCGCCGTCGCCGACCTCGTCGCCGCCGGAGCGCACCCGGCGCTGCGGCAGGGCGGCTGACCGTTCCGGGCCGTGGGGGCCGTCCCCCACGAGGACTAGATAGGGTTCAGACATGCAGGCCGAGCCGCTCCGGGAGCGATGGCGGGGCTGATCCGTACCCCCGAGACCGATCAGCCGCTCTTCGCATGACAGGACGCGTTTACCCATGACCATCGACACCGCGCGCGGTGCGCTGCCCGACGCCACGGGCCACTTCGGATCGTTCGGCGGGCGCTTCGCCCCCGAGGCGCTGATGGCGGCGCTCGACGAGCTGACCCGCGAGTTCGAGACCGCCAGGAACGACCCCGCGTTCACCGGGGAACTGAACGACCTCCTCGCGAGCTACGCGGGGCGCCCCAGCCTGCTGACGGAGGCCAGGCGCTTCTCCGAGCGCGCGGGCGCCCGCGTGCTGCTGAAGCGCGAGGACCTCAACCACACCGGCTCCCACAAGATCAACAACGTGCTGGGCCAGGCGCTGCTCACCCGCCGGATGGGCAAGTCCCGGGTGATCGCCGAGACGGGCGCGGGCCAGCACGGCGTCGCCACCGCCACGGCCGCCGCCCTGCTCGGCCTCGACTGCGTCGTCTACATGGGCGAGGTCGACACCGAGCGGCAGGCGCTGAACGTCGCGCGGATGCGGATGCTCGGCGCTGAGGTCGTCCCGGTGAAGAACGGCAGCCGCACCCTCAAGGACGCCTGCAACGAGGCGTTCCGCGACTGGGTCGCCACCGTCGACGACACCCACTACTGCATCGGGTCCACGATGGGCCCGCACCCGTTCCCGATGATGGTCCGCGACTTCCAGCGGATCATCGGGGTCGAGGCCAGGCGGCAGTGCCTGGAGCTCACCGGGTCCCTGCCGGACGCCGTCGTCGCCTGCGTCGGCGGCGGCTCCAACGCGATCGGCGCGTTCCACGCCTTCGTCCCGGACGAGTCCGTCAAGCTGTACGGGTTCGAGGCGGGCGGCGACGGCGTCGGCTCCGGGCGGCACGCCGCGACGCTGGTCGGCGGCTCGCTCGGCGTCATCCACGGCATGCGCACCTACCTGCTCCAGGACGACGACGGCCAGACCCTGGAGACCCACTCGATCTCCGCGGGCCTCGACTACCCCGGCGTCGGCCCCGAGCACTCCTGGCTGCGCGACTCCGGCCGCGCCGAGTACCGCGCGATCACCGACGCCGAGGCGATGGACGCCTTTTCCCTGCTCTGCCGCACCGAGGGGATCATCCCGGCCATCGAGTCCGCGCACGCGCTCGCCGGCGCGCTCAAGGTCGGCCCCGAGCTCGGCCCGGACGCCACGCTCGTGGTGTGCCTCTCCGGCCGCGGCGACAAGGACATGCACACGGCCGCCGGATTCTTCGGCCTGATGCCCGAGGGAGACGGCGAATGACCGCCCAGACCGCCTACGACAAGGCCAAGGCGGAGGGCCGCGCCGCGCTCGTCGGCTACCTGCCCGCCGGGTTCCCCACCCGCGAGGGCTCGATCGACGCGCTGAAGACGATGGTCGACGCGGGCTGCGACGTCATCGAGATCGGCCTGCCCTACACCGACCCGATGATGGACGGCCCCGTCATCCAGGACGCCGTCCACCAGGCGCTGGTCGGCGGCGCCCGCGTCGCCGACGTGTTCCGGACGGTCGAGGCCGTCGCCGCCACCGGCGTCCCCACCCTCGTCATGACGTACTGGAACCCGGTCGACCACTACGGCGTCGACCGGTTCGCCCGCGACCTCGCGTCCGCCGGCGGCGCCGGGCTGATCACGCCCGACCTCACGCCGGAGGAGGGCGGCGCGTGGCTCGCGGCGTCCGACGAGCACGGCCTCGACCGGGTGTTCCTCGTCGCGCTCAGCTCCACCGACGAGCGGCTCGAGAAGATCACCGGGGCGTCCCGCGGGTTCGTCTACGCGGCGTCCCTGATGGGCGTGACCGGCGCCCGCACCGCCGTCGACACGGGCGCGCCCCGGCTGGTGGAGCGCACCCGCGCGTTCATCGAGAAGGGCGGCGCGCCACTGCCGGTCGGGCTCGGGCTCGGCGTCGGGACCGGCGCGCAGGCCGCCGAGGTCGCCGGGTTCGCCGACGGGGTGATCGTCGGGTCGGCGTTCGTCCGGCGGCTGCTGGAGGCGCCCGACCTCGCGTCCGGGCTGGCCGGGCTCCGCGCGCTCACCGAGGAGCTCGCGGCGGGAGTCCGCGGCGGTCGCTGACCGTCACGGGCGGCGACCGTTCGCGGGCGTCCGCCCACCGCGGGGACGTCGCCGCTGATCACGTCCGCGGCCGTCCGGCGGCGGGGTCCGACCCGCCGCCGGACGTGCCGGGAGGCGCCCGGGAACTCCCGGACGGTGCCTCCGAGTTGATGCTTGTGGTATCGCCGGTCTCCCGTAAGGTGTGTTCGCCGGGTGTGGCGGTCCTGGAAGGATCACGATCACGATGACGCAAGAGATGACGGCGAAGGGCCGGGCCAAGACGGCCGCTTCGCCGCTGCCCCCCGCCTGGTTTCAGGCGGTGGCCTGGATACTGACGCTCGCCGGGTTCGGGATATCGGTCTATTTGACGATCACGCACTACGACGACGGCGCGCTGGTGTGCTCGGCGTCCAAGACCGTCGACTGCCACGCGGTCACGACGAGCGAGTACTCCACGCTGCTCGGGATCCCCATGCCCCTGCTGGGGCTGGCGTTCTTCGTGGCGTTCGCCGCGCTGATCACGCCGTGGGCGCTGCGCTCGACATGGCCGCCCATCCGCTGGGGACGGATCGCGAGCGTCTCGGTGGGCGTGCTGTTCGTCGTCTACCTCGTGACCGTGGAGTTCGCCATCCTGCACAAGATCTGCCTGTGGTGCAGCGGGGTCCACGTGGTCACCGTCCTGCTGTTCCTGCTCGTCTTGATCGACGAATTCCGGCGGATCGGTCAGGTCGACTAGTCTCGCCGTGACCGCGCCGCACGGTGGCGGTGCGGCCCCCACGCAATAGGAGAACCAATGAGCAAGGCCGCACGAGAGCGCTCCGCGAGGGAGCGCCTGGCCGCCGACCGGAAGAAGCAGGCGGCGCGTGCGAAGCAGCGGCGGCTGCTCGCCATCGTCATCGGATCGGTGGTGGCGGTGGCGGTGATCGTGGTCGGGGCCGTCCTGATCGCCGATCACCAGAGCAAGAACGGCAAGGCCCAGGTCCACCAGGGCGCGCTCGCCCCGCTCAGCCGCCAGGGCGACGGCTCCATCGTGATGGCGCAGAACGGGGTGTCCAAGCCCGAGTTGGAGATCTTCGAGGACTTCCAGTGCCCGATCTGCAAGCAGTTCGAGCAGAGCAGCGGCAAGACCGTCATCGAACTGGCCCAGCAGGGCAAGGTGAAGGTCGTCTACCGGCCGTTCCACCTGTTCGGCCAGCAGAAGGACCCGGTCAAGATCAACTCGCTGCGGTCGGCCGAGGCGGCGCTCTGCGTGCCCGCCGACAAGTGGATCTCCTACCACGACGCGCTCTTCAAGTTCCAGCCGGTCGAGGGCGAGAAGGGCTTCTCGCCCGACGACCTCGTCAAGTGGGGCAAGGACATCGGCATCTCCGACCCGAACTTCGAGAAGTGCGTCCGGGACGGGCAGAAGAAGTCCACGGTCGACTCGATGACCAAGTACGCGCTCCAGGACCGCGGCGTCGACGGCACGCCCACCGTGTTCCTGGACGGCAAGAAGCTCGACCAGTCGCAGTTCATGAACCCGGGCGCGCTGCGCGCGACGGTCGACGCCGCCAAGGCCGCCGGGAAGTGACCGCTCCGCCGAGCTGAGTCTTCGCGGGCGACCCGCCCGCCGCCGCGCCGCGCCGTCCCGCCCGGGACGGCGCGGCGCGGCGCTTTTCCCCGGCCGGGGCGACCCGTCCCCGCTACGCTCGTGGACGCACGCAATCACGTACCGTGCCGATCGGGGGATCGATGAGCGAGCAGGGCAGGGGGCCGCGGACTCCCGCGGACGGGCGGACGCGCACCGAGGCGGGGGAGCGGCGGCGGCGCCTGCTGGTGGTCGTCCTCGGCGGGGTCGCCGCGGCGGCGGTCGCGGTCGCGGTGGTCGTCGTGGCCGCCGCCCGCCACGGCGGGGACGGAACGCTGGAGAGCGGCTACGACGGCCCGCTGGCGCCGACGGCGCGGGAGCAGTACGGCGCCGTCGCGATGGGGCGGCCCGGCGTGACGACGCCCGTCCTCGACCTGTACGAGGACTTCCAGTGCCCCGCCTGCCGGGCGCTGGAGAGGCGGATCGGCGGGACGCTCAAGCAGCTCGCCGCCGAGGGCCGGGCCAGGGTCGTCTACCGGCCGTTCCAGCTCTTCCAGCAGGAGCCGCTGATGTCGAACTCGCGGCGGGCGGCGAACGCCGCGGCCTGCTTCCCGGCCGGCGCGTGGGTGCGGTACCACGACAAGCTCTACGGCGAGCAGCCGCCGGAGGGCGACGTCGGCTTCCGCAACCAGGATCTGATCGACTGGGGGAGGCGGCTCGGCGCCACCGGCCCCGAGTTCGCCGACTGCGTCAACCGCTCCCAGCAGATCGACCAGGTGGAGAAGGCGAGCGCCCAGGCCGGGAGGGCGGGCGTCGACGCCACGCCGTTCCTCGCGCTGAACGGGAAGCGGGTCGACGACGACGTCCTCGGCTCGCCGGACGAGCTCCGCAAGGCCGTCGCTGCGGTGGGCGGGGAGCGCCGAGCACCCGGCGGCGGCCGCGCCACGGGCGTGGCGGCGGGCCGCCACCAGGCGCGCCCGTAGAGATCGCGGCGCGCCGCGCCGCGTGGGGGTACCCTCATCGGTCATGCACCCGCTGGCATACATCCCGAGTCCTTCGCAGGGCGTCTGGCACCTCGGGCCCATCCCGATCCGCGCCTACGCCGTCATGATCATCCTTGGCATCGTCGTCGCGGTCTGGCTGGGCGAAAAGCGCTGGGCCGCGCGGGGCGGCACGCCGGGCGTGGTCATCGACGTCGCCGTGTGGGCGGTGCCGTTCGGCCTCGTCGGCGGGCGCCTCTACCACGTCCTCACCGACTACCAGCGCTACTTCGGGTCCGACGGGGACCCGGTCAGGGCGCTGGAGATCTGGCGGGGCGGCCTCGGCGTCTGGGGCGCGATCGGGCTCGGCGCGGTCGGCGCGATCATCGGCTGCCGGCGGCGCGGGATCTCCACCCTGGCGCTCGCCGACGCGGTCGCGCCGGGGATCGTCCTCGCGCAGGGCATCGGCCGCTGGGGCAACTACTGGAACCAGGAGCTGTACGGCCGCCCGCTCGACACCTTCTGGGCCATCAAGATCGACGAGAACCACCGCCCGGTGCTGGACGGCGGGCCCGCGCTCGACCCGAAGTACGCCGACGTCGCGACCTACCACCCGACGTTCCTGTACGAGTTCCTGTGGTGCCTCGGCGTCGCGGCCCTGGTGATCTGGGCCGAGCGCCGCTACAAGCTCACGCACGGCCGCGCGTTCGCGCTGTACGTCGCCGCCTACACGGTCGGACGCGGCTGGATCGAGGCCCTCCGCATCGACGAGGCCCACCACGTCCTCGGCCTGCGGCTCAACGACTGGACGTCGCTCATCCTGCTGCTCGGCGCGATCGGCTACATCTACTGGGCGCGCGACAGGAACGAGCCGCTGAACGTCGTCGTCGCGACGGCGGAGGACGCCTCCGGCGGCCCGGCCGGGGACGCTCCCGCCGACGCCGAGCCGGGCGCGTCCGAAGACGCGGTCGACCTCACGAAGGAGCCCGAGCCCAACGACGGGGGCGGGGACGAAGGCGAGGCCGAAGGCGGGGACGACCGGCCCGCCGAGGACGCCGCCCCCGAGACCGAGGACCCGGGCGACGAGACCGCCGCCGCGTCCGACGAGGACGAGGACGAGCCGCCCGCGGCCGGCGCCGCGACCGCGGCGGCGGACCCGGAGGCCGAGGCGGCCGAGGAGCCCGAAAAGGTCGAGAAGGCCGAGAAGGCCGAGCCCGTCAAGGACGGGAAGTAGGCCCGGGAGCACCGGTGCGGAGAAGATGACCAGCGGGAGGACGGGCGGGCCGCCGGAGCGCCATCACCAGCACCGCGACGTCACCGGCGGCTGGCTGCGTCCGGCCGTGTTCGGCGCGATGGACGGCCTCGTCTCCAACTTCGCGCTGATCGCGGGCATCGCGGGTGGGCAGGCGTCGGCGAAGGTCGTCCTGCTGGCGGGGCTGGCGGGCCTCGCCGCCGGGGCGTTCTCGATGGCGGCGGGGGAGTACATCTCGGTCGCGTCCCAGTCGGAGCTGGCGGAGGCGGAGATCGAGGTCGAGCGGCGCGAGCTCGCCCGGCATCCGGCGGCCGAGGAGCGGGAGCTGGCCGGGGTGTTCGAGGCGCGCGGCGTCGACCCGGAGACGGCGGCGGAGGTCGCGCGGCAGCTCTCCCGCGACCCGGACGAGGCCCTCCAGGTCCACACGCGGGAGGAGCTCGGCGTGACGCCGGGCGACCTGCCGTCCCCGCTGCTCGCGGCGGGTTCGTCGTTCCTGTCGTTCGCGGTCGGGGCGCTGCTGCCGGTGCTGCCGTACCTGCTCGGCGCGTCCAGCCTGTGGCCCGCGGCGGGCATCGCCGGGCTCGGCCTGTTCGCGGCGGGCGCGCTGGTGTCGAAGGTGACGACCCGCGCCTGGTGGTTCGGCGGGACGCGGCAGCTCCTGTTCGGCGCGGCCGCCGCCGCGATCACCTACGGCGTGGGCGCCCTCATCGGAACCGGCTGATCCTTCGGGCCGGGGGCCTGTGGAAACTGGATGAAACGCCCTTTTGGCCACGCGGCGGCACCGGGGCCGCTAAGCTCCGGGACGTGATCGAGGCTCGTGACACAGGCTCCCCCGAAGCCGGGCCCGAGGGCCGCGGAAAGGACTTCTGGCCGGACGAGAAGCCCGGCCGCCGCCGCCCCGCCCCGAAGCTCCTGTACGGCGCGGCCGCCGCGCTGGTCGTGGTGATCGCCGCCGTGGCGGCGGCCGTCGTGCTGACCGGCGGCGGCGACGACGAGGCCGCCCCGCGGAAGGTGACCCCGGTCGCCTACACGCCGGACTACAACGGCGAGGGGTTCAAGGCGATCGCGAACCGGACCGCGGACGCCCGCGCGATCACCGAGGGCGAGGCGTTCGCCGCGAAGGACCTGAAGTCCGGCTCGTACGTCTTCAAGCTCGCCGCGAAGGACCTCGCGTCCGACTGCAAGACCGCGACCTGGGGCGCCCGCCTGCAGGGCGACCTCGCGAAGCTCGGCTGCACGCAGGTCGTCCGGGCCGCGTACGTGAGCGCCGACAAGAAGTACACCGGCCAGTTCATCGTGATCAACATGGCGGGCCAGGAGGGCGTCGAGCAGGTCCTGCGCGACCTCGACCCGCAGACCGACGCGGGCTGGGTGCTGCCGCTGAAGATGCCGGACGTCCCCGCGTTCGGGGCCGGGTTCAGCGCCGCCTACGCCAAGACCTACGGCCACTACGCCGTGATCACGGCGGTGGAGCGGACCGGCGGGAAGCGCCCCGACTCGCTGAACGAGATGATCGACGTGAGCCTGGTCATCGAGAACGCGGCCGACTTCCTGTACGGGCGGATGGACCTCGCCTCCACCGGAAGGCCCGGCCAGTGACGGATGAGACAGTGATGAGGGGGCGCGCGGGCGTGTCACCTCTCGCCGGGCAGTAGTCTCCCCGGTCGTGGACCCCGACGAATCCCGCCGCGGCGGCGGCCCCCGGCGGACGCCGCCGGTGAGCCGCGCGGGCCGCGGCCGCCCCGCCGCCCGCCGGACGAGCGCGGGCGGCCCGCGCCGGAGCGCCGCGGGCCGCCGCCCGGCGCCGCGTGCCGGCCGCCCCGTCCCGCCGCCGCGCCCGCCGTACGAGGACGAGCCGCAGCACCACGAGCCGCAGTACGCCGAGCCGCACTACAACGAGCAGCACTACAACGAGCAGCAGTACAACGAGCCGCACTACGGCGAGCAGCACTACGGGGAACCGCCGCACGGCGACGCCATGGCCCCGCCTCCCGGCCCCGGCCGGAAGCCGAAGGGGCGCGCGCGGCGCGGCGCGAAACCGGCCGCCGCACGGCGACCGTCCGCGAAGGGCGGCAAGGGCGGGTTCGGCCCGAAGCTGTACTTCGGCGCGGCGGCGGCGCTGGCCGTGCTCGTGCTGCTCGGCCTGGCCGCCGTCACGGTCCTGGACGGCGGCGGCGCCGACACCCGCGACACCGCCGCCGCGAAGATCGGGAAGCCCGCCGGGAACGGCCTGTCGCCCGACTCCTACTCCAGCTCGCCGTCGTCCGGGGCGTACGCGGGGATCGTGTCGCGGAGCGCCGATCCGAAGCCGCTGACGATCGAGGAGGCGTTCCCCGCCTCGGCCGCGGCGCTGTCGGTCCCGGACGGCGACGTCGAGGTGAAGCTGCGGGCCAAGCGCCTGGACGCCGACTGCGCCGCCGCCGCGTGGGGCGCGACCGTGGTCGAGACGCTCGGCAAGGGCGGCTGCACGCAGGCGGCGCGCGGGATCTACGCGGGCCCGAAGGGCGGCTACGGTCTCGCCGTCGCGGTGTTCAACCTGGCCGGGTCGGCGGACGCGGACCGGTTCGTCGCGACGCTGGAGCACACGATCGGCGCGGGGTTCGTCCGGCCGCTGGAGGCGCCCGCGCCGCTGGACGGCTTCGGGCACGGGTTCGGCATGGCCCGCGGCCTCGCCATGGGCCACTTCGCCGTGGTCACGTGGGCGCAGCGGCTGGACGGCACGGGCGACGAGAAGGACGCGACGCTGCTGTCCCTGCTCATCGAGGGGGGCAAGGCCCCGGCGGTGCTCGGCCGCGCCGCCCGCACCGCTCAGTAGCGACCTTCCCGGTGATCCTTAAGGTTTCCGGCAAGTAACGTAAAGAGGGCCATAAACCTCGGGCCCCGGGTGATGATTTTCACCGAGGTCAGGGCACTTCCTCCCATGATCGGACGGCTAGTCTGGTCTAAACCATTGTGAGATGACCCGGGTCGATCTGCGCGGAGAAGTTTCGCGATCCGGTCGGGTCGGGCATGTTCCCGACAGTGATGTAATGTCATCTCACCGCAGCAGGGCCAACGTCGTCCCGAGCCTGCACTGACACAGAAGCAGTGACACGACGACGACGGGAGGGTTGATGGCTGCTGCTGCCCTCACACCTGCTGCCCGCACTCCGGACGCGGTGGGCCGCGCGCGCCCCCAGGGCCTGTACGACCCCGCCAACGAGCACGACGCCTGCGGTGTCGGCATGGTCGCCGACATGCGCGGGCGCAAGAGCCACGACATCGTGCAGAAGGCCCTGACGGTCCTGAAGAACCTCGACCACCGCGGGGCGGTCGGCGCCGAGCCCGACGACGGCGACGGCGTCGGCATCCTCGTCCAGATCCCGGACGCCTTCTTCCGCGAGGTCTGCGACTTCCCACTCCCCGAGCCCGGCGCGTACGCCGCGGGCATCGCGTTCCTTCCGTCCGACGGCGACGCGCGCGCCGCCGTGACCGCGCACGTCGAGGCGCTCTGCGCGGACGAGGGCCTCACCGTCCTCGGGTGGCGCGAGCTGCCGCACGACCCCGCCTTCACCGGCCCCGCCGCGCGCCGCGTCATGCCCCACTTCGCGCAGCTGTTCGTCGCCCCGGCGGCGGGCGGCCCGCACGAGGGCAAGACGGGCCTGGAACTGGACCGTGCCGTGTTCTGCATGCGCGAGCGCGCCGAGCAGGACGTCGCGGTCTACTTCCCGAGCCTGTCCAGCCGGACGATCGTCTACAAGGGGATGCTGACCACCCCGCAGCTTGAGCCGTTCTTCCCCGACCTGTCCGACCGCCGGTTCAGCAGCGCGATCGCGCTCGTCCACTCGCGGTTCTCGACCAACACGTTCCCGGCCTGGGAGCTGGCCCACCCGTACCGGTTCATCGCGCACAACGGCGAGATCAACACGGTGAAGGGCAACCGGAACTGGATGCGGGCCCGCGAGGCGCTGCTGAAGTCCGACCTGATCCCGGGCGACCTGTCCCGGATCTACCCGGTGATCGACATCGAGGCCAGCGACACCGCCTCGTTCGACGAGTGCCTGGAGCTGCTGCACCTCGGCGGGCGGTCGCTGCCGCACGCCGTGCTGATGATGATCCCGGAGGCGTGGGAGAACCACGCCGAGATGGACGCCGAGCGCCGCGCGTTCTACGAGTTCCACTCCACGCTCATGGAGGCGTGGGACGGCCCCGCCAGCGTCAGCTTCACCGACGGGACCGTCGTCGGCGCCGTCCTCGACCGGAACGGGCTGCGCCCCGGCCGGTACTGGGTGACCGCCGACGGCCTGGTGGTGCTCGCCAGCGAGGCGGGCGTGCTCGACATCCCGGCCGCGGACGTCGTCCGGAAGGGGCGGCTGCAGCCCGGCAAGATCTTCCTGGTGGACACGGCCGCCGGGCGGATCGTCGAGGACGACGAGGTCAAGGCCGAGCTGGCCGCCGAGCACCCGTACGGGGAGTGGCTGCACGAGGGCCTCGTCCGGTTCGAGGAGCTGCCGCACCGCGAGCGGGAGATCCCGACCCACGAGACGCTGGTGCGGCGGCAGCAGACGTTCGGGTACACGCTCGAAGAGCAGCGGATCATCCTGTCGCCGATGGCGAGGACCGGGGCCGAGCCGATCGGGTCGATGGGCACCGACACCCCGATCGCCGTCCTGTCGGAGCGGCCGCGGCTGCTGTTCGACTACTTCAAGCAACTGTTCGCGCAGGTCACGAACCCGCCGCTGGACGCGATCCGCGAGGAGCTCGTCACCTCGCTGCAGTCCACGCTCGGGCCCGAGGGCAACCTCCTGGAGCCGGGTCCCGACTCGTGCCGGCGGCTCGTGCTGCCCACCCCGATCCTGGACAACGACGAGCTCTCCAAGATCATCCACATCGACGACGAGGGGTCGCTGCCGCACCTGCACGCGCACGTCGTCCACGGCCTGTACGAGGTCGCGGGCGGGGGAGCGGCGCTGGAGGCGCGGCTCGCGGAGATCAACGCCGAGGTGAGCCGGGCCATCGACGGCGGGGCGCGCATCATCGTCCTGTCGGACCGGGGCGCGGACGCGGCGCGGGCCGCGATCCCGTCGCTGCTGCTCACCGGGTCCGTCCACCACCACCTGATCCGGGAGAAGACCCGGACGCGGGTCGGGCTCGTGATCGAGACCGGCGAGGCCCGCGAGTGCCACCACATGGCGCTGCTCATCGGGTACGGCGCGTCCGCGATCAACCCCTACCTCGCGATCGAGACCGTCGAGGACCTCGTCCGCGGCGGCGTGATCGAGGGCGTGGACGCGCCGACGGCCGTGCGGAACCTCGTGAAGGCGTACGGCAAGGGCGTCCTGAAGGTCATGTCGAAGATGGGCGTGTCGACGGTCGCGTCCTACACCGGCGCGCAGATCTTCGAGGCGATCGGGCTCGGCGCGGACGTCGTGGACCGCTGCTTCACCGGCACCACGTCCCGGCTCGGCGGCGTCGGCTTCGACGTGCTGGCCCGCGAGGTCGCCGGCCGGCACGCGCACGCCTACCCGCCCGGCGGCAACGACCTCGCGCACCGCACCCTCCAGGTCGGCGGCGAGTACCAGTGGCGCCGCGAGGGCGAGCCGCACCTGTTCGACCCGGAGACGGTGTTCAAGCTCCAGCACGCCACCCGCACCCGCCGCTACGAGATCTTCAAGGAGTACACGGCGCGGGTCGACTCGCAGGCCGAGCGGCTGATGACCCTGCGCGGCCTGTTCCGGCTCCGCGACGGGGAGCGGGAGCCCGTCCCGATCGACGAGGTCGAGCCGGTGTCGGAGATCGTCAAGCGGTTCTCCACCGGCGCGATGTCCTACGGCTCCATCTCCGCCGAGGCGCACGAGACCCTCGCGATCGCGATGAACCGGCTCGGCGGCAAGTCCAACACCGGCGAGGGCGGCGAGGACCCGATCCGCTTCGCCCCGGACCCGAACGGCGACCTGCGGCGCAGCGCGATCAAGCAGGTGGCGTCCGGGCGGTTCGGCGTGACGTCGGAGTACCTCACGAACTCCGACGACATCCAGATCAAGATGGCGCAGGGCGCGAAGCCCGGCGAGGGCGGCCAGCTGCCCGGCCACAAGGTGTACCCGTGGATCGCCAAGACCCGGCACTCCACGCCCGGCGTCGGCCTCATCTCGCCGCCGCCGCACCACGACATCTACTCGATCGAGGACCTCGCGCAGCTCATCCACGACCTGAAGAACGCCAACCCGGCGGCGCGGGTGCACGTCAAGCTCGTCGCCGAGGTCGGCGTCGGGACGGTCGCGGCCGGCGTGTCCAAGGCGCACGCCGACGTCGTGCTGATCTCCGGCCACGACGGCGGCACCGGCGCGTCCCCGCTGACGTCGCTCAAGCACGCGGGCGCGCCGTGGGAGCTCGGGCTCGCCGAGACGCAGCAGACGCTGCTGCTCAACGGGCTCCGCGACCGGATCGTCGTGCAGACCGACGGGCAGATGAAGACCGGCCGGGACGTCGTCGTCGCCGCGCTGCTCGGCGCGGAGGAGTACGGCTTCGCGACCGCGCCGCTCGTCGTGTCGGGCTGCGTGATGATGCGGGTCTGCCACCTCGACACCTGCCCGGTCGGCGTCGCCACCCAGAACCCGGTGCTGCGGCAGCGGTTCGCCGGGAAGCCCGAGTTCGTCGTGAACTTCTTCGAGTTCGTCGCGCAGGAGGTCCGCGAGCACCTCGCGGCCCTCGGGTTCCGGTCGCTGGACGAGGCGATCGGCCACGTCGAGATGATCGACGCGCGCCGGGCCGTGGAGCACTGGAAGGCCGCCGGGCTCGACCTCACGCCGGTCCTGCACCGGCCGGACGTCCCGGACGGCGCGGCGCTGCGCCGCACCACCGTCCAGGACCACGGGCTGGAGAAGGCCCTCGACAACACGCTGATCCAGCTCTCCGAGGGCGCGGTCTCCTTCGGCGACGCGGTCACGCTGGAGCTGCCGATCCGCAACGTCAACCGGACGGTCGGCACCATGCTCGGCCACGAGGTCACCAAGCGGCACGGCGGCAACGGCCTGCCGGACGACACCATCGACGTGACCTTCACCGGCTCGGCGGGGAACTCGTTCGGCGCGTTCGTCCCGCGCGGCATCACGCTGCGGCTGGTCGGCGACGCCAACGACTACGTCGGCAAGGGCCTGTCCGGCGGGCGGCTGACGCTGCGGCCTCCGGCGGACGCCGGGTTCGCCGCCGAGGAGCAGATCATCGGCGGCAACGTGATCCTGTACGGGGCCACGTCCGGCGAGCTGTTCGCGCGGGGCGTCGTGGGCGAGCGGTTCTGCGTCCGCAACTCCGGCGCGACCGCCGTCGTGGAGGGCGCCGGCGACCACGCCTGCGAGTACATGACCGGCGGCCGCGCCGTCATCCTCGGCCGGACGGGGCGCAACCTCGCGGCCGGGATGTCCGGCGGCATCGCCTACGTCCTCGACCTGGTGCCCGAGCGGGTCAACGGCGAGATGGTGGACCTGGAGCCGCTCGACGACGCCGACCTGGAGTTCGTCCGGACGCTCGTCGGCCGGCACCTCGCCGAGACCGGCTCGGCGGTCGCCCGCCGCCTGCTGGACGACTGGGACGCCGCCGCGGCCCGCTTCACCAAGATCATGCCGCGGGACTACCGGCGCGTCCTCGACGCCATGGCGCGGGCCGAGGCCGAGGGACGCGACGTCGACGAGGCCGTCATGGCCGCCGCGCAGAGCTGAGAGGGGGGCTTCCCGAACATGGCCGACCCGAAGGGTTTCCTCACCGTCCGGCGGGAGCTCCCGAAGCGCCGCCCGGTCGACGTCCGCATCCGGAGCTGGTCCGAGGTCTACGAGGACTTCGGCGGCGACCGGCTGGAGAAGCAGGCGAGCCGCTGCATGGACTGCGGCATCCCGTTCTGCCACCAGGGCTGCCCGCTCGGCAACCTCATCCCCGAGTGGAACGACCTCGTCTACCGGCACGACTGGCGGGAGGCGATCGAGCGGCTGCACGCCACGAACAACTTCCCGGAGTTTACCGGGAGGCTGTGCCCCGCCCCGTGCGAGAGCGCCTGCGTCCTCGGCATCAACCAGGACCCGGTGACCATCAAGCGGGTCGAGGTCGAGATCATCGACCGGGCGTTCGCGGAGGGCTGGGTGGTACCGCGCCCGCCCGCCGTGAAGACCGGCAGGAAGGTCGCGGTCGTCGGCTCCGGGCCCGCGGGCCTCGCCGCCGCGCAGCAGCTCACCCGCGCCGGGCACGACGTCACCGTCTACGAGCGCGCCGACCGGATCGGCGGCCTGCTCCGCTACGGCATCCCCGAGTTCAAGATGGAGAAGCGGCACCTCGACCGGCGCCTCGACCAGATGCGCGCCGAGGGCACCGTCTTCAGGACCTCGGTGGACGTGGGCGTGGACGTCACCGCCGACGAGCTGCGGGCCGGGCATGACGCCGTCATCCTCGCGGGCGGCGCGACCGTGTGGCGCGACCTGCCCGTCCCCGGACGCGAGCTCAAGGGCGTCTACCAGGCGATGGAGTACCTGCCGCCGTCCAACCGGGCGCAGGAGGGCGACTTCGCGGAGTCGCCGATCTCGGCGAAGGGCAAGCACGTCGTCGTCATCGGCGGCGGCGACACCGGCGCCGACTGCATCGGCACGGCGATCCGGCAGGGCGCCGCGTCCGTCACCCAGTTGGAGATCATGCCGCGGCCGCCGGAGTCGCGTCCGGACGCCCAGCCGTGGCCGACCTACCCGATGCTGTTCAAGGTGGAGAGCGCCCACGAGGAGCTCGCGGACCTCGGCGGCGACCGCGTCTACGCCGTGTCCACCACCGAGTTCGCCGGGGACGCGGACGGCAACGTCCGGGCCCTGCGGCTCGTGGAGGTCGGCGGCCCCGAGACCCGGTTCCAGCCGGTCGAGGGCACCGAGCGGGAGATCCCCGCCGAGCTCGTCACCCTCGCGATGGGCTTCCTCGGCCCGCAGCGCGAGGGCCTCCTCGACCAGCTCGGCGTGGACCTCGACCAGCGCGGCAACGTGTCCCGCGACCGCGACTACAAGACGTCGGTGGACGGCGTCTTCGCCGCGGGCGACATGGGCCGCGGCCAGTCCCTGATCGTCTGGGCCATCGCCGAGGGCCGCGCCGCCGCCCACGGCGTGGACGCCTACCTCAACGGCCGGACGAACCTGCCCTATCCCATTCCGCCTACAGCTCGCCCGCTTACCTGATCGCAAGGGAAAGGCCCTGGAGACGTTGGTCTCCAGGGCCTTTCCCATCTCTGTCGGTGCGATGTGTCAGCATCGGAGGATGGGAAGCGGGGTGTCGGTGCACGACACCGAGGTGCTGCGGCGGATGCGGATGGCGCGGGACGCCATGGACCGCGACTGGAGCGAGCCGCTGGACGTGGCCGCCGTCGCCGCCCGCGCGGGCTACTCGCCGTACCACTTCGTCCGGCTGTTCGGGGAGGTGTACGGGGAGACCCCCGGGCGGTACCTGGCGCGGCGGCGCATCGAGCGCGCCCAGGACCTGCTCCGCACCGCGAACCTCACCGTCACCGAGATCTGCATGCTGGTCGGCTTCACGAGCCTCGGCACGTTCTGCACGCGGTTCAAGCGGCAGGTGGGCATGACGCCGACCGAGTTCCGCAGGCGGGCCCGCGCCGGCGGCGGGGCGGCCGCCGTCCCCGGCTGCTTCGTGCTGTTCTGGGCGGGCGGCTTCAGCGGGGACTGATCGCGCGAGGGTTCGCAATTATCGAGAAGTCCGCAGGCCCGGACGCTTTCTAGCGTGGACGCACCACGTCCGGAACGTCCGCCGAGGAGGCACGGAAATGATCACGAGACTGGGGCTGGCCACGGCCTGGGTCCTCGACCAGGACTCCGCCATCGAGTTCTTCACCGGGAAGCTCGGCTTGGAGCTGCGCGACGACATGACGCTCGGCGAGGGCGGCATGCGCTGGGTCACCGTCGGCGCGAAGGACCAGCCCGAGCTGAGCCTCGCGCTCATGGTCCCCGGCCCGCCCACCATGGACCCCGAGTCCGCCGGGCACATGAGGGCGCTCATCGCGAAGGGCGTCCTCGGCGCCGGGGCGTTCAACACCGACGACTGCCAGGGCGACTACGAGCGGTTCTCCGCCGCGGGCGTCGAGTTCGTCCAGAAGCCGGAGAAGCGGCCCTACGGCATCGAGGCCCTGTTCCGTGACGACTCGGGCTGCTGGTACAGCCTCACCCAGCCGTTCGAGGAGCTGGACGAGAGCGCGGGCTGGGGCCCCTGCGCGACCTGACGCGCGCCCGGTCAGCCCCGGACGGCGGGGGCCAGTTCGTGCAGGACGTCCACGAGGAGTTCCACGTCGGCCTTCGTCGTCCGCCAGTTCACCAGGGCGGGACGGAACACCGTCATGCCCCGGTAGGTGCTGGTGCCCGCGAACACGCGGCCGTCCGCGATCAGCGCCTCGCCGAGGCGCGCGTTCAGGTCGTCGAGGCGGCTCTCCGCCACGCCCTCCGGCCGGTACCGGAAGCAGACGATGCAGAGCTGGACCGGCGCGAGCAGCTCCAGGTCCGGGGACGCCTCGACCAGCTCGCCGAGGTGCCGGGCGACGTCGAGGTGCCGCTCGACCATCTCGCGGTAGCCGTCCCGCCCGTAGGCGCGGAGCGTCGCCCAGATCGGCAGCGCCCGCGCCCGCCGGGACGACTCCGGGCCCAGCATGTTGTAGTTGATCCGCTCGTCGTCCTCGTCCGGCAGGTACGCCGCGCCCCACGCGCCGAACGAGCGGCTCAGCAGCGACCGGTCGCGGACGAACGAGAACCCGCTCTCGTACGGGACGTTCAGCCACTTGTGCCCGTCCGCCGTCACCGAATCGGCACGTTCCACGCCGCGCGCCAGATGCTCGGTGCGCGGCGACAGCGCGGCGAACATCCCGAACGCGCCGTCCACGTGCAGCCAGGCGCCGTGCCGCTCCGCGAGGTCGGCGAGGTCGCCGATCGGGTCGGAGTCGCCGGTGTTCACGTCGCCGAGGTTCGCCACGATCACCGCGTGGCCGTTCACGCGGGAGAGGGCCGCGTCCATCGCGTCGAGGTCGACGCGGCCCGCGTCGTCCCGCGCGAACGTGCGGAGCGTGTCGCGTCCGCAGCCGAGGATCTGCAGCGCCTTCCGGGTGCTGACGTGCACCAGCCCGCTGCTGAACACCGGCATCTGCGGCAGGCCCGCGAGGCCGCGGGACGTGACGTCCACGCCGTAGCCGTCCGCCCACCGGTACCGGGCGCACGCGAGGCCCGTCACGTGCGCGAGCGTCGCGCTCGGCGTGAGCACGCCGCCGAACTCGGCGGGCAGCCCGAACAGCTCCTTCAGCCAGCGCAGCGCGACCGTCTCCGCGCGGGCCGCGAACGGTGAGAGCACCCACAGGCCCGCGCCCTGGTCGAGCAGGGACGTCGTCCAGTCGCCCGCCATCGCCGCCGGCGTCGACCCGCCCACCACGAAGTGGAAGCAGCGCGGCCCGGACGAGTGCGTCGCCGCGGCCGTCCCGACGCGCAGCAGCCGCTCCACCGCGGCGACGGACCCGTCGCCCTCGGCGGGGAGGGGGCCGTCCAGCTCGTCGAGCAGCGCGTCCCGCGACGGATCGTGGACCGGACGCCCGCCCAGCCCGCCGAGGTACGGCTCCGCCGCCCCCGCCACCACCGCGAGCGGGTCGCCCGCGACGTCACGTTCGTCCAGTGGATCACTCATGCCGGACAGCAGACCACAAACGCGGTCCGTCCGGAAACGGCCGTCCGGGCAGGGGGCGGACGAACCGATCGTCGTCACGCTTCGCGTACCGCGTGCCACTTGTGGACTTCGGGCCCGTCGGCTACCGTCCCGCCAAGGTCCGCGACGCGGCCGCGGTACGGCCCGAGCCCGTCCGAGCGGCGGCGGACCGCCCGCTCCCGCACCCCGCACGCGGGACACCGAGGGCCCGGCCACTCACCGCTGGGGTGGTCGGGCCCACCGCGTTCCCCGTTCCCGCGTGTCCGTTTCCTGCGTGTCCGTTTCCTGCAAGACCGGCCGGAAGCGGCCGTCCTAGCGTGGACGGCATGAGAGTCCTGCACGGCACCGGCCTCGACCGCGCCGCCGAGTTCATGCGCCTCAACGGCCGCCTCATCGACCGCCGCCGGTTCGCCCTCCACTTCCGCGGCGGGCTTCCCGGACCGGTCGTCGCGGCCCTGCGCGGCTACGAGAACACGGACGGCGGCTACGGCCACGCCCTCGAACCCGACCTGCGCGGCGAGGCGAGCCAGCCCGTCCCCGCGCAGCACGCCCTCGACGTCCTCCACCAGGCCGGGGCCGACGACGACCCGGCGGTGAACCGGATCGGCGGCTACCTGGCGTCGATCACCGGCGCGGACGGGGGAGTGCCGTTCGTGCTGCCGTCCGTCCGGGACGCGCCGCACGCGCCCTGGTGGCAGGCGGCGGACGAGCCGACCGGCGCCATCAACCCGACCGGCAGCCTCGCCGGGAGGCTCCACCGGGCGGGCTCATCGCACCCCTGGATCGGCCCCGCGACGGACTTCTGCTGGCGCTACCTGGAGGACGGCGGCATCGAGCCGGGGCCCTACGACGCCCTGTCCATCCTGACCTTCCTCGACCACGTCCCCGACCGCGAGCGGGCCGAGGCGGTCTTCGCCCGCGTCCGCGACGCGCTCGCCGCGCCCGTCTCCCTCGACCCGCACGCGGCCGGGGCCCGGCATCTCCCGCTCGACTTCGCGCCGTTCCCCGGCGGGTTCGGGCAGCGGCTGTTCGCGGACGACGTCATCGACGCCCACCTGGACGCGCTGATCGACGCGCAGGACGACGACGGCGGCTGGGACATCGACTTCCTCGTCTGGACGCCGATCACCCGTCCCGAATGGCGCGGCCACGTCACCGTCGAGTGCCTCCGGACGCTCCGCGCCTACGGCAGGCTCAAGCCCTGACGGGCGGTCGCGCCTAGGCGGCGAGCAGGTTCCGGACGGGCTCGCCCGCGAGGTCCCGCACCTCGTGCGCGAAATGCGCCTGGTCGGCGTAGCCCGCCGCGAACGCCGCGCCCGCGAGCGGCTCGCCCGCGCGGGCCAGCGCCAGCGCCCGCTGGAAGCGCAGCACCCGCTGCAGCGTCTTCGGCCCGTACCCGAACGCCGCCAGCGACCGCCGCCGGAGCTGCCGCTCGCTGAGGCCGAGGCCGTCGGCCACGTCCCGCACCGACCCTCCGGCGAGCCCCGCCAGCACGCCCGGGACGATCGGGTCCGCCGGCCGGATCCGCGCGCTGACGGCCGCGACGAGCGTGCCGAGCGGGTCGTCCGCCGCCGCGACCGCGTCGGCCAGCCGGTCGGCCTCGCCGCCCCACAGGTCGCGCAGCGGGACCCGGGCGTCCCGGATCGCGTCGGCCGGGACGCCGAGCGCGGGCGGGGCCGTCCCCGGCCCGAACCGCACCGCCGCGACCGTGTGACCCGGCGGCATGACCGCCGGAATGGGCCCCGTGTCCGGACCCGCCACGAGGATCCCGGCCGGGGACCACATGACGTCCACGCAGCCGTCCGGGACGACGCGCTGTGTGAACGGCTCCACGTCCGGCGGGAGGGCCGCCGTCCAGGCGCAGGCCAGCCCCGGCGCCGGGAGCTCGCGGTATCCGGTGGGATTCACGCTTCCTGCATACCACCCGTCCTCCCGGGCAGGGCAATCGGTAAGCCATCAACACACGGAGGGCAATATGCCGAACAATGATCTTCAAGGCCGGACCATCGCCTTCCTCTGCGCCCCGGAGGGCACCGAGCAGGTCGAGCTGACCGAGCCCTGGAAGGCCGTCGAGAAGGCCGGGGGCACGCCGCGGCTCGTGTCCACCGAGTCCGGACGGCTCCAGGCGTTCGACCACCTCGACAAGGCCGACACCTTCCCCGTCGACACCACCGTGGACGTCTCGGACCACACCGAGTTCGACGGCCTCCTCCTCCCCGGCGGCGTCGCCAACCCCGACTTCCTGCGGACGCAGCCGAAGGCCGTCGCGTTCGCCAGGTCGTTCTTCGACGCGGGCAAGCCGGTCGCGGTCATCTGCCACGGCCCCTGGACGCTGATCGAGGCGGACGTCGTCCGCGGCCGCACCCTCACGTCCTGGCCGAGCCTCCAGACCGATCTGCGCAACGCGGGTGCGACATGGGTGGACGAGGAGGTACACATCTGCGACGAGGGGCCGAACATCCTCGTCAGCAGCCGCAAGCCGGACGACCTCAAGGCGTTCTCGCAGGCCGCCGTCGACGCCTTCAAGCCCTGACCGGCGGTCCGGCGACAGGGGCTCGGCAGGGCTCGACGTGGTTCAACGGCGCGGCGGCCAGATGTGGTCTAGACCTCTGAGCTAGACCAATCGGTGAACCGGGGACGACCATATCCTGCACGAATATCGGTACCGGCGGGTAACTAAGTACCGTTGTTGCCGTGACGCGTCGAGCCAAGATTGTCAGCACCATCGGTCCCGCCTGCTCCAGCGCGGAGCAGATCACCGCTCTCGTCGAGGCGGGCATCGACGTCGCCCGGCTCAACATGAGCCACGGCGACTACGCCGTCCACGAGGAGGTCTACCACCGGGTCCGGGCCGCCGCCGAGGCGACCGGGCGCGGCGTCGGCGTCCTCGCCGACCTGCAGGGCCCCAAGATCCGCATCGGCCGCTTCCCGGACGGCCCCGTACGGCTCACGCTCGGCGACGAGTTCACCGTCACGACCGAGGACGTCCCCGGCACCCGCCGCGAGGTGTCCACCACCTACCAGGGGCTGCCCGGCGACGTCGGGCCCGGTGACACGATCCTCATCGACGACGGCCGGGTCGCCCTGAAGGTCACGTCCGTCGAGGGCACCCGCGTGCACACCACGGTGACCGTCGGCGGCATGGTGTCCGACAACAAGGGGCTGAACCTCCCCGGCGTGCCGGTCAGCGTCCCCGCCCTCACCGAGAAGGACGAGCGCGACCTGCGCTGGGCCCTGCGGCTCGGCGTCGACCTCGTCGCGCTGTCGTTCGTCCGCACCCCGGCCGACGCCGACATCTGCTACCAGATCATGGAGGAGGAGGGCGTCCGCGTCCCCCTCATCGGCAAGATCGAGAAGCCGCAGGCGGTGGAGCGGCTGCCCGAGATCGTCGCCGCCTTCGACGGGATCATGGTCGCCCGCGGCGACCTCGGCGTCGAGCTGCCGCTCGAACAGGTCCCGATCGTGCAGAAGCGCGCGATCGAGCTGTGCCGCGAGAAGGCCCGGCCGGTGATCGTCGCCACCCAGATGCTGGAGTCGATGATCTCCTCGCCGCGGCCCACCCGCGCCGAGACGTCCGACGTCGCGAACGCCGTGTTCGAGGGCGCCGACGCCGTGATGCTCTCCGGCGAGACGAGCGTCGGGCAGTACCCGATCGAGTCCGTCCTGACGATGAGCCGGATCGTGCAGACCGCCGAGCAGGCCTCGCTGCAGGCCACCCACACGCTGCAGCGGATGCCGGAGACGGTCGGCGGCGCCATCGCTCGGGCCGCCGCCGAGGTCGGCGCGATCGTCGGCGCGGAGGCCCTCGCGGCGTTCACGATGTCCGGCGAGACGGCGCGCCGGCTGTCGCGCTACCGGTCGCCGATCCCGCTGCTGGCGTTCACGTCGGTGCCCGCCGTCCGGGGGCGGCTCGCGCACGTGTGGGGGGTGGAGACGTTCGTCGTCCCGCACGCCCACCACACCGACGCCATGTTCGGGCAGGTCGAGCAGGCGCTCCTCGAACTCGGCCGGTGCCAGAAGGGCGACAAGGTCGTCGTCGTGGCGGGCTCGCCGCCCGGCACGCCGGGCTCGACCAACGCGCTGCGCGTCCACGCCATCGGCGACGCGATCGGCATCCAGCACTGACGGCCGGCGCCGACGGCCGACACCGACGGCCGGCACCGGCTCCGACCATCGGCGGCGCTGACGCCGCCCGCCCCGGCCGGGCGCCGCGCGACCGCACCCCGCGCGGCGCCCGGCCCTTTCTCCCGGCTTTCCCGGGTCCGCCCGGCGAAAATTGCGCACCGCGCAGGGATCACCGGCCGGTCTCAATTCCCTTTCGCTCCGGAAAAGCGAGCGACGCCGACCCGCCCGAGCGAACTCACGAACGGGGCGCGGTGCGGGGCGTCCACGACCATGGAGGCGTCCATGGGACGGATGAGCCGGGCCGCGAAGCGGCGGACGCGGAGAAAAGTGCCCCGAGTGGGATTCGAACCCACACTTGATGGTGTTTGAGACCATTTCCTCTGCCGTTGGGATATCGGGGCTCAGGTCCGGATAAACCGGACACCTGGGTTGCGTCGGCCGTGCGGTGCCGTGGCAGGGGCGGCTCCGGACCAGGGTAGCGGGTTTCGATAGGCTCATGCGCGTGGAGAGCGCTCGGCGAGTTGTCATCGCGGAAGACGAGGCCCTGATCCGGCTCGACCTGAAGGAGATGCTTCAGGAGGACGGCTACGACGTCGTCGGCGAGGCGGGGGACGGCGAGACGGCCGTGCGGCTCGCCGCCGAGCGCCGTCCCGACCTCGTGATCCTCGACGTCAAGATGCCCGTCCTGGACGGGATCTCGGCGGCCGAGCGGATCTCCGCCGACCGGATCGCCCCGGTGGTGATCCTCACCGCGTTCTCGCAGCGCGAGCTCGTCCAGCGGGCGACGGACGCGGGCGCGATGGCCTACCTCGTCAAGCCGTTCTCCAAGGCCGACCTCGCGCCCGCCATCGAGATGGCGGTCAGCCGGTACACCGAGCTGCGTGCCCTGGAGGCCGAGGTCGCGGGCCTCCAGGAGCGGCTGGAGACGCGCAAGCTCGTCGATCGCGCGAAGGGGCTGCTCCAGCAGGCGCACGGCTGGTCCGAGCCGGAGGCGTTCCGGTGGATCCAGAAGACCTCCATGGACCGCCGGCTCACGATGCGGGCCGTCGCGGAGGCGGTCGTCGCGGGCGCGACCGGGGGCTCCTCCCCGGGACGGGACGAGCCCGCGGCGGGCTGACCGCGGGTTGACTCCCTATCGCTGTTATCCGTCCCGTTGTCAAGGCCCATTCCCGACATCCCGGACCGGCCCAGAATGCTCACTGTGGGTAATCATGCCTGGCAACGCCGGGAATGACATGAGCACGGGGGAGTAACGAACGAGTAACCCTTCTATCCGGGGGGCCTGCTCTGAGGCGGGTCAACGGTGTACGACATAGCTGATCCCCGAGTGACCGATTTCTCCATCCGAGGGCGTCGGCGTCGGGGCATGACTCGTACCCGATCCTCTCCCGGATCCGGATGGAAAGGTTGGGCACCTTGCGGCGCAACAAGATGAGGATCACCGGCGCGCTGGCGGTGAGCGCGGTTCTCGCGCTGAGCGCCGTGGCTTGTGGCGGAGACGACAAGGACTCCGGCGGCGGCGGTGGCGACGAGGTCACCATCGGGTTCATGGGCGACCTGACCGGTGAGAACTCGGGCCTCGTGATCCCGCCCTGGCAGGGCGCGCAGCTGGCCGTCGAGCAGTACAACGCGACGAACCCCAAGGTCAAGATCAAGCTCAAGAAGTACGACAGCCAGGGCAAGCCGGAGCAGGCGACGACGCTGGCGCAGGGCGCGGTCAAGAACGACAAGATCGTGGGCCTGATCGGACCGGCGTTCTCGGGCGAGTCGCAGAGCGTCGCGCCGATCCTCGAAGAGGCGAAGATCCCGAGCGTCACCCCGTCCGCGACGAACGTGACGCTGGCGGAGAAGGGCTGGAAGTACTGGCACCGCGTGGTCGCCGACGACGCCGTGCAGAGCGCCGGCGCCGCGAACTTCCTGACCAAGGCGGCCGCGGCGAAGAAGATCTTCACCGTCTCCGACAACCAGGACTACGGCAAGGGCCTCGCCGACGCCATCGCGAAGGCGGCCGGCGGCGCGGGCGCGCAGACCCAGTCCGACGCGGTCGACGACAAGGCGACGGACTACTCCTCCACCGTCAACAAGATCAACCAGTTCAAGCCGGACGCGGTCTACTTCGGCGGCTACTACGCGGTCGCGGGACGCCTGTTCAAGCAGCTCCGCGAGGCGGGCTACAAGGGCAAGATGATGTCCGGCGACGGCTCGCTCGCCACCGGCCTGATCGAGGGCGCGGGCGAGAAGAACGCGCAGGGCGCGCTGCTGAGCTGCGGCTGCCTCATCGACGCCGAGGGCAAGACCAACGAGAAGGCCAAGAAGTTCGCCACCGACTACAAGGCGAAGTTCGGCTCCGACGTCGCGATCTACTCGACCGAGGGCTTCGACGCGGCCACCACGTTCATCGAGGCGCTGAAGGCCGGCAAGACCGAGCCCGAGGACATCAACGCCTTCCTGAAGACCGTGGACTTCCAGGGCGTCGGGAAGCAGATCAAGTTCGACGCCAACGGCGAGCTCGCCGCGCAGGACATCTTCATCTACGAGGTGAAGGGCAACCTCCTGCCGCTGCTCGGCAACAGCAACGAGGCCAAGCCGACCGCGTAGGCGTCACGACGCCCACGACGAACCGTCCCCGTTCCGGGGGCCCCTGATGGCGCGGGAGCGGGAGCGCTACAGCGCTCCCGCTCCTTTTCACAAAGGCGACCGAAGGTGCTCGACGACTTCATCAATCAATTCTGGCCGTCGACCATCGACGGGCTTGCGCTGGGCGCGATCTACGCCCTGCTTGCCCTGGGCTACACGATGGTCTACGGCGTCCTCCGGCTGATCAACTTCGCACATGCCGACGTCTTCATGGTCGGGACGTTCGCGGCGCTCTGGTCCGTCCGGACCCTCGGCGTCTCCGACGTGGGCGGCATCACCCTGATCGGCGTGGTGGTGCTCATGGCGGTCGTGGCCGGCGGCGTCGCCGGCGGCGGCGCGATGCTCCTGGAGGTGACGGCCTACCGGCCGCTCCGCAAACGGGGGGCGTCGCGACTGGCGGCGCTGATCTCCGCCATCGGCGCGTCCATCTTCATCCAGCAGCTGATGGGCGCGGTCGTGATCCATCGGGTGTTCGGCACCTCGAAGGAGGGCGGGAAGCTCGACGTCAACGAGCATTTCAAGAAGCTCTCCGACGTGGTGGACGTCGGCCCGATCCTCATCCGCAACGACCAGCTCATCGTCTTCGTCGGCGCGGTGCTGATGATGGTCGCGCTGGACCAGTTCGTGAACCGGACGAAGCTCGGCCGCGGCATCCGCTCCACCGCCCAGGACCCGGAGACCGCGGTCCTCATGGGCGTCAACATCGACCGCGTCGTGTCCACGACGTTCCTCGTCGGCGGCGTCATGGCGGGCGTCGCCGCGGCGCTGTACTTCCTGCGCTTCGAGAGCACCAACTACTTCGTCGGGTTCCTGCTCGGCATCAAGGCGTTCACGGCCGCAGTGCTCGGCGGCATCGGCAACATCCGCGGCGCCCTGGCAGGCGGCTTCACGCTCGGGCTCCTGGAGATGTACGGGTCCAGCCTGTTCGGGTCGCAGTGGCGCGACGTCGTGGCCTTCTCCTTGCTGATCCTCGTCCTGATGTTCCGTCCCACCGGCATCCTCGGTGAGTCCCTCCAGCAGGCGCGCGCATGAACCTCACGAAGAACGGAAACGGAAACGACGGCCCGGGCGGCCTCCAGGCGTACCGCGACAGGCTGTCCCTCGACCCGCTCCGCAACGCCTGGGCGACCGCTCCCGGCCCGGTCCGCTGGGCCGTGTACCTCCTGCTCGTCATCGGCGGGCTGCTCCTGCCGAGCCAGTCGATCGGCGAGTTCATGGCGCCGAGCGGCAGCGACTGGCCGTCCATGCTCAGCAACCAGATCGCGATCTACGTGCTCCTCGCCCTCGGCCTGAACGTGGTGGTCGGCATGGCCGGCCTCCTCGACCTCGGGTACGTGGCGTTCTACGCGGTCGGCGGCTACACGATGGCGATCTTCGCCACGAAGTACGGCTGGTCGTTCTGGGAGTCGCTCTTCCTCGCGATCGCGTTCGCGGGGCTGTCCGGGCTGATCCTCGGCGCTCCGACGCTGCGGCTGCGCGGCGACTACCTGGCGATCGTCACGCTCGGCTTCGGTGAGATCGTCAAGCGGACGGCGAACAACAGCTCCTACGTGAACGGCCCGCGCGGCGTGCAGGGCATCCCGCACCCGCCGACCCTGTCGGAGTTCGAGATCTTCGGCGTCCAGCCGCTCAAGTACGGGCTGCTGGACTCGCGGCCGTACTACTACCTGCTCCTGCTGTTCATCATCATCGCGATCATCTTCGTGAAGCGGCTCGACCGGTCCAGGGTGGGCCGCGCGTGGGCCTCCATCCGCGAGGACGAGGACGCGGCCGAGCTGATGGGCGTCCCGACGTTCAAGTTCAAGCTGGCCGCGTTCGCGATCGGCGCGGCGATCGGCGGCAGCGGCGGCGTCGTGTTCGCCTCGCAGCAGACGTCGATCAACCCGCAGAACTTCGAGTTCCTCGTGTCGGCGCTGATCCTCGCCGGCGTGGTCCTCGGCGGCTCGGGCAACATCCCCGGCGTCATGCTCGGCGCCGCGGTGCTCGCCTGGCTCCCCGAGCGGTTCCGGTTCCTGTCCGACTACCGGATGCTGATCTTCGGCGCCGCGCTGGTGGTCATGATGATCTTCCGTCCGGAGGGCCTGTGGCCGTCCCGGCAGCGCAAGGCCGAACTGGCCGAGGGCACCGGCGGCATGGGCAGTATGGGAGCCGAGGTGGCCGGGCCCGGGCAGTCGGCCGGTCCCGTCACGGCGGAGGAGGGCAAGTGAGCCTGGACAAGGGCGCCGCGACGGGCGCCGGGCAGGGCGCCGGGAAGGCCGCCGCGCCCGTGCTGGAACTGCGGGACGTCGTCATGCGGTTCGGCGGCGTCGTCGCGCTCAACAAGGTGAACCTCACGATCGGCGAGGGCGACATCTTCGCGCTGATCGGCCCGAACGGGGCCGGGAAGACGACGGTGTTCAACGTCACCACCGGCGTGTACAAGCCCACCGAGGGCGAGGTCGTCTTCCGCGGGAAGCGCATCGACGGCAAGAAGCGGTACGTCGTCACGAAGCTCGGCGTGGCGCGGACGTTCCAGAACGTCCGGCTGTTCCACAACATGACGGCGGTCGAGAACGTCCTCGTGGGCGCGGACGCCCACCACCGGACGGGTTTCGTCGGCGCGTCCCTCGGCCTGCCCTGGCACCGCCGCGAGGAGCGCCAGGGCCGGGAGAAGGCCCGCGAGCTGCTGGAGCTCGTGGGCATCCCGCACCGCGGCGA
The DNA here is from genome assembly GCF_008121305.1 of Actinomadura decatromicini. Lineage (NCBI taxonomy): Bacteria > Bacillati > Actinomycetota > Actinomycetes > Streptosporangiales > Thermomonosporaceae > Actinomadura > Actinomadura decatromicini. The sequence goes on along the minus strand of NZ_VSRQ01000004.1, from coordinate 105,211 downwards.
GGAGGCGGCGAAGAACCTCCCGTACGGCGACCAGCGGCGGCTGGAGATCGCGCGGGCGCTCGCCACCGATCCGAAGCTGCTGCTGCTGGACGAGCCCGCCGCCGGCATGAACCCGGCGGAGAAGGTCGCCCTGCAGCAGCTCATCCGCGAGATCCGCGACACGGGCGTGACGGTCCTGCTGATCGAGCACGACATGAGCCTCGTGATGGGGATCAGCGACCGGGTCGCGGTCCTGGACTTCGGCCAGAAGATCGCGGACGGGCTGCCCGCCGAGGTGCAGAACGACCCGCGCGTCATCGAGGCGTACCTGGGGGCTCCCGCCGATGCTTCTTGAGATCAAGGACATCCACGTCCACTACGGAAAGATCGCGGCGATCAAGGGCATCACCGCGGCGGTCGACGAGGGCGAGATCGTCACGCTGATCGGCGCCAACGGCGCCGGGAAGACGACGACGCTGAAGACGATCTCCGGGCTGCGCTCGCTGTCGCGCGGGTCGATCCACTTCGACGGGCGCGACATCAGCGGCATGCAGGGGCACAAGCGCGTGCGCGTCGGCATCGGGCAGGCGCCCGAGGGGCGCGGCGTCTTCCCCGGCATGACCGTCGAGGAGAACCTCCTCATGGGCGCCTACGCCCGCAAGGACGACCCGTCCAAGGAACTGGAGGAGGCGTACGAGCTGTTCCCGCGGCTCGCGGAGCGCCGCAGGCAGGCGGGCGGCACCATGTCCGGGGGCGAGCAGCAGATGCTCGCCATCGGCCGGGCGCTGATGGCCAAGCCCAAGGTGCTCCTGCTGGACGAGCCGTCCATGGGGCTCGCGCCCATGCTCGTCCAGCAGATCTTCACGATCATCCAGGAGATCAACCGGCGCGGCACGACGGTGCTGCTGGTGGAGCAGAACGCCCAGCAGGCGCTCCAGATCGCGCACCGCGCGTACGTGCTGGAGACCGGCCGGGTGGTGAAGTCGGCGCCCGCCGCCGAACTGCTCGACGACCCGCAGGTCCGCGCCGCCTACCTGGGCGGCGACCTGGGTGACGACGCAGGCGGCGGTACGGGCGGCGGCGCGGGCGGAGGTGCGCCCGCCAAGGACGCTCCGCCGGAGGACGCCGGGTAGCCGGCCGTTCGACGCGCGCCCGCCGGATCACGTCGATCCGGCGGGCGCGCGCCTTTTCCTCGCGCGGTGGGTCAGGGCAGCTTGATCTCGGCGGGCGCGGGCTGGCTGACCGCGCCGACCGGCGGCGACCCGTAGAGCCGGACGGCCGTCGCCTTCACGCCGCGCGGGACGTCGAACCACAGGTCGAACTCGACGCGCATGGACGCGCCGACCGACAGCCGCTCCGGCTGCCGTTTGATCATCGTCGCGTTGACGTCCGGGGAGTAGGCCCTGCCGTCGGCGGCGACGAGCCGCTGCTTCCAGGTGTCGAAGACCTGGATGTCGCGCCCGGTGTTGACGGCGAGGAGGCGGACGCGGGTGAAGGCGCCCTTGGCGCCCATCGCGGCGTGGGTGCCCATCACATCCGTCATGCCCTGCCGGAAGCCGATGACGGTGAAGCTCATGTCGGCGCTGCGTCCCGTCCTGCCCTGGGGGACGGCCTCGCCCTCGCGGGCCGTCTCGGCCGGGATCCTGTAGGCGGGCGGCGCCTTGGCGTGCCCGGACCCCGAGCAGCCCGCCAGGACCGCGGCGAGGCCGAGCGCCAGTGCGAGCGGGAGTGCGGGCGCGGCGGGTGCGCGGCCGGCGCGTGGCCGTGTCCCGAGGACGTGCGTGCTACGGGAGGGCATGTCCGGAACGTACGGCGGAACGCGGCACGGGTGAACGCGCCGGGGCGTTTCGCAACGCAACCGCAACCACTGTCGGCCTTACACTGGTGTCGGTGCGTCCGGCGGCGGCCCGGCCGGGCCCGGACATGCGTTGACCCGGGATCACCTTTGGGGCCGTACGAACCTTCCCCGGGCGCGTACGTTGTCTACTCGGTGATCCCGGGCCGTTCCGTGCCACGCTACAGACCTCGGGCGGCGCATCGCAAAGAAAGTCCGGATAGTGCCGTTTCAACCCGATCGGTCCTCCGGACCGGTCCGGTCAGCCGCCGGGGGCGTCCCGGAGCATGCAGGTCAGGCGGGCGGTGCAGATCCGCCGGTCCCGGTCGTCGGTGAGGACGATCTCGTAGGTGGCGAGCGTCCGGCCGCCGTGGGTGCGCGTCGCGACGCCCGTCACGTGCCCCTCGGTCGCCGACCGGTGGTGGGTGGCGTTGATCTCGACGCCGACCGCGATCCGCCCCGGACCCGCGTGCAGCGCCGCGCCGAGGGACCCGAGCGACTCCGCGAGGACGCACGAGGCGCCCCCGTGCAGGAGCCCGTACGGCTGGGTGTTGCCCTTCACCGGCATCCGCCCGACGACCCGCTCCGGAGACGCCTCCAGGACCTCGACCCCCATGCTCTTCGCCAGGTCGCCGTACCGGTCGGCCCCGGCGTTCGTCGCGGCGCCGTCCCGGGGGTCCGCGCCGTCCGTCTCAGTCACTTGCGCCCTGCCTTTCCCGGGGGGCGGCCCCGGCGGCCGGGAGACACCGGCCTCAGCGAAACTGTCGTGGTCGCAGACTAGAGTCCTGGTGTGGCGACGACAGCGACGACCCCTGACAAGCGTGACCGGCTCCTTCTGCTCGACGGGCACTCCCTGGCCTACCGGGCGTTCTTCGCGCTGCCCGTGGAGAACTTCTCCACGACCGACGGGCAGCCGACCAACGCCGTGTACGGCTTCACCTCGATGCTCATCAACGTCCTGCGCGACGAGCAGCCCACGCACATCGCGGTGGCCTTCGACCGCTCCGAGCCGACGTTCCGGCACGAGCAGTACGTCGAGTACAAGGCGGGCCGCCAGAAGGCGCCCGACGAGTTCCGCAGCCAGGTCAGCCTGATCTTCGAGGTGCTGGACGCGCTGCGCGTCCCGCGCCTGTCGGTCGCCGGGTTCGAGGCCGACGACATCATCGCCACGCTGTCCGTGCAGGCCGTCGCCGCGGGCATGCGGACGCTCATCGTCACCGGCGACCGCGACGCGTTCCAGCTCGTCAACGACGACGTCACGGTCCTGTACCCGGTCCGCGGCGTCTCCGAGCTCTCCCGGATGGACCCGGCCGCCGTCGAGGGCCGCTACGGCGTCCCGCCCGAGCGGTACCGCGAGCTGGCCGCGCTGGTCGGGGAGAGCAGCGACAACCTGCCCGGCGTCCCCGGCGTCGGCCCGAAGACCGCCGCGAAGTGGCTCGCCAAGTACGGCGACCTCGACACGCTCGTCGCCCGCGTCGAGGAGATCAAGGGCAAGGCGGGCGACAGCCTGCGCGAGCACCTCGCCGGCGTGCTGCGCAACCACCAGATCAACAAGCTCGACACCGAGGTCGGCCTCGAATTGACGCCGCCGCAGCTCGCCATGGGCCAGTGGGACCGCGAGGAGATCCACACCCTGTTCGACTCGCTGCAGTTCCGCGTCCTGCGCGAGCGGCTGTACGCGACGCTGTCCACCGCGGAGCCGGAGGCCGACGAGGGCTTCGACGTCCAGGTCGACGCGCTGGAGCCCGGCGCGCTCGGCGCCTGGCTGGAGGCCAACTCCGGCGACCGGCTCGGCGTCGCCGTCACCGGCACGTGGGGGCGCGGCACGGGCGAGATCACCGCGCTGGCGCTCGCGTCCAAGGACGGCCCGGCCGTCCACCTCGACCCGGCCGAGCTGATCGAGGACGACGAGCGCGCGCTCGCCGCCTACCTCGCCGACCCGAAGCGCCCGAAGGCGATCCACGAGGCGAAGGGGCCGATGCTGGCGCTCGCCGCCCGCGGCCTCACCCTCGCGGGCCTCACCAGCGACACCGCGCTCGCCGCCTACCTCGCCCTGCCCGGCCAGCGGACGTTCGACCTCGCCGACCTCGCCCTCCGCTACCTGCACCGCGAGCTGCGCACCGAGACCGAGGACAACGGGCAGCTCACCCTCGACGGCTCCGGCGAGGAGGAGGCCGCCGAGGCGCTCGCCGTGCGCGCCCGCGCCGTCGCCGAGCTGGCCGACGTCCTCGACCGCGACCTCGACAAGCGCGGCGCGACCCGGCTGCTGCACGAGGTGGAGCTGCCGCTCGTCGGCGTCCTCGCGGGCATGGAGCGCGCCGGGATCGCCGTCGACAACGACCACCTCGCGGGCATGTCCGCGTCGTTCGGCGGCGAGGTCAAGGAGCAGGAGCAGGCAGCCCACGCCGCGGTCGGCCACGAGTTCAACCTCGGGTCGCCGAAGCAGGTGCAGCAGGTCCTGTTCGACGAGCTGAACCTGCCGAAGACCAAGCGGACCAAGACCGGCTACACCACCGACTCCGAGGCCCTGACGAACCTCCTGGAGAAGGAGCCGCACCCCGTCCTGGAGCGCATCCTGCGGTGGCGCGAGGTCGCCAAGCTCAAGAGCATCGTCGACTCGCTCATCCCGATGGCCGACGACGCCGGGCGCATCCACACCACGTTCAACCAGATGATCGCCGCCACGGGGCGGCTGTCGTCCACCGACCCGAATCTGCAGAACATCCCGATCCGGACGGCGGAAGGACGCCAGATCCGCGAGGGCTTCGTCGTGGGCGAGGGCTACGAGTCGCTCCTCACCGCCGACTACTCGCAGATCGAGCTGCGCATCATGGCGCACCTCTCCGAGGACGCCGCGCTCCTGGAGGCGTTCGGCTCCGGCGCCGACTTCCACACGATCACCGCGTCCCGGGTGTTCGGGCTGCCGCCCGACCAGATCGACTCCGAGCTGCGCGCCCGGATCAAGGCGATGAACTACGGCCTCGCCTACGGCCTGTCGGAGTACGGCCTGTCGCAGCAGCTCCGCATCCCGCCCGCCGAGGCCCGCGAGCTGATGACCGAGTACTTCGAGCAGTTCGGCGGCGTCCGCGACTACCTGCGCGACGTCGTCGGCAAGGCCCGCCACGACGGCTACACCGAGACCATCCTCGGCCGCCGCCGCTACCTGCCCGACCTGAACTCCGACAACCGGCAGCGCCGCGAGATGGCCGAGCGGATGGCCCTCAACGCGCCGATCCAGGGCTCGGCCGCCGACATCATCAAGGTCGCCAGCCTGAACGTCGACCGCGCCCTGACCGCGGCGGGCCTCACGTCCCGGATGCTCCTCCAGGTCCACGACGAGTTGGTCTTCGAGGTGGCCCCCGGCGAACTGGACGACCTGAAAGCCTTGGTGAGCAAGGAGATGGCAGGCGCCTACGAACTCCGGGCCCCCCTGAACGTCTCCATGGGCACAGGCCGCACCTGGCAGGAAGCAGCCCACTAACCCAAGACGACCGCCGAAAGACGGGCCGTTCCCGAGCCGCGAACGCGGACCGGGAACGGCCCATCGTGCGCAACGGGGTGCCCGCCCGGATGTATTCACCTCCCTGGATAAACAACCATCTTGGGGGTAGGCGAGCGGGTGTCCGTGGATGTCCGGAGGGTCGTACGCTGTCCACCGGGTCCTGTCAGGTCGCTCGGCGGGGGGTAGCGTGCCTCTGCTTCACAAGATCGCTGGAGTCGTGGTCGTCTGCGCGGTGATCCTGGGGCTCACTCTCCCCGGGCACCGGCGGGACAGGGAGCAGAGCGCTCAGCGGGCCGGTGCGGCCGTGAAGGCGCCTGCCGATGCCTACGCGGCGAAGGCGACGGGGAGACCGGTACCGGGTGCCTCAGGGGCGGCTGGGAGTCCTTCGCCGTCCGTGACGCCGACCGCGCCGATTCCGGCGGCGGCCCCCGGGGCGGCGGCGGTCAAGGCGAACGAGCTGGGGCAGATCCCGGTGCTGATGTACCACCGGATCGTCCCGAAGCCGGAGATGTCGCTCGACCGGTCGACGAAGGAGCTGTACGACGAGCTGACGCGGCTCGCCAAGGGCGGGTACGCGCCGGTCACGGCGGCGGAGTTCGTCAACGGGGTGTTCAACGTCCCGGCGGGCAAGCACCCTGTGGTGCTGACCTTCGACGACAGCACGCCCGGGCACTTCGCGCTCGACCCGGCCGGCAACCCGAAGCCGGACACGGCGGTCGCGGTCATCCTGCGGGTCGCGCAGGAGAACCCCGGGTTCCGTCCGACGGCGACGTTCTACCTGAACAAGGAGCTGTTCGGGATGGACGACGCGCAAGCCCCGGCCGGGCTGAACTGGCTGCGCCGGCATGGGTTCGAGCTGGGCAACCACACGGTGTCCCACCCGAGCCTCGCCGGGATGCCCGAGAAGCGGGTGCAGGACGAGATCGGCGGCATGGAGGACCGGATCGTCCGGCTGACGGGGGCGCACATGACGACGTTCGCCTACCCGTTCGGAGCCGTCCCGAAGAAGAAGGCGTGGGCGGAGAAGGAGAACGGCCGGTACGCCTTCCAGGGGATCTTCCTCGCCGGGTGGCGGCCGTCCATCTCGCCGTTCGACGAGGACTTCGACCGGTGGAACATCGACCGGGTCCGCTCCGAGGGCAAGATCAAGGAGAACGACTGCACCCGGTACTGCTCCACCGCGTGGTTGGAATATCTGGACAAGAACCCGGATGAGCGGTACACATCTGACGGCGATCCGAACACCGTGACGTTTCCGAGGACCGCCGAGGACCGGCTGGCCAAGGGATTCCGCGGCCGGGCGCGCGCCTACTGAACCGGCGCGCGCCGAACCGGATTGACCGCGCGCGGCTGGTCCCATATCCTGATCGCTGCGCTGTGGGCCTGCGCGCCTCGGACGGAGCAGGCTCGCGCTCGGTCAGGTCGGCGACCTCGGTTCGGTTCACTGACGCGGCAGCGACCGCGTCCCATTCCGGTCTTCGGCAGGGCGGATACCGGCCCTCCGCGCATAACCCATACGACTTCCATGTCCGTACCGGAGCCAGCCGACACATGACGAGCAGCACCGAGGCCACCTCGACCACCCCGCAGGTAGCGGTCAACGACATCGGGTCCGAGGAAGCCTTCCTCGCCGCGATCGACGAGACCATCAAGTACTTCAACGACGGCGACATTGTCGAAGGCACTGTCGTCAAGGTCGATCGTGACGAGGTCCTCCTCGACATCGGCTACAAGACCGAGGGCGTCATCCCCTCGCGCGAGCTGTCCATCAAGCACGATGTCGACCCCAACGAGGTCGTCTCCGTGGGAGACCACGTCGAGGCGCTCGTCCTCCAGAAGGAGGACAAGGAGGGGCGGCTGATCCTGTCCAAGAAGCGCGCTCAGTACGAGCGCGCCTGGGGCACGATCGAGAAGATCAAGGACGAGGACGGCATCGTCACGGGCACGGTCATCGAGGTCGTCAAGGGCGGCCTCATCCTCGACATCGGGCTGCGCGGCTTCCTGCCGGCGTCCCTGGTCGAGATGCGCCGCGTCCGCGACCTGCAGCCCTACGTGGGCCGCGAGCTCGAAGCCAAGATCATCGAGCTGGACAAGAACCGCAACAACGTGGTCCTGTCCCGCCGCGCCTGGCTGGAGCAGACGCAGAGCGAGGTCCGCCAGACCTTCCTCAACACCCTGCAGAAGGGCCAGGTCCGCAAGGGCGTCGTGTCCTCGATCGTCAACTTCGGCGCCTTCGTCGACCTCGGCGGCGTGGACGGGCTCGTGCACGTCTCCGAACTGTCCTGGAAGCACATCGACCACCCGTCCGAGGTGGTCGAGGTCGGCCAGGAGGTCACGGTCGAGGTCCTGGACGTCGACATGGAGCGCGAGCGGGTCTCGCTGTCGCTCAAGGCGACGCAGGAAGACCCGTGGCAGCAGTTCGCCCGCACCCACCAGATCGGGCAGGTCGTGCCGGGGCGCGTCACCAAGCTGGTGCCGTTCGGCGCGTTCGTCCGCGTCGAGGAGGGCATCGAGGGCCTGGTGCACATCTCCGAGCTGGCCGAGCGCCACGTGGAGATCCCCGAGCAGGTCGTCCAGGTCGGCGACGAGATCTTCGTGAAGATCATCGACATCGACCTCGACCGGCGCCGGATCAGCCTGTCGCTCAAGCAGGCCAACGAGGGCGCCGCCGGGATCGAGGAAGAGGACTTCGACCCGACCCTGTACGGCATGCCCGCCGAGTACGACGAGCAGGGCAACTACAAGTACCCCGAGGGCTTCGACGCCGAGACCGGCGAATGGCTGGACGGCTTCGACGAGCAGCGCGAGACCTGGGAGCGGCAGTACGCCGAGGCCCGGTCCCGCTTCGACGCCCACCGGCGGCAGATCGAGGAGGCCCGCAAGGCCGAGGCCGAGGCGGGCGCCGAGCCCGCGTCCGGCGGCGGCGGCGGGGGCGAGACCTCCTACTCCGGCGGCGGGGAGAGCGAGTCGGGCGGCGCCCTCGCCACCGACGAGGCGCTCGCCGCGCTGCGGGAGAAGCTCTCCGGCGGCCAGTGACGGAACCGTCGACCACCGCCGCGCAGCTCCATCGCGCGGCGGTGGTGGCGTTCCACCGGTGATCCAGCGGCCGCGGCCGGAGGACGATCCGACCGGATCGCGCTCCGGCCGTGCTCGGCTGCGCCGGGTCCGATAGCTTTGCCGTCGTCCCCGAAGGTCCGCCCGTCCCCCGGAGCTCTCGTTCAATTGGCCAGCACAGACGCCGACGTCGGCACGAGGACCGGCGGCCCCGCCGCGGCCGGGCCGTCCATCGTCCCGCAGGGGCCGGCGCGGCTCGCGCTGATCGCGGTCACCGTCGCGGTCCTCGCGCAGACCCTGCGGTTCTCCCTGCCCCAGTTCGACCACTTCGCCGACGACGCCGGGGTCGGCGCCGCCGGCGCCGCCATCCTCGCCGTGTACCTGGTGGGGTTCGCCGCGCCGCTGATCCGCCGCGCCGCGGGCCCGCGCGGGCTGCTCGCCGCCGGGATCGGCGGGCTGCTCGCCGTCCGGCTGCTGGCGCAGGCGATCGACCCGCGCACCTGGCTGGCGTTCGCGGGCACCGCGGTCGGCATGATCGCCATCGCGGCGCTGTACGAGGGCGCCCGCGGCCTGTCCGGCGTCGGGTTCGCCACGGCCACCGTCGCCGGGCTGTCGATCGACACCGCGGTGCGGATGTGCTTCGCCACCTGGGACCCGGTCTGGCGGGACGGCCTCGGCGCGTGGCTCGCGTGCCTGGCGTTCGTCGGCCTCGGCGCCGCCGCGCTGTACCGCGAGCTCGCGTCCGGGCCGGTCGCCGCGCCCGGGATCTCCTGGCGGGACGCGCTCGGTGCCGCCGCGTTCGGACCGTTCCTCGCCCTCCAGGTGCTGGTGCTGTCGAGCCCGGCGTTCGTGGCGTCGTCCGGCTGGCAGTCGCTGACCGGGGCGCACGTCGCGATCGTCGTCGGGCAGGGGCTCGCGCTGGCGTTCCTCGCGTCCGGGCTCGCCGTCCGGGCCGTCCCGGGCGGGGTGTGCGTGCTCGGCGGGACGCTCCTCGGGGTCGGCGCGGGCGCCGTCGCCGGGACGTACGCGGTCTCCGGCATCGAGATCGTCCCGATCGTGATCGTCGGGCAGGTGCTGGCCGCGTGGCTGCTCGCGGTGGCGTGCCGCGCGCCGCTGCGCCGCGCCGGGACCGGCGGGCCCGTCCGGCGGGTCGACGCGGGCGCCGCGCTCGGCGGCCTGCTGATCGTCGTGGTGCTCGTCCCGTACCAGGTCAGCGCCGTGTCGCCGCTGCCGTTCCCGAACAACCTGCTGCCCGGCCTCGCCGGGATCCTGCTCGGCGGGCTCGCCGCGATCGCGGCCGCCCGCGGCGGTCCGCTGCCCGCCCGCGCGCCGGTCCGCGCCGCCGGCGCAGGCGCCGCGTCGCTCCTGCTGCTGTGCGGGACGGTCGTGTTCACCGTGGCCGCGCCGGACGGCAAGGCGCAGGCCGGGCCCGTCCCGGGCCAGGTGCGGGTGCTCAGCTACAACATCCACGACGCGGTCGACCAGTCCGGGCGGCTCGACCCGGAGGGCATAGCGCGGGTCATCGAGGGGCAGCGGGCGCAGGTCGTCCTGCTGCAGGAGGCCGGGCGCGGGTCGCTGCTGTCCGGCACCACCGACGTCGGCGTGTGGCTGTCGCGGCGCCTCGGCATGAAGCTCATCTGGGGCCCGGCCGCCGACGGCCAGTTCGGCAACGCGATCCTGACGTCGCTGCCGGTGCGCAGCTCCGGGACGGGCCGGATGCCGCGCGGCGACTGGTCGCAGATCCGCGGCTACGTGTGGGCGCGGCTCGCGGTCGGCGCGACCACGATGGACGTGTGGTCCACGCACCTTGAGGGCGGCGACGACCGGGCGGACGAGCGCCGCCGCGAGGTGGCGGCGCTGCTGCGCGCCTGGGGCGGCGCGCCGCGCACGCTGATCGGCGGCGACTTCAACGCCGGGCCCGGCAGCCGGGAGATCGCCGCGCTGACCGACGGCACCGACCTGCGCAGCGTCGCGATCGGCGACGACTCGTCCCCCACCACGCCGGACGGCGCGCGGGTCGACTGGATCTTCGGCTCGGACGGCGTGCTCGTCACCGACTACGACGTGCCGCGCTCGGACGCGTCCAACCACTTTCCGGTGGCCGTGACGGTCCGGATCGGCCGCTGACCGGACCCGCCCCGATTCCGCCGCTAGGGTCGAGCCATGAGCGAAGCGACGGTCGCGATAGAGCGCGCCGGACCGGACGACGCCGGTGAGCTGCTGACCGTCCAGCGCGCCGCCTACGTCACGGAGGCGCAACTGTACGGCGACCCGTTCATCCCCCCGCTGGTCGAGTCGATCGAGCAGCTCCAGAAGGTGCTCGCCGGGGACGCGGTGGTGCTGAAGGCGGTCCAGGGCACGCGGATGGTCGGGGCCGTCCGCGCGCAGTTCAGCGACCACACGTGCCTGGTGGGGCGGCTGGTCGTCGTCCCCGACATGCAGCGCCGGGGGATCGGCAGGCGGCTCCTCGTCGCGCTGGAGGACGAGGTCGCCGGCCGCGCCGACGCCTGCGTGCTGTTCACCGGCCACCTGAGCGACTCGAACCTGGGCCTGTACCGCAAGCTCGGCTACGCCGAGACGCACCGGGAGCGGGTCGCGGCGCATCTGACGCTCGTCCACATGCGCAAACCCCTCGTCCCGGCGGAGACGGCCTGACGGCTAGGGTGAGCCCGTGCTGAAAGTGGGACTGACCGGCGGGATCGGCTCGGGCAAGAGCGAGGTGTCGGCCCTGCTGCGCGCGCGGGGGGCGGTGGTCGTCGACGCCGACCGGATCGCCCGCGAGGTGGTGGAGCCGGGCACGCCGGGCCTCGCCGCCGTCGTCGCGGAGTTCGGCGAGGACGTGCTGCTGCCGTCCGGTGGGCTCGACCGGGAGAAGGTCGGCCGGATCGTGTTCGCCGACCCGGAGCGGCTCGCGGCGCTGAACGCGATCGTCCATCCGCTGGTGGGGGAGCGGACGGAGGAGCTGATGGCCGCCGCTCCCGCCGACGCCGTCGTGGTCTACGACGTGCCGCTGCTCGCGGAGAACGGGCTGGCGTCCATGTACGACGAGGTCGTGGTCGTGGACGCGCCCGAGGAGGCGCGGCTCGACCGGCTGGTGGCCCGGCGCGGCATGACCGAGGAGGACGCCCGCGCCCGGATGGCGAACCAGGCGTCCCCGGAGGAGCGGCGCGCCGTCGCGACCCGCGTCATCGACAACTCCGGCACCCTCGACGACCTGAAGAAGCAGGTCGACGCCCTCTGGGAGTACCTGACCCGCTCCGCCTGACCGCCTCCGGACGGGGAGCGGTGGCCCTAGAAGGGCGCGTCCATGGGCAACTGGTGGACCTCGCGCAGATAGACGTCGAGTTCACCCGGCTCGAAGCGGCACATGGCGACGGCGTACCAGAACTCGGCGGTCGCGTTGCCCTCCCACTTGTAGCGGCCGTCGGGCGCGAACGCCGCCCAGCCCTCGGCGAGGCCCAGCAGGGTCGCGCGGCGGACGGGGGCGGCGCGGTCGGTGACGTCCCAGAGGATGATGGCGCCGTCGTCGCCGGCGGTGGCGAGGAGGGCGCCGTCAGGACTGAACGCGGCCGACCAGACGCGGCGCGTGTGGCCGCCGGTGAGGGTGTGCAGGAGGCGTCCGCTGGACGGGTCCCAGAGCCGGACGACCGTGTCGTCGCCGGCGCTGGCGAGCAGCTCCCCGGACGGGTGGAACGCGGTGGTCCAGAGGCGTCCGGTGTGGCCGGTGAGGGTGTGGAGTGCCTCTCCGGTCGTCGGGTTCCAGAGCCGGACGGTGCCGTCGTTGCTCGCACTGGCGAGTGTCTCCCCGGACGGTGAGAACGCCACCCGGTACACGCGGTCGCTGTGGCCGCGCAGGACCGACACCAGTTCCCCTGTGCGCGGATGCCACAGCCGGACGAGGCCGTCGTCGCACCCGGTGGCGACCAGGGCGCCGCCCGGCTGGAAGTCGATGGAGCGGACCCTGCCCTTGTGGTCGGCCAGGTTGACGATCTCGCGTCCGGTCGTCCAGTACCAGAGCCGGACGGAGTCGTCGTCGTTCGCGGTGGCGAGGACGTCCCCGGCGGGCGCGAACGCCTGCGCCCACACGTGGTCGGTCTCGGCGTTGAGCTCGCGTTGGAACTCGCCCGTCCCGGCCTGCCAGAGGTGGACGCCGCCGTCGTTGGTGGCGGTGGCGAGCTGGGAGTGGCGGGTGTTGAACGCGGCGGACGTCAGGTTGTCGGCGACGCCGCGCAGTTCGCGGACCATCCGGCCGGTCCGCGGGTCCCACAGCCGGACGAGGCCGTCGTTGCCGCTGCTGGCGAGGGTGCCGCCGTCCGGGCTGAACGTGACGCCGGTGACGCGGCGGCCGTGCCCGCGCAGGACGACGCGGCACTGCCCGGTCTCGGCGTCCCACAGCCGGGCCGTCCCGTCGTTGCTGCTGGTGGCGAGCTGGGCGCCGTCCGGGCGGAACGCGAACGGCCACACCGCGCCGCGGTGCCCGGACAGTTCGAGGCGCTGCCGCCCGGTCTCCGGGTCCCACAGGCGGACGGATCCGGCGCTGTCGGCGGTGGCGAGCCTGCTTCCGTCCGGGCTGAACGCGGCCTGGTAGATGCCGCCTCCGTGGCCGGACAGGGTGCGGCGGTGGAGGCCGTCCTCCCAGATGCGGATGGAACCGTCGGTGTCGCCTGTCACGAGGACGTCGCCGTCTTTGTGGTAGGCGATGGCGTAGACGCGCCCGGTGTGCCCGAGGAGCTCCTGCCTGATCTCGCCTGTGCGGATGTCCCAGAGACGGACGACGCCCGCTTGGTCGCCCGCGGCGAGGAGCGAGCCGTCCGGGTGGAACACCGCGCGGAACACCGAGCCGCGGTGTCCGGTGAGTTCGCGTATGAGGGAACCGGTGGCGAGGTCCCAGACGCGGAGGGTGCCGCCCGCGTCGCCCGTCACCATGAGCGAGCCCGCTGGGTCGAACACCGCCGTGAATACGGGCGCGGTGTGCCCGGAGAGTTCGTGCAGCAGCTCGCCGGACACGATGTCCCAGACGCGGATGGTGCCGTCGGCCGCGCCCGCGGCGACGAGGTTCGCGCCGGACGGGGAACGTCCGCCCACGACTACTGGCCAGACCCCTTCCGGGTGGACGGTGAACGTATGCGAGGTGTGGCCCGTGGCCAGGTCCCACAGCCGGACGGTCCCGTCCGCCGAGCCGCTCGCCAGGATGTTGCCGGGGGCGTCGAACGCGACCGCGTAGGCGCGGTCGGTGTGGCCTTGGAGGGTGCGCAGGGGAGTGCCCGTGATGGCGTCGCACATGAGGACGCCGCCGTCCTCGCTCCCCACGGCGAGGACGGATCCGCCCGGGCTGTAGGCGAGCGGCTGGGGCAGGCGGCTGGTCTGGAAGTGGAACCCGTAGGGCACGCCGACCGCGGCGGGGGCGACCTGGATGTCGATGGGGCGTCCCGGCACGATCGCCGCCTCGCGCAGTTCGGGCGCTTCGGCGACGCGCGCGGGCAGGGCGGCGTCGACGAGGGCGGCGCGGGTCCAGTGGCTGCCGTCGACGGTGACGTCGCGCAGGTCGGCGCGGGCGAGCCGGGCCCGCGACAGGTCCGCGCCGCGGAGGTCGGCGCCGGTCAGTCTGGCCTCGTCCAGGCGGGCCCCGGCGAGGGACGCGTCGCGCAGCACGGCCCGCGACAGGTTCGCGCCGACGAGTTGCGCGTCGGTGAGGTCGGCTCCCGTCAGGTCCACTTCCTGGAGGTCGCGGTAGGAGAGGTCCTCGCCCTGGAGCCGCGCGCCGCGCAGGTCGGTGTGCGCCGGGGTGCGCAGCCGTGTCGTGATGCGGATCGCGTTCGCGCGCTCGATGTCGTCCGCGTCGGGGTCGGCGAGGACCCGTGCCGCCCAGTCCTGGCAGGTACGGGTGTCGGCGAGGTCGCAGAGGAAGTCGACGGTGAGCTGGGTGAGCGCGCGCCTGCCCAGCGCGGGCGGGGCCCCGCCGTCGGCGAACTCGTCCGCGATGTGGCGCGCGACGAGCCACTCCATCACCGATGTGTGGATGAACCCGAAGAGGCCCTCGTCGGTGCGGACGAGCAGGCTTCCGGCGCCGACCGCGTGCGTCACCTGGTGCGGTGACATGCGCCCTCCGGCGAGGCCGGTGAGGGTGTCGGCGACGTCCGCCAGTTCGGCGAGGCGCAGGAACTGCTCGTTGCTCTCCCACAGTCGCAGCGCGAGCGTGCCCACGGCGCGCCACATGTCGTCCGCCCGAAGCCCGGACGGCCCGCCCGCCCCGGCGACCCGGTCGGCCTCGTACGCCAGCCAGGACCACAGGATCTCGTGGTAGAGGTCGGCGGGGCTGACCGCGCGGCGGGCCTGCGCGACCGCGCGGAGCCTGTCCTCGGGCAGGTCCGCGATGAACGACAGCATCCGCGGGTTGGACGTCAGGGCCAGCAGCTCCTCGATCCCCGTCAGGAGGCTGAGGCGCGCGTCGGCCCGCTCCTCGTCGCCGTACCGGTTCACCAGGTACGAGCGGACCTGGAGGGGCGAGAACTCCTCCAACCCGAGGACGCGCCTGTGCGGCAGGACGCCGACCTTCTCGCCCAGCGCGGTCAGCACCTGCGCCTGCGACTTGAAGTGCTGCGTCCGGCTCGCCACCACGATCTTCGCCTTGTCCTGGGCGGCCTGGAGCAGCGTGTCGAGATGGTCGGCGGCCTGGTCGTAGGTGACGCGCGTGACCAGCTCGTCGAAGCCGTCGAACAGGAGGACGATGCGCCCCTGCCGCAGCATGTAGTGGAACGCCTTGAGGTCGATCAGCTCCTCGCCGTGGTTGGCGAGGTGCGCGGCGACGAGGCCGTCCACCGAGTGGGCCTTGTCCAGTGCGCGCAGCTCGATGAGGATCGGGATGACGTGCGGCAGCTCCTCGGGGATGCGGCGGGCCAGCTCGCGCAGGGCGAACGTCTTGCCGCGTCCGAAGTCGCCCAGCAGCAGCAGGAACCGTCCGTGGTCGGCGGCGAGCAGGCGCAGCATCTCGCCGACGACGTCCTCGTGGACGTCGGTGGCCGAACGGCTCTCCTCACCGGACGGGGTCTCCGCACGGAAACGGTCGAGTTCCCGGTATCGCTGCGGGACGTACAGGGACGTCGGGTAAAGGCCGCCGGCGGAGAGACGCCCCGTCTGGGACGTGACGTACTCCGACAGGTCGACCAGCCCCTGGAACTCGGTGAGGCTGCGTACCCGGATGCCGCGCCGTAGGGCGTCGTCGCGGACGGACCGCGCTGGGGCGGGACCCAGGTACACCAGCTCGGAGCCGTGGTCGGTCCCGTCGGCGTGGACATGGCGGACGAACGCGTCCACGTCGGCTTCGGTCACCCGTCCCACGTGGGCGCCGATGCGGTACTGGCGGACGAAACCGTCCTCCATGTGGGTGAGGAGCAGGTGCGGCGGGTCCGACCGGCCGTCCTCGCCCGGCGCCGGGACGATCCGCCGGATGGTCGCGCGCTCGAACCGCGTCTCGCACGCCTCGGTCAGGCGGTCGAGCAGTTGCCCGGTCGGGTCGGGGACGGGGTCGACGGAGGCGTCCGCCCGCGGGCCCAGCTCCGGCGAGGGCGCGGCGGGCGGGGTCTCCGCGCGGAGCGCGGGGAACGTTCCCCGGGCCTTCGGCCATTCGCGTTCGAGGCGCTCCGGTCCGCGCCGTTCGGCGTCCTCGGGGATCCATCGCTCCAGACCGTCCCGCCGCAGTACGACGGTCTGGTGGCGGCCGGGGCCGAGCGTCGGAATCGACGGGACGCCGTTGCCGAGGAGCGGGATCGTGCCGTATTCCGACTCCGTCCCCTGGAAGAACAGGTTGACGTGGCCGCCGAGCAGCATCTCCACGGTCTCCGGGTCGCGCAGGGCCCTCGGCTCACCGGGAATGGGGGCGTGTTCGACCGCCGCCAGGCGCAGCCATCCCTCCTCCTCGAAATGGCGCAGCCGTTCGTTGAACCATGCGGCCTGCGCGCTGCCGACCCGTCCGTACCGGTCGGCCTCGCGGTGGGTCTGCGGGAGGGTCGAGTTCAGCCCGGCTACGACGACGCGCAGGTCTGGGATGGGAAAGAGCGTCCACGGTTGGGCGCTGTCGAAGATGAGGGCGTCGATGCCCTGATAGAACTCCTTGAACAACCCCGCGTAGTGGCGCCATTTCGGCCAGTACGGGGGCTGCGGTTCGATGTCGTCTGCCTCGCAGCTAGAGAAGTACGCCTGGCATGCCGCGCGCGTGACGTCGTGCGTGCCCGGGACGACGACGACCCGCTGCGCCTCCAGGCCGAGCAGGGCGCGCAGGCTCGTGAGGAACGACAGCGCCTCGGCGAACTCCTTGCGGCTGCCCGAATGGGTGAGGTTCCCCGACACGACCAGCAGATCGGGACGCGGCACCCCGGAGTCGGCGAGCCGCGTGACGTCGCTCCAGATGCGGTCCTGCAGTTCGGTGGCCGTGGTGGGCTCGCCCGGCTCGGCGAGCGTCCGGCCGAACCGGGGCCCGGACACGTGCAGGACGCTGAGCTGCCCGCGCGGCGCGTCGGCGCCGTCCGCGGCCGGGTAGGCGGGCGCGGCCACGGGCGCCCGGCGGGCGGGCCGCTCCCCGGTCGGCTCCGGCCGTCCCGGCGAGCCCTCTCCGGGCCCCTCAGCGTCCTCCAGGCGGCCGCGCAGCGGCTCGCGGGACCCTGGGAGGGCGCGGCCCGCTCCGGGGAAGCCAGGGCCGTTCTGCGGGCGCGCGTGCCCGGCGAGCGCCTCGCCGATCCGCCGCATCAGCAGGCCGCGCGCCTCGTCCGGGTCGTCGATCCCCACCAGGTCGACGTAGGTGATCGTGGACAGCAGGCCGTCGATCGGGCAGTCCTCGATGCGGACCGTGACGAGCTTGCGGGACGGGTCGTCCGGGTCGGCGCGCAGCGCCGCCATCCACTCCAGCCGCCCGTACCGTGAGCGCAGGTAGTTGCGGGACAGCACCGCGACCACCGCCTTGGCCTCCGACAGGCCGCGGTCCATGAAGTCGATGAAGTTGGTGCCGGGGACGAAGTCCCACGCCTGCATCATGGTGCGGTGCCCCGCGGCCTCCAGCTGCCAGGCGATCCACGACGCCCACCGCTCGTCCGCGGGCGAATAGCTGATGAAGAAGTCGGTCGGACGCTCCTGCCTGGTCTGGCCGCCGGGGGGTGTCATGCCGCCAGTATCGCGCGGCGCGGCCGGGAGGGCCGCACGCCGTGCCGCCTATGGGATCATGTCGCGCGTGCCACCCCGGACCGAGACGCTGCGCCGAGCGGCACGCTCCCTGGGCGTCCTCGACTGGATCCGCGTCGGCGTCCTCGTCCTCGGCCTCGTGTTCGTCGCCACCGGCCTGCTGCCCGCCGACACGGCGCGGTCCAGCGTGGGACGGATCGCGCCCCTGCTGCTCTTCCTTTTCAGCGTCATCGTCCTCGCCGAGCTGACCAAGGAGGCGGGGGTCTTCGACGCGATCGCGCAGCGGATGGCGCGGGCCGGACGGGGGAACTACGCCGCGCTGTTCCTGCTCTGCGTCGCGTTCGCGTCGGTCACCACCGTCTTCCTCAACCTGGACACGACCGCGGTACTGCTCACTCCGGTCATGCTCGCGCTGGCGGCGCGCGCGCGGATCGCGACCCTTCCGCTGGCCATGACGACCGTCTGGCTCGCCAACACCGCCAGCCTCCTTCTCCCGGTGTCGAACCTGACCAACCTGCTGGCCGCCGACCGGGTGGCGCTGGAGACACGCGAGTTCGCGGCCCGTATGTGGGTGCCGCAACTGGCCGTCCTCGCCGTCACCATGGCGTTGCTGTGGGCGTTCTACTGGCGGCGGCGGATGCGCGGAGCGGACGCCTACGACCCGCCGGAGCCCGCGCCCATCCGGGACCGGGTCCTGTTCTCCGCCACCGGGCTCGCCTGCCTGATCTTCATCGGGGCGATCCTGGCGGGCGTGCACACCGGGATTCAGCTCGGCATCGCCGCGACCATCCCGGCCGTCGTGGCGGTGGGCGTGTTCGCCGTCCGCGACAGGGCGGCCCTGCGGCCTGCGCTGATCCCGTGGCAGCTCATGGTGTTCGTCACGGGCCTGTTCCTGGTCGTCCCCACACTGGAGCGGTTCGGGCTGGACGACGCCATGCACGCGCTGGTGGGCGGAGACGACAGTGTTGCAGGGGCGTACCGGGCCGCGTTCTCCGGTGCCGGGCTGTCGAACGTGCTCAACAACCTTCCCGCCTACGTGGCGGGGGAGTCGGCCGTGCCCGTGTCGAACAAGGAGCAGCTCCTGTCACTGCTCGTCGGGACGAATGTGGGCCCGGTCATCACGCCGTGGGGGTCCCTCGCCACGCTGCTGTGGTTCGAATGGTGCCGCCGGTGGGACGTCCGCGTCCCCATCCGCAAGTTCGTGCTCACGGGGACGGTACTGGCCGTCGCGGGCTGCGCTGCCACCGTCCCGGCGCTCCTGCTGACCGGCTGACCCGGCGGGGCGCGGGTCGGCGGCCGCGAACTCCGCCGTGGTCTCCAGCAGGCGGTCGAGCAGTTCCGGGCGCGCGGCCACGAAGCCCAGCTCGGACGGCGTCCGGTCGATGCCGAGCTCGTAGGGGCGCCCGTCCAGGCGGCGCAGCTCCGCGCCCGCCTCGGCGGCCAGCAGCGCGCCCGCGGGCAGGTCGACGATCTCGGGCAGGTAGCCGACGATCCCGTCGATGTCGCCTCGGGCCAGCATCGTCCACGCCACGAGCGGCGCCCAGAGCTGGAGCATCCGCGCGGAGCGGCTTTCCAGCGCGGTGCGCAGGCCGCATGCCACCTGGTCGGTCGCGGAGACCTGGTGCCCTTGGGTCCACGCCAGGACCGGGTTGTTCTCGCGCCCTGGTCGTGGACGTTCGGCCAGGGTCACCGGGTTTCCCTCCGGCCCCAGGGCGCCCTCGCCGCGAACGGCGGACCACGTCCGTCCTGACACGGGGTCGTGGACGACGCCCAAGACGGGCTCTGCGCGCGCGCAAAGCGCCAGGCCCACCGCGTAGACGGGCATGCCGATCGCCACGTTGTTCGTGCCGTCCAGCGGGTCGACGAGCCAGACCATCTCCTCGCCGGGCGCGCCGTCCAGGATCCCCGACTCCTCCGCGATGATGCGGTGACCCGGATACGCCGCGCGGATGCGCCCCAGGATCAGCTCCTCCGCGGCGGTGTCCAGCTCTGTCACGACGTCGCCGCCGGTGCCTTTGGGACGTATTTCCAGGGGCCCGCCCATACCGGCGCTGAGCAGCGCGCCCGCCGCCTCAGCGGCGTCCACCGCGACCCTGCGGGCGGCGGCGAGATCGACCGTGGGAGCCGGTGACGGGGGTATGGGTCTCATCACGCTCTGCCTCTCCGGGGGGCGACCCCCAGACCCCCGAGGGGGAGGCCCGAAGATCCTCGCTTCGCTGCGGTCATCGGGCCTCTCCGGTCGTCGCGACCCGCGCGTGGGCGGGAGCCGCGTCGGCGATGCGGCGGGCGGAGCGCCGCAGCGCCGCCACCATGGCGGCGTCGTCGGAACGTGAACGTCGCACGTGGTGCGTGGGTATGTCCAGGGGACCGAGGGAGAGGTCGCCGCCGCCGGGGGTCTGCCGTCCCAGTGCGACGGTCGCCGCGTCCGGGCCGTCCTCGATGAGCGTGGTGTGGAAGACGCCCGCGGGGAGCGTGTAGGAGTCGCCGGTCCGGTGCGTGCTGGATGGGCCGGGAGAGTACTGGACGGCGCGTCCGGTGGCCCTTAACTCGTCCACTTCGCCTTGGCTGACCACCTCGAAGACCTGCTGTACGTCCTCGCCCGCTGGGTCGGAGCCCTCCTGGACGTCCATCCGCACGTTCCGGACCGTCCCGTACAGGACGAAGCTGAGCAGATCCCAGCTATGGCAGTGCACGGCGGACGTGGTGAACGGGGCGGGGCCGACCTCGGGCGTCCAGATGTGCAGGCACACCCCGAAATCACCGCTTCGCTCCACGGGAAGGCACACGAAACCCAGCGGATGATGCATGACCGGGACGGGGGAGCGCCCCGCGGCGACGTCGTCCAGGACGCCTCCTGCCCAGGCGGGCAGCGTCCGCGCCGCCGTTCCGGCTGTGATCTCCTGGCGGATCTCCTCGTACCTCACTCGGTCACCAGTTCGCGGGAGCGGTTTCGTGAATGGTCTCGGTAGCGGGTCTCGGCCTGGTCGCTCACTCGTAGGGGTCTTTGGGGCGCAGCGCCTTGCGGATGATCTCGATGACGTCGCGGTCGGTGTAGCCGTGCGCGAGGTCGATCCCGATCACCTCGAACAGCTTGCGGACCTCCTCGACCGTGGGCTCGTCGTCCAGCGGGGCAAGGCGCGCCTGCTCCATGGGGACGCGGCGGGCCTGGTCGAGGCTGGTCTGCAGTTCCGCGCTGACCCAGCTGTAGTAGAACTTGTTGTTGTCGATGACCAGCGCCTCACCGCGCGGGTCGTCCCGGGTGACCACGACCCGCGACGACGCCAGGTCGTACCGCAGCGTCGTCATCGTGCGGGACAGGCCGATGTCGATGTCGAGCATGGCGAACCGCTGCTTGTGCCAGCACGCCGCGAGGATCGTGGCGTACGCCTCCTTGCGGGTGCGCTCCAGCGTCCAGGGCTCGCCGGTGGCGTCCGGGCCGTCCGCCACGGAGCGGCGGTGACGCGCGTACGCCTCGCAGACCTCCACGTTGGTGGGGTCGAGGATCTCCAGGCGGAACAGCAGCGTGCGCCGCTCCCTGCGCGCCGTCCCGACGCACTCGGGCAGCGTGCGCGCGCGGATGTAGGTCCCGGTGCCGCCCTTGAAGAACCACCGGTCGGTGTCGCGGCGGGCCTCTTCGAGCACGTGCGCCACCTGCGCGCCGCCGATGACCCGGACCACCGTGGTCTCGTCCAGCGCGCGCTTGGTCTCGGCCAGCACGCTCTCGAAGGTCTCGATGTGGGTGAGCTTGCCGCTCAGGTCGTCCAGCGTGGACGAGGACGCGCGGAGCGTGTCGCGCACCTCGGCCTCGACGGGGATGCGGCGCCCCCGGTCGCGCAGTACGGCCGTCGCGAGCAGGCCGATCACCGTGAGGATCGCGCTGTTGGTGATCTCGGTCTCGTTCGGCAGTTTCACCCCGAGGCCGATCACCGCCACGGTGACGGCCAGCACCAACGCGATCACGGCGTCGGCGTTCTTCCCGAGCCAGTTGGCGAAACGGGTCATGGTCGGCGGCTACCCCGTCCTGTGTCGGCGTCGCCGAGGGCGTTCCAGGGGCGCGCGGGGTGTCGTCCCCCTTGGAGCACACGATCGGCGCCGTCATCGTAACCACAGTGCCTGGATAGCGGGGAAGCCCCATGGGCAGGGCGATTCGGGTGCCCCCGGAGGGGGCGGCCCATGACCTTCCCGGACCGGGCCCCGCGGTCTTCCCGAATCGGACGACCATGGGTGTCGGCGGCCCGCTATAGGCTCGTCCGCATGCGCGTGCGGGGCTGGTGGGCGACGGCATGGCCGACGCGCCGTTCGCGTGCGCTCGACGTGGTCATCGCCGTGTCGCTGGCCGCGGGCGACGGCACGTTCATGTGGTTCACCGAGCAGAAGTTCTGGCTTCCGCCGCCCGTCGTGGCGGCGTGCAGCGCCTTCCTCGGGCTCGCCGTGGTGGTGCGGCGCGTCCACCCGGTCGCCCTCGCCTTGTTCATGCTCGTCTTCGGGACGGTCACCGGCGCGGGCGTCTTCGCCGTGCTGGTCATCATGTACTCGCTCGCCGCCTACACCGCGTCCCGCCCGACGGTGGTGACCATCGCGGTGGCCGGTTACGTCGCCTCGCTCGCGTTCCCCGGGCCCACGGCCGAGAACGGCTCGTTCCTCGCGCAGGCCATGTTCGGCATCGTGTTCGTGACCGTGCCCGTCCTGCTCGGCCTCTACATGAGGGCGCGCAAGCAGCTGGTGATCTCGCTCCAAGAGCGCGCCGCGCGTTTGGAACGTGAACAGCACCTCCTCGCAGAGCGCGCGCGGGGAGAGGAACGCACCCGCATCGCGCGGGAGATGCACGACGTGGTCGCCAACAGGATCAGCGTCATGGTCGTGCACGCGGGGGCGCTCAAGGCCATCGCCGTCCGCGACCCGGTCAGGGCGGCGGAGACCGCCACCGTCATAGGCGACATGGGTCGGCAGGCGCTGGAGGAGCTGCGCCACGTCATCGGGGTCCTGCGCCAGGGCGAGGAGGCACTGCCGCAGGAGGCGGTGACGCTCGCGCACGTCCGCGAGCTGGTCGGGCAGTCCGGCGCGGCCGGGCTGAAGGTCGAGCTGGCGATCCGCGGCGAGGAGCAGCCCATGCCCGCCGCCGTCGGACGGACGGTCTACCGCCTCGTCCAGGAGGCGCTCACCAACGTGCACAAGCACGCCGGGGCCGCCGACACCCGCGTCGGCCTGGCCCTGCTGCCCGAGGCCGTCGAGGTGGAGGTGGCGAACGAGCCGCCGACCGCCCCGCCCGAGCACCGGCTGCCGAGCGGCGGGAACGGCCTGGTCGGGCTGCGCGAGCGGGTCACGGCCCTCGGCGGCAGCTTCGAGGCGGGCCCCCGGGCGGGCGGCTACGCCGTGCGGGCCCGGATCCCGCTGCCCGCGTCCTGACGGCGGGCCGGAAACCGGGTTCCGACCTGCGGGGACGCGGAATGTCGGTGGCCTTGCGTACTGTTGTGACGTCAGGGGAGAGAGCCGTACCCAGGGGAGGCGACGATGCGGCCGGTCACTGATCTTCGGCGCCGCGTGGCGCCGTTCGAGGTCGTCACCGAGATGACGCCGTCGGGCGACCAGCCGCAGGCGATCGCCGAGCTCGCCGCCCGCGTCGGCGGCGGCGAGAAGGACTCGGTGCTCCTCGGCGCCACCGGCACCGGCAAGACCGCCACGATCGCGTGGCTGGTCGAGAAGGTGCAGCGGCCCCTGCTGGTCATGCAGCCGAACAAGACCCTCGCCGCGCAGTTCGCCAACGAGCTGCGCGAGATGCTGCCGAACAACGCCGTCGAGTACTTCGTCTCGTACTACGACTACTACCAGCCCGAGGCGTACATCCCGCAGACCGACACCTACATCGAGAAGGACTCCTCGATCAACGACGAGGTCGACCGGCTGCGGCACTCGGCGACCAACTCGCTGCTCACCCGCCGCGACACCGTGGTCGTCGCGTCGGTGTCGTGCATCTACGGCCTCGGCACCCCGCAGGAGTACGTCGACCGCATGGTCCGGCTCAACGTCGGCCAGGAGATCGAGCGCGACGCCCTGCTCCGCCAGCTCGTCGGCATGCAGTACACGCGGAACGACCTCGCCTTCACCCGCGGCACGTTCCGCGTCCGCGGCGACACGATCGAGATCATCCCGCAGTACGAGGAGCTCGCCGTCCGCATCGAGATGTTCGGCGACGAGATCGAGAAGCTCGCCACCCTGCACCCGCTCACCGGCGAGCTCATCACCGAGGACGAGGAGCTCTACGTCTTCCCCGCGTCCCACTACGTCGCCGGGCCGGAGCGCATGGAGCGGGCCATCCGCGACATCGAGGCCGAGCTGGAGGACGTCCTCGCCGTGATGGAGCGGCAGGGCAAGATGCTGGAGGCGCAGCGGCTGCGGATGCGCACCAGCTACGACATCGAGATGATGCGGCAGGTCGGCACCTGCTCCGGCATCGAGAACTACTCCCGCCACATCGACGGCCGCGGCCCCGGCACCGCCCCGAACACCCTCCTCGACTACTTCCCGGAGGACTTCCTCCTCGTTATCGACGAGTCGCACCAGACCGTCCCGCAGATCGGCGCGATGTACGAGGGAGACGCGTCCCGCAAGCGGATGCTGGTCGAGCACGGCTTCCGGCTGCCCTCCGCGATGGACAACCGCCCCCTCAAGTGGGAGGAGTTCCTCGACCGCATCGGCCAGACCGTGTACCTGTCGGCGACGCCCGGCACGTACGAGATGAACCGCGTCAAGGGCGACGTCGTCGAGCAGGTCATCCGGCCCACCGGCCTGGTCGACCCGGAGGTCGTCGTCAAGCCGACCAAGGGCCAGATCGACGACCTCATCCACGAGATCCGCGAGCGCACCGAGCGGGACGAGCGCGTCCTCGTCACCACCCTCACCAAGAAGATGGCCGAGGACCTCACCGACTACCTCCTCGAACTCGGCATCCAGGTCCGCTACCTTCACAGCGAGGTCGACACGCTGCGCCGCGTCGAGCTGCTGCGCGAGCTGCGGGCCGGCGAGTACGACGTGCTGGTCGGCATCAACCTGCTCCGCGAGGGCCTCGACCTGCCCGAGGTGTCGCTCGTCGCGATCCTGGACGCCGACAAGGAGGGCTTCCTGCGCTCCGAGACGTCCCTCATCCAGACGATCGGCCGCGCGGCGCGCAACGTGTCCGGCCAGGTGCACATGTACGCCGACACGGTCACCCCGTCGATGGAGCGCGCGATCGACGAGACGAACCGGCGCCGCGCCAAGCAGGTCGCCTACAACGAGGAGCACGGCATCAAGCCGACGGCCCTGCGCAAGCGCATCGCCGACATCCTCGACTCGCTCGCCCGCGAGGACGCCGACACCGAGACGCTGATCGGCGGCGCGGGCCGCCAACAGAGCCGCGGCAAGGCGCCCGTCCCGGGGCTCGCTTCCCGCACCAGGGAGGTCGGACGGCACGCCGCCGACCTGGTCGGGGAGCGCCCGCGCGAGGAACTGGAGGCCCTCATCGAGGAGATGACCGCGCAGATGCACCAGGCCGCCGCCGACCTCCAGTTCGAGCTGGCCGCCCGCCTCCGCGACGAGACGAAGGAACTGAAACGCGAACTCAGAGAAATGAAGGAGGCAGGCGTCAAGTAGCCGCGTCTGCGCGGGGCCAGGTGAAGGTCAGGACGACCCTATCCTCCACCGGGCGGAAGCCGAGGCGTTGGTAGATGGCGTTGCTGGTCGGGTTCGCGAGGTCGGTGAACAGCACGACGTGCACGGCGCCCGCGTCCCGGGCCGAGCGCGTGACGGCCGCGGTGACGGCGGCGCCGTAGCCGCGGCGGCGGTGCTCGGACGGCGTGTACACGTGCGCGACCCGCGTCATCCCCGCGACGGTCGGCGAGCGCCCGGCCATCGCGACGGGACGTCCGTCCTCCTCCCACAGGGTGACGCAGCCCTTGGCGACGCGTCCCTCGACCACGGCCGGGTCGATCGTGGCGTGGCCGCCGTCCCAGCTGAACGCGCCGAACCACGCCAGCACCAGGTCCCGGTCGCCCATGCCCGCGACGCGCGGGGCTCCCGAGGGCGCCGGGTCCGGGGCGTTCAACTCGTCCAGCCGGTAGAGCCGTTGCCGCATCGCCACCTCGCTCGCGGCTCCGGACCTGCTCGTCCACGCCTCGGCGAACCGCCCCGCGACGGCTTGCGGGCAGTTGATCTCGGAGACGGCGGCCGCGTGTCCGGCGAGGGCGTCGGCCAGCTCCCATGCCGCCTGTTCCGGCATCGCGCTCAGCATGGCCGGGTACGAGCCGGTGCGCAGGAACGTGGCGGCGACCGTCCCGGCGTGGGTCCACCAGCCGAACAGCACGTCACCCCGGAGGTCGGGCCCCTTCCCGAGCAGGGTGTCGATCACGGTGAGCGGCACGGTGTGCGCCACGGGATCGCTTCGGAGGAATTCGTCGGTGCGGGTGAGGAACGCGTCCAGGTCGTCAGTCAGCGTCCAAGCCATGCCCCAGCATGACCCGGCCCGCGCCCCACGCACTCCGATTTCCGACCGCGAAACACTGCGCCGATAGCCGCCGGGCTCCCCGGCCGTCAGGTAGGCATCGGGAAAGGCGGGGGCCTCAGGTGAAGGTCAGGACGATGCGGTCTTCGACCTGGCGGTAGCCGAGGCGGTGGTAGACGCCGTTGCTGGTGGGGTTGGCCAGATCGGTGAACAATACTACGTGCGCGGCGCCCGCGTCCTGTGCCGATCGGGTGACGGCGGCGGTGACGGCGGCGGCGTAGCCGCGGCGGCGGTTCTCGGGCGGGGTGTAGACCGGGGCGATCCGCGCCATTCCCGCGATGATCGGCGTCCGGCCCGCCATCGCCACCGGCCGCCCGCCGACCTCCCAGAGGATGAGCCGTCCCTCGGCGATCCGCCGGTCCAGGGCCGCCGCGTCGACCGGTCCGTGGCCGGGGCCGGAGCGGGCGAACGCCTCGTACCAGTCCAGGGCCACCTCGCGGTCGGCCGCGACGGCGACGCGCGGCGCGCCGTCGGGCGGCGGGTCGGGGACGATCAGCCGGTCCAGCCGGTAGAGCCGCTGCTCCATCGAGGCGTTGCTCGCGGCTCCCGTCGCGTCCGTCCACGCCTTCGCGAACGCCTCCGCGGTGGCCGGTGATCCGTTGATGCCGGGAAGCTCCATGTCGCGTCCGGCCAGGGCGTCCGCGAGGTCGCGGGCCGCCCGCTCCGGCATGGGGCTCAGCATCGGCGGGAACCCGGCGGTCCCGAGGACGGTGCCCGCGGGCCGGCCGCCGTCCGTCCACCAGCCGAAGAGCACGTCGCCGGGTCCCTGCACGCGCAGTGCCTCGACCACGGTGAGCGTCACGGTGTTGCGGACCGGGTCGCCGCGCAGGAACCCGTCCACCGCCGCGTGGAAGATGTCCACATCGTGGGTGATCGTCCAAGCCATGCCCCAGCATGACCCCGCCCCACCCGCGCCCGCACCCGGATTTCCAGCCGCGGCTTTATCGGGAGGACGCCTTCCGGGACGCGGCCTACGATCATGGGGTGGACGATGAGGTGCGGGACGCCCGGTCGGGCGAACTGCCGCTCCTGGCGGCGATCGAGAACTCCGGGGACGCGATGTTCGCCGAGATCGGCATCGTGTTCCCGCCCGGTCCGACCGTGGCCGAGCTGGTGATCGACAAGGGCGGGGAGATCCTGGTGACGGGCGACCCGCCGGTCGGGTTCGCGGCGCTCGGCGAGGTGGACGGCGCCGTCCACCTGGAGCAGATCTCGGTGCGCGGCGACCTGACCGGGCGCGGCATCGGCGTCCGGCTGCTGGACGCGGTCAAGGCCCGCGCCGCCGGACGCGGATCACCGGGCGTGAGCCTCCTGACGTTCCGGGACGTCCCGTGGAACGCCCCCTGGTACGCCGCGCACGGGTTCGAGGAACTGCCCGAGGAGCGCTGGGGCCCGGGCATCCGCGCGTACTGGGAGGCGGAGATCGAAGAGGGCCTCCACGCGCTCGGACCCAGGCTCGTCATGTGGGCGCCGACCCCCGCCCGCTCGTGATCTACAATGTAAAGGCGGGAACCCGGACGCCGCCCGGAACGTCTCGCCCATGGACACCACGAGGAGGATGATGATCAACCCGGGGGCATGGGCGCGGGACCGCCTCGGCGAGCGGGGGCTCGCGCTCCTCCTGCTGGTCGGCCTGCTCGCGCTGGCGGTCGTGCCGCTGGTCGCGCTGCCCGCGACGCGGTGCAAGGTCTTCGGCGCGGGCTGTCCCCGTCCGGAGCCCGAGGTGATCGCCGACCCGGTCGCCGCGAAGCAGGCGCCGACGCCGCTGGAGGCGGCCACGAGCGGCGCGTACGCGGCCCTCGGCGACTCGTACTCGGCGGGCATCGGCGCGGAGGCGACCCTGTCCGACCGCAACCCGCTCAACCGGTGCCACCGGACGTCCAAGGCGTACTACCACGAGGTCTCCCAGGCGTTCCGGTTCGCGCGGGGCAGCGGGTTCTGGGCCTGCTCCGGCGCGACGATCCAGGACCTCCGCGACGGGCGGGGAGGCGAGCCGTCCCAGCTCGGCCGCCTCAGCGCCGACACGAGCCTGGTCACGCTGAGCATCGGCGGCAACGACGTCGGGTTCGCCAAGGTCCTCGCCGGGTGCGTGATCAAGCTGCCGTGGAGCGAGAGCTGCACCGGGCAGGGCGAGGACGTCGCCGGCCGCCTGGCCGCGCTCCGCCAGTCCCTGCCCGGCCTGCTGGACGACATCCGTGCCAGGGCGCCCCGCGCGCGGGTGATCGTGATGGGCTACCCGAAGGCGTTCTCCGAGGTCGACGGGGTGGGCGGGGACAACATCAGCGTGTCCGACCAGCGCTGGCTGAACGCGCGGGCCTACGACCTCGGACGGCTCGTCCAGCAGTCGGCGGCGGAGGCGGACGCGCGGATCGCCGCCCGCCACGGCCAGGGCAGCGTCGAGTACGTCGACGCCTACAGCGCGTTCGCCGGGCACGAGGTGGGCAGCGGCGCCCCGTACATGAACGGCCTGCTGCTGAACCTGTCGGCCCTCGAAGCGGAGCCGCGCAGCTACCACCCGACCGCCGCCGGGCAGCACGCGCTCGCCGGACTGTTCATCGAGCAGATCAAGAAGGGCCCCGGCCGTCCCCTGAACTAGGGGCCGCGTGCGCGGCGAAGGCCGCCTCGACGTCGTCCAGCGTGATCTCGGGGCGCGGGACGCCGGGCGGGCCGCCCGCGGCGAGCGCCGTCACGAAGATCGCGATCTGCCGCTCGGCCGTCCACGGCCAGTTCGGGCCGTGCGCCAGGGCCTGGGTGACGAGGGCGGAGAACACGATGACGTCGGTGGCGTTGACGTCCGCGCGGACGGTTCCGTCCGCCCGGCCGCGCGCGAGGAAGGCGTCCAGGAACCGGTAGATCGTCCGGCGGGCGCGGACGGCCTCGGCGCTCGTCAGCGGCGGCGCCCCGCGCAGCGGCAGGACGAGCTGGTCGGCGACGGCGAGGCAGCGCGCGAGGTAGTCGGCGACGGCGTCGCGTCCCGTCCGGTCCTCGGCGTCGATCTCCTCCAGGATGCCGACGAGCAGGTCGTAGGCGCGGTGTTCGAGGTCGTGCAGGAGGGCCTGGCGGTCCGGGTACCTGCGGTAGAGGGTGCCGACGCCGACGCCCGCCTCGGCGGCGATGGCGGCGAGCGGGACGTTGCGGCCGTCCCGGAGCATCGCGGTGACGGCGGCGGCGAGGAGCCGTTCGCGATTGGCCTCGGCGTCCCGCCGGGGGCGGCGCGTCCGGATAAACGGCAGGTGCCCGCGGCGCTCGGATGCCCCGAAGAGCATCGCCTGAACGAAGGGAAGTCGTCATGAGCATTCCGTACCTGGCCCAGGCCGATGAGCAGCAGAGGCTCGAATGGCTGGACGGCGGCACGTTCGCGGTCCTGCTGGACGCGGCGGCGACCGACGGCCAGGTGACCGTCGGCCGGTTCGACGTCTCCAAGGGTGAGGCCCCGCCGTTCCACATGCACACCCGGGAGGACGAGATCTTCCTCTTGATCGAGGGGAGCGCCCTGCTGTGGGTGGGGGACGAGGAAAGGGAGCTGTCCGAGGGCGGCATCGTGTACCTGCCCCGGAACATCCCGCACGGCTACCGGATCACGTCCGACCGCGCCGACCTGCTCATGATCGCCACGCCGGGCGGGATCGAGGGCATGTTCCGGCAGGCCGGGCGCGACCGGTCGGCGCCGCGTCCGGACGACTTCGAGATCGCGCCGGAGGCGGTCGCCGCCGCGGCCGACGCCTACGGGCAGGTCGTCGTCGGCCCGCCGCGCTGATCGGGGCGGCGCGGGTCAGCGGGGGAGGGCGCGTTCCACGGCGAGCGCCACCAGGTCGTGGACGTCCTCGTCGGAGAACACGCCCGGCAGGGTGAGGTGTTCGACGATGAGCCAGTTCAGCGCCAGGTAGAGCAGGCGCACCGTGGTGGCGTCGCCGGGGAGGCCGGAGGCGAGGTGCTGGGCGATGTTCGTCTCGACGTCCGCGCGGACGCGTTCGGTCAGGACGGCGCGCAGGCCGGGGCGCCGGGTCGCCTCCAGGCGCAGTTCGAGCAGCGCGAGGTAGCCGGTGCGGAACTCGGAGATCCGGCCGACCGTCTCGCGCAGCACCTCGATGACCTTGGCGAGGTCGCGGGGCCCGGCGGACATCCCGGCGAGGGTGCCGGCGTCCGGCTGGAGGCGCTCGTAGATCCGGCCGCCCGCCTGGGTGAGCAGGTCGTCCCGGTTGGCGAAGTAGTTGGACGCGGTGCCGACCGGGACACCCGCCTCGGCGTCGACCGCGCGGAACGTCAGCCCGCGCGCGCCCTCCCGGGCGAGGACCTCGATCGCGGCGTCGACGAGGGCGGTCCGCCGCTCGGTGTTACGGCGCATGTTGACACCACTCCATCCGTAGTACTAAGTTCAAACCACTTCAGGCAGAGTACTATGAACGGAGTATCCATAGATGCGAAAGCTCGTCTACTACGTCGGCGTCAGCATCGACGGCTACATCGCCGGTCCCGGCGGGGAGATCGACTTCTATCCGCTCGGGGAGGACATGGCCACCTGGATCAACGAGCGGTACCCGGAGACCCTCCCCACGCACATCCGCGCGCAGGTCGGCCTGGAGGACGCCCCGAACAAGCGGTTCGACACCCTGGTGATGGGGCTCGGCACCTACCGGCCCGCGCTCGACATCGGCGTGAACAGCCCTTACGCGCACGTCCGGCAGTACGTCGTGTCCACGTCCCTGGACGAGATCGCCGACCCGTCCGTGGAGCTGGTCAGGGACGGGCTCGCCGCCGTCCGGCAGTTGAAGGCCGAGGAGGGCGGCAAGGACGTCTGGCTCTGCGGCGGCGGCAGGCTCGCGGGGGCCGTCCTCCCCGAGATCGACGAGCTGATCGTCAAGAGCTATCCGGTGGTGGCCGGGGACGGGATCCCCGCGTTCGCGGGCGGGTTCGACCCGACGCCGTTCACGCCGACCGCGCGCGAATCGTTCGGGAACGGCGCCCAGGTGACCTGGTTCACGCGCGCTTCGTAGGCTGGAGGACGTACACCCGCCGATGGGGGACCCGATGACCGTCACCATGGCGCTCGCCGGGGACACCATGCTCGGCCGCGGCGTGGCGGATCGGATCGCCGTGTCCGGCCCGCACGGGCTGTTCTCCGACGGCGTGCGCGAGGCGTTCGCGGGCGCTGACCTCGCGCTCGTGAACCTGGAATGCTGCGTGTCCGACCGCGGGCGGCGCTGGGACGCGCCCGGCAAGCCGTTCCATTTCCGCGCGCCTCCGGCCGCCGCCGACGCGCTCGCGGACCTCGGCGTCGACTGCGTGAACCTCGCCAACAACCACGCCCTCGACTACGGGACGGACGCCCTCACCGACACGCTCGACCATCTCCGGCGGGCCGGTGTCTCGGTGGTCGGCGCTGGTCGGAGCGTCGCGGAGGCGAGGGAGCGCGCCGTCCTCGAAGCCGGGGGAGTGAAGATCGCGGTGCTGGGCGTCACCGACCACCCGTCCGACTTCGCGGCCGGTGAGGGGCGGCCGGGCGTCGCCTACGCCGACCTGATGAAGGGTGTGCCAGGGGATCTGCTGGAGCGGATCCGGCGGCTGCGGGCGGAGAACGACGCCGTGGTCGTGCTCCCGCACTGGGGGCCGAACATGACGGGGGAGCCGCTGCGCTACGTCCGGCGGGCCGCCGAGAAGTTCGTGGACGCGGGCGCGACGCTCGTCGCGGGCAGTTCCGCGCACGTCTTCCACGGCGTGGACGTGCCCGTCCTGTTCGACATGGGCGACTTCATCGACGA
Source organism: Actinomadura decatromicini (assembly GCF_008121305.1). Classification (NCBI taxonomy): domain Bacteria; kingdom Bacillati; phylum Actinomycetota; class Actinomycetes; order Streptosporangiales; family Thermomonosporaceae; genus Actinomadura; species Actinomadura decatromicini. Next base: position 73,376 of record NZ_VSRQ01000004.1, on the reverse strand, counting down.
CTACGCCGTGGACGAGACGCTTCGCAACGACCTCGGCCTGCTGTTCGTCGTCACGCTGGACGGCGCGCGGCCGTCCCGGATCGAGGCGGTGCCGCTGCGCCTCGACTTCGCGAGCACGCGCCTCGCCGGCGGCGCCGAGCGCCGCTGGATCGGCGAGCGGTTCACCCGCGCCTGCGCCGCGCTCGGCACGGACGTCGAGACCCGCGACGACCGGCTGGTCATCGACGTCGCGGCCTGACTCAGAGCGGGTCGCCGAGGGGGCCGTACTCGTCGACCAGGGCGTCCGCCCAGTGGGCGGCGAAGTCGGGCTGGGTACCGTCGACGTCGGTGAACCCGTACTCCTTGTAGAGGCTCCAGGTGGCGAGGGCCCGTCCTGTTTTACGTATGACGTCCGGGTCGGCGGCGAGGTGCGCGACGGCGCGTCCGAGATAGGCGGGGGTCTCGGAGTACGCGAAGTGCGGGTCCTGGGCGATGGCGTCGCGCCAGGTGGCCTCGGTGACCCCGAAATGGTCCAGGACGGCCTCCGAGCGCAGGAACCCGGGCGTGATCGCGACGGCCGCGACCCCGTGCGGCCGCAGCTCCGCCGCCTGCGCGAAGGCCAGCCTGATCACCGTCGACTTCGCCAGGTCGTAGAAGAACGAGCCGCGGTAGCGGGCCGTGTTGCCGTCGGTCACCTCCACGACCAGGCCGCGCCCGCGGGCGACCAGCAGCGGCAGGACGAACCTGCTGGTGATCACGTGGGTCTCCACCGCCTGGCGCAGTAGCCGCAGGCCGGTGTCGAGGTCCTGCTCCCACAGCGGGTGCTCCCAGTCGGTCAGCGGGTCGCCGCCCCACACCGAATCGACCAGGGCGTCGAGCCGCCCGTCCTGCTCGGCGGCGATTCGCTCGGCGAGCGCACGGACCTCCTCCGGCCTGCTGTGATCGACCTGGACGGCGATCCCGACGCCGCCCGCCTCGGTGGCCTTGCTCGCGGTCTCCTCGATGGTCTCCGGACGGTCGAGCCCGGAGCGCGCGGAGCCGCTGCTGCGACCCGTCACGTAGACGGTCGCCCCGGCGGCGCCGAGCTGGACGGCGATGCCCCGCCCGCCGCCCCGGGCGCCCCCGGCGACGAGGGCGACGTGTCCGGTCAGGTCCGGCATGGTTCCTCCTTCACGGGACGTGCGGCGACAGGGCGGCGTCCAGTTCGCGGCCGAGGCGTTCGGCGAGCGTGCCCTCCCGGTCGAGGGCCCAGGTCAGCCCGGCCCCGGCGAGAACGGCCTGGACGGTCCCGGCGAGTGCCTTCGCGTCCGTCCCCGGACGGAGCTCGCCCGCGTCGGCCGCCTCGCCGAGGAGCCCCTCGATCAGCCGCCCGTTCGCCCGGTGGACGGCCAGCGCGCGCTCGTGGAACTCCGGGTCGGTGAGGTCCAGGCACAGGAAGGCCAGGTGGTTCGCGTACCGCTCCGGCGTCGCCATCTCCGACATCGACTCGACCGCGAACGCGCGCAGCGCCGCCAGCGCCGTGCCCTCCCGGTCCTGCCGCGACGTCTGCGTCTCCCGGACGGACCGATCCGCCAGCGCGAGCAGCAGCCCCCGCTTGGACCCGAACCGCTGGACGAGCGTCCCCGGCACGACCCCCGCCTCCTCCGCCACCGCGGCGAGCGTGAGCCTCGCGGGTCCGACACGTCCGATCACCTCGACCGCCGCCCGCAGGATCGCCGTGTCGCCGACCAGTCGCGGCCGTCCCGCCATCGCATCCCTCCCATTAATAAATGTACGGTCATTTATTAAATCACACCCGCCGGGCCGCAGAGGAGCCCGCCGAGGAGTCAGCCGGTCTTGGTGATGGCGTTGAGGCGTTCGACGGCGGTGGCGAAGTCGTCCACCATGTCGTAGACGACCTGGCGGGCGGGCCGGACGGTGTTCATGAGGCCGACGCACTGCCCGACGAAGTAGTTCGCGAGCTCCCGCGCGCCCAGGTTCCCGGACTCGGCGACCTTCGTGATCTGCCGCATCGCGCCCTCGGCGACGATCATCTGGAGCGGCATGCCGAGCGGGCCGGGGCTCGCGGGGCCGTCCCACTCGTCCGTCCAGGCGGAGCGGAGCTGGCGGGCGGGCTTGCCGGTGCGGGACCGCGACCTGACCGTGTCCCGGGACGTCGCGGCCAGCATCTTCGCCTTCACCGCCGGGGACGTCTCGGCCTCCTCGGTGGTGAGCCACACCGACCCGCACCACACGCCGGACGCGCCGAGCGCCAGCGCGGCGGCCATCTGCCGCCCGGTGGCGATCCCGCCCGCCGCCAGCACGGGGAGCGGGGCGACCGTGTCGACGACCTCGGGGGCGAGCACCATCGTGGAGATATCGCCGGTGTGGCCGCCCGCCTCGCCGCCCTGCGCGACGATCAGGTCCACGCCCGCGTCGACCTGGCGGCGGGCGTGCTCCGGCGTCCCGACCAGCGCCGCGACGGGGACGCCGCGCTCGCGCGCCATCTCGGCCATGAGCGGGGGAGGGGTGCCGAGCGCGCTCGCGATGAGGCCGATCGGGTGGGCGAGCGACACCTCGATCAGCTCGGTCGCGCCCGCCGCGGTGACCCGCGCGCCGCCGCGCGCCTCGGCCCGCCGGGCCCGCTCGAAGTCGGGGAGCGGGACGCCGTACCGGGCGAACAGCTCGGCGAGGAACGTCCAGTGCTCGTCGGGGATCGCGGCGAGCATCGCGTCCAGCCCGCCGCCGCCCTCCGCCGACTTGTCGATCCTGCCGGGGACGAGGACGTCCACGCCGTAGGGGCGTCCGCCGACGTGGTCGTCGATCCAGCGCAGCTCCTCGTCGAGCCGGTCGGGGGTGTGGGCGACGGCGCCGAGGACGCCGAACCCGCCCGCGTTGGTCACGGCCGCGACGACGTCCCGGCAGTGGCTGAAGGCGAACAGCGGGAACTCGATGCCGAACCGGCGGCAGACCTCGGTGTCCATGCGCCGACGCTAACGGCCCGAACGGCATTCGGGCCAGGAGTCGTCACACCGCGCGGAACAGGACGTACGACTCGCCCTCGTCCGGGTGGACGAACGCCGCGCGCAGCGGGAGCCCCTCGCGCAGGTCGGCGCGGTCGACGCCGTACAGGCGGGCGTGCAGCCACGGTCCCTCCGCCAGCTCGACCAGCGCCAGCACGGCGGGCGGGTCCCTGGGGAGGATCGTCCAGGTCACGAGGGTCGCGTCGCCGCTCGCCTCGGCCCAGGCGAGGTCCTCGTCGCCGCAGCCGGGGCAGGCGGGCGCGTCCGGCGCGAACCAGCGGTCGCAGGCCGCGCACCGCCGGACGACGAGCCGCCCGGCGGCGGCGCCGTCGAAGAACGGGTCGGTGCGGCCGTCGCGCCGCAGGATGCCGATCTCCACGGCTAGGCCCCCTTCGGGTGCGGGCTGACGATCAGTGTCGAGTGGTGGTCGAGGATCCCGCCGTTCCCGCTGACCAGGATCACGTCGTTGGACGGGGCCTGCCGGTCGCCGCCGTCCCCGCGCGCCTGGATCACCGCTTCCGACAGCGGCGTCATCCCCCACATGTAGTACGCGGAGAGCTGGCCTCCGCCGGTGTTCGTGGGAAGCGACCCGCCGGGGCCGAGCGCGCCGGACGCGGCGAACGCGCCGCCCTCGCCCTTGCCGCAGAACCCGTAGTCCTCCAGCGACACGAGGACGGTGTAGGTGTAGCAGTCGTACAGCTCGCACACGTCCACGTCGGAGACGGTGATCCCGGCCATCTTCAGCGCCGCCGCGCCGGACGCCGCCGCGCCCGTCGTCAGGCCGAACCCGCTGCCGCGCTCCCTGCGGTGCCCCGGATGGCCCTGCCCCCAGCCCCACACGTGGACGGGCGGGCGGGCCAGGTCACGGGCCCGGTCCGCGCTCGTCACGAGTACGGCGATCGCGCCGTTGGACACGAGGCAGCAGTCCAGCAGGTGAAGCGGCTCGGACACCCAGCGCGAGTTCTGGTGGTCCTCGACCGTGATCGGGTCCCGCATCTGCGCGCGCGGGTTCCCGGCCGCCCACGCGCGGGTCGACACGGCGATCGCGCCGAGCTGCTCGCTGGTGGTGCCGTACCGGGACATGTGCCGCTGCGCCGCGAGCGCGTAGAACGAGTTGACGCTGCGCAGCCCGAGCGCCGCCGTCATGCCGCCGAACCCGTACCACTCGCGGGCGTCGCGGTTGTAGGCCGACCCGGCGGACCGCTCCGGGCTCAGCGGCGCGTCCGCGAACACGCACGCCACCGCCGTCGCGGACCCGCTCAGCACCGCCGTCGCCGCGTAGGACACCATCGCCCCGGCGGTCGCGCCGAACGCGTTGACCTGCGCCAGCAGCCGCAGGTCGCGCAGGCCCAGCGTCTCGGCCAGCTCGATGCCCGGGGAGCCGCCCGTGCCGTGGCTGACGAGCAGGCCGTCCAGGTCGCCGGGGGACAGGCCCGCGTCGGCGGCGGCGAGCCGCACCGCGTCCGCGGCGAGCCGCCGCGGGCTCCGCCCGTACACCCGGCCGAGCTCGGTCATCCCGAGCCCGGCGATCGCAGCGCCGTCCATCGCTTCGCTCTCCTCACGCCCGTCCCTCACCGTACCGAACGAGGTTCGGTACGTTCCAGGGGTCCCGGGACGAGGCCGCCCGCGTCCCCGGGGCGACGGGAACGCGGGCGACGGGTGCGGACGCGCCGGACAGGGACGCGACAGGGACGCGACAGGGACGCGACAGGGACGCGACAGGGACGCGACAGGGACGCGCGGCGGGTCAGGTCGCGAGGACCGCCTGCAGGAAGTCCCGGGTGCGCTGCTCGGACGGCTCGCCGAAGATCCGGTCCGGGGGACCCTCCTCGACGATCTGCCCCTGGTCGAACATGAGGACCCGGTCCGAGATGTCCTTGGCGAAGGTCATCTCGTGGGTGACGCACAGCAGCGTGAGGTCGCTCTGCCGGGCGATGTCGCGCAGCAGGTCCTGGACGCCGACGACGAGCTCCGGGTCGAGCGCGGAGGTGACCTCGTCCAGCAGGAGCACCCTCGGCTGCATGGCGAGCGCCCGCGCGATCGCCACCCGCTGCTGCTGGCCGCCCGACAGCTGGGTCGGGTGGGCGTTCTCCTTGTCGGCGAGGCCGACCAGGTCCAGCAGGCCGCGGGCGCGCTCGACGGCCTCGTCCTTGGACAGGCCGAGGACGCGGACCGGCCCCTCGGTCAGGTTGCGCAGCACGTTCATGTTCGGGAACAGGTTGAACTGCTGGAACACCATGCCGACCTGCTTGCGCATCTCGTGCAGGTGCTTCTGCCCGGCCGGGACGCGCTTGCCGCCCCGCTCCATGTGCCAGAGAGTCTCGTCGCCGATCCAGATCAGGCCGTCGTCGAGCTTCTCCAGCGTCATCAGCAGCCGCAGGATCGTGGTCTTGCCGGACCCGCTCGGCCCGATGAGCGTCACGCGCTCGCCCGGCGCCACGGAGAAGTCGAGCTCGCGGAGCACCACGTTGTGGCCGAACCGCTTGACCACCTTCTCGAAGCGGATCCCCGGCGCCTCGCCGCGCGGCAGCGGGGCCTCCGGCGCCTTCCCCTTCTCCGTGGGGACGCCTCCCGCGTCCGCGGAGGGCTTCGATGCGTCTTCGGCGGGATCAGTTGGTGGCATAACGCCTCTCCAGGCGGCGGACGAGTATCGAGGATATGACGCTGACCACGACGAACAACAGCCCGACCATGGTGATCGGCTCCAGGAACTGCAGGGACTTCGATCCCACCTGGTAGGCGGAGAACAGCAGCTCCGCGACGTTGATCGCCAGCAGCATCGGCGAGTCCTTGAACATCGCGATCAGGTAGTTGCCGAGCGTCGGGATCACCCGGCGGATCGCCTGCGGCAGGACCACGTCCAGCCACACCCGCGACCGCGGCAGGTTCAGCGCGGTGCACGCCTCCCACTGCCCCTTCGGGACGTCGGCGATCCCGGCCCGGTATACCTCGGCGGTATAGGTCGAGTAGTGGACGCCGAGCGTGACGATCCCGGCCGTCAGCGACCCGATCGTGATGCCCCACGCGGGCAGGACGAAGAAGACGAAGTACAGCTGCGGGATCAGCGGCGTCGACCGGATGAACTCGGTGATCCAGCGGATCACCTGGTTGAACACCCGGCTCGGGGAGCGGCGCAGCAGCGTCCACACCAGTCCGAGCACCAGGGCGATCACATACCCGGCCAGAGTCGCGATGATGGTGTAGCGCAGGCCGTCCAGCAGGTCGGGGAGGATGTCCCCGGAGTACTGCCAGTCCCAGTCCATCAGCCGCTCACCCCCGTGCCGGGCGCGCCCGCGGCGATCGTGCCGAGCGACGGCTCACTCGGCAGCCGGCGGCCGAGCATCCGGTCCACCCGCCGCTCCGCGTACCGGACGGCGAGCTGCAGCACCTGCGCGATGACGAAGTACAGGACGAGCACCATCGTGAACGCCGCGATGGTCTGGCCCGTGCTGCCCTGGATGTTCTTCGAGACGCGGGTCAGGTCGACCAGGCCGACCAGGGACACGATGGCCGTGCCCTTCATCAGCTCGATGATCAGGTTCCCGAACGGGGGGAGCATCAGCGCGAAGCCCTGCGGCAGCAGGACCCGGCGCATCCGCTGGTACGGCGTGAAGTTCAGCGCGACGGTCGCCTCGTACTGCGCTCTCGGGACCGCCTTGATCGACCCGCGGACGACCTCCGCGCCGTAGGCGCCGATGTTCAGGCCGAGCGCGAGGACCGCCGCGAACATGGTGCTGAACCGGAGCCCGATCAGGGGCAGCGCGTAGAAGAACCAGAACAGCAGCACGAGCGTGGCGTTGCCGCGGAAGAACTCCACGTACACCCGGTTCAGTCCGCGCACCCAGGCGCGGCGCGAGGTGCCCGCCAGGCCGAAGACCAGGGCGAGGGCCAGGGCCAGCGCGCCTCCGAGCAGGGTGAGCCGGAAGGTGAGCCACGCGCCGTCCAGCCACTGGTGGTAGCTGTCGAGGACGTCACCCACGGGTCAGCCCTGGCAGAACTTGGCGGCCGTGTCGCCGGCGGCGGGCATCTCCGCCTGGGTGAAGCCGAACGGCTGCAGGATCGGCAGCAGTTTGTTCTGCTGCTTGAGCTTGTCGAGTTCGCCGTTCCAGGCGTTCAGCAGGTCGGCGTCGGCCTTGCGGAAGGCGAACGCGCCCGCGCCGAACTGCTCCTTGCCGTCGACGACCGGGACGAAGGGCTCGGTGACCTCGAATCCCTGCCCCTCGTGTTTGGACAGCAGGTCGGCGAGCGAGATGCGGGTCAGCCAGATGCAGTCGATGCGCCCGGCCTTGAGCCCCTCGAACGCGCTCGGCTGGTCGGCGAACGTCTTGATGTTGCCCTTCTTCACCCCGGACTTCTCGGCGTAGCCGGCCTCGACGGCGCCGGTCATGACGCCGACCCGCGCTCCGGTCTTCGCCGGGTCCGCGGCGTTCTTCAGGCCCTTCGGGTTTCCCTGCTTCACCATGAAGGCGCTCTTGGCGACGTATTCGGGATTGGCGAACGCCGCCGACGCGCAGCGTTCCGGCGTGATGAACATCCCGGCGGCGATCGTGTCGAAGCGGCGGGCGTTGAGCCCGGCGATCAGCCCGCCGAAGTCGACCTGGACGCCCTTCACGTCGTCGATTCCGAGCTGTTTGAAGATGACCCTGGCCAGCTCGGGGGCCTCGCCGGTGAGCTTCCCGGACTTGTCGGTGTAGCCGTAGGGCGCCTCGTTGGCGAAGCCGACCGTGATCGACCCGGCGTCCTTGGCCTTCTGCAGCGTGCCCCCGCCCTTCTTCTCCTCCTCCGGGTCCGTCGTGGAGCAGCCCGCCGCGGCCAGCGGCACCGCGGCGGACAGCAGAACGGCGGTGCGGAGGAAGTCGCGTCTCGAAGAGGTCATCATCGAACTCCTGGATGGTGTGACCGCGCGCCCGCGAAGGACCGCTGCGGGTCCTTCACGGGCGCGGGGTCGAGGTGTCGGGTTTATCGAATCGTTGTGTTCATTCAGCCGCCCGCGACGCCATTCGAGGAGGGACGGGCCCTCTCGTCTCCCGTAGCGGCTCCGGCGCCGACGGGGGTGAAGTCGCGGGCGCCGATGAACTCCGGACGCGGCGCGGGCGCCGAGAACGGCTCGACGCATGTGTTCTCGACGCTGTTGAACACGATGAACACGTTCGAGCGGGGGAACGGGGTGATGTTCCCATTCGAGCCGTGCATGCAGTTGCAGTCGAACATGGTGGCAGAGCCCGCCGCCCCTGTGAACAGCTCGATACCGTGTTTCTCAGCCAGAATCGACAGGCTGTTCGGATCCGGCGTGCCGATCTCCTGGCCGCGCAGGGACTCCTTGTAGTGGTCGTCCGGGGTCTCTCCGACGCAGGCGACGAAGGTCTTGTGCGAGCCAGGCATGATCATTAGCCCGCCATTGTGCACGAAATTCTCGGTGAGCGCGATGGATATGCTCACCGCGCGCATCCGAGGCATGCCGTCCTCCGCGTGCCAGGTCTCGAAATCCGAGTGCCAGTAGAAGTCCTTGCCACTGAAGCCTGGCTTGTAGTTCACCCGGCTCTGGTGGACGTAAACCTCAGAACCCAGGATCTGCCGGGCACGCCCGACGACTCGGGGATCGCGGACGAGTCCGGCGAACAACTCACTGATCTTGTGGATCTCGAAGATCGACCGGACCTCGTCCGAGCCGCGCTCGGTGACCGTCCGCTCGTCCGCGAGCACCCGCGGGTCGGCGGACAGCCTGCGCAGCTCGGCGCGGTAGTCCTCGACCTCGTCCGGGGCGAGCAACCGGTCGACCGTGAGGAATCCGTTGGCGTCGAACGAGTCGAGGGTCGCGGCGTCGATCGGGCCGTCCCCCGGCCCGCCGTACACCACCGGGTCCTGCCGGTACAAAAGCGCCGCCTCGGAAGCCTTCCGGGTGGGGTAGGCGTCGTCGATCGTCGGATGCGACTCGATGATGCTCATGCGTCCTCCTCGGTCAGCAGGGGGTAAACGCCGTTCTCGTCATGGACCTCCCGGCCGGTGCAGGGCGGGTTGAACACGCAGACGGTCCGGACGTCCGTGTGAGCGCGCAGGGTGTGGTGCTCGTGGCCGTCCAGCAGGTACATGACGCCCGGCTCGATCTTGTGCTTCTCGCCGGTCTCGTCGTTGGTCAACTCTCCGTTGCCCTCGATGCAGTAGACGGCCTCGACGTGGTTCGCGTACCACATCTTGGTCTCGGTCCCCGCGTACAGGATCGTCTCGTGCAGCGAGAAGCCGACGCCCTCCTTGGCGAGCACGAACCGGCGGCTGCACCAGGTCGGCGCCTGCACGTCGCGCTCGGTGCCGATGATCTCGTCAAGGGAACGAACGATCATGAATCTCCTCTTTCCGGATATGCCCGAGGCCGGGCCCGCGCGGGGCCCGGGAGCGGCTCGGACGGTGGTCGGGGTCGCTCGGACCGATGCCGGGCGGGGGCCGGGTCAGACCGCGACGGTCTGCCGGACGGCCTCCAGCGAGTCCGCGATGATCTCCAGGCCGTGCGCCAGCTCCGACTCGGTCGTGGTGAGCGGCGGCAGCAGCTTGACGACCTCGCCCTCGGGACCGGACGTCTCCATCAGCAGCCCGCGCGAGAACGCCTCGGCGCACACCTTCGGCGCCATCTCGGCGTCGTTCATCACGAGGCCCCACGCGAGGCCCCGGCCGCGGACGGAGTCGACGGCGCCCGCATGTGCGAGCGCGATCTCGCCGAGCGCCGCCTCGACCTGCTGGCCCTTGGCGATCGTCTGCTTCTCCAGGCCCTCGCCGGACCAGTAGTCCTCCAGGGCGGCGACGGCGGTGACGAACGCGGGGTTGAAGCCGCGGAAGGTGCCGTTGTGCTCGCCCGGTTCCCACACGTCCAGGTCGCGCTTCATCAGCGTGACCGCGAACGGCAGCCCGTAGCCGCTGAGCGACTTGGACAGGCAGACGATGTCCGGGACGATCCCGGCCTCCTCGAAGCTGAAGAACGGCCCGGTGCGTCCGCAGCCCATCTGCACGTCGTCGACGATGAGCAGGATCTCGTGGCGGCGGCACAGGTCCTGCAGGCCGCGCAGCCACTCCGCGGTGGCGACGTTGATGCCGCCCTCGCCCTGGACGGTCTCGACGATCACGGCGGCGGGCTTGTCCAGGCCGCTGCCGCTGTCGTCCAGCATGGTCTCGAAGAGCAGGAAGTCGGGCGTGCGGCCGTCGAGGTAGTTGTCGTAGGGCATCGCGACGCCGTGCCCGAGCGGGACGCCCGCGCCGGTGCGCTTCATCGAGTTGCCGGTCACCGCGAGCGCGCCGAGCGTCATCCCGTGAAAGGCGTTGGTGAAGCTGACGACCGTCTCGCGGCCGGTGTACTTGCGCGCGAGTTTCAGCGCCGCCTCGACCGAGTGGTTGCCCGCGGGTCCTGGGAACTGGACCTTGTAGTCGAGCCCGCGGGGGCGCAGCACGTACTCGTTGAATCGTTCCAGGAAGTCGCGTTTCGCGGTCGTGTACATGTCGAGGCTGTGCACGACCGAGTCAGCGGCGAGATAGTCCAGCAGCCGGCGTTTCAGTTGCGGGTTGTTGTGCCCGTAGTTCAGCGTCCCGGCGCCGGCGAAGAAGTCCAGATACGTTTTCCCGTGCTCGTCGGTCATGTGGCTGCCGTGCGCCGTCGCGAACACCGTGGGCCAGCCGCGGCAGTAGCCGCGGACTTCCGATTCCATGCGGTCGAAAACGTCCATGTGCTGCCTCCTGGCAGTAGGAGTGGGAGCTTGGTGGGGGGGTGGACCTGTCAGTTCGCGCCGTCGGTTCGCGTCGCGATCGGGCCGATCCTGAAGAGCACCTCGGGCTCGTGTCCCCCGTCGGGGAAGTGCTCCGCGCCGAACAGCGCGCTGCGGACGACCTCGCATCCGCGGTCCCGGGCGAACGATTCGAACATCGCGGTGGAGGCGGTGTTGTCCGGCGTGACCGTCGCCTCCATGAACCGGTGCCCGCGGGGGACGAGCCGGTCGGCGAGGCGGTCGAGCATGCGGCGGGCGAGGCCGCGGCCGCGATGGTCGCGGTCGACCGCGACCTGCCATACGAAGAACGTGTCGGGCCGCGCCGGGCGGACGTAACCGGTGATGAATCCGCACGGGACGCCGCCTTCGCGTGCCACGACGGAAGTGTCCGCGAAATCGCGGCACCAAAGGGCGTAGCTGTAAGGCGAGTTGACGTCCAGGACGGAAGAGTCCCGGGCGAGCCGCCAAAGCTCCGGGCCGTCGGCGAGGCTCGGCTCCTGGAGTCGCACGTCCGCGTTCGTCTCGTTCGAATCGTGGCGTCGGGTCGGTGTTTCCAGGGGTTGCGCTGCCATGTCCAGGCAACTTAGCGAATCGCGCGACGTGATCGCAGCGGAATGTTATGGGCGGGATGTTTAGCCTGGTACCCGCTGGGTAGGGTTAAATGCTTCGCCGAATTCCGTGCAATTCTGCGATTTGGCGAGCGGCCCGCCGTGCGCCTTTCCCCATGCTACGCAGGAGGTACTGCCGCATGCTCCGAGCGTGCAGTCGGGAAGTTTCCTGAACGCAACCTTAATGTCGTGTCAGGGCATGGGGACGGGATTCGTGTATCGGTTGTGTGAGGTAAGTCACTAAGAATTCGTGACAACTGCACGGGTGCGGCGGGCGTCACGTCGCGTCGCGCGAGGTCGTCCGTTCGCGGGCGTGCTGGGGCGCGTGTGGGGCAAGGCGTCGACGTGGGTCCTGAGGGGGTGGAACCACTGTCGGTCAAGGGGCAGGACCGGTAACGGCAAGGCAAGGTTTGCCTTGCCGAGAGGTAAGAACCGCGGCGTTTCGGCCGGCGCCCCGGCCGGCCGGGGCGCGGCGCCGAGCCGCACCCCGGGCCGATTCCGGCGCGACCGTTGCCCGCCTTGCGACGCATCCGATTCAACACCGCTCCAAAGCCGTGCGGGCGCGGCGTCCGACCGCGGTCGGATTACGGGTCAGGGCTTTCCGGCGAACCGGTCGGTCGCCTCGATCAGCCGGTGCAGGATGCCCGGCTCGCTGTAGGCGTGGCCCGCGTCGTCCACGATGTGGAAGTCGGCCTCCGGCCACGCGCGGTGCAGGTCCCAGGCCGTCGCGACCGGGGTGCAGACGTCGTAGCGGCCCTGGATGATCACCGCCGGGATGTGCCGGATCCGGTCCACGTCCCGGATCAGCTGCTCCTCCTCGAAGAACCCCTCGTTGACGAAGTAGTGGTTCTCGATGCGGGCGAACGCCACCGCGTAGTCGGGCTCGCCGAAGTCGTCCGCGAGCTCCTGGTCGGGCCGCAGCGTGATCGTCGACCCCTCCCACGTCGCCCACGCCTTGGCCGCGGCGACCCGCACGTCCCGGTCGGGCGACTCCAGCCGCTCGTGGAACGCGGAGATGAGGTCCTCGCGCTCGTCCTCCGGGATCGGCTCGATGTACTTCTCCCAGAGGTCAGGGAACAGTAGCGACGCGCCCTCCTGGTAGAACCAGTACAGCTCGAACGGGCGCAGCGTGAAGATGCCCCGCAGCACCAGCTCGGTCACCCGCTCCGGATGGGTCTGCGCGTAGGCCAGCGACAGCGCGCTGCCCCAGCTCCCGCCGAACACCAGCCACCGCTCGATGCCGAGGTGCTCGCGCAGGCGCTCGATGTCGCCGACCAGGTTCCAGGTGGTGTTCGCCTCGAGCGACACCTCCGGGTCCTTCGCGTGCGGCAGGCTCCGCCCGCAGTTGCGCTGGTCGAACAGGACGATCCGGTACGCCTCGGGGTCGAACTGCCGCCGGTGCGCCGGGGCGCATCCGGCGCCGGGCCCGCCGTGCAGCATCACCGCGGGCTTCCCGTCGGGGTTTCCGCAGACCTCCCAGTAGATCCGGTCGCCGTCGCCGACGTCGAGCAGCCCGGAGTCGTACGGCTCGATCGGCGGATACAGGGTGCGAAGCTCCATGGGGCGCGATTGTCGCACCCGTCCGGGGCGCGCGCGGGATGTGACCCGCGGCACCGTCCCGACCGCGGTCCGTGTCCTGAACAGGCGGTCTGCGTGCGGCGATACCGCGCCGGGGGAGAGAGGGCAAACCCCAAACTGGGCAAACGCTCCGCTGGTCGGGGCTAGAGTGCCTTCGTGAGCGAAGCGACGAGGCCCCGGGCCGGTGGCGGAGCGAACGGGACGAGCACACCGACCCCCGCGGAGGCGGCCGGGCGCCGCCGGGCGAGGAGACACGTGAGCGAGATGACGAGCCGTCGGGCGACGCGTCGGACGATGGACGGGGCGACCGCGATGAGCGGAGCCGTGCCGCCCGCGCGGCGCCGGGCCGTGAGGCGGGCAGAGCAGTGAGCGAGCTGAACGGATCGGGCGCCCGCGGCGTCCCCGACGGCGCGGCGCCCTGGCCCGCCATGGGACGCGACCCGGGCCGCGCCCCCGAGTCCCCGGTGCCCGCGGCGCAGCTGCCGATCCAGATGGCCAAGCCGGGCCAGCACGGGCAACCGGGTCAACCCGGTCAGCCGGCCCAGTCCACCCGGCCGGAGCTGGAGCAGGGCGAGGCCCAGCCGTGGGACATCGTCGAGCGCCTCCGCCAGATGGCCGACCTCATCGGCGACGCCCTCGCCGCCGGCGAGCGCAAGGTCAACGAGGCGCAGAGCGAGGTCGCGGCGCAGGTCGCGGCCGTCCAGCAGGAGAAGGAGTCGGCGCAGCGCGACGCCGCCGCCGCCTGGGGCGAGGTGCAGCGCGCCCGCGGCCAGGCCGAGCAGGCCGAGCGCCGGGTCGTCGAGGCCGAGCGGCGCGTCGGCGAGGCGCAGAACGAGGCCGCCTCGCAGGTCGCGGCCGTCCAGCAGGAGAAGGAGTCGGCGCAGCGCGACGCCGCCGCCGCGTGGGCCGAGGTGCAGCGCGCCCGCGGCCAGGCCGAGCAGGCCGAGCGCCGCGCGGTCGAGGCCGAGCGGCAGTTCGCCGACGCCGACCGCCGCGCCGCCGAGGTCCAGAAGGAGGCGGTCGCCCAGATCGCCGCCCTCCAGACCGAGAAGGAGAACGCGCAGCGCGACGCCGCCGCCGCGTGGAACCAGGCCCAGCAGGGCCGCGTCCAGGCCGACCAGGCGCGGGCCCAGGCCGACCAGGCGCGCGCGCAGGTCGAGCAGATCCAGGCCCAGGTCGAGGCGGCCGAGCGGCGCGTCGCCGAGGCGGAGGCGACCGTCCGGCAGGCGATCCAGCAGCGGGACGCGATGAGCGAGGCCCGCGACGACGCCCTGCGCGCCGTCGAGGACGCCGTCGCCGGCCGCCGGTCCGCCGAGGCCGAGCGCGACCGGGTCGCCGAGCAGGCCGCGGAGCTGTCCCGGGGCCTGGAGGCCGCGCACGCCGAGCTGTCCGCGCTGCGCGCCAAGGTCACCGACGCCGAGATGACCGCGCAGAACCTCCAGCACGCCGTGGTCGCGGCGGGCAAGGAGGCCGACGAGTCCCGCCGCCGCGCCGAGGTCTCCGAGCGCCGCGCGCAGGAGAACGAGCGCCGCGCCCAGGACGCCGACCGGCGTGCCCAGGACGCCGACAGGCGCGCGCAGGACGCCGAGCGCCGCGCCCAGGACGCCGCCAAGCGCACCGAGACCGCCGAGGCGGAGCGCGACCAGTCCCTCGGCACCGCGTCGCAGGCGCTGGAGGCGGCGAAGAAGGCCGAGCGCGAGCGCGACGGCAACGCCAAGGCCCGGGAGGCGGCCGAGCGGGCGCGGGAGGCGGCCGTCCAGGCCCAGGCGCGCGCCGAGTCGGAGCTGACCCTGGCCCGCGGCCGCGCCGACCAGGCGGGCCGCGAACGCGACAAGACCGTCGCCGCGATGCGGCAGATGGCCGCCGAGCGCGACGCCGTCGCCGAGAAGCTCGCCGAGCGCGACCAGTGGGTCGACCAGCTGGCGCAGGCCGTCACCGAGCAGCGCGCGCAGATAGCCGAGCTGTCCCAGGAGCGCGACGCCGCCCGCAACGCGGCCGACCAGGCCCGCTCGCTGATCGACGAGCTGACGCGCCAACTCCGCACGATCATGCCCGCGGGGTCGAACGCGCTGCCCTCCTCCTTCGGGCCGTAAAGGGCCCTCTACCGCCGGGCGGCGCGCGTCTCCGGCGGTAGGGGCCCTGGTGGGGGACGCTCGGTAAACGAACCGGTGGTCACGGCTGTTATCCTGGTGGCCCGTGGACAGTGAGCCTCGTCCGCCTCGCAACGACCACGGGAGTGCCTTCTTGCCTTCGGCAGCCACTGGTAGACCACGTCCTACCAAGCATCTGTTCGTCACCGGCGGTGTCGCGTCCAGCCTCGGCAAGGGGCTGACGGCGTCGAGCCTGGGACGGCTTCTCACCCTCCGCGGCCTCCGGGTCACCATGCAGAAGCTCGACCCCTACCTGAACGTCGACCCCGGGACGATGAACCCGTTCCAGCACGGCGAGGTGTTCGTCACCGACGACGGCGCCGAGACCGACCTGGACATCGGGCACTACGAGCGTTTCCTCGACACCGAGCTGCACGGGTCGGCGAACGTCACGACCGGCCAGGTGTACTCCAACGTGATCGCCAAGGAGCGGCGCGGCGAGTACCTCGGCGACACCGTGCAGGTCATCCCGCACATCACCAACGAGATCAAGGACCGCATCCGCGGCATGGCGGACGACACCGAGGTCGACGTCGTCATCACCGAGGTCGGCGGGACGGTCGGCGACATCGAGTCGCTCCCGTTCCTGGAGTCGGTCCGCCAGATCCGGCACGAGATCGGCCGCGACAACTGCTTCTTCCTGCACGTGTCGCTGCTGCCGTACATCGTCCCGTCCGGGGAGCTGAAGACGAAGCCGACGCAGCACTCGGTCGCCGCGCTGCGCTCCATCGGCATCCAGCCCGACGCGATCGTGTGCCGGTCCGACCGGCCGATCACCGACGGGCTCAAGCACAAGATCAGCCTGATGTGCGACGTCGACCGCGAGGCCGTCGTCTCGGCGGTCGACGCCGCGAGCATCTACGACATCCCGAAGGTGCTGCACTCCGAGGGCCTGGACGCCTACGTCGTGCGCCGCCTCGGCCTGCCGTTCCGCGACGTCGACTGGGGCGCCTGGGACGAGCTGCTCCGCCGCGTCCACAAGCCGGCGCGCGAGGTCACGATCGCGCTGGTCGGCAAGTACATCGACCTGCCCGACGCCTACCTGTCGGTGACGGAGGCGCTGCGGCACGGCGGGTTCGGCAACGACGCCAAGGTCCACATCCGCTGGGTGAAGTCCGACGACTGCGAGTCGCCGGAGGGCGCCAAGCGGGAGCTGGACGGCGTCGACGGCGTGCTGATCCCCGGCGGGTTCGGCGTCCGCGGCATCGAGGGGAAGGTCGGCGCGGTCCGGCACGCCCGGCAGAACCGGCTGCCGCTGCTCGGCATCTGCCTCGGCCTCCAGTGCATGGTCATCGAGGCGGCGCGGACGCTCGGCGGGCTCGACGGCGCCGACAGCGCCGAGTTCGACGCGACCGCCGCCGACCCCGTGATCGCGACGATGGCCGACCAGGTCGACGTCGTCGCCGGGGAGCGGGACATGGGCGGCACGATGCGCCTCGGCCTCTACCCCGCCGACCTGGCCGACGGCTCGGTCGTCCGGGGGCTGTACGGGGAGGCGAAGGTGTCCGAGCGGCACCGGCACCGGTACGAGGTCAACAACGCCTACCGCGACCGGCTGGAGCAGGCGGGCCTGCGGTTCTCCGGCCTGTCCCCGGACGGACGGCTGGTCGAGTACGTCGAGCTGCCCGTCGACCAGCACCCGTTCTTCGTCGGGACGCAGGCGCACCCGGAGTTCCGGTCCCGGCCGACGCGCCCGCACCCGCTGTTCACCGGGCTCGTCTCCGCCGCGCTCGACTACGCCGCCGCCCGCGCGGGCGGCGCCGACGCCGGGAACGTGACCGCGTCATGACGCCGGACGACGTCCGCGACCGCCCGGAGCGGTGGCCGGTCGCGGAGCGCACCACCGTGTACGAGGGGCGGGTGTTCGGCGTCCGCACCGACCGGGTCGAGATGCCGCGCGGCGACGGCACCGAGCTCGTCGCCCGGGACGTGATCCAGCACATCGGCTCGGTCGGCGTCCTCGCCCTCGACGACCGCGACCGCGTCCTGCTGCTGCGGCAGTACCGGCACCCGGTGTCGCGGCTGCTGTGGGAGCCGCCCGCCGGGCTGCGGGACGTGTCCGGCGAGCCGCTCCACAAGCTCGCCGAGCGGGAGCTGCTGGAGGAGGCCGGGTACCGCGCCGAGCGCTGGGACACCCTCGTCGACGTGTACCCCTCGCCGGGGATGGCCGACGAGCGCGTCCGGATCTTCCTCGCCCGCGGCCTCACCGAGGTGCCCGCCGACGAGATCGACTTCGAGCGCGTCCACGAGGAGGCCGACATGCCGGTCGTGTGGGTGCCGCTGGACGACGCGGTCCGCAAGGTCCTGGCGGGCGAGGTGCACAACATGATCGCCTGCGTGGGCGTCCTCGCCGTGCGCGCGGCCCGCGACTCCGGCTTCGCCGACCTGCGCCCGGTGGACGCCCCCGAGGACTGACCGCCCCGACGCGCCGGGGCGGCGCGGATGATGTCCCCCTCCCCGGCGGGAGGGGGCATGATGGGCGGGTCCGCACCGGCCGGGGCCGCCGCCCGGCCGGAGGCCCGACCGCCGCCGGAAGAGGTGCCGCACTGTCCCCGACCCCCCGGACCGCCGCGCCGCCGGGCGCCGCCGCCGGTTCCGCGCTCGCCTCCGTGGTCCGCGCCTACCTGGGGCACCTCGCCGTCGAACGGGGCCTCGCCGCCAACACGCTCAGCTCCTACCACCGCGACCTGCGCCGCTACGTCGAGGTCCAGGACGGCCGGGGCCGCGCGGCGGTCGCCGACATCACCGAGGACGACGTCCGCGCGTTCCTCGTCGGCCTGCGGGAGGGCGACGACGACCATCCGCCGCTGTCGGCCGGGTCGGCGGCGCGGGCGCTGGTCGCCGTCCGCGGGCTGCACCGGTTCGCGCTCCGCGAGGGCCACGCGCCCGCCGACCCCGCGCACGACGTCAAGCCGCCGACGCCGCCGCGCCGCCTGCCGAAGGCGATCTCCCTGGACGAGGTCGAGCGCCTGCTCGCCGCCGCGGCGCCGTCCGGCGACGGGCCCGGCGCCGCCCGCGCCCTGCGCGACCGGGCGCTGCTCGAACTCTTGTACGGGTCGGGCGCGCGGATCTCCGAGGCCGTCGGCCTGGACGTCGACGACCTCGACCTGCGCGACGGGTTCGCCCGCGTCGCCGGGAAGGGCGGCAAGGCCAGGGTCGTGCCGATCGGCGACTACGCCCGCGAGGCCGTGGACGCCTACCTGGTGCGGGCCCGTCCCGAACTCGCCGCCGCCGGGCGCGGCGGCCCCGCCCTGTTCCTGAACGCGCGCGGCGGGCGGCTGTCGCGGCAGGGCGCGTGGATGGTGCTGCGCGCCGCCGCCGACCGCGCGCGGCTCTCCGAGGTGTCCCCGCACACGCTGCGGCACTCGTTCGCGACGCACCTGCTGGACGGCGGCGCCGACGTCCGCGTCGTGCAGGAGCTGCTCGGGCACGCGTCGGTGACCACGACGCAGGTGTACACGCTGGTCACCGTGCAGTTGCTGCGCGAGGTGTACGCGACGTCCCATCCCCGCGCGCGGAGCTGACCGGCCCGCCGCCGCGGGGTTGACCGAACCTGACAGGACCCGCCCGCGGGGGCTGACAAATCGCTACGATCGGCGCGCGTCGGCTTGAGCCATGGAAGGGACGGCCCTAGAGTCCCCGTTCTGGATGGCATTTCCGGGCCGCCGGGGAGGGATCTGGTGACCAGCACTAACGGTGGAGGAGGGGTTCTTTCCTCCGCCACCATAGAGACCGACCCGAGCCGCGCCCTCGGGCCTACTCAGCGTCCCGTTCCGGAGTTTCCGGAGCCGGAGCCGCTGGCCGAGCACGGGCCCGCACGGATCGTGGCCGTCTGCAACCAGAAGGGCGGCGTCGGCAAGACCACCACGACGATCAACCTGGGCGCCGCGCTCGCCGAGTGCGGCCGCCGCGTCCTGCTCGTCGACTTCGACCCGCAGGGCGCCCTGTCGGTGGGCCTCGGCAAGGGCGACCCGCGCCAGCTCGACCTGACGATCCACAACCTGCTGCTCGAACGCGACACCGAGTGGGAGGACATCGTCATCGAGACCGGTGTCGACGGGATGGACCTGCTGCCGAGCAACATCGACCTGTCCGGCGCGGAGGTCCAGCTCGTCCACGAGGTCGGACGCGAGTACATCCTGCAGAGCGCGCTGAAGTCGGCCGTCGCGCACTACGACTACATCCTGATCGACTGCCAGCCGTCGCTCGGCCTGCTCACGATCAACGCGCTGGCCGCCGCCGAGGGCGTGCTGATCCCGCTGGAGTGCGAGTACTTCGCGATGCGCGGCGTCGCGCTGCTGATGGAGACCATCGAGAAGGTGCAGGGCCGGATCAACCCGGACCTCGTCATCGACGGCGTCCTCGGCACCATGTACGACTCGCGCACGCTGCACACCCGCGAGGTCCTCGGACGCATCGTCGAGGCGTTCGGCGAGAAGGTGTTCCACACCGTCATCAACCGCACGGTGCGGTTCCCGGACGCGACCGTCGCCGGCGAGCCGATCACGTTCTTCGACCCCAACTCGATGGGCGCGAACGCCTACCGCAGCCTCGCGCGGGAGGTGCTCGTCAGGTGGGCCGAGATGGAGTAAGGCCGCGGTGAGCCGTCCCCCCGAGACCCCGTACGGGCCTCCGCCGCCGCCCTTCCCGCCGCCGCCCGCCGCACCGCCGCCGCGCGGCGGCGGCGCCGGGCCGCTCGTGTTCGTGCTGATCGCGGCGGTCGTCGCCGTGCTCGTCGCCATCGGCGGGCTGGCGGCCTGGCTGCTGCGGGACGGCGGCCACGGCGCCTCGGCGGCGTCGTCGTCAGGCCCCGTCGACCTGCGCGAGCCGCTGACGTTCCGGCTCGTCGCGGCGGAGAGCCGCCCGCCCTGCCAGAACGGCGCGCTGCCCGCGCCCGGCGGCTCCGCCTGCTTCACCCTCGGCGCGGACGCGCTGACCGTCCACCGCCTGGACGAGGTGCGGGCCGTCCCGCCGGACCCGGCGACCGGCCGCCTGGCCTGGGGCCTCGGTATGACGCTGACGTCCCGCGACGCGTCCGGCTTCGCCGCCCTCACCGGCAAGGCCGCGCAGGCCAGCACCGCCCAGCTGCCCTCCGGGCGGATGGCGATGCTCGTCGGCGGGGCGCTCGTGTCCGAGCCCGCGCAGGTGCTCCAGCCGATCACCGGCGGCGAGGTGGAGATCAACGGGCCGTCGGAGCGGTTCACCCGCGCGTACGTGGAGGGCGTCGTCCACCGCATGACAGGCCGCTGACCCATACGTGTCCCTTGCGGGGGACGCCCCCCACGCCCCCGGACCGGCGACCCGTCACCGACCGTGGCCGTGGTGCGAGCACGCCGCGCCGCGTGGGACGATGTGGCCGGTGAGCACAGCGCGGGAGCCGTCCTCCGCTACCGTGAGCGACGTGGACGAGACGCCGCCCGACTCCGAGCGGGGAACCGAGGAGAAGGCCGGCGACGAGCACGGCTTCCGCGTCCACCTGGACAACTTCGAAGGCCCGTTCGACCTGCTGCTCGGCCTGATCTCCAAGCACAAGCTCGACATCACCGAGGTGTCGCTGCACAAGGTCACCGACGACTTCATCGCGCACATCCACGCCCACGGCCAGGACTGGGACCTCGACCAGGCCAGCCACTTCCTGCTCGTCGCCGCGACCCTGCTCGACCTGAAGGCGGCGCGGCTGCTGCCGTCCGGCGAGGTCGACGACGAGGACGACCTCGCCCTCCTGGAGGCCCGCGACCTGCTGTTCGCGCGGCTGCTGCAGTACCGCGCCTACAAGGAGGTCGCGCGGGTGATCGCCGCGCGGATCGCCGACGCGAGCCGCCGGTTCCCCCGGATCGTGCCGATGGAGCCGCGGTTCGCCAACGTCCTGCCGGAGGTGCTGCTCGGCCTCGGCCCGGACCAGTTCGCCCGGCTCGCCGCGAAGGCGCTCACCCCGAAGGAGCCGCCGTCGGTCTCCGTCGAGCACATCTACCAGCCGAAGGCGAGCGTCAAGGAGCAGGCGTCGATCGTGGTGGAGCGGCTGCGGCGGCTGCGCCAGACGACGTTCCGGGTCCTCGCGTCCGATGCGCAGGGCACCTACGAGGTCGTCGCGCGGTTCCTGGCCCTTCTTGAGCTGTACCGCGACCGGAACGTCACGTTCGAGCAGGAGCAGCCCCTCGCCGAGCTGCACGTCACCTGGACCGGCGCCGACGACGGCGACGTCGAGGTCGGCGACGACTACGACGGCGCCCCCCAGAAGCCCGACGCCCCGCAGAAGCCCGACACCGCCCAGAAGCCCGCCGCCCAGAAGCCCGAGAAGGACGAGGGAGACGATGACTGACGACCCCGCCCCCGAGGCCACGGACGCCCCCGCCGCCCCGGACGCCGCGGAGGTCCCGCGCCCGGCGGAGGCTCCGGACGCAGCGGAGACTCCGGAGCTTCCGGGTCTGCGCGCCTCGATCGAGGCGATCCTGCTGGTGGTGGACGAGCCGGTCACCGAGATGACGCTCGCGCAGCTGCTGGAGCGTCCCCGCGGCGAGGTCGCGGGGACGCTGCGCGAGCTGGCCGTGGAATACACCGAGCAGGGCCGCGGGTTCGACCTCAGAGAGGTCGCCGGCGGCTGGCGGTTCTACACCCGGGACGTGTGCGCCCCGGTCGTGGAGCGGTTCGTCACCGACGGGCAGCAGGCGCGGCTCACCCAGGCCGCGCTGGAGACGCTCGCCGTCGTCGCGTACCGGCAGCCGGTGAGCCGGGCCCGCGTGTCGGCGATCCGCGGCGTGAACAGCGACGGCGTGATCCGCACCCTGACGCTGCGCGGCCTCATCGAGACCGCCGGCCAGGACCCGGAGTCCCAGGCGCACCTGTACCGCACCACCGGGTACTTTCTGGAGCGGCTCGGCCTGCGCGACCTCGACGAGCTCCCCGAGCTCGCCCCCTACCTCCCAGACGACCTGCCAGACGAGATAGTTGAGGACACGTGAGCGACAACGAAGGCGTGCGGCTGCAGAAGGTCCTGGCCGACGCCGGGATCGGCAGCCGCCGGCACTGCGAGGAACTGATCGGCGAGGGCCGCGTCACCGTCGACGGCAAGCGGGTGTTCCGCTTCGGCGAGCGCGTCGACCCCGAGCGCGCGGTCATCCACGTCGACGGCAAGCGGGTCGAGACCCGCGCGGAGACCCGCTACTACGCGATCAACAAGCCGCGCGGCGTGGTGTCCACGATGTCGGACGAGCGGGGCCGCAAGTCCCTCGCCGACTACGTGGAGGTGCCAGAGCGGCTGTTCCACGTCGGACGGCTCGACACCGACACCGAGGGGCTGATCCTCCTCACCAACGACGGGGAGCTGTCGCACCGGCTGACGCACCCGTCCTTCGGGGTGGCGAAGACGTACCTGGCGGAGATCCACGGGCCGATCCCGCGCGACCTCGGCAAGCGGCTCCGGGCGGGCGTGACGCTCGACGACGGCCCCGCCAAGGCCGACAAGTTCCGCGTGTTCGACCAGGTCGGCAAGCGCGTCCTGGTGGAGATCACGCTGCACGAGGGGCGCAAGCACATTGTCCGGCGGCTGCTGAAGGAGGTCGGGTTCCCCGTCCAGCAGCTCGCCCGGACCGAGTTCGGCCCGATCAAGCTGGGCAACCTGAGCCCGGGCGGGATGCGGGCGCTGACCGTCCGCGAGATCGGCGAGCTGTACAAGGCCGTCGGGCTGTAGAAGCAGCCGCCGGAGAACGGCACGGCGACACGGCACGAAGGCACGGCACGGAGACATCGAGGAGGGCTGGCTGTGGCGGTACGCGCGGTCCGCGGGGCGACGCAGGTGGACGCCGACGACCGGGACCAGATCCTGGAGGCGACGGCGGAGCTCGTCGCCGCGGTGATGGCCCGCAACGAGCTGCACACCGACGACGTCATCAGCGTGATCTTCACGGTGACGCCGGACCTGACCGCGGAGTTCCCGGCGCTCGCCGCCCGCAAGCTCGGCTTCCACGAGGTGCCGCTGCTGTGCGCGACGGAGATCGGCGTGCCGGGCGCGCTGCCGCGGGTGATCCGGCTGATGGCGCACATCGAGACCGACCGGCCCCGGCGCGACGTCCAGCACGTCTACCTGCGGGGAGCGACCGCGCTCCGGCTCGACATCGCCCAGTGACGATCGTGCAAGTAGGGTGACCGGCGTGGACGAGGACGTGGACGGGGACGCGGCGCCGCAGCGCATCATCGTGGTCGGCACGGGCCTGATCGGCACATCGATCGCCCTCGCCATGCGCGAGCGCGGCGCGGAGGTGCTGCTGACCGACCGGGACGCGGCGGCGCTGCGCCTCGCGGTCGAACTCGGCGCGGGCGACGCGCTGCCGGACGGCGCGAACGCCCGGCCCGCAGACCTCGCGGTCCTCGCCGTGCCGCCCGCCGCCGTTGCGGTGACGCTGCTGGACGCGCAGAAGCGCGGCCTCGCCACCGCCTACACCGACGTGGCCAGCGTGAAGGCGCTGCCGCTCCAGCAGGCCGCCGACCTCGGCTGCGACCTGAGCTCGTTCGTCGCCGGGCATCCGCTCGCGGGCAGCGAGCGGTCCGGGCCGAGCGCGGCCCGCGCCGACCTGTTCCTCGGCCGCCCGTGGGCGCTGTGCGCGACGCCGGACGCGGCGCCGGAGACGGTCGCGGCCGTCCGCGGCCTCGCGCGGGCGTGCGGCGCGATGCCGGTCGAGGTGGACGCGGCCGAGCACGACCGGGCCGTCGCGCTCGTCTCGCACGCCCCGCACGTCGTGTCCGCCGCCGTCGCGGCCCGGCTGACCGGCGCGGACGACGTGGCGCTCGGCCTGTCCGGGCAGGGCGTCCGGGACGTCACCCGCATCGCGGCGAGCGACCCCCGGCTGTGGATCGGGATCCTGTCGGCGAACTCCGCGCCCGTCGCGGAGGTGCTGGAGGCCGTCGCCACCGACCTCGCGGTCGCCGCGTCGCTGCTGCGCGACGGCAGCGACGAGGCCGCCCAGCACGTCGCCGACCTGCTGCTGCGCGGGAACGCGGGCCGGTCCAGGATCCCCGGCAAGCACGGCGGCGACCAGCCCGCGTACGCGACCGTCCAGGTCGTCATCCCGGACCGTCCCGGCGAGCTTGCGATGATCTTCCAGGCGGCGGGGATCGCGGGCGTCAACATCGAGGACGTGACGATCGAGCACTCGCCGGGCCGTCCGCTCGGCGTACTGGAGCTCGCGGTCGTGCCGGAGGCCGCCGAGCGGCTGGCGGCGGAGCTGCGCGCCCGCGGCTGGTCCGTCCCCGGCTAGGGCGGTCCACGCCCGCTTCGGCGGTCCGCGGGGTGCCGGGGGACCGGTAGCCTGGGCTGACGCCCGCCCAACGAGAGAGGGACCGATCGTGCTCGTCATCGCCATGGACGGACCGTCCGGGTCGGGCAAGTCCAGCGCCTCCAAGGGCGTCGCCCGGGCGCTCGGGCTCCGCTACCTGGACACGGGCGCGATGTACCGCGCCATGACGTGGTGGATGCTCGGCCACGGCGTCCCGGTCGAGGACGCCGAGGCCGTCGCGGCGCGGGCCGCGGAACCGGTGATCGTGTCGGGCACCGACCCCGACGCGCCGACGATCACGGTGGACGGGACGGACGTGTCCGCCCCCATCCGCACCCGCGAGGTGACGAACGCGGTCAGCGCGGTCAGCTCCGTCCCGGCGGTGCGGGCCCGGATGGTCGAGCTGCAGCGCGAGATCATCGGCGCGGGCGGGATCGTGGTGGAGGGCCGCGACATCGGCACGGTCGTCGTCCCGGACGCCCCGGTCAAGGTGTTCCTGACGGCGAGCGAGGAGGCGCGGGCCGTGCGCCGCGCGAAGGACCTCGCGGCCGACCCGGGCGCGTCGGTGACCGTCACGCGGGCCGAGCAGGCCCGCCGCGACCGGCTCGACTCGACCCGGACGGCGTCCCCGCTGACGCGGGCGGGCGGCGCGCACGAGATCGACTCGACGGAGCTGAGCCTCGCCGAGGTCATCGAGGCGGTCGTCCGCCTCGCCAAAGAGCATGAGTGAGCGGGCGGCCTGACGGTCCCCGCGAGGAAACGACAGTGAGCGATTACGAGATCGAGACGGTGGACGCCGACCCCGGCGTCGCCGCCGACGAGGGTCCCGCGCCGGTGGTGGCGGTGGTCGGGCGTCCGAACGTCGGCAAGTCCACCCTGGTGAACCGGATCCTCGGGCGCCGCGAGGCGGTCGTCGAGGACGTCCCCGGCGTGACCCGCGACCGGGTCGCCTACGACGCCGCCTGGAGCGGACGGCGGTTCACCGTGGTCGACACCGGCGGCTGGCTGCCGGACTCGTCCGGCCTGGCCGCGGCGATCGCCGAGCAGGCGCGGCTGGCGGTCGACCTCGCCGACGTGGTGATGTTCGTGGTCGACGCGACGGTCGGCGCGACCGACGTCGACGAGTCCGTGGTGGAGATCCTGCGCCGGTCCGGCAAGCCGGTGGTGCTGACCGCGAACAAGGTCGACAACGCGGGCACCGAGGCCGACGCGGCGACGCTGTGGTCGCTCGGCATCGGCGAGCCGCACCCGGTCAGCGCCCTGCACGGGCGCGGCAGCGGCGACCTGCTCGACGCGGTGCTGGAGGCGCTGCCCGCCGAGGCCCCGCCGGAGACGTTCGGGGAGGTCGGCGGCCCCCGCCGGATCGCGCTGCTCGGACGTCCGAACGTCGGCAAGTCGAGCCTGCTGAACAAGGTGGCGGGGGAGAACCGCGCCGTCGTCGACGCGGTGGCCGGCACGACCCGCGACCCGGTGGACGAGCTGATCGAGCTCGGCGGGAAGACCTGGCGGTTCATCGACACGGCGGGCATCAGGCGGCGGCACCGGGAGAACCAGGGCGCCGACTTCTACGCGACGCTGCGCACCCAGTCGGCGCTGGAGCGCGCGGAGGTCGCGGTGGTGCTGGTCGACGCGTCCCAGCCGCTCGCCGAGCAGGACCTGCGGATCATCTCGATGGTGATCGACTCGGGCCGGTCCCTGGTCATCGCCTACAACAAGTGGGACCTGCTGGACGAGGAGCGCCGCCACTACCTCGACCGCGAGATCGACCGGCAGCTGCACAGCGCGCGCTGGGCGCCGCGGGTGAACGTCTCGGCGAAGACCGGGCGGCACATGGAGAAGCTGGTGCCCGCCATCGAGACGGCGCTAGACGGGTGGGGCACCCGCGTCCCGACGTCCAAGCTCAACCAGTTCTTCGCCGACCTGGTCAGCTCGCACCCGCATCCGATCCGGGGCGGCAAGCAGCCGCGCGTGCTGTTCGCGACGCAGGCGGGCGTGCGCCCGCCGCGGTTCGTGCTGTTCACCACCGGGTTCCTGGAGGAGGGGTACCGGCGGTTCATCGAGCGGCGGCTGCGCGAGGAGTTCGGCTTCCCCGGCACCCCGCTGGACGTGACGATGAAGATCCGCGAGAAGCGCGGCAAGGCGAAGAAGTAGCGGAGAAGCGGCGCCGCCGAGCGCGCGGACCGGCCGGATCGACCGGCACACGGCCCGCCGGGGATCTTTCCCGGGCGGGCCGCGGCATGTCAGGATGCTTCCTACGGACACGAGTAAGTCTTCCATTACTCGTCGATCCGGTGGTCAGGTGCGCGTGCGGTCGAGGGGTGCGACGTGAAGCTCTTGCTGCTCATCTGCGGTGCCGCGGTCTGCGTGGTGCTCAGCTTCGTCTGGCGGCAGCCGTGGATCGGCGGCGTCGGCCTGCTCGTCGCCTTCGTCGCGATGTTCACCGACCGCGACGACGTCCGGCTGGACGACGAGCGGCGCAGCCACGAGACGACCAAGGCCGTCCGCGACATGCGCCGCCACCGCTAGACCGCTGGTACCGCTAGGTGTCGTAGCCTCGCTCTCCGGCGACGGGCCGGTCGCCCGGCGCCCCGGTCGTGCTGGCGGGGGGCCGCTGGTTCTCCCGGGCGTACCGCCCGTACACGAGCGGCTGCGTCTTGCCGGATTCAGACTTCCCGTCCTCAGCTTCCGCGGCCGCGGCGTCCGCCTCGCGGGCGCCGACGACGGCGAACCGTCCGAGCGCCAGCGCGGCGAGGAACACGACGACGACGCCGAGTCCGGTGAATCCGGAGAGCTGTTCGGCGAGCCGTCGTCCGTCCTCGGTGCCGAGCGGGGCGCCGACGCCGTCGACGTCCCACAGCTGGGCGACGGACGGCCCGACGGCGAACCAGGCGCCGCCGAGCGCGGCGAGCCAGCCGCCGAACATCGCGAAGGCCCGGTTCGCGGCGCCGAGCACGATCAGCCCGCCGAGCACGACGGCCACGGCGGGCGCGATGCTGAGCTGGAGCCGGTCGGTGTCGTAGACCCACGTGTCGTCGGGGGCGAAGCCGAAGTCGAAGTAGGGGCCCACGAAGGGCAGCAGGCCGCCCCACAGACCGAGCAGCACCAGTAGCGTCCCGGACAGACCGCCCCGGGTACGTGGTGCGCGCATGGTCCCAGTCATGATCATTCCTCCTGACCGGGCGTGTGATTCTGATTTGAGTCCCCCTTTACCCTCACCGGACCACTCCACACGGGCCGGACGAGAGGAGCCACGTCATGGAATCCGGATTCGGCGCGAGGGCCGAGGTCACCGTCGTCTACGCGCGCGAGGAGCCCCCGGACCGCTGGGACGCCGCCGTCTTCCTCGCCGGGCCGACGCCCCGCTCGGCGGACGTGGCGTCGTGGCGTCCGGACGCGGTCGCCGCGCTGCGCGAGCGCTGGCGCGGGCCGGGGCGGCTGGCCGTGTTCGTGCCCGAGCACCGGCACGGCGTCCACGACGACTACACGGGCCAGGTCGACTGGGAGGAGCGCTGCCTGCACCTGTCCGACGAGGTGGTGTTCTATGTCCCCCGCGACCTGGACACGTTGCCCGCGTTCACGACGAACGTCGAGTGGGGGATGTGGCACGACAGCGGGCGCGCCGTCTTCGGCGCCCCGCCGGACGCGCCGAAGAACCGCTACCTGCTGCACTACGCGGCCAAGTCGGGCGTGCCGACGGCGTCCGACATCGGCGGGACGGTCGCGGCGGCCCTCGACCGGATCGGCGCCGGTGCGTCGCGGGCGGGCGGCGAGCGGGAGGTCCCGCTGCTGCTGTGGCGGGACGCGTCGTTCCAGAGCTGGTACGCGGGCCAGCGGAGCGCGGGGAACGCGCTGGTCGGCGCGCGGGTGGTGTTCCGGTTCGGCATGCTCTGGGGCCTGCACGTCCGGATGCACGTCGCCTCCGAGGACCGGGTCAAGGACAACGAGGTCGTCATCGGCCGGGCGGACGTCTCCGCCGTCGTCCTGCACCGCCCCGGCCGGACGCTCGACGAGACGGAGGTCGTGCTCGTCAGGGAGTTCCGCAGCCCGTGCGTGAACGGGTTCGTCCACGAGCTGCCGGGCGGGTCCGGGCCGGGCACGCCGTCCGAGGTCGCGCTCGCCGAGGTCGCGGAGGAGACCGGCCTGCTGCTGGACGCGGCGCGGCTGCGCGAGCACGGGCCGCGGCAGGTGAACGCGACGCTGTCCGCGCACCGGGCGCACCTGTTCTCCGCCGAGGTCACCGGCGCCGAGCTGGCGGCGCTGCGGTCGTCCGGACCGCAGGGGGTCGCGGCGGACGGCGAGCGCACCTACGTCGAGGTGTCGGCGTTCGGCCGGATCAGGCGGGAGCGGCTCGTCGACCACGCCGCCCTCGGCATGATCGCCGAGGTGCTCCTCGACGGCGACGGCGCGGGCGGCACTATCGCGGCTGCGAGAGACACCGATCCCGTTGGCTAGCAGTTTCTCCACCTGTACCCGTCTTCTCCTGGTATCTGCGGTTCGTTACGCTGGGCGGCGTGACGACGTTCAAGATCAGTGAGGCGGCGGCGCTGCTCGGGGTCAGCGCGGACACCGTCCGGCGCTGGGTGGACGGCGGGCGCCTCCCCGCGTCCCGCGACGAGCTCGGGCACCGCCGGGTGCCGGGCGCCGAGCTGGCCGCGTTCGTCCGCGACCAGGCGCGCGGGAGCGGCCCGTCCGACCAGGGCGCGCGGTTCTCCTCGGCGCGGAACCGGCTGCGGGGGATCGTGACGGACGTCGTCCGCGACGGCGTGATGGCCCAGGTGGAGATCCAGGCGGGCCCGTTCCGCGTCGTGTCGCTGATGAGCCGGGAGGCGGCGGACGACCTCGGCCTGCGCGTCGGGGTGGTCGCCGAGGCCGTCGTGAAGTCCACGAACGTCGTCGTCGAGCTGCCGGACTGAAGGCCGCCGAACCACGGGCTGCCGGACCGAGGGAGGGACCGTGCTCAAGACGATCACGGCGGCGGCGTCCGCCGCCCTGCTGCTCGCGGCCGCCGCGGGCTGCGGCGACGTCGACGACGGCGGGGCGTCCGGGAAGACCGGGACGGCGGGGAGGGGCGGCACGCTGACGGTGTTCGCCGCCGCCTCGCTCACCGAGACGTTCGGCGCGCTCGGCAAGGTGTTCGAGGCCGCGCATCCGGGCGTGAAGGTCAGGTTCGGCTTCGGCGGGAGTTCGACGCTCGCGCAGCAGATCACGCAGGGCGCCCCGGCGGACGTGTTCGCCGCCGCGAGCCCCGCCACGATGAAGACGGTGACGGACGGCGGCGACGCCGCCGGGACGCCCCAGGTCTTCACGAGGAACCGCCTGGTGATCGCCGTCCCGGAGAACGACCCGGGCAAGGTGCGCAAGCTCGCGGATCTGTCGCGGCCGGGGCTCAAGGTCGTCCTGTGCGCGGTGCAGGTGCCGTGCGGGGCGGCGGCCGAGAAGGCGCTCGGCGCGGCCGGGGTCGAGGTCGAGCCCGCGTCGCGGGAGCAGGACGTGAAGGCCGTCCTGACCAAGGTGTCCCTGGACGAGGCCGACGCCGGGCTCGTCTACCGCACCGACGCCAGGGCGGCGAGCGGCAAGGTCAAGGGGATCGAGTTCCCCGAGTCCGCGCAGGCGATCAACGACTATCCGATCGTGGAGGTCGCGAAGGCGCCGCATTCCGCGCTGGCGAAGGAGTTCATCGGGCTGGTGCTCGGCCCCCGGGGCCGGGACGCGCTGACCCGGGCGGGCTTCGAGGCGCCGTGAGGCGGGCGCCCGAGTCCCCGCGGCCGCCGCTGGTCCTGGTGGCGCCCGCGCTGGTCGGGCTCGCGTTCCTGGTGCTGCCGCTCGCGGGGCTGCTCGTCCGCGCGCCGTGGACGACGCTCGGCACCCGCCTCGCGCAGGACCAGGTGCTGGACGCGCTGCGCCTGTCCCTGCTCAGCGCGACCCTCGCGACCTGCCTGTGCGTGCTGTTCGGCGTCCCGCTGGCGTGGACGCTCGCGCGGGCGCCGTTCCCGGGCGTGCGGATCGTCCGGGCGCTGGTGACGGTGCCGCTGGTGCTGCCGCCGGTGGTCGGCGGCGTGGCGCTGCTGCTCGTGCTCGGCCGCCGCGGCCTCGTCGGCGCGCACCTGGACGCCTGGTTCGGGATCACGCTCCCGTTCACCACCGCCGGCGTCGTCCTCGCCGAGACGTTCGTGGCCATGCCGTTCCTGGTGATCAGCGTCGAGGGCGCGCTGCGCGCCGCGGACCTGCGCTACGAGGAGGCCGCCGCCACCCTCGGCGCGAGCCGCTGGACGATCTTCCGCCGGGTCACGCTGCCGCTCGTCGCGCCCGGCGTCGCGGCCGGGGCGGTGCTGTGCTGGGCGCGGGCGCTCGGCGAGTTCGGCGCGACGATCACGTTCGCGGGCAACTTCCCCGGCCGGACGCAGACGATGCCGCTCGCCGTCTACCTCGCGCTGGAGACCGACCCGCAGGCCGCGATCGTGCTGAGCCTCGTCCTGCTGGCGGTGTCGGTCGCCGTCCTCGCCGCGCTCCGCGACCGGTGGGTGAGCACGTCCACATGAACACGGGCACATGAGAACGGGGCTGGACGCGCGGCTCGTCGTGCGGCGCGCCGCGTTCGACCTCGACCTCGCGCTCGCCGCCGCGCCCGGCGAGGTGGTCGCGCTGCTCGGCCCGAACGGGGCGGGCAAGAGCACCGCGCTGCGGGCGCTGGCCGGGCTCGTCCCGATGGCGGGCGGGCACGTCCGGGTGGACGGCGACGACCTGCGCCCGCTGCCGCCCGACCGGCGCGGCATCGGCATGGTGTTCCAGGACTACCTGCTGTTCCCGCACCTCAGCGCGCTGGAGAACGTCGCGTTCGGCCCGCGCTGCCAGGGCGCCGGACGCCGCGCCGCCCGCCGGATCGCCGCCGAATGGCTCGACCGCGTGGGGCTCGCTGAGTTCGCGTCGGTCCGGCCGCGGGCGCTGTCGGGCGGGCAGGCGCAGCGCGTCGCCCTCGCGCGGGCGCTCGCCGTCGAGCCGGGCCTGCTGCTCCTGGACGAGCCGCTCGCCGCCCTCGACGCGCACACCCGGCTGGAGATCCGCGCCGCGCTGCGCCGCCACCTCGCCGGGTTCTCCGGAGCGGCCGTGCTCGTCACGCACGACCCGCTGGACGCGATGGTGCTCGCCGACCGCATCGTCGTCGTGGAGGGCGGGCGGCTCGTCCAGCAGGGGACGCCCGCCGAGGTCGCGCGCCGTCCCCGCACCGGCTACGTCGCGCGCCTGGTCGGCCTGAACCTGTACCGGGGCCGCGCGGACGCGGGCCGCGTCGCGGTCGCGGACGGCGCCGCCACCCTCGACACCGCCGACCCGCTCGACGGCGAGGTGTTCCTCGCCTTCGCGCCCGCCGCCGTCGCGCTGTACCGGGCGCGCCCGGACGGCAGCCCCCGCAACCTGTGGCGCGCCCGCGTCGCCGCGATCGAACGCCAGGGGGACCGCGTCCGGGTGCAACTGTCCGGGCCGCCTTTCGACGCCGTCGCGGAAGTCACTCCGGCCGCCGTCGCGGAACTCCAATTGTCGGAGGGCAGCGAGATTTGGGCCGCGGTCAAGGCTACGGAGACCCACGTTTACCCAGCTTGAGCACGCCTTGGCAGACGGGTGACCCGGCCGTGCGGACGATCTCCCGGCATGCGTGATATCAGTCACAAAATCGGGCACGATGCCCCAAAAGCGGACGGGATTGGTCCAGACCAAATGGCAAAAACAGCGGGTCTTGTTCATCATGCAAACATCCTGCGAACAGCTGAAGGAGTTGCCCGTGTCCAACCAGGTCCCCGGCCTCGATCAGGCCCCTACAGGCCACACCGAACTTACTGAGTGGGTACGCGGGATCGCCGAGCTGACGAAGCCCGACCGCGTCGAGTGGTGCGACGGCTCGGACGAGGAATGGGAGCGCCTGACCGGCGTCCTCGTCGACCAGGGCACCCTCACGCGGCTCGACCCCGCCAAGCGTCCGAACAGCTTCCACGCGGCGTCCGACCCGACCGACGTGGCGCGCGTCGAGGACCGCACGTTCATCTGCTCCGAGAAGGAGGAGGACGCCGGTCCCACCAACAACTGGGTCGCTCCCGGCGAGATGCGCGCGACCCTGGACGGGCTCTTCGACGGCTGCATGAAGGGCCGCACCATGTACGTGGTGCCCTTCTGCATGGGCCCCCTGGGCGGCAACATCTCCCAGCTCGGCGTCGAGATCACCGACTCCGCCTACGTCGCGGTGTCGATGCGGATCATGACGCGGATGGGCACGGGCGCGCTGCGCCTCATCGAGGAGCGCGGGACGTTCGTCAAGGCCGTCCACTCCGTCGGCGCCCCGCTTGAGCCGGGCCAGGCCGACGTGAAGTGGCCGTGCAACTCCACCAAGTACATCACCCACTTCCCCGAGACCCGGGAGATCTGGTCCTACGGGTCCGGGTACGGCGGCAACGCGCTGCTCGGCAAGAAGTGCTACGCGCTGCGGATCGCGTCCACCATGGCCCGCGACGAGGGCTGGATGGCCGAGCACATGCTCATCCTGAAGCTGACGCCGCCGGAGGGCGCGACCCGCTACGTCGCCGCCGCGTTCCCGTCCGCCTGCGGCAAGACGAACCTCGCCATGCTGGAGCCGACCATCCCCGGCTGGAAGGTCGAGACGATCGGCGACGACATCGCCTGGATGCGGTTCGGCGACGACGGCCGCCTCTACGCGATCAACCCCGAGGCCGGGTTCTTCGGCGTCGCGCCCGGCACCGGCGAGAGCACCAACGCCAACGCCGTGAAGACGCTCTGGGGCAACAGCATCTTCACGAACGTGGCGCTCACCGACGACGGCGACGTCTGGTGGGAGGGCCTCACCGACGAGCCGCCCGCGCACCTCACCGACTGGCGGGGCGACGACTGGACGCCCGCGTCCGACACCCCGGCCGCGCACCCGAACGCCCGCTTCACCACTCCCGCCGGGCAGTGCCCGATCATCGCGGACGAGTGGGAGGACCCGAAGGGCGTCCCGATCTCGGCGATCCTGTTCGGCGGCCGGCGCGCGTCGGCCGTCCCGCTCGTCACCGAGTCCTTCGACTGGCAGCAGGGCGTGTTCCTCGGCGCGAACGTCGCGTCCGAGAAGACCGCCGCCGCCGAGGGCACCGTCGGCGAACTGCGCCGCGACCCGTTCGCCATGCTGCCGTTCTGCGGCTACAACATGGGCGACTACTTCGGCCACTGGCTCGACATCGGCAAGGCCACCGACCCGGAGAAACTCCCGCGGATCTACTACGTCAACTGGTTCCGCAAGAACGCCGACGGCAAGTTCATCTGGCCCGGCTTCGGGGAGAACAGCCGCGTCCTGAAGTGGATCGTCGATCGCCTGAACGGCCGCGCCGACGCCGTCAAGACCCCGATCGGCCACCTCCCGACCAGGGACGCCCTCGACACCGACGGCCTCACCCTCGACGACGCCGACCTCGACACCCTGCTCTCCGTCGACACCGAAGTCTGGAAGCAGGAAGCAGCCCTCGTCCCCGAACACTTCGAAAAGTTCGGCACCCACATGCCGAAGGCCCTCTGGGACGAGTACCACGACTTGGTCCACCGTCTGGATTAGCCCAGGGGGCGACCCCCTGGAACCCCCGTTGGTCGCGAGGGGCCGTTTCCCGAGTCGCGTTCGCTCTCGGAAAACGGCCCCTCGCTCCGCGGTTCGTGCGGCCGGAGGCGCCCCAGCGCCGGAGGCCGCACGAACCGTGGCCCGGGCTTGGGTTCCCGGTTTTGCCTAGTCCGGCCTTGGGCTTGGCGTTGTTTGTGGGGGAAAGCGGCTGAAATGGGGAGGAATCTCGGTTTCGGGGAGGCCGCATGTTCGAGTTGATGGCGCGACACTGGTGGGTGCTCGCGGTGCGTGGTGCGTTCGCGATCCTGTTCGGGATCGTGGCGTGGGTGTGGCCCGATATCACGGTGGTTGTGCTGGTCGCCCTGTTCGGCGCGTACGCGCTGGTGGACGGGGTGATCGCGGTGGCGCAGGCGGTCCGGGGGACGACCGGCGCGCCGCGCGGTGTGCTGCTGGTGGCGGGGGCGGTCGGGATCGCGCTCGGCATCGCCGCGCTCGTCTGGCCCGGCATCACGGCGTTCGTCCTGCTGATGCTGATCGCCGCGTGGGCGGTCGCCACCGGCGTGCTGGAGATCGTGGCGGCGATCGCGCTGCGCAGGGAACTCCAGGGCGAATGGGCGTACGCGCTGACCGGGGCGATCTCGGTGCTGTTCGGGATCCTGCTGTTCGTGTGGCCGGTGTCCGGGGCGCTCGCGGTCGTCTGGCTGATCGGGCTGTTCGCGATCCTGTTCGGGGCGGCCATGGTCGGCGCCGCGTTCCGGCTGCGGCGGCTCGCCGGGACGGCCGGGCGGCGCGGCGGGGCGGGCTCGGCCGTCCAGTACTGAAAGCCCAGGACGGGCCATGGTTCGCATAAAGTGCGTGGCATGACGCGGCTTGAGCACCGGGTGCACGAACTGACCGTCGGCCAGCTCGCCGAGCGCAGCGGCGTGGCCGTCTCGGCGCTGCACTTCTACGAGGCCAAGGGGCTGATCACGAGCCGCCGCACGGCGGGCAACCAGCGGCGGTTCAGCCGCGACGCGCTGCGCCGCGTGTCGTTCATCAAGGTGGCGCAGCGTGTCGGGATCCCGCTCAGCGAGATCCGCGACGCGCTCGCCACCCTGCCCTGCGAGCGGACGCCCACCATCGAGGACTGGGCGCGCCTCTCCGAGCACTGGCGCGGCGACCTCGACGCCCGCATCCGCCAGCTCGAACGGCTCCGCGACGACCTCACCGACTGCATCGGCTGCGGCTGCCTGTCGATCAACAAGTGCGCGCTCGCCAACCCCTACGACCGGCTCGGCGACGAGGGGCCGGGGCCGCGCCGCCTCCTCGCCGGACGCGGCGCGGACGACGCCTCGTCCCGCCCGGCGGCGTCCCGCCCGGCGGCGGGGGCGGCGGCGTCCGCGCCCGGCTGCGGCGCCTGCGCGAGCTGACCGCCACCGCCCCCGGCGACGAGCCTCAGCCGCGGCGGCGCGGGTCGCGGCCGTGCGGGTCGATGCGGCGCGGCAGCGGCTCCCGCCCGGCGGGCTGCGCCGGTGCCGGACGCGCCGGGATCTGCTCGATCGGCAGCTCGACGGGGTCGTCCGCGAGCGTGAACTCCTCGCCGTGGTGCGACAGCTTGATCGACGGGCCGTCGAGCAGCTCGTAGAGGGCCGAGTCGCCGGTGACGTTGACCCGGACCCGGCTGCCCCGGTACGTCATCCGGAACGCCAGCCGGCTGATGCCGCCCGGCAGCCGCGGCGCGAACCGCAGCTCGCCGCAGCCCGCCCGCATCCCGCCGAACCCGGCGACGAGACCGCTCCACGCGCCCGCCATCGACGCTATGTGCAGCCCGTCGCGGGTGTTGCGGTTCAGGTCGTGCAGGTCCATCAGGGCGGTCTCGCCGAGGTAGTCGTGCGCCAGCTCCAGCTGCCCGACCTCCGCCGCCACGACCGCCTGCGTCTGCGCCGACAACGACGAGTCGCGGACGGTCAGCCCCTCGTAGTAGGCGAAGTCGCGGGCCTTCTGCTCGTCGGTGAACGAGTCCCCGCACAGGTGCAGCGCCAGGACGAGGTCGGCCTGCTTCACCACCTGCTTCCGGTACAGGTCGAAGTACGGGAAGTTCAGCAGCAGCGGGTAGTGGTCGGGCTTGGTGGCGGCGAAGTCCCACCGGTCGTGGTTGGTGAACCCCTCACTCTGCGGATGGACGCCCAGCCGGTCGTCGTAGGGGATCAGCATCGCGGCCGCCGCGTCCCGCCACGACGCGGCCTCCTCGGCGTCCACGCCGAGGCGGTCGGCCACGTCCGGATGGCGCATCGCCATCTCCGCGGCCTCCTGGAGGTTCCGGCGCGCCATCAGGTTCGTGTAGACGTTGTTGTCGACGACCGCGCTGTACTCGTCCGGGCCGGTGACGCCGTCGATGCGGAACACGCCGCCGACGTCGTGGTGGCCGAGGCTCCGCCACAGCCGCGCCGTCTGCACCAGGATGTCGAGCCCGATCTCGCGCTCGAACTGCACGTCCTCGGTGGCGTCCACGTACCGGACGACCGCGTCGGAGATGTCGGCGTTGATGTGGAACGCCGCCGTGCCCGCGGGCCAGTACCCCGAGCATTCGTGGCCGCGGATCGTCCGCCACGGGAACGTCGCGCCCTCAAGGCCGAGCTGCGTGGCGCGCTCCACGGCGAGCGGCAGCGTCATGTGCCGCCAGGCCAGCGCGTCCGCCGCCGCGCCCGGCGACGTGTAGGTCAGCACCGGCAGGACGAAGGTCTCGGTGTCCCAGAACGTGTGGCCGTCGTAGCCGGGGCCCGTCAGACCCTTGGCCGGGATCATCCGGCGCTCCGCGCGCGCGCCCGCCTGCAGGACGTGGAACAGCCCGAACCGGACCGCCTGCTGGATCTCGGCGTCGCCCTCGACCTCGACGTCCGCGCCCTCCCAGAAGTCGTCCAGGTACTCGCGCTGCTCGGTGAGCAGGCCGTCCCAGCCGGTCTGCCGCGCGCCCGCGAGCGCCCCGACCACCTGGTCGTGCAGCGCCGGACGGGACCTGCGGCTCGACCACCCGTAGGAGAGGTACTTCACGATCCGGAGCTTCTGCCCCGGCTCCAGCCGCGTCGCGACCGTCAGCCGTCCCACGTCGGCGGAGCTCTCGGTGTCGATCGCCATCGACTTCGGGCCCTCGATGTCGTGCGACATGCCCGCCGCCATCCGCAGGCCGCTGCGCCGCGTCCGGTGCAGGAGCAGCACCTTCGTGCCGTTGGCGACGTGCTCCTCGCTGACGAGGGGGCAGTCCAGGATGGCGGAGGCGCGCGGGTCCTTGCCGCCGCCGGGCAGCGCCTCGTTGGTCACGAGCTCGGACTGCGCGACGACCCGGACCGCTCCATCGACGGGCTCGACCTCGTAGCAGATCGCCGCGACGGCGCGCTGCGTCAGCGACACCATCCGGACGGACGTCACCCTGATGGTCTTGTCGGCGGGGGACGTCCACTCCACGTGCCGGGTGAGCGTCCCCGCCCGCATGTCCAGCACCCGCTCGTGGTGGTGGACGCGCCCGTACCGGACGTCGAACGGCTCGTCGTCCACCAGCAGCCGGATCACCTTGCCGTTGGTGACGTTGATGACCGTCTGCCCCGACTCGGGGTAGCCGTAGGCCGTCTCCGCGTGCGGCAGCGGACGCTGCTCGTAGAAGGAGTTCAGGTAGGTGCCCGGCAGCCCGTGCGGCTCGCCCTCGTCGAGGTTGCCGCGCATCCCGACGTGCCCGTTCGACAGCGCGAACACCGACTCGGTCTGCGCCAGCCGGTCGAGCCGGAGCTCGGGCTCCCGCACGCACCACGGCTCCACCGTGAACACGGGCCTGTCGGCCGCGAGTTGCCCGTCCGCGTTGGTCACTTGTCCTCCAGGAGCTCGGACAGGTCGGAGACGACGATGTCGGCGCCGTGCTCGGCGAGCGCCTCGGCGTGCGCCCCGTCGACCCGGTTGACTCCGACCACGTAGGCGAAGCCGCCCGCGCGGCCTGCCTGGACGCCGGCGAGCGCGTCCTCGAACACGACGGCCTGCGCCGCCTGGACGCCCACCTCGCGGGCGCCCTCGATGAACATGTCGGGGGCCGGTTTGCCCGGCAGCCGCCGCTCGGCCGCGACGACGCCGTCGACCCGCGCGTCGAACAGGTCGGTGATGCCGACCGTCCGCAGCACCTGGACGGTGTTGGCGCTGGACGACACCACCGCCGTCCGCAGCCCCGCCGCGCGCGCCGCGCGCACGTAGTCGATGGAGCCGTCGAAGGTCTCGACGCCGCGCTCCTCGATGATCTTCAGGACGAGCGCGTTCTTGCGGTTGCCGAGCCCCCGCACGGTCTCCGCCTCGGGCGGGTCGTCCGGACCGCCCTCGGGCAGCTCGATGCCGCGCGATTCCAGGAAGGAGCGCGTGCCGTCCTCGCGCTTCTTGCCGTCGACGTACCGGCCGTAGTCCTTCACCGCGTCGAACTCGGTGAAGGGCTCGCCGGTGCGCCGGGCGCGCTCACGCAGGTAGCCGTCGAACATC
The DNA here is from genome assembly GCF_008121305.1 of Actinomadura decatromicini. Lineage (NCBI taxonomy): Bacteria > Bacillati > Actinomycetota > Actinomycetes > Streptosporangiales > Thermomonosporaceae > Actinomadura > Actinomadura decatromicini. The sequence continues at coordinate 34,968 of NZ_VSRQ01000004.1, read as the reverse complement.
TCCTTCCAGGCGGCGGCGTGGACCGCAGCCGTGCGGGTCAGTACCCCGTCCAGATCGAAGAGGCACGCAGCCGCCTCGTCCGGCAGTCCCAGCATCCAAACCCCCTGGCCAATGTCACCATCGAAGAGACACGCAAACGCGTCCCGCCCAACTCGGCCGCACCGTGCACACCAGCGGTGTCGCCCGCTCGAACGGGGGGATCATGCCATGCGTACAACCCCTTGATCAGGGTGGCATACGAGGAGGACCGAGCCAATGGAAATGGCGCGTATCGGGGTCACGGGCCTCGCCGTGATGGGGCGGAACCTGGCCCGCAACCTGGCTCGGCACGGGCACTCCGTGGCCCTGCACAACCGCACTTCCGCGAGGACGAAGGCGCTGGTGGAGGAGTTCGGCGGCGAGGGAACTTTCATACCCGCCGACACGCCGGAGGCGTTCGTCGCCGCGCTGGAGCGGCCCCGCCGTTTGGTGATCATGGTGAAGGCGGGCGGCCCGACCGACGCCGTGATCGACGAGTTCGCGCCGCTGCTGGACCCCGGCGACATGATCGTGGACGGCGGCAACGCCAACTTCACCGACACCCGCCGCCGGGAGGCAGCGCTGCGCGAGCGCGGCATCCACTTCGTCGGCACCGGCATCTCCGGCGGCGAGGAGGGCGCGCTGCACGGCCCGAGCATCATGCCGGGCGGGTCCGCCGAGTCCTACACCGCGCTCGGCCCCCTCCTGGAGGACATCGCCGCCAAGGTCGACGGGACGCCCTGCTGCACCCACGTAGGCCCGGACGGCGCCGGGCACTTCGTGAAGATGGTGCACAACGGCATCGAGTACGCCGACATGCAGCTGATCGCCGAGTCGTACGACCTGCTCCGGCACGCCGCCGGGCTCGCGCCCGCCGAGATCGCCGAGGTGTTCCGGACGTGGAACACCGGCCGCCTGGAGTCGTACCTGATCGAGATCACCGCCGAGGTCCTCGCGCACACCGACGTCGCCACCGGACGCCCCTTCGTGGACGTCGTCCTCGACCAGGCCGAGCAGAAGGGGACCGGTCGCTGGACCGTCCAGACCGCGCTCGACCTGGGCGTTCCGGTGAGCGGCATCGCGGAGGCGGTGTTCGCGCGGTCTGTCTCGGGGCACGCGGGTCTGCGCGAGGCCGCCCAGAACCTCCCGGGTCCGGCACGCGGCCCCGTCGCGGGCTCCGGCCTCGCGGACGCGGTGGAGAAGGCGCTCTACGCCTCCAAGATCGTCGCGTACGCGCAGGGCTTCCACCAGATCCAGGCGGGCAGCGCCGAGTACGGCTGGGACATCGACCTCGGCGCGATGGCCGCGATCTGGCGCGGCGGCTGCATCATCCGCGCCCGCTTCCTGGACCGCATCCGCGCCGCCTACCAGGCCGACCCGGAGACGCCCACCCTGCTCACCGACGCCCACTTCACCGAGGCGCTCGGCGACGCCCAGGACGCCTGGCGCGAGGTCGTCGGCACGGCCGCACGGCTCGGCATCCCGGTGCCCGGCTTCTCCACGGCCCTGGCCTATTACGACTCGCTCCGCGCCGACCGCCTCCCAGCGGCCCTCACCCAGGCCCAACGCGACTACTTCGGCGCCCACACGTACCGGCGTGTCGACCGCGACGGCTCGTTCCACACCCTCTGGGGCGGCGACCGCACCGAAGTGACCGGCTGACGGCTCCGGGCGTCCGGCGCCGCTCCGCCCGGACGCCCGGAAACCGCCACGACGTCGGCGTATCGCGTCACGGTTCGTCGTCGGGGTCACGCTCGACGCCCGCGATCGGGTTGCCTTCACGGGTGCCGCCCTCGGCGTCCGACTCGTAGCCCTCCTCAGCGCTGTCGGTGCCGGGGACGACGCGCTCATGCGGCTGGTCCTCCAGACCTGAACTGGCTCCGGGTTCTTCGTCCTTCTTGCTCATGCCGTTCCCCTTCCCAGTCTGTGCGTTCCAGCGGGTTGTTGCCGAGCAGCCCGTCCCTAACCGGCCGTCGCGTGATTCGGGTGGTGGGTCGCTCTACGGGCGGTGTAGATACGTTTCGGGGGCGGCGACGGGAGGCGGACGTGGCGGGCGGGCACCGGATCGATCGCACGGCATGGCCGGAGGACGGGCCGTACCGGCGGCTGCTGGAACTCCTCGACGGCGTCCACCGGGACAACGGCGGGAAGAGCCTCCGTGAAATCGCCGCCGCCATGAACCTGGCCTCGGCGTCACGGGTCAACGACCTTCTCCGCGGACGGCGACGGCCGGTCGACGACCAGCAGGTGTTCTTACTGGTCCGGGCGTTAGGCGGGGGAGAGGACGACGTACGCGCGGCCGTCGGACTGTACGGCCAGGTGCCTGTCGCGAAAACGGTCACGCCGTCTCCGTGGGCTGATCACGTCTCCGAGCACATCGCCTGGGAACTGGTCGACGCACAGCGCGACGCCTCCGCCTTCCGGGACGCGACCATCGAAATCGCCGAACGCCTGGGACGGCTGAGCGGCACGGCCGAAGCGGTATTGGACGACGACCCCTGGCTCGATGCCGAACTGGCCGTCCGTTTCGCCAAACGGACGGATTGGCTGCTGCGCACCCCGCTCGCGGATTTCCTGCGCGACCTCTCCCCGGCCGAGGCCGCGCTCCTGGTGCTGGTTCCGCTGCTGCACCACACCCATATGGTCAAGACGCTCGCCGGACTTCGCGACATCGGCCCGCTCGACCTCAGCGTGGAGGGCGGCGAGGAAGCGCGGCGCGACTACGAGACCTTTCTTGCAGGGCAGCGCGAACTGGTCGACCGCGCGCATGCCCGGACCTTGCCGGACCGCGCCCCGGCCACCACGGAGATCGGCTGGTGGCTGTTCCATCGCTGGGTAGCGCGGTTTCCGCAGGCTTACGTCCTGGGCGCGGTGCACGAACTGCTCAGCGGCATCGAGATCGCCGACCACCGCATGCGGGACGAGGTGCTCGACGCGAAGACCGTCCAACGATTCCTGGCCGCGCTGCGCCTTGACCTCTCCGAACTCGGCGACACCGAGCGGAAGAACGCGCCGCAGTTCGAGACCGTCCTGTTCGCCGGGGAACCGCATGAGCAGCGTGTGCGGGAACTGCTGATCGGACAGGTCCTCACGGTCGCCTACGCGCTGACGCTCGACCTCGTCCGCCTCCCGGACATCGTGGTGCGGCACCTCGGCATCCCGCATCCGGTGGAGCTGGGCGAGCTTGAGAAAACGGCGTCGTCCCGGGCGAAATGGGTGCTCCAGTCGGACTGCCTCGTCCTGCGCGCCGACTGCCATCACGCCGCCGAACTCGAAGGGCTGCGCCAATACGCGAACCAGGTCGACGCCCTTCTGCACACCATCCGGCAGGGGTGCGGCGACCATTCCACAATGCAGGTCCTCACGCGGCTGCCGTCCCGCGCGTCCGCCGACGACGTCCGGCCCGGAACCGACGAAGAGGGCCGCCTACTCTTTCAGCGCGTCAGCCGGTTCCGCCTGAACGAGCGCCGCGTCCAAGACCTGCTGATGGGCGAGCAGCTCTACCAGGATCGCGGCCTCGCCATTCGCGAGCTGTACCAGAACGCGTTGGACGCATGCCGCTACCGCCGGGCCCGCCATGCCTACCGAAGCCGAGGCGACTGGCTGGACGAGTGGGAAGGCCGCATCCACTTCACCCAGGGCGTGGACGAGAACGGCCGTGCCTACCTCGAATGCCGGGACAACGGCATCGGGATGACGGAGTCCGTCCTCACGGAGGTCTTCTCGCAGGCCGGTGCCCGCTTCACCGACACCACCGAGTTCCTGGTCGAGTCGGCCGACTGGAAGAAGGCCGACCCACCCATCCCGTTCCACGCCAACAGCCGTTTCGGCATCGGCGTCCTCAGCTACTTCATGATCGCCGACGAGATCGAGGTCGTCACCCGGCCCCTGGACCGGGGCCACCGCCCGCATCCGACATTGAAGGTGTCGATCTTCGGTCCCGGCCATCTGTTCCGCATAGAGCACGTGCCGGGCGATCGTTCTCCAGGCACATCCGTGAAGCTCTACCTGCGCGATGGCGAGGAGTCCCCGTCCTGCGTCGAGGAACTCCGCCGCCTCCTCGGCATCGCCGAATTCCACACGGTGGCCGAGCACGGGACCGCACGCGAAACTTGGAAGCCCGGCGTTCTGAAGCCCCGCGTGAGGCCGTCTTGGGAGTTCGACGGGCTCGACGTCCACGGCGAACTCGTGCCGTGGACGGGCGCGGGGGGCAGCCACGTCGTCTGGTGCGAGAAGGGCGGGGGACTCCTGGTCGACGGAATCCTCGTGAAGCCGACCCTCGCCCGGGGGGTCTTCGCGGGCCCCGGCGGGGGGAGCCTGCGCGGCGCCGTCGTCAATCTCGCCGGTCGATACGCGCCCGAGCGACTGTCCGTCGACCGCAGGAGCGTCCTTTCCGACGTATCCGGGGAGGCCGAGGAACTGCTGAGGTCGGCGGCGGCCGAGCTGGTTTCAGCGGGACACCGCCTGCTCAACGTGCGCTGGTTGAGCGCCGTCGTCCAGGAGAACCCGCGACTGGCCGACCTCGTCAGTGAGGCGGCCGCCGAATCCGGGGCGTCCATCGCCATGAGGACGGGCAAATTGGACGCCGCGAGCGTCGGGTTCTTTCTGCAGGATTCCCATCTCGTCCTGGACGGCGACATCCCCGCCACGCCGGAGCCGCGCGAGTTCCAGTTCGATGGGCTGTGGGGACGAAACTTCGACGGGGACGTTCCCGATCATGTGCTCCTTTGGCGCATGGCCGCCCATCGGTTGCGGCCGCGGCTGGCCGAACTGGGATTGGGCGACCTCGGAGCCGTGCGTCGCGCGAGACCGTCCGACGCCCTGCTATTCGCGAACGGACCCTCCACAGGCCTGGTGGAGCTAGGCGGAAGACTGATGTGGGATGGGGAGGAGGTGCGGTCGTTTCCAGGCCACGTGGTCGAGACGGCCATGCTCACCGGCGCCTCGCCGAGAGAGGTCGCGCGCCGTGCGGTGGACTTGGGCGTCCATGAGATCGACCCGGACCGGTTCCCGGACCACGGCGACGACTCCAGCCTGGATCTGGCATTGCTCAGCTTCGACGGAGACGGCGGCTCTGCTTGGTGGAGGAGGACGCAGACCGTTCCCATCGGTCATCTCGTGGCGGTGGCCCTCCAGCACGGCGTCAGTGTGGCGGAATTGCGACGGCGTCTCGACCACTACGGATTCCCCGTGCGACCGAGATTCGATCCGCCCCTCCCGCTTCAGCCGACGGACCTCCAACTGCTGTACTGGGTGAGCGAAAGCCCTATCGAGGACGGCTCTTCGATCCCGGCGAGCCATCTGATCAAATGCGCCGTCCTGCTGGGTGTCTCTGTTCCCGACGTCTCCGCGAGACTGATCGACTACGGCTTCCGTGTGGACACCCTCGCATTGCCTGATTTCCCGACCCGTAAGGATTGGGAATTGTTTCGCTGGAGGCTTGGTCCGGAGGAGCGTGACCATTTCGACGCGACCGCGCCGTTGGCGCCGGCACATTTGCTCAACGCGGCCGTCGAGCTCGATCTCCCAATGTCGGAGGTTGCCGCGCGGCTTGCGGGCTACGGCGTTCCGCTGCCTGCGGTCTATCCAGTCCGTAGGGCCCTGGGTGATCTGAAGCTGCTCAGCCGTCGCGGCGATGGCGGGATGCCCTGGCGCTCGGCCGGGGAGGACGTTCCGCTGCACTTCGTGCATATTCTGAGCGCCGAAATGGAAATAGAGCCGTCCGAATTGGTCGGCCGCCTACGCGAATACGGCTTCGGTGTGCCGACGTCCGAGGAGCTGAAACTAGCGGATCATCCTAGTTTCGCCATTCTTTCGAGTTTTCTTCGCAATTCGTTGAAACGGGCGGCCGATGCCCGGCTTTTGCCTGCACACGTGGTGAGGTTCTCAGAAGAACTCGAAATCGGGGTGCAGGAGGCTGTGGACTGGCTCGCGGCCTGCGGGTTCTCTGTTCCCGACGGCGTCCTGGAATCTGAAGTCACCAAAGACGCTGGCCTGCTGAAAAATTGTGGCAGGTTGTGGCCGGCCGCGAATGACCACCCACTCCCGCTGCAACGGGTGATCCGGGTGGCGCACAAACTCGACATGAGCGTCCGGGACGCTGCGGAGAGGTTGAGATGGCTGGGGGTGAATTGCCTGCCGCTGGACGAGATGGTCGCGCAAGCGCTGCGCAGGCTGCCCAGAGCGTAGGCTGCCGCAGGTGTGGATTCCGGGGGACGGCGAGGTCCAGGCCTTGCATGAGCGGTATGCGCCGAGCCCGCAGGCGTTCGATCTCGTCTGGACGCACTGCGTCATCGTGTGCCGGATCGCCGAGCAGGTCGTCGACGGGCTGAATGTGAACAAAGACCTCGTCCGGGCCGGGTGCCTGTTGCACGACATCGGTGTCTACCGCCTGTACGACATCACCGGCGAGCTTGACCACAAGCGGTACGTCCGGCATGGCGTCCTGGGGCACGAACTCCTGAGCGACGAAGGGTTTCCCGAGGAGATCTGCCGGTTCTGCTCCCATCACACCGGGATGGGCCTCACCGCCGACGACATCGAGAGTCAGCGTCTTCCGCTCCCCAAGGGCGACTACGTGGCCGAGTCCGACGAAGAGCGGATCGTCATGTACGCGGACAAGTTCCACAGCAAGACCGTCCCGCCGAGGTTCGTGTCGGCTGACTCGTTCGCCCTGCATGTGAGGCGGTACGGCGAGGACAAGGTCACTGCCTTCCAAACCATGCGCGAGACGTTCGGGGAGCCCGATCTCGCGCCCCTCGCAGCCGAGTACGGCCACGCCCTGGTGTGACCCGAAGCGTGCGCCCGCGTACCGCCTCCCACCGCGAACCACCAGGTCAACTGCACCTTCCGCGGAGCGCACACCACGCGTCACGCAAGCGCACATCCACCGGCCGTGCGTCCGGCGCACGGTGCTCTCGTCAGCACGACGACGGGAGCAGGGATCATGCAGACGATCGTGGAGTTGGCGCCGGTGATCGGCGGGGTGCTGAACGTGGTGGCGGCCGCTGTCGGGGCCGTCACCGCGCTCACCGTGAGGAGGCGGTGACGCGGCAGTGCGCGAACGGGGGCAGGATGGAGGGGTGAGCCTTATCGATGAGCTTCCCACTGGAAACGACGCCGACGCCGATTCGCTGTTCGAGGCGTTCGAACGGTGGGTGTCGGGACGCGGGATCACGTTGTATCCCGCACAGGAGGAAGCACTCATCGAGGTCGTATCCGGGGCGAACGTGATCCTGTCCACGCCGACCGGGTCGGGCAAGAGCCTGGTGGCGGCGGGCGCGCTGTTCGCGGCGCTGGGCCATGACAAGGTCGGCTTCTACACCGCGCCGATCAAGGCGCTGGTGTCGGAGAAGTTCTTCGACCTTTGCGAGATGTTCGGGCGCGACAACGTCGGCATGATGACCGGCGACGCCAGCGTCAACGCGGACGCGCCCATCGTGTGCTGCACCGCCGAGGTGCTCGCCAACATCGCGCTCAGGGACGGCGCCGACGCCGACATCGGCGTGGTCGTCATGGACGAGTTCCACTTCTACGCCGAGCCCGAGCGCGGCTGGGCGTGGCAGATCCCGCTGCTCGAACTGCCGCAGACGCAGTTCCTGCTGATGTCGGCCACGCTCGGCGACGTCTCGTTCTTCCAGAAGGACCTGACGCGGCGGACGGGACGCCAGACCGCGCTGGTCACGTCGGCGGAGCGGCCCGTCCCGCTGATCTACGACTACCGGGTGACGCCGCTGCACGAGACGATCGAGGAGTTGCTCGCCGAGCAGAAGGCGCCGATCTACCTGGTGCACTTCACGCAGGCGGCGGCGATCGAGCGGGCGCAGTCGCTGATGAGCGTCAACGTGTGCACCAAGGCGGAGAAGGCGCGGATCGCGGAGCTGATCGGGAGCTTCCGGTTCACGACGAAGTTCGGGCGGAACCTGTCGCGGTTCGTCCGGCACGGGATCGGGGTGCACCACGCGGGGATGCTGCCGAAGTACCGGCGCCTCGTGGAGCGGCTCGCGCAGGCCGGGCTGCTCAAGGTCATCTGCGGCACGGACACCCTCGGAGTCGGCGTCAACGTCCCCATCCGCACGGTCGTGTTCACCGCGCTGAGCAAGTACGACGGGCACCGGGTGCGGCGGCTGCGCGCCCGCGAGTTCCACCAGATCGCCGGACGCGCCGGACGCGCCGGGTTCGACACGGTCGGTTTCGTCGTCGCGCAGGCCCCCGAGCACGTCGTCGAGAACCAGAAAGCACTGGCTCGGGCGGGCGACGACCCGAAGAAGCGCCGGAAGGTGCAGCGGAAGAAGCCGCCGGAGGGGTTCGTCGGCTGGGACGAGGACGTCTTCGCGAAGCTGCAGAAGGCCGAGCCGGAGATGCTGAGGTCCCGGTTCCAGGTCAGCCACGCGATGCTGCTGTCGGTGATCGCGCGTCCGGGCAACGCGTTCCAGGCGATGAAGCGGCTGCTGACCGACAACCACGAGGAGCCGGCCGCGCGGCGCCGGCACATCTCCCGGGCGATCGCGATCTACCGGTCGCTGCTCTCCGCCGGGGTGGTGGAGGTGCTGGCCGAGCCCGACGAGCTGGGCCGGTACGCGCGGATCACCGTCGACCTCCAGGAGGACTTCGCGCTCAACCAGGCGCTGTCGACGTTCGCGCTGGCGGCGTTCGAGATCCTCGACCCGGCGTCGCCGTCGTACGCGCTGGACGTCCTGTCGGTGATCGAGGCGACCCTGGAGGACCCGCGGCAGATCCTCGCGGCGCAGGTCAACAAGGCGCGGGGCGAGGCCGTCCAGGAGATGAAGGCGGAGGGCATCGAGTACGAGGAGCGGATGGAACTGCTCCAGGAGGTCGACCACCCGAAGCCGCTGGAGGAGGAACTCGACGCCGCGTACGGGATCTACCGGGCGGGCCATCCGTGGGTCGGCGACCATCCGCTGCGCCCGAAGTCGGTGGTGCGCGACATGTTCGAGCGCGCGATGACGTTCACCGAGTACATCTCGTTCTACGAGCTGGCGCGGGCGGAGGGGCTCGTCCTGCGGTACCTGTCGGGCGCGTACAAGGCGCTGCAGCAGACCGTCCCGGAGTCGATCAAGACGGACGACCTGATCGACCTGATCGAGTGGCTGGGCGAGCTGGTCCGGCAGGTCGACTCCAGCCTCCTGGACGAGTGGGAGCAGCTCGCGAACCCCACCGACGAGGAACTGGACGAGCCGATCCAGGAGCGGGTCACGAAGGTGACGGCGAACGCGCGGGCGTTCCGGGTGCTGGTGCGCAACGCGATGTTCCGCCGCGTGGAGCTGGCGGCGCTGGAGAAGTACGCGGAGCTCGGCGACCTCGACCCGGACTTCGGCGCGGCCGGGTGGGCGGACGCCATGGACGGGTACTTCGCCGAGCATGACGAGCTGCTCACCGGACCCGACGCGCGCGGCCCGAAGCTCCTCCAGATCGAGGAGGTCCCCGAGGACGCGCTGTGGCGGGTCCGGCAGGTGTTCGACGACCCCGAGGGCCACCACGACTGGGGGATCAGCGCCGAGGTCGACCTCGCGGGCTCGGACCAGGAGGGCGAGGCGGTCGTCCGCGTGACCGCCGTCGACCGGCTCTGACACAGGGAGGCATGCGCATGGTGCAGGTCGCGGTGGCGCAGTTCGCGCCGGGCGTGAACAAGGACGAGAACCTCGCGACGATCGGCAAGCTCGCGGGCGAGGCGGCCGGACGGGGCGCGGCGGTCGTCGTGTTGCCCGAGTTCGCCATGTTCACCGCGCCGAAACTCGACCGGCGGTTCCTGGACTCGGCCGAGCCGCTCGACGGCCCGTTCACCACCGGGCTCGCGGAGCTGGCGACCCGGCTCGGCGTCCACCTCGTCGCGGGCGTCAACGAGCGGTTGGACGACCCCGACCGCATCTCCAACACGCTCCTCGCCATCGGCCCCGGCGGAGATGTCGTCGCCGAGTACCGCAAGCTCCACCTGTACGACGCGTTCGGGTACACGGAGTCGGAGGTGGTCCGCCCCGGCGAGATCGGGGAGCCGGAGACGTTCGCGGTCGAGGGCGTCACGTTCGGCATGCAGACCTGCTACGACGTCCGGTTCCCGGAGGTGACGCGGCGGATCGTGGACGCCGGCGCCGACGTCCTCGCGCTGCCCGCCGACTGGGTGCCGGGCCCGCTGAAGGAGGACCACTGGCGGACGCTCGTCCGGGCCCGCGCGATCGAGAACACCGTCTACGTCGCCGCCGCCGGGCAGTGCGCCCCGACCGGCGCCGGGAACAGCATGGTCGTCGACCCGATGGGCGTGGTGGCGGCCGGGCTGGGCGACGGGACGGGCGTGGCGTCCGCCGAGGTGTCGCCCGAGCGGATCGCGGCCGTCCGGAAGACGAACCCTGCCCTGAGCCTCCGCCGCTTCACCGTCGCGCCCACCCGCTGAGGGGCTTCCTTGACATTTGAGTGAGCCCTCACTCAAATGGAGCCGGAGCATCCGACGGCGACGGAGGGCACGGCCATGGGGGATCGACGGTTCCGGTTCGCGGTGATGGCGTGGGGCGCGCGGGACGGCGCCGCGTGGACGGCGCAGGCGCGGCGCGCGGAGGAGCTCGGCTACTCGACGCTGCTGACGCCCGACACGTCCGGCTCGGTGATGCCCGCGGCGGCGCTCGCCGCGGCGGCGGGCGCGACGACGACGCTGCGCCTCGGCACGTTCGTGCTGTCCGCGGCGACCCGTCCGCCGAACGTGATCGCCTGGGAGGCCGCCTCGATGGCGTTCGCCACCGGCGACCGGTTCGAGCTCGGGATCGGCGCGGGACGTCCCGGCGGTGAGCGGGACGCGGAGCTGTTCGGCGTCCCCCACGGCTCGCCCGCCGAGCGGCTCGCCCGCGTGGAGCAGGTGATCGACACGGTCGCGCACCCCCCGGAGGGCCTCTACGCCGGGACGGGACTGCCGCCGCGCGTGCTCGTCGCCGGGTCCCGTCCCCGGATGCTGGGGCTCGCCGCGCGGCGGGCGGACACCGTCGCGTTCGGCGTCCCGCCGCTCACCGACGACGCGCGGCTGCGCGGGCTGGTCGACATCGTCCGCGAGGCGGCGGGGGAGCGGTTCGACGACCTGGAACTCTGCACCCAGGTCCATGTCGTCGGCGACGACGTCCCGGAGCGGATGGCGCGGCAGATGGGGGTGGACTCGGCGGATCTGGCGTCGGCGAAGGCGATCGCGATGCTTTCCGGGACGCCGCGGGAGATGGCCGACACGCTCGCCCGGCGGCGCGACGAACTGGGCGTGTCGTACGTGTCCGTCTCGTCGGCGTTCATGGAGGAGTTCGCGCCCGTGGTGGAGTTGCTCACCGGACGCTGAGAGGCGTGGCGGGTCGCCCGGGAGGTATCGAGGCGGCAACGGTCGCGGCGTTTCTGCGTGTCCGCTCGGATGCGGAGCGTGACCATCGGTGGGTGCGTCTTTCGTCGAAGGTTCCGCCCGCCGGGTACACCCGGGCCGGGCCGAGGCCGCCGCGCCGCCGTCCACCGCTCCGGACGGCCGTGGCGGCGGCGGTCGCGGCCGTCCTGGGCGCGGGGCTGCTCGCCGCCGTGCTCGTCACCGTGCACGGGGCGGCGGGCCGCCCGGCTCCCGTCCGTCCCGCCGCGCCGGACGCGGTCACACCGTCGTCGGCCCCGGCGCCGCCGCCCGCCCCGAAGGGCGGCGAGGTGGAACCGGGACGCGCTAGCGTCAAGCCGAAACCAACGGAGTCCGCGAAACCGCGCCGTACCCGGGCGGCTCCGCCGCGGAAGCGTCGCGCCGTCCACCGGCGGCCGCGCTCGCGGCCCTCGAAGCGGCCGAAGGCCAGGCCGCGGCCGGGCGTGCCGCCGTGGGTGCGGTCCGAGTGCGCCCGCCGCTTCCCGGACGACCCGCGCCGCCGGGCCGCCTGCGTCGCCGTCCTCGGCGGCCGGTTCGGCGGACGATGAGCGGTCCCGGTCAGGCGGCCTTCGACCGTGTCAGCCGCTCGGCCTCGGCGCGGAGCGCGGGGAGGTCGACGCCGGCCTCGGCCGCGAGCCGCGCCGACAGGGACTTCTCGTCCTGGAGGAGGCCGAGCAGGAGGTGGCCCGCGCGGATGTCCCCCGACTTGAGCCGGATCGACTGCCGCAGGCTCAACTCCAGGGCCTTCTTCGCCTGCGGCGTGAACGGGATGTGGCCCTTGCGGACGGGCCTGCGCGTGCCCGGCGGGGCGTCCAGGGCGCCTTCGCCGAACGTCCGCTCCGTCGCCTCCCGGACGGCGTCGAGGTCGATGCCCAGCGTGCTCAGCGCCTCGGGGTCGAGCGGGTCGCCCGCCCCGTGGACGAGGCGTTCTCGCACGCCGTCGGCGGTCAGCCCATGCGAGGCGGCGGCCCGCGCCTCCGGGCCGTCCGAGGCGAGCAGGGAGAGCAGCAGGTGCTCGGTGCCGATGTGGTGGTGCCGCAGCCGCCGGGCCTCCTCCTGCGCCCCGACGACGATCTCCCGCGCGTCGGCGGTGAAGCGCTCGAACATCCCGCTAGTCCTCCTTCTTCAGAATGCGGCGCCTGCCGCCGCCGTGCTTCTTGTGGACGGCCTGCCTGCTCACCCCGAGGCACACCGCGATCTCCTGCCAGGACCAGCCCTGCTCGCGGGCGCTCGCGACCTGCAGCGCCTCCAGGCGCTCGGACAGCTCGCGCAGCGCCCGGACGGCCCGCAGCCCCACCGCGGGGTCCCGGCTGCTCGCCTCCTGGGCGAGCGTCACTCCATCGCTCATGCCTGTCAATGTAGGTTGACATTCACCCTGGTGTCAACCCACGTTGACGCACGCGGCGCTCAGCGGACGGCGATCAGGGTCGTCAGGAGATCGTCGAGGTTGACGAGACCGGCGGCACGCCCGTCCGGGGTGACGGCGAGGCCGAGGTGGCTGTGGTGGCGCTTCAGGATCGCGACCGCCTCGCCGACCGGCGTCCCGATCGGCATCGCGGGAACCGGGTGCGCCAGCTCGTCCGCCGGAGTCTCCTGGCCCCGCGCGCGGGCCAGGTAGGCGTCCCGGACGTGCACCATCCGCGCCGCGCCGGACCGGCCGGCGCCGCGCAGCACGATCCGCAGGCTGCCGGTCTCGACGGAGGCGTCGATCACCTCCTGCGGGGTCGCCGCCGCGGGCACCGACACCACGTCCGAGACCGGGACGACGAGGTCGGCGAGCGGGGCGCGCGGCGCGTCCAGCGCGGCGGTGAGCAGGGTCAGCTCGGTGTCGCCGATCAGCCCGAGGCGCCGCGAGTCCTGCGCGATGCTGCGCAGCTGCTCCGGCGTCCGCGACACCTCCCGCGCGTTCACCGGCTCGACGCGGACGAGCCGCAGCAGCAGGTTCGTCGTCCCGTTCAGCGCGGCGAGCAGCGGCCGGACGACGGTCGCGAACCCGCGGAACGGCAGCCCGAGCACCGCCGCCGACCGCTCCGGGTCGGTGATCGCCACCGACTTCGGCGCCATCTCGCCGACGACCATGTGCAGGAACGTCACGAGCGCCAGCGCGATGACGAACGCCACCGCGTGCGCCGCGCCGGACGGCAGCCCCACCGCGTGGAACGGCGGGAGGAGCGTCTCCGCGAACACCGGCTCGGACACGAGCCCGAGACCGAGCGAGCACATCGTGATGCCGAGCTGCGCACCGGCGAGCGTGAGCGACAGCTCGTCGATCCCGGCGACCGCCGCGGCGGCGGCCCGACCGCCCCGCGCGGCGGCCCGTTCCAGCCGCGGCCGCCGGGCCGCGACCAGCGCGAACTCGGTGGCGACGAAGAAGCCGTTCGCGGCGAGCAGCGCGAGCGTGACGGGCGCGCCGAGAGCCAGGTTCACCGGTCCACCTCCTGGTCCTCCGCGGCCTGCACGACGGTGCGGACACGGATCAGCCCCGGCACGTGCCGCCGGACGGTCAGCACCTCGATCACGGCGGTGCGGGCGGGCTCGTCCAGCCGGTCCGGCGGGAGGTCGATCGTCACGATGTCGCCCCGCCGCGCGACCCGGCCGAGCCGCTTCAGCAGCAGGCCCGCGACGGTCTCGTAGTCGCCCTCGGGGAGCCCGATGCCCGTCTCGTGGGCGACCTCGTCCATCCGGAGGCCCGCGTCGGTCGTCCACCACTCGCCGGTGCGGATCGCGACGTCCTCGTCCGGCTCGTTCTCGTCGGCGATCTCACCGACCAGCTCCTCGGAGACGTCCTCCCAGGTCACGATGCCGGCGAAGCCGCCGTACTCGTCCACCACGCAGGCGAACGGCGCGCCGGCGCCCTGCAGCCGCAGGACGACGTCCGGCAGCGGCAGCGAGGACGGCAGCAGCAGCGGCTCCCGCGCGATCGCGCGGACCTCGGTGCGCTCCGCCTCGTCCGGGGCGAGCCGGATCAGCTCCGCGAGGCCGACGACGCCGACGAGGTCGTCGACGCTGTCGCCGACGACCGGGTACCGGGAGTGCCCGCTCGCCGAGATCACGTCGTCCAGCTCGGCGGCGCGGGCGGACGCGGGCACGGTCACCACGTCCACGCGCGGGATCATCACCTCCTCGGCGTCCAGCTCGGCGAACACGAGGGCGCGCTCCAGCAGGTCGGCGTGGCCCGCCTGGAGCTTCTCGCCGGACTCGCCGATGATGTGCCCGAGCTCCTCCAGCGTCGCGCCGTGGTGCAGCTCCTCGACCGGCTCGATGCCGACCGCGCGGACGAGCCGGTTCGCCGCCGCGTCGAACAGCCTGATCAGCGGGCCCGCCACCGTCAGGTACGCGAGCGTGGACGCGGCCAGCGCCCGCGCCATCGGCTCCGCCTTCGCGAGCGCCAGGTTCTTCGGGAACAGCTCGCCCAGCACCATCTGCAGGACGGTCGCGAACCCGAACCCGAGCGCCACCGCGAGCCCGCCGGACAGCGCCGCCGGGACCCCGGCCGCGTCCAGCGCCGGGCCGATCAGGTCGCCCAGCGCGGGCTTCGCGATGAACCCGACGACCAGGGCGGTGACCGTGATGCCGAGCTGCGCCCCGGACAGCATGAACGACAGCCGGCCCATCACCCGCACCGCCCGCGCGGCGGCCCGGTCGCCCTCCGCCGCGCGGGCGTCGAGCACCGGACGGTCCGCCGTGACGAACGCGAACTCCTGCGCCACGAAGTAGCCCGTCGCGGCGGTCAGCACGAGGACGGCCAGCAGCCCCAGCCCCGCGATCACCCTGCGCTCCCTTCGTCCCCGGCCGAGTTTGTTCCCGGTCGATTTCGTCTCCGGTCGACCCGTCTCCGGTCGATGTGCGAGATCTACCTACCCGTCATGCGTCCCTCTCCCATCGGAAGATCAATACGGTTATCTACCGCTCTGCGTGGAATGAACCATGAACGAGCAGAGGCCGCGGCCACCGGATGCGAGGGGGCGCCCATGCCCAAGCCGTTCGCGTCGTCCGCAGATCTGGGCGACAAGACCCCGACCCTGGAGATCCTGGCCGACGGCGTGTACGCGCTCACCGCCGAGGGCGACCCGAACATCGGCGCCGTCGAGGGCGAGGACTTCCTCGTCTGCTTCGAGGCGCTCGCCACGCCCGCCGCCGCCCGGGACTGGCTCACGGTGCTGCGGGCGCACACCGACAAGCCGATCCGGTACCTCGTCCTGTCGCACTACCACGCCGTCCGGACGCTCGGCGCCGGCGCGTTCAACGCGCCCGTCATCATCGCCCACGACCGCACCCGCGCGCTGATCGCCGAGCGCGGCAAGCAGGACTGGGAGTCCGAGCTCGGCCGGATGCCCCGGCTGTTCAAGGACCCGGACGGCATCCCCGGCCTTACCTGGCCGAGCGTGACGTTCTCCAGCACGCTCACCATCGACCTCGGCGGCGACCGCGGCGACCTCGACCTCGCCTACTGCGGACGCGGCCACACCGAGGGCGACATCGTCGCCTGGCTGCCCCGGCACCGCATCCTGTTCGCCGGAGACCTCGTAGAGACGCAGGCCGCCCTCTACACCGGGGACGCCTTCCACCGCGAATGGGCGACGGGCACGCTCGACCACGTCGCCTCGTTCGGCGCGGACACGCTCGTCGGCGGGCGCGGCGCCGTCGCGCACGGCCGGGACGAGGCGGCCGCCGCCGTCGCGCAGACCCGCGACTTCCTGGACACGATGATCCGCGAGACCGGCCGCGTCAGGGACGCGGGCGGCACGCTCAAGGATGCCTTCGAGGCCGTCCACGCCGCGCTCGCGCCCGCCTACGGCCGCTGGCCGATCTTCGAGCACTGCCTGCCGTTCGACGTGTCCCGCCTCTGGGACGAGATGGACGGCGTCGAACGTCCCCGGATCTGGACGGCCGACCGCGACCGCGAGGTCTGGGCCGCGCTACAGGACTGACCCGGCGATGGGCCCGCGGCAGCGTCCGATGTCCGGATCCCGTGACATTCGTGGAGCCGGGCGGCCCGCCTGCCTAGGGTCGGTGGGGAGTGCCCATGAATGAGGAGATCCGCCCCCGTCCGGTGTTCGACCCCGGCGTGCCCGGCGACGACCGCGCCGTCCTCGCCGCCGCGCCGGAGCGGCTCGTCCCGGCCTGCCGGCCCGCGCCGCCCCCGCCGCGGCTCCGCCCCGCCACGGTCGTCGCGCGGCTGCTGTGGATACCGGCGTTCGCGTTCTTCTACGGCGTGCTGCCCGGCGGGTGGCTGCGGCTGTTCCTGCTCGCCTCGCTCGACGGGGACGACCTCGTCGGCGGCGCCGCGCGGTGGGGGAGGGCGCCCGTCGTCGCGATGATGGTCACGCCCGCCCTGCAGATCCTCCTGCTGCTCCTCGGGCAGGACGAGGCGGCCTTCCTGCTCGCCGCCGCGAGCTTCAGCGGGTGGACGATCGGCGCGCTGCGGTACGTCCGCGAGCCCGCCGCCGCCCGCGCCGCGCGCGAGCACCACGGGTCCTACCTCCTGCCGGGCGACTTCGACGGGCCCGCGGCGCGGCTGCTCGTCCGGGCGCAGCGGGCCGTCGACGCCGTCCTCGGGTCGCGGTCGCACGGCGCCGGGCTGCTGGACGACGTCAACAACACCGTCGTCCTGCCGAGGCAGGAATGGGAGATCGCGTGCGCGCTCGCCGAGCACACCCGGCTGCGCCGCGAACGCCTCGCGCAGCAGCCCGAGCGGCTGTCCCCGCGCGTGCGCGCCCTGCTCGAACCGCAGGACCGGGCGCTCGCGGCGTCCGTCCGGTCCGTCACCGGGCGGATCGAGGCGCTGGAGGCGTACGCGCGGCGGGCGGGGGAGGCCGACGACGCCTACCACGAGTCGTGCGTCCTGCAAGGGCTGCCGGAGCAGAACGCCCGCTACCGCGACCTGCTCGCCAGCACGGTCGGGGACGAGATGGCGGGCGCGGAGATCCGCGGGATGGCCGACGACGCGCGCCACGCCGAGCGGGCGCTGCGCGACCGCGTCACGAGCGCCCTGCGCGCGGGCCACGACCTCACCCTCCCCGGCGAGTGACGCGCCGCGGTCAGTTCTCAGCGAGCACGATCACCCGGTCGTCGGCGGACAGCGTCAGCGGGGCCGTCTTGTCCGGGTTCAGGACGACGCCGTAGCCGGGCGGCTCGTGGAACCGCGCGGTCAGCCGGTACCCGAGCGCGACCTCCCCGCGCCGCCGCGCCGACTCGATCAGCGTCGCGAAGTCGGCCTCGGCGCCCGGCGCGAGGTAGTCGCAGGCGGGCTTGAGGTAGATCTCGGACCCGGCCGGGTCGAGCAGGTCGGCGAACACGTCGTACAGGTGCCGGTTCTCGCTCAGCTGGGTGAGCATCAGACTGATCAGCTTCTCGCTGACGACGAAGTCGTCGGCCTTGGTGACCTGCGCTATCTCCCGGTTCGCGTCGTCGTTGATCTCGCTCACGATCGCGAACGGGTCGGGGGACGACGGGTCGCCGAGGGCGTCCTCCATGTCGCGCAGGTGCAGCAGCGTGACCAGGGTGCGGGCGTCGGCGTGCTCCCGGTCGTAGCCCTCCTCGGACAGGACGATCACGCGCTGGTAGGAGCCGACGTCCAGGGATTCCAGGGACGGACGCTCGGTCGGCTCGGCGCGGGTGAAGCCGAGCTTGAGGTTCGCGGGCGGGCGCAGGCCGCCGGTCGGGTCCTCGCGCGGCGCGGCGACGACGAGGGCGGAGCCGGGCGCGAGGAACTCGTCCAGCAGCTCGATGATCTTCGGGGCGCGGTGGTTCCAGCCGAGCATCAGGGTCCGCTCGGGCACCGGCGGCCGGACGGTCGCCGTCGTGATCGCCGACTCCCTGACGGGCGGCGCGGGCGTCGCGGCGAGCCGGATCAGCAGGTCGTCCTCGGCCAGGACGATGACCTCGTCGTCCGCCCGGATCACCGTGTCCATCGGCGGGTTCAGCAGGACCGTCCCGTCGGCGCGGCGCAGCCCGGACGGGACGCCCAGCTCGTACGCCGACAGCGACTCGCCGAACGTCGACCCGGTCAGCGCGGGCTCGGCGCGCATGTAGAACTCGTGGCCCGCGAAGTCGAGCAGGTCGGTGCACACCTGCGACAGCCCCGACTGCCGGTGCGACTGGACGATCAGCCGGATCGCCACGTCGTCGGCGTCGATCACGTGCGCGGACGGCCCGCCCGCGAGCCGCGCCGCCGGCAGGTTCGCCGAGTCGTGCACGGCCGCGACCACGTGCGGGCGGGTCCGGCCCCACGTCCGGGCGCCGAGCGACAGGAGCACCTTGATGACGCGCGTGTCGGCGTCGTCCGCCTCCGGCGTGACGATCATGATGGAGCGGGCGGTGCCGGGGGAGACGAGCTCCACGTCCGCGACCTTCAGCGGGTCGCCGGTGCGGCACACGATGCGGGTGCGGCCGAGGTCGCCGACGCGGGCGCGGATCGCGTCCTCCATCTCGACCTTGTCGCGGTCGGCGAGGATCGCCACGCACGAGCGGCGCTTGCTCTGGTTCGCCTCCACCAGCTCGGCGACCACCGTGAACACCTGCTCCGACCAGCCGAGCAGCACGGTGTGCCCGTGCTCGACGATCCGCGACCGGCCCTTGCGCAGCTCGCTGATCTTGGCTTCCAGGCCGGTGGTGAGGACGCCGATCAGCGAGCTGACGATGAAGATCCCGCCGATCGTGGACACCAGCATCAGCGCGAGGAACGGTCCTGTGCCGCTGTCGCCGCCCATCGTCCCCGGGTCGAGCGTGCGGAGCAGGCTGCGCCACACCATGCCGGGCCAGTGCCCGTTCTCGTCGCTGTCGCGCGGCGCGACGAGCACCGCCGCCGTCGCCACCACGAGCACGAGCCCCGCCGACGCGAGGGCGAGCCAGCCGATCAGCGCCGGCGTCCCCTTGGACATCGTGGTGTCGAACCAGTAACGGACACGGTCCCGTCGCGTCGCGCCTCTCAAGCCGGTCTGCCCCCTCGGCCGTTCCCCTGCGGCGAGCCTATTGTGTTGTCTCGCACCATTCCCGGCATTCTCCCCCTTCTGGAGCGGTTCGGCGCCACCGCCGGTTCGCGGCGCGGTCCCGGCGCGGGGAATGCGGTACCGAAAAGGTGATTTGCCCGATGCGCACGTAAGGGGCCGGGGTGCGGAGAAAATTCCCCACCCCGGCCCCTGCGGCCCTGCCGGAACTTCGCCCGGCGGCGCGCGCGACCGCTAGTGCGCGGCCTCGTACTGCTCGATCACATTGGCGGGGATACGGCCCCGCTCATTGACCTTGATGCCGCGGCTCTTCGCCCACTCTCGAATCTCGGCGGAGCGCTCGCGGCTGCCCGCGGTGCGGGTGGCGCGGCCACCGCGTCCGGCGGGCCTGCGCGCCTTGCGGGCGCCGGCGACGAACGGCTCCAGGCCGTTGCGCAGCTTGGCGGCGTTCTTCTTGCTCAGGTCGATCTCGTATGCGGTGCCATCGATGGAAAAGCTGACGGTCTCGTCGGCCTCTCCTCCGTCGATGTCATCCACGAGAAGGACTTCGACCTTCTGTGCCATGCGGGGACTCCCTCTAGCTATGCCTCCGGCTTCGCGTCCGGATGTGCCTCGATGAATGCAGCATAGACCT
The DNA here is from genome assembly GCF_008121305.1 of Actinomadura decatromicini. Lineage (NCBI taxonomy): Bacteria > Bacillati > Actinomycetota > Actinomycetes > Streptosporangiales > Thermomonosporaceae > Actinomadura > Actinomadura decatromicini. The sequence goes on along the minus strand of NZ_VSRQ01000004.1, from coordinate 14,987 downwards.
CATCCGATATCTTGCCACGTTCGGAGACTTCGATGTCACTTCGCAATGCCCAGGCCCGGACATCGCCGTTCGTGTAGCCCTTGATCTTCGCGGCGGGCGACTTGCGGCCCTTCCCCGCGGGCTTCACCTCGACGGCGTTCTCGATGAAGGGCGCGAGCGCGTCCAGCGTCCCGTTCAGGCGGCTGAAGTTGTCGTCGCTCAAGTCGATCGTGAACGTCCGGCCCAGGACTTGGAAGTCCCGCTTTGCGACATCGCCGCCTTCGGCGCCGTCGATGTCGTCCACCCTAATGACCTTCTCGGCCATGTGTACTCAGTCTTCCTTCCCCTGGCCTGCGCGGCAGCCCCGACCGTAGCGGATTCCGGCGGAAGGGGGCGGGAAGGGGCCGGTGGGCGGGGTCGTCCGGGGTGGACGCCGGGCGCGTCCGGCCGCCGGGCCGGCGGCGGACCGGCCCGCGGGCGGGGGAAATCAAAGTCCGGTCAAAGCCCGCATGTCCCCGATTTGGCGGGGTAGCCGCCCCAGTGTCCATTCACCACCGAGGGAGCTGACAATGGCCAACCCCGCCGGCCGCGAGGACCCCAAGCAGGAGCAGTTGCGGCGTCGGCGGGTGAGCCCGGAGGACGCGCGGCTCACCACCGACCAGGGAATCAGGGTCGACGACACCGACAACTCGCTGACCGTGGGCGAACGCGGCCCGACCCTGATCGAGGACTTCCATCTCCGCGAGAAGATCACCCATTTCGACCACGAGCGGATTCCGGAACGGGTCGTGCACGCGCGCGGCTCGGGGGCCTACGGCCATTTCCAGTTGCACGAGTCGCTCGCCGACTACACGACCGCCGAGTTCCTGCGCGACACGTCCTTGTCGACGCCGGTGTTCGTGCGGTTTTCAACCGTCGCGGGCTCGCGCGGGTCGGCGGACACGGTCCGCGACGTCCGCGGCTTCGCGACGAAGTTCTACACGCGGCAGGGGAACTTCGACCTCGTCGGCAACAACATGCCGGTGTTCTTCATCCAGGACGGCATCAAGTTCCCCGACTTCGTGCACGCGGTGAAGCCGGAGCCGCCGAACGAGATGCCGCAGGCGTCGTCCGCGCACGACACGCTGTGGGACTTCGTGCAGCTCCAGCCCGAGACGATGCACATGATGATGTGGCTGATGTCGGACCGCGCCCTGCCGCGCAGTTACACGATGATGGAGGGGTTCGGCGTCCACACGTTCCGGCTGGTGAACGCCGAGGGGCGTCCGACGTTCGTGAAGTTCCACTGGAAGCCGAAGCTCGGCACGCATTCGCTCGCCTGGGACGAGACGCAGAAGATCGCGGGCAAGGACCCCGACTTCAACCGCCGCGACCTGTGGGACCGGATCGCGGCGGGCGACTTCCCGGAGTACGAGTTCGGCGTCCAGCTCGTCCCGGTCGAGGACGAGCACCGGTTCGGGTTCGACCTGCTCGACCCGACCAAGATCATCCCGGAGGAGGAGGTGCCGGTGCGGCCGGTCGGCACGCTGACCCTGGACCGCAACCCGGACAACTTCTTCGCCGAGACCGAGCAGGTCGCGTTCTGCATCGGCAACGTCGTGCCCGGCATCGACTTCACCAACGACCCGCTGCTCCAGGCCCGGCTGTTCTCCTACCTGGACACGCAGCTGATCCGGCTCGGCGGGCCGAACTTCCCGCAGATCCCGGTGAACCGCCCGGTGGCCGACGTCCGCAACCACCACCGCGACGGCTACCACCAGATGGACATCCACCAGGGCCAGGCCAGCTACCACAAGAACTCGCTGTCGGGCGGGTGCCCGGTGGTCGGCGGCGAAGGCTCGTTCACCCACTACCAGGAGCGGGTGGACGGCGACGTCGTCCGCAAGCGGAGCGAGAGCTTCGCCGACCACTACTCGCAGGCGACGCTGTTCTGGAACAGCATGGCCGACTGGGAGCGGGAGCACATCGTCGGCGCGTTCCGGTTCGAGCTCGGCAAGTGCGAGCGCAAGCACGTCCGAGAGGGCGTCGTGGAGCAGCTCAACCACGTCGACCACGACCTCGCCGTCGCGGTCGCCGAGGGCGTCGGCGTCGAACCCCCGCAGGCGCCCGCGGGCGCCAACCACGGCCGCGGTTCGCCCGCGCTCAGCCAGGCGCACGCCCGCGCCGACTCGGTGCGCGGGCGCAAGATCGCGATCCTGGCCGCGGACGGGGTCGACTCGGCGGCCGTCGCGGCGGTCGGCGAGGCGCTGACCGACGCCGGGGCCGTGTGCGAGGTCCTCGCCGCGAAGGACGGGTTCCTCCAGGCCGCGAACGGCGGCCAGGTCGAGGTGACGCGGGCGATGCCGACCGTGGCGTCCGTCCTGTACGACGCGGTGCTCGTGCCGGGCGGCGACCAGAGCGTCCGGACGCTCTCCGCAGACGGCGACGCCGTGCACTTCGTCGCGGAGGCGTTCGTCCACTGCAAGGCGGTCGGTGCGCTCGACGCGGGCATCGGGCTGCTGGACCGCGCCGGGATCAACGGCGTGCAGGTCGCCTCGGACGGCGGCGGGACGGTCAGCGACAGCGGCGTCGTCACCGCGACGGGGCCGAGCGGCGACTTCGCGGCCAAGCTGATCGACGCGGTCAAGGAGCACCGGCACTGGACCCGCAAGAAGGACCACGTGCCCGCCTGAACGGTCGAACGGGAACGCATGAGAGCCCGGGCGCGTCGCGCCCGGGCTCTCGCGTGTGTCAGGTGCTCGGCTGGAGCAGGATCTTGATCGCGCCGTCCTGCTTCTTCTGGAACATCTCGTAGGCGCGCGGCGCGTCCGCGAGCGGCAGCCGGTGCGTCGCGAGGTCCATCACGCCGAGCGGGTCGGCGTCGTCGCTGACCAGCGGGAGCAGGTCGCCGATCCACTTCTTGACGTGCGCCTGGCCCATCCGGACAGCGATGCCCTTGTCGAACATGCGCAGCATCGGCAGCGGGTCGGTCATGCCGCCGTACACGCCGATGACGGAGATCGTCCCGCCCCGGCGGACGGTCTCGATCGCGGTGGTCAGCGCGGCGAGCCGGTCCACCCCGACACGCGACATCAGCGGCGCGGCGGAGTTGCCCGGCAGCAGCCCGGTGACGGTCTGCGCGAACTTCGCGCCGGGCGAGCCGTGCGCCTCCATCCCGACCGCGTCGATCACCGAGTCGGGGCCCCGGCCGCCGGTGGTCTGCCGGACCGCGTCCGGGACGTCGTCCGCGTCGTCGGCGTCGATCACCTCGATGCCGTGCCGCCGCGCCATCTCCAGCCGCTCCGGGACGAGGTCCACCCCGATCACCCGGTGCCCGAGCACCCGGGCGATGCGCGCCGCCATCTGGCCGATCGGGCCGAGGCCGAGGACGGCGAGCGTCCCGCGCTCGGGGAGGTCGGCCCAGTCGACGGCCTGCCACGCGGTGGGCAGCACGTCCGACAGGTAGACGAAGCGCTCGTCGGGCGGGCCGTCCGGCACCTTGATCGGGCCGAACTGCGCCTGCGGCACCCGCAGGTACTCGGCCTGCGCGCCCGGCACCTGCCCGTACAGCCGGGTGTAGCCGAACAGCGCCGCGCCCATGCCCTGCTCGCGGACCTGCGTCGTCTCGCACTGCGCGTAGAGCTGCATGTCGCACATGTGGCAGCGGCCGCACGAGATGTTGAACGGGATGACGACGCGGTCGCCGGGCTTGACGTGGGTGACCTCGGGCCCGGTCTCCTCGACGACCCCCATCGGCTCGTGGCCGAGGATGTCGCCCTCGCCCATGAACGGGCCGAGCACCTCGTACAGGTGCAGGTCCGACCCACAGATCCCGGACGAGGTGATCTTGATGATCGCGTCGTCCGGTTCCTTGATCGTCGGGTCGGGCACGTTCTCGACCCGGACGTCCCGCTTTCCGTGCCAGGTGACAGCCTTCATCGAGCCTCCTCCGACTCCGAACACGCAGAAAAACACGCGAACAGTAGGACCGAAACAGGCCCCTACCCGGCGGGGCGGCGCGAAACGTCAGCGCCCGCCCGCGCCGCCCGCGGCCCGCGCGGGCCCGCGTTTGAAACGGGTCTCCCCGGCAACCGGTCCGGTGGGCTCGGGAGCAGGGAGGGGACCCGATGACGGCCGTGCGGGACGAGACCGACACCAGCACCGCCGACGCGCTCGCGCGGCACCGCAAGGGCACCCGGATCGGGGACGTCCTCGCGACGACCGACCACAAGGTCGTCGGCTACCTCTACCTCGCCACGTCGTTCGCGATGTTCCTGATCGCCGGGCTGATGGCCATGCTGATGCGGGCGGAGCTGCTGGAGCCCGGCACGCAGCTGATGGGCGCCGAGCGGTACAACGAGCTGTTCACCGTCCACGGCACGATCATGATGCTGCTGTTCGCGACGCCGCTGTTCGCCGGGTTCGCGAACGTGATCGTCCCGCTCCAGATCGGCGCGCCGGACGTGGCGTTCCCGCGGCTCAACACCCTCAGCTACTACCTGTTCCTGTTCGGCGCGCTCCTCGTCCTCGCCGGGTTCCTGATGCCGGAGGGCGCCGCGTCGTTCGGCTGGTTCGCCTACTCGCCGCTCACCTCGGCGACGTTCTCGCCCGGCCACGGCAAGGACCTGTGGGTGATGGGGCTGATCCTGTCCGGGGTGAGCACGACGCTGACCGGCGTCAACATGATCGCGACGATCGTCGCGATGCGGGCGCCCGGCATGGTGATGTTCCGGCTGCCGATCTTCTGCTGGAACGTCCTGCTCACCGCACTGATGATCATCATCGCGTTCCCGGTGCTGGCGGCGGCGCTGTTCGCGCTGGAGGCGGACCGGAGGCTCGGCGCGCACATCTACGACGGCGCGACGGGCGGTGCCCTGCTCTGGCAGCACCTGTTCTGGTTCTTCGGCCATCCCGAGGTCTACATCGTCGCGGTGCCGTTCTTCGGGATCGTCACCGAGATCATCCCGGTGTTCGCGCGCAAGCCGCTGTTCGGCTACCTCGGCATGGTCGCCGCGACCATCGCGATCAGCGGGCTGTCGATGACGGTCTGGGCGCACCACATGTTCGCCACCGGGCAGGTGCTGCTGCCGTTCTTCTCGATCACCTCGTTCATGATCGCCGTTCCGACCGGGATCAAGTTCTTCAACTGGGTCGGGACGCTCTGGAAGGGCCAGCTGTCGTTCGAGACGCCGATGCTGTTCGCGCTCGGGTTCCTCACGACGTTCCTGTTCGGCGGGCTGACCGGGGTGATCCTCGCGTCCCCGGCGCTGGACTTCCACCTCACCGACTCGTTCTTCGTCGTCGGCCACCTGCACTACGTCCTGTTCGGGACGGTGGTGTTCGCCATGTTCGGCGGCTTCTACTTCTGGTGGCCGAAGATGACCGGGAAGATGCTGAACGAGACCTGGGGGAAGATCCACTTCTGGACGCTGTTCGTCGGCTTCCACACGACGTTCCTCGTCCAGCACTGGCTGGGGGCGGAGGGCATGCCGCGCCGGTACGCCGACTACCCCGACCAGTTCGCCACGCTGAACTTCGTTGCGTCGGTCGGGTCGTTCGTCCTGGGCGCGTCGACGTTCGCGTTCCTGTGGAACGTCCTGCTCACCTGGCGGCGCGGCGAGAGGGTCTCCGTGGACGACCCGTGGGGCGCGGGCGGCTCGCTGGAATGGGCGACGTCGTGCCCGCCGCCGCGGCACAACTTCACGTCGATGCCGCGGATCCGGTCGCTGCGCCCGGCGTTCGACCTGCACTACCCGCCGAAGCAGTCGCCGGAGCAGGCCGAACTCGCCCTCCCGGACTGACCCGCCCCTACTGGCTGTCCTCGCGGGAGTCGTGGCTCAGGTCGCCCTGGCCGCCGCCGTCCGCCTCGCTCTGGTAGTTGAGGTAAAAGCGGTTGACGCGCGTCCGGACCTGGGTGCGGGCGCGGTCGGGCGTGGGCAGCGGGATCAGGTGGTGCGGGTACGGGGCGACGAGCTCGCCGGGCCGCCGCGTCCGCAGCAGGGCCCCCTCGTCGGCGGACGGCCGCTCGTGCCGCTCGGTGAAGCCGCCGTCCGGGGTCAGCGACACGAGGCCGCTCTCCACGCCCTCCTCGCGCTTGTCCAGGTCGCGGCGTTGCAGGCTGAGGCAGACCCGTCGGGTCACGGTGAACGCCAGCAGCGGGGCGACGAAGAAGCCGGCGCGGAAGAACCACGTCGTCCAGAAGAGGCGGATGTGGAACACCTCGGAGATGACGTCGTTGCCGCCCGCCGCCCACAGGTTCCCGTACCAGGCGATGACGGCGGCGCCGATCGCCGTCCGGGTCGCGGCGTTGCGCGGACGGTCCAGCAGGTGGTGCAGGCGCTCGTCTCCCGTCGCCCAGCGCTCGAAGAACGGGTAGAGCGCGATGAGCGTCAGGAACACGGCCGGCAGGACGACGGCGGGCAGCAGCACGTTCCACGACACCGTGTGCCCGAACAGGGTCGTCGACGCGGAGGGCATGATGCGCAGCGACCCTTCGAGGAACCCGACGTACCAGTCGGGCTGCGAGCCGACGGACACCTGGTCCGGCACGTAGGGCCCGTACAGCCAGATGGGGTTGATCTGCGCGACCGTCGCCAGCAGCGCGAGCACCCCGAACGTGTAGAGGAAGTAGGCGGCGCTCTGCGCGGCGAAGCTCGGGAACGTCGGCTCGCCGGTGACCGCACGCTCGCGGCGTCCCCGCGCGGGCCAGATCGTGTGCGTCTGGTGCCAGAGGATCATCAGGTGCGCGGTGATGAGCGCGAGCAGCAGGGCCGGGACGAGCAGGATGTGCACCGTGAACAGGCGCGGGATGAACGTCTCGCTCGCCGGGAACTCGCCGCCGAAGACCCACAGGCTCGCGTACGTCCCGATCAGGGGGATCGACAGCACGATGCCCTGCATGATCCGCAGCCCGGTGCCGGACAGCAGGTCGTCGGGCAGGGAGTACCCCGCGAACCCCTCGGCCAGCGCCAGCCCGAACAGCGTGACGCCGATCAGCCAGTTGATCTCGCGGGGCTTGCGGAACGCGCCGGTGAAGAAGATCCGCATCAGGTGGATCGAGATCGCCGCGAGGAACAGGATCGCCGCCCAGTGGTGGATCTGCCGCATCAGCAGCCCGCCCCGCACGTCGAACGACAGGTGCACGGTGGACTCGTACGCCTCGCTCATCTCGATGCCCTTGAGCGGCGCGTACGAGCCGTCGTAGACGACGGTCATGCCGCCGGGCCGGAAGAACAGCGTCAGGTACACGCCGGTGATGAGCAGGACGATGAACGAGTACAGCGCGATCTCGCCGAGCAGGAACGACCAGTGCTTCGGGAACGCCTTCCGCAGGTTCCGGCGGAGGAACTCGGTGGAGCCGAGGCGGTCGTTGACGCCCCAGGCGAGGTCCTCCAGCCGCTCGGCCCGTGCCGCGCCCCTTCGTCCCATCGCGTCTCCCCTGGCCGAGCACTGATCGACGCTGGGCGGGTACCCGGGGCCGGTTGGGGCAAACGCGAGCCGTCCCGGGGTCAGGCGCTCGCGGCGTAGAGCATCTCGCGCAGGCCGGGGAGTGCCTCGCGGTCGGCGCGCCAGACGAGGCGGAGGCGCAGGGCGGGCGCGTCCAGCGCGAGCCTCGCCAGCGTCCCGGCGGCGATCCGGTCGCGGACGGCGAACTCCGGCACGAGCGCCACGCCGAGCCCCTGTTCCGCCCACGCCGCCATGACCGTCACGCTCCCGGCCCTGACCCGTTCGACGGCGCCGCCGAACAGCCGTTCCCCGGCCAGCCAGAACGAGCACGCCGGGACGTTGACCAGCAGCTTCTCGTCGCCCAGGTCGGCGGGCCCCAAGCGCGCGGAGGCGGCCAGCCGGTGGCCGGGCGCGGCGACGAGCGCGAGCGGGACGTCCTCCAGGTCGACGTGGTCCAGCGGGGCGGGCGGGGCCGGGAAGCCGAGCCCGCCGACGGCGTCGCCGGTGTCGAGGAGGAGCGCCGCGTCCAGGTCCCCGGCGGCGACGGCGGCGAGGAGCTGGTCGCGGGCCGCGTCGGACCGGACGTCCACCCGCAGGCCGGGCCGCCGCTCGGCGAGCCGCGCCAGCACGCCGGGGACGTGCGTCGCCGCGATGGTCTCCAGCGCGCCGAGCCGCAGCGCCGGACGCTCCCCGGTCACCTCGCGGCGGGCCTGCTCGGCCTGCTGGAGCAGGCGTCCGGCCCAGGCGTGCATCCGCTCGCCCGCCGCGGTGAGCCGCATGCCCTTCGGGCCGCGCTCGAACAGCGCCACGCCGAGCGACCGCTCCAGCGCGCGGACCTGCTCCGACACCGACGATGGCGCGAGGTCGAGCGCGTCGGCGGCGGCCGTCACGGTCCGGTGGGCGATGACGGCCTCGAACGTCCGGAGCTGGCGCAGGTCCATGCCCGTGCCAACCCGGGCCGGGCGTTCGGCTATTCCGAACGCGGCATGCGGCGTCGCCGGTGGAGCGGGACGGCGCCGCTTCCGAGACTGGGCGGTCATGAGCGCTGTCCTCTCGCCCACGCCCGTGGGCCCGCCGTCCGCCGCGAGCCGCCGCAGCGCGCTGCTCGGCGTCTCGCTCGGCTACTTCATGGTCCTGCTCGACACGACGGTCCTGTCGGTCGCGGAACCCGACCTCGCCCGCTCCCTGCACGGGACGATCACCGGCCTGCAATGGGCCGTCACCGGATACACCGTCGTGTTCGGCGCCCTCCTCCTCTCGGCGGGCGCGGTCGCCGACCGGTACGGCGCACACCGCGTGTTCCGCGCGGGCGTCGCCGCGTTCGGAACCGGGTCGCTGCTCAGCGCCGCCGCGCCGGACCTGTGGACGCTCGTCGCGCTCCGCGCCGCGCTCGGCGTCGCGGCCGCCGCCTGCGTGCCCGCGTCCATGGCGATGATCGCGCGGCTGTACCCGGACCCGGCGGAGCGGGCGCGGGCCGTCGCCGCGTGGGCGGCGACCAGCGGCGCGGCGCTCGCGGCCGGGCCCGTCGCGGGCGGCGCGCTGGTCGGGCTCGCCGGATGGCGCGCGATCTTCCTGATCAACGTGCCGCTCGCGGCGGCCGTGCTCGTCCTCGTCGGCGGACGGGCCGTCCGGTGCCCGCGCGGGCGGCGGACCGTCGATCCCGTGGCGCAGCTCCTCGCGTGCGCCGTGGCCGGGCTGCTGACGGACGCGCTGATCGCCCTCGGCTCCGGGGCGGCCGGCCACGCGCTGTGCTCGGCGGCGGGCGCGGCGCTGGCGGGCGCGGCGTTCGCGGCGCGGGAACGGCGGAGCGCGGCGCCGGTGCTCGTCCCGGACGTCCTGCGGGCGCGCGGCATGCGCGCGGCGCTGGCGGCGGGCGCGGCGGTCAACTTCGCCATGACGGGAATCCTGTTCGTCCTGCCGCTGGTGTTCCGGCGGGAGTTCGGCCTGAGCGCGCTCCAGACGGGCCTCGCGTTCCTGCCGATGACGCTGCCGTTCGCGTTCAACCCGCTGCTCACCGGCCGGATCGTCGCGAGGACGGGCGCCCGGCCGCCGGTGCTCGGCGGGCTCGCGCTGCTGACCCTCGGCGGCGTGCTGTTCGGCGTCGCGCTGCTGGACGGCGCGGGCTACCCGGCGCTCATCCCCGCTCTGCTGTGCACGGGTTTCGGGGTGTCGTTCGCGCTGCCCGCGCTCGCCACGACGGTGGTCGCCGCCGCGCCGGACGGGACGGCGGGCGCGGCCGGAGGGCTGCTCAACGCCGTCCGGCAGTTCGGCGCGTCGGCGGGGGTCGCCGCGATGGGCGCGTTCGCGTCCGGCGGGTCGGCGGTCGCGCCGTTCCTCGCCGCCGCCGTGTGCGGCGCCGTGCTCCTGGTCCAGGCGCGCTCCCGGTTCAGGCGCTCCCGGTTCAGGCGCTTCCCGGTTCAGGCGACGCGCGGCGGGGACGGGCAGGAGTTGAGGTGACGGCGGAGGTCGCGGACGTCGTCGCGCAGCAGGTCGGCCGTCCGCGGGTCGTGCTCCAGGCCGCCGAGGCCGTCCTCGATCAGCTCCAGCTCGGTGGCGCGGAGCCGGGCGAGGAGGCGGCGCGGCTCGCCGGCCGGGACGTCCCACCGCTCCTTCCGCCGCCACTTGCGGTGCGCGAGCACGTGGCCCTCACCCGGGACGAACACGCCGCGGACCGTCTCGGCGTACGCGGTCCGCCGGAAGTGCGTCAGGTAGCGCCGCCGCGCCAGCCGGTACGTGACGACGGCGGCGAGCAGGATCGGCAGGCCCTTCAGGACCAGCATCCCGAGGCCCACCAGGATGGGCGCGTCCCACCAGGCGTGCAGCGCCATCGCCAGCACGAACGCCCCGGCGGCGAGGACGGCGGTCGTCCGGGTCGCGCGGCCGAGCAGGCAGCCGAGCCCGGCCCCGGCGACCGCCGTCATCGCCCAGTGGCTCCACCAGGCGCCGCCGATCACCCGGCCGCCGAACGAGAAGAACGCGGCGTGCAGGTCCTGCGTCGCCCCGGTCAGCACGATCGTGTTCAGGACGTAGAGGAAGTTCTCCGCGATCTGGAAGCCGAGCCCGGTGAGCGCGCCGTAGCCCCAGCCGTCCAGCGGGCCGCGGATCGAGGTCGGCGCCATCAGCGCCAGCGTCAGCACGCCGAGCAGCTTGAGGGTCTCCTCGTTCACCGGGGCCGCGATCGCCGCGCCCCATTCCGAGTTGAAGCCGGGCCCCGCCGTCTTCGACAGGACCGCTTGGAACGCCGCGTTCGCGGGCAGCGCCAGCCCGAACGCGGCGAACGCGCCCCACGCCACGGCGACCAGCGAGTACCCGATCGGACGGGTCCGGACGGGATGCAGCCGCCGCAGGGCCCATACCCCGATCATCAGCGTCGGCGTGAGCAGCGCGGCCCCCGCGACGGCGCCCGCCGGGAACGCGCGGACGGCGGCGTCCAGTCCGGTGATCGCGATCCACCCGCCGATCAGGCAGACCGCCGCCCACAGCCAGAACGCCGGGCGCCGCGTCAGCGGCACGCCGCCGCGCGCCGGACGCGTGGTCTGGGACTCGTCGTCCACGGCCTCGTGGGTCACGGCTAGGGCGCCGTGACCGTGACGGTCCGCGCCATCGCCTCGACCTCGGCGGCCGCCTCGCGGAACGCGGGCGGCGGACCGGCCGCCGTGACCGTCGCGCCGAGCGTGTCGGTGGCGAAGACGGCGGCGACTCCGGCGCGGTCGCGTCCGATGATGCGCCCGGTCAGTCCGGTCATGCCGTGCGCCGTGATGACGGGCACGGGCGCGGTCGCGAGCCGCGCGCGGCCCCCGGCGGCGACGATGCGGCCGAGACCGTCCCACAGCTTCCGCGCGTCCAGCGAGGACAGCGGGACGACCACGCTGAGGTTGAACACGACGTCGTCGCTGAGCAGCTTGGCGTTGCTGGTCAGCGACGTGTCCGCCTCGCTGAGCACCCATCCGGCGCGAAGCACGGTCACCGTCACCGGACGGACGCCGTTCTGCGCCGTGCCGATGGACACGACCGTGCCGGGCGCGAGGCGCCGTCCGCCGCTGCCGAGCGCGCGGTCCAGCAAGGGCGGCACGGAGCAGAGGACCAGCAGCGCGAGCGCCACCGTCCCCGTGCCCCACCATCTCACCTGCGTCACGCAGCCCCCCGATGACGTGCGCCCCGGAAATTCCCCTGGTCGTCGGGGCTAAACCGGCATGTCGGTCAAGGGGTGGTCCGGTCGGTCCGGTCAGCGGGCCGGTCGGGTCAGCGGGCGGGACGGCCCGGCCAGTGGGCGGGGCGGCCGAGCGCCGCCGGGAGCCGCGTGCCGGCGTCGCCCCGGGCGGCGTCGAGCTGGGGCCGGGTGAGGAAGATCGCTCCGGTGAGGTCGGCGCCGCGCAGGTCGGCGTCCCGCAGGTCCGCCCCGATCAGGTCGGCGCCCCGCAGGTCCGCGCCGCGCAGGTCGGCGGCGATCAGATAGGCGCCGCGCAGGTCGGTCCCGCGCAGGTCGGCGCCCTTCAGCTTCGCGCCGATGAGGTCCGCGCCCCGCCGGTCCTTTCCGCGTCGCGGGACGTCGGCGCGGGCCAGTTCGCTGACGCGCAGGAGGAGGACGTTGACCTCGCCCCGCACCTCCCGGACGTCCAGCGCGGCGAGTTCCGCCGGTGCGCCCTCGGTGAGGCGGACGACGCGGTCCAACGCCTCGCGCAGGTCGTCGCGGACGGGTTCGGCGGCGGGCATCGCGACGGCCTCGTCCAGGTATCGCAGCAGTTCGTGGAGCTGCCGCATCACCGGGAACACCGCGGACATCTCGCGGGCGAGGCCCGGATCGCTCCGCCAGTCGCGTCCGCCGAACGTCTCCCGCGACACCTTCTGCCCGGCCCCGAAGCAGTCGAAGACCGTGCAGCCCGCGAACCCGCGCTCGCGCAGTTCGGCGTGGACGCCGCAGCGGAAGTCGGCGCGGAGGTTCCGGCACGGTTCGCCCGCCTTCTTGTCCACGGCGAAATCGGCCGACCGGGCGAAGGGCAGTGCGACGCAGCACAGCCCGAAGCAGTTCGCGCAGTCGGCCTTGAGGTCGAGCGTCGGAGACAACCGGCAACCCCTCGTCTTGGGCGACCCTCCATTGTCGCCGCGCCTCGGGGATGCCGCGAACTGGACGCCGCGAACCGGACGCCGCGAACCGGACGCCGCGAACCGGGCGCGCGCGGGCCGTCAGGCCGCGTCGTGGAAGACCAGGCCGAGCGTCCGCCTGCGGCCCGACCGGACGACGCTCACCCCGTGCCGCATCGGCCCCGCCGACCAGCCGCGCTTCGTCCGGACGGGACGCTCCCGCGTCGTGAACACCAGCCCGTGCCCGCGGGGGAGGAGCGTCGCCGTCCCCCGGGACTGGGCGCGGGCCCGCTGCTCGACCATCAGGAACTCGCCGCCGGTGTAGTCGACGCCGGGCTCGTCCAGGCCGATCACGACCTGCATGGGGAACACCAGGTCGCCGTACAGGTCGCGGTGCAGCGCGTTCCAGCCCTCCGGGCCGTAGCGCAGCAGGATCGGGGTCGGCTTCGTCTGCCCGGCCGCGTGGCATTCGTCGAGCCATTCGGCGAGCGTGTCCGGCCAGGGCGCGGGACGTCCGAGCCGCGCCGCCCACTCCCGCGCGATCGGCAGCAGGCGCGGATACAGCGCCGCGCGCAGCTCGCCGACCGGCTCCGGGAACGGCTCGGCGAAGTACCGGTACTGGCCGGAGCCGAACCGGTACCGCTCCATGTCGATGGTCGAGCGGAACCGTTCCACCTCGTCGTAGAGGTCGGCGATGTCCGCGCATTCCTCCTTGGTGAGGAGCGGGGGCGTCAGGGCGCTGCCGTAGGCGTCCATCTCCGTGGCGAGCGCCGCCCAGTCGGCCTCCGCGACTCTGTCCGCGTAAATGCTCATGTCCGCGAAACACCGCGGGCGGGCGGAGCGTTGCGCCGCTCGGCTATCGTTTTGGCCGATCATGACTATGCCGCTCACCGAATCCGCCGTCGCCGCCAGGCTCCGCGCCGCCGGATGCGTCTTCGCCGAGGACGAGGCCCGCCTGATCCTGGAGACGGCCGCGACCCCCGCCGACGTGCCGGGGATGGTGGAGCGGCGCGCCGAAGGGCTGCCGCTCGAACACGTCCTCGGCTGGGCCGAGTTCTGCGGGCTCCGCGTCGCCGTCGATCCCGGCGTGTTCGTCCCGAGGCGGCGCACCGAGTTCCTCGTCCGGCGGGCCGCCTCGCTGGACCTGCCTGTCCGTCCCGTCGTCGTCGACCTGTGCTGCGGCTCGGGCGCGTTGGGCGCCGCCCTCGCCTCCCAATTGGACGAGTACGAGCTGCACGCCGCCGACGTGGAACCGGCGGCGGTGCGCTGCGTGCGCCGCAACCTCGCGCCGCTCGGCGGGCACGTCCACGAGGGCGACCTGTTCGAGCCGCTCCCGGGCGCGCTGCGCGGCCGGGTCGACGTGCTGCTCGCGAACGTGCCCTACGTCCCGGCGGGGGAGATCGCGCTGATGCCGGTCGAGGCGCGGGTGCACGAGCCGCGCGTCGCGCTCGACGGCGGCGCGGACGGCCTCGCCGTGCTGCGCCGCGTCACCGCCGGGGCGCCGGAATGGCTCGCGCCGGGCGGGCGGCTGCTGTTCGAGACGAGCGAGCGCCAGGTTCCGAACGCGGTCGCGGCCGTGGAGCGCGGCGGCCTCCGCGCCGATGTCGCGGTCTCCGACGAATTCCACGCCACGGTCATCGTCGGCGCAAAAAACGTGTAAATCTCTGGAACGGGGTATGGGCGAGTCAGGACGACTCGAAGGAGTGAATCCCATGCGCCGCATCAGTGCAGCGCTCAGCGCCGTCGCCGGAACCGTCGCGGGTGTTCTCAGCGCCGTCGTGGGCGCGGTCATCGCCGTTGTCACACTGCCGTTCCGCGTCCTTCAGCGTTTGCTGATCCCTGGGCGCGGACGCTTCGCGCGAACCCGCCGCAGGGCCATCTGACGTCCGCCGCCGCCGCATCGGGGCCGCCCTGGGAACGGCCCCGGTGCGGCACCGCGGCGTAATTCGATTGCGCGCCTCCGCACCTGTCGCGCACCATATGGGTAACGCAAACCGAATGGCATGAATTCGCGTTATCGGTGTTGCGTTGCGCCGCACAGGTCGAAGTGGTTGAGACTCCTGGCCTCCAACCAGGCGGACCGGGTTCGATTCCCGGGTGCGGCTCTGGACTGGACCGGCGGGAGTAACGACCCCCGGCCGGTCCGCCGTGCCCGAGCGGGCGGACGCCACCGCCCGTCGGCGGGCACCCGGTGCTGGATCATCCAACGGCAGGATGCGTGGCTCTGGACCACGTCATGCAGGTTCGAACCCTGCTCCAGCAGCGTGTCCGCAGGCCGCGCCGACCGGCGCGGCCTTGACGCGTCGTGCCGCCCTCCTTTATTTTGGCGTTCAAATATTGGTCGTCAAACTAAATGGGGAACGATGAGCGACTATCCCGCGTACGCGCCGTCGGAGGAGCATGAGCTGCTGCGGGGGACGGTGCGTGAGCTGGCCGATGCCAAGATCGCTCCTTTCGCGGCGGTGGTGGATGAGGAGTCGCGGTTTCCGGTCGAGGCGCTG